>NZ_QLNV01000030.1 GCF_003285545.1 Sinomicrobium soli | reverse complement strand
CCGGCGACCGAAAAAAAGTTGAATAAATATTTGCCAGGAATAAAAAAGGTATTAGTTTTGCAGCCGCTTACGAGTTAAGCGATGTATAAAAAGATAAGGATACGTTCCTTGACATATTGTTGACAGCACTAAAAAAGTTACTTCGATAAGGAGTGACGAGATTTAGGAAGATTTTAAGCAAGATTATTTTGAGTATGGACACATGTAACGCTCTTTTGTTCCGTAAATAATATTTACAGATTAACGATGAAGAGTTTGATCCTGGCTCAGGATGAACGCTAGCGGCAGGCCTAACACATGCAAGTCGAGGGGTATATAGTAGCTTGCTACTATAGAGACCGGCGCACGGGTGAGTAACGCGTATGCAATCTACCTTTTGCTGGGGGATAGCCCGAAGAAATTTGGATTAATACCCCATGGTATACGGTTTTGGCATCGGAACTGTATTAAAGCTGAGGCGGCAAAAGATGAGCATGCGTTCCATTAGCTAGTTGGTATGGTAACGGCATACCAAGGCAACGATGGATCGGGGTCCTGAGAGGGAGATCCCCCACACTGGAACTGAGACACGGACCAGACTCCTACGGGAGGCAGCAGTGAGGAATATTGGACAATGGGCGGGAGCCTGATCCAGCCATGCCGCGTGCAGGAAGACTGCCCTATGGGTTGTAAACTGCTTTTCTACGAGAAGAATAAGAGCTACGTGTAGCTTGATGACGGTATCGTAGGAATAAGCACCGGCTAACTCCGTGCCAGCAGCCGCGGTAATACGGAGGGTGCAAGCGTTATCCGGAATCATTGGGTTTAAAGGGTCCGTAGGCGGATGGATAAGTCAGTGGTGAAAGTTTGCCGCTTAACGGTAAAATTGCCTCTGATACTGTCTATCTTGAATGTGTGTGAAGTGATTAGAATATGTAGTGTAGCGGTGAAATGCATAGATATTACATAGAATACCGATTGCGAAGGCAGGTCACTAACACATGATTGACGCTGATGGACGAAAGCGTGGGTAGCGAACAGGATTAGATACCCTGGTAGTCCACGCCGTAAACGATGGATACTAGCTGTTGGGATGTACATCTCAGTGGCTAAGCGAAAGTGATAAGTATCCCACCTGGGGAGTACGTTCGCAAGAATGAAACTCAAAGGAATTGACGGGGGCCCGCACAAGCGGTGGAGCATGTGGTTTAATTCGATGATACGCGAGGAACCTTACCAAGGCTTAAATGTATGTTGACGTAATTGGAAACAGTTATTTCTTCGGACAATATACAAGGTGCTGCATGGTTGTCGTCAGCTCGTGCCGTGAGGTGTCAGGTTAAGTCCTATAACGAGCGCAACCCCTGTGGTTAGTTACCAGCGAGTGAAGTCGGGGACTCTAACCAGACTGCCGGTGCAAACCGTGAGGAAGGTGGGGATGACGTCAAATCATCACGGCCCTTACGTCTTGGGCTACACACGTGCTACAATGGTCGGTACAGCGAGCAGCCACTGCGTGAGCAGGCGCGAATCTATAAAACCGATCACAGTTCGGATCGGAGTCTGCAACTCGACTCCGTGAAGCTGGAATCGCTAGTAATCGGATATCAGCCATGATCCGGTGAATACGTTCCCGGGCCTTGTACACACCGCCCGTCAAGCCATGGAAGCCGGGGGTACCTGAAGTCGGTGACCGCAAGGAGCTGCCTAGGGTAAAACTGGTAACTGGGGCTAAGTCGTAACAAGGTAGCCGTACCGGAAGGTGCGGCTGGAACACCTCCTTTCTAGAGAGACGGAATTGAGGAGTATGTGAAAGTATGAAGGATGATCTTGCTTAAGCTGTCAATAATAGCATAGTCTCGTAGCTCAGCTGGTTAGAGCGCTACACTGATAATGTAGAGGTCGGCAGTTCGAGCCTGCCCGAGACTACGAGTAATTAAATAGTTCATTGAAAAGAATACGGAAATTCTGGAAGTTGGGACATTGAATTATATTGTATTTTTTAGATTAATTCAACACAGATAATTCAACATTCAAAACAACAGGAATGGGGAATTAGCTCAGCTGGCTAGAGCGCCTGCCTTGCACGCAGGAGGTCATCGGTTCGACTCCGATATTCTCCACGGTGTTAGTATTGAGTATTGAGCTGTTAGTATTGAGATTTATGTTTTCTCACTACTCACTACTAAAATCTCACTACTAAAAAAAGAAGTTCATTTATATAATGAGAATTAGGAAATCAGCCATTCAGGGGCTGGGTCGTCCCGATGTGTATCGGGAAGGTTCCCGTAAAAGCGGGACAGGCTATCGGTTCGACTCCGATATTCTCCACGGTGTTAGTTGTTAGCTGTTAGTATTGAGCTATTAGCTATTAGTATTGAGAATTACATTTTTCTCACTACTGCTATCTCACTACTCACTACTAAAACCTCACTACTAACAAAAAGTTCTTTGACATATTGAGAAAAAGCAAATACGAACAAGATTTCGATCTTGTTAAACGTAAAGCAACAATTAGAGCAAATTAGACGTAATGTTTCTATTTAGAGATATTATGATATTAAGGTATAGATAAGTTATGTAAGGGCGTATGGGGGATGCCTAGGCTCTCAGAGGCGAAGAAGGACGTGATAAGCTGCGACAAGCTACGGGGATCGGCACATACGAAATGATCCGTAGATATCCGAATGGGGCAACCCGGCTGGTTGAAGGCCAGTCACCACGCAAGTGGAGCGAACGCGGGGAACTGAAACATCTAAGTACCCGCAGGAGAAGAAAACAACAGTGATTCCGCAAGTAGTGGCGAGCGAACGCGGAGTAGCCCAAACCATAGTTGTTACGGCAATTATGGGGTAGTAGGACTGCGATATTTGATGCAACATGAATAAGAACGATTTGGAAAGATCGACCACAGAGGGTGATAGTCCCGTATCGGTAAGTGTTGTTATTGATAGCAGGATCCTGAGTAGCGCGGGGCACGTGAAACCCTGTGTGAATCTGGCGGGACCATCCGCTAAGGCTAAATACTCCTGAGAGACCGATAGTGAACCAGTACCGTGAGGGAAAGGTGAAAAGAACCCTGAACAAGGGAGTGAAACAGATCCTGAAACCATACGCCTACAAGCGGTCGGAGCCCTTTAAGGGTGACGGCGTGCCTTTTGCATAATGAGCCTACGAGTTACTGTTGCCAGCAAGGTTAAGCATTTGAGATGCGAAGCCGTAACGAAAGTGAGTCTGAACAGGGCGCTATAGTTGGCAGAAGTAGACGCGAAACCGTGTGATCTACCCATGGGCAGGGTGAAGCTTTGTTAACCCAAAGTGGAGGCCCGAACCCGTTGACGTTGAAAAGTCTTGGGATGACCTGTGGGTAGGGGTGAAAGGCCAATCAAACACGGAAATAGCTCGTACTCCCCGAAATGCATTTAGGTGCAGCGTTGGTTATAGTTATATAGAGGTAGAGCTACTGATTGGATGCGGGGGCTTCACCGCCTACCAATTCCTGACAAACTCCGAATGCTATATAATGATTACCAGCAGTGAGGGCATGGGTGCTAAGGTCCATGTCCGAGAGGGAAAGAACCCGGACCATCAGCTAAGGTCCCCAAATGTATGCTAAGTTGAAAAAACGCGGTTGGACTGCATAGACAGCTAGGATGTTGGCTTGGAAGCAGCCATACATTTAAAGAGTGCGTAACAGCTCACTAGTCGAGCGGTCTGGCATGGATAATAATCGGGCATAAGCATACTACCGAAGCTATGGTTTTGATCTTCGGATCAAGAGGTAGGGGAGCATTCCATATTTGTTGAAGGTGTACTGTGAGGTATGCTGGAAGGTATGGAAAAGAAAATGTAGGCATAAGTAACGATCATGCGGGCGAGAAACCCGCACGCCGAAAGACTCCGGTTTCCTCAGCTATGCTAATCAGCTGAGGGTTAGTCAGGGCCTAACGCGAACCCGAAGGGGGAAGTGGATGGACAACAGGTTAATATTCCTGTACCTGCATATAGACAAAAGTGACGGAAATGTGGCGAAGATGCGTACTGACGGAATAGTACGTTGAACCTAAGGGAACTTAGGGATAGTACACTAAGGCTTCGGCTGCGGTGATAATTCTTTTTAACATTTTCCAAGAAAAGCGATATATGCAGCCTGTACCTTAAACCGACACAGGTGGTTGGGAAGAGTATTCTAAGGCGCTCGAGCGATTCATGGCTAAGGAACTAGGCAAAATGGTCTCGTAACTTCGGGAGAAGAGACGCCACACTCCGGTGTGGCCGCAGTGAAAAGGTCCAGGCGACTGTTTATCAAAAACACAGGGCTCTGCTAAATCGAAAGATGACGTATAGGGTCTGACACCTGCCCGGTGCCGGAAGGTTAAGGGGAGATGTTAGAGGTAACTCGAAGCATTGAACTGAAGCCCCGGTAAACGGCGGCCGTAACTATAACGGTCCTAAGGTAGCGAAATTCCTTGTCGGGTAAGTTCCGACCTGCACGAATGGTGTAACGATCTGGACACTGTCTCGGCCATGAACTCGGTGAAATTGTAGTATCGGTGAAGATGCCGATTACCCGCAGTGGGACGAAAAGACCCCGTGCACCTTTACTATAGCTTCGTATTGACTTTGGATAAGTGATGTGTAGGATAGGTGGGAGACTATGAAGTGGCGTCGCCAGGCGTTGTGGAGTCGTTGTTGAAATACCACCCTTTGCTTATCTGAAGCCTAATCCCGACAACCTCGGGAGACAGTTCGTGGTGGGTAGTTTGACTGGGGTGGTCGCCTCCAAAAGCGTAACGGAGGCTTCTAAAGGTTCCCTCAGCACGCTTGGTAACCGTGCGTAGAGTGCAATGGCAAAAGGGAGCTTGACTGAGAGACTTACAAGTCGATCAGGTACGAAAGTAGAGCATAGTGATCCGGTGGTTCCGTATGGAAGGGCCATCGCTCAAAGGATAAAAGGTACGCCGGGGATAACAGGCTGATCTCCCCCAAGAGCTCACATCGACGGGGGGGTTTGGCACCTCGATGTCGGCTCGTCACATCCTGGGGCTGGAGAAGGTCCCAAGGGTTGGGCTGTTCGCCCATTAAAGTGGCACGCGAGCTGGGTTCAGAACGTCGTGAGACAGTTCGGTCTCTATCTACTGTGGGCGTTAGAAATTTGCGTGGCTCTGACTCTAGTACGAGAGGACCGAGTTGGACTAACCTCTGGTGTATCAGTTGTTCCGCCAGGAGCACCGCTGAGTAGCTATGTTGGGATGGGATAAGCGCTGAAAGCATATAAGCGCGAAACCCGCCACAAGATGAGATTTCTTTAAAGGGTCGTGGGAGATGACCACGTTGATAGGCTACAGGTGTATGGGCAGTAATGTCGTAGCCGAGTAGTACTAATTACCCGTAGACTTATCTATGGCTCTGTGTTTTTTAGGTATGGTATTTGATTTTTCTCAATATGTTATGATATTTGGAATGAAAAAGTAATAATGAAGAATGAAAACTGATCGAAGTATCATTCTTTCTTTTTAATTATTCATTCAACGATTTAAGGTGGTTATAGCCATGGGGCTCACCTCTACCCATTCCGAACAGAGAAGTTAAGCCCATGCGCGCAGATGGTACTGCATTCGTGGGAGAGTATGTCGCCGCCTTCTTTAAACCCTTCATCATTACGGTGAAGGGTTTTTTTATGGCATCATG
>NZ_QLNV01000002.1 GCF_003285545.1 Sinomicrobium soli | reverse complement strand
ACAAGCTTCCCGGGAACAGCAATGCGCCTGTTCCCAAACTACTGTTCCTGATAAAATTTCTTCGGTCCAAGATGATTGATTTTTATATTCGAAATCGATTGCACTCGTCGTGAGCAAATCATGATAAAATTTGTATAAAAGTAAATATTTTTTTGGGAATATGTGGAAATCGGAGGATGGGGTGCAGGGCAAACGCATTAAAGGGAGCACCACTGGAATTACTTTACCAGTCTGAAGATAGTGGGGTACATTTTAGCAGGCCGTCCATATCCTGATTTAAAAGTAAAAATAATGGAGAGCATAATGTTTACCACATACAGGAATACAATAAAATAAAGGAATTCCAGTCTTATGCCATAACGAAAAATAATACTGATATGCCCGATTATTGCTAATCCCAGGAGTATGGTCCAGAAAATCTGAAAGTTCAGTATGTTTGCTCCGGTTTCTTTAAGACCGATAATCCTGTCTTTCCCGGAAAGCCATAAAATTAAAGGTAGTATAATGTTTCCCAAAGGAATTACTAAAAAGGCCAATACAGACAGGTGGAGATAAACAAGATATTTACGGTCTTCTTTTTTACCATAGTCCAAAATGTCCTCGATGTTTATTTCCAGAGCTTCACAGATAAGTCCCAGGGTTTTTCCACGAGGTATGTTCTCGTTGTTTTCAATGCGTTGAATTGTTCTTAAATTTATTTTAGCAGCATCAGCCAATTCTTCTTGTGACAGTCCCTTCTTTTTTCTAAGTTCTTTGAGTTTTTGCCCGAATTCTTTCATGATGTGTTTTAATTGGTGAGCTACAAATATATTAGTGCAAACTATATTTTGATAACGGTTTTAAGGCGACATTTTTATGACATTTATGTAAGTATTTGTTAGTAAGTGACTTATGATAAATTGAGTGCGTTGTGTAAATTTATTTCTAAAAAAGGAAGGGCGCGTTATATGTCCTTAATCCTCGGCTTTGCGGGGATTATAATTTCTTCCGCTCTGCTCAAATGCGCAGCAGTTAGGCATGCCTGAACCAGAAGTATCCGTACTAAATCTGGGAGGAAAACTGGAATCGTCCTCATGGCGTAGGTATTATAAACCCGGTAAACTTTTCACCTTATCCTAAAAATCCTGTTATAGCCCGGTTCTTTAAAGAAATAGGAAGAGTTGACAAATTGGGCTCCGGGGTGAGGAATACTTTTAAATATTGTGGGATCTACACCCCGGGAAGTCAGCCGGAATTTTTTGAGGAAGACGTTTTCAGAACTGTTATACCATTGAAAACTGTAGGCGTTATAAAGGATACAAACGTTTATGATGCTGTAAGTGATGCTGTAAAGGAAAGATTAGGAAAGGAACTGGCCTTTATTATTACCCATAGTGGCATCTCTCTTGAAGAATTGAAAAAGGAATTTCACATCAAAAGAGCCACTGCCCAAAGAGACATGAAGCAGCTGAAAGATATAGGCTGGGTAGATTTTGTCGGAGCGCCGAAAACCGGCAAGTATATGTTGACCGAACAAGGGGAAAAACAATTTGGGAACCGACCCCTATACCCCGGACAAGACAGTTCCGATCAATAAAGCAGATCGCTCCCAATACTTCGTCATTTGTTCTTTTACCGAATGCTGTGATTTAATAGGCGTTGCCTGATACCGGTGATTTTTACAACAATATGATCCGGCATGCCTCGTTCCGGTGACAGTGTTATAAAAGTTCCTCTACTGCAATGAAGGATAACCGGCCTGGTGTCCGAAAAGCAGGTAAAGAATGGTATTGGCCTGGTCTCCCAGCTTTTTCCGGATAATGTTGAAAGCCCTGGTGATCTGTGATTCCACGGCCTTGACGGAGACATTCAGATGGTCTGCGATTTCCATATTGGTGAGGCCGTCCTTTTTACTGAGCATAAAGACCTCCCTGCATTTTGGCGGCAGGTGCTGTATTTCTTTCCACACCAGCGGGATCAGCTTCAACAGCATTTTTTCATCCTCTTCCATAACAGACTCCAGGGTACTCATATATTTTTTCTCCAGTTCGATAACCGATTTTTGTTTTTTGTATTGATTGATAAATTCATTGTATACCGCCTTGTACAGAAAGTGCTTTATGTTGAGGTCGGCCCTGAGTTTCCTGCGTTGTTTCCAGACTTTCAGGTAAATATTCTGTACGATATCTTCTGCCTGGGCGTGGTCGTGTACCAGGCCGTAGGCATATACACATAGCCTCTGGTGATACTGTTTCACCAGGAAATCGTATGCGGCAGCCTCCCCGTTTTTCAGGGCATTGACAAACCGGATATGGTCGTGATACGGAGACATATTGCAGTTAAAATTACAGGATTTATTGTTTTTCCGAAAAAAAAATCAAAAAAAAGCTGGGGTCAGATGAAATGGCTTTGTAATAGTTATAGGAAATGTTAATATACTATGAAATCATTCAGAGAGTTCGGGTTTATCGTCAAATACCTGGTCAGGCAGACATCTGCCGATGATCTGGACAAGCTGTCTGTATGGCTGAAAAAGCCGGAAAACGAAGTGGTGTTCAGAAGTTTTGTAAAGATTAATTATGCTATGGACTACAATGTAAAGGCTTTTGACGCTGATAAAGCCAGCAAGAGATTGCTCCGTACGATTACCAGGGAGAAAAGAGGACATAAAATACGCAGGTTAAGAAGAATAACCGGGTATGCCGCCGCCGTACTCCTGTTGCTTTCGGCGGGATACTATTTTTCTGTGCAAAAGAAACAGGAACACCCCGTATTACAGATAGAGCAGAAAGGCGTAACCCTGAGGCTGGACGATGGGTCTGTCAGGGAATTGCAGGAGGCCGATACCATAGCGGTGAGCAGCAATAGCGGAAAGGTAATGGGGGTTCAGAAAGGAAATATGCTCGATTATTCGAAGGACAATACTGCTGAAGAACTGGTGTACAGTACCCTGACCGTGCCTTACGGAAAGCGTTTTAACCTGGTGCTTTCGGATGGCAGCAAGGTATACCTGAATGCAGGGAGTTCGCTGCGGTACCCGGTGAAGTTTTCAGGGGAGGGCACCCGGAAGGTATCTCTCAAAGGGGAGGCCTTTTTCGAAGTGGCCAAAGACCCGGAACACCCTTTTATTGTGGAGGCCCAGGAACTGAATGTCCGGGCCCTGGGCACCAGTTTTAACGTGTCTGCATATCCCGAAGACGTCCTGACCGGGGTGGTGCTGGTGGAAGGTGCCGTGGGCATGTACCCTAAAGGCAAGGACTTCGATGCCGGTACCGATGTTATTCTCCGGCCGGGAATGATGGGGGCTTTCGACCGCGCCGGACAGACCGTAAAGACGCGGATGGTCAATACGCTGGTATACGCGTCATGGGTCGACGGAAAGGTCGTGTTCAGGAATGCCCCGTTTGAGAATATTGTCGCCAGGTTACAACGCCTCTACAATGTGACCATCATCAATAATAATGAAGAACTGGCCAGGGAAACCTTTAATGCCAGTATAGAAGTAGACCGTGAATCCATAGAGGAAGTACTGAATTATTTTAACAAGATATACGATATACATTACCGCATAGTCCACAACAAGATTGTGATAGACTAACCCGGAGATGCCCTGTACCGATATGCCCTGCGTACTGTGTTGTGGTAAGTAAACCAAAACAGTAAGAAACCGTTTAAAAATTAAACAGTTTCCGATAACCAAAACCATTTTTCATTATGAAGCAGTTTTTGTGGTTAACAGCTTTAACCTTTGTTATTTTTCCCGGACAGATCCGTTCGCAGGGCATCACCCTGCAGGTGCGGGAACGTACGGTAGGGCAGGTGATAGACGACATTGAAGCGCAAACGGTCTATCAGTTTATTTTTAATACGGATGCCGTAGACCTGGACAGAAATGTATCCTTCTCGGTAGAGGACCAGGATATCGGGGTGGTGTTGCAGCACCTGTTTTCCGGTACGGCAACACGGTATGAGATCGCAGACCGCAAGATACTGCTGAGCAGGAGGGGGGCAGTTTCTCCTGCCGGAAGCCATGGCCAGCAGCGGGAGGTGTCGGGAACGGTACGCGACGGCGAGGGGAACCCCCTTCCCGGGGTTACCGTACAGATCAGGGGGGCTCAGCGGGGGGTGGCCACCGATTTCGACGGCAACTATACCCTGCGTATCCCGGGGCCTGAAAGCGTACTGGTGTTTTCCAGTATAGGATATACTTCCCGGGAGATCCCCGTAGGGCAGCAGGGCAGGATAGACGTTACCCTGGAAGTGTCTGTAGATGAACTGGAGGAAGTGGTGCTGGTGTCTACCGGGTACCAGGAGATCAAGAAGGAGCAGCTCACCGGGGCAGCTTCTGTGGTCGGGGCCGGTGAACTGAACCAGCGGACCATTGCTTCCGGGAATTTCCTGGAGAGCCTGGAAGGACAGCTGCCCGGCCTGGTATACAATTTCCGGAACCCGAACACCCCGGAAGACGAACGGCTGACCATACGGGGTGTAGCGACCTTCGACGGCGTAAAATCGCCGCTGATCGTTATCGACGGTTTTCCGACGGAAATCGACCTGAATGCCATAAATCCCAATATCATAGCCTCCGTATCCGTACTTCGCGATGCGGCAGCCAGTACCATCTACGGGGCCAGGGCGGCCAACGGGGTTATCGTGATCGAGACACTGCGCGGTGAAGAGGGCAAGCCCCAATTTACCTTCAGGAATTCCGTAGCCGTGCAGGCTGCACCGGATATGGGAGATCATCATTATGCAGGTTCGGAAGAATATATCGATATCAAAAGGGCCCTGGCCATGCAAAGTACGTCTTCAAGACCTACCGGCACCCGCAGGCAGTTCGACCCGGTGACGGAACTGGTATACGATCTGCGCGACGGACTGGTTTCTGAAGACGAAGTCAATGCCACCCTGGCCGAATGGGGAAAATACAATAACGAGAAGCAATACGAGAAGCTGTTTTACCGGCCTTCCTTTATACAGAATTACGAGCTGGGGATGAGCGGCGGCGGCGCCAATAACCGCTACCGGATGAGCCTTAATTATATCGACCACGAGACTAATGAGAAATACAACGACCGGCGCAGGCTGGTATTTAACCTGAATGACAACTACCGGATATCCGACCGGGTCTCCCTGGATATCAGCGGGATCTATACCTACGAAAAAAACGAGGGCAGGGGGAGTGTACCGGCCTATTCGGGGCTGTTGCCCTACCGGCCCCTGGTAGATGATAACGGGAATTCGCTGCCCAATTACGATTACCTGGAAGGAAATGAAGAAGTGAATAACGAGGCGATGGCGCTGGGGTTATACGACCGGTGGCGCTATCCTTATGCCGATTTTCTCAGCGAGCGCTTTACCTCCCGCAAAAATGCCTTCAGGGTACAGGCCCGCCTGAATGTGGAAGTGACGGAAGGGCTTGAACTACAGCTGGGGGGCGCCTATGAATACCAGAATACGGATACAGATATACTGTACGACGAAAACAACTACCTGGTACGAGGCCTGCTGAACAAGGCCGCCCAGGCCGACCCTTCTACCGGGATGGCCCTGTTTACCCATATGCCCCAGGGCGATATCCTCAAACGACGGGACCACAAACTCAAAGGGTATACCTACCGGGCCCAGCTGCATGCCGACTATATTCTCGGAGACCGGCAGCAACATGAAATATCGGCGATCGCAGGGGCGGAACTGCGAAAAGTGACGGAAGGCAGTTACCTTTCCTCCTTTTTCGGGTATGACGGGCAGACCCTGAACATGAGCCCCGCCGACCTGCAGTTGCTGAGCAACCGTAATATTGTTTCGGGGTTTCCGCAGTTTTCATTCGGTGTGGCCAGTATAAGCCTGAATGATTATTTCGACGAAGCGTTTGACGATAACCGCTACCGTTCCTTTTACTCCCAGGCCACCTATATCTATAATGGCAAATATATTGCAACGGGGAGTATCCGCCTGGACCAGTCGAACCTGTTCGGTACCGATCCCAAAAGCCGGAACAAACCCCAGTGGTCTGCCGGAGCGAGCTGGCTGATGCACAAGGAAGCCTTTATGGAACCGCTTTCCGGTTGGGTATCGCAATTTAAACTGCGAGGGGCCTACGGGCTTACCGGCAATGTGCCTACGAGTAACAGCGGGAGGTTTTTGATCTTCAGAACGGGCAGGCGTATCAATTTCAGCCCGGCTGTTCCCTATAATTCCATCGTTGCGCCGCAAAACCAGTCCATTCGCTGGGAAAACACCAAAAACATAAATATGGGGGCGGACTTCGGCTTTTTCGGGCAAAGGCTGTCCGGGACCTTCGACTGGTACCGGAAAAAGAGTGAGTTGGTACTGGGAAGTACCATTGCCGATCCGACAACAGGTTGGAGTACATACAATGCCAATACGGCGACGATTGAAAACAGGGGTCTGGAACTCAGCCTGCGTTCCCGTAATATTACCGGGGAAAAATTTTCCTGGTCTACCCGCCTGACCGCGTCGTATAACAAGAATTCCATAGAAAAAGTATATAACCCCAGCCCGACTTCTTACCGGAATACCAATTATATAGATTCCGACAATCCCATCGAAGGATATGCCCTGAATACCCTGGTGAGTTACCGCTATGCCGGGCTGAACGAGGAGGGAGTGCCCATGATGATCACCCGTGACGGGGAGACACAGGTACTGACCACCTCCTCGGATATTTACCTTGAGGACCTGGTAGACAGCGGGACCACCACCCCAAAATATGTGATGGGGGCCGGAAACGAACTGCGTTTCGGCAGGCTCAGTCTTTTTGCCATGCTGATGTATTACGGGGGGCATGTGGCCCGGGTAAGGCCGCCGGACCTTACCGCGGATTTCCCGCTCCGGGGGTCGGGAGACTACTGGAAAGCTCCGGGGGATGAACTTGTAACCGATGTCCCGGGGCTGTCGCCCCCCATAGGGAACCCGAATTATTCGGCCATGAGTTTTGGCCGCGGAATTTACAGAAATGCCGACCGGTATGTCCGCAATGCCGACCAGCTAAGGCTTACCGACGTCACCCTGACCTGGGACCTGGGGAGGGAGTTCCTGAGCGGGCTGAAGCTGTTCGATACCCAGTTGCGCTTCCAGGCCCAGAACGTATGGCGGTATACCTTTAGCGGCAACGATATCGATATGGACGCCATAGACCCGGATACGGGAATAAGGGGGCTGCAAACAAGGCCGGTATATACGGTACAGTTAATTGCTAAATTTTAAACCGATGAAACCGACATGTTTAAAATAATTATTAAACACACAGGGGAATGATTATTTTAAACATCAAAGGTTCCATGTGACCATTGAAAAACAATAAAAAATAAACACATGAAATCAGTATTTTATATAAGTATTATAGGGGTGTTTTTCAGTAACCTGGTATCCTGCAGCGATGATTTCCTGGAAGTGACCCCCAAGGGAGAGACCATCCCGGAAACCCTGGAGGATTACGAGCTGCTTTTTAATGGTATTGCGATGACCGATCTTATGCCGGATATCCTGCAATTCGCTACGGATAACAGTTATATTTCCCATGGTATCGAGGAATTGGGGAAAGTAGAAAATGCCTATTACTGGAACCATAACCTCGATTACGATTTAGAGGAAAATCCGGAGATATGGAAAAACGCTTATTTAGGACAGTATTATTCTAATGTGGTTATCAATGAGATAATGGAGGCCAAAGACGGTACAGAAGCGGAAAAACGTTCACTGATGGGGCAGGCCATGACCATTCGCGCCATGAACTATCTTTACCTGCTTACGGCCTTTGCCAATGCCTATGATCCGGAAAGGAACCCGGATGACCCCGGGGTGCCGCTGGTCACTTCCATCAATGTGACCGATGAGATCCCGGCCCGGTCTACCCTTAAGGAGTGTTTTGACCTGATGACCTACGACCTGAAACAGGCCATGGAATGGTTGCCGGAGACGCATAACAACCGCTGGAGGGTAACCCGCTATGTGGCGGCAGGGGTACTGGCGAGAATATATACCTATACCGGGCAATATGAAGAGGCCGATACCTATGCCACCATAGCCCTGCAAAGTCCGCAGACAAATAAAATACTGGATTATAATGCTATGGAGGTAGAGGATTTCCCGGACCTGGAAGTTAATTCGGAACGGTTATGGATCGATAATACACCCAGTAATTACAGTGACTGTCTTTATTCCTATGACCTGCTGGAGTATTTTCAGGAGGGCGATTCCCGGATACGCCTGTTTACCAGGATTGATGAAGAGACCGGCATCACAATAAGAGATGATGCGGATATAAGGAGTTTCGGAATAAGTTACCCCGAGATGTATCTTGTCCGTGCCGAATACCTGGCCCGGAGCGGGGAAGTAAACCCTGCGATGGAGATCGTCAATATGCTTCGCGAATTCCGGATACCCGAAGGTGCCCCCGGCCGGGAGCTTACGGCAACCAATGCCGAAGAGGCCCTGGAAATGGTACTGGCCGAGCGGCGCCGGGAGCTGGTTTTCAGGGGAACGCGGTGGATGGACATGAAGCGGCTGGACCTCGAAGGGCGGATGCCGGCAGTGCACCGGTATGTGAATAATGACCCGGGGGACAACCTGATCCGCACGCTGGAGCCGGGAAGTGCGGATTATACCTTTGAGATCCCCATGAAAGTATTGAGTATGAATACCAACATAAAACCTAATCATCAACAGTAAAAATGCAGACTATGAAAAAGAGTGTTGCCGGATTGCTATGGGTACTGTGTCTTGTCAGTTCCTGCAGTGTCCTGAAAAAGAAAGAAGTTGCAGGAACCGCTTCGGAAAAAGCCTATACCCAGAGCGAGACCAAACCCTATGACAAGGTGATCACCAAAGAGGCGGTAAGCCATAAGGGATTGATGGATGTACACCGGGTAGACCAGACCTATTATCTCGAGATCCCCGACAGCCTGTTGCAGCGGGAGATGCTGGTCGTATCGCGGTTTATAAAGACTCCCGCAGGGGCGCCCGCCTACGGGGGAGAGGAGATCGGGGAAAAGACCATCTGGTTTGAAAAAGGTCCGGCCAATAAGATCTTCCTGCGTGTACAGACCCTGGTGAGCAAGGCCAGTGAGGAGGATGCCATTTCAAGGGCGGTAAACAATTCGAGTGCTTCTCCTATAATGGAGGCTTTTGATATCGAAGCCATAAAAGGAAAGGACAAGTCGTATGTGATCGATGTGACAAACTTTATAAACAGTGAAAATGCCTTGTTGAGTTTGTCGGACGAACAGAAAAAGAAACTGAACCTGCTGTCCCTGGAAAAAGACAAGTCGTATATCAGGGATATCAATACCTATCCCATCAATACCGAGATCAAGACGGTAAAGACCTATAAGGCCAAAATATCGGAAGACAAGAGGGAGAACCTTCCGGCTGCGGTGCTTTCAGGGGTGGTCACGGTAGAGATCAATAATTCCATCGTACTGCTGCCGAAGGTGCCCATGAAAAAGCGCTATTTCGACAACAGGGTGGGCTATTTTGCCAGTTCCTACTGGGAATATGGTGATGACCAGCAGCGGGCCGACCGCAATACCTATATTCACCGGTGGCGGCTGGAACCTAAGGAGGAAGACATGGAGCGATGGAAAAGGGGAGAACTCGTAGAGCCCGAAAAGGCCATAGTGTTTTACATCGACCCCGCTACGCCCGAAAAATGGAGGTCTTACCTGATACAGGGAGTTAACGACTGGCAGGAGGCCTTTGAACAGGCCGGGTTTAAAAATGCCATCGTGGGAAGGGAATGGCCGGAAGACAACGACAGCATGAGCCTGGAAGATGCGCGGTTCTCGGTAATCCGTTATTTTGCTTCACCGGTCAGGAATGCCTATGGCCCCAATATCACAGACCCCAGGAGCGGGGAGATCATGGAAAGCCATATAGGCTGGTATCACAATGTGATGAACCTGCTGCACAACTGGTATATGGTACAGGCCGGGGTGATCGATCCGCGTGCGCGGAAGATGAAATTCGACGATGAGCTTATGGGGGAACTGATCCGTTTTGTGGCCTCGCATGAGGTAGGGCATACCCTGGGACTGCGCCATAATATGGGGGCCAGCCACGCGACCCCCGTGGAAAAGCTCAGGGACAGTGCCTGGCTGGAAAAACACGGGCACACCAGTTCCATTATGGATTATGCCCGGTTTAATTATGTGGCGCAGCCGGAAGACCACATTTCCATAAAAGGGATGATGCCGAGGATAGGGGATTACGACAAATGGGCCATACAATGGGGCTATTCGCGGTTCCCGGGGCAGATGTCTCCTGATGAGGAAAAGGAACTGCTGAGCCAGTGGGCGACAGACAGCATTTCGGCCAACCCCCGCCTTTGGTTTGGCGGAGAAGGAAGGGATTTTGACCCCCGATCGCAATCGGAAGACCTCGGAGACAATGCCGTGATCGCCAGTGCGTATGGCATCAAGAACCTGCAGCGTGTGGTGCCCGAGTTACTGGAGTGGACCCGGGAAGACAAGAGTGATGATTACGAAGGCCTGGAAGAGGTGTACAATGCCGTGTACCGGCAGTATGACAAATACGTAACGCACGTCCTGAAAAATATCGGCGGACTTTACGTCACCCCCAAAACCATAGGAGATCAGGGAGATGTATATGCCCCTGTGGACAAAACGAGGCAGAAGGAGGCCCTCGATTTTATAGATACCTATGTCTTTCACGAACCTTCCTGGCTGTTGTACGGTGATGTGGTCAACAAGATAGAAGCCCCCTTGTCCAAAAAGAACTTTTCCAAGACCATGGAAGGGGTGATGACCACCCTGCTCGGGGGAAGCCGGTTGAGCCGTATGGAGTTTATCGCCGACCGCTATAAGTATGAAGAGCCGTATATGCCCGAGGAATTTGTAGCGGATGTAAGCGGACTGGTCTGGAAGGAGCTGGAATCCAATATGCCGGTCGATCCGTACCGAAGGAGCATTCAGAAAGCCTATGTGGCCAGCATACTTACCCTGTATAACCCCAAAGAGCCCAAGGGAGGTTTTATAGATGCCCTGCTGGCCAAGCTCTCGGAGGGGAGTACCCTGCATACCGATGTACGGGCCATAGCCCTGGCACGCCTGATGACCCTGGAAGACAGGCTGAAAAGGAGCATCCCCTTTACCCGCGATTCCATGACCAGGATGCATTACCAGTTTATATACAGGCAGATAAGGGATGCCGTGGGCGAAGAAAAACTGCCCCTGCAGATCTACCCGTTCCAGATGGGAATGTCTGTTCAGGATGGTGAACAATAGCTATATCCCACGGTAATAGTCCAGCACCCGTACGCGTAGCATATATTCGTACCGGGCGTTGGCCAGGGCGATGCGGGCGTTGTCCATATTGTTCTTGCTGGTGAGGTATTCCACGATATTGGACACCCCGTTGTTAAAACGGACCTCGTTGACCCGGAACGAGGCTTCATAGGCCGCTACCTGTTCCGAGAGGATATGGTAGCGGTCATATGCCGATCGCATGTCCAGGTGGGCCTGTGAGATGGCCTGCCGGAGTTCCAGGGTGGTGTTTTCAAGGTCTAACCGGGATTCTTCCATTTTTATCTTTTCAAGGGCCACATTGTTCCTCGCCCTGAAACCGTTGAACAGGGGGATGCTTACGGCTACCCCTATGGCGGAGCTGAGGTTGTTGCTGAACTGGTCGTTGTAACTGATGGATTCTCCCGTAAAACGGGTTTCTTCCCGGAGTACCGGGTATTCCTGGCCGTCGACAGAAACGAAATCGCCGGTCTCCGTTACGGAACTCCCGCTTTCTTTCAGGAATTCGGCAGCACTGGAGTAATTGGTGTTGAGCTCGCCGAATACGGAGACCTCGGGGATAAATGCTGCGCGGGCCACCTTAACGCTGTTCCTGGCGGCGTCCAGCCTTAATTCCTTGGCTTTGAGCACGGGAAGGCTGGCCAGGGCGTCGCGATAGACTGTTTCGGCAGAATGGGGATACGCTGCTGTTTTTTCTGCCAGACCGGTTTCGGTAAAGTTTGCCGGAACCCCGTCGTCGGTATTCATCAGCCTGCGGAGATCGAGTACGGCTACCTCAAGGGCATTCCGGGCTTCGACCACCGCGGTCCTGTCCAGGGCGAGTTGTCCCTGCATATCCGTGTAATCCACGGGATTTCCGGAACCTTCGTCATACAGGATGCGAAGCCGTTCCAGCTGTTTGCCGGTGGTCACTTCGCGGGCCTTGGCCTGCTTCAGCAGTTCCCTGCTGTTGAGTATCTGCAGGTAGGCGAGGGTGATTTCGAGGATAAGGGTTTGCCGGGCTTCCTGTACTTCCATTTCGGAGGCTTCCATGCTGTAGCGTTCCCGGCGGATGGTATGGAGCAGCCTGAAGCCGTTAAAGACCACGGCATTGAGTTGCAGGCCTGCATTGGAGAAGGTCAGCCGCTGGTCGAGGTAGCTGTTGGTGTAGGGGTCTATGCTTCGCCCGTTGGTGACCCCCAGGTTATAGCTGCCGTTCAGTCCCGGCAGGAGGTCGGCCCTGGATTGCCGGTAGTTTATCCCCGAAGATCCGGCTTTAAGCCGGGCCCCCTTGAGGTCCAGGTTGTTTTTCAGGGCGGTTTCCAGGCAGTACTCCAGGGTAAGCGGGGAGGTGTTTTCCTGGGCGCAGAGTGTCGCACACCACAAGGTGAGCAGTACAACGATATATTTGATCAGGATATGCATTTGGATGATGTTTGCACAGGTACATTCCATTTTGCGGAAATCCCGCATAAGGTTCCTGTATTCATTACTTTAAGCAATTCGGGTATCGGTATTTCGGGGTTTACGGTGTAACGTTTCGCCCGTCCAGCAACTCGATGACCCGCGATCCGTAGGCTGCATTTTTTTCGGAATGGGTGACCTGTATGACAGTTACCCCCTCTTCATTGAGTTTCTTAAAGAGGTCCATGATCTCCTCTCCCTGCCGGGAGTTGAGGTTCCCGGTAGGTTCGTCGGCCAGTATGAGTTTCGGCCTGGAAACAAGGGCCCGGGCAATGCCTACGAGTTGCTGTTGTCCGCCGCTCAATTGTTCCGGGAAAAGGTCCTTCTTGCCTACGATATGGAACCGGTCCAGCATATCGGCCACTAATGCCTTACGTTCGGCGGTCTTGAATTTTTTATACAATAGCGGCGTTTCTATGTTTTCATACACCGTGAGCTCGTCGATAAGGTGATAGGCCTGGAACACAAAACCGATGTATTCCTTATACAGGGCGGAACGGTGTTTTTCCCTGAGTTGGTGTACGGATTTTTCCAGAAAGTGATATTCCCCTTCATTAAACCCGTCGAGCATCCCGATCACATTGAGCAGGGTGGTCTTTCCCGAGCCGGAAGGCCCCATTATGGAGATAAACTCCCCTTCTTCCACGGTGAGGTTGATATCTTTGAGCAGGAAGGTCGTATTTCCCCCGTTGTTTACCCATTTAAAGATGTTGTTTAGTTGTAGTAGCATGTGATTTTATCTTTTATGTGATGCTGTGGTACTCCGAATCGCACCTACCGGGCCAAAAAAATAACTATTATGTAATCAGTGTGTTATGTTTTTTTGTTACAGGATGTATTGTCCGATACCGGACAGAAAGTGTCCGTATTCGGGCAACGCAACCTGCAACCTGTAACTCCCCGACTCCATCACTCCGTTTTCAGCGATTTGACGGGGTTGGCCGTGGCGGCTCTTACTGCCTGGAAACTCACGGTGGCGAGGGCGAGTACCACGGCACCTGTTCCGGCTATGGCGAAAACATCCCAGCCGAGGGAGATGCGGTAATCGAAGTCCTGCAGGAACCTGCTCATGGCCCAGTATGCAATGGGGAAGGCTATGGCACATGCTGCGAGGACCAGGAGTATAAATTCTTTTGACAATAACCCTGCTATGGAACTGACCGAGGCCCCGAGTACCTTGCGTACCCCGATCTCCTTGGTACGGTTTTCGGCCATATAGGCTGCCAGGCCGAAGAGCCCCAGGCAGGAAATGAAAATGGTGAGGAAGGCAAACAGGGCGGCGAGTTTTCCCTTGCGTCTGGAATCTTCGAATTTCCGGGCATAGGCTTCATCTACAAAATGATAGAAGAAGGGATAATCGGGGTTGTACTTTTCAAATACTTCACGGGTAAGCGAAAGTGCCGTTGCCGTATTCAGGGAAGGATTGAACCTGATGTGCAGGGCATTGAACCACCCGCCGGAACCGCCTATAATCATGGGGACTATGGGATCGTAGGGAGAGCGGATTATAAAGTCTTTGACTACGCCTACCACATGCCAGTCTACGTCGTTATCCTTCACGATCTGCCCGATAGGATTTTTGAATCCCATAGCTTTTACGGCTGCTTCATTGAGCAGCATGGCTGTAGAATCCGTAGGGAATTCACTCAGGTCGAAATCCCGTCCTTCCACCAGGGTCAGTCCCAGGGTTGCTACCAGGTCTTCATCGCCGTAATAGCGATCGAATATGGTTTTGTCCCCTTCCTTTTTTCCTTTCCACTCCATGCCCCAGCCATTGCTCCAGGCCTCGGTAACGGGAGAACCGGCACGGCTTACGGATTGTGCTATATTCCTGCGGAGCAGTTCGTCCTTGATCAGGTGCGCCCTTTTGGGAATATCGCCTTGTTCCATGACGTAGATCAGGTTATTGCGGTCATACCCGTTTTCCCTGTCCTGTGCATAGGCTATCTGCCGGTGAATGACTATCGTACTTACGATAAGGACTATGGCAATGGTGAATTGTGTGATGACCAGTATCTTTCTGGGGTTAAAGTTGCCCCTGTTTCCCTTCAGGCTGCCCTTAAGTACCCTGGCGGGGTTAAATGAAGACAGGAAAAAGGCAGGATAAGCCCCGGCCAGGATACCGGTCGCCAGAATGATCCCCGCTAAGAATACCCATAACGAAGGATCGTCGATGCCTGGGTGGAGCGGATGCGAAAGCAGCGTATTAAAATACGGCAACCCGAGTATTACAATACCTGTGGCCAGGATTCCCGACAGGAATGCCATGAGAACGGATTCTCCCAGGAATTGCCCGATAAGGGCGTGTCGTCCTGCCCCTGACACTTTCCTGACGCCCACCTCACGTGCCCGCTTTTCACTGCGGGCCGTGCTGAGGTTCATAAAATTGATACAGGCTATAAACAGGATAAAACAGGCGATAAGGGTAAACAGGCGAACCATCTC
Organism: Sinomicrobium soli; assembly: GCF_003285545.1. GTDB lineage: Bacteria > Bacteroidota > Bacteroidia > Flavobacteriales > Flavobacteriaceae > Sinomicrobium. The sequence continues at coordinate 454,035 of NZ_QLNV01000002.1, read as the reverse complement.
TATACGCCCGCCGGCTATTTTTCCGTTTTCGTAGCGCGAACGTAACCACCAGTCCGGAATACCGTGAAGGATCACCTCATTACTTTCCTCGTGATTGCTTCGTCTTATGGTAATATCCCGTATTTTCTCCCCGACCTGGCCCGGGCTCGCGGCAGGGGCCAGCTCTATAAAGGTGGCTACCGAATTGTTGCCCCAGAAGTCATCGCTCCAGCCCAGTTTTTCCATATAGGACCAGGGGAGTATGGCTTCGAACCGGAACTGGGTGTTTTCGGGCAGGTCCCTGAGAACCCCTGTAACCGTGGCGTAATCGGTACTGTCTATTTTTACGGTTTTTCCGGCAAGCTGCCGGTCGGTACCGAAAAGCTTTTTTGCCGTGGAGGCCGTCAGGACAATATTGTCCGGGTGATCGAAGAGGTGGTCCGGATCACCTTCCAGCAGGGGGAAGTCGAACATTTCCAGGAATTCCGGATCGATAAAAGCCGATCGCACCGTGTTTTTCCGGTCTTTTGAACGCAACAGGAAGTCACTGTTGGACGTGTACCTGGCGGTATGTACGATCTCCGGGAATTCTTCCTTCAGAGCCGGGGCCAGGGGTTTAGGGGTAGCAAACCAGGTCGCTGTTTCACCGTCAAATTCCGACTGGTTCCCCGCGATATACAACCGGTCCTTTTTGTGGTGGAACATATCCATACTCCGCTCCTGCCGTACCATAAGCAAAATCAGTATGGCCGCCGCCATTCCTATGGCCAGTCCGCCGATATTAAGGAGGGAATATCCTTTATTCTTCCACAGGTTCCTCCAGGCTATTTTAAGATAGTTCCGTATCATATTAGTTTTTTAGTTCTTAGTTGTTCGTTTTTTAGTTTGGGGCGGACTGTTATCCTGACCGTAGTGCCTGTCCCGGCCCTTGGTCGGGGGAGGAATCTCCGGAGCTTCCTTTGTGCTGTTGAAACCACCGGCTGTAACCTGTAACCAGTAACTACCGAACCCCATCACTCTGTTCTAAGACTTTTGGCCGGGTTGCTCATGGCTGCTTTATATCCTTTACAGGTTATAATGACCAGGCTTAATAGCAGCATACATCCAATAGGTAAAATGAATATCCACCAGCTTACTGTTGTTCTGTACGTATAATGCTGTAACCATTTGTTTATAAAATACCAGGCTATGGGGCCAGCGATAAGTCCGGCTATGGTTATCATCTTCAGAAAATCTCTTGAGAATAGTTTCAGAATGTTAAAGACTTTTCCTCCCAGAACTTTTCTGATGCCGATCTCTTTGGTCTTCTGTGAGACGAACAGGGATATCAGTCCGTAGATGCCCATACTACAAATAAAGATAGCCAGTAGGGAGAATATTCTGGTCAGGGCCAGAAACTGTTGTTCCGATTCGTACATTTCTGCTATGCGCTCATCCAGAAAATGATATTCGAAAATATAATCCGGGAAATGTGAAGACCACACGTTCCGGATATGGCGGATCGCTTCTGCCGCATGGGTACGGTTTATTTTTATTCCGAGTTCATTATACGCACGATCAGGGTCCCAGGCAATAAATACGGGGCTGATGTTCTGCCGGAAATCCTTGTCGTGAAAATCTTCTACGACTCCTACAATACGGCCGTGTATATAATCTTCACTGATCGTTATCGATTTGCCTATCAATTCTTCCGGATCGTTTATCCCGATTTTTTTTCCAAAGGTCTCGTTTACCAACACTTCGTCCGTGCTGTCTTTCTGTATAAAATTCCGGCCGGCTACAAGTCTGATCCCGAAAGTTTTCAAATAATCTTTGTCCCCCATTTTCGATTCGATGAGAAACTTTTCCTGTCCGGGGTTTCCATTGAAACTGACGTCAGTTCCCCATCCGTTAATCGGGGCTCCCGGGCTTGTAAAACATACGGAGGCCTCTTCTATATAGGGAGACCTGAGTATTTCGCTTTTCAGGCTTGTCAATCCCGAAGCTTTCATTTTTTCATCGGGCAGATCAGGAAGGCCGGCCATGACTATCGCAGAAGGATCAAATCCCAGATCCGATTGTGTGGCATACCTGATCTGCTTTGAGATGAGCAGCATGATAGCAATTAAAATGATGGAAACAATAAATTGCCCGGTAATAAGTACCTGACGGGTCATTACCCCTCCGGTATCTTTTTGGGTCAGTTTTTGTTTTAATGCCAGTACGGGTGCAATCCTCGCCAGGATAATTCCCGGATAACTTCCGGCAAGCACCGGAATTCCGAGAAGGAGTATGATAAAGAAGATGGTAAAAGGTAAAGTCAGAAGTCCGGATACAGAAAGTGATAAACCGAAAATGTTATTGAAGTAGGGTAATAATACGATACTTAGTCCCAATCCGACTATAAGAGCGATGAGCGTAATAAGGAAAGTTTCGGTCAGGAACTGGAGCAGGAGTTGCTTCCGGAAACCTCCCAACACTTTTCTCAGGCCGATTTCCTTCGAACGATAAGCGGACTGGGCTGCTGCGATATTGATAAAATTGATACAGGCGATAAGGAGCAGAAGTATCCCCACTATCCCGAGTGTCCACAGTAATTCTTTGGAAATTCCTCCGGAATATTGTGTGTCGAGATGTATGCTGTTAAAGGGCTGTAATTTATAAGTGTATTCATCCTTATCAGCATCTGGAAGGTATATGGCATTGAAAGATTTCATTACTTGTTCGATGTCTGCCGGATGCTGACCGGGGTGCAGAAGGGCAAAACTCTGTAGAGACGAACTGGTTCCGGTCCAGGTTTCCTTGCTCACCCAGGAGTTTCGCAGTGTATTAAGGGAGATAAATACTTCTGAGGTAAACATCGTGTTCTCCGGCAGGTTTCTTAGAACTCCCGTAACCAGCACGGTTTCCTCGTTGTTCCAGACAAAAGTCTTTCCGATAGGGGGGGTGTCCCCGAACAGCTTCTGCGCTGCTTGCGGTGTAATTACGGCAGTGTTGGGAGCGTCCAGTTCGTCCGAAAAATTCTTGTGCAGGAGTGGAAAGTTGAAAATCCGGAAAAAATCAGGTTCGGTAAAAGCTGTTTTAGCTTTGTAGGATTCCTGCGAATCTCCGGATTTCACGGTGATCAATTGCTCATCCCAGTCTACTATTTTGGTGACTTTTTCAGCAAAGCTATAATTGTTTTTAAACACATTGGGAAGTCCGGGAGGAACTGTAGCTTTATACCTGATATCTTCTCTGTGTATTTCGGTAACCAGCCTGTATATACGATTGGAATTTCGATGAAAATTATCAAACGACAGATGGAAGCTGATAAACAGAAAAATAAGAGTGGCACAGGTAAAGCCTATAGCCAGTCCTGTAATATGGATAAAAGCTATACTTTTCCTCTTTTTAATATTGCGCCACGCTATTTTAAGATAATTCCGTATCATAATAGTTTTTTAGTTCTTAGTTGTTGGTTTTTTGGTTTGGGGCGGACTGTTATCCTGACCGTAGTGCCTGTCCCGGCCCTTGGTCGGGGGAGGAATCTCCGGAGCTTCCTTTGTGCTGTTGAAACCACCGGCTGTAACCTGTATCCAGTAACTACCGAACCCCATCACTCCGTTTTTAACGATTTCACCGGGTTGGCCATAGCCGCTTTAACGGCCTGAAAACTTACGGTGACCAAGGCAATAAACAGGGCTATGATACCTCCGGCAGCAAATACCCACCATTCCATGGATATTCTGTAGGCGAAATTATTCAGCCAGTAATGCATTACCAGTCCTATCAGCGGAGAGGCAATCAGAAAGGCGATTGCCACGAGTTTTACAAATTGTAAAGAAAGCAGATTGACAATCCCGGTTACCGATGCTCCCACAACCTTTCGGATACCTATTTCACGTTTTCTTTGAAGGGTGCTGTAGGAAACCAGTCCCAGCAGCCCGAGACAGGAGATAAAAATAGCCAGGATGGAAAAGCTGAGAAACAATCTTCCGAAACGTATTTCACTTCGGTATTGCCGGTCGAAATATTCATCCAGGAAGAAATACGTAAATGGCTTTTGGGGGAGAAATACATCCCATTTGTCCTCTATTTTTTTTATAGTCGCAGGTATATCTTCCGAATTTATAAGGGCTGCCATGAAATTAGTTCTGGAAGGCTCTATTCTGAGACTGAGCGGACTGATCTCATTCTGCAGGGAGGTAAAGTTAAAATCTTTTATAACCCCGATTACTTCCCCTTCCCGTCCCCATTGTTCAAATCGTTTTCCTATAACATTTTCGGGCTTGTTATACCCCAGGGACTTTACGGCCTTTTCGTTTAAAATAATGGCCTGGGTAGTATCAGTAGCAAATTTTTCCGAAAAGGGGCGTCCTGCAATAATTTTAAGTTCGAATTGTCTTATGAACTTAAAATCAACAAAATAGATGCCAATATTAGCCTTTTGAAAATCTCCGTTATTGTTTTCTATTTGTGAATAGGCTATATTGTTGCTCCATCCTGGAAAAGCCGATGTAAGTGATACGGAGGCTATGCCGGGTATACTTTCCAGATTTTGTTTAAAGGCTTTCTGGGCGTGGTTTACTCCTGTGTTCATAACAAGGACCTGGTTCTTGTTAAAACCGATATCCCGGCTTTGCATAAAATGCATCTGGTGATGAACAACAATAGTACCGATAATCAACCCGATTGCAATGACAAACTGGGAGATAACCAAGCCTTTGCGTAATAAAATGCCCCGTGAACTGCCTGAGAATTTTCCCTTGAGCACTCTGGAAGCCCTATAAGCAGATAATATAAAAGCGGGATATATACCCGAAAGAATACCTATAAAGAGAGCAACACAAAGAAGAGTAAATATGTGAGATACGGAAAAAGTAAAATGGGTATCCATATTTTTTCCGGCTAACTGATTGAAATAAGGTAATGATAATCTTGTAGAGACTAATGTAATGAAAAAAGCCAGGATGCTTATAATCAGAGACTCACCAACAAACTGCATTACCAGTTGTGATCTTTTTGCGCCAATAACTTTTCGTATTCCCACCTCCCTGGCCCTTTCTACTGATCTTGCCGTGGTGAGATTGACAAAATTTATGCACGCTATCAGAAGAATAAAAACAGCTATGACGGAGAATACGTATATATTGTTGATATTGCCCTTGTCATTACTACCGCGGTCTGACCACAAGTGTATTTTGTCCAGGGGCTCGAGAAAAAGAGAGTAGCTCATTTGATCTATACTGAGACTCTGCCCGACTTTCTTATCTATAAAACCTGAAAATTTTTTTTCCAGAGCGGAAGCTATGGTTCCTTTTCGCAGTAAAACATATGCGGAAGGAACAAAATTACCCCATTCATTGTCCGGATCATCATCTTTGTCAATACTTTGTGTAAAGGTAGTCATGGATAGGACCATATTTCCCTTAATATGTGAATTCTCCGGGATGTCTTCCATGATTCCGGTGATCCTGACCGGATAGCCTTCTTCAAGTATTTTCAAAGTTTTTCCCATTGGATCCTGATCCCCAAAGTATTTCTGTGCTGCGGTTTCTGATAATACAAGGCTGAAAGGAGCCTGTAAACAGGTGTTTTTATTTCCCTTTAACAGTTTGAAATCAAAAATTTTGAAGAAGGCGGAATCAGCGGCAAAAGATTGATCCTCATTGTATTTTTTTTCTCCGTGCTGCACCAGCATACTCAGGTAGTTGATCCGTACGGCAGATTCTATTTCCGGGAATTCCCGTTCCAGGTGAGGTGCAAAAGCCCAGGAAGTATTCGAAACCGTCATGGTTTCCGTCGGCGTTTTTACATCCGTGATTACCCGGTAGATACGGTTGCCTTTAGTATGAAAATCATCATATTCAAGTTCGAAAGAAACGTAAAGAAATATCAGGAACCCGGCGGTCATGCCAATGGCCAGTCCACCGATATTCAGCATGGCAAAACTGCGATGTCGCCATAAATTCCTGAATGCTATTTTAAAATAGTTCCGTATCATATTAGTTATTTAGTTCTTAGTTGTTGGTTTTTTAGTTTGGGGCGGACTGTGATCCCGGTCTTCTTCGTGAACCTCTGTGTTTCTTCTTACATCCTTGTGAAACAACCTGTAACTCTTTTTCATCTTTACTCCGTTCTTAGTGATTCATTACTTATCCTTGTTCCCTCAGGCTTTTGGTTGGGTTTTCCATTGCTGCTTTAACGGTCTGGAAACTCATGGTGATGGCAGCTACGAGTATTACTAAGATTATTGCCATGGCGTATAAATACCAGCCTATGGCAGCTTTATATGCAAAGCTTTGGAGCCACCACTGCATCAGGTACCAGGCCAGGGGAATGGCTATGATTCCGGAGAGCACCACGAGTTTCAGAAACCCGGTGGTGAGATAGCGGGTAATTTGGAATACCGAGGCTCCGAGAACCTTGCGTACCCCAATTTCTCCACGTTTCATTTGTGTGGTATATGTGGTAAGCGCAAACAGTCCCAGGCAGGAAACAAAGATGGCAATGACCGAAAAGATGTTAAAGATTTTAGCAGTGCGAATTTCACTCCGGTACATTTTGTCAAAGGCATCGTCCAGAAAGGAGTAATTAAAAGAGAATCCCGAATTGTAATTATTCCATATCTTTTGAAGGCCGGCTATGGCATCTTTTGCTTCCCTGCCGTTGATTTTAATGTATATACGGGAGGCATCGGGGGCGTAATATATTACGGATGGTCCAATTTTATGTTTCATGGAAGTATAGTTGAAGTCTTTAATTACCCCGATAATAATACCCTCGGTTTCCCAAAGGCTAAAGCGTTTCCCGACAGGATCTTTTATTCCGGCCAGTTTTACAGCTGTTTCGTTTAGAATATAATGTGTAGAATCGGAAGGGGTGCCAGTGAAATTTTGTCCGGCAACGAGCTCCATTTGCATCAGTGGAATAAAATTGGCATCCATACCGAAAGGGTTTACAATAAAATCGGACTGGGGTTTTTTTCCGTCCCAATCGGTATCGCCTGTGGTATTGCCATTGTTGAGAATATAATTGCTGGAAAAGGAAACCCCTTTTACTCCGGGCATATTTTCGACCTGGTTTTTTATGGCAGCAGAATGTCTGGACATTTCTCCCTGGAGATAGAACGTAAGGATTTGCGACCGGTTATACCCGGGGTCTTTACTTTTCATGTATTTTAATTGTTTTCCTATGATAAGGGTGCCGCTGATAAGAATGATGGAAAAAACAAATTGTACGGTGACCAATACCTTGCGGAAGGAAGTAGTCCTCGCTCCTGGAAGTATTTTTCCTTTGATAGCCTGTAGCGGACGGAAGGAGGTTAAAAACAGGGCAGGGTATATGGATGATACCAGAAGGGTAGCGGCAAAAGTATAAAACAATACTTTCCATAATTCCTTATTGAACAGGGAAATTTGCAATTCTTTTCCGGAGATTTCGTCAAAATAGGGACGCAGCAGCAATATGCATCCGAGTGCCAATAAGCCGGATAGCCCAAAAAAGAGTACGGACTCCGTAATAAACTGGAAAAACAGTTGTTTTTTTCCTGCACCTATAATTTTACGTATGCTCACTTCTTTGGCTCTTTTCATGGCTCGTGCGGTAGAGATATTGATGTAATTGATACTCGCAATAAGCAGTATGAGGAAGAGAGCTACAATAAATATTCTTACAGTTTGGATCCCTGAGGGGGCACCGTTGGCATCATACAGATTCATCTCCGACACGGGTTGCAGGTGGTATGCCTTCCCGGAAAACAGGGGAGTGGCATTGGGGTCGTTTTTCTGCTGGATGTCCGTAAGCTTACTTTCTATGGTTGCCGGAGAAATACCAGGAGCGAGTTGGAGATAGGTCTCATAATTAAAATTGCCCCAATCGCTGTCTTTGGAATTCCAGTAGGTGCTGTTTACATAGAATTGATCCATAAGGGAAACCGGGAAAAAGATATGGTAGTCGAGGCTGCTGTCTGTAGGCAGGTCTTCTATGACCCCGGTGACTGTATAAGTGTCTTTATAATCCCCGGTGATCATTTTTCCTATGGGGTTTTGCGAACCGAAAAATCTGGTTGCTGCCGATTTGGTGATAACGACAGACTTGTTTCCCTTGAATGGCTGTTCCGGGTTTCCATGTAGAAAACGGGTTTGAAACAAGGCAAAAAAATCGGGATCCGTATAAGCCGCGGTTTCTTTTTCGAAATGGTTATTGTCGAAGGAGTATACCGAATAATTCCAGTTTGTTCGCACCCGTACGGCATGTACTATTCCCGGAACATCTTTCGTCGCATGGAAGGCAACCGGACCGGGGGTTGTGCTCCATACGGTATAATCGTCTCCCGAGCTCATATCACTGCCTACGTGATATATCTGGCCAGCAGACTGATCGAAGGCATTATAGCGGAGTTCCGACTGTACCCAGAGAAGGATAAAAATCCCGGTTGATAGGCCTGTGGCAAGACCGAGAATGCCCATAGCAGTATAATATTTACTGTTCCACAGGTTCCTCCATGCTATTTTAAGATAGTTCCGTATCATATTAGTTTTTTAGTTCTTAGTTGTTAGTTTTTTAGTTTGGGGCAGACTGTCATCCCGACCGTGGTGCCTGTCCCGGTACCATACCCGTGATATAGTTGCCGGATCACCCGGTTATTGTGCGGGTAACCGGATGTCCGGACAACATAAACCCCTGTTAACTAAACTAAACTATCATTTGGTTGTAAAAAGGGTCTTATGCTTTTATCCTGCCAGGATGTTCTCCGTAACCTTCTGTCCGTCCAGCATCCTGATGATACGATGACTGAATTTGGCATCGTGTTCACTATGGGTTACCATGACAATAGTAGTTCCCTGCTGGTTGAGTTCCGTAAGGAGGTCCATCACCTCATTACCGTTGGAACTGTCGAGATTTCCCGTAGGCTCATCGGCGAGGATGAGTTTGGGGTTGTTCACTACGGCCCGTGCCACGGCCACCCGCTGTTGCTGTCCGCCCGACAGCTGTTGCGGGAAGTGGTTCCTGCGGTGCATGATCTGCATTTTTTCCAGTACCTGCTGTACCCTTTCCTTACGTTCACCGGCCTTCACCCCGGTATAGATAAGGGGCAGTTCCACATTTTCGTAAACGGTAAGCTCGTCGATAAGGTTAAAGCTCTGGAATACGAAACCGATATTGTGTTTGCGCAGGTTGGCCCTTTTGCGTTCGTTAAACCCGGATACCTCGATACCGTTAAATATAAAACTGCCCCCGTCCGGGTCGTCCAGCAAACCGAGAATATTCAGCAGGGTGGATTTCCCGCAACCTGAAGGCCCCATGATAGCGACAAATTCTCCTTCCCTGACATCAAAAGAAAGCTTGTTTAGCGCTACGGTTTGTACTTCCTCCGTACGGTAGTACTTTTCTAAGTCGGTTATTTTTATCATTGATGTTGTTGTTTTAGTCGTAAGCCCGGAATCCGAAGTACGAAGAAAAATTTTCCGTGCTTCGAGCTTCGTACGCTATATTTCATTTCAAAACCAGCTCCTGTATATCCCCGAAGTTATCATACCCGGAAGTGATGACCCGGTCTCCCGGATGCAGTCCTTCGAGTACTTCATAATATTCGGTATTCTGGCTTCCCAGCCGTATTTCCTGGCGGTAGGCGCTTTTTCCGTCTTCACTGACTTTAAACACCCAGTTGCCGCCCGTTTCCTGAAAGAATCCGCCTTTGGCCAGCAGCAGGGCTTCTTTTTCCTGGCTCAGGGCGAGGCGTATCTGCAAGGTCTGTCCGCGACGGATGCCTTCGGGGACCTCTCCTTCAAAATGCATATCTACCTGGAAGCGTCCGCCGGTCACCTGGGTAAATACTTTTTTGATCACCAGTTGAAATTCCCTGTTTTTAAACGTAAAGGTACCTGTTTGCCCGTTGTATATCCTGGAAATATAATGTTCATCGATATCGGCCCTGATCTTATATCCGCTCAGGACGTCGATCTGCCCCAGTCGTTCCCCCTTGGTTTTGGACTGTCCTATTTCTGCATCGAGGGAGGTGAGTTGTCCGTCTACCGGGGCCCTTACCACCAGGTCACCTACTTTTTTCCGCATGAGTTCCAGGGCATTCCGGGTCCGGTTATACGAGCTTTCGGCCTGTTCCAGCTCCTGGCCCGAAGCAATGGAGTCCTGTTTTACCACTTCTTTAGCCAGTTTCATGCGTTCCTGCTGGTATTTGTAATTGTTCTCTGCCTCCATAAGTTCCTGTTTGCCCAGGGCCTGCTGTTCGTACAGGCGCCTGTTCAGTGTATAAACCCGTTTGGCCTCCACCAGGCTGTTTTCCACATCGGTGAGCTGGTTGAGCCTGTTGATGGTGTTCTGCCTTGCCGCATTCTGTTGTATCTGCATCTGCGTAAGCAGGTTATACACTGCCGTTTCCTGGTTTACCAGGCTCAGTTCCAGGTCGGTGTTCGACAACCTCAGGATAGGGTCGCCGGCTTTCATGACCGTACCGTCTTCCACAAATTTTTCTTCTACACGTCCTCCTTCCACGGCGTCGAGGTAAATGGTAGTTATGGGGAGTACAATACCGTTTACCGGAATATTTTCCTGGAATACCCCCTGTTTTACCTCGTTAATGCTAAGGCGTTCGGTGTCCACATTCAGCCTGGACCCTCCCGTGGAAGAAACGATCATAAAGATAATAAGAGAAATCAATAAAACACCCCCGGCCATCATGGCAATGCGGGTAGGGGTAAAGCGTTTTTTCTCGATCGGAATGTCCATAAAAGTACAATTTGCCATAGTATCCTGGCATTATCGTGCCATTGTTGTATAGTGTTGATTGTTAGCTTTTTATTTCTTGTTGAAGAGATGAATATGTCCGGTTTCAGTACACTTTATGTACGGTGCCGGTACACTTTTGTGTTTTGGGAAATTGAACGAAGGAGTTTTTCCTGAAAAGGATATTAAGTTGTATTATTGTAATCATGGGCTGGATGTTACAGCCGGTAAACATAACGCATGAAATTAAAAGACGCCCGTATATTAATTGTAGATGACGATGCCGACGTATTGACCGCCATGCGGTTGTTGTTCAAGTCGAAGGTAAAGGAAGTGGTCACCGAAAAGAAACCCGACCATATCCTGTCTCTGCTCCGCCGGTCGAAATTCGATATCATTATTCTCGACATGAATTTCAACGGTTTGGTCAATACCGGGAACGAGGGGCTTTTCTGGCTCCGCAGGATCAGGGAAACCGATGACAAGGCGGATGTTATCCTTATTACGGCCTATGGTGCCATAGACCTGGCCATACGCTCGCTGAAGGAAGGGGCGTCCGATTTCCTGGTAAAACCCTGGAAGAACGAAAAGATCGTCCGGGCCGTACAGGATGTGCTGGACAGAAAAAAATCGCGTAAGAAGGGAGTAAGGCCCCCGGGGGTATCGGAAGGAAGGATCCTCGGGGAAAGCGAAGTGATGAAAGACGTTTTCGTAAAACTCCGCAAGGTAGCCCCCACCGATGCCAATGTACTGATCCTCGGGGAGAACGGTACGGGCAAGGACCTTATCGCAAGGGCATTACACGATAATTCCCTCCGGAAAGACAAACCATTTGTAAAGGTAGACCTGGGGGCGTTGACGCCCACGCTGTTCGAGAGCGAGCTTTTCGGGCACCGTAAGGGGGCGTTTACCGATGCCCGTGAAGACCGTATGGGACGTTTTGAAGCTGCCTCGGGCGGGACGCTTTTCCTGGATGAGATCGGGAATATCAGCCTGCAGCAGCAGGCACGCCTGCTTACCGTATTGCAGAACCGGTATATCACTCCCCTCGGAAGCAACGAACAGATACCGGTAGACATCAGGTTGATATGCGCTACCAATACGGGCCTGCCTGCACTGGCCGACGAAAGCAGGTTTCGCAAGGATCTTGTCTATCGTGTCAATACCGTGGAGATCACAGTGCCCCCGTTGAGGGACAGGGGAAAGGACATCCGTATGCTGGCGGAACATTTTATACAGGTCTACGCCGAAAAATATATGAAGGAGCCCTTTGAAATGGACAGTAGCTTTATCAACAGACTGAAGGAATACCGTTTTCCCGGGAATGTACGGGAATTACAGTATGCCCTGGAACGGGCCGTTATTATGGCCGACAACGATGTCTTGTACGGGGACGACCTTGTCTTTTCGCCCATAGAACAATACCAGCGCCCGGAAGTACCGGACACCCATAACCTGGAAGATGTGGAAAAGACGACCATCCTGAAAGTCATTGAGAAGAATAACGGTAATATTTCCAGGTCGGCCAGGGAGCTGGGGATCACCCGGGCAGCGTTGTACCGCAGATTACACAAATATGATCTATAGTGCCTATAAAAAAGCCTTTTTATGGCGTGTCGGGATGCTCATGGCCGGTTTTACAGGTGCCGTGCTCGGGGTGGTCATCTCCAACAGCTATCTCTGTATTGCCGGGCTCCTGTTTGCCGGAATGGGCTGTTACTATCTGTACGTATTCTGTAACAGGCGGTTTGAGGCGGTGGACGGATTTTTTGAAGCGGTCCGTTACCGCGATTTTTCCCGCTGGTACCCGGAGTCAGGGGCGCCCGGGGGAATTAAAGAACTATACCGGGGGTTTAACGAGGTAAACCGCACCATTGTGGAGATCAAGGGCGATAAAGAGCTGCAGCACCAGTATCTCAGGAAGATCCTGGAAATGGCCGGGGTGGGAATTATGGCCTATAACCTGGAAACCGGGAAGGTATTGTGGGATAACGAGTCGATCCGCCGGTTTATCGATATCCCTTCGGTACGGAATGTGAGCTTTATAGCCGACAGAAAGCCCGGAGTGTTCGCCGCCGTCTTTGAAAACGAACATGCAGGTGAAACCGATGTAACTGTTGAGGTAAACGGGCAAAAGAGCAAGATGCTGGTGTCCAATACCGTATTCCGGGTAGGGGCAGACAGTTTCAGGCTGGTCGTACTGCAGAATATCGACGATACCCTGAACCGCAACGAATCGGATGCCTGGAAAAAACTGTTGAGTGTCATGACCCACGAGATCATGAATTCCATAGCGCCCATCTCTTCCCTGGCCGAAACCCTTAAATCGAATATACAGGAAGCGATGGAGCATCCGGAGACCCACCCCCTGGAAATGGAGGACCTGCACCTGGGGATCGATAGCATCAAAACCAGGAGCGAGGGCCTGATGAAATTTGCAAAGACTTACAGGAGCCTGAACAAGATCACACAACTCAATAAAAACAGGATATCCGCAGAAGAACTTTTCAGGAATATTCACAAGCTTATGTATCCTTCCCTGAGTGCAAAAAATATCGTTGTGGATTATCGTATAACGCCCCATGACCTGGAAGTGCAGATCGATACCTATCTTATCGAACAGGTACTTATCAATCTTATCCTGAATGCCGTAGATGCGTGTTCCGGAATAGAAAACCCCCATATCGTGATCGCTGCAGACCGTCCGGGGAACGAACATACCCGTATCAGGGTCTCCGATAACGGAAGGGGAATTCCCGAAAGTGTGATGGAGCATGTATTTGTACCCTTTTTCAGTACCAAAAAAAAGGGAAGCGGGATCGGGCTGAGCCTGTGCAAACAGATCGTGTTGTTGCACCAGGGAAGAATACAACTGCAAAGTACCGAAGGGCAGGGAACAGTAGTGAGCCTTGTTTTGTAATGTGTTGTTCAATGTTAAAAAAATGTAAAAACAAAAACTAAACAAACGTTTAATTCAAACGAATGTTTAATTTTGCCCCTTCAATTAAAAAGTGAGGCATGGAACTCAATGAAAAACAGGTTCATATTCTCAAAGTTGCTGAAAAGCTGTTTGCGGAGAACGGTTTTGACGGTACCTCGGTACGGCAGATCGCCAAAGAGGCCGGTATCAATATCGCCATGATCTCCTATTATTTCGGTTCCAAGGAAAAAATGCTGGATGCCTTGTTGTTTCACCGGTTTGCGGGGTTCCGGAAGGAGATGGACAAGGTGATGTCGGAAGAAGGGGGGTACCATGAGAAGATAGACCATATGATAGCCTTTATGATCCGGAGGATACACGATAACAGGCGCGCCTATAAGGTGGTGAATTTCGAATATTCGAACCCGGTCAGGCAGGTGAGTTTCGAGCGATATATCTCCCAGAAGATCGAAAACTACAAGCTGGTCGAAACCTTGATCAGGAACGGACAGGAAGCGGGGGTGTTTGCTTCGGATATTAACATCGCGCTTATCATACCTACCGTGCTGGGCACTTATTTCCACTTTTACTACAACAAGAAATTTTTTCTGGCTCTTCTACAGATAAGCGGGGAAGACGCCATAGACGATTATGTGTATACTACCTTAACGGCACATATTCAGCAAACCGTAAAAGCCTTACTTTCCAGCGGAAGCCCTTAACCTGTAACACGGGTTCGGGGCAGGTTCTGCGGCACAAGTCCGCGGCACGCCGGGTATCCGGCCGGCAGAAGCCGGAAAAACTTCATTTCCGGGTCCCGGACAAAAAAAGGATCTGATCATATTAATGTAATGTATTGTTTACAAGTAGCTTAATCAGAATTTATTTGTACTGTATGAAATCTAAATTGTTATTGTTTTTCCTGTTATCCGTAATATCAACGGGACTTACGGCACAGGAGAGAAAACCGCTGGGGCTTGAGGAAGCCATAAAACTGGCACTGACCAACGGGGATGAAGCAAAAATTGCCGAAGAAAAGGTAAATACGGCTGTCAGCGAGTTAAATGTGACCAGGAATGCCCGATATCCCGACCTGGGGGTTTCAGGGCAGTACCTGCACCTTACGGAGCCCAATATACAAAGTCCGCTGCTGTCCGGAGACGGGGAAGGCGGAGAAGGTGTCGCCCCGGATGTAAACCGCCTTATGCTGGGGCAGGTGAGTGCTTCGGTACCGTTGTTTTCCGGGTTCAGGCTCAAAAATCTCGTGCACGCAGGGGAAAACCGTCTTGAAGCGGCCAAACTGACTGCGGTGAGCGAAAAGGAGCAGCTGGTCATGAAAACCGTCACCGATTATATCAACCTGTACAAGGCCCGGCAAACGGTGATCCTGGTACGGGAAAACCTCAAAAGTGCGGAACAGCGGGTAAAGGATTTTACGGCTATGGAAGAGAACGGCCTGCTGGCCCGTAACGACCTTTTAAAGGCCAAATTACAGGAATCCAATGTAAGGGTGACCCTTGAAGAGGCCCTTAAAAATGAGCGTATCCTCCATTACAGGCTGGTTACACTTCTGAAGCTGCCGGAGGGGACTGCTGTTGAGGTGAGCGAGGGCGAACTCGATATGGCCCCTGTTGCCCTGTCAGACAGCGTGGCGGTTTCCCGAAGTGATCTCGAAGCCCTTCGCTACCAGGAAAAGGCCGCGGAAGACGAGATCAGGGTGGCCCGAAGTAAGGTCTTTCCCTCGGTACAACTCGTAGGCGGCTATGTCGCCGCCGATATACACAATGCCCTGACCGTGACCAATGCGATGAATTTCGGGTTGGGGGTGTCTTATAACATCTCGGATATTTTCAAGTCCGCAAGCGATGTTAAAAAAGCACGGAGCAAGGCTACGGAACTTCAGTATTCCCTCGACCGGTATGCCGACCAGGTAGATATACAGGTCAGAAATGCTCTTGAAGATTACAGGCTCGCCATCAGGAAATACGAGGTGTATACCGAATCGCAGGAACAGGCCACCGAGAATTACCGTATCGTAAAGGACAAGTACGACAACGGGCTGGTAGATACCAACGATCTCCTGGAGGCCGATATACAGCAGCTGCAGTCAAAAATAGACCTGGCCTATGCCAGGGCGGAGATCACCCGTAAGTATTACGAATTCCTGACTGCACAGGGTACGCTGACTAACCATATAAATCAATAAACAAATCATTTTTCAGAAAATGGAACAGAAGAAAAAGACCAATAAGAAATTTGTGATCATTATCGCTGTACTGGTGGCAGTAGGTGCGGTATACGGCGGATACAAATTAATACATTCCTTTTCACACGAAACTACCGACGACGCACAGATAGAAGCCAGGATGAACCCGGTGATACCCCGTGTTGAAGGATATGTAAAAAAGGTTTACGTTACCGATAACGAAACGGTAAAGAAGGGAGATACCCTCTTTGTGATCGACGACCAGGACTACAAGGTGAGGCTGGAGCAGGCCCGTGCCGGCCTGGCAGCGGCCGAAAGCCAGCTCGCTGTGGCAAAGGCCAGCATAGGTTCGTATGTGGCCAATGCCGCAGCTTCCGGATCGCAGGTGCAGTCGGCCAGGGGCAATATAGAAACTGCCAGGACACGGTTGTGGAGGGCAAACAAGGATTACGAAAGGTTTAAGAACCTGTATGAGAATCACTCCATTACGGCCCAGCAATACGAACAGGCCCTTGCGGCCAGGGATGAGGCAGAGCAGCAGTTAAAGATCCTGCAGAGCCGGCAAAAGGCTACCAGCAGCCAGCACAGTGCTGCCGTATCCCAGACCGAAATATCCGAAAAGCAGGTGATTGTGGCCGAAGCCAATGTGGAAAGTGCACAGGCCAACCTGGATGCGGCATTGCTCAACCTCGGGTATACCGTGGTTACGGCACCCATAGACGGGCAGTTGTCTGCGGTAGACCTGCAGCAAGGGCAGTTTGTCCGCCCGGGACAGTCGTTGTTCTACCTGGTAAACACCCATGACCTCTGGGTGGTGGCCAATTTCAAGGAAACCCAGCTCAACAAGATGCGAGCGGGGCAAAAGGTAAGCATAGAGGTCGATGCCTACCCCGGGGAGGAATTCGAAGCTGAAGTTACCGCATTCTCTCCTGCAACGGGTGCCCGGTTTTCGCTGCTGCCCCCGGATAATGCCACCGGGAACTTTGTGAAAACCGTACAGAGGCTTCCCGTAAAAATAGATTTTGCTCCCGGTAACGATCAGGAAAAGTTGGCCCGCCTGCGTTCCGGGATGAACGTATTCGTAGACGTGCATTTAAAATAAGCTATGGCTGAAATACAGGAAACAAACGAAAATGACCTGGTAGAATATGGTTTCCGGAGGGCGATTATCACAATTACTGCCATCTTGTGTGCCCTCCTGGAAATCATAGATACCACTATCGTCAATGTGGCCCTCAACGATATGAGGGGAAGCCTCGGGGCGTCGCTGAACGACATTGCCTGGGTAATTACCGCCTATGCGATCGCCAATGTCATTATTATCCCCATGACGAGCTGGCTTTCCAAACAGTTCGGCAGGCGGAATTATTTTGCAGCGTCCATTATTATCTTTACGGTGACCTCCTTTTTATGTGGTAATGCCACCAATATATGGGAACTGGTGCTCTTTCGCTTTATCCAGGGAATGGGAGGCGGTGCACTGCTGGTTACCGCCCAGACCATTATTACGGAAAGCTACCCGCTGGAAAAACGGGGCATGGCCCAGGCCATCTATGGTATGGGAGTTATCGTAGGCCCCACGTTGGGTCCGCCGCTGGGGGGGTACCTGGTCGATAATTTTTCATGGCCCTATATTTTCTATATCAATGTGCCCATAGGTATTATAGCTACATTCCTTACCATGCTCTATGTAAAAAGCCCGAAATACGGAGAAAAGCTCAGGGCCAGCCAGGTCGACTGGTGGGGCATCGTATTCCTGGCCTCCTTTATCGGTTCGCTGCAGTTTGTACTGGAACACGGGCAGCAGGACGACTGGTTTTCAGATGCTACCATTGTTATTCTCAGTATAGTATCGGTCTTCGGGCTCGTGCTTTTCATATGGCGTGAACTGGTGTATGAGCATCCCATCGTAAACCTCAGGGTATTGAGGAATTACAACCTGAGAATGGGTACGATGCTTACCTTTATCCTCGGTTTTGGCCTGTACGGGTCTACTTTTATCATTCCTATCTATACCCAGTCCATACTGGGATGGACGGCTACCGATGCGGGGCTGCTGCTTATCCCGAGTTCCATCACCACGGGGCTTATGATGCCGGTGATCGGTAAGCTGCTGGAACGCGGGGTATCGCAAAAATATCTCGCTGCGGGCGGGTTTGCCATATTCTTTATTTACAGCTACTGGATGTATTTGATGATGACCCCCGATACCGGGGCGGAACATTTTTTCTGGCCGCTGGTCACCAGGGGTATCGGACTGGGACTGCTGTTTGTGCCTATAACCACCCTGTCGCTGTCCACGCTTAAGGGAAAGGATATCGGAGAGGGAGCGGCGTTTACCGGGATGATGAGGCAGTTGGGAGGTTCGTTCGGGATTGCCATTATTACCACCTTTGTGGCCCGGCTGGGACAACAGCACCGGGTAAACCTCATCCCCAATCTTAACGGGGCCGATTTTGAAGTACAGGAGCGCATTAATGCCTACCAGCAGATGTTTATCAGCAAGGGGTACAGCATCAACGAATCGCTGAACAAGGCCTACCAGTTGCTGGAAGGGGCCATTACCAGGCAGAGTACCGTATTGTCGTATATGGATATCTTTATGTACCTCGGGGTGTTGTTCCTGGTCTGCGTACCTTTTGTACTGCTCATCAGAAAGGGCTCCGGGAAAGTTGATGCCTCGGCGGTACATTAGGGGGTGTAGTTCTTAGTTCTTAGTTCGTAGTTGTTAGTTATTAGTGTGCTGGTTTACAAGTTGTTGATGGGGGGGGGCTCATGACTCTGAACAGGTTCGTGGTTGTCATTCCGACAGTCTGTCCCGAGCATCGGGATAGGAGAACCCCGAAGGGCTCAACGCAGTTAAATCTCCGGGACTTCCGTTATGCTGTTGAAGCTCTTGTGCCCAGGTAGAGATCTTTCCCCGATCCGGTTAAAATACTTGTTTTCGGGGATGGTGTACGGTTTGTGGTTTTTGCTATTTTTGCAGCATACATAATCTAAAAACTTCAAACGGTAGTAAAAATGGAAACAAATGATCAGATCGGCGCGGTAGCCGGACTTATTGGGATGGTAATTTACCTGGCAATAATAGTACTTCTCATAGCAGGAATGTGGAAGGTTTTTGAAAAAGCCGGAAAACCCGGGTGGGCCGCGATCGTACCGATATACAATATTGTGGTACTCATAGAGATCGTAGGGAAACCCATGTGGTGGATCGTGCTGTTGCTGCTACCCTGCGTCAATATCGTGGCTCAGGTGTGGATCACCAACCTGTTGAGTAAAAGTTTCGGAAAGAGCGAAGGATTTACTATCGGGCTCGTGCTGCTGCCATTTGTGTTTTTCCCCATTCTCGGTTTCGGAGATGCCCGTTACCAGGGGCCGTCTGCACAGGAGGCTCAGGTGATAGACCCGGAAATATAGAAAGCCTGCAAAAGAACAAAGCAGGACGATATAGTAAACAGAAAGCCCGGACACCAACATCCGGGCTTTATGATCATTTTATGACATGTCTGAGATCTGGCACTGGCTTCGGCATCATCTTATACCCTGTCCTGTAAAGTGGCTTACAGGGCTCGACTGCCCCGGCTGCGGTTTTCAGAGGTCGTTGCTGGCCCTGCTGCAGGGCAATTTCGGGAAAAGCCTGGAGCTGTATCCCGCCACCATTCCCTTATTACTGCTTTTTGCCCTTGCCCTATGGCAGAAGAACCGTCCAACCGGAGTTAAGGAGCACTGCCTTAGAATACTGGTATATATCACCGGGAGTATCATTCTTGTCAGCTATATGCTTAAAGTAACCGGGACAGGGTGTCATGTGCATTGATAGTCCGTAAAAGGAAATAGATCATTGTGTATATTTGTATATTACGCAGCATTGGTCACCGCTTACACATAAAAACATCATTAAACATGCGAAGAATTGTGCCGAATATCTATTCGGATGACATAGAAAAGAGTAAGAAATTTTATGTAGATTTTTTAGGCATGGAACTGGCCATGGATATGGGATGGATACTGACTTTTGTATCTGTAGAAAATACCACTGCGCAAATATCCGTATTCCGGAATGAAAAGGACAAAAGTCCGGATAATTCAGCGGTATTCTTATCCATTGAAGTTTCCGGTATAGATCATTGGTATGAGCGTGCTACAAAGCAAAATATTGAAATTGTCTATCCGATTACCAATGAAAGCTGGGGAGTAAGGCGATTTTTTATAAAGGACCCTAACGGAGTGACCATTAATTTATTGGCCCATATAGTACAGGAATGATATGAACTCCCTGTTCAGAACCATAATCTGAAGGTCGCTTTACTGGAAATAAAAGCTGAATAATGATCTGTGTTTTTTTTCTATAATCACCATCACATCGGATTCGATTATGCCCGGATTCTCCCGGAATTGCAGACTCCTGTGACAGACTGAAAATACTGGCTTTAAGCCCGTAACTGACGGTTCTATGAGACCCGCGTTCCCCGGTTCGCCAAAATAAACTATCTTTGCCGAAAATCGGTTACCGGTGCCCTGCACCGGTATTAAAAGGGAATCCGGTGTGAATCCGGAACTGTCCCGCAGCTGTAAGCTCGTAAAAACCGAACCCGTTTAATGGCCACTGTTCCGGAGAGGAATGGGAAGGCCGGGGGAGGGAGCAAGTCAGAATACCTGCCGGTTTATATGGTTTATTCATGGCTTTCGGGGATTGAAGCCGGAATATGAGGATATCCGTATCCTTTTACTTTCCGTCGTCCCGGCCATATAAATAGGTTTGATACGGGAGATGTCAGCTAAAAACAACAGATGTACTGCAATATGGCGTTACCTGTGGGGGTGCCTGCCGGTGTTTGCCGCTTATGCGGGATATGCCCAGGAAAAGGATAGCCTTACGGAGTACCGCCAGCTGGAAGAGGTGGTGCTGTGGCAACAGCGAAAACTGCCGGAACATACGGCTCCTGTACCGGTACAGGTGTTGACGGGAGAGGCGTTGAAAAAGCTGAACAGCCTTTCGGTAGCCGATGCCGTCAGGTATTTCAGCGGGGTGCAGCTTAAGGATTACGGCGGGGTGGGCGGCCTGAAGACCATCAATGTACGCAGTATGGGCACCGAGCATACCGGGGTGTTTTACGACGGTATCCGTCTCGGGAATGCCCAGAACGGGCAGGTAGACCTGGGCAAGTATGCCCTGGACAATATGGAAGAGATCGCCCTTTACAACGGCCAGCGCCCGGACGCGGGGCAGTCGGCAAAAGCCTATGCATCGGCCAGCACCATATACCTGCAATCCCGGAAACCGGAATTTGCAGCGGGCGAGACCTATCATCTTCACGCGGGAATAAAAACGGGTTCATTCGGACTGGCAAATCCTTATCTCAATCTTGATTACAAGATCAGCGACTACCTTTCGGCCCGGTTGAGCACGGCCTATACCTATGCACATGGGCGTTATAAATACCGGTTTACCAATGGTGTTTACGACACTACGGCCACCAGGGAAAATGCCGATATCAATGCCTGGCGGGTAGAAGGGGCACTTTACGGTACCACGGGGTTCAACAGCAAATGGTTCCTGAAATACTATCATTACGATTCCGAAAGAGGACTGCCCGGCGCGGTAGTGGCCAACAGGTTTTACCGGGCGCAGCGCCTGTGGGACAGGAACAGTTTTCTCCAGGGTGAGTTCCGGCAGCAGGTAAGCGAACGTTATTCCGTGGTATTCCGGGGGAAATACAGCAAGGATTACAGCCGTTACCTCGACCCGGAAATGGTGACGACCTCCGGCTTTCTGGATAACAGGTACCACCAGGAAAGCCTTTATTTTTCCCTGTCCAATACGTATAGGTTCACCGGTTTCTGGAAACTGGGACTGGCCGTGGATTACGAAAACAATACCCTGGATGCCAATCTGTACCGCTTTGCCTACCCTGAACGGAACAATTACCTGGTGGCACTGACCACCAATATAGACCTGCCCCGGTTAAACATACAGGCGGGGTTGCTGAGTACCACGGTCAAAGACCGGGTACGGTATTATAAAGGGGCGGAAGACCGGCAGGAATTTACCCCCACCCTGATGGCGGGCTGGCAACCGTTCGGTAACCCGGATTTCAGGTTAAGGGCTTTTTACAAGCGTATCTTCCGGATGCCGACGTTCAATGACCTCTATTACACGTTTATAGGCAATACTTTTTTAAAACCGGAATATACCAGACAGCTCAATGCCGGCTTTTCCTATAGGTACCACCCCGGAACATACCTGCTGGAACTTCAGGGCGATGTTTACAGGATATGGATCAGGGACAAGATCGTTGCCGTACCGGGAACCAACCTGTTCCGGTGGACGATGCTCAACCTGGGAAAGGTGGAAACCACGGGAATAGAGGCGAAAGCAAAGCTGTCCGGGGAAACCGGGTGGGGACTGGTATACGGGGCACAGCTCAGCTTTACCTGGCAGGAAGCGCTTGATGTAACTCCCGGAAGTTCGGCATACGGAGACCAGATCCCCTATATCCCGGTGCACAGCGGAAGCGCCGGTATTTCGGCAGCATACCGCAAATGGCAGCTCAATTACAGCTTTATATACACCGGCGAACGCTATAGCCAGAAGGCCAATATCCCGTCGAATTACCTGCAGCCCTGGTATACCCATGATATGGCTGCAAGGCATGAAATGAATGTTTTCGGAAACAAAATGGAGGTTGCCGTCGAGATCAATAACCTTTTGAACCAATATTACGATGTGATCAGGAATTTCCCCATGCCGGGGCGTTCTTATCGTATTGTGCTGAACTATACCCTGTGAAGAAGGGAAGGAGCACGGAGCAGTTACTAAGTTATCAGGTTATTCGGTTATTCAGACGATGCCTGATAACCTTAATAACCGAATAACTCAATAACCAATACAAATGAAAAATATAGTACACTTCAGGTACCTGTTTTTTTGCGGAGTGATCCTGGTGGCGGGCTGCCGTAACGACGACACTTTTGATCCCGAAGAAAAAGGAGAGGAAAGAACATATACCGATGGCTTTTACCTGCTGAACGAAGGTAATATGGGGGCGAATAAAGCGTCGCTGGATTTTTACGATTACGGCTCCGGCACCTATACCAGGAATGTGTTCAGCAAGGCCAATCCCGGCCTGGTAGGCGGGCTGGGCGATGTGGGGAACGATATTGCCGTCTATGGCTCCAAACTCTATGTGGTGGTCAATGTTTCCAATAAGGTGGAAGTACTCGATGTACATACCGGGAAACGGCTGGGGAAAATAGATGTGCAGAACTGCCGCTATATCACTTTTTACGGGGGGAAGGCCTACCTGAGCGCCTATCTCGGAGAAGTGGCCATAGACCCCGATGCCCCCAACGGGATGGTGGCCGAGATCGATACTACCAGCCTGGAAATTACCCGTACGGTAGAAGTGGGAAGACAACCGGAGGAGCTGGCCGGGTATAACGGAAAACTTTATGTGGCCAATTCCGGGGGGTATAGTCCACCGGATTATGAGAATACACTTTCCGTGATCGATATAGTATCATTTAAAGAGGAGAAGCGTATAGCACTGGGGATCAATCTGCACCGAGTAAAGGTCGATAGTTACGGAGATTTGTATGTCTCTTCTAGAGGTGATTATTACGATATACCCTCCAGTTTGTACGTGGTAGCGGCAGATACCGTAAAAAAGGTTTTTGACCTTGGAGTGAGCAACATGACCCTTCATGACGGGATACTCTATGCCTATAGCACCGAATTTAATTATCACACCAATGAAAATGTGGTTTCGTACAGCATGATCGATACGCGTACGGAGAAAATAATCAACGAAATGTTTATTAAAGATGAAACTCAGGAAAACATAGAGGTTCCTTATGGTATAGCCATTAATCCTGAGAACGGTGAAATACTGCTTACCGATGCCAAAGATTACGTAAGCCCGGGAACCCTGTATTGCTTTAACCCCGATGGTACATTAAAATGGACACAGGTCACAGGTGATATTCCGGCACATATAGCTTTTGTAAAATAAGGACGCTTACAATAACTAACTATTTAATCTAAAAGAAATGAACACAAAGAACACACTGGGTAAAAGCATTGCCCTTTATGTATGCAGCGCTGTAATGGCCGTTTTTACGGGGTCCTGTACAGGGGATGATGAGCTTATCCCCATAAAACCCAGGGTAGCACTGTCGGTAACCGATACGTCACTGGAAATCCCTATCGGGGAACAGCTGGAGTTTGTTTCCGGCAACTTAGATCAACTGGTATATGAAGAAGAATGGATATTGAACGATTCGCTGGTCGCTTCCGGTAACCGGTATGTTTTTGAAGCGGTAATAAGCGGTAAACATACCCTGGTATACCGCGCTTTTAACGATGGGGGAGAAGTGACAAGGAAATTTGAAATTACAGTTCCCCTTAATATCCGTCCGGTGACCGGGGACAGCAACCGCTATGTCACTGAACTTTTCGAATATCGCCCTGCCCCGGGGCAGTTTATGAACAAGAGCCCGGGTAATTTTGAAAGCGCCGAGGGGATTCTCGGTAAAACCGGGATGGTGACCCTCGGGGCCTGGGGAGGAAGTATCGTACTCGGCTTCGACCATACGGTGATCAACAGGG
This sequence comes from Sinomicrobium soli, assembly GCF_003285545.1. Classification (GTDB taxonomy): domain Bacteria; phylum Bacteroidota; class Bacteroidia; order Flavobacteriales; family Flavobacteriaceae; genus Sinomicrobium. Next base: position 429,612 of record NZ_QLNV01000002.1, on the reverse strand, counting down.
AAGGAGAGCCGGATATCCTGTTTGCCAACAATGCGATGAGCAATTTTTCCGAACCCGGTATTATCTATGTGATGGCCGACGAGAACGGCAACGGATTGCCTGATGACACCTGGTATGAGATAAAGGGAAGCGCTCACGATATGGAAGGGGCTACCCGCGATTATGAAGTGACATACTACCGGCCAGGGGACCCTGCACAAAGTGTACCGTGGACCGATAACCGGGGCAACAGCGGGGAAGTGGCTGTCAATGCTTTTCACCAGCAGCCCTATTACCCGGAATGGATAGAAGAAGACAGTTATACGCTTAAGGGTACCCTGTTGCCTTCTGTGAATATTGATATGAGCAATCCTTCATACATAACCAGCGCACCCTTCGATTACGGATATGCCGATAATATCCAGGGAGGCGATGAGATCGATATTTCGGATGCTATGGATGAAAATGGCGATAAGGTATCACTGGAAGGTATCGATTTTATCCGGGTACAGACCGGTATACAGGCCAATATGGGATGGCTGGGAGAACTGTCTACCGAGATCCTCGGGGTTTCCGATCTTAATATGCCATAAAAAAACAACGAATAAAATTTACAGCAATGAAACATACCAGATATATAATCCGCATACTATGCCTGCTGGTTTTTGCCGGTTTTGTGGCATGTGACAGCGATGATGATAACTTTACGGAAGATGATCCCTCAGGAAACCCCGGGGGAGAGGTTGAAGTGCCCCGGGATTCCGTGGTGATCATCGAACAGAAGCTACAGGATACACTTACCCTGGGGCAGACCATTACACTACAGCCTCAATGGCAGTCCGGGAGTTCGGTTTCTTGCCGCTGGATGATTGCCGGCGAAGAAGTGGGAAAGGACTCCGTTTTTACCTTTGAGCCTGCCGAGCGCGGAGATTATGAAATATCTTTTACCGTTACAAATGATGAGGATGAAGCCGCTGTCGTCTATAAGATCCATACTCTCGGAGGATATGAAAACGGTTTTTTTATTGTTAACGAAGGCTGGTTCGGGCATGGAACGGGTACCTTAAGTTTTTACCGGTACGATACCGGGGCTGTGGAGGACAGTGTGTTCGTAAAGGCCAACCCGGACAAGGACCTGTTACCTGTAAGTTCCACGCTGCAGTTCGGAACGATCCATAATGAACAGCTCTTTCTCCTTTCAAAAGTAGGCGGCCCCCTGGTGGTGGCAGATGCCTATTCTTTGAAAGAGAAAGGAAGAATACCGGCACAGGGCGGTAATGACTGGCGTGCTTTTGCGGGACTGGATAACAGCCGGGGGCTGGTGAGTTCGGGCAACGGGCTGTATAACTTAAACCTGGAGCCGCTGGAAATGGGCAGTAGGGTAGAAGGTATTGACGGGCAGACCGGCGACCTGATAAAAGCAGGTAACCATGTCTTTGTCCTTTCACAAAGCCAGGGCGCCATAATCCTGAACGCTTCTTCCCTGGAAATAGAAAAGACCATACCGGGGATCGTTACAGGGTTTGCACAGACCGCCGACGGCAGGGTATGGATGGCCGGGGGTACCCGGCTTATAGGAGTAGAACCGTTTTCTCTGGAGACCGTGGAAGTGGAACTCGGGTTCCAGGCCCACGGTTCGTGGGGAGCCTGGCACCCGGGGTCTATTACCGCGGGAGATACGGAGGTGTATATTGCAAAGAACAGTGCGTTTAGCGGGGGAAATGAGATTTATCGCTATACCGGAGATACCGCTTCCCTGTCTTCTCCCTTTGTAACCCTGCCCGGAGAACGGGTTACTTATGGTTCGGGAATAGGGTATGACCGGAACGCGGAAACCCTGGTGGTCAATACCGTAAATAAAGGGTTCGGAGAGAGTTTCAGTAATAATCTGCTTCTCCTGTACGACGCACACACTGCCGGCAGAAAGGAAGAAAAGGCCTATGAAGGCTACTACTTCCCTTCGGTGTCCGTTTTTCATGAAGAATGAATTTACCCGTAAAACAGGAGGCAGCCCGGGTGTCGGACATCCGGGTTGTTTATTATTCTGAGAAGCAAAGCCAGGCTTGTGCCGGGGAGTGATCTCTTTCCGGGGAAGTGTATAAAACCATGATTATTAGGCTGTGTTTTGTTGAAAAAAAGTATTTTTACCCCGTGATTGCCACGAAAAACAACAACCGTTACCTCATGAATATGCACACCCCGTTACAGGTTTTACGCCTTTTGTTTACCGGGGGTGTTGTGTTATTGCTTTTTTCGTGTGGTACCGATGAAGTTCCGGATATCTATGTGGATCAGCGTATGGAGACTGTAGATGATGACGGGAACAATATTATCAGGCAACGTTATCTCGATGCGGTAGGAATATGTGAGGATGCCGGAAAAAAGGTGTCGGGCCTTTCGAAAAAGGAAATAGACCTGCTGGGTACCCGACGATATCGCCTTAGCATACATAAGGACAAGATCGTACAGCGGGTGGAATCGTGGGGTTTTGGCATGACGGGGCATTATGTAAATCCCGGCGAATGTCGTTTTGAACTGACCTTCGAGGGAAATCTCACGGTACGTACCCCAGGGCGGACGGTAGTATATGATCTGAAAGACGGGGTGATATCTGAAGATGAAGCGGGTATACCCGAAGCCTTCCGGCTTTTTTTTGAGCCCGTACCTGTCCCGAAATCGCTACAGGACAGCCTGGAAACCATGTCTTCCGAGGAAGATATTCTCCTGGGGCAGCCCGTGTTGCGCTGGACGCGTACCGATGGCAGCAGGGAAACCATATGGTCGGCAGGGACGCAGTGGGGGTTCTGGGAAGTACCTACCGAAAACATGTTCGCATCTACAGAAAGTATAGTGCTGGAAGCCGAGAGAAAGAGAAGTTTTTATACCATGCGTATTACCACTCAGCAATTTACGGTAGGAGCGCCGTTGCCCAACCTGGAAGACGGGCTTCCCGCAGCAGTGCAGGGGAAGGATGAGGTCCCTCACGGGAAGACCGATACTCCCTAAAATACCCTTTTTCTGGGATTGTACATGATGCCGTGCCCGGGTACCTTTGTACGAAGGTATAACAGCCATATTTTCGGAAACCGTTTCTCAAATAATAATTTACGAATGTTCAGGAACCTCTTGTATAAAATATCACCCGCTTCGTTTGCCCTATGGCTTTTTCTGGGATTGGCGCTGGGGGCTGCCCTGCCGGTCAAAGCGCATATTGTGGAGGATTCCCTCCGGCTGGAACTTGCGCGGCGGAACCTGTCGGAGCCGGAAAGGATAATGACCATGGCAAGACTGGCCGAGGTGGTATACTACCGGAGGGAACACAAGGATGGTTTTGAGATGATACAACGGGCATTGAGGCTTGCCGACCACCTTGAAGACAAGCACTATAAGGCTTTCCTGTTTGCGGTTCTTGCCCGGTATTACGCCGGTGACGACCAGATGTTACAGGCGGGAGAGAGTATGGATAGTGCTGTCTATTATGTAAAGAATACCTCGCATAAGGCGGTCCTGGGATATGTACAGTACACCAGGGGCCGGCTGATGGTCAGGGAAAATAAGCTCCGGGAGGCCATTATCGACCTGTTCAGGGCCCTGGAAGACCTGGAAGGGACTGAAAAATACGAATGGCGGAGTGAGGTATATGCTGATATATCAGATATCTATGGCCAGTGGAGTGATACCCAGAACCAGCGTAAATATGCCGCCCTGTGTATGGAGGATGCCCGGAAAAGCGGAGATCCCGATGCCATGACCACGGCCATTCAGTTAAAGGCCCATAGCTTTTTCGACCGTTTTACAAAGGATATGTCGAGGGAACACCTCCGCGATTCGGCACTGTATTACTACAAACATTCGGTAAACGTGCTGGAACGCCATCGCGACCGGGTGATACACCTTTCCCGTTTGCCGGTGGCCGCTTACCATATCGCTGAAATATATTCGGGGTATCTGCCGGTGTCTTATCGCGATTCCGTGTTTAACTATCTCGATATGGCCGTGGAGGAAGCGCGTCGTATCGGGGAGCATTCGGTACTGGCCAGGAGTTATATCATGCTGGCCGATTATGCCATCTCTGAAGAAGACTATACCCGGGCAGAATTCCTGGTGGGCAATGCGGCTATTTCCGTACATGAAGACCCGGTTGCCAACCAGCGGATAGTACCCAAGGTATCGCAGTACTTTTCCATGATCCGGGAAAAACAGGGAAAACCTGCCGAGGCACTTCAATATTACAAGCAGTATGTGCGGGAATATACCGATAAGTTCGACATGGAGAAAATGGCGCTCGCTCAGAAACTGGAAGCCCAGTATGAGGCCAGCAGAAAAGAACGGGAGCTGGCAGTGCTCCAGGAAAAACTGGTGTATGGAAAAAAGCTGAACCAGCTTTATATAGGCCTTACCATTATCGGGTTTATCGCTGTGATCTTCCTGTTTTATGCCAATCAGCAACGTACCAGGGCCATGAAGCAGCAGAAACAGCTCCACCTCATGGAAATGGGAGAAATAGAGCAGAAAAACCACATAGCCCTGCTCTCTGCCATGCTGGAAGGGCAGGAGCAGGAACGGAGCAGGCTGGCCCGGGACCTGCACGACGGGCTTGGCGGACTGTTGTCGGGAATCAAAATTGAAATGTCGGCAGTGCGAAATATACTTACCGAAGCCAAGGGGCAGGGGCTGATGGACAAGACGATGGAACACCTGGATGATGCCGTTAATGAATTGCGCCGTATAGCCCATAGTATGATGCCGGAGATACTGATAAGATACGGGTTGGGAGAGGCGATAAAGGAGTATTGCGAACGGTTCAGGAATTCCCGGATACGTATGGACTGCAGTGTTTTCAATTATACGAATGATATGGACCATTCCAGGCAGATGGTGGTCTACCGCATTATGCAGGAGTTGGTAAACAATGCGATAAAACACGCCAGGGCATCCCTGATCTACGTACAGTTACAACAGGTAGAAGACAAGATATTCCTGACTGTGGAAGACGATGGCGTCGGTTTTGACATGGAGGCCATTTCCGGAAAACGCAGTGCGGGATGGACCAATATCCGAGCCAGGGTAGAGTTTCTGGGGGGCGATATGGATATCTTATCCGAAAAGGGGAAAGGCACTACCATAACTATTGAGTGCCTGATGAATGTCAATTCCGGTTCCGCAGTTTCTTAAAAGTAACGTTGATTTTGTTGAAGAATGTCTGGTTATTACGCGTTGTCTGAATACAACGATAACCATTATAACAATTTGAACTCCGTAGCGTATCTGATGATCGCTGTCATGTTGTTGACGTCAAATTTTTCCATCAGGTTCTTCCGGTGTGTCTCTACGGTATACGGGCTGATAAACAGTTTGTCTGCAATTTGCGCGGAAGTGTACCCTTCCGTGACCAGCTGGAGTATTTCCCTTTCCCTGCGGGTGATCTTCGGGATCACATCCGGCCCGTTGCTGTCCTCGCTTTCGTAGATCTGCCGGGTTTGCCGGCACATGTAGAGGTCTCCGTCCATCACTTTCCGGACGGCTTCCAGGATATCGTCGCCAATGGAGTTTTTGAGGACGTACCCGTTTACGCCGTTTTGCAGTACACTTCGTATTACGGCTTTTTCGTTGTGTACGCTGAGAATGATGATCTTCAGTTCGGGATAGGTGTCGTGTATTTGTTTGCTCAGCTCTATTCCGTTGATATCGGGAAGGTTGATGTCGAGCAGCAATACGTCCGGTTCCCTTTCCTTCAGGGCTTTCAGGGTGTCTGTGCCGTTCTGGAAGATGCCGGCGGGCAATATGTCTTCGCTGGTTTCCAGGAGATTCCTGAGCCCGTCCAGTACTATGGGATGATCATCTGTGATAAATACTTCTGTCATTATGGTCGTATTTCGCGTAAAATATTGCTGCTAATATAGGGGAGAAAAGGGGTTATTCCCATCCCTCGTTTCAGGTATTTTTTATCCTTGGGTTATTGAGTTACTGAGTTATTGGGTTACTGAGTTATTGAGTTACTGAGTTATTGAGTTACTGAGTTATTGAGTTACTGAGTTATTGCGTGTTGACTAAATAACCCAATAACCTAATAACCATAGCAATTCCATAAACCAAAAAAGACCGCCTGTTATTTCAGTGCGGTCTTGTCTTGATGCGGGAATACGAAAAACTATTCTTCCGGCATGGCTTTGTCTACCACGAGCCGCTTGTCGCGGTTGGCTACCTCCCAGGCAGTGTGGAATACCAGTCGTGCGCGGTTTTCCAGGAGATCGTAGTTGATCTTGTCGGGAGTGTCTCCGGGCTGGTGGTAGTCGTCGTGGGTCCCGTTGAAATAGAAGATCACGGGAATGTTGTTTTTTGCAAAATTGTAATGGTCGCTCCTGTAATAAAAGCGGTTGGGGTCATTGTCGTCGTTGAAGGTGTAGTCCAGTTCTATGTTACAGTATTTTTTATTGACTTCCTCAGAGAGGTTGTGCAGTTCGGTACTCAGCTTGTCCGATCCTATGAGGTATACATAATTGCGGTCTCCCTCCCTTTTCGGGTCTATGCGCCCTATCATGTCGATATTGAGGTCGGTAACGGTGTTCTCGAGCGGGAAAACGGGTTTCCTGGTATAGTAATCAGACCCCAGTAATCCTTTTTCTTCGCCGGTAACATGCAGGAATACCACCGATCTTTTCGGGCCGTTGCCGTCGTCTGCCGCTTTTTTGAATGCCTGGGCTATTTCCAGCATCGCAACCGTTCCCGAACCGTCGTCGTCGGCACCGTTATTGATCTGCCCGTCGTCGTTCACCCCGATATGGTCCAGGTGCGAGGAGATCACCACATATTCTTCCGGTTTTTCAGATCCCTTGATATAGGCTACTACATTTTCAGAATCGATGTGTTCCGATTCACTGGTAAAGGTGATCCTGAAATCGGTTTTGACCGCAGCACCGCTTTCCATGTTTTCCAGGTCCGGGGCAATGGCTCCGGCCATTTCCGGGCTTACGAAGGCATAGAAGAAATCATTGTCTTCTTCGGCGTCGAGCTGCATGCGTCCGCCGGCGGAACGGGTTTTCATGAAATTGTATTGCTGGAGGATCATCGTGTACAGCGACCCGTCAAAGATAAGGACGCCTTTGGCCCCTTTTTTATCCGCAATGTCCAGCCGGTCCGGAAGTGATATTTTCAGGTCAGACCATTTGGAAGGTGTGGCCGTACCGGAAATAACATAGGTGCCATCGTCGTTTTTAGGTTCTCCGACAGCGATAACGATAATTTTGTCCTGCACGTCAATACCGTCGAAATCGGAGTATTCGGGGGTATCGATGCCATAACCGGCATATACGATCTCATCGGCAGTGTATTCTTTCCGGGCAGGGGCTTGTAAAGCGACCAGGTCTTCCCCTATCTGAAACTGCTGTCCCGAAACACTTGCCGTACCTTCGGGCATGGTACTGATGATAAGCGGAACCTTCTGAAAATAGTCACCGTTCCCCTGTGCAGCGGGGATGCCCAGGTCTACATAGTGTTTTTTCAGGTATTCCACCGCCTTTTTCTGGCCCGGTTTTCCCGTTTCCCTGCCTTCGAACTCGTCGGAAGCATAGGTGTACAGGTGGTCTTTGAGTTCTTCCCGGGTAATGGTACCGGCATAAGGTACCGGATCGTAATCGGCTTTTTTCTGGATAGGTGTTGTTGCCTTTTGAGAGCTGTTGCAGGCAAAGGCCAGCGACAGGGCCAGATAAACTAATTTTCTCATTCCTTAGTTTTTATGTTTTTTATGGACACTGGGAGCCTGTTTGGAAAAAGTCCTTAAATACAATGGGACCGGACTTTTTATACGCTTCAGGCTCTTTTTGTTAAAAAATTTGTCAAATATATGCAAAAAGGGGCAATATGAAAGCACGAAGTCTGAAGTTGGGAGGGCTAAGAATATCTCCGGATTTACAGCAGAATGACATTGTTGGGCAAATCGGCTTTGAAGAAGGATAGGTTATGGTAAGAAAGGGAGCGGACAGTTGGGGACTGTATATAGAGGGAAAATCAATTGGCGACTTCACTGATAAACTTGATACGGTACAGCCGTATTTCTTCATCTTCATAATCCCCGTCAAATTCTTCCATGGCGAGGGATATTTTATCGGTTTCGGCTTCGAGGAAATATTCCTGGAGTTCTTCCTGCTGGTCCTCGTCCAGGATCTCGTCTATCCAGTAATTGATATTCAGTTTGGTACCGCTGTAGACGATCTGTTCCATTTCCTTGATGAAATCATTCATTTCCAGCCCTTTGGCCCGGGCAATATCGTCGAGGGGGAGCTTGCGGTCTACATTCTGAATGATGTACAGTTTCAGCGCCGAGTTGGCGCCGGTACTTTTAACGACCAGGTCGTCGGGCCTTATGATGTCGTTTTCCCTGACGTAACTGGCGATGAGCTCTATAAAGGGCCTGCCGTATTTCCTGGCTTTTCCTTCTCCCACACCGTGTACGTTGAGCAGTTCCTTCATATCAATGGGATATTTCAGGGCCATGTCTTCGAGGGAAGGGTCCTGAAATACGACAAAGGGGGGGACTTCGAGTTTCCGGGCTTCCCGTTTTCTCAGGTCCCTGAGCATCCGGAGCAATGTGGCATCGGCCGCTAAGGTACCCGATTTTTTTGCCGTGACTATGGCGTCCTCGCCCGAATCTTCATAAGTGTGGTCTTCGGTCATCATGAACGATTGCGGGTGTTCCAGAAAATCGCTGCCCGCAGGGGTAAGGAAAAGCACGCCATAGGTTTCGATCTCCTTTCTCAGCAACCCGGCCACAAGGGTCTGGCGTACCAGTGCCATCCAGTGTTTGGAGTCTTTTTCGCTTCCGAGCCCGAAAAACGGTTTTTCATCGGTTTTATGCGATTTTATCAGTGCGTTTACCTTCCCGGTAAGCACGTTGACGATCTCTTTGGCCTTGAATTTCTGGTTGGTGTTTTTGACGGCGGAGAGCAGCTTGACCACATCGTCCTTGGCCTCGTGTTTCTTCTTGGGGTTCCGGATATTGTCGTCCATGTCGGCACCTTCTCCGCTGACTTCATCAAATTCTTCCCCGAAGTAGTGCAGGATAAATTTTCTCCTGGACATGGAAGTCTCCGCATACGCCACCATTTCCTGTAACAAAGCATGGCCTATCTCCTGTTCGGCCACCGGTTTGCCGGCCATGAATTTTTCCAGCTTCTCAATATCCTTGTACGAATAGAAAGCCAGGCAGTGTCCTTCTCCTCCGTCTCTTCCTGCCCTTCCGGTTTCCTGGTAATAACTCTCTATGCTTTTGGGGATGTCGTGGTGTATGACAAAGCGTACGTCGGGTTTGTCTATGCCCATTCCGAAGGCGATGGTAGCCACCACCACATCTACGTCCTCCATCAGGAACATGTCCTGGTGCCTCGCCCTGGTCTTGGCATCCAGCCCGGCGTGGTACGGAACGGCACTTATACCGTTTACCTGCAGGGTCTGTGCCAGTTCTTCCACCCGTTTCCTGCTGAGACAGTAGATAATCCCGGATTTTCCCTGGTTCTGTTTTACAAAACGGATGATATCGGCATCCACATTCTTGGTCTTCGGCCTGACCTCGTAATAGAGATTGGGACGGTTAAAAGAAGCTTTGAACGTGTTGGCATCCGTGATCCCCAGGTTTTTCAGGATGTCTTCCTGTACCTTGGGAGTGGCCGTAGCCGTCAGCGCAATAATGGGAATATCGTATCCCAGCCGCTTGATGATGTTGCGCAGATTGCGGTACTCCGGGCGGAAGTCATGCCCCCATTCCGAAATACAGTGTGCTTCGTCTATGGCGACAAACGAGATTTTCACGGAACGGAGAAAATCGATATACTCGTCCTTGGTCAGGGATTCCGGGGCTACATACAGCAGTTTTGTCGTGCCTTCCGAAATATCCTTCATCACGGTCCTTACCTCGTTTTTGGTCAGTGAAGAGTTGAGCACATGGGCAATACCTTCACTGGACGAAAGGCCGCGCAGGGCATCTACCTGGTTTTTCATCAGTGCGATAAGCGGGGAAACCACAATCGCAGTACCCTCTTTCACCAGCGCAGGCAGCTGGTAACAGAGCGATTTGCCTCCCCCGGTAGGCATGATCACAAATGTATTGTGATTGTCAACTATGCTTTTTACGACGCCCTCCTGTAATCCCTTGAACTGGTTAAAGCCGAAATATTGCTTTAACTTTTTATGCAGGTCAATTTCAACTGAACTCATTCTATCGTTTTACTATTTTACATACATTTGCACAACTAAAGATATAACAAACTTTATTTTTGACAAATTATAAATCCTTAAAAAAATCTTGAGTAATAACGAGGCTATAAAAGCAGTTGCAAAAAAAGTAATTGAAACTGAAAGTACCGCAATAAATCATCTTAAATCTTTGATAGATGATGAATTTTCAAGTGCCGTAACTCATATTTTCGAAAGTCCGGGAAGGGTGGTGATCACGGGGATCGGGAAGAGTGCGATTATAGCTACAAAAATAGTAGCTACCCTGAACTCGACAGGAACCCCTGCAGTATTCATGCATGCCGCAGATGCCATTCACGGGGACCTCGGGACCATCCAGAAAGACGATACGGTGATCTGTATTTCCAAAAGCGGGAATACCCCCGAAATAAAGGTGCTGGTGCCCCTGCTCAAAAACGGGGCCAATACGCTTATTGCCATTACGGCCAATAAGGATTCCCTGCTGGGGCAGCAGGCCGATTACGTGTTGAATGCCTATGTGGAAAAGGAAGCCTGCCCGAATAACCTGGCGCCTACCACCAGTACCACGGCCCAGCTGGTTATCGGAGATGCACTGGCCATATGCCTGCTCGACCTGAGGGGGTTTACCAGCAAGGATTTTGCAAAGTATCATCCCGGCGGGGCCCTGGGGAAAAAATTATACCTGCGGGTAAGGGATGTCGTAACGGCAAACATGCAGCCTGAAGTGAGCCCGGATACCGATGTGAAAAAGGTGATCGTGGAGATCTCCGAGAAAATGCTGGGGGCCACTGCTGTAACGGAACAGGGAAAGATAGTGGGAGTGATTACCGACGGAGACATCAGGAGGATGCTGAACAGGTACGACAATATCGGTAAACTCGTGGCCCGGGACATCATGAGCGTAAACCCGAAAAGTATTGAGGCAGATGCGCTGGCCGTGGATGCCATGGAGATGATGGAGAAGAACAGTATATCCCAGCTCCTGGTAGAGGATGATAAGGGATATGCCGGGGTCCTTCATCTGCATAATCTGATAAAAGAAGGAATACTGTAATGGCTGAGAAAAAGAATCAGGAGGAGATGTCGTTCCTCGACCACCTGGAAGAACTCCGGTGGCATCTCATAAGGGCTACCCTGGCAGTGGTCATTGTAGGTGTTGTGGCCTTTATAGCCAAAGACTTTATTTTTGACACCATCATTTTCGGTCCGAAAAAATCTGATTTCGTAACCTATGAGTTCTTCTGTAAGATGTCCAGGGCCATAGGGATGGACGATTCTTTCTGCGACAAGGAGCTGCCGTTCCAGGTACAGAGCCGTACCATGGCCGGGCAGTTTTCGGCACATATCTGGACCGCCATCTGGGCGGGGTTCATACTGGCTTTCCCTTATGTGCTCTATGAGTTCTGGAAATTCATAGGTCCCGGACTGTATGAAAACGAAAGAAAAAATGCCAGGGGCTTTATTTTTATTGCCTCATTGCTGTTCTTTATCGGGGTGTTGTTCGGGTATTATGTGATATCCCCGCTGTCCATCAATTTTCTGGCGACCTACCAGGTGAGCCAGGAGGTGCACAACGATATCGACCTGAGTTCGTATATATCTACGATCAGGGCCTCGGTGATCTCGTGCGGACTGATCTTCGAGTTGCCCATACTTATTTATTTCCTCACCAGGGTGGGGCTGGTGACGCCGGAATTCCTGAGGAAGCAGCGGAAGGTGTCGCTCGTTATCGTGCTGATCCTCTCTGCGGTGATCACCCCTCCCGATATCGCGAGCCAGATCGTGGTGTCGATTCCGATCATGATCCTGTACGAGGTGAGCATCTTTATTTCGTCCCGTGTACTGAAAAAACAGGCCAAAAGGGAAAAAGAGGAACAGGAAGCGCTGCGTAAAATGTAAGACAAAAGGGATATGGCTGAAAATATTGTAGACGAATTTAATGCATACCGTTCCAGGATGAACGACCGTATCCTGGCTGATAATAACAAGCTGGTAAAACGTATCTTTAACCTGGATACCAATGCTTATATGCCCGGGGCCCTCGATGTGCGTACCAAGGAGTTGCTGGGACTGGTAGCTTCTGCCGTATTGCGGTGCGACGATTGTGTAAAATATCACCTGGAACAATGCCATAAGGCAGGACTTTCGGGAGAAGAGGTCACCGAAGCGCTCGGAATAGCCACGCTGGTAGGCGGTACCATTGTAGTGCCGCATCTCCGGAGGGCCTATGAGTTCTGGGATGCCCTGGAAGAAAAGACTTCTTAGAGCTGTTAAGGTATATCCGGACCGGAAGGTAAAAAGGATGTTTTTTGTATTTTTACGCGTGGAGCAGGATTAAATATACCCGGCACAGGTGCCGGAATGCATGGCACCGGGCAATGCCGGCATGTTTTTTGTGTCCAGGCGTATGCCCGGAGAGGGGGAGACCAGAATAAGTAAATGTAATACATGAAACTCAGAGCCGATAATATCATGAAGTCCTATAAGGGACGAAAAGTAGTCAAGGGGATTTCCCTCGAAGTGAACCGGGGGGAAATCGTGGGACTGCTGGGCCCCAACGGTGCGGGAAAGACCACTTCTTTTTACATGATCGTCGGTCTTATCAAGCCCAACGGAGGGAGTATCTATCTGGACGACCTGAATATTACCCGTTTCCCCATGTATAAAAGGGCGCAAAACGGAATAGGGTACCTGGCCCAGGAGGCTTCGGTGTTCAGAAAACTCAGTATCGAAGAGAATATACTCAGCGTATTACAGCTCACCAAACTGTCCAAAAAGGAGCAGCACATGAAGATGGAGGGGCTGATCGAGGAATTCGGCCTGGGGCATATCCGCAAAAACAGGGGCGACCTGCTCTCGGGAGGGGAGAGGAGAAGGACCGAAATTGCCCGTGCCCTGGCCACGGACCCGAATTTTATCCTGCTGGACGAACCTTTTGCCGGGGTAGACCCGGTGGCGGTGGAGGATATACAGCGTATCGTGGCACAGCTCAAGAACAAGAATATCGGTATCCTGATCACCGACCACAATGTGCAGGAAACCCTGGCGATTACCGAGCGTTCGTATCTTATGTTCGAAGGTAGCATACTCAAGGCCGGGGAACCGGAAGAACTGGCTGCCGATGAGATGGTGCGCAAGGTATACCTCGGGCAGAATTTTGAACTTCGCCGTAAGAAACTCGACTTTGACAGTTGATGACGTTCCCGGAAAGGGAGTGATCTCCGGAACCTGACCGTTCTTTACGACCCATCGGACTTCCTGGTATATGAGTACGGCATTTTATAACCGTTGTATATGATCTGTCGGTCTTTTCCCGTATTTTTGCCGGACAAGAACACAATGACATCATGTACAGATATTTTATTCGCCCCCTGCTTTTTCAGTTCGATCCGGAAAAAGTACATCATTTTACTTTCGGCTTTATCAAATGGGTAAACGGCATCCCGGGAATGCGGGGCCTGATCGCTGCCCTGTACACGGTAAAGGACCCCGCGCTGGAACGCGAGGTTTTCGGTCTGAAATTCAGCAACCCGGTAGGGCTGGCTGCGGGGTTTGACAAGGATGCCAGGTTGTTTAACGAACTTTCGGGCTTTGGCTTCGGGTTTGTAGAGATCGGGACACTCACGCCGGAACCACAGCCGGGAAATCCGCCGAAGCGGTTGTTCCGCCTCCGGGAAGACAGCGCTGTCATAAACCGTATGGGGTTTAATAACGGCGGGGTGAAAGCCGCTGCAGAGCGACTGAAAAAAAACAAAGGTGTGCTGATAGGGGGAAATATAGGGAAGAACAAGGTGACCCCCAACGAAGCCGCCGCCGGGGATTACCGCAAGTGTTTCGAGGCCCTGTACCCTTATGTGGATTATTTTGTGGTGAATGTGAGTTCGCCCAATACGCCCGGTCTCAGGGCGCTGCAGGACAAGGAGCCCCTGAAGCAGCTCCTGCTCACCCTGCAACAGCACCCCTTACAGAACAAGGGCGCCAAACCGGTATTGCTGAAAATAGCCCCCGACCTTACCGACGGCCAGTTAAAGGATATTGTAGCCATCGTAGGGGAAACGGGAATAGCAGGGGTCATAGCGACCAATACGACGATCTCCAGGGAGGGGCTGGCCTCCCCGAACAGGGAAGAAACAGGCGGGCTGAGCGGAAAACCCCTGAAGGAACGGTCTACCGAGGTGATACGTTTCCTGAACAGGGAAAGCGGCGGCAGTTTTCCCATTATCGGTGTGGGAGGCGTGCATTCGCCGGAAGACGCCCTGGAAAAACTCGAAGCCGGTGCCAGCCTGGTACAGGTGTATACCGGGTTTATCTATGAAGGGCCCTCTTTGGTAAAACGGATAAACAGGGCATTGCTGAAAAGAGGCAATAAGAAATAAAGGACGGTGACCCGGAGACTACAATCCGATAATAAATTTTTACATTTGAACAAACAGGTTCAAGATTTTGGAGTATATGAAACACGTTATTTTTGATATGGATGGTGTGCTGGTAGACAGCGAACCGATTCACATGCAGATCCTGGGAGAGGTAATGCAGGCTAAAGGAGTGCATATCAGTCGTGAATATCATTTCGGGCTGGTAGGTATGGGAGCGTTGATGATGTGGGAGAAACTGCAGAAGGATTTTAAGCTCGAAGGAGGTGCTGCAGAACTGCTGGAAGCACATAAGTCCTATTTTTTTGAGGTCATCGGCGAGCGGGAGGTACCGCTGACCCGGGGCATTACAGACCTGCTCGACAGGCTGAAGGCAGAAGGCGTCCGGTTGTCACTGGGGTCTTCTTCCCCGGTACGGCTTATCGAGATCTTTATGGAAAAGGCGGGACTTTCGGGATATTTTGACCATGTGGTGAGTAGCGAACACGTGGCCCGGGGCAAACCCTTTCCCGATATTTTTCTTCGCATTGCGGCATTATACGGGATCGCTCCGGAAACCTTTGTGGTCATAGAAGACAGCACCAATGGCGTTAAGGCCGCCAGGGCTGCGGGAATGAAGGCGGTAGGATACCGGAACCCCAATTCGGGAAACCAGGACCTGTCCCTGGCCGATCTGCTGATCGACGATTTTGAAGAGTTTACTCCTGAACAGATGAAAATGCTTTGCCGGGTGAATGGATAGCGTAAAACTCATAGAATGTCCGAGGGATGCCATGCAGGGGATCCGGGATTTTATACCCACGGCAATGAAGGTGGCCTATATTCAGTCGATTTTGCGTGTGGGGTTTCACACGGTTGATTTCGGCAGCTTCGTATCGCCAAAGGCCATCCCCCAAATGGCCGATACAGCCAGGGTACTGGAGGCTCTCGACCTGTCGGATACCCGGAGCAAACTGCTGGCTATCGTGGCCAATGTAAGGGGGGCAGAGGATGCTTCGGCATATCCCGGGATCAGTTACCTGGGCTATCCTTTTTCCATATCGGAGAATTTTCAGATGCGGAACACGCATAGGACCATAGCCGAATCTACCGTGATATTACAACGGATACTGGATATCGCTGCGGGCTCCGGGAAGGAAGTGGTCGCCTATCTCTCCATGGGCTTCGGAAATCCCTACGGAGATCCCTGGAATGTGGAGATCGTGGCGGAGTGGACCGAAAAACTTTCTGGCATGGGAGTGCGGATACTATCGCTTTCCGATACCGTAGGCAGCTCTACCCCGGAAGTCATACGTTACCTGTTCTCCCACCTGATCCCGGCATATCCGGAGATGGAGTTCGGGGCACACCTCCACACCACGCCCTCGTCCTGGTATGAGAAGGTGGATGCGGCCTATCGTTCGGGCTGCAGGAGGTTCGACGGGGCCATTCAGGGGTTCGGAGGATGCCCCATGGCCAGGGACGAACTCACCGGAAACATGCCCACGGAAAAGATGCTGTCTTATTTTACCGCTGCGAGAGTGGATACGGGGCTCTCCCCCATGAGTTTCGAGAGTGCGTATAATGAGGCTGTAAAGGTGTTCGGGCCGAAATGATCTTTGCTGTGGATTAAAAAATCTGAAAAAGAAGCCGTAGTCCCTGAAATTGACGTATATTTGCGTGCAACTAATTGATAAGTTGCAGATGAAAGCTCATAGTTCAAAAATTGTAGGAGAAGGGTTGACATATGATGATGTCCTTCTCGTCCCGGCCTACTCTGAAGTACTTCCCAGAGAGGTGAATATCCAGACCAGGTTTACCAGAAATATTACCATCAATGTCCCGATCGTGTCGGCGGCAATGGATACGGTAACGGAATCTGCCATGGCGATAGCGATGGCGAGAGAGGGGGGGATAGGCGTTCTGCACAAGAATATGACCGCAGAGGCACAGGCCCTGGAAGTGCGCAAAGTAAAACGTGCCGAGAGCGGCATGATCATAGACCCGGTTACCCTGCCGCTGACGGCAAAGGTGGCCGATGCCAAGAAAAACATGGCAGAGCACAGTATCGGGGGCATTCCCATAGTGGATGAGAACGGGTACCTCAAGGGGATCGTGACCAACAGGGACCTGAGGTTTGAGAAAAGTGACGGCCGTCCCATTCAGGAGGTCATGACTTCCGAGAACCTGGTCACGGTAGGAGAGGGAACTTCACTGGTGGATGCCGAAGGGATACTGCAGGAAAACAAGATCGAAAAGCTTCCCGTGGTCAATGCCGAAAACAAACTGGTAGGGCTTATAACTTTCAGGGATATCACCAAGCTTACCCAGAAGCCCCTGGCCAACAAGGATAAATACGGACGTCTCAGGGTGGCTGCGGCCATCGGGGTTACTGCAGATGCGGTTGAGCGTGCCGAAGTCCTGGTCGGTGCCGGGGTCGATGCCATTATTATCGATACGGCTCACGGGCATACCCGGGGGGTGGTGAGTATTTTAAAACTGGTCAAGGAATCTTTTCCCGAACTGGATGTTGTGGTGGGGAACATAGCGACGGCCGAAGCTGCACAATACCTTGTGGAAAACGGTGCAGATGCCGTGAAGGTAGGCATAGGCCCCGGGTCTATCTGTACGACAAGGGTTGTTGCCGGTGTCGGTTTTCCGCAGTTTTCCGCAGTACTGGAAGTGGCTGCGGCCATTAAGGGTTCCGGAGTTCCGGTAATTGCCGACGGGGGAATACGCTATACCGGGGATATTCCCAAAGCCATAGCTGCAGGAGCCGATTGTGTAATGCTCGGGTCGCTGCTTGCGGGTACCAAGGAATCACCGGGAGAAACAATTATCTACGAAGGCCGGAAGTTTAAGAGCTACAGGGGAATGGGTTCTGTGGAAGCCATGAAACAGGGCAGTAAGGACCGCTATTTCCAGGATGTCGAAGACGATATCAAAAAACTGGTCCCCGAAGGTATCGTGGGGCGGGTAGCCTATAAGGGCGACCTGGTAGAGAGCATGCACCAGTTTATAGGCGGGCTCAGGGCCGGTATGGGATATTGCGGCGCCGGAGATATCGAAAGCCTGAAAGAGAACGGCAGGTTTGTGCAGATCACCTCTTCGGGTATTCACGAAAGCCACCCGCACGATGTGGCCATTACAAAAGAAGCGCCGAACTACAGCCGGAGAGGGTGATGTAGCCGGAGTCGGAAGCCGGAAGTTGTCATCGGGACCGCAGTGCCTGCCCTGAACATCGGGGGAATAACCGCTGTAAACCGTAATAATCAGCAACCCGCCGGCAGTTCCTACTAAATCTTTGTTAAACGTTTGGCGGCTGACTTGCAATGTTTTATCGAATTACTATTTTTGTTTGCTTTTGGATGGCACCGTTTTGAAGATGGCCGGCAGATAAGGGATCTGTTTTACGGGTTTTCCCCGGGATTGTGGATGCGGTGCGTAAAAAAATGAGATGTACAGGAATTGTGTGATCGCTTTTATAATGCTCTTTGCCCTGGCGGGTTGTTCGTATTTTGCGGGAGAAGATGAGAAAGACGCAGTGGCCCGGGTAGGGGACCATTTTCTTTATCCCCGCGATCTCGCCGGGATATACGGGGAAAACATGTCTGCGGAAGACAGTGCCGTGGTGCGCAACAATTTTGTGAATTCCTGGGCCCTGAGACAGCTCGTTATGGAAAAGGCCGAAATGAACCTCCCGGAAGAACAGCTGAGGGAATTTGAAAAGCTTATAGAGGAATACAAGATCGACCTGTATACCAACACCTATAAGGAGGCCCTGGTGAATAGTGCGATGGATACGGCCATTACCAATTCGGAAATCACTTCCTTTTACGGGATGAGAAAGGATAATTTCAGGCTCAACGAGGAATTGTGGCAGTTCCGGTATATCGAGTTGAGTCCCGATTTCGGGAAGCTCGACGATGTACGGGAAAAATTTGAACGCTTCGAACCGGAAGACCGGGAAAGCCTGGAAGAAATGGCCATACAGTTCAAATCCTATTCCCTGGAAGATACTATCTGGGCCAAAAAGACCCAGATATTACGAAAAATTCCCGTTCTTGCACTGGAAGAACATGAAAATAAGATAAAAAAATCGCATTTTATTGAGCTGGAAGATTCCTTAGGGGTATATTTGGTGTATATTAATGATATCCTGGAGCGAAATGACACCGCTCCTATCTCTTATGTGAAACCGACGATAAAACAGATATTGCTGAATAAGAAAAAGCTGGATTTTGTACGGAACACAGAGAGAGAAATTGTAGAAGAGGCTTTGAGTAAAAAGAAATTTGAAATTTATGGATCGGATAAGTAAGATTATTGCCGGGGTTGCCTTATGTGTGATGCAGGTGTCCATGGGGCAGGAAACGGCAGTTGCGGAAAATGCAGTGGAAGAGAATAACGAGGCGGCAGCGGCACGCGATACTACGGAGGTATCCCAGAACCTGTCTTCCGACAAGGTGAAAATAGACGGTGTGATCGCTGTGGTGGGAGATTATATCATACTGGAATCGGATATCGATAAAAGTTATATCGACCTGCAGAACCAGGGTAATTCCATTAAAGATATTACCCGCTGTCAGTTGCTCGGAAAACTGATGGAGGACAAACTCTATGCCCATCAGGCCGTACAGGACAGCCTTGAGGTGTCTGACAAGCAGATCATGGCCCAGACGGAACAACAGCTCAACTTTCTCGTGGGACAGGTAGGAACTATGGAAAAGCTGCTGGCCTATTATAAGAAATCGGATGAGGAAAGCTTTAAGGAAGAGCTTTTCCAGATCAACAAGATAAGGATGCTGGCGGAAAACATGCAGACCAAGATCGTTGATGAAATTGAGATCACTCCCGAGGAAGTGCGGCAGTGGTTCAACAATATTCCCGAAGATGAGCGCCCCGTATTCGGTGCGGAACTGGAGATTTCCCAGATCGTGAAAGAACCGGAAGTCCCGGAGGAAGAAAAGCAGAAGGTGGTCGATCGTCTCAATGAGATGAAGCGGGACATAGAGGAAAACGGTTCCAGTTTTGCCACCAAGGCCATACTGTATTCCAAAGACCCGGGGTCCAGTTCCAAGGGAGGGTACTATCACGTTACCAGGAATACAGGGTTTGCCAAGGAGTTTATGGACGTGGCCTATAGCCTGCAGGAAGGAGAGATCTCCGAACCTTTTGAAACAGATTTCGGATGGCATATTATTATGGTAGACAAGATCATGGGACAGGAACTCGACCTCAGACATATACTGATCAATCCGGAAATCCCGGCCGAAGCCCTGGCAAAGGCCAAAAAGGAATTGGAAGAAGTGCGTCAGAAGATTGCAGACGGAGAGGTTTCTTTTTCAGATGCCGCACGGGAATTTTCTGATGAAAAGGAGACGAAATTCGAGGGAGGACAGTTGCGGAACCCCAGTAATATGGATACGCGGTTTGAGCTTACCAAACTGGACCCCACCATGTATAACCAGGTCAGAAACCTTGAAACCGGGAAGATATCTCCCGTATATGAAGAAGAAGATCCCAGGAAACCGGGCAAGGTTACCTTTAAGATTATAAAAGTGACCAACAGGTATGACGATCACAAGGCGGATTATGTAAAAGATTACCTCAAGATAAAAGACCTGGCGCTCAAGGAAAAACAGATCAAGGCCGTAAAAGAATGGATGGAGAAAACCATAACGGATACCTATATTATGGTAAATGCCGATTATAAGGGCTGTGATTTTTCCAATAACTGGGTTAAGAAATAGTGCGTAAAGGAAAGCTTTTTACAGACTGTTTTTAACGATTCCGGCGACTTTCCGGTAATCTTTCTAATCTTCTTAAACCGAAAAAACCTATGTCTGATGTTGCGGCTTTAAAGGAACTGGTAAAAAAACATCAAATCCTGAGAGATGAAATAGCCAGGGTGATCATAGGCCAGAAAGATGTCGTAGAAGAAATATTACTTTCCGTATATTCCGGCGGGCACGCACTCCTGATCGGTGTTCCGGGACTGGCCAAGACCCTGATGATACGCACGGTGTCTGACGTGCTGGGACTGGATTTCAAACGGATACAGTTTACCCCCGACCTTATGCCCAGTGATATCCTGGGAAATGAGATCCTCGATGCCAACCGGGAGTTCCGTTTTATCAAGGGGCCCGTATTCGCCAATATCATACTGGCAGATGAAATTAACCGTACCCCGCCGAAGACACAGGCCGCTCTGCTGGAGGCCATGCAGGAAAGGTCGGTAACGGTTTCCGGCAAGCGCCATGACCTCAAACCGCCTTACTTCGTACTGGCAACCCAGAACCCGATAGAGCAGGAGGGAACCTATCCCCTGCCCGAAGCACAACTCGACAGGTTTATGTTTGCCATCGAACTGGGCTACCCCTCCTTTGAAGAGGAGGTCGCCGTAGTCAAATCGACTACGGTAGACAGGGAAGTAAAACTGTCTCCCGTATTTGATGCGGCGGAAATTGTAGCCGTTCAGCATCTGGTACGGCGCATACCTGTTGCCGACAACGTGGTGGAATACGCAGTCCGCCTGGTGGGAAGTACACGTCCCGGAAGCCCGCAGGCTGCGAAGATCGTAAGTGAATACGTGGATTGGGGTGCCGGCCCGAGGGCGTCGCAGAACCTGATCCTTGCTGCCAAGACACATGCGGCGGTTCGCGGGAAGTTCTCTCCGGATATAGAGGATGTAAAGGCGGTGGCCACCGGGATACTGAGACACCGTATTATCAAGAATTACAAGGCGGAAGCAGAAAATATCAGTGTGGAGTATATTATAAAAACGCTTTTGTAGTAGTTAAGATATATCATGTTATGAGACGGCACCGTAAATCTCCGGTGCCGTTTTTTATAGTGCATGTATGTCAGAGGTCAGGAATTGCTTTCTTTCTGAAAGATACGGTATACCAGTCCGGCCAGAATGGCACCTGCAACAGGAGCCAAGATGAATAACCATAGTTGCTCAAGGGCCCAGTCGCCTACAAAAACAGCCTGGCTGATACTTCGTGCAGGATTGACAGAGGTATTGGTTACTGGAATACTGATCAGGTGAATCAGTGTCAGGGCAAGTCCTATGGCAATACCTGCAAATCCGGCAGGCGCTCTTTGGTCGGTGGCTCCCAAAATTACAATCAGGAACATAAAGGTCATTACTATTTCGGTGAGCAGTGCCGCTTGCACGCTGTATCCTCCCGGTGAATGTTCACCGTATCCGTTAGCCGCAAAACCGCCTATATCACTACCGTTACCAGTAGCAATAACATAAAGTACGACAGCAGCCAGCAGTCCACCCAGTACTTGTGCAACGATATAGGGAGCAAGTTCCCTCGTACTGAAGCGTCCCCCGGCCCATAGTCCTACTGATACGGCGGGGTTAAGGTGTGCACCCGAAATATGGCCCAGGGCATAGGCTATGGTTAGTACCGTTAAACCAAAAGCCAGTGAAACACCCAGCAAACCAATTCCCAGTTCGGGGAATGCTGCAGCCAGGACTGCACTTCCGCATCCTCCCAGGACCAACCAGAAGGTGCCTATAAATTCAGCTAAAAATTTTTTCATAGATAATGGATTAAATTAAAATGTTGATAGTTATTTATGCTGTTGCTGCACTAGTGTCCCATAAAAATCAGATAATTAATATTCAGGTCGATTGGACTTATAAATGTATTTGATTTTAAGTGGTTTGCAAAATAGGAATTTTGAATTTTGGCAAATAATCATCAAAGAAAAATTTAAGTCCGTTTACTTTTAAAATATGTATATTGTATTTATAATCAGTAATATATGTGTCGTGTTTCAAGTTTTAACAGGACAATAGTGCTGTTGCTGTTTAAATAAAAAGTTTCCGGCAGTAAATCCGGAGGGATTGTTTGTGTGATAATATTTTTTTAAACATTTACATTAGGAATAAGTGGGATTGTAGCATGTTTTATAGCTTTTTTTATTAAAGTAGTGCATTTTCCCGGTGAAATAGAGTACTGGATACCTGTCTAAATATCAAATCTGAAAATAAATCTCCTGAATGTGATGGGCATGATTGATGAAAGTAATTTTTTTAAAACCGGATGAAAAGTATTAAATACCGGATGAATGGATGTTTCGGACTTGTTGGAATTATCCCTATTTTTACCTGATATAATATGAACTCGTCTTGAGTTATTATAATATGCTGCAAAACCATCTTTTGCACCTATATTTTGTCTTTTTCTCTCCCCATAGCTATGGCTATGTGGCTCAAAAAGCCTTGATCTGGGCACAGGGCGGAGCGTTACGAAACAGCCCACTGGGCTGTTTTAGCGAACGAGCCAGCTGTCGCAAGGGCAGGTTAGCCTAAATGAAACAACCCAAGACGAGTTCTATATTAATGCAGGATGGAAACAGGATACAACCGGGAATTTCTCGAAAAACTGGCAAAGGCCAGAATGCCGTTCGGCAAATATAAAGACAGGTACCTGACGGAGCTTCCGGAAGCTTACCTCGTATGGTTCAGGCAAAAAGGTTTTCCGGGTGGAACTCTCGGAAAACAGCTGGAAGCCGTGCTTGAGATCAAGGCAAACGGGCTGGAGCAACTGTTGCGGAACATAAGGAATATTACGGAATAGGCGCGAAGCCGGAAGCACAAAGTTTTTAACCGGATCAATGTCATCCCGTTTCGAAAAAAAAGAGGCTGTCCGAAAGATCAGGGCAGCCTCTTTTTTTATAACTCCCGGTATATCAGGATGTACTACATGTCATATTGCTCCTGCATGATCCTGTACTGCTCCATGATGCCCTCCATGCCAAGGGTGCTCAGAAGTACCAGGAAGTATACGAAATATGCCAGGTTCATCACGATACCAATAATGGCAATGATCTTTGCCGTTTTTACATTGTTGTAGTTGCTGTACAGTTCGGGTTCCAGTTTGTATTTTTTGACGTCCTTGTTGGCCAGGACCAGCGCAATGACTGCCGGGATAATCCCTATGCCGTAAAAACAGCAGCAGAACAGGGATGCAATACTCAGTACGAGCGCTGTTGTGGCGTTTGGTAATTTTTGTGTTTCCATAGTATGAAGTCTGTTTGTTTAAATGAATTTCATGATATAATTTCCGAGAATAACAACAACACTTATGGCAGCCAGTACCGATGAGGTACCCGAGAAGTTTTTCTTTTTCCAGAGATGGTCTGCCAGAAGGGATATAAAAAACAGTATCAGGGGGTAAATGGCCGGGTACATGTAAAAAGCAGCTGTAAAGTCGCCTTCGAACAACAGGGCTACGGCGCGCTGCATCCCGCATCCCGGGCATTCCACGCCCAGAATTTGCTTGTTGATGCAGGGAAGCATATATTGATCTGCCTTCAAAATTGAAATGGTGTTTAGCTACGGGTATCTAAATTAATATTATTTTTGAGAAAAAGAAACATGCGTTTTAAAAATCACCCCCTGTTGTATTTTCTTCTGATAATTCTCGGGGCCGTACTGGCTTTTATCGGTCAGGGCAAGGGCGGAGAGGACAGGCCCTATATCCTGATCGCGGGATTTGTTTTGCTGATGTACGGCCTGTACGGTGCTACGGCCAAATGGATAAAGGACAATCCGCGTGACAACAGCAATGAGAACAGGGAAGAAGAAGAGGAGTAGAACTTTAGAATAACGGCGATATGGAGAGGGAAAACATTCAAAAGGGAGACCGCGTAGAGGCTATAGACGACTCCCTCAGGGGTGAGGTCACCGGCATAAGGAACGGCGTGCTCGTAATACGTACCGATGAGGGTTTTGAATTGCAGTTGTCACCTGCCGAAGTGGTAAAGATATCCGATGAGTCCCTGTTGCGGAATGCATCCCTGTCACCGGACAGGTACCTGGCGGATAAGGAGCAGCCGGAACGCAGGAAAAAACCGGTGCCGAAGGCAAAGGAACGGGATATGCCCGGCATGGAGGTGGACCTTCATATTGAAAAGCTGGTGCCCTCGGTAAAAGGGCTGAGCAATTACGATATACTCACCATTCAGCTGGACACTGCCACGAGACAGCTGGAATTTGCCATTCGCAGGCGGATCAGGAAAGTCGTATTTATACACGGTGTAGGCGAAGGAGTGCTCAGGACGGAACTGGAATTTCTTTTCGGACGTTATGACAACCTGAAATACTACGATGCGGATTACCGGAAGTACGGTATGGGGGCTACCGAGGTGTATATCTACCAGAATGCATAAAAAATATCGCTATCTTTGCGGACTTAAACAAATAAAAAACTCATGCAAAACGGTATTTATGCGAGATTCCACACCGGTAAGGGGGAAATTCTCGTAAAACTCACTCACGATAAGACACCGGGGACCGTAGGGAATTTTGTAGGTCTGGCCGAAGGAACACTGGAAAACGAGGTAAAACCGGAAGGGCAGCCGTATTACGACGGTCTTTCCTTTCACAGGGTTATCCCCGATTTTATGATCCAGGGGGGATGCCCCCAGGGAACCGGTGTTGGAGGCCCTGGTTATCAGTTTGACGACGAATTCCATCCGGAGTTGAAACACAAGGGGCCCGGAGTGCTTTCGATGGCCAATGCCGGTCCCGGCACTAATGGAAGCCAATTCTTTATTACCCATGTAGAAACCTCATGGCTCGACAATAAGCATACGGTATTCGGGTTTGTGGAGAACGGACAGGATGTGGTGGATGCCATTCAGCAGGGAGACCGTATAGAAAAACTGGAAATCGTAAGGGTAGGAGATGAGGCGGAACAATGGGATGCCGTAGCAGCCTTCAGGAAATTTGAGGCCTCGAAAGAAGAACGGCTGGCCCTGGAGAGAAAGAAGACTGAGGAGGCTTTGCGCGAACTTACGGAAGGTTTTGAACAGACCGGAAGCGGATTGTGGTATAAGGTACTGGAAAAGGGAGAGGGAGAAAAAGCCGAAAAGGGAAAAGAGGTTTCCGTACATTACGAAGGGATGCTTACGGACGGTACCGTTTTCGATTCTTCTTTCAGGAGAAACCAGCCCATCAGTTTCCGGCTGGGGGCCGGACAGGTGATCCCGGGTTGGGAAGAGGGGATAGGCCTGCTTCAGACCGGAGATAAGGTAAGACTGGTAATCCCTCCGCAGCTGGCCTACGGGAGCCGGGGTGCCGGCGGGGTGATCCCCCCGGATGCAACCCTGGTTTTTGATGTGCAGCTGGTAAAAGTGGGATAATAATATTTCGTTATAAAAAAAGGAGCGATAGCACAGATCTATCGCTCCTTTTTATTGCTGTTTTACGACGTATCGACGGCCCCTACGGACTAATCGAGATCAGGCTGCGGCGTAAGTCTCAGGTAAGGTTTTACCTCCCTGAAACCTTTTTTGAATATCCCGGTAGCGTCTTCATTGGACACCGCAGGAGAAATAACCACATCTTCACCGTGTTTCCAGTTGGCCGGAGTGGCAACCTTGTGGTACTGCGTGAGTTGTAAAGAGTCGATAACCCTCAGCAGTTCCTCAAAATTCCTTCCCGTGGAAGCCGGATAGGTGATCATCAGCCTGATAGTCTTGTCGGGCCCTATGACATATACCGAGCGTACGGTAAGCGTGGAGTTGGCATTGGGGTGGATCATG
This sequence comes from Sinomicrobium soli, assembly GCF_003285545.1. Lineage (GTDB taxonomy): Bacteria > Bacteroidota > Bacteroidia > Flavobacteriales > Flavobacteriaceae > Sinomicrobium. The sequence continues at coordinate 403,498 of NZ_QLNV01000002.1, read as the reverse complement.
TCGTAAAGGTTCGAAACCTTACGATCCTCATCTGCAATGATCGGGAAATTGACCGTGGTATCCTGGGTCTCGTTGATATCCTTTATCCAGCCCTTGTGCGATTCCAGGCCGTCCACACTCAGGGCGAGCACTTTTACATTCCTTTTCGCAAATTCGTCCTTATATTTGGCTACCGCCCCGAGTTCGGTAGTACATACCGGGGTGTAGTCTGCCGGATGCGAAAAGAGAATACCCCATCCGTCTCCGAGGTACTCGTAGAAATCTATTTCTCCCTCGGAAGTCTGTGCCGTAAAGTTCGGAGCCTTGTCTCCTAATTTCAATGTACTCATGACGTGATTTTTTAAATGACTATTTAGTCTATAAAGTTAGTAGACTAAAGTGAGAATACGAAATTTTGGGAATAAAATATTTTAATGGTGGTATAAGTGCCGGCAATGACCGTACAGGGGGCTATTGTTTTTTCCATTTTATACCACATCCTATACTGGGTTTCTGCGTTTCGCTGACGGCTTCTCCCCGGAGCAGGGCATCCAGGGCTTCTCTCAGGTCTTTGCCCGTGACGGGAATACCGTTTTCGGGCCTTGCACCGTCCAGCTGGCCCCGGTATACCAGCAGGAGACCGGCATCGAAGACATAGAAATCGGGAGTGCATGCGGCATCGTATGCCTTGGCCACTTCCTGTGTTTCATCGTAAAGGTATGGAAAGGAGAACCCCTGCTTTGCCGCATTTTCGGCCATAAGTTCGGGGGCATCCTGGGGATAGTGTTCCACATCGTTGCTGGAAATGGCTGCGAAGGCGACCCCTTTGGGAGCGTATTCCCTGGCTATGGCTGCAATTTCAGGGTTTATCAGTTGTACGAACGGGCAGTGATTGCATATAAACATGATTACCGTGGCCTTTTTTCCACGGATGCTTTCAAGGCTTATGGTTTTTCCCGAAACCGTATCGGGAAGTTTGAATGCCGCTGCTTTCGTCCCCAGGGGGAGCATATTGCTGGGTGTTCTTGCCATTTTTTCCGGTTTATCCTGATTAAAATATGGGTGGGGTACCCGAAAGGGCCCTTGCAGGATACTAAGTTACGAATTTTTGCGATACTCCCTTGCACAGGGTGTTTTCCCGTGGTATTTTTGGGATCACTTAAACCGTACCTTATGGAAATAACCTGGAGTGATTTTGAAAAGGTAGAGATGCGTGTCGGCACCATTGTTGAAGTTCGCGATTTTCCCGAGGCGCGAAAACCGGCCTACCAGCTGGTGATCGATTTCGGAAAAGAGATCGGGATACGAAAATCGTCGGCACAGATCACGAAAAGATATCACAGGGAAGATCTGCTGGACCGGCAGATCGTGGCCGTGGTGAACTTTCCCAAAAAACAGATAGCAAATTTTATGAGTGAGTGCCTTGTGATCGGCGCTGTGGGCGAAGAGGGAGACGTGGTGTTGCTCACCCCCGATTTTAAGATAGAAAACGGGCAGCGTATTGCCTGACGACATTTTCCTGCCCGTTCCGGATGTTTTGGTTTACATGAATTTATGAAAGTATATGGCATTCATAAATAATTTGTTGGTGCCGAACCAGAAGGCCCTGAAATTGGTGTTGTCGGTAAACAGGATGATCTTTCCTTTGCCCGACCGCTGTATTTTAAACGGTACCGAACCCTTCAGCTGTTCGAGGTTCTCTTCGGAGATATACCCGCTTACCAGGGGAGCATCCGTATATTGTATGGGGTTGTTATAGCTTTGTTTATCCGGTTCCATAAAAATATTGGTATTGCGGAATAATGATATGCTGTTGTTTTTATACCCGAAATTTATGGGATGCGACCGGTCTATGTCTGCTTTGAATATGGCCCCCCCGGTTACCTGTGCCCCATGGAAATCCCGTTGTTCCCCGTAAGTGATGCCTTTGGCGACAATATCGGTTTTGCGGAATTCTGTTTTTATAAGCTCATTGCTTTTCAGCCAGCTTATGGCATTGCGACAGGCAATGAGCGTACCACCGTTTTTTACCCAGTTGTTTAATTTGATCTTAATGGTGCTGTCCAGATGGCCCCGGCTGCTGGTCAGGATAAATATATTGTATTTGTCCAGGTCTACGCGGTTGAAATAACTTTCATCTATTTTGGTGAGAGGAATATCGTAGCGCTGGTCCAGCAGGTGCCATACTTCCCCGGCATCATAAGGAGTGATCCCGTTCCCCGTAAGCATGGCCGCCTTAGGCATTTCCAGTGTGCCGAACTGACTGCTGCCAAGGTCCGTACCCGCGGCGTATCCGGTAGATACCCCGTGGATATCTATGTGCGATTCTTCGGCGACCTCCAGCAAAAAGGAATGCAGTTCGTCACTGTTCATATCCTGGTTGTGCACCGGGATCATGATGGTGCCATAGTCATATTCCTTATCCTCTACGGAGAAAACACTTCTGCTTACTTTTGCACGTATACCCTTCTGTAATATCCGGTATAAGGCCTTCGGGGTATAGTATTCGTGCCATTCGAACAGATAGGCATAGTCGCTTTTTTTTGTGACTTTACCTTCGGGAAGTTGCAGCTCTGTTATTTCGCTGCCTGCCCGGGAAGTGTTTACTTCCGTATAATCCATGTCAAATGCCAGCGGAAAGGTCCAGGACGAGATGTCGTAAAAGAGGCTGTCGGCAAACTCGGTACGGGTTTCGAACATGGCATCTATGATCTTTGTGTTTTTCTGGTTGCGGGGAACAATATAGCTGAACCCTTTTTTGTACCGTTTGCCTTTTTCTGTAAAATCTTCGGCTACATCGTATATCCTGATCCGGTGCTTTTTGAGTATTTCGGCAAGGTGATAGGTTTTTGCCGCGTCCTTTTCATTGCCGAACACAATAGCACTGCCTTTACTTCTGGCTGCTTCCGTACGGGTTTTGGCATAGAAATCACGTTGGTAATCGAGAAGTTTTTTACGCATGTTTTTAGCAGCTTCCAGGGTAGAAAGAGCGGTTACAAACTGGTTTCTTATGGTGAACGGAAAGGTTAAAAGTCCGTTGTCGCTTTCCTGTACATGCCCCCGGGAGCTACCCTGCTCGAAGAGGATGCCTATACCCCCGTTTATGTCGGGAAAGGTAGAGCCTTTTCCGTAAAAATAATCGTCGTAGTTCTCTTCCGAAAAATAAAGCGACCCGATATCGTCTAATGCCCTGACGTGAAATTGTGCGATTTCCCGGGTCAGTTCCTGGTTTGTTTCCGGGGTAAGCGGGTGTACCCGTGCGGGCTCTCCCGGTTGAAAGAAGAAGGTGGTATTGGTACCCATTTCGTGATGATCGGTAAGGATATTGGGCAGCCACCGGTGAAAACTCTTTATCCGGGCCCGGCTTTCCGGTAATTGTACGGGCAGCCAGTCACGGTTCATGTCAAACCAGTAATGGTTGGTCCTTCCCCCCGGCCATGTTTCGTGGTATTCCCTTTCATTATTGTCGGGGTTCAGGTTCTTGCTCCGGTTCGTATTCGCCCAGTGTGCAAAGCGCTGCAGTCCGTCCGGGTTCATGGCTGGGTCAAAGAGTATGACAACGTTGTTCAGCAACTCATCCATTTCCGGCCCCTGCCCGGCAGCGAGGTAGTATGCGGCAATCAGTGCCGCATTGGAACCGCTGGGTTCGTTACCGTGTATGGAAAAACCCTGGTAGACGACCGTGGGCATGGTATCCGTATTGAGGTCACTACCCCCGCTTTCCGTGAGTTTGATATGCTGTTGCCGTATGTTCTCGATATTCCGGTGGTTTTCCGGAGCAGTGATGACGAGCAGGGGCAAGGGCCGTCCTTCGTATGTAGTCCCCCTGTCTTCCATCGCAATGCGGTCTGACGCTTCAGAAAGTATTTTCATGTATTCGATAAGCCGGTCATGGGTTACATGCCATTCGCCGACCTCGTGCCCGATGACACTGCGGGGTACAGGAATATCCGGGTTATAGGAAACGTTCTGAGGCAGATAATAATCGAGGTCGACGGATTCCTGTGCATGGGAAAAATGCACGAGTAAAAGGAGTAGTGTCAGCTTTTTCACAATTATCGGAGTTAGTGTTAGTTAGCAATAAATATAAAAAAAACCGTTCCTTTTCGGGGAACGGTTAGAATTTTTTTAAGAAAAATTTTAACGCTTATATGTCGTCAAAACTCAGGTCAGTAAAACTGTCGTTGTGGGAAGATTCTCCGTTAGCACCGATAGCTTCCTTTTTAAAGTCCTTTTGATGGCGTTCCGAAATAACCTCTTCACCTTTTTCTTCTACCACATAATCGGTCATTTCCGTCAGAATTTCCCTGAAAGCATCAAAATCTTCCTTGTAGAGGTAGATCTTGTGTTTTTTGTAATGGAAAGAACCGTCGTCATGCGTGAATTTTTTGCTTTCTGTAATGGTGAGGTAGTAATCTCCTGCTTTGGTTTCCCTTACATCAAAGAAATAGGTTCTCCTTCCGGCCCGCAAAACCTTAGAGAATATTTCGTCTTTCTCAAGTAAATCTTTTTCACTCATAATCCCTCTAATCTTAAAATTAGTTGTATAGTTAAACAGAACCAAAAATGTGAAAAAAAATGAAATCAAGCAACAAAAATATCACATTTCTTTTTCAGAGAGTTGGCTCAGGTACAGGTTTTTGTAATATCCTTCTGCATTTATGAGTTGATTATGAGTGCCTTGCTGAATCACTTTGCCTTTGTCGAGAACAATGATCCTGTCTGCATTCCTGGCCGATGATACCCTGTGGCTTACAATGATGGTGGTTTTGTTGCTGGAGACCTTGTGAAGGTGTTTGAGTATCTTTTCTTCGGTTTCCGTATCTACTGCAGAAAGGCAGTCGTCGAAAAGATAGATCTCGGGGTCTTTGAGCAGTGCCCGGGCTATGGCGACGCGCTGTTTCTGCCCTCCGCTCAGTGTAATACCCCGCTCTCCGAGGACGGTGTCGTACTGATGGGTGAATTTCTGGATGTTTTTATGGACTTCGGCCCGTCTGGCAGCGTCCCTGACCTCTTCGTCCGTCGCTTCCGGTTTTCCGAATTTTATATTGTTTTTAATGCTGTCGGAGAACAGGAAGGCCTCCTGGGGCACTGCGCCGATGGCATTTCTCAGATCGTTAAGATTCAGGTCTGTTACGGGGGTGTCATCGATAAGGACCTCTCCCGAACTGGTGTCGTAAAGCCGGGCTACAAGGTCGAGAATGGTCGATTTTCCGGAGCCGGTACGCCCGATAATGGCCAGGGTCTCGCCGGGATTCAGTTCGAACGACAGATTTTTCAGGGCAGTGATCCCGGTATCTTCGTAAGTAAACGAAACATTGCGGAATTCTATCTTCCCTCGTACCGGGGTAGGAGAGGCGTTGTGATTCTGTATCTGCGGTACGGAGCCCAGGAATTCGTTTATCCGTTTCTGGGAAGCCTCGGCGCGTTGTACGGTTGAGGTGACCCAGCCTACGATGGCCACCGGCCAGGTAAGCATGGAGATGTATATGATGAATTCGGCTATGGTGCCTACCGTTGCAATGTCGCCATCGATATATTGTTTTCCTCCTACATATATGGCTATCGTACTGCTGATACCGATAAGAAGTACCATAAGGGGCATAAACCAGGCTTCTACCCGGGCGAGGTTCATGCTTTTGTCCTTTCCTTCTTCGGCAAGCTGCTCCAGTTCCCGGTTGATCCTGGGCTGGATCCCGTAGGCCTTGATGACAAAGATGCCCGAAAAGGTTTCCTGGGAAAAAGTAGACAGGGTGGAAAGGTACTGCTGTACCACAGTGCTCTTTTTGTGAATGACCCGGCTTATCTTATATATAAGTACGGAAAGTACGGGAAGCGGAATAAGGCTGTACAGGGCCATGGTGGGCGATTTGTAGAACATGATCGGAACGACGCAGATAAAAAGCGTAAGGGTCTGGATACTGTACATCACCGCAGGCCCGGTATACATGCGTACCTGGTTCACATCTTCGCTGATGCGGTTCATCAGGTCGCCGGTGCGGTTCTTTTTGTAAAAATTCAGGGATAGCCTTTCGTAATGAGCGAATATTTCGTTCTTGAGGTCGTATTCTACATACCTGGAGACATTGATAATGGTCTGGCGCATCAGAAAGGTAAAGAAAGCCGATAACAGCGTGGTACCTATAATGACGAGTATATTGGTGAGCAGAATGGACGTGAACGCTGCCTGGTCGGCATCCGCATCGGAAAGGAAGTGTTCTACCGCTGCTATGGATTTGCTGACGTAGGGGGGCATGACCAGTGAAAATATACGGGCTATAATGGTGATTATGATGCCGATAAGGATTTTTCCCTTATACTTTTTAAAGTATTTGTTAATGTATTTCAGTTCTTTCATAAAAATCCGGAAAACAACAGGTGTTTTGATAAATCGTTATTTTAAGCGGTATGTTTTTAAATTATGTTCAATTTTTATGTAATTTTGCTTGTGTTTTTTAACGAATTATCAAAATGAACGCTACATAACACATCACTAAAATGACAACAGAACTATTACAACCCGGTGAATTGAGAAAAGTGGCCCCGGTATTCGGGCAACTTTCATTTGACGATCACGAACAGATTGTTTTTTGTTACGACAAAGATACAGGATTAAAAGCAATTATAGGCATACATAATACGGTGCTCGGACCTGCTTTGGGCGGAACGCGGATGTGGAATTACGCTACGGAATGGGAAGCCCTGAACGATGTTTTGCGCCTTTCCAGGGGGATGACCTATAAATCGGCGGTTACCGGGCTCAATCTCGGAGGAGGAAAGGCCGTGATTATCGGGGATGCCAAAACACAGAAGACCCCTGAATTGATGCGTAAGTTTGCCGAGTATGTACACAGCCTCGGAGGGAAATACATTACCGCGGAAGATGTGGGGATGGAAACCTCCGACATGGATCTCGTACGCGATGTTACTCCCTATGTTACGGGGGTTTCCGAGTCGAGGGGCGGTGCGGGTAATCCTTCACCGGTCACGGCTTACGGGGTCTTTATGGGAATGAAGGCCGCGGTGGCCCATAAATTCGGAAGTGACAGAATGGAAGGAAGGACCGTACTGGTACAGGGTATCGGACATGTGGGCGAGGCCCTGGTTTCCTACCTGGCCGAGGAAGGGGCCAAAGTGTATATTACCGACATTAATGAAGACCGCCTGGAAGCGGTGAGCGACAAATACGGTGCTGTGATCTATGCAGGCGACGATCTGTACGGTGCCGAAGTGGATGTATATGCCCCCTGTGCACTGGGAGCCACCATCAACGACGATACCATAGGCCGGCTCAGGGCCGGGGTAGTGGCCGGAGCGGCCAATAACCAGCTGGCGGATGAAAACAGGCACGGGCTTATGCTGAGGGAAAAGGGTATCGTATATGCCCCTGACTTTCTTATCAATGCCGGAGGTATTATTAATGTGTATGCCGAACTGGAAGGTTATGGCAGGGACGAGATCATGCGTAAAACCGAAAACATATACCATACTACTAGGGAAATCCTGGCAGATGCCGACGCTCATGAATGTACTTCACACCAGTCTGCCCTGAGGGTAGCCCGGGAACGTATTGAGGCCCGGAGAAAGGAGAAAACGGCATAGACAACGCGGCGCCTGAAACCGGAATTCCGATAAGGTAACATAAAAAACTTGGAATTTGCGGCAGGAAACACTTATTTTTGCAGGGCGAAAGAATAGTTCTTTCGCCTTGATTTTTTAAAGGCAGGTTCTTTAATATGCTAACAAGAAGACATATTCGCGTTAAGGTAATGCAATCCATCTACGCACTTACACAGTCCCAAAGGGCTGATCTGGATAAGGAGGAAAAATTTCTTTCTACGAGTATGGAGAATATGTACGACCTCTACCTGGTCCTGCTCAACCTGTTGAGGGCGATGAGTAAAATGGCCGGGGAAAGGCTCTCTGCTTCCGAAAAGAAGTATCTTGCCACCGAGGAAGAGAAAAACCCGAACAGGAAATTCGTAGACAACCGGGTGATTTCCATGCTGGTGAATAATATCAGCCTTTCCGACGAACTTGAAAACAGGAAGCTCAACAACTGGTACCTGGATGAGGAATACGTAAAGGTATTGTTACGGGAGATGCAGGAAAGCGGTCTTTACCAGTCTTATATGGCCACACGGCAGTCTTCGTTTAAGGAAGACAAGGAATTTCTGCAGGAGCTTTTCAGGGATGTTATTGCACCTAATGAAAAACTGTACGAGTATATAGAAGATTACAATCTGACCTGGGTAGACGATCTGCCTCTGGTGAATACCTTTATTCTGAAACAGTTGAGAAAGGTGAAGCCTGCCGACAGGGAAGGCTATTTTCTTCCCAGGCTTTTTAAGGATGAGGACGACAGGTTGTTTGCCAGGGAACTTTTCAGGAAGACACTGCTGAACGATGAGATGCTGGTGAAGGAGATTGCGGGAAAAACCCCCAACTGGGATACCGACCGTATTGCCGAGGTCGATGAGGTATTGCTGAAGATGGCCATATGTGAATTTCTGAAATTTCCCTCGATTCCCGTAAAGGTAACCATGAACGAATACCTGGAAATTGCCAAGGAGTATTCCACGCCCAAAAGCAGTATTTTTATCAATGGCATACTGGATAAAATGGTAAAGGATTTCCAGTCCGGTAATAAACTGAACAAAGCGGGCCGCGGATTAATGTAATTATCCTTACTTTTATGCCTTTAGTGAAAAAACACTTGTTCATCAGAAATATATAATCATCATGAAAAAAGTTTTATTGATCGCATTTGCGGTAGCTGCATTTACAGCCTGTAAAGACAATGCCGCCAGCAAAGTGAAGTCTGAAAATGTAGAACAGGCCGCAGCCAGGGATGAGGCTTCCAAAAAGCTGCCTGCCATTGAGTTTGACAAAAGGGAACACGATTTCGGGACCATTCAGAGAGGTACCCCGGTAGAGACCATATTTAAGTTTACCAATACCGGAGACGCCCCCCTGGTGATTACGGATGCTAGCAGCAGTTGCGGGTGTACTGTTCCCGAGTATCCCAAAAACAAGCCTATTGCTCCCGGAGAAACAGGAGAGTTGCTGGTGAAATACAACGGTTCGGGGCAGGCGTCGGTCTCCAAGACCGTCACCATAGTTACCAATACCGAAAAAGGGAACGAGCAGGTAAAAATAAAGGCTTTTGTAGAGGAGCCCGGTAAGTAAAAACAGCAAAAATATCTAAATCAGCTTATGGAATCAATCAGTCAACTGGCCCCCTTTTTATTGATGTTTGTGGTGATCTATTTCTTTATGATCCGCCCGCAGATAAAACGACAGAAACAGGAAAAGAAGTTTGCGGCAGAACTCAAGAAAGGGGATAAGGTAGTCACCAAGAGTGGTATGCACGGAAAGATCGTGGAACTGAACGACGCAGATCAGTCCTGTGTTATCGAAACCCTTGCAGGGAAAATAAAGTTTGAACGTTCTGCCATTTCCATGGAAATGAGCCGGAAACTCAATACCCCGGCCCCGGTATCCAATAAATAGCAGCATTGTAATGAAATGAAAAAAACCGCCTTCGGGCGGTTTTTTTGGTTTTTGGTCTTTCTTTTCTCAGGCTGGAGTTGTGATCCTATGTTTGCAGGTAAGAAAACAACCGGGTCCGGTCATCCCGGGCTCGGGATTCTGAGCGCAGTCGAAGGATGACTTTAAACCATAAAATACAGCAACCTACAACTAAGAACTACAACCCCGCCTGCTGCTCCGCCGTGAGCCTGGCGATCTGTACAATGACCTCCGTGGCCTTCTGCATGCTTTGTACGGGCACGTATTCGTATTTGCCGTGAAAATTGTGCCCGCCCGCAAATATGTTGGGGCAGGGCAGGCCCATATACGAGAGTTGCGAACCGTCGGTGCCTCCGCGTATGGGCTTGATGATGGGGGGTACCCCGGCGGCCTTCATGGCCTGTTCCGCTATTTCCACGATATGGAAAACGGGTTCTATCTTTTCACGCATGTTGTAGTACTGGTCCTCCATCTCCAGGGTGATGACATTTCCGTACCGGAAATTCAGTTCGTTGGCTATTTTCTGAAGGAGCTCCTTGCGGGCCTCGAACTTGTCAAAATCGTGGTCCCGTACGATACCTTCGAGTACGGTATTTTCCACATCGCCTTTTATGCTGTGGAAGTGAAAAAAACCTTCCGTACCTTCCGTGCGTTGCGGTATTTCCTTTGGGGGCAGCATATTGGCAAACTTGTTGGCAATAAGCATGGAGTTTACCATTTTTCCTTTGGCATAACCCGGGTGTACGCTTTTTCCCTTTATTCTTATGGTGACCCCGGCAGCGTTGAAATTCTCGTATTCCAGTTCGCCGATCTGGCTGCCATCCATGGTATAGGCCCATTCGGCCCCGAATTTTTCCACATTGAATTTGCCTGCTCCGCGCCCGATCTCCTCGTCCGGTGTAAAACCTACCCGGATCTTTCCGTGTTTGATCTCCGGGTGACCGATCAGGTATTCCATGGCGGTCACGATTTCTGCAATACCGGCCTTGTCATCGGCCCCGAGCAGGGAGGTGCCGTCGGTTACGATAAGCGTTTGGCCCTTGTATTGTACGAGGTCCTCGAAATAACGGGGAGAGAGTACGATGTTCTCTTCTTCATTCAGTACGATATCCTTTCCGTCGTATTTTTCTATGACCCGCGGCCTTACATTGGTCCCGTTAAAATCGGGAGAAGTGTCCATGTGAGCGATAAAACCGATTACGGGAACCTCGTGATCCGTATTGGAAGGGAGGGTGGCCATCACGTAGCCATTCTCATCTACCGAAACATCCTGCATGCCTATGTCCCTGAGTTCCTCCACCAGCCTGTTGGCCAGTATCCACTGTTTGGCTGTGCTGGGAGTGGATGTCGATTTGGGGTCGGACTGGGTGTCTATGGTCACATAGCTGATAAAGCGGTCTATAATCTTTTGCATGCGGAATTTTTTACGAAAGTACTACGAATAGCGGTAATTTTAAAATTTTGTTCGGCTTCTTTGCGACATGTGATTAACGGTAAGCTGCCCCGGATATTTTACAGGAAAAGACTTGTTTACATAAAAAAGGGCGCAACATGGCAAGGTGTTGCGCCCTTAAGTAAAAAACCCTATTAACTAACTATAATTACATGATTCCGCCGCCTTCCTTGGTATTGTCGTCCCTGTTCTTTCGCTGTACCTGCCTGTTCTTTCCGCTTCCGAAACGATAGGAGAGCCCCAGGTAAACCGAATTGCTTTCCCAGGTAAACCGGCCGGACTGTCTTATCGGGCGGTCGCTGTCGAACCCGAACCGCATGGTGTTGAATATATCGTTAATGTTCAGGCTGATGCTTCCTTTTCCGTCGGCAAAGGCATACCGGGCACCGGTATTGACGAAGTACATCGGTTTGGCGTCGAACTGCAAAGACTTGTTCCGCCCGCGATAGAACCCGAAAAGGGACAGGGTGAGCGCTTTGGTCACCGTAAAATTATTGTTCAGCCGGAAGTTGTAGGAAGTGTTTTCGATTTCGGCGTATTCCATGTCCAGGTAACCTTTTTGCGTTTGGGTGAACAAGTCGAAACTGGTATTGAAATTCCACCATTTCAGGGGTTTGTAATTCCCGGATAGTTCGACCCCGTAGGAAGCATTGTTCTCGAAGTTGTCATACGTCAGGATAAGCCTGTTCCTGTCTAAAGGATCGGCGTATATGGTCTGGTTGATCTCATCTTCGATACGGCGGTAAAACACACCGGCCGTAATACTTCCTTCTTTTATTCTCCGGGTGTAGTTCGCTTCTATGGAGTTGGTAAACTGGGGCGAAAGGCTTTCGTTCCCGAACTGCGATATGAGGGGGGTGCTCCACTTGCGTATGGGGTTTACCTGCCCTATGCCCGGCCGGTCTACCCTGCGGCTGAAACTCACCTGGTACTGGTTCTTTTCCGAAGGGGAATAGGTGACAAAGGCGGAGGGGTACACCTGGGTATATCTATCCGTAAAGGCCCTTACCGTATTGGTATCTGCCCTGACTTCCACGTTTTCGATCCGGGCCCCTACCTGGTATGACCACTTCCCGAAATTCTGCCCGAAAGTGGCATAGGCCGAGTAAATATCCATGTTGTAATCGAACTTTGTACTCGGGGTGGGGACCAGGTCCCCGTCGGGACTGAAAGACATACCGGTAGAATTGAAATCCAGGTTGGTTTCAAAGAGCCTCGCTTCTGCTCCCAGTTCGAGGTTGGATTTTTCAGACAGGGGGTTTACATAGTCCAGGTTGGCGGTGGTCTGTTGTCTTTTGGTCTCCGTATTATCAATGTAATCCGGCACATCCGACGGCCCGCTGAAGGTGTTGTCCATCATGCCGTCGGCCGAAAAACGGTTGTGGTCCACTTCCAGTTCTATATTGTGCCCTTCCCTGGCAAAGTCCAGCTTATAGTCGAAATTGTATTGCTGGCTGTGGTTCGAATCGTCCGAAAATATTGATTGCCGGAAGTTCCTGCCCTCATCGTCGAAGTAGATGATGTTCGAAGCACCGTCTTCCTTGCCGTCAAAGGTGTTCTGGTTGGTAAAGACGGAGATGGTATTCCTGTCGTTCAGGTAAAAGTCCAGCCCTGCCTTGTACAGGTGAGATTTGTGGTTGCTGTCGAAGGATAGCTGCTGCTCCATGTTTTCCCCGCTCCGCGAAAGCCGGCCGTTATTGCTGTACTTTCCTATATTATTGCCGTAACTTCCGTATACGTTGATCTTTCCGTGCCTGTAATTCAGGTCCACCGATGAGTTGAATTTGGCATTTTCGGCCTTGGTAAGTCCCAGGTTAATGTTTCCGTTTAGCCCTATATTGGCATTTTTATGCAGTACGATGTTGATGATCCCGCTCATTCCTTCGGGATTGTATTTGGCTGAGGGATTGGTGATAAGCTCTATTTTTTTGATAGATGTGGAGGGGATCTGTTTCAGCAACTGCGCTACGGGCACATTGGAAAGTTTTCCGTCTACCATGACCCTGACATTCTGGTTACCCCGCAGTGCCAGGTTTCCGTCCTGGTCTACATTTACCGACGGGATGTTGTTCATGATTTCGGAAGCCGTGGCCCCGGTGGTCGTGAGGTCCTTGCCGACATTGATTATCTTGCGGTCTGTTTTCTGCTCTATGGTGGAGCGTTCCGCGACTACGTCCACCCCTTCCAGTTCGGCGATGTTTTCTTCCAGTACAACAGTGTCCATACGATGCCCGGGAGCGGCCGGCGAAATGGTTATGGCCTGCCTGTGGGTCTTGTATCCTATGTATTGGATTTCAATATCGATCTCTCCTTCCGGAAGCCCCTTGATCTCGAAAGATCCGTCTTCGGAGGTGGTTCCCCCGGTAATGATCTTTCCGTCTTTGCCCGACCGGGCCACTACGGATGCATAAGGCACCGGTTCTTCGAACTGCCCGTCAATAACCTTTCCGCTCACTGTTCCGGGATTCCGGGATTGCGCAGTGAGGCTAAGGGAAATCAGAAATACGGCGAATTTCAATACGTTTTTCATTGTTTTTTACTGCTTTTTTGATTGATGAATGATGGAAATTCTCTTGTTTGATGGTATGTGTTAAATGGACGGGCGGAGATGGATGATGTTACAGGGAAATGACGGGTTTAACAGAATTTAACAATTGAAGGCCCGGGTAAATAAGTCAGTGCAGGGATATCGCTGGTGTTGTCGGGCATCCGTTGCAGCGACAGAAGGAAATGTACGGGTAAATAAAGGCTGAAAGAGGTAACTCCGTCCGGAATTCGTATCTTTCCGGGAGTTTAAAACCTGTAGTAAGATGGCAAAAAACAAAGGGGTCACGGCATGTAACGGGCTGGACGATTACATGACAAGGGTTACCGACGGAAAGCATGTCTTTTTTGTCGATGAGCCCGAAAGCCTGGGGGGAGGGGATAAGAAGGCCTCTCCCACAGATTATCTCCTGGGGGCCCTGGCATCCTGTACGGCGATAACCATGCGGATGTATGCACAGCGAAAGGAATGGAAGCCGGGGACCATAAAGGTACATGCCTCCTTTGCTCCGGTGATGACCCCGGAAGGGGTGCAGCAGCGTATCCGGAAGGAGGTTTCTTTTGAAAAGGAGCTTTCCGGGGAGCAGGTAAAGCGTTTGCTGGAAATAGGAGAAAGATGCCCCGTAAGCAAAATGCTGAACGCGGAAGTCCCTATGGAAATGGAAAGGGTGGCATGGACTACGGAGAGTAAATAAACCCTGGGGAGCGCGTATGAATGAAAGAAAATATCACGGGCATTTCCGCAATGTTAAAATCCGTGAGGGTAAACCACTGATCGGAAAGTGTAATATCGTATATTTGTGCCTTTGAACTCATTTGAGCTTTATTTACAGAGAAAATTAACAGGTCTTTTTAAAGCTGAAAGCTGTTTTACAAGGCGTTTTTTTGGATCATTGTGGTAAGACTTCATGATAAATATTTTGAACCATTCATTTCTGCGGCCGATATCGACCGGTCGGTAGCGCGTTTGGCACAGCAGGTCAGCAGTGATTTTCCGGGAGAAGAGCCGGTTTTTGTGGCGGTGCTCAACGGCGCTTTTATGTTTGCTTCCGATTTTATGAAAAAGTACCCGGAAGACTGTAAAATATCCTTTGTAAAACTGGCTTCATATCACGGAACTTCTTCTTCGGGACAGGTCAGACACCTTGTAGGCCTGGAGGAAAATGTGGAGGGGCGCACCGTGGTCGTGCTGGAGGACATCGTCGATAGCGGGAATACCCTGGTGGAAATTCACCGCATTTTTTCCGGGATGAACGTAAAAAACCTCAGGGTGGCTACGCTTTTTTATAAACCGGAAGCTTATAAACAGTCCCTTCCCATCGATTATGTAGGCATGGAGCTTCCCGTACGTTTTATAGTGGGGTATGGCCTCGATTATGACGGATTGGGAAGAAACCTCCCTGAAATATACCAATTAAAAGAAAAAAACATGATTAATTTAGTGCTCTTTGGAAAGCCCGGAGCGGGCAAGGGAACACAGGCGGCATTCTTAAAGGAAAAGTACCATCTGGTGCATATTTCCACGGGTGATGTGTTCAGGTATAACATAAAGAATAAAACCGAACTCGGAACACTGGCCAAACAGTATATAGATCGCGGAGAACTCGTGCCGGATGAGGTCACCATCAATATGCTGCAGGCCGAGGTAGAGCACAATATGGAGGCCGAAGGTTTTATCTTCGACGGTTTTCCGAGAACCACGGCCCAGGCTGAGGCGCTGGATCGTTTACTGGAGAGCAAGGGAATGGGCATCAGTGCTACCATAGCCCTGGAGGCTGATGATGAGGTACTTATCGGCAGGTTGCTGGAACGCGGTAAGGTAAGCGGAAGAAGTGATGACCAGGACGAAAGCAAGATCAGGTACCGTTTTGAGGAATACAATGAAAAAACGGCCCCGCTGATCGGTTATTACAAGGAGCAGGGCAAGTTTTACAGTGTAAACGGCATAGGCAGTATAGAAGAGATCACAGCCCGCTTGTCCGGGGTTATCGAAAACCTGGAGACCGCGGTCAACAAATAATCCGGATCCCGGATAAGAGCAATAAGGATGACTGAGGGGAATTTTGTCGATTACGTAAAGATACATGTGTCTTCGGGAAACGGAGGAAAGGGGTCTACCCATCTGAGGAGGGAAAAATACGTGCCTAAAGGAGGCCCGGATGGCGGTGATGGCGGACGTGGCGGCCATATTGTGATCCGGGGCGACAAGAACCTGTGGACGCTTTTTCATTTCAAATTCAAAAAGCATTTTCGCGCCGGGCACGGGGAACACGGAGGCAGTAGCCGGAGTACCGGGGCTGACGGAACGGATGTGTATATGGACGTACCTCTCGGTACCGTGGTAAAAGATACGGAAACAGGGCAAGTGCTGTTTGAGATCACCGGGGACGGGGAAGAAAAGATCATCGCCCGGGGGGGTAAGGGCGGACAGGGAAACTGGCATTTCAGGTCGTCGACCAACCAGACGCCCCGTTATGCACAACCCGGACTGGAGGGGGAGGAGAGAAGTATTACCCTGGAACTCAAGGTGCTGGCCGACGTAGGCCTGGTGGGGTTTCCGAATGCGGGGAAATCCACTTTGCTGTCGGTAATTACAGCGGCCAAACCCAAGATAGCGGATTATGAATTTACGACTTTAAAACCCAACCTGGGGATAGTACAACACCGGGATTTCCAGACTTTTGTAATGGCGGATATTCCCGGCATCATCGAAGGTGCGGCCGAAGGCAAGGGGCTCGGGCATTATTTTCTGCGGCATATAGAACGCAATTCCACACTGCTTTTTCTGATACCTGCCGACAGTGGCGATATCAAAAAACAATATCATATCCTGCTCGATGAGCTCAGGAGGTATAACCCGGAGATGCTGGATAAGGACAGGTTTATCGTCATCTCCAAATCGGATATGCTGGATGAGGAGCTGAAGTCTGAAATGAATGAGGAACTTCGCGATGCTTTCGACGGTATTCCCTATATGTTTATTTCCGCAGTGGCCCGGCAGGGATTACAGGAGCTCAAGGACCGGTTGTGGGAGATGCTGAACAGGCAGGAGGAATAGGTTTCGTCAGACTTTTGTATAAATTGCTTATTTTTGGAAAAAGCGATATGTTATGCGATTTTCCTGTATTTTAGTGGTGCTCCTGTTACTGGGGAGCTGTGCTTCGGTAAAAACGGATTATGATCCTTCGGTATCTTTTTCTTCGTACAGAACCTTTGGTTTTTATCCTGAAATGCGGTCGGGGCTGAACCAGCTCGACGAGAAACGGGTTACTGCCGCGGTAGAAGCCCTGCTGAAGACAAGGGGGATGACGCTGTCGGATACCCCGGATATGTATATCAATATTTTTACGAGGAACTACGAAAGACCTTATAACAGCTCTGTGGGTATCGGTGTGGGGACCGGTGGCCGGAGGGGAGGGATCGGTATCTCGGGAGGAATACCTATTCCCATCCGTTCGAATGCAGCCTCTCAGGAAGTGACCTTCGATCTTATAGATGCCGGACGGGACGAGCTGTTCTGGCAGGGGGTTTACGAGGTAAAGGTGCGCAATAATGCAAGTCCGGAAGCCAAGGAAGCCATGTACCACAAGGTAGTACAAAAGGTATTCTCCAGGTACCCGCCCCGTAAAAAATAGCAGAAGCCGCCCGGGAAGGGCGACTTCTTTGTGTTCGGTTATTAGGTTATTAAGGTATTACGTTATTTAGGAAACATACATTAAGATCAACAACTTAATAACCCATTAACCTAACCCCGATCATGAAATCTCAATGAGTTTTTTGGGTTTCGGCAAGGCTTCTTCTCTTTTGGGCAGGGTGAGTTTCAGGATGCCGTTTTCGTACGAAGCATTGATGTCGTCGTCGTTTACGGTATCCGGAAGGTTAAAGGTCCTTTTAAAGGAGAAATGGCGATACTCCCTGCGGGTGTATTTTTCATTCTCCTCGTTTTTTTCTTCCTTGTGTTCTGAAGAAATGGTCAGCACCTTGTCGTCCACTTCAATGTTGAAGTCTTCCTTGCTCTTTCCCGGAACTACCAGTTCTACGGTAAATTCCCTGTCGTTTTCCCTGATGTTTACCGCCGGAATGCGAGTGGCTGTGTTTTGAGAACCACCCATCCAGTCGGGTTTGAAAAAATCTTCGAAAATAGTGGGAAACCAGACGTCGTTATTTCTTTTTATAAGGCTCATAATACTACTGTTTTTAGGATTAGACATTTTTACTTTCCGGTTAGTGTATAACAAATAAAATTCCAATCCCGAAAACAGGACAATATGTCTGTTTTTGACGATATTTACATGACAATAAGTCAGTTTTCGGTTGCCGAAACAGGGTTAGGGGAATGGGTCAGTTGTAATGGGTCCTGAAGATATCGATCAGGACATCGGGCGGAACCACATTGTCGGGGTAGCGGTGCATGATTTCCAGTACCCTGTTGGTGGCTACGGGATTCAGTCCCATCCGGAGGCCGAATTGTTTTATCTTTTCCATTTCTTCCGGAGAGGAGCTATGGTCAATATTCATGAGAAGGACAAGCCTGTGGAACTGTACGATCCGTTCCGATTCGGGTTTTAGCGGGACGTTTTCCACCTCGTGGGTAAAGAGGTCGTCGAGAGTGTCTTTGGATATTTCCAGTTGCCGGGCTACGGAGAGCAGGAAGCGGTATTCAATTTCCTTGACGGCTCCGTCAATTCGTGCCAGGGCGATCATGTCGGCGAGCAGGCTGAGTTTTTCTCTTTTGGTGTTCATAAAGAATCGGGTAGGTTGTTTCGTCTGTATATATAAAACAAAAACTCCCGGAATTTATTTTCCCGGGAGTTCCTGATATATTATTTTTTAGTCCTGATCCCGAAGATCCTTAGCCTAAAACTTCTTTTACCTTATCGGCAGCCTCCTGGAACTGAACGGCAGAGTGAACGGCAAGGCCCGAATTGTCTATCAGTTCCTTGGCGATTTCCGCATTGGTTCCCTGCAACCTCACGATGATAGGCACCTTAATGGCATCTCCCATGTTTTTGTATGCATCTACGATACCCTGTGCAACACGGTCACAGCGTACGATACCTCCGAATATATTGACGAGTATGGCCTTTACATTGGGGTCCTTGAGGATGATGCGGAAGGCGGTTTCCACCCGTTTGGCATCGGCAGTACCTCCTACATCGAGGAAGTTGGCGGGCTCGCCACCGGCCTGTTTTATGAGGTCCATCGTGGCCATAGCCAGTCCGGCACCGTTCACCATGCACCCCACGTTCCCGTCGAGGTCCACATAGTTCAGCCCTACCGCCTTGGCTTCTACCTCTATGGGGTTCTCTTCGCGGAGATCACGCATTTCGGCGTAGTCCTTGTGGCGGAACAGGGCATTGTCGTCGAGGGTTACCTTGGCGTCTACGGCCATGATCTTGTCGTCTGATGTTTTCAGTACGGGATTGATCTCGAACAGGGAAGCGTCGGACTTGATATAAGCGGTGTACAACGCACTAACGAATTTGGTCATTTCCTTGAAGGCGGTTCCGCCAAGCCCCAGGTTAAAGGCGATCCTCCTCGCCTGGAACGGCAGCAATCCTACTGCAGGGTCGATCTCTTCCGTAAAGATGAGGTGAGGGGTCTTTTCTGCGACTTCCTCGATATCCATTCCGCCTTCGGTTGAATACATGATCATGTTTCGTCCTTTCGAACGGTTCAGCAGTACCGACATGTAAAACTCCGAAGTTTCACTGTCTCCCGGGTAATATACATCTTCGGCCACCAGTACCTGGTTTACCTTTTTACCTTCCGGAGGGGTCTGCGGAGTTACCAGGTCCATCCCTATGATCTGTTCGGCCAGTTCCTCCACCTGTTTCAGGTCTTTGGCCAGCTTCACCCCGCCGCCTTTACCGCGGCCACCGGCGTGTATCTGGGCCTTGATCACATGCCAGCCGGTGCCAGTTTCCTGAGTGAGTTGTTTTGCAGCCGAAACGGCTTCCTGGGCATTGTGCGCTACGATACCGCGCTGTACCCGTACGCCAAAACCGGCCAGTATTTCTTTTCCCTGGTACTCGTGTAAATTCATAACAAAGATTTCAATCTGTTTGTATTTATTTTCTTTTCATAGGCCGGGAAGAATACCCGGCTGTCTATGGGACCACCAGCCGCAAAACCCGGCCAACAGCCATTAGTTTAAATGATGTACAAAAATAACAAACCTGCCTTAATATAACCAGTTTATCCCTGTTTTTTTAGAAGTGGACAATGGTAACAGGGAGATACGATATGACAGGAATAGCCAGCTTATAACGGTTTTTTGTTTTACTTGTCACGAAATGTTTGTTTTTTATTTTATGAGACCGCTTTTTCTTTGAACTGAAGCTAAAACCTTTATATTTGTGCGTTTATACTTGGAAATTCCGAACACTAATACATGTCTTTATATATGAATAATCAGGATTTGCTACAGATAGCAAAGGAGTATGGAGCTCCGGTTTACGTTTACGACGCTGAGAAGATCGTCTCTCAGTATCAAAGACTTACCGGTGCCTTCGGCAAGGTGAAGCACCTGAAGATCAACTATGCTGTAAAAGCACTGTCGAATATTTCGGTGCTGAAGGTACTGAATAATCTCGGGAGCGGGCTGGATACGGTTTCCCTCCAGGAGGTACAGCTCGGATTAAGGGCGGGGTTCAGGCCCGGTGATATCATTTTTACCCCCAACGGGGTGTCGCTCGAAGAAATAGAGGAAGTGGCTGCCCTGGGGGTACAGATCAATATCGACAACCTTTCCATACTGGAGCAGTTCGGTACCAAGCATTCGGACATCCCGGTGTGCATACGCATCAACCCTCATGTGATGGCGGGGGGCAATACGAATATTTCGGTAGGGCATATCGATTCCAAGTTCGGGATCAGTATTCACCAGATGCCGCATTTACTCCGTATTGTGGAGAACACGAGGATGCGTATAAACGGTATTCACATGCATACGGGGAGCGATATTCTCGATATAGAGGTGTTCCTGTATGCGTCCGAAATTCTTTTTGAGACGGCTAAACACTTTAAGGATCTCGATTTTATAGATTTCGGAAGCGGTTTTAAAGTGCCTTATAAAGAAGGGGATATAGAGACCAATATCGAGGAGTTCGGGAAAAAACTCTCCAGGAGGTTTAACGAATTCTGCAAGGAATACGGTAAAGACCTGACCCTGGCTTTTGAGCCGGGGAAATTCCTGGTAAGTGAGGCCGGGTTCTTCCTGGCGCGGGTCAATGTGGTAAAACAGACGACCTCTACGGTATTTGCGGGAGTGGATACCGGTTTCAACCACCTGATCCGCCCCATGCTTTACGGGGCGCATCACGATATCGTAAACATATCCAACCCTGACGGACGCGATCGGTTCTACTCGGTAGTGGGATATATCTGCGAAACGGATACCTTTACCAATAACCGCCGGATCGCCCAGATCACCGAGGGGGATATACTGTGCTTTAAAAATGCCGGGGCCTACTGCTTTACCATGGCCAGCAATTACAATTCCCGGTTCAGGCCGGCGGAAGTATTGTGGTACAACGGGCAGGCACATCTTATCCGCAAACGGGAAACCTTCGAAGACCTGGTACGCAACCAGGTGGAGGTAGACCTGGATACCGGAAAACAGCCAAAGCAGCCCAAAGAAGAGAACATTACCGTAAAACAATAATACATCGTTAGAAAGGGGCCTGAAAAAGGTCCCTTTTTTATTTCCGGGCAACGCTTATGTGCTTCGAAGTTACAAATCTTCGAAGAGCATTGTTCCGGAGTTGTTAGTTTGGAGTTCAGAATTCAGACCAGCAGCCTGTAATCGAACAAACAACGCTTAGCTCTGCGAATGTCTTTGACCCAGTTGTTAGTTCGTAGTTCTTAGTTTTGGAGTTGTGCGGCCGGAAATTGCTGATTATGTATTTGTTTTTTCATGCCAGATCTTAGGGTTTCGGTCAGTGCTTATCACAGCGAGAACTTCAACTATGTTGTTCTTGTTGTCGATATAGAAATGCGCCATATAGGGGAATTTCTTGATAATAACACAGCGGATATCTTTGTAGCGAATGGCGTAGATCTGTGGGTTTCTGCTGAGTGAATTTATGTGTTTAATAGCTGTTTTCTGAAACCTTTCTCCAAGTTTTTTCTGTTGTTCATTATACCAGTCGGTAATTTCTTGAATATCAGCAAGAGCTTCAGGTTCAATTTTTACTTTGAATTTTTTCATCTGTTTTTAAAACTTTTTGCCTGTAAAAATCTGCAAAAAAGTCATGCATGTTCAGGAGTTCATGTTGAGCTTATTTTCATTACATTTTATATGAATAACCCGTATCCGGAAACAATCACATTTGTTTGTTCAGGTCTTTAATCTTTTTTTAGCTTCATCCCAATCCAAAAGACGGTCAGGATTTTTACGTACCTTTTCAAAACGTTCCATTACCAGTTGCCGGTGGGCTTCAGGAACCTCAAGGATTTCCTGTTCTTTTTTCATTGCATAGTCGAGCATGCTTTTAATGGCATGGATCAGGTTTATATCGTTTACCTGCCTGAATTGCTCTATGATGATCGCTTTTTCGTCTTGTATGTTCATTGTATTTGTTTTAACTGATTAGACAGTTGTTTTTTGATGAAAGATACTGGTTTTACCTCCTTCTGCATACAGGAATATCTCCCTTCTTTGTGATTATTCTGATGTTTTTTTTAGTTCTGAGCGTTTGTCTCTGAACAATTTAAATGGGCTTTCAGGTACCGGTACATACAAAAATAAAAAACAAATGCTCTCTGTTCAAATAATAATTTATAAACCCGCTCCTGTTGGTAGAAAGCAGATATATCCAGCTTCTCTCTGAGAGGCGTTTAGTTTTTTGTTCGTACAAGAAGTTTATGGGCTGCAAAGTTGCAAACTCGAAGAGCATTGTCAACGCCCTGAATATTTCAGACCAGCAACCTGTAACCGAACAAACAGCACCCTGCAAATATCCCTGATTTTGATGTCTGCGATCATCGTCCCGTAAATGCCTGGTCGCTCAGCGTTTTCATAAATGAGATAAGGTCGTCTTTTTCTCCTTCGGTAAGCGGTATCCTGTTCCCGTTTGCTTTAAACACCGGGTCGAGATTGGCGGCATCCGGAACGCCGTTGTCAAAATAATCCAGTACGGCCTTCAGGGTGGGAAACTGGCCGAAACTTCCGTAAGGAGCGGTGTATTCCACATTTCTTAAAGAAGGGACCCTGAACCTCATATAGTCTTCCGGGATTCCCGTTACCCTGCCGCGCCCGGCTTCATCGGGGCCGGGGTTTACCGGGAAACCGATATTCCTGAAACTCTGATCGGTAAACAGTTCCGTACTGTGGCAGTCGGCGCATTTCTGCCTGAAGGTTTGATATCCCCTCGCTTCACTTTCCGTAAAGGTTTCTCCTTCGTCCCGCATTACCTTGTCGTATTTACTGTTGGCCGATACCAGGGTGTATTCATACTGTGCAATACTCCGGTAGACCCTGTCGGGGGTGATCTCTTCATCGCCGAATGCCTTGCGGAACAGCTCCCTGTATACGGGGTCGCCACTGATCTTGCCGATGACCTCGAGGATGGAGGAGTCCATTTCCTCATGTGTTATTACGGGAACCAGCGGTTGTTTTTCCAGTTGAAGGATGTTCCCGTCCCAGTTATAGAATTTCATAAAGGCCATATTCTGGACCGGCGGCGTATTCCGGAGCCCGACCCTGTCGTGAATTCCCACGGCCTGAGCGTGATTGTCGGCAAAAGCATGGGACTGTTGATGGCAACCGGCACAGGAAATGGTATTGTTGCTGCTGAATTTCTTTTCGTGAAACAGTTTTTCACCCAGTTCCACCCCGTACCTGGTAGGGGGATTGATACTTACCGAGGGGTTGAGCTCCGGAAAGCCGTCCGGAATATGCAGCGGAAGTTCCGGGTTGTCATAAAAAAAGAAGTCTTCCGTGTGGTCCGGATTACAGGACAACAGCAGCAGTATGACAGCGAAAATTCCGGCTATTTTTTTCATGCCTTTTGCAGTGAGACGTTGAGATAACCCAGAACGGGTTCCGTATTTTATTTTAAGAGCTGACCGAAGGTTGTTTCCCGGCCAGCTCTTATAACGAATCAGTTTTCTACCTCTTCTACAGCGAACATCCCGGTAAGGTCGCCCGAACCGTTCCCGCCCAGGTTGTCCACGAATTTCACCATCTGGTCGGCGGTGTGAATATTGGGAGTGGCATTATCTCCCATCGAGGTTCCTGTGGTCAGGGTAATGGTGTTGGTCTTTCCGCTCAGCAGCTTGTCAAAGTCTGCCTTTATGGTTATTACGGGGGCATTTTTTCCTACTGCGGCGTTGACAGGGAGGTCTAAGGTAATATCCCGGTAGGCATCCACCCCTTGTGTATAGGTGTCTTCGTCACCGTTGGTCCCTTCTACGGTGCTTCCGGTATGGACAGACATTTCCTTGTGATCGGTATCGTAAAAACCTTCCAGTTTCACAAAGCGGTAACCGGTTCCCCATTCCCACATCATTTCCGTGTCGTTGGCCCCTGCCGTAGCGTAGAATTCCGGAAATCTCACCTCGTCCAGGGTGTTCAGTTCCTGCCTGACCCCCAGGCCGAATTTTACCTGCCGGTATTCTCCCGACGGGATGTTGTTCAGGATGTAGTCCAGGCTTTCCGGTTTTGACTGGTCGATAACCGTCGCCCCCCTGTCCAGGTCGTTTACGTTATAGGGAAATTCACTGCCGTCCTGCGGTATGAGACGGATATTGCTGATCACGTATTTCAGTTCGGAAAAGTGATGGACCTGTCCGGCTGCCGATGTGTTTACCGTAGCATCGGGAGAAGCGGCGTCACCGAGAACAATACCGGTATCCTTGAAGGTGTTGTGGAAATGAAGGGTCATGTTGTTGGCAACGGGATGGTCATCGTCTGAACTACAGGAGATCAGCGCCAATGTGAGGGTTGATAGCAGAACGTACTTTTTCAGATGTTTCATTTGTTTTGATTTATGTTATTAATTATATCTGTTTTCTTAAAAATTGAATTTCAGGGACGTAAAAATATTCCGGCCCATTCTGGGGATATTGCCCCAGTCGGCATAGGTGCTGTAATAGGTGTCAAATACATTCTCCGCGCCGAGCTGTAAGACGGTGACGTGGTTTCCGATCATAAAGGTGTAATCGGCGGAAATATTCCAGATCGCATAGGCGGGAGTCTGGTCTTCCCCGTATTCCGGGCTGTAATCTTTTTGTATGGCATCGCCGTTGAACGATGTCCGGAACCCGAAGTGACGATGCGTAAAGTGAAGGGAGGCCCGGTAGCTCAACGGACGGATAAAGGGGAGGTTCTTGTTTTTGTGATCTGTCCCCCTTGCGTAGGTGAGCGTACCTTCGCCGTGTAAATTCGGCAGGATTTCACCACTGGCGTTCAGCGACATATTGAAAAGTGTGGCATAGTCCAGGGAGGTATAGCCTTTCACCCCTACAGACTGATAATTCATGGGGCTCCCTGTGCTCAGTATCTCCCCGACGATATAATTTTCGATATGAAAATAATTTGCCCTGGCCTCCATACTCATTTTCCTGTTCTTAAACCCTGCACTGGCATTGATCTCGTAGGAGACCTCGTTTTTCAGGTCGGGATTGCCTATGTAATCGTACCGGTCAAAACTGTTGTAGATATAGTATCCGTAACCTTCCGACACGGAAGGCGCCCTGTGCCCGTATCCTGTGCCTGCTGAAAAGTGGAAATGCCCGAGGTTTAGCAGGTACCCGGCATGCAGGCTGGGCAGGAACCTTGTTTTTTCGGGGGAGGCTTCCGGGTGAAATATCCGGTTGAATTCCACATACCTGGAGCGGTTAAAATGCAGTCCGATAGCACCGCCGAAATTCAACTGACTCTTTTCCGATATATCCCAGGAGTTATTTACCGAGATCCCGCCAAAGCGGGTAGTGACCTCCGGCCAGCTATAGGCAAACATCGTCTTTTTGCTCCGGTCCTGCGGGTACATGTGCATCTCTGCGATCGACAGGTTTTCATAGGCATTCAGCTGGATTTCAGAAGCAAAACGACCGTGCTTCAGGGTTGCCCTGGAAAGCAGCCCGTAGGTGGTACTCCACCCGGGCATATCCATATGGACCAGGTTTTCGGGACGCGTGGTGTCGTCCATATAGTGTTCTATGGCATTAAAATAAAATTTGGTGTCCCAGGCTCTTATTAGTCCGTCTTCAAACAGCTGTTTGTATGAAGCCGATGTAATTATTGCCCGGGAAAGCCACAGGTCCATGGGCAATGCGGGAAACCCGACATTTTTGGCCACGTCAAAAATAGCGTCTGCCCGTATGGAAGAAAGCGGGCCCGTTTTATAGGCCATCCCTAATGAGGTGTTGAATTTGCTGAATTGCGAATGATGTACTTCGTCGTTATGACCGTCGGAATAATTGCCCGCCTTGCGGAAGGAAACACTTCCGTCTGCTGTAAACCCGTCGCCGGAATAGGATATGTTTCCGAGGTTGAACCACTGATCGTTGTTTAATTCGAAACCGCTCTGGTAGGTACCGCCCCATTTTTTTTCCAGCCCGAACGGCGTGCTTTTCCGTTTCAGGTCAATGCTTCCAGCAATGGTAGAGCCGTGTAAACTGCCCGCCTGCCCCGATTTTATGTCGATCCCGGAAAGGTTGTTGCTCTCCACATACGAAGTGACCGGGTCCATCTTATCGGTACAGGCCCCGAAAATATGCATGCCGTCTATAGTAACCGCAGTGCGTTCCGTACTCATATTGTTAAGCAGGGGCTCCCATGCAAAGGCCCCCCGTTTTACAAAACTTATATCGGCGGAGGAAGCCAGGTATTCATCGACGGAAACCGCCATTTTCATATCCGTTTCAATCCGCTTTTTGGCAGTGGCGATTACTTCCACTTCTTCGAGTTCAGTTATACTGTCCTGCTGTTTCACGATATCTTGGGCATTCAGAACTACCGTCCCGAAAAATGCCATAGTGGTAAGGAACTTCATCATCTCAGAACAAAATATCGATAAAAAGTTCGCTTTTCGCTCCTTCCACCCCGGGAGTAAAATCCGTAGAAACCTCTGTTCCTTTTATGATCCTTCCATTTCCGTCTACCATGATGAAATTCAGGGTCCAGTTCCCGGTCATGGTGTAATTGACCACACCGTGATACAGTTTGTCGTCTTCCTGCACCAGGTCGACGTTGTTTGGGGAAGAGTGATTTCCCATAGAAGGTTCAGGCATTCGCGGGTCGATCTGTAACGTATAGTTGCTCGCTTCTGAATAGGAAAACTGTGAAGGATCAGGGAGAGTCCCGACAGTGCCGGCCGGCTGGTCGTATTTGTAAATTCCGGCAACAAGGTTGTTTTCCGCAACTTCCGGTTTCCGGGGAGCCACCAGTGCAATGACGTACTGGTAACCGTCATTTCCGGTGAACGAGGTCATGTTCAGGTTTTTGTTGGGCTGCTCTTCTACCGTAACCGGCGCCGACGCTTGGTAAGCTTCGCCATCAGCAGAAAAACCGATATATAGCTCCCAGTTTCCCTGACTGCTTTCATGGGTAAACACCGCATATCCGGAAAAATACCCTTCGTCGTTGTATTCTAAGAGATATCTGTGAGGACAGGAAACTTCCTCTTCTGCGGTAGTCATTATCGGTAAAAAAGACACCTCAGAAATATTAGTGGTGTTACCGCCACCGTCAATCTTCAAACGAATCTCGTTATAACCTTTGTAGAGCAGCCCGTTAAGAGCTTCTATACTTATAGTGTGGTTTTCGCTTTGGAGGGCCGTGACTTCCTTGAATTCGTAATGATCTGTATCTGAATGACCTGTCTCTGCTTCATAATCCGCTTTGTCTACGGTGCAGGACATGACGGCACAGCATGCCGCGATGACAAAAACCCTTGTTTTTTGCATTATTGACAATGTTAGATGGGGGTGACTATTTCCGGGGAAAGCAATATTATTTCCCCGATATCGCTTTTTTGGCCTTAGTCATACTCTCTTCAATAAGGTCTTTCATCCGGTTGACTTCCCCGAGTTCGGCCTGCAGTAGCTCGATATCCCTGTGCAGCTCTTCGGGAGTCTTTTGCAGGGGATCAGATTTGCCGTAAGGGAATTTTTCACTGAAGTCCTTCATCCATTCCATCATCGTGGTATGCGATAATTTCAGGCTGTCCAGGATACCGGTGTGTGTTGCCGAAATGGAGTCCTGTTCCTGTTTCAGGGTTCTGGACAAGGCGTTCAGTTCTCCCATTTTGGGCATCACCTCGTCGTGAACGGCAATGACTTCCCGGTATAGTTCCTGGTATTTACGGACTTCTTCAGAAGGTTTGTCACTGCAGGAGGTCGTTACGGAAAAAACGGCAGCCCACAGCAGTGAAAAAAGGATAAATGATCTCATTGAATACGCTTTTTGAGTATGTGTAATTGTCCCCCGGTATATTCTGCCGGATGTGTACCCCGTAATGGGGGTCATTACGATAGCCTAAGCCAATGAGATCGGAGGTTTAAAGGTTGTTTTGATAAAGAGTGAGCTGTAGTGTTCCTGTTTTTGGCAGAAGCTCTCTTTTTTATCGCCGGTAGCGATTACTTCGGGGTTGTTTGCCGTGACTTCCTGGTGAAAGAGCAGCTGGTGTTCGAACTTGACGGTCGCAGCTTTGTCTTTCCCCTCGTTTTCCACTTCCTTTTTCACGGCGCTCATCAGGTAACACTTGCCGAAACACTGTTCCTCGGGCCTGTCTTTGTTGATACAGAGCACCTGCGATATATAGTCGTAGTTAACCGCGTATTCCAGAAAGGGAAAAGCCGGTTTGAGACCGATCACTATCGCTGTTATGAGGAAAAAGTGTTTCACGGGGCAAAAGTACGGAATATATACGATCGGGGGCACGGACGGGTGTTAAAAATCGGTATGCAGGTAATTTTCCCGTCAGTTCATATCAGTTCTGAAAGACATATTGTACAATATTGGCTCCCATCCGCAGCGCTTTCTGCCGTACTTCTTCGGGGTCGTTATGCACTTGGGGGTCTTCCCAGCCGTCGCCTAGGTCAGATTCGAAGGTGAAGAGGAATACCAGCCTTCCTTCGTGAAAATATCCGAACGCCTGCGGGCGTTTATTATCGTGTTCGTGTATCTTGGGCAGGCCGTCGGGGAAATGGAACTTCTGGTTAAACACGGGATGGTCGGGCGGAATTTCGGTCCAAGTCTTGTCCGGGAACACCTTCTGCATCTCTTTTTCGAGATAGGGCCTGAGCCCGTAATTGTCATCGGCGTGGAGGAACCCTCCCGACAGCAGGTAGGTACGCAGGTTTTCGGCTTCTTTGTCACTGAAGAACACATGGCCGTGCCCGGTCATGTGGAGCAGGGGATACTGGAAGATATCCATACTTCCGGCTTCTACGGTGGCCGGTTTTTCACTGATGCGGGTGTTCAGCTGACGGTTGCTGAACCGGATGAGATTGGGCAGGGCGGTAGGGTTGGCATACCAGTCGCCCCCTCCGCCGTATTTGAGTACGGCGATCTCCTGGGCAGGTGCCGGGGAAAAGGATAACAGCAGAAGCAGTATGGCCAGTTTGTTCATATGGTCTTTTTTATGGCCCGGGTGTGCTATTGGTTGGTCAGGGCCGCGGTATGGCAGGCCACCACGGCAGCAGTTTCGGTACGGAGCCTTGTATTTCCCAAAGATACGGGAATATATCCTTTGCGCAGTGCCTTTTCGATCTCTTCCGGAGAAAAATCACCCTCCGGGCCGATCAGTATGGTATAGTTTCCGCCCGGCCTGATCTGCCGTTGCAACAGTACGCGTTCCTGTCCGTCTTCGCAGTGTGCCATAAATGCCTGTCCGTCCTGTTCCTTTTCCAGGAAATCTGCCAGGGATACGGGGTTGTTGAGTTTGGGCAAATAAGCGGAAAGTGATTGTTTCACGGCCGACTGAATGATCTTTTCCAGCCTCCCGTTTTTGATCACGGTCCTTTCGGAATGGTCGCAGATGACCGGGGTTATTTCGTCGATCCCGATTTCCGTAGCTTTTTCCAGGAACCACTCATAGCGGTCGTTCATTTTGGTAGGAGCCACTGCCATATGCAGGTAATATGGCCTTTCGGGCTGTATTTCTTTGTCTGTGATGGCAATGGTGCAGTGCCGAGGGTCGGCGAGGGTCACTTCGGCCCGGAACAGGTGGCCGCGGCCGTCGGTAATATAAATGAGGTCTCCTTCCGATTTTCGCAGGACTTTTACAATATGCCTGCTCTCCTCGCGATCGAAGGTAAATGAGTCTGTCTTATCCGTAATACCGGGATTGAAAAATAAATTCATGGGTACAAACTTGCTCACACCGGCCACTCGGAGCTGCCCGGAATTGCTGGTGCTTTGGCGCTAAGGTAAGAATAAAATCATAAGGGAGTTTTTGATTTTGTAATAATGTATATCATTGATTTTTATGTTCTTATAGGTCTGTCGGTTTTCCTTTTACTGAATATATATATCCAGATGGTTCTGGAAAGACGGAAATTAATAGTGCTGGAGAACAGGGCGATAACGAGTACGATCAAAAATACGGGAATACTGTTCATCCCCAGGATAAGCTTGCACAAGACGAACACCGCTATCATTTCTGCCATCGATAAGGCATAACTAACATACATCGCCCCGAAAAAATAGCCTGGTTCCTTTATGAAACTGTGCTGGCAACAGGTACATTTTTTGTGCATTTTAGGCATTCTGAACAATAAGGGGTTGCCTTTGCTGATAAATATGTCTCCTTTTTCACAATCAGGACATTTTCCTTTAATGATATTTATAATGTATGACATGTTGATGTATATTTGCCTGTCTCCCTCTCCGCAATCGGGAATCTGTTTTTTACCTGGTTGTATTAATTGGGCTTACCATAAGTTATGCCGGGAGTATTTATAGTGCAAAGTTGAGGGTAGAGGGTGGAAAAATCGTTGTGCTTTTTACGCTTTTATTTGTGTTTTTGAGACATTTTGTAAGCCCTTGTGAGATACAGTGATCCATAAGTATGAAAGAAATAAAGGTTTTGCATATTGACGAATTCGGCCCGGAAAAGGAGTATTCCTATTTTTACAGCAATACCTTTAAGCAGCATGCGGGAAGTTTTCATGAAGCCATATCCCTGCCCCACAAACATGATTTTTTTGTTCTGGTTTTCTTTTCCTCGGGGAGTGGGGTGCACGAAATAGATTTTCATTCCTATCCGATTCTTCCCGGGAGTGTATTTATGATGTCTCCCGGACAGACGCATCATTGGAAGTTTACGGCAGATACAGATGGTTTTGTACTTTTTCACACTCGTGAATTTTATGAGATGCATTTTATGAACAGGTCTCTTTATAACTTTCCTTTTTATTATTCCGTGCAGAATCCGTCTTCACTTTTTATCCCTGATGAAGACCGGGAGTGCATATCGGGCCTGTTTGCCCGGATTTTCCGGGAGCACATGCGGGGCGGTTATATGAGTACCCCTCTTGTGGCCAGTCTTCTCGATATACTGTATATCAATATGAGCCGCCTGTACCTGCAAACGGAAAACAGCGAGGTTACCGTTCCGGCCGGATACACGAAGAAAATCAGGATACTGGAAAGACTTATAGAGGAGCATTATCCTGTAGAAAAATCGGCATCGGCCTATGCCGCCATGATGAATATCAGTCCGAAACACTTGAATCGTATGGTTAAGTTGTCACTGGGAAAAACAGTTACGGAACTGGTGGCAGACAGGGTTTTGCTGGAAGCCAAACGCCTTCTTGTGCACGCCCCGAAATCATTTGCCGCCATTGCGCGTACTCTGGGATATGAAGATTATGCCTACTTTTCCAGGTTTTTCCGGCGCAATACGGGTATGACCCCGTCAGATTTTGTCCGCAGGTACAGGTAACACGTGAGGGTTACTATACCTTAAAACGGGCTTTGGCCGTTACATTCTGGGAAGAAAAGTCGTTTTCCAGGTATTTGAGATAGCCCGTAATGCCTATCATGGCAGCATTGTCGGTGGTGTATTCGAATTTGGGGATATAGGTTTTCCACCCGTATTTTTTTTCGCCTTTTTTCAGGGCCTCCCGTATCCCGGAATTGGCCGATACCCCGCCACCGATAGCAATCTGCCGGATTCCCGTTTCCTTCGAGGCTTTTTTCAGTTTGTCCATCAGTATGTTTACAATGGTGTACTGTATGGAGGCACAGATGTCTTTCAGGTGGTGTTCCACAAATGCCGGATCTTCTTTCTGATGTTTCCGGACGAAATACAGAATGGAAGTCTTCAGGCCGCTGAAACTGAAATCCAGTCCGTCTACCTTCGGTTTCGGAAAGGCGAATGCCCCGGGATTGCCTTCCCGGGCATAGCGGTCTATCAGCGGGCCTCCCGGGTAGGGGAGCCCGAGTATCTTGGCGCTTTTGTCAAAGGCTTCCCCCACGGCATCGTCAATGGTTTCCCCGATCACCGTCATGTCGAAAAAACCGTCTGCACGTATGATCTGCGTGTGCCCGCCGCTGATGGTCATGGCCAGAAAGGGAAAAGAAGGCTTGTCCTGCCCCTGGTCTTCTATAAAATGTGCAAGGATATGTGCCTGCATGTGATTTACTTCGATAAGCGGGATGTGAAGGGCCAGTGCCAGGGACTTGGCAAAGGAGGTCCCGACGAGCAGCGATCCCAAAAGTCCCGGACCGCTCGTAAAAGCTATGGCGGATAACTCTTTTTTACCGATATTTGCCTTGTTAAGGGCTGTGTGTACTACCGGAACAATATTTTGCTGATGTGCCCGTGAGGCCAGTTCGGGAACGACACCGCCGTATTCCTCGTGAATTTTCTGGGTGGCTACAACATTACTCAGGACTTTTCCGTTAAGAAGAACGGCGGCCGAAGTATCATCGCAGGAAGATTCAATGGCAAGGATATATGTTTTTTGTTCCTTCATATGGATTTTCGGAATAAAAGTTGCTGCCTGCAAAGGTAAGCATTTTATGCCTGTTCCGGTAATCAGGCCGGTCATTACAGCGCTTGTTCATAATCCTTTAATAGTGTAGGAACCTATCAGGAAATTGAGGAAAATAGTAGTCAGGTCTTTTTTGATCCTGTTCTTGTTGCTGGTCATGGTGAGTGTTTTTCTGGCACTCCCTCCGGTACAGACGGGTATTGCCAAAAAAGTGACCGCTGCACTCAATGAGGATTTCGGGACCAGTATTGAGATAAGAAGGGTCTATATTTCCTTTTTCGGCAGCGTGAGCCTGCGCGATATCTATATAGCCGATCATCACCGCGATACCCTGATCTCGGTGGGACGGCTGAATACTTCCCTGCTCAGTGTGAGAAACGTGAAGAGCATGATCGACGGGAAACTCAATTTCGGCGATATCGATATGCAGGAGGTGTACTTTCACCTGAAAACCTATAAAGGGGAAGATTTTACCAACCTCGACGATTTCGTGGAAAAACTCGAAGGACCGGACACGACAAAAACCGGGCCGTCCACTTTTCTGCTGACCACTTCCGAAGTGCGGCTGGAGGATGCGCGTTTCCGCATTACGGACGATAATGCGGAAAAACCGGATATACTGTATTTCCGGGAATTAAAGGCCGATGTGGAGGATTTCAGGATAGCAGGTCCCGAGGTGGATGCCCGGGTAAGGCAATTGGGGTTTGTGGCCGACCGGGGGATAAGGGTCGAAAAACTTGAAACCGATTTTTCGTATGGCCTCGAACGAATGAATTTTGAAAATCTTACCATAGAGACCCCCCGGTCCAGCATCAAAGGGGAACTGTCCTTTTTGTACAACAGGGAAGATTTTGCAGATTTTCTCAACAAGGTCAATGTAAAGGGAAGCTTTTCCGATGCGACTATTGCGTTTGATGAGGTCAATGTGTTTTACAATGAGTTCGGACGGGGAAGGCGGGTAACCTTCAGTTCGGAAGTGGACGGGGTACTGAACCGTTTGCATACCACAAACCTGAGAGTTACCACCGATAATACGAGCATTAACGGTAATTTTGATTTCAGGGGGCTCTTCTCTTCGGATATCCCGTTCCGGATAGATGCCGATATAAGCTGGCTTTCCTCCAGTTATTACCAGCTCAGGGGACTGCTTCCCAATATCCTCGGAAATGCCCTCCCGTCGTCTCTCGCCAAACTGGGGCAGCTCAGGGCCCGGGGAAAGGCGATGATTACCGAAAAGACCGTAAGAACGGACCTTGAACTGGAAACCGAACTGGGAAACAGCCTTTCTAAACTGGAACTTACGGATATAGATGATATTGATAATGCCTCGTATACGGGAACCATCAGCATGACCGATTTCGATCTCGGGGAGTTCATCGAGATCGATAAGCTGGGAAAGGCTTCGCTCCATGTGGATGTAGACGGAAAGGGGTTCACCGAGGAAAATCTCAATACCGAGATAAGAGGAATGGTAAACAGCCTGGTGTACAATGGTTACCGCTATGAGAATGTGGCTGTGGCAGGAGTGGTCAAGGACCAGCTGTTCGACGGCTCGTTGCTGTCTAACGATGAGAATTTTGAGATGAGCTTCGAGGGCCTGGCCGACCTGTCGGGAGAAGAGAACCAGTTCGACTTCAGGGCTTCCATAACCCATGCCGATCTCCATGCACTGCGCTTTGTATCGCGGGACAGTGTGTCGGTCTTTTCCGGGGATATCAGCATGAACATTACCGGGAACGATATGGATAACCTGAAGGGGGAGATCAATTTCCTGAAGACGAGTTACAAGAACCAGAACGACGAGTATTATTTTGAGGATTTCAAGATCATCTCTGTGATCGATGAGACCGGAAGGGTGCTTACGGTAGATTCGCCCGAGATCATCAACGGTTTTATGAAAGGGAATTTCTCGTTCAGGGAGCTGGGTAAGATCGTGCAGAATTCCGTGGGTAGCATTTATGCGAATTACAGTCCGCACGAAATCTTGCCCGATCAGTACGTGGAATTCAATTTCTTTATCAACAGCAAGATCATAGAGGTATTCTTCCCGGAGGTCAAACTGGGAAGAAATACCTATGTAAAAGGGGAAATGATCGCCGATGCAGGAGATTTCAGGTTTAATTTCCGGTCGCCCAATATCGACGCCTTCGGAAGCAATATCAAAAATATCGATTTGCAGATTGACAACAAGAACCCGCTGTTCAATACGTATGTGGAAGTAGGGGAGATACACACCGGGTTTTACGATGTTTCCGATTTCAACCTGATCAACACCACCATAAAGGATACCCTGTTTTTCCGTACCGAATTCCGGGGCGGAGACGGGGGCAAAGATGAATACAATCTCAATTTTTACCATACGATAACCCCCGATAACAAGTCGGTGGTAGGGTTCAAGCGTTCCGAAGTCGGGTTTAAGGGAAATCACTGGTTGCTGAATAAGGACAACAACCGCCGCAACCGGGTGGTCTTTAACAAGACGCTGGATACGGTGACCATAGAGACGGTGGTGATGAACCACGGGGAGGAACAGATCAACCTGCAGGGAAAAATGATCGATTCCACCTATAAGGACCTCTCGGTACATTTCAGGAATGTAAACCTGGACAAGGTAACCCCGGATATCGATAACCTGAGCCTGAAAGGATTGATGAACGGGGAATTTTACGTGCTTCAGCAACGCGGAAATTATTTTCCGTCGTCCAACCTTCGCATCGATGATTTCACCCTGAACGACATCACTCTCGGGAATTTTGATGTGGGTATCGTGGGCAACCAGAACCTTTCGAGTTACGGTATCGATGCGGTTATTCAGAAGGGGAGCAGTAAGGTTCTCGATGTAGTGGGGGATGTTTCGTTTGATAACGACAAGCCCTCCATGAATGTGGAAATGAGGCTCTCCGGCCTGGATATGGCCGCGTTCAGCAGGCTGGGGGAAGAGGTTATATCCGACATCCGCGGGCTCGCATCGGGGGAAGCACGCCTTACGGGAACCTTTGAGAAACCGGATCTCAGCGGGCAGATACAGCTCCGGGATGCCGGTATGAAGATCCCTTACCTCAATGTAGACCTCGATTTTGCCCCGGAAACTTCCGTCGAACTTTTCGGACAGACCTTTAAGTTCGACGATATCACCCTGACAGATACCAGGTTTAAGACCAGGGCGTTGCTGAACGGAACGATTACGCATACTCATTTCTCCGACTGGTACCTCGACCTGGGCCTGGATACGAAAGGGCAGCGCTTCCTGGCGCTCAATACTCCCGAAACAGAGGAAGAACTGTTTTACGGTACGGGGTTCATAAACGGGGAGGCCCAGATCTACGGGCTTACCGACGAACTTACCATAAAGATGTTTGCCACAACGGCAAAGGGGACATCGCTTAAGATACCCCTGGACAATGAAGTGACGGTGGGGGATACCTCCTTTATTAATTTTATCGATA
Organism: Sinomicrobium soli; assembly: GCF_003285545.1. Lineage (GTDB taxonomy): Bacteria > Bacteroidota > Bacteroidia > Flavobacteriales > Flavobacteriaceae > Sinomicrobium. The sequence goes on along the minus strand of NZ_QLNV01000002.1, from coordinate 367,594 downwards.
AAAACGGAGAGACCACCTTTGCTACCAATGAGAGGGAACTCCAGGACTATAAGGGGCTGGAGCTGGAATTCGACCTGGACATAAACCCTGATGCCGAGGTGGAGATCGTCATAGACAAGGAACTGGGGAGCTCCCTGAGAGGGCGGGGAGCGGGAAATATACTCCTGGAGATCAATACCAACGGAAAATTCAGGATGTGGGGAGATTTTACCACCTTTAGCGGGGATTACAATTTTAAATACGGCGGGATCATAGAAAAGAAATTCAAGGTGAAGCCGGGAGGGTTTATGAGCTGGAACGGGGATCCGCTGAGGGCCAATGTAGACCTGGAAGCGGTGTATAACCTCAATGCCAATCCCGCGGTTTTGCTCGATAATAATTCGGTGACCCGGAAGATAGAGACCGACCTGATCATAAAGCTGAACGGGGAACTGCTGCAGCCGGATATCGATTTTGATATCCAGTTTCCGGGTACCAATGCCGTGATCAATTCGGAGCTGCAATACAAACTGGACGACAAGAGCAAGCGGGAACTGCAGGCCCTTTCATTACTGTCTCAGGGGGCATTTATCAATAACGAGATCAATATAAGCGGTGGCGGGGTGGCCGGGAACTTTATCGAGTCGGGCTTTAGTATGCTCAACGATATCCTGAATTCCGGCGACGGAAAATTCGATATAGGCTTGTCTTACGAACTCGGAACGAGGGACCCCAATCTCGATTTTGAGACCCAGGACAGGTTTGGGGTAACGGTCTCCACCCAGATCAGCGACCGTATCCTGCTGAACGGAAAGATAGGGGTGCCCATAGGCGGGGTGGCGGAAACTGCTGTAGCGGGTGATGTGGAAGTACAGATACTGCTCAATGAAGACGGTACCCTGAGAGCGCGTATCTTTAACCGGGAAAATGAAATTCAGCAATGGCTGGCCGACCGGATCGGGTATACCCAGGGGGCGGGATTGTCGTACCAGGTAGATTTTAATACCTTCCGGGAGTTGCTCCGAAAAGTGTTTACCCCGAAAGAAGAGAACGCAGTACGGGAACCGGACCCCCCTGAAGAGACCTCCGGGACCGAAACCATGGGCAACGGATTGGTGAGGTTCGGAAATAAAGGGAATGCCGGGAGCTGATAAAAAAACTCCCCCGGACGATAATCCGTCCGGGGGAGTTTTTTTGTTTCCGGCTGGCAGCAGCGCTATATGATGTCTTTTTTCATACGGTTCCATACCACGGCAAGCAGTATGCCGGATACCAGTATGAGAATGGTCAGCCCTATGGCCAGCGGATAATTGCCGTAAATCCAGTTGCCCGTGGCAAACATGCAGGAATATACCAGGATACAGCCGAGTATCATGGCAAGTATTCCCGACGGAACAGCCCATTTTTGTCTTCCGTCCACGATATTGACGTCTTCGGCACGCGCCTGGTCCACGATCTTTTTCCATCCCGGTCCTCCCGGTTGTGTTTTTTGATAGAAGCTGTAAAGTACGTTCTTGTCTTCCGGCCTGGTGGTATAGGTGACTACCAGCCATATGACGGTAGTGATGACCACAATGGCCGGAAGCGTGGCCCATGAAGGGAATACGCCGGCAGTAAAGGTGCCGTCTGTGGCATGGCCCCCGAAGAGATAATCACCGAGAGGTGACAAGGTGAACACCATGCTGATGATGGCAGCGGCAAACATTACCGAAATCTCACTCCAGGCATTAATGCGCCACCAGAACCACCTCAGTATATACACCAGTCCCGTTCCCGCCCCGAACATGAGAAGGATGTCGAACAGCTGTTTGGCATTGGTAAGCAGGAGAGCGAGTATGGCACTGGTTACCATAAGCAGTACGGTAGACAGGCGCCCCATGTTTACCAGTTCCTTTTCAGACGCATTTTTGCGAAGGGTCTGTTTGTAAAAATCGTTTACGATATACGACGACCCCCAGTTGAGCTGGGTAGAAATAGTACTCATGTAGGCGGCTCCCAGCGAAGCCAATACAACACCGAGCAACCCGCTGGGCAGCTTGGTCAGCATGGCCGAATAGGCCAGGTCGTGCCCCAGTTTGCTTTCCTCTATATTTGGGAAGGCTTCGTGTATGCTTGCGACATCCGGAAATACGACCAGCGACGCCAGGGCTACCAGTATCCAGGGCCAGGGGCGTACGCCGTAGTGCATGATATTGAAAAAGAACGTGGAGGCTATGGCGTGATTTTCGTTTTTTGCGGCGAGCATACGCTGGGCAATATATCCCCCGCCCCCGGGCTCGGAGCCGGGATACCAGGAGCTCCACCACTGTACGGCCAGCGGAATAATGAGGATGGTAATAAGGGCCTCTTTATCAGAAAAATCCGGCAATATGGAGATCTTGTCGGCCACATTCTCGTGCTGGATCATTTTGGTAATGCCTCCCACTTCCGGAAGGTTTACCAGGTAATAGGCGGCGCCTACCGCGCCTACGATGGCCACGAAAAACAATATGAAATCGGTATATACGACCCCTTTAAACCCGCCTATGGCACTGAAAATGACGGTGACGATCCCCCCGATCAGTACGGTTTGTATGGGGGTAAGCCCCAGCATGATGCCTCCTATTTTAATGGCGGCAAGATTTACTGCTGCCAGGGTAATGACATTAAAGAAAAACCCGAGGTAGACCGACCGGAACCCCCTGAGAAATCTGGCAGGTTTGCCCCCGTAGCGCAACTCGTAGAACTCCATGTCGGTAAGCACATTCGATTTCCGCCACAGCTTGGCATAGATAAATACCGTAGACAATCCTGTGAGAAGAAAGGCCCACCAGCCCCAGTTTCCGGATACCCCGCTTCCCCTTACCAGGTCGGTAACGAGGTTTGGGGTGTCTGTAGAAAAAGTGGTGGCCACCATGGAAAAACCGAGAAGCCACCACGGCATGCTCCTTCCGGAAAGGAAGTATTCCGTAGTGTCTTTTCCCGAAGACCTGGAAACGAAAAGCCCTATGGCCAGGGTGATGGCAAAAAAACCGATAATGATCGAATAATCTAATGTAGATAGTTCCATGAAAGTTGTAGTTAGTCGTTTTATTTATGGCATTAATCGTGTTTTTGCTGTTGTGCACCGGAATATTCCGGTGTTCACTCAGGGCGTAAAATCCTGGTTGTCCCTGAAAATGCTTTCCCGGGTTTGCCTGGTGTAATTCCGCCCTATGGGAATGCGTTTGTTGTGTATTTCCACAATATTCCCTTCCACGGCCTTTACCTTGTCTATGGCAATGGTGTAGGAACGGTGTACTCTTATAAAATTGGAACCGGGGAGTTCTTCGGTAATATTGGTAAGCGATTTGTGCACAATATACTCATCGATAACCGTCACTACCTTTATATAATCCTTAAGGCTCTCTATATAAAGGATATCGCCGAGGTTTATTTTTACCATTTTCTTGTCTACCTTGAGAAACATATAGGGTTCGCCCTGCGGCTTGGCCTGGGTGAACCCCTTTCTCTTTAAGGCGACTTCCCTGTTGAGTTTGTTTACGGTTTTTGTAAAACGGTGAAAAGGAATGGGTTTCACAAGGTAATCGAACACATTCAGCTCATAGCTCTCCACAGCGTACTCGCGATATGCCGTGGTGATCACGATAAAGGCGTCGTAATCGATGGTTCTTATAAAATCCAGCCCGCTCATTTTGGGCATGTTTATATCCAGGAAGATGACGTCGATATCGTGTTGCTCCAGGGTGGCCATGGCCTCTATGGGATTGCTGTGGCTGGCAACGACCTCCAGGTTGCGGAACTCTGAAACATGAGACCGCAGGACACTTACCGCAACAGATTCATCATCTATGATTATACATTTGATCTTCATTCGTAACTTGTACATTAAAGAGGCCGTCAGGAGGTTTTTTACAGGGATACAGCCCCTGTAAAATGAACGCCAGCGCTCAAAATGAGAGAAAAAATAGATGTAATTTTGGTAATAACAAAATGTTTTCAGATAAATTTCATGCCCCGTAAAATCTTGATATTTACTGATGTCTGAAATGATGTAATTGGTATTGTTTTTACTGTTGTTCAGCTAAAAACTTTCGTGGTGAATATATTTAATCTTAGATTTTAGCGCTGCTGAACGGAAAGGGATTACGGCTTTCGGAAATGTGGAGTACACATTCCGGACAGGGCTTTGCCGCGGAAGGAAAATAATGCCGTTCAGGGCCTGTATCCGAAACCTGAAGTCCGGAAAATGATGCTATTCGTGACAAAGTTGCCCCCGCTCGTCGAAAAAGTTTCCTGTTGCAAGTTGTAATATATACTTTAGTTTTCGAAATTCATACTGTAAGTTATGCACCGATATTTAGTACAGGCTAATGATATTAGCCATAAGGAAGTAGGGAAGTTTGAAGAAACCCGCTACGAAAAGATCCATAACGAGGTCTTTGAAGATTCGGCACAGGCTTCTGCGCTTGTGGCCGAGGAAATAGCACAGCTTATACGAAGCAGGCAGGAAAAGGGAGAAAACTGTGTTCTCGGCCTGGCAACGGGATCGTCGCCTATTAAGGTGTATGAAGAACTGGTGCGTATGCACAGGGAAGAAGGGCTGAGTTTTGCCAATGTGGTAACCTTTAACCTGGATGAGTACTACCCGATGAACCGGGAAAACCACCAGAGTTACTACTATTTCATGCATCAGCACTTATTCGACCATATCGATATAAAACCGGAAAATGTCCATATTCCGGACGGGAAGGTGCCCCTGGATGAAGTACACCAGTACTGTATTGACTACGAAATGAAGATCAGGGAGTTTGGCGGGCTCGATTTTCAGCTGCTGGGTATCGGCCGTACGGGGCATGTAGGGTTTAACGAACCCGGGTCGCATTACAATTCGGGTACCCGGATCATTACCCTGGACCATTTGACACGTAGCGATGCGGCTTCCGATTTCAACGGCATAGATAATGTGCCGAAACGGGCCATTACCATGGGTATCGGAACCATACTGAAGGCAGGTCGTATCGTATTGCTGGGATGGGGGCATAAAAAGGCCGATATTGTGAAGGAGACCATAGAGGGAGCGGTGACTTCCAATGTGCCTGCAACATACCTTCAGCAACACGCGAATACGACCTTCATTCTCGACCGTGAGGCAGCTTCCGAGCTGACAAGGTTCAAGACCCCCTGGCTCGTAGGGCAGTGTGTGTGGACCGAAGAACTCAAACGCAAGGCCATGGTATGGCTGAGCCTGAAGACCAGGAAACCGATCCTGAAACTCACCGACAGGGATTATAACGATAACGGGATGTCCGGCTTACTGGCACAGGAAGGGACTTCTTATGAGCTCAATATACAGATGTTCAACGTATTGCAGCATACCATTACGGGCTGGCCCGGTGGGAAGCCCAATGCCGACGATACCAATCGCCCCGAAAGGTCGGAGCCCGCTAAAAAGAGGGTGATCATCTTCAGTCCGCACCCCGATGACGATGTCATATCGATGGGAGGAACATTCTGCCGCTTGGTAGACCAGGGGCATGAGGTCCACGTCGTGTATCAGACCTCCGGGAATATTGCGGTTACCGATGCCGAAGCCCTGAAATTTGCCGAAGTGGCCAGCGATATTACCGGAAAGGACAGTTCTTCCATCTTTACCGAGGCTATCGGGTTTCTCAATAACAAGAGAGAGGACCAGTCCGATTCGGTCGATGTGCGAAAGCTGAAAGGACTGATACGGAGAAGGGAATCTTACGGGGCTACCCGTTATATTGGTCTGGATGACAGCAATGTTCATTTTCTCGATCTGCCTTTCTATGAAACGGGAGAGGTAAAGAAAAAACCGTTAGGAGAGGAGGATATAGAAATTATCATGAATATTATCAGTGAAGTAAGGCCTCACCAGATTTATGCCGCAGGTGACCTTGCAGATCCTCACGGTACACATAAGGTGTGTCTTGACGGTATTTTTGAGGCACTCAGGCGCCTGAAGCCGGAATCTTATATGGACGACTGCTGGGTATGGCTGTACCGCGGGGCATGGCATGAATGGGGGCTCGACGAGATTGAAATGGCTGTTCCCATGAGTCCCGACCAGGTAATACGAAAACGGAATGCCATCCTGTTCCACCAATCACAGAAAGACCGTGTCATGTTCCAGGGCGATGATTCCAGGGAGTTCTGGGTGCGTGCGGAAGAACGCAATAAGGATACGGCAAAACTGTACGACGAGCTCGGACTTGCAGAATACGAAGCCATAGAGGCATTTAAACGATATCATTTTTAGGGGGTAGTTATTAGGTTATTAAGGCAATACTCAATAACCCAATTACCAAATACCAATCGGAAAACTATGGGCTTCGGGCCGATAGTGATTTAGTGTTTTTCAATTATTAATCATTACGTTCGGATCCGCCTGTCTGTATTTTTCAGCAGGCGGATTTTTTTATAATGAGATGTGAATGAACTCTTTGCAGGATTCCGGTATCCTGTTACCGGGAGGGGATGTGCCATTGCGGGGATTACGACATATGTTATTTTTTGATATCCTGGTTGCATGGTGTGTTATGATATGGTATAGGAGTGTTAAAAGTTTTTAACGAAAACGTTAGAAATGATTAAACATCGGCAATAAGGTTTCCAGGTAGAAAATTATTAAATATCTTTGATAGCTTTTTTAAAATAAATTACATGTCAAACAACATAAGGAAGATTGCTGTGCTGACTTCCGGGGGGGATGCTCCCGGGATGAATGCGGCTATCCGTTCTGTAGTGCGTACCTGTGCTTACCACAAGGTGGAATGCGTGGGGATATACAGGGGGTATCAGGGAATGATAGAAGGAGATTTTAAAGAGATGAACGCCCGTAGCGTAAATAATATCATAAACCGGGGAGGGACCATTCTCAAGTCTGCGAGATCTATGGATTTCCGTACTCCCGAAGGAAGGGAAAAAGCTTATAGGCATCTTCGGGACCACAATATCGATGCCTTTGTGGTCATAGGGGGCGACGGTTCTTTTACCGGGGCCATGATATTCAGCGAATCCTTTGATTTCCCGGTAATGGGTATTCCAGGGACTATCGATAATGACATTTACGGGACGAGTTTTACCCTGGGTTACGATACCGCTCTGAATACGGTGGTGGAAGCCATAGATAAGATCAGGGACACGGCTATTTCGCACAACCGCCTGTTCTTTGTAGAGGTTATGGGGAGAGATGCGGGACATATCGCCCTGAACACGGGTGTCGGAGCCGGGGCAGAGGAAATCCTTATCCCGGAGGAAAACCTGGGGCTGGAACGATTGCTGGAATCGATGGAGCGCAGCAGGCTGTCGGGAAAGTCGTCCAGTATAGTAGTGGTGGCCGAAGGTGATAAAATAGGGAAAAGCGTGTTTGAGCTCAAGGAATATGTAGAGGATAACCTGCCGGATTACGATGTACGCGTTACCGTACTGGGGCATATCCAGAGGGGTGGCAGGCCTACGTGCTTCGACAGGGTCCTGGCCAGCCGAATGGGGGTCAAGGCTGTGGAAAGCCTGCTCGAGGGAAAGAGCAATTACATGGTAGGACTTGCCAAAGATGAGATCATACTTACTCCCCTGGACCAGGCTGTAAAAGGGAAATCGGAGATCAACAGGGAACTCCTGAGAGTATCCGATATCATGACTACCTGATGGTGTTATAAAGACAAGCGTAAATCAAATTTAATTATAATAAACAGATAAGATCATGTCAAATTTAAAAATTGGTATTAACGGTTTCGGAAGAATCGGACGTATGGTTTTCAGAGAAACCGTAAAAAGGGATAATGTAGAGGTAGTGGCTATCAATGATTTGCTGGATGTAGAGCACTTGGCATACCTGTTGAAATACGATTCTGTTCACGGTACTTTTAACGGAACGATAGAAGTTAAGGATGGTAATCTCGTGGTAAACGGGAAAACGGTAAGGATCACTGCCGAAAGAGATCCGAAAAGCCTGAAATGGGACCAGGTAGGTGCCGATGTGGTGGCGGAATGTACCGGGATATTTACTACACTCGACACGGCTCAGCAACACCTCGAGGCAGGTGCCAAAAAAGTGGTTATTTCTGCTCCGTCCAAAGATGCACCCATGTTTGTAATGGGAGTAAATCACAAGGATGCAAAAGCGACCGACAATATCGTTTCCAATGCCTCGTGTACCACAAACTGTCTGGCTCCCATCTCCAAAGTACTCAATGATGCTTTCGGTATCGAGGAAGGGCTTATGACTACCGTACACGCCACTACGGCAACACAGCTTACCGTAGACGGGCCTTCGAGAAAGGATTTCAGGGGAGGAAGAAGTGCGCTGGCCAATGTAATTCCGGCTGCTACCGGAGCGGCAAAGGCGGTGACCAAGGTGATCCCTGCACTGGAAGGAAAGCTTACCGGTATGGCATTCCGCGTTCCTACCCCGGATGTTTCTGTGGTAGACCTCACGGTAAGACTGCAAAAGGAAACTTCTTATGAGGAGATCAAAAAAGCGGTAAAAGCTGCTTCCGAAGGAGAGCTTAAGGGAATTTTAGGGTATACTGAAGAACTTGTTGTTTCCCAGGATTTCGTAGGTGACACCCGTACCAGTATTTTCGATGCGGATGCCGGAATCGAACTCAACTCCAAATTTTTCAAGATCATTGCATGGTATGATAATGAAGCAGGATATTCCAGCAAGCTGGTAGACCTGGCACTTCACGTATCTTCATTATAATCGAAGGACTTCAACGGTTCATCCGGTGAGCGTGTTATAAGGGAGGGCAGGCAGAGAAAATAATTCGTATTTTTATACGGAATTTGTTTTCTCTGAGGGCCTGTTCCCCGCTCACAGGATGAGATTTAAATTACTCCGGTGCCTTGTGTCGGTCTTTTCGGGATTTCCGATATATACCTTGCAGGTTTGTCCTGGGGTTGTTGATTAATAAATAGATAATTTATGATATTAATTGTTGATAGTGGTGCGACAAAATCGGACTGGATTGCCCTTGATGAAGACGGGAATGAACTGTTTCTGACCAAGACCCTCGGCCTTAGCCCCGAGGTACTTACCCGGGAGATCATTGCGGAGCGGCTTGCCAATAACTTCGAGCTCAGTGATAACAGGGAAAAGGTAACCCAGCTTTATTTTTACGGTGCCGGATGTGGCACGGAACGGATGAAGAACTACCTGAGCAGGATATTCCGGAATTTCTTTGTAAATGCCAAGTTCTTTATCAAGGAAGATACCTATGCGGCCATTCACGCAACGGCAGACCCGGGCGAACACGCCATAGTGTGTATTCTCGGAACCGGTTCCAATTGCAGCTATTACGACGGCCATGAAGTTTTCCAGAAAGTCGTTTCCCTGGGGTATATCCTGATGGACGATTGCAGCGGGAATTATTTCGGGCGCCAGTTGCTCAGGGATTATTACTACCACAGGATGCCCAAGGGGCTGGCTCATAAATTTTCAGAAGCCTATGACCTCGATGCGGATGTGATCAAGAATAATCTTTACAAAGAACCCAACCCCAATACCTATCTCGCTACCTTTGCAAGGTTTGTCATAGAGAACAAACAACACGAGTACAGCCAGAAACTCATACGCAAGGGAATGCAGCTGTTTATCGATAATGCGATCCGCCAGTATGAACAGGCCGATTCGGTACCCGTACATTTTATAGGAAGCATTGCCTTTTATCTGCAGGAAGAACTGCGCGAGGTCATGGCGCAGAACAACCTGAAAGTCGGAAAGATATTAAGGCGCCCTATCGATAACCTGGTGGAATATCACAGGAATATTGTATTTAATAAATAAAGGTTGATTGTTGCCAGGTTATGGGGTACTGCTCTTTATGTGAAAACAGTGCCCCATAACCTGGCAATTTTTATAATACCCCGATCATCGATATTTCGACATTGACGAATTTGGGCAGGTTGGCTACTTCCACGGTCTCGCGGGCAGGAGCATTTTCTTCGTCAAAATACCTGCCGTAGACTTCATTGATACGGGCAAAATTGTTCATGTCACTGATGAAAATGGACGATTTAATGACATTTTCAAAAGTCATTCCCGCCGCTTTGAGAATAGCTTCGAGATTTTGCATTACCCTGGTGGTTTCTTCTTCTACAGACCCGGAAACGAGTGTTCCGTTTTGAGGGTCCAGGGCGATCTGTCCCGAGATATACAGGGTGTTTCCGGCGAATACTGCCTGGTTATACGGTCCTATGGGAGCAGGGGCCTGGTCGGTGTTTATGATCTTTTTCATATGATAAATTTTTAGGGTTAAACTATTTTTTGGTTAGAGGTTGCTGGTTACAGTCATAACTCTGAATTCTGAACTCATAACTGGTTTACAGGTTCGGGCCGATGGCTTCGATATAACCCCGACAGGTTCGGGGGCCACTCAGCCACCTCAAGAGCGTCCGCAACTTCAAACTTCGAAATTCATGCTTCGGGCCCCGAGCCCCGAGCTCCAAAACCGGTTTGCTCCACTTTACCTGTTGAGCGCCCTGTCGGGTTCGCGTCTTTTTTCCCATTTGATATCGCTGAGCATGGAACTCTTTATCCCTATAAAGAAATACCACGAGGTACGGTTTCCGAACGGGGTCCAGCTAAAGTTCATGCGCCAGCTTTCCAGGTCCCGTTCGAACCGGAGCTGGGTAAAGCTGAATCCCCTGTTCTTGAAGTCATACCCGGAGGATACCCCCACACGCCATTTTGGGGTGAGTTCCACATTTCCCGAGAACATGAGGGAATTGTTGCTGATCTCGTTCTGTCGCGCGGCATTCGAATAGGTCATCGAATAGGCCAGTCTCAGGTCCCAGGGCAGGGCAGCCCCGTAATATTTGGTTTCTTCCTCTTCTTCCTCCTCTTCATCGTCGTCCGGGAACATGCGGCCGTCGCTGTAATCCATAGACGACCCGAAAAGGTCGTCTTCCCGTCCGCCGCTGGCCGTATTGTCGTTGTCGCGGTCTACGCTGCTCCCCTCGAATGTCTTGCTCGATATGGTATAACTGGTCGTGACATTGGCATTGGTAAAACGGAAGAGGCTTCCGCCGTTGTCTATATTCCACTTGTCTATTTTTCTCCCCGCATTATCCAGGGCATACGGGTCCAGTGTACCTCCGAAGTTAACGGTCATCTTTCCGTCAAAAAAGGGAATGTTCCCGGTAAATCTCAGCGGCTGCCAGGGCAGGGAATCCGCCACGGCGTTGTAACTGGTATTGAGGTTGAGGTTGAGCAGGGTGATCTTCTTGGGTTCGGTGGCGGTGGTATCTTTGTCCCTGACCTTGGCCTCGAAATTGTTTTGCAGTGAAAAACTCACACTGTTGCTCATACTCCTTCCCGGGGCACCGTAGAGCCCGCCTTCGAAACGGGTGTATTCCCTTACCTCTCCTTCTTCATTGGCGATGTATTCCTCGTAATACTGGTCGAATCCGGGGGTGTATCCGTAACTCACCGAGGGTCTCATAACATGCCGGACGGCCTGTATCTTGTTCTCTTCGTCAAACATGACGGTACCGTACAGTGTAGTACCCAGGCTGGCCCCGAAACTGTATTGGGCAAAGCGGTCGAATCCGTTGATCGTATCCGTAGGGACCGTTTCGAGCTCCGGGTCGTAGTCGTGCCTGCGGATGGTCTTCAACTGCCAGGTTTCGTCATAGTTGACATTGAGTGAGGCGCTCAGGTACTTCATTATCTTGAAGTTGGTGCTTATCGGTATGGAATGCCTGAACCCGGTTTTGGCATCTTCAAACATCTCTTTCTTGAAAAACAGGGAATCGGTGGTCTGGAAACTGTTTTCGGCCCGCAGGCTGTACTGGAAATTGATATTCTGGAAAATGCCTTTCTTGATCCCTGATTTCGGGGCAAAGGGATATATCCGTTCCACGCTGGCCTGGAGTGTGGGCAAGGTCATGCTGATGGTCTCCGTATTGGTGTTCTGTGAGTGGGAGGCCGTAAGGCTCATGTTTACCGCAGGATATCCCGGGAATGTCTTGGAATAGGAAACGGACGACGTAAGCGTGTTCTGCATGAAATTCCCCGTGTTGATCTGGTTATAGGAATCCTTGTAATACCGGCTGCTCCCGAGGTTTACACTGGCGGAGAACCTGGAATTGGGACTGGCCTTGGCATCCTGGCTGTGCGACCATTGTATGTTGTATGTGGTACCCCGGCTGTAATCGGGAAAACCTTTCTGGCCCTGTACGAGGTTTTCAAACCGGAAATTGAAATTCCCCCTGAAGCGGTAGCGGACGGCGTAGTTGCTCTCCGTGCGGAAGCCGTAACTCCCGTTGGTATAGTAATCGCCCAGAACGGCGAGGTCTACATAATCGTTTATGGCAAAATAGTACCCGCCGTTCTGGAGAAAATATCCCCTCCCGTTAACCTCCCCGAAGGTGGGGAAGATCAACCCAGACTCACTGCTTTTTTCAGACATGGGAAAATAGGCGAAAGGAACGGCTATGGGAGTGGGGACATCAGCGATATACATATTACTGAATCCGGCGATCACCTTCTTTTTAGGGACGAACTTTGCCTTTCTCACCCGGATGTAATACTCCGGGTCATCCAGGTTTTTCGAGGTAGTGAGCTTCCCTTCATGGAGAAAATACACCGAATCGTTCTCTTTTTTGGTGATCTCGGCAAAAACGTTCATTTCCCCGCCCACGGTCTGTTCCGATCTCGAATTCCAGATCAGGGCCCTCTGGGTATCGAAATTATAGCGAATGGAGTCGGGTTCCACCACATTGCTTCCCTGTTTGAAATACGGCGCCTGCGTCAGCGTACCGGTGCTATCCCTGATACGCCCCGCATAGACTTCCTTTTTTTCGTAGTCGATAACAATGACACCTGCCTTGAGTTCCGTGTCCTGGTAGTACACTTCGGCTTCGTTGTACAGGTATATCTTGTTTTCACTCCGTATGGTTTTCTGATAGTCCTTGGCCTTGTATTTGATCTGGTCTTCCAGGAAATTTTTTTTCTCCGGAACACTGTCCTTGCCGATGCTGTCGCGGGGAATGCTGTCCTGTACCACAGAATCCTGTATTCCGAGGTCGGGAAGGATCTCTGCTACGGGAATACGGGTGGAATCCTGCTCAGCCTCAATATTGAGGGGCTGTCTTACCGGAAGTTCCTGCGACTGAAGAAACAGTGGGCACAACAGCAAAATAAGCATTAAAAGTATGTATGGGTTATTTGCTTGCAATGCTTTAAATCCTATTTTTGTATAAAATATAGCCTGATGTATGTTCCATGCCCCGGAGGTATTGGCTCCGGCCTGCGATTACACTGGCAAAGATGTGAAAAAAATATGCGAATTCCTCGAAACGGTTTTTGATTTTATGTTTTTTTTACGACACGTACTGCCACCGAAGGCGTGGCAGTACTGAATTATCTGTGAGGATATTGTGTGTTAAAAGTGAGATCAAACCCCGGATAGTACTGTTTTTTTACAATATTTTTCCGGGATGTCGTTTAAGAATTACGGTGTTGCCGCGATGAATCCTCTCAAAAATATGAAGTGCATGAAAAGAAAGCTTTGGTTGTTGCCGGTATTGCTGGCAGTTGTGATGTGGCTTAGCTCTTTTGATAAGGAAGACGGAAACGGGGAGCAGGGAAACAGGAAGTTTACCGTGGTGCTCGATGCCGGTCACGGCGGGCATGACCCGGGTAAGGTGGCCAATGGTGTCAAGGAAAAGGACATCGCCCTCGATATGGTGTTGCTGGTAGGAAAGGAGCTGGAAAAGTATCCCGACATCAATGTGGTGTATACCAGGAAGACCGATAAGTTTGTCAACCTGTATGTAAGGGGGAAAATTGCCAATGAAGCACATGCCGACCTCTTTGTTTCCATTCACTGTAATGCACATCATTCCAATGCTTACGGAAGCGAGACCTATGTGCTGGGACTGCACGCCAATAGGCAGAACTTTGAAGTGGCAAAGACGGAGAACGAGGTCATTTACCTCGAAGAAAATCACGAGGCCAATTATGCCGGTTACGACATCAATTCCCCGGAGTCCATTATCGGGCTTACCATCATGCAGGAAGAGTTCCTGGGGCAGAGCATACGCCTGGCAAAATTGCTGCAGGAAAATTTTTCGGTAAGGCTTAAGCGCAAAAACCGGGGCGTGAAGCAGGCCGGGTTTATCGTATTACACCAGACCTTTATGCCGAGTGTGCTGATCGAGACCGGTTTTATTACCAATAAGAATGAAAAAAACTATCTGAGTTCCAAAAAGGGGAAAACGGAAATAGCAGACAACGTAGCCGAAGCGATCATAAAATATAAAAAGGACCTGACCGATAACATAGCCATAGATGATTTTCCGGAAACTCCGCAGGAACAGGAGGGCATTGCGGCTACGGGAGTGTCTTTTAAGGTACAGGTTTCCGCAGGGGGGAATAAAATTGAACCCAGGCGCTATAACTTCAGGGGGCTCGAGCCCATTTCCATGGAACAGGCGGATGGCGTCTATCGCTATTTGTACGGAAACACCACGAATTATCAGGAAGCCAGGGACCTGCAGCGCCAGGCCAAAGACAAGGGATATGACGGAGCGTATATCGTAGCCTACCGCAACGGCAAACGCATCCCGGTAGAAGAGGCACTTAAGCTTTAAATGTTGCCGGCAAGGCACTGCGGTCGGATGACAATTTCCTGTCGGTCGGGTCAATTTGTGATATTTCTGTAAGAACACGGATCATGATATGAATTTTGCATATCTTCAACGGCATAACGGAAGCACCACAAATTTGCAACTAAGAACCAAGAACTACTAAACTAATAAACTAAATGAGAATACGATACTGCCTTGTGATATTGTTTGTCCTGCCGCTTTTTTACCTGCATGCGCAGGACGCTACCCGTTTTGAAAATGATATAAAGAAATTCCGGCAACAGTCCGATACCCTGGATCTTTCCGGTTATGATGCGGTAATGGTAGGAAGCTCTTCGGTACGTATGTGGAAGGATATCGATTCCTATTTTCCGGGATTTTCATGGCTTAACAGGGGCTTCGGGGGGTCGCAGATGAGTGATGTGCTGTATTATAGGGAAGACCTCGTGTTCAGGCATTCCTTCGACAAGATCTTTCTGTATGAAGGGGATAATGATATTGCCTCGGGAAAAAGTCCGGGGAGGGTAAAACGCGATTTTAAGGAGTTACTGGATGAAATACGGGACCGCATGCCGGAAACGGAGGTATATATCATCGGGGTAAAACCCTGTATCCAGGAGAACCGGGCGGGCAAACGGAAAAAATATATGAAGTTTAACCGGCGGATGGAAAGGTGGTGTAACCGCCGGGAGAAATTCCATTTTATAGATGTATGGGCGGACATGCTGGGCGAAGACGGGAATCCCGTAGCATCATTCTTTCTCAAGGACGGGATACACATGACTGCCGAAGGATATGCGATCTGGGCGGAAAATATCAGGCCTTTTCTAAAATAAACCGCTTTTTACTCGATAATCGAGATTTAAATGCTCCGAGGCTTGCCCCGGGATGTTTTTGTTTTCCTTCTAATGCCTCGTATGCTGGCATCGAGGTAGTTTACGCCTTCTCAGTTTCCGGAGCAATACGGTGAGTATCAACTGATCGTTCCGGAACGCTTCCCGGATCTTCTGAAAAGCTATGCGCATCTGTGCTTCTACCGTTTTGATGGAGATGTCCATCCGGATCGCAATGTCCTTGTATTTTACACCTTCTACCTTGTTCAGCTTGATGATCTCCTGGCATTTGGGCGGTAGGGAGGCCAGGATTTTCTTTACGTGCTCTATCCGCTTTTCGAGTTCTTCCCTGTCTTCGTCAACACGGCTTTGCAGGGCTTCTTCCCACAACTCGTCCAGGAGGCGCAGCCTCCGTTTTTCATTTTTAACACTGTCCATATAACGGTTGCGCGCTATGGAAAAGAGATAGTGGCGGGGAGATCTTTCCGGGTCGAGTTTTCCGCGATCTTCCCACAGATTTATAAAAGCCTGCTGTACAATGTCTTCGGATGAGGTCTTATCGTTGGAATAAGTGGTAATATAGGCCACCAGGCGATCGTAATAACGCCTGAAAAAGTATCCCAGAGCTGTCTTGTCGCCTTTCCGCAATGCCTTTACTGCCTCTAATTCATTCATGGGTAGCCTTAGCTGTTTAAATAAGCGATGTTGATAATTGTACGGTGTAAATATTAAAAAAAAATTAATTCTTTTAAGGGTTTTTTAATGATTTAAAGCATTTATGGTATAAAATTAAATTGATGAATGTGGAAAACCTTGTAGTAAAACTACTTACGGGAACGATAAGTGATGCGGAAATGACGGAACTCCGGGAGCGTTTGCAGGATCCGGAATATCGCAGCCGCTTGCAGCAGTATGTCCGGGACAATTACGATCTCAATATGGCTGCCCTGGAGACCGATGCGGACGACGCTTTCGAGAAGGTGATGAATGCCATCGAAGACAAACGACGACCCGTAAGAATACTGCGGCCTTCCATCCTGAAATATGCCGCCACTGTTCTTGTATTGCTGGGAGCGGGCCTGTTGCTGCAGAATTACCTCGGCCGTGCAGACCGGGAGGTCCTGGTACCGGCGGATGAAAGTATAACACTGGAGCTGGGCAATGGGAAGGTGCAGACCATCAATCCGGCAGATACCATAAGGTTTACGGGAACAGCGGGCAAGATCGTGGCTACCCAGCAACAGGGCGTGCTGGAATATACCACGGAAGGCCAAACGGGGGATACGGTTTATAATACCCTCAGAGTACCCTATGGAAAACGGTTCAGGGTACGGCTTTCCGACGGAACTCTCGTGCATCTCAATGCGGGAACCGAACTTGTGTATCCCATAAGTTTTGAAGGGAAGACACAACGGACAGTCCGCCTTAACGGGGAGGCGTTTTTTGAAGTAAACCGCGATACCTTGCATCCTTTTGTGGTGGAAACCGGGGCAATTGATATCCGGGTTTTGGGAACCTCCTTTAATGTATCGGTATACCCGGAAGACCGGGAGACCGGTGTGGTGCTGGTGGAAGGGGCGGTGTCCATGAACCTGAAAAATAGTCCGGATACGGCTGCGGCGCCTGTGGTCCTGGCCCCCGGGCACAAGGGGACCTACCGCCATGACAGCGACGGGATAGCCGTAACGGAGGTCAATACCGATCTGTATACCTCCTGGCGTTACGGGGAACTGATGTTCAGGAATATGCCCTTTGATGCCATCCTTAAAAAACTGGAACGCCATTATAATGTAAAAATAGAGAACAGTAACAGCGTACTCGGTAAGGAGCTGTTCAACGCCGGGTTTAAGGAGGTTCCCGTAGACAGCGTGCTCACCTTCTTTAACGACGTACACAAGATCAATTATGAGATCCGTGATAACCAGGTGTTTATCCGGTGACAGAGGAGGGTATTTTGAATATTAAATGGAATTGATTGTCCTGTATCATTAACCTGCAGCTTACAACCAGTACCTAAAAGTAAAGAGCCCTTCTTTGTGCGTCGTGCAGAACCAGGACTAAAAATAGAAATAAACGTAATTAATTGATTGTTAATTGTTTAATTTAAATCCGATCGTATGAAGTGATACTACAGAAAACAGACAAAAAACCGGAAAATGGTGGCTCATTTTCCGGCGATACTGTGTGATTAACTAAGAGAGTAGCATAACCACAACCAATTGTTAAATGTATGAAAAAACATCCGAATAGACGGAGGGGTGTTATCCCTTTGTCTGAATTTGACTTGAAAATGAAACTCACCGCATTGCTTTTGCTGGTTTCCCTTTGCGGATTACATGCCAATAACGGCTATTCGCAGAAAAACAGGATAACGCTGAATGCCGAACATATATCCGTGCGTTATGTCATGGATCATATAGAGCGCACTACCGACTACCGCTTTATCTATAAGATCAGGCAGGTTGACCTGGACAGGGAGGTTTCTGTCGATGAGAAAGACAGTGATATTGTTACCGTACTGGACAAGCTGTTCGGGAATTCGGGAACAGGGTATACCCTGAGAGGGCATCATATCATGCTGAGAAAGGTGCCGGGCAAAGAAAACCCTGCCGCAAAAGAAGAAGCCGTTATCCAGACGGGCATTGAGATTACCGGAACAGTGACCGATGCCAACGGCGACCCTCTTCCCGGGGCCAGTGTGGTGGAAAAGGGAACGACCAGCGGGAGCCAGACTGATTTCGACGGTAATTTCGTCCTGCGTGTAAGAGATGAAGACGCCGTTCTGGTGATCTCCTATATAGGCTTTGCCACACAGGAGGTCAGGGTCGGGGAACAGCGGAATTTATCCGTATCCCTGAAAGAAGATACTGCCCAGCTGGACGAGGTAGTCGTCATCGGTTACGGGACACAGTTGCGCTCGCAGGTGGTGGGTGCCGTAGACCGGGTGGCAGACGAAGCCTTCAAGGGACGGTCCTCCGTAAATACGACCCAGGCCCTGCAGGGAAAGTCTCCGGGACTGATCATTCAGCAGAAGAATTCCGAGCCGGGAGCCGGCCTCAATATCAATGTCAGAGGGGTAAGTACCCTTGGCGATAATAGCCCGCTGGTGGTTATCGACGGTATTGTCGGGGGAGACATCAATGCCCTGAACCCGGCCGATATAGAAAGCATTTCAGTGCTTAAGGATGCCGGAAGTGCCGCTATCTACGGCTCGCGGGCCAGTAACGGGGTGGTGTTGGTGACCACCAAAAAGGGAAGTAAGGAAAGCCCGCTTACCGTTACCTACAACGGCCTGGTCGGGTATAATTCCCCGCATTATTTTACCCGGCCTGTTCACGGTTACGAAAATGCCATGCTCCGCAACGAGGCGGCTTTCAATGCAGGGGCTACCTCGGCGGTCTTTACCGCGGATGAGATACGTGCGTTTAAGGAGAACGGTGATGAAGAATGGTTTGCCGACGAGATCGTAAAACCGGCCGTTCAGCAGAACCACAATATCTCGGTATCGGGAGGGAATGAAAATTCCACCTACCTGGTTTCCCTGGGATATATGGACCAGCGGAGCAATTTCGCCGGACCTTCAAGGGGGATGGAACGCTATAATTACCGGATCAACCTGACCAATGAATACGGCAGGTTTAAGCTCACTTCCAACCTGGCCTATACCAAGCAGAAGATCACAGACCACTCTTCGAGCACGGGTACGGTGATGGTAGATGCGTTCAGGGTACCGGTATACTACCGGCAGAAAGACGAAGAAGGCAATTACCTGACCAATGATGTATTGCAGGAATACAACCCTTTGGGGATACTGGAACAGGGAGGTTTCCGGAAATACGATAACGACGATGTGTTTGGAAACATCAGCGCGGAATTCCACATTTCGGACGCATTCAAACTTCGCGGGGTTTTCGGGGGTCGCCTGTATTCCAACAACCTGTATAGCAGGACAAAACAGGTGGATTTCTTCCCGCAGGGCGTGTACGGGGCCAACCGGGATACCAATGACGAAAGCTATAAGAGCCTCGACCTCAATACACAGTTTATCGGGGAATACCAAAAGACGTTCGGCGCTGTTCACAACCTCAATGTGCTGGCCGGGGTTTCCAACGAGAATCATTCCAGCCGGAAGTCGAGGATACTGATGCGTTATACCGACCCGGACCTCGGGACCCCCATAAGCGAGACCATCATTGTCGAAGGGGACTCCTTCAACTCCAGTAAGGAGGCTGCCAAAAACAGCCTGAATTCGCTGTTCGGAAGGGCATCCTACAATTTTGATGAAAAATATTTTGCCGAATTCAGCTTCCGCTACGACGGCTCTTCCAAATTCCGAAAAGACCTGCGCTGGGGATTTTTCCCCTCCATGTCCCTCGGTTATCATATTACGAAAGAGGATTTTATGGGCGGATACCGCGATCGTTTCGGAAATATCAAGCTCAGGGCCTCCTACGGGGTGCTCGGAAACCAGAATGTAGGGAATTACCAGTACCAGACCACCTATTTTACATTTCAGAATGCCTATGGGTTTAACAACCAGACCGTAGGGGCTACCGGGTTCAACTTTGCGAATCCCGATATCCAGTGGGAAAAAGCGGCCACCTTCAATGCCGGTATCGATATGGATTTCCTGGACGGGGCGCTGGGGGTATCGTTCGACTTTTTTGATAAGGTCACTTCGGATATTCTCGTGGAGCCTGCCGTACCCGGGGTTTACGGAACCGATCTTCCCGATTTTAACGCCGGAAAGGTGGGGAACCGGGGATGGGAGGTAAGTGCTACCTACCGCCATTACGGCGACCTGTTCCGGCACAGTATAACCCTGAATGTCGGGGATTCGAAAAACAAGGTGCTGGATTTCCAGGGAGAGGAAAGACTTACCGGTGTGGAGGAATTGCAGATACTGCTTCGTGAAGGGCTCCCCTTTAACTCCTATGTAGGCTTAAAGCGCGACGGCTATTTCCGGAATTACGAGGAGATTGCCGGAGCTGCCGTACCCGAAGGGCTCAATGTAGTGCCCGGGGACAACCGTTATGTGGATGTGAACGGGGACGGGGTGATCGACGATAACGACAAGTTCGTTTTCGGGAACCCCTTTCCGAGGTATACCTACGGGTTTACCTATAATCTCGGGTTTAAGAATTTTGACCTGAGTATATTCCTGCAGGGTGTGGGTAAGCGTACCATGATGATACGTGGTGAACTGGTAGAACCGTTTCACTACAACTACGGGATGACGATGTATACCCATCAGCTGGATTACTGGACCCCCGACAACCCGGATGCGCGTTACCCCAGGCTGGCCAACAACGGCTCGCAGTCCAATACCAACAACTTCAGGAGAGGTTCGGACATGTACCTGTATGACGGGGCCTACCTGAGACTGAAAAACCTGCAGGTAGGATATACGCTTCCCACAGCAATAGCAGAAAAACTGGGGATGAAAAGCTACCGTATCTATTTCTCCGGGCAGAACCTGTTTACGCTTTCCAAGGTGAAATTCGTAGATCCCGAGCTTACGG
Organism: Sinomicrobium soli; assembly: GCF_003285545.1. Classification (GTDB taxonomy): domain Bacteria; phylum Bacteroidota; class Bacteroidia; order Flavobacteriales; family Flavobacteriaceae; genus Sinomicrobium. Next base: position 346,659 of record NZ_QLNV01000002.1, on the reverse strand, counting down.
AATTCGATAACAATATGAGCAACGACGGCGCAAACAGCGGCAGGGCCTATCCGACCCTGGTGTATTTGGGGCTCGGTTTGGATATCAGTTTTTAAAATCAACAGACTCATGACAAGAACAATCCGAAATAACATAAAATATCTTGCAGTACTGCTTACGGTATTGGCAGTGAGCTGTGAAGACCTTGACCTGGTTCCTGAAAATACCTTTACCGACAAGAATTACTGGACCAGTGCCGCACGGGCGGAGAGCATGCTCAATACGGCCTATTCCCAGCTGTTTACCAGCGGGTGGTTTTTCTATAACGAAGGGCTGTCTGACAATGCCTTTAACGGCCGCGGGGATAATGAAGGAGCGGCTTCTATTGCCGCAGGGACCTATGACCCTTCACTGGGGCGTATAAAAAATGAATGGAACGAACGTTATAAAGGCATAAAAAGCTGTAACCTGCTGCTGGAAAATATAGACCGGGTGGAGGAAATGGACGGGGGACTTCGCGAACGGTATAAGGCAGAAGCCCGGTTTATCAGGGCATTCCAGCATTTTCAGCTGATGACCTGGTTCGGGGATGTACCGCTCCTGGACAAAGACCCCGAACTTACCGAAGCGCAGACCATAAGCCGTACACCGCGAACGGAGGTGCTGAATTTCATACTGGAAGAACTGGATGCCGCCGCCGGGGTGCTTCCCTCGAATACGGAATATGCCGAAAAGGACAGGGGAAGAATTACCCGGGGAGCCGTAATGGCCTTCAGGGCAAGGGTACTGCTCTACGAAGGGCGATGGGAGGAAGTCGTGGAGACCTGTGAGGCCCTGATGCAGGGAAATGAGTACGGCAGCTATAGCCTGTACCCTTCCTACGACGGGCTCTTTCTGCCGGAAAACGAGTACAATGCCGAAGATATGCTGAGCCTGCAATATGTACCGGTAGAACGCACCTGGGGAGAATTCTTCGATATGGTGCCCATTTCTGCCGGGGCGAGGCTTAATGCCCTTGCACCGACCCAGGAACTGGTAGACAGCTACCTGATGCTGAACGGAAAGCATATAGACGAGGCCGGATCGGGTTATGACGAGGACGCTCCTTATGAGAACAGGGACCCCAGGCTTACGCATACCGTGGTGTACCACGGTTATGAGTGGACCGAAGGTGACGGGAGCTCCCATGTCATTAATATCGAGCCCGGTACGGGCGGTACGGCCAAACCGGATGAATACAACCCGGGAAGCTCTGCGAGCCCGACGGGATATTATATCCGGAAATATTACGATCCTACGCATGTGGATGGTATGAAATCCGGCCTTAACCTGATGCTTATCCGGTATGCAGATGTACTGCTGATGTACGCCGAGGCCAAAAACGAACTGGGACAGCTGGATGAAACCGTCTGGGACAATACGATCAGGGCGCTCCGGGAGCGGGCCGGATTCGAGGAGGCCGGTGCACTCGATTTTAACAGCGGACCGGGACAGGACGGACTTCGGGAAGTGATCCGTAACGAACGCCGTACGGAACTGGCCATGGAAGGGCTCCGCATTTTCGATATACGCAGGTGGCGCATAGCCGAAGAGGTATTGAACGGCTGGGCACACGGTGCAAAATTCGACCCTGCATCTCCCGATGATGGGTATATCAGGGCCAACCTCCGGTATTTCGACCCGGGAAAACACTACCTGTGGCCTGTGCCCAGGGATGAACGCCAGATCAATGGTAACCTCAGCCAAAACCCGAACTGGTAATTATTTACTAACCTTACACCAAATTAACAATGAAAACAACATATATAAAAGGGCTTTTTATAGCATTAGTAGTATGCCTTGCCGCCTGTAAAGATGACGATACGCTGTCTCATGTAGAGGTAACTCCAGTAAATTCGCTGTATGCTCCCGAAGACAACCTTTCCGTAAGGCTCGAAGGAAAAGGCTCCCTCTTTTTTGAGTGGGAAGCAGCAAAGGCGGAAGATAACGGGGTGGTATTGTACGATGTACTTTTCGATACCGAAGACGGTGATTTTTCCGACCCCGTATATATAACCCCCTCCGAGGGAAAAGGATTTGAGCGTACCCTTACCCTGGCCTATGCCGATCTCGCACGGATGGCCGAAATGGCCGGGATTGTCCCGGACAGCAAGGGGAAACTGAAATGGACCGTACACTCTTCCAGAGGTATAGATATAGTAAGTTCGGGGATATCCCGGGTTTTAGAAATAGAGCGGCCTGAGGAGATCTATATTCCGCAGCAGCTTTTCCTGACCGGAACCGCTACCGAAGGTGGGGATGCCCTGGAAGACGCCTTGTCGTTTAAAAAGACCGGCGACACGGCTTTTGAGATCTATACCAGGCTGATCCCCGGAAGCTACCGGCTTACCGATGCGGTTTCAGGGACGCCGAACGCGTTTTTTGTGGATGGGAACAATCTGGAGAAAGACGGAACGGCTGATTTTGACGGGGAAGAAGGAGTGTACCGGTTAAGAGTCGATTTTGAGGACAATTCGGTGGCTGTGGCCAGGGTAGAGGAGATCGGATTGTGGTTTGCTCCCAACAGCGAGTTCCAGTTTAGCCTTCCGTATGCCGGAAACGGGACCTGGAAAGCAGAAAGTGAACATATAGTCTTTAGACAGGAAGACTGGGGAAGGGACGAACGTTACAAGTTCAGGATGATACTCACGATCGACGGAAATAGCACGGAAGAGTGGTTTGGCAGTGTAAATAAGGACAATTCGCGCCCGGATAATGCTGGCGATGCATACTGGAATATGGTGCCGGTAGACAACAGTGAATGGGATTACTGTTTTAAGTTCGCGACTGCCGTCGACGAGAAAGACGCTTCGGTAGAGATCATTTTCAACAATACGGTAGACGAATATACCCACGTAGTTACACCACTTTAATTAAAATATAGCACTATCGTTAGTTTGCAAACGACGACATGGCCGGAAGTCGGAAGTTCATCCCGGCCGTAGCGGTTTGTCATTCCGACGGTAGGAGAACCCCGAAGGGCTCAACGCAGTTAAATCTCTTTTTTAACCGTTATACTGTTGAATTTCCTTTGGGCCGGGTTGGAGATTCTTCCCCCGACCAAGGGTCGGGACGGGGCTTCGCTCAGAATGACAACTATAGCCAGTTCAGAGTTATGAGTTCAGAATTCAGAGCTTTTAACCTGCAACTAACAACTAAGAACTACAAACTAAAAAAACAAATAATGAAACGAACATTGATACGAAACGGTATTCTGGGCATGGCAGCGGTCTGTATGACGGTAGCCTGTGACGACGACCCCATACCGCTGCGCGACCCGTCGGAGGTGACGGGCCAGGTGGAGATCGACTGGGAAATGGCAGCCGATTCGCTGCAGGAGGCCACCTTGAACACTTACCTGTCGGGCGACGGCACTTTTGTGCAGGACAACCAGGGGAATGCCACTTTTCACTACTGGTGGAACGCCAATGCCCTGGATGTGCTGGTAGATGGTTATCTCCGTACCGGTAATGATAATTACGTATCCCGGATGAAGGCGTTGGTCAACGGGATAAAGTCCCGTAACGGGGGCGGTTTCAGGAATGATTTTAACGATGACATGCAATGGCTGGGAAATTCCTGTATGAGGGCCTATGCCGTAACCGGTGACACTTTTTTTAAAGAGACTGCCGGTTACCTGTGGGAGGAGATAAAAAAGAGCTGGAGTGACCTCTATGGCGGGGGGATCACATGGAAGTCCAACGAACCCCTCGGCAAGAATGCCTGTTCCAATGCTCCGGCGGCGGTACTGGCCATGCGGCTTTACAATTCGGAAGGAAACGAAGACGATCTCAACTGGGCAAAGGACATTTTCGAATGGCAGAAGAATAAGCTGGTAGACCCTGCTACCGGACTGGTATGGGACAATATCAGCCAGGAGGACGGGGAAGAAGTCATCAATAAAGACTGGATATTCACTTATAATATGGGATCGTATATAGGTGCTGCGGTCATGCTTTACGAAGCTACGGGCGAAGCCGTGTATTTACAGGATGCCCTCAAAAGCGCAAAGACCCTGATGACAAGCCCCAAACTCACTTCGGAAGGGCTCTTGCGCGATGAAGGACAGGGAGACGGAGGACTTTTTAAAGGAATTTTAGTAAGATATTTTACATTACTCATCCAAAATCCCGATATTAGCGATCAGGACAGGAAGTCTTTTGCCGACTTCATGAAGTACAACGCTAAAACGTTTTACCTCGAAGGAGTCAAGCGTCCGGGAATGTTTGCCGGGCCCAACTGGCGGGAGCAGCCCGGGGCGCAGACAGACCTGTCTACCCAGCTCAGCGGGATAATGCTCGCGGAAGCGGCGGCTCTCCTGAAGGAAAACGGGATACTGGAATAGGACTACCCGGTACAGGAGTAAGATCAGGAACCCCGGTGCAGGCACACATGGCACGAAGCAGGGTGCCGGCAGTTTTTGGCAGGAGTATGTAGAAAATTCAACTATTAATACCTATAACAGAAATGCAAAGAAGAAAATTTATCCGGAATACGGCCCTGATGGGAGGGCTGGCGATGGTGGATCCTTTTCAGCTTGGAGCTACTCCCCTGGGAAATAAATTCCCCGAGGTAAGGGTACCGAAAGGGGAAAGACATTTTGAAAGCAAGGCCATAGAAAAGGCCATTAAGGAATTCGGTAAAAATGTAAAGGATGAAGAACTGGCATGGCTCTTTAACAACTGTTTTCCGAATACCCTGGATACTACGGTGACCTATACCGAAAAGAACGGCCGGCCGGATACGTATGTGATCACCGGGGATATCGATGCCATGTGGCTCCGGGACAGCTCTGCCCAGGTATGGCCCTATATGGCATTTGCCGATAAGGACGACAAACTGAAAGATCTGATCGCAGGGGTGATCAACAGGCAAACACAGTATATTCTCAAGGATCCCTATGCCAATGCCTTTTACGACGATCCGGACAAAAAGGGGGAATGGACCTCAGACCATACGGAGATGAAACCCGGGGTGCACGAGCGTAAATATGAGATAGATTCGCTTTGCTATCCCATAAGGCTCGGGTACCACTACTGGAAAACCACGGGCGATACCGATCCTTTTGACAGTGACTGGAAGCAGGCGGTACGCGAGATACTGAAAGTGTTCAGGGAACAACAGCAGAAGGATGGTCCCGGACCTTATTCGTTCGAGAGGACCACTCCCCGTGGCACGGATACCCGGCCGCTTGACGGATATGGTTATCCCGTAAAACCGGTGGGACTGATCTGTTCGGCGTTCAGGCCGAGTGATGACGCTACCGTATTTTCGTTCCTGGTACCTTCCAACTTTTTTGCGGTGACCAGCCTTAAACAGGCGGCGGAAATGGTAGAGGCCTTTGATGGAGACACCGCCCTGGCCGGAGAACTGAGGGCACTGGCATCAGAAGTGGACCAGGCCCTGAAAGAACATGCCGTGATCAACCACCCGAAATACGGGGAGATCTATGCCTTTGAAGTAGACGGGTACGGAAATCACCTGTTGATGGACGACGCCAATGTACCCAGCCTGCTCGCACTTCCGTACCTCGGGGCTGTCGATGCCGGCGACCCGGTTTACAGGAATACCAGGAAATTCATATGGTCGCTCGACAATCCTTTCTTCTTTAAGGGCAAGGCGGCTGAGGGTATCGGCGGGCCGCATATAGGAATGGATATGGTATGGCCCATGTCGATAACCCTGAAGGGACTGACCAGTTCGGATGCTGCCGAGATAAAGGAATGTATAGACATGCTCAGGGCGACCCACGGAGATACCGGCTTCATGCATGAGTCGTTCCATAAGGACGATCCGAAGAATTTTACCCGTTCTTGGTTTGCCTGGGCCAATACGCTGTTTGGCGAACTGTTGTGGGATACGTATAAAAAACATCCTGAACTTTTGAAGGCGTAGTTTATACCAGGCTGAAAGTCTGTTTGCCACGGATTCACGGATCATTTTTTTAGTGTAAATACACATCAGTGCTAATATACATTCGTGTATTCGTGGCAAAAGTTTATAGAAACTAAGGTAACTGCAATGAAATTGCAGGCCTGCCGGTAAAGGCAGGCTTTGAACCTTTGCGATAATCAATCTAAAACCGGATTATGAAAACAGTAATAAAGAGCGGAATTTCCCTGCTTTCGGTTTCCCTTCTGTTTCTTTCGTGCAAGGAGGGGAAGAACCAGGGAGATGCGGAAATACGGAATAGTGAGAACAGCTTGCTGACCTCTTATGTAAATACCTTTCTGGGAACGGCACCGCTTACCGACCCTGACATGGTAGGGTACACGCCCCCCGAAAACTGGCGGGTATGGGCAGGACTGGTTTACCCCGGTTCTTCCCTGCCCAATGCCATGGTACAGCTCAGTCCCATAACCGAATACGGTAGCGGAGCGGGCTATGAATATGAAGATACGGAGATCATCGGCTTTACCCATACCAACAAGGGCCACTGGAACCTGTGCAACATCCCCGTACTTCCCGTACCCGGAGGGGCGGAGTACCCGTTCAGATCATCTTTCAGCCATGACAGGGAGGAAGCTTCCCCGGCCTATTACGGGGTTTTTCTCAAGGACTATAATATTGATGTCAGGTTGAGTTCGACCCTGAGGGCAGGGATACACGAATATACTTTTAACGACGACCAACCGCGGAATATCCTCTTCGACCTGGGGCGGGCCAACAACCGTGTCTCCGACTGGAAGATCACTTCATCGGGGAAAAACAGGCTGGAAGGCTACCAGCAGATGGGGAGGGAAAAGATCTATTTTTCGGCCCTGCTCAATACTGAAATTGCACAGGTACATAAAAAGAATGAAGGACAGCACGAAGGTTATGCCCTGGTGGAACTCACCGGTATTCCGGAGACCGTGGTACTGAAAATAGGATTGTCTTTTGTAAGTACGGCCAACGCCGCTGAAAACCTGGAAAAGGAGATAGGAGGCAGGAACCTGGCCGAAATACATGCCGAAGGGGTGGAAACCTGGGAAGCATTACTGGCTTCGGTTACGGTTGAAGGAGGTACGGAACGGGAAAAGGAACTGTTTTATTCTTCCCTGTACAGATCCTTCCTGTGGCCGGCCCTTCGAAGTGACCACAACGGAGAATTTACCGATGAGCAGGGTGAGGTGAAAAAGAAGGATTTCAGGTATTATACCATTCCCTCCCTCTGGGATACTTACCGGAACAAGCTGGTCCTGCTGAGCCTTGTATCCCCGGAAGTGACCCGGGATGTGATCAGGTCGCTTATAGACAGGGGGGAAATACGCGGGTTTATCCCTACCTTTTTCCACGGCGATCACGCTGCTGCCTTTATCACAGGGTCTTACCTGAGAGGGATAACCGGTTTTGATGTGGAGAAGGCTTATGAACTGTTGCTGAACAATGCCTATAAGGAAGGCGGAACGCGGCCCTTTATTGCCGAATATATTGAAAAGGGGTATATTTCAGACCCCGATGTGGAAAACCCTCATGTGGAGACCAAGGCCAAAGCCGGAGTGTCCAAAACCCTGGAATATGCCTATGACGATTATTCCCTCGCTTTACTCGCAGAGGCTTTAGGAGATACGGAACACCGTGAAGACCTGGTGAAAAGGTCAGGCAACTACGCCAATGTTTTCGACCGGTCGGTAAACTTTATGAGGGGCAGGCTGGACAACGGAGACTGGATAACCCCTTTTGATCCGCAATATCCCTATTACGAATATATGTACCGCGAAGCCAATGCCTGGCAGCTGTCGTTTTATGTACCTCATGATATGCCGGGACTGGTAGAGCTTTACGGAGGGCGGGAGGCCTTTGAAAGTAAGCTCGATTCCCTGTTTACCCTGCCCTGGAACCCGGAACATATAGCGCGGAACGTTTCCGGTTTTATGGGGCAGTACTGCCACGGGAACCAGCCGGACCACGAAGCACCCTATGCCTATTATTTTGCCGGGAAGCCCCATAAATCCCAGGAAGTGATCGATACGTTGCTTGCGGAATACTACGGGGTCGGAGAACACGGGCTTGCCCTGGTGGGCATGGACGATGCCGGGGAAATGTCTTCCTGGTATGTCTTTGCCGCAATGGGAATCTATCCCCTGTCGCCTGCAGATCCGGAATACCTGGTTTCGGTACCGTTGTTTGACAAGGTACACCTGAATTTTAAGGATGCCGGACCGGTGGAAATAAAAAGGAGCGGGGGGAGAAAACTGAAGGAGATACATATAAATGGCAGTAAATCAGGTGGTTTTATAGTCTCTCACGATTTTCTGAAGCAGGGGGGGGTACTTGAAATAGTAACCGAAGACTAATCCGGGGCTTGTGTTATTGTTAAAATAAAGGAACTACAAAAATTAAAATTGTAAAAAAACAGATAAAATTTTGTTAAAAAGCAATTCTTTATTAAGTTTATGCCGATAGATCAGATCGGTGCAAAACACAAAAAAAGATATTGTTAGCAAAGATACGCTAAAAGCTTTTAGCCTGGGAGACCACGAGGCCTTCCAGGCTATTTTTGAACTTATGGAGCCCAGGCTTTACAGTTTTGTACTGTCGTATACCAAATCGTCCTATATTGCCGAAGAGATCGTCCAGGAGGTTTTTATCAGGATATGGGAGCGCCGTGAGGGGATACGTTTGTCAGGTTCCTTTTCTTCACTGCTTTATACTACTGCAAAAAACCTGACCCTAAATTATCTGAGGAATGCTTCGCAAAGGGCTGTGATCAGGGAAGAGCTTTGGAAAAATCTTACGGAATTCAGCGGAGATGCGGAAGCGGAGCTCATCTTTTCGGAATACCACGAAATCCTGGAAGAGATCGTAGATCACCTCCCTTCGAAAAAGAGATCCATTTACAGGATGTCGAGGGAAGAAGGGAAAAGCAATGCCGAAATTGCCGATATCCTGGAGATCTCTCCGAAAACCGTGAAAAACAACCTGTGGCAGATTGTCGAAACCATCAGGATGCAATTGCAGCCACACCTGGAAAACACGATCAAAATACTCCTTGTATTTTCCTTAAGCCGTTTCTTCTGGTAGAAGACTCCCCGTGGCCACTCAGCCGCCCCGGTTCCGTCTCTTTCGAAAATTAAAACGACGCCCTGTCTGAATTCGCGTTGAATTGCTGGAAGCATGAAGCACGGAGCATGAAGTTCGAAGTTGTGGGACGCCCTTGAGGTGACTGAGTGGTCCCGACGAAGTCGGGATTGTATCGAAACCCCCGGTTCAAATACGAATAATTATAAAAAACAACTCATAATATATTCGTGTATCCGTGGCAAACTCGATTTTAAGTATTGTGTAAATACATGTATTTCATTGTCTTAAAAGTTTGTTTCCTCAAAAAACATAAAAAATCCGTTTTTGACCGGGACTTTTTCCGGGATTGCGTGTGTAGTATACAAGGGGGCAGATATAACCGGGCAGTGACCCGAAAAAAATGTTGCTGATGGAAAGAGAAAAGGACATTAAAAGGCTTTTTCAGAAGTTTAAGGATAATTCCATTACCAGGGATGAGTACCAGGTGCTGATGGACTGGATAGGCACCTCCGGTGCCGACAGTAAATTGCGGAAATGGATGGATGAACACTGGGAGGAGCTAAAAAAAAACGGGATATCCCCTGAACGGGAATCTGAACCTTCCCAACGATTTTCACGGTTGGTGACCCGTAAAGAAATAAGGCGGGCTTCACAGCGTAACAGGCGGTGGGGCGCGATGTATCGCCATATGGCGGTGGCAGCCGTGATCGTGGTACTTTTGGGAGTGGCCTCGCTCTGGTATTTTGATGTACTGAAGGAGGCGGAAACCCCTCCCGTTTTGATCACGCAAAGTATAGCGCCGGGAAAAAAGGCAACTATTGTCCTGCCCGACGGTACCCAGGTGAGGCTGAATTCCAACAGTGAGATCACGTTTCCCGAACGCTTTGAAGGAGCCACCAGGGAAGTATCGCTCCGGGGAGAGGCCTTTTTTGAGGTTACCAAAGATAAAACGCACCCTTTTATCATAAAAACAGGGGCATTGGAGACCCGGGTACTGGGAACTTCATTCAATATCATGGCGTATGAAGGGCGGGAAGGGGTCGAAGTATCCGTGGCTACGGGAAAAGTAAGTGTAAAGCGCCGGCTGCCCGAAACACTGGACGGGCAGCGGCAACAGGAGGTCCTGCTGTATCCCAGTGAGCAGGTGGTGTACCACCCCGGTTCGGAAGAATTTGTCAAAAGCAGCATCCCTGCAGACAGCATAGCCTTGTGGAAAGACGGAATCCTTTCGTTTAACAGGGTTTCGCTGGAAGATGCGGCAGTGATACTCGAACACTGGTATGGCAAAAAGGTGATCCTGAAAAACCCGGCACTGAAACACTGTATCATACGGGGAAAACACAAGAATGAAAGCCTGGCCAACGTATTGCACAGCATGCAGTACGCCCTCGGTATCCGGTATGAAATAAGGGAAGATGAAGTGATCATAGACGGTAAAGGATGTCAATGACTATCATAAAATCTATTGATAATATCTAAATCCAGAAGCACATGACAAAAACATAGACTACAAAAAAGGCCTTCCTACCACTGTTGACGCAATTGATAGAAGGCCGTAACCAAACAAAACCGAAGTTCCATTTAATCTTCACAAAATTATGAAATATAATCTTGTCAAGGCATGTATTGTTATGAGTTTACGTTTTGCCTTATTCGGCATCTGGTTCTTTTCCGGATTTGCCTTTGCTTCCCGGGCCTCATCACAGAGTGTGAGAGAGGTCTTTATCGACCTTAACATCAGGGACGCCCCGGTAGCACACATCCTTAAATCGATCGAGGGAAAGACTAATTTCGTCTTTTTTTACGAAGAAGCCGACGTAGAAGGTGTCGGGGAGAGGATAACGTTCAACGAGCGGCATATCAGTGTGGCCGATATTCTGCGTGAGGTTTCTAAAAAGGCCCATCTTGCCTTTTTACAAAAAGAAAAGACCATAGTGGTCAGAAAGATGCTGCCTCCTGCCGATAACCGGGAAAAAGAAGCTGAAGAACAATTAAAAACGGTTGCTGGAACAATAACCGATAGTAAGGGAGCTCCCCTGCCCGGGGTGAATGTTATTGTCAAGGGGAAACCGCGGGGTACCACTACAGATTTTGACGGGAACTACAGTATAGAAGTAGCAGAGGAAGATACGCTTACGTTCTCCTATATCGGGTTTATAAAGCAGGAAATTGAAGTTGCCGGCAAATCCAATATCAGTATCTCCCTTGAGGAGGATGCACAGGAGTTGGAAGAAGTGGTCGTCGTAGGTTTTGGGGAGCAGAAAAAAATATCGCTTACCGGTGCGGTTTCTACGGTAAATGTAGATGACATGAAATCGAACCCCACATCGAGTTTGTCCAATGCCCTTGCCGGAAATGTGCCGGGTATCATGGGCATGATGCAATCAGGCCAGCCGGGAAAGAATATTTCCGAATTCTGGATTCGCGGAATATCCACTTTCGGTGGCGGGACCAATCCCCTGGTTCTGGTAGATAACATTGAGCGCGACCTGAATGAGCTGAATATTGAAGACATTCAATCTATTACGGTCTTAAAAGATGCAGCCGAAACAGCCATGTATGGTTCAAAAGGGGCCAACGGAGTGATACTGATTACCACCAAAAGGGGAAGTGCCGGTAAAATAAAAATTAATTTCAAGGATGAGTTCATTTACAATACCCGGACCATGACGCCTGATTTTGTGGACGGGGTAACCTATGCCAGTCTGTTAAACGAATCGCGTATTACCCGCAACGAGGCCCCGATTTATCAGCCTGAAGAACTGGAGATCCTGCGTTTGGGCCTGGACCCTGATTTATATCCGAATGTCGATTGGAAAAACCTGTTGCTGAGAGATGGTGCCATGACGTACCGGGCCAATTTGAATATGAGTGGTGGGGGGCCAACCTCCCGGTATTTTGTTTCGGGCAGCTATATCAACGAAGGGGGGATGTATGAAATCGACGAATCGCTGAAGGAGGATTATAATACCAATGCCAACTACAAACGCTGGAATTACCGCCTCAATGCCGATTTTGATATTACCAAAACAACCATAGCAAAAGTCGGTGTTGCAGGTTCTTTAAGTAAGAGAAACAGCCCGGGCCTGGGCGATGCCGACTTTTGGGGTTCACTGTTCGGCTATTCCCCCATCCGTACCCCGGTTCTTTATTCAAACGGTTATGTGCCCTCGGTAGGAACGGGTAACCAGACAAATCCCTGGGTGATGGCCACCCAAACGGGGTTTAATGAGAATTGGGTGAATAAGGTACAGACCAATATTACCATCGAACAGGATTTCAGCTTTATTACGGAGGGCTTGCATCTCAGGGGAATAGTCGGCTATGATATCCAGAATACCAACGATATACAACGCCGTAAATGGCCGGAGCAATGGCGGGCTGCCCGTGCGCGTGATGCAGACGGAAATCTGGTGTTTACGCATATCTCTAACCCGAGTGAAATGCATCAGTCCAGTAGCTCGACGGGCAACAGGCTTGAATTTTACGACCTGATGGTCAATTATAACCGCAGCTTCGGCGATCATAATGTCGGCAGTGCCGTGCGATTTACCCGTGATGCATTTGTGCAGACCGTCGAACTTGGTGAAGATATTAAAAATGGTATTTCCAGAAGAAATCAGGCCCTGGCCGGACGGCTGATCTATAACTGGAAATACCGCTATTTTGTCAATTTCAATTTCGGCTATACCGGTTCGGAGAATTTCGCCCCCGGGCAACAGTATGGCTTTTTTCCCGCTATCTCATTTGCCTGGAACCTGGCTGAGGAGCGGCTTTTAAAAGATCATGTAAGCTGGCTGAAATTGTTTAAGATCCGGTATTCATACGGAAAAGCGGGTAATGACAGGTTAATGGACAATGAACGCTTTCCCTATTTATATACGATTTCGGAGATTACTAATGACGATGGAGATCCTGCCGGTGGCTATCAGTGGGCAGACTATGGCTCTAACAGGTACTTCGGGGGAATGATATATTCACAGGTAGCCTCGTCTTACGTAACCTGGGAGGTTGCTACAAAACAAAACCTGGGTTTCGATATAGAAACCAGGAATATTACGGCAAATATAGATTTCTTCAAAGAGAAACGTACGGGGATCTACATGCCAAGAGAGTTTTTGCCAGCTATGGTCGGACTGGAAAGTACACCGAGAGCTAATGTGGGAATTGTAAAATCGCACGGTTTTGACGGACGTTTTCAATATCACCAGCAGATCGGGGAAGTAAGCCTGACCGCGAGAAGTAATATCACCTATAGTAAAAACGAGATTGTAGAAATGGATGAGGAGAACAATGTCTATGGTTATCAGAATCAGGAAGGCTTTCGTGTAGACCAGTCAAGAGGTTTGATCGCTTTAGGCCTGTTTGAGGATTACGACGATATCAGGAACAGCCCCACCCAGACGTTTGGAACTTACCAACCCGGGGATATTAAATATAAGGACGTCAACGGTGACGGGGTCATAGACGACGGAGACCGCGTGGCGATCGGGGCAACCAGACGCCCGAACCTGATCTACGGATTGGGGGCTTCCGTCAATTGGCGGGGATTCAGTCTCGGTGTACATTTTCAGGGAGCCGGTAAATCTACTTTTTCCACCTATGGTAAAACGGTACACGCCTTTAGCGAGGGAGAGTGGGGACAGGTCATGAAAGGCGTTATGGGAGATAACCGCTGGATTTCCGCGGATATTTCGGGAGATCCTTCCACAGAAGATCCCAATGCGTCCTATCCGCGCTTAAGCTATGGTGAAAACCCGAATAACTTCAGGGAATCGACTTTCTGGCTCCGCGATGGCCGGTACCTCCGTCTTAAGACACTGGATGTTGGCTATAACCTGCCCAAAAGCATAGTTAAGCGGATAAGAGCTGAAAATATCCGGGTCTATGTGGTCGGAACTAATTTGGTAACCTGGTCGAAATTTAAGCTTTGGGACCCGGAACTGGCCACGCCCCGGGGCGAGGATTACCCTCCTGCCAAATCCATTACTCTGGGAATTAGTCTTAATCTGTAAAATGAAAAGGGATGAATAAGAAAATACTATATACCGTTCTATTGCTCGTGTGTGGCACAGGGCTGTTTTCTTCTTGTACTAAAGATTACCTCGACTCCAGCCAGTATTTTAAAGACCGGCTCACGGAAGAAAAGGTGTTTCAGAGCAAGGTGTATTCGGAAGAATGGCTTGCCAACGTATTTGAGGAACTCAGGGGGATCAATGCCGACGTAGCAAGCAAGGGGGTTACGCCCCATAATTTTGCCGATGATATGTATTACGGTGACAGGGACAGCGATTACGACCCGTCGAAAAACGAACTTTCCTACAACATGTTCAGGATGGGAGAATATACCGAAGGTGATAAACAGGGTACCTGGACACAGTGCTACCGCGGTATCCGGAATGCCTCCACCTTTATTCACAATATCTACATGAACACGGAGATGTCTGAGACTGAGATCGACGATTACAGGGGGCAGGCGCGGTTTGCAAGGGCTTACCTGTACTGGTTGCTGTTGCGTAAATACGGTCCTGTTCCCCTGTTGCCCGATGAGGGACTGGATTATACCGAAAGTTATGACGATCTGGCGGTTCCGCGCAGCACCTACGAAGATTGCGCTGAATTTATCAGCAGTGAAATGTTGCTCGCTGCCCGGGAAATGGAGGCATTGGGTATGGTACGCGGACAGGATGGCTCTGCCCGGCCATCGGTTGGGGCCGCATTGGCCACCCGCGCAAAAGCATTGATCTATGCAGCCAGCCCGTTGGCAAACGGGAATACATCGGCTTTTGCGGGATTACTGACCGATGACCAGGGAACACCTCTGCTTTCTGCCACGTACCAGGAAGAGAAATGGGCAAAGGCCGCTGCTGCTGCAAGGGACGTGATCGAACTTGGTATATATCACTTGTACACGGTGCCATTTCAGGAAACAGGAGATGATGCCACGGTAATCCCTCCCGACGACCATAATTTTTCAGAAAAAACATGGCCGGCAGGTTGGGCCAATATCGATCCGGCCAAATCGTATGCCCGGGTGTTCGACGGTACCTTACCACCTTCGGGAAATCCGGAACTGATTTTTACCAGAGGCAATAACCAGGACGGGGAAAGTATCAGGGCTATGGTAGCTCATCAGTTGCCCAGATCCGCTACAGGCTGGAATACCCACGGAGTAACACAAAAACTGGTGGATGCTTACTATATGAATAATGGTGCGGATGTACCCGGTAAAGATAAGGAAATAGGCCGCGGGGATGGCTCCGAACGCGTAAGTGGTTACGTTACTGAGGAAGATTATACAGCCGGTAGGTACAGACCGCTGAGGCCTGGTGTCTCGTTGCAGTATGCCAATCGCGAACCCCGGTTTTATGCCTCTGTGGCTTTTAATGGCAGTTTCTGGTCGTTGTTGAATGAATCTCAGGAACGCAACCGCAACCAGCAGGTGTTTTATTACCGTGATAATACCAAGGGAAACGGCTTTAATTCATCCAATGCCTATTGGCTGCGAACAGGCTTCGGGGTAAAGAAATATGTTCATCCCAGTGATACCTATGAGGGTGGGAATATCGATAATATCGTATATAAACCCGAACCTGCCATCCGCTATGCAGATATATTGCTGCTGTATGCGGAAGCACTGAACGAACTGGACGGGTCGCATAGCATTCCGTCGTGGAATGGCGGAAATTACAATATCTCGAGGGATATTGCCGAGATGCAAAGAGGAATCCATCCCGTACGTATCCGGGCCGGCGTACCCGACTATCCCGCCGGCGTGTATAATAGCAAGGAAGAGATGAGACAGAGGTTAAAGCGCGAACGGTTTATTGAACTTGTGGCAGAAGGGCAGCGCTATTACGACTTGCGCCGGTGGATGGATGCCCCCGTAGAAGAGTCATTGCCCATATATGGTTGTAATGTTCTTATGAACGAGAATGAGCGCGATCTTTTTCATCAGCCTGTAGCCGTATGGGCACTGGAAACCACCTTTGCGGACAAGATGTGGTTCTGGCCGATCAGTCACAGTGAGCTCAAACGGAACAACCGCCTGACCCAGAACCCGGGATGGCAATATAACGATTGATAAAACACAGCATCATGAATAAATCATTTATACTGTTCCCCATACTCACGCTGCTTTTAATTTGCAGCTCATGTAATGATGAGTGGACCGAAGAGCAATTCGAAAATTATATATCGTTCAAGGCTCCCGTAACGAGCGAAGGGGTCAGCAATATCTATATCCGCTACAAGGGAGACGAGAAAACGATATTCCAGCAACCTTTGATCGTCAGCGGGTCCACGACAAATGCCCGGGACAGAACGGTACATGTCGCCGTAGATCCCGATACACTGGAAGTGCTGAATTACGAGCATTTCCAGAACCGCGAAGACTTTTATTACAGGGAGCTGGATAGCGAATATTATACTATTCCTTCCACGGTAGAGATCAAGGCCGGTGAAAACACTTCATTAATGGCCATTGATTTTACATTAAAGGATATCGATATGGTAGACAAGTGGGTGCTCCCCCTGACCATTGAAGATGACCCGTCTTATGATTACGTGGCAAATCCGCGGAAACACTACCGGAAAGCACTCTTGCGCATTCACCCTTTCAACGACTATTCGGGCACCTATAGCGGTACTGCGCTTAAAACGGTCATGGAAGGTTATGAAGACGAGACGCCTATTGTAAAAGCGGATATCCGGGCCTATGTAGTCGATGAAAATACCGTCTTCTTTTATGCAGGAAATATAGATGAAGACCGTCAGGACCGCCGGAACTATAAGGTTTACGCCACTTTTTCCGATATGGGGGCAGTCTCATTCCACGCAGATAACCCTGATATGAAGTTTCAGGTAAACAGGGATGCAAGTTATACGATCACGGAGCAGATGGACGAAGTCCGCCCTTATCTTCTGCACCGGTATTTAACCATTAACAATATCGATTATCAGTTTTCTGATTACACCATGGTGCCCGGTGTGGATATCAATTATAAGGTCTCGGGTTCGCTGATCCTCGAACGCCAGTTGAATACCCAGATCCCGGATGAGGACCAGGCTATAGAATGGTGATCATGTAGCGTAAGGATATGGTTGAAAATGGAAGCAGACTCAGTAAGTATGGTGAATTTAAAATCTAAAAGCGATGCATTTAAATAACAATAAAAGAAGACTTTGTGCCCTTTGCCTGACATTGGTCCTGGTAAGTGCGGGGTTTTACGGTTGTCAAAGTGATGACCAGGAAGCGGAGGTGACCTATCCTCCGTTTGACCCTTCGAAATCCGTTGTGATATCCGGCTTTAATCCCGAATCCGGCGGTGCGGGACAACGCCTTGTGATCTACGGAGAGAATTTTGGAAATGACCCTGACATCGTATCGGTTTTTATCGGGGGGAAAAAGGCAAAGGTGATCAACGTAAATGGCGAGTCGATTTACTGTCTGGTACCCAGGCAGGCATTTGATGGTGATGTGGAAGTACATGTAGGACAAGACGAAAGGCAGGTGATCGCCTATTCGGATGTGAATTTTGGCTATGAACGCAAGATGGTGGTGTCTACCCTGATCGGGTATAAAAATGATAGAGGAGATGAACCCTGGAAGGATGGGAAATTCAACGCTGACAACCAGAATGAAATGGCGAGTGGATTTTGGGAACCTTCCTTTATGAAATTTGATCCGCTCAACCCAAAACATCTATGGGTGACATTCGATTTTAACAATGGTCTTTACCTCATCAATTTCGAAGATAGTACCGTAACCAAAAAACGCTCGGATTTTGACCGGCCCCGGAGTATTGATTTTACCAATGACGGGCAATACATGATCATTGCAGAAGACCGCGGTGGTGAAAACGACCGGGCAACTTACCGGTTATCACGCGATCAGGACTGGCAGGACAGGGAGGTCCTGACGAGATACAGGCAGTGTAATGGCGCATCGGTGCACCCGGTGAATGGAGAGTTGTATTTCAACAGTTATGAAAAGGGTCAGTTTTTCCGTTTCGACCTGAACAAATATTTCGATGAAGGGCTGGGAGACAAGGATTATGAAACCCTGTTTGTAGTTCACGATCCGGAATGGGAATATAAGGTCTTTATACATCCATCCGGAAACTATGCCTATATTTTGGTGATTAACCGGCACTATATCCTTCGTGTCGATTACAATTGGGAAAAAGAACGCTTTAACCAGCCCTATCTGGTATGTGGTCAACTTGGAACCGACGGATACCAGGATGGAGTCGGTTCTGCTGTTCGCCTGAGGAATCCCTATCAGGGTGTATTCGTGAAGAATGACAACTATGTAGAAGCAGGTAAACCGGACGAATATGACTTTTATTTTACCGACCAGTATAATCATGCTATCCGAAAACTGACCCCCGAAGGCAGTGTGACCACATTTGCAGGAAGGGGAAGTTCAAGTATCAACCCCGACCCTTATGGCTATGTAAACGGTGACCTGAGGGAAGAAGCCCGGTTCGACAGGCCGTCCGGGATCGCTTATAACGAGGAAGAAGGTGCTTTTTACATCGGAGACCAGATGAACCACCGGATACGTAAAATAGCCCTTGAGGAAATGGATGAAAATGATCCCGAAGAAGGAGTGGGAGACGGGGAATTGACGGATGATTAGTGAGTGAAATGAGGGTACGATGGTCTGCTAAAAAAACGGATGAGGTATTTTGGTACCTGGCCGGTGATGTCTATTTTTGAGCTAAAACGTTTTAATGAATCATTATACTAAACCATAACCAATCTGATGAGAAAGAGATCGAGCTCACTGTTTTTTATTTTTATGGGAATAATTTCTGCCTGGGCCTTCCAGAAACCGGGGGGAGATCTTGCAGATTATGTAAATACATTACAGGGTACCAATTCCCGTTTCGAACTTACCCGGGGAAACACCTATCCTACCACGGCATTGCCTTTCGGGATGAATACATGGACCCCACAGACGGGAGTGAATGGCGACGGGTGGAAATACCAGTACTTTAAGGATTCCATACGCGGGTTCCAGCAGGCACACCAATGCAGCTCGTGGTCTAATGATTACGCGGTGTTCTCGCTGATGCCGGTAACGGGAAAACTGAAGCTCAACGACCGGGAGCGCGCTTCGGGCTTCGATCACGACCGTGAAACGGCGAAACCCTATTATTACCAGGTACTGCTGCACAACGGGGTAGAGGTGGAGATGTCGCCCGCGGAAAGAGGGGCGCATCTTCGTTTCAGTTTTCCGGGGGATGAGGCGGCCTGGATGGTCCTTGACGGGTATACCGGTACTTCGGAAGTACGGATAGATCCGGAAAAAAGAAGGATTACGGGATATGTGCGCAACGGCAGGGGAATGCACCGTATCGAAGGGTTCAAAAACTATTTTGTAATCCAGTTCGACAAACCTTTTCAGGCACAGGGAACCTGGGAAAACCGTAAAAACACACAATGGGAGAACCGGCTTTCCGGTGAGGGAGAAGGTATGGGGGCCTATATCGGTTTCAGGCCGGGACAGAAAGTGCAGCTTAGGGTGGCATCGTCCTATATCAGTCCGGAGCAGGCCCTCAGGAACCTTGAACAGGAACTCGGCGGGGACCGCAAACTGGAAACTACAAAGAAGAGAGCCAAAAAGATATGGAACGACCACCTCGGAAAGATCGTGGTGGAAGGGGGTACCGAAGCACAGTTCAGGACCT
Organism: Sinomicrobium soli; assembly: GCF_003285545.1. Taxonomy (GTDB): domain Bacteria; phylum Bacteroidota; class Bacteroidia; order Flavobacteriales; family Flavobacteriaceae; genus Sinomicrobium. The sequence goes on along the minus strand of NZ_QLNV01000002.1, from coordinate 326,938 downwards.
TCTATTCGTGTTTTTTCAGGGCCAGTCTTTTTTCCAGGAAGTTTTACGAGATCGACGGGCAGGGGAACCCGTACTATTACAGTCCGTACGACGGTAAGGTGCACCAGGGGTATATGTATACCGATACGGGGTTCTGGGATACCTTCAGGGGGCAGTTCCCGCTGAATATCATCCTTTACCCGGAAATGCACGGGCGCTATGTCTCGGCGCTTCTCGATGCTTACGACCAGTGCGGATGGCTCCCTTCATGGTCTTTTCCCAGCGAGGCGGGAAGTATGATCGGGAACCACGCCATTTCCCTTCTGGCCGATGCCTGGGCCAAAGGGGTCAGGACCTTTGATCCGGCAAAGGCGCTGGAGGCCTATTTTCACGAAGCCACTAACAAGGGCCCCTGGGGTCCTGCAAACGGAAGAGAGGGATGGAAGGAATATTTTACCCTCGGGTATGTACCTTATCCCGATGTGAGGGAGGCTACGGCAAAAACCGTGGAATATGCCTATGACGATTTTTGCGGGTACCAGCTGGCAAAAATGTCGGGGAATGAATTTTACCGGGATATTTTTTCAAAACAGATGTTCAATTATCAAAATGTCTTCGATCCTTCGGCGGGTTTTATGCGGGGAAGGCACAAAGACGGCAGCTGGGTACGGAATTTCGATCCGTATGAATGGGGAGGCCCTTTTACCGAGGGTAATGCCTGGCATTACCTGTGGTCGGTATTTCACGACCCGGAAGGGCTGATAGACCTGCTCGGCGGGGAAGAGAATTTCAATAAAAAACTGGATTCGGTCTTTGAAGTATCCAACAAGGTGAATGTGGGGACCTATGGAGGAAAAATTCATGAAATGACCGAAATGCAGATGGCGGATATGGGACAGTATGCCCACGGGAACCAGCCCATACAGCACGCCATATACCTGTATAATTATTCGGGACAGCCCTGGAAGGCCCAGAGGAGGTTGCGGAATATTATGGAGAAGCTGTACAGCTATACCGAAGACGGCTATCCCGGTGATGAAGACCAGGGGCAGACCTCGTCCTGGTATGTTTTAAGTGCCCTCGGAATGTACAGTGTATGTCCGGGTACCGATGAATACGTTATCGGTAGCCCGGTATTTAAAAAAGCGACCGTAACCCTGGAAAACGGGAAAAAATTTGTGGTCAGCGCCCCGGAGAACAGCAAGGACAATGTGTTTATACAACGGGCGTCGCTGAACGGGGCTCCCTATACGAAGAACTATATCCGGTATAAGGATATTGCCGGGGGAGGAATACTGGAGTTTGAAATGAAAGATACACCCGAAAAGGAACGGGGTACGGGCGCAGGAGACAGGCCCTTTTCTCTTTCGCATTCCGGAGAGGAATGGTAAGCGGACCAGGTTCCGGTTGGCTGAGGTTCCTTTGGGAAGGGAGGGTTCTCCGGTGTTTCCGTTGTGCTGCCAATCCTGCAACTTGTGACCTGCAATCTGTGTATAAGTAATTTATAAATCAATCTATAATAAAACACCCAAAATGAAAAAAGTATCAGCATTTTTGATTTTTTTGGCTCTTGCCATGAGCACGGCGGCCCAGCAACGGCAGGCCCCGGCCTATCCCCTGGTTACACACGACCCCTATTTCAGTATCTGGTCGGTGACCGACGGGATAAACGCATCGCCTACACAGCACTGGACCGGTACGGAACAGTCGCTGCTCGGGCTTATAAAGGTAGACGGGAACACCTATCGTTTCCTGGGAAAGGAAAGTGTGAGCTATAAAGATGTCGTACCGGCGGCAGACAGTAAGGGCTATAAGGCCAGAAGTACGGAATCTGATCCCGGGAAGGGCTGGGAACAGCCCGGGTATGACGATAGCGCCTGGACATCGTCGGCGGCACCTTTCGGGGATAACGAACAGGCGGGGACGTCCTGGAAAAGTGATGACCTGTGGTACAGGAGAACCTTCGACATGCCCCGGAAAACCCGGGGGAAAGTTCTTCTGAAACTCCGGCATGACGATAACGTCAAGGTGTATATCAACGGAACGCAGATCTATGAGTGCGAATGCTGGAACGAAGCGTACAAATATTATGAGATCCCTGAAAATGTACTCGGTGCGCTGAAGAAAAAAGGTAATGTGCTGGCGATCCATGTACGCAATACCGCGGGGGGACAATGGCTCGATGCGGGACTGGTGGAAAAAGTGGAGCCCGAAGAAAAGGCCCTTGCCGCAAGACAAACCGGGCTTAACCTTTCCGCCACACAAACGGAATATACGCTGGAATGCGGACCGGTAAATGTAAAACTCACCTTTACATCTCCTTTGCTGATGGATGACCTCGACCTGTTTGCACGACCGGTTTCCTATATCTCGGTAAAGGCGGCCTCCGGGGACGGCAAAGAACACAAGGTACAGGTATATTTAGGGGCTGCCTCGAGCCTGGCCTCGAACCTGCCCGTACAGGAAATGACTGCGGAAAGAGCTTCAACAGGCAACCTTTCTTATCTCAGGACGGGTACGGCAGAGCAGCCCGTACTGGAGAAAAAGGGAGACAACCTGCGGATAGACTGGGGGTATTTATATGTGGCCGCTGCCAAAGAAGCCCGGACCACACAGTATGTCACCGAGGCTACCGGGGCTGCCGGAAACTTTATTTCCGGCCGTTTCGGGAAAAAGGCCGTAACCGGTGGCAGACAGCTGATGCTGAATACGGTATTCCCGGAAGAAAAACTAAAGGAAGAAAAGGAATACCTGGTGATGCTCGGATATGACGACCTGTATTCCATTCAGTACTTCGGTGAGAACCTTCGTCCCTGGTGGAATAAGGACGGGAAAAACACCATACAGAATGAATTGGAAGAAGCCTTTGCGGAATACGGTGAGGTCGTCCGGAAATGCGAGGATTTTGACCGTACCCTAAGAGCGGAAGCCGTGGCTGCCGGAGGAGAAAAGTATGCTAAAATATGTGAGATAGGATACCGGCAGAGTATAGCGGCCCACAAGCTGGTGGAAAGTCCGCAGGGAGAACTGCTGTTCCTCTCCAAGGAAAACTTCAGCAACGGGTGTATCAATACGGTAGATGTGACATACCCGTCTGCCCCTCTGTACCTGAGGTATAATCCCGAACTGCTGGAGGGTATGCTTTCGGGGATATTTTATTACTCCGAGAGTGGCAGGTACAAGGAGCCTTTTCCCGCACATGATATAGGGACCTATCCGTTGGCCAACGGGGTAGTATACGGCGAGCCCATGCCGGTGGAAGAGTCGGGGAACATGATCATCCTCACGGCTGCCATTGCTTATGCCAGCGGTAATGCCGGTTATGCGAAAAAGCACTGGGAATCCCTGACCACCTGGGCCAATTACCTTGCGGAAAAGGGATTCGATCCCGGGAACCAGCTGTGCACCGACGATTTTGCCGGGCATCTTGCACGAAATGCCAACCTCTCGGTAAAGGCCATTGTAGCATTGGGAAGTTACGGGTACCTGGCCGATATGCTGGGCGACAGGGATACCGCGGAAAAATATACCGGGATGGCGAAAGACATGGCGCTTAAATGGAAAGAACTTGCCGGTGCGGGAGATCATTATGCGCTTACCTTTGACGACAGGAATACCTGGAGCCAGAAATACAACCTGGTCTGGGACAAGATCATGCATTTCGGCATCTTCCCGGAGGAGGTCTATGAGACCGAAATTGCCTATTACCTGAAAAAACAGAATGCATACGGACTTCCGCTGGACAACCGGTCGGATTATACCAAGTCGGACTGGATACTGTGGACGGCCACCCTGGCCGGTTCGAAAGAAACGTTCCGCACCCTGGCCGATCCTGTGTACCGCTTTGCAACGGAGACCAGGAACAGGGTCCCCATGAGCGACTGGCATTTTACTTCCAGCGGCGACGTAAGAGGCTTCCAGGCACGGAGTGTGGTGGGAGGATATTTTATCAAGATGCTCGGAGAGCGCTGGAAGAAATAATACAGCAAAAGTAATACCGATCCCGGCCGGCAGATCAGATATAATGGCATAAGCCTTTTTGCCCGAAATCAATGTCTTTTTGCCTGAGTAAGAAAATAAGCCATGCCAGCCGGCCGGGATTTTACCTGATAACCGGGATTAAAACCTGACTGCTGTCCGGGCTGCCCCGGGGTTTCCGGTTTACTGAATGAGATTTGAAATGCTCCGGGTGTACACCCGGGTATGGTCTTTACCGTATGGTCTTCCTGCGGCTGAGGTACCGTAGTATTACTGCAAAAACCACAATAAGGATTGCCGGGATAAGGAAATGGTAATACGGTGCGGGTTTTTCACCCTGCTGCAAATCGCCGTAATACACGAATGCCCCCCAGTAATACGGGGATTTCCTGGTGTTCGGGGTCTTGTCGTCGGTGAGGTAATCTGTTTTGGCTTTCCGGTTGGCAGCGGCGGCTCCGCAACTTTCATAATGCTGATAAAAAAAAGCCATTAATTGTGCGGTAGCGCGATCGTTGACCTTCCAGAGCGAAAAGAGGAGTCGTTTTGCACCGGCATACTGAAAGGCGCGGGCCATACTTATCGGCCCTTCGCCTTTTTGCAGTTTGCCTATTCCGGTCTCACAGGCACTGAGAACTACCAGTTCAGGCCTGAATTCCATGCTGTACAGTTCGTGCAGCAACATCATGTCGTCGCTGAAGGCGATACCAGGAGGCACTACAAAATTGCCTCCGCTGGCATGTGTGGACAGATGAAGGATACCGTAGTTTTTTGCATTCCGGGTAAAAAAGTTCCTGGTGGCATTGTTCCCGGTGATGATCGTAGCCTCTGTCAGGGCATCGATACTGCGGGCTTCCTCTATGGAGTAGGGCAGTGCTTCGGGAGTGCCTTCGAAAACGGGAAAAATACCGAGTAGTTTTTTCCCGGTTACGGGAGGTGGCGGCCGGTGGTAAAAAGAGGCCGAGGTGAGGTAGGAAACCTGGTGCCGGTACAGGAGGAACGGCATGGCTTTATATGAAACATTCCCGCTCTTTGCGGTGAGCAGGGTCTCGAAAGGAATAAAGGACAGCAATCCGTCCGGTACGATAATAAGGTTTTTTCCGGAAACCGGGAAGGGGAACAGGTTGTTGTAAAGCGCATGGGCTTTCCGGGCATAATCGGACGGGTTGTTGTTTATGGTATGCGGGTTTTCAAAAAGGGAAAGGTATTCCCTGATCATCTCATCAGCCCCGGCAGTATTATCTTCCCGGTACATTTCCACACTGTGGGCACTGACGGAAAAGGTAAACCGGTGTTGTTTTCCATAAAAATAAACTACCATACAGGCGTCGTCTTCCTGTAGTTGTTGCCGTATGCTGTTGAGGGAGGTCTTCGGACCTGAACCTGACATGTCCGGATATTTCAGGTATGCCTTTTCGTACAGTGTTCCCAGCTGTAGCTGGATATCATTGAGCGACTCCGTATAGTGTTTTACGGAGTCTTTCACATCTCCCGAAAGCTGGGCACGTACCAGCTTGTTGACGACCTGCTCCTGCCGTACAGACCATTTTTTTATATCCGGGAGAAGGGGGGCACCGGGAAATGCCTCGGTAAGCGATCTGCGGTAGCCGGTCTCTTTCAGAATGGCAGCCTTACTGTTTTCTGAATAATCAAATGCGCGTACCATAGAGGAAGGGGCTCCCTTATCCCTGTACATTTCATAAAGCAGGGCAATACATTTTTCACTGCGGTCCCTGTCGTCCGACAGCTGCAGTATTGCAGATTCCTGTGTGGTGATCCGCATTCTGATAAGCTGCGATACGTGAAAACTGAGGTCGTAGCATTCCAGCGACCTTTCCGGCTCGGACTGAAGGGCGGCCATAGCGTCGAAAACGGATATAAACACATTTTCGGCATACAGTATTTCCGGGGCGGGCAGGGTATGTTCCCGGTGTTGGGGCAGTAAGAATCCCAATGCGCGGAACAGCAGGTCTTCGGCTTTGGCATACTGGTGGCCCAGGGAAGCCAGTTCGGCTTTTTCCACATAAATCCTGGCCAGTTCCCTGGCGGTAAAAGATTGTTTCAGCAATTCGTTTTCTGCCGTATACAGATAATTTTCCGCCTGGGAGAGCTGCCCTTTTGCCCTGGCGAGCTGTGCCATATTGCGGTACAGGCTGGAAGCGGTCCCGGGATGCTTTTTGGAGGTCTTTTGAAGCAGTTGCTCTGCGGTGTCGTATTGTTCCAGCGCAAAATAATTGGTTGCCAGGTTGTTGAGCAGGGCTGTTTTCTGCTCCGGGGCAGAAGAAGAGGCAGACAGCCGTGTTTCCAGGAGGCGGATGGCCATGCGAAAATTTCCCGCATTGTGATAGACTACCGAAAGGTTGAGAACGGCTGCCGTTTCCTGTTCGGTATCGTTTTGCTCCTGTGCCAGGAAGAGATAAGACTTAATGGTGTTTTCAGCCCGTACGAGATTGCCGGAAATGGTATACAGGTTTCCCAGGGGTTTGAGACAGAATTCGGTAATGTCGTAATCCCTGATCCCGTGGTCCCTGTAGTTTTGCCATGCCTTCTCATACAGGGCTATGGCCTTCGGGTACATGCCGGATTCCCGGTAATAATAGCCCATATTACATTGTAAGATCAGCAGGGCGGTATATTCTTCCGGGTTGCCTGCCTGTGAAGCGTATTGTATCTCTTTTGTTTCCAGTTGTGCGAGAAGCACGGGCGAAGGGGTTGCGGAAAGCCGGTCTACATCGTCATAGATGTGTGGGGTAAGCTGTGCGGCAACCAGCGAGGCATACAGTAGCAGTACAGCGGTCAGCCATCGTTTTTGTACTGTTTTTTTGTCGTATCCGCCGCTTAGAACTTCCATATGGCATACAGCTGTATCTGACTGTGCGGACTGTTGAGGTTATAGATATACCTGGCACCGATACTGGGGCCTATCCGTGCGAACCCTGCATTGAACCCTGCGAAGATCCCCGTCTGAAAATGATCGAAGGCACGCGTAACGTCGGTTTGAGTGATCCTGTCTCTGGTATCGTCCCTGAAATCTATATCTTCCGAGGGTATGACCAGGGAATATTCACCGGTGGTTGTGGTGCATTGCGTACTGCTGAGGTCGGTCCTGAGCTGGATCCCGCTACCCACGGCCAGGTAATTGTTGATCGTGTACCGGTACGATACGGGAACCATATAGAGCGAGATATTGCGATACTCCTCCAGGGCCTTTACCCTGTAGGTGTCTATAAAATTATTGTCCCTTACGGCCTCTTCGGTAAATGTCTTCAGCTTGTCGAAGGAATTGGCAGAGAACATGAGCTCTGCCTGCAGGTAACCGCGGTAGGACTTATAGGGAGAGATTGTGACCCCTGCGAAATACTCCTTGTGATTGTCGAGCCCGGGACTCCACATATAGCCTGCCTTTGCCCCTATGGATATCCCGGGAAGGAAGCGGGTAGTGGCGTAATTGGTGATGACAGGTTCGTTCTTGTCGAAATAGATGGCGGTACGGCTTTTGGTCTTTTTCTTGTGAAAGTCCGGGGCCGGTTTTATCCGGTATTTTACAAACCCCTTGGTAGAGTCGTATTCCTTGACATTTTTCTGTTCACTTCCGGGCAGGTATATGTTTTTAAAGGTAAAAACGGCCTTGTTCTCCTTGTAGGTAGTATCTATACAGCTGTAAGACACCTCTTTTTCATCCGGGCATATCGGGCATTCGGGGTAGAGGTCCTCTATTTCAATGGTGCTTTTATCGAACATTTCCGGGATGTCGGTCTCCAGCCGTATGGTGCTTGCCGGTCCTTCGCCATTGTTCTGGAACCTTATCTTGTAGCGGAAGGTCTTGAAGCGTACCAGGCGGTAGTTCATGACAGTGGCATTGGAAGACATGCGGTTGGGGTCGTGGGAGGTGACTATTTCCATTTCCATGTCCTTTACCTTGTGGTTATCGTAGTTCTCATCCGGAACATAGATACTCCTTACGGTGACTATGGCACTGGTATCTTTCAGCATTTCCGGGGTGGTTCGCAGGGTAAAGAAAACATTGCGTTCCTCCCCGGGAGCCATCCGGTCAAATTCCAGAATGCTCCAATCCTTGTAATAACTTTTTGATTCTTCGAGGGTAAGGGGCAGGTTTACCCTTTCCGTAGAATCCTGTAATTGTTGCTTCGGAAGGGGATTTCCGGTGGCCGAGGCCAGCAGGGTCTCTCCGTCAGACACCGTCCCGGTATAGGCAAAACCCGCTTCGGGTACTGGTTTTTCCCCGTTATAGGTGCGGGTATCCGTAAGTTCGAAATTCCGGTCCCTGTATTGCTGTTCATTGTAAAAAAGATATAATTTTCCCCCGGTAACATAGGGTTTGGGGTTCCTGTAACTTAAGATAACGACAATGTCTTCTTCCGGAACGGGTTCCCGGTTTCGCTGAAGCAACAGGTCTTCCCCGAGCAGGGCCTGGTCGTTATGACTTTCGGTAATTTCCCGAACTTCGATTTTTTGTGGTCGGGTAGCGGGGGTTTTGCCATTGTCGTAATGGTTGGTGGCCCATAAGGTGACCTCGTACGCTCCCTGTTTTCCATACACATGCCTGGGCCGTTCTTCCCGGCTGTAATGACCGTCCCCGAATTCCCAGAAATAGGAATAATAAGCCTTTGGTGCCCCGGCCATCTGGATCAGGGCAGGGGGATGCGGCAGGAATTCCACGGCATTGCCGGAAAGGCCGGGGGTGAAGGTGGCGGTTCGCTGTACACTGTCGGATAACTGCTCTTCCTGTGCGGTGCACACGAGAGAGAAGAGGATGGCGGTTATCAGGATATACGGCAGCCTGCCCGGTGATGATATGTAGCGTATAGGTGTGGTCATCTTTGTGTTTTTTAGCATTTCGGGTTCAGGGTAAGTCATTCACGGCGGAGACAAGGGCCCCGGAGCCGGCCTTTTGAGTTTCACTATGTGCGAGGGTGTACATGGTATTTCCGGAGATCGTTATTTCCTTTATTCCGTACCTCCATTGTCCGTCTTCTTCAGAGAGGAAGATGAGAAAGGCTTCCTGCCCGTCCGGAACCGGGTAAGGAGCACGGAACATACCGGTTTCCCTGTCGTAATGGCATTGTACCAGCCCGTTGCTATCGTTGGGATAGGTGATATATACCCGGGAATTATCACCGTTGTACCCTTCCGAGACCAGGACCCGGATATCGTCTTTGGCTTCCGAAGAAATTGCCGCACCGCTTATGGCCCTCCACCTGCCAAAAGGGACAATAGTGGTGTAAGCATCGTTTTCGGGAAAGAGTTCTCCGGTAACGGGCAGCCACAGGCCCGTTCCGTTTTGCATTTCGTCCCCGTTCCAGAGGCTCAGTTCCTGGTCGGGTGCTCCGATAAGTGAAAAAGGTACGGAAAGCTGTATTTCACAGTTACTGAAGAGTTCGGTGTCTTCCTGATACAGCCGGAAGCTGAAGAACGCACCCTTGTTCAGTAAAACCGTAGTACCCGCATCCGTGCGGGCCAGGGATGAAATGCCGGCAAGGAGTGTGCTGCTCCTGTCATAACACTGCATGAATTCCAGTCTTACCTCCCCGTCAACTATCGTTCCGTCCGGGGAGATCAGGCAATCCGGAAAGATCCGTATCCGTGTGCCGTTGGCTGTGGCGGCATCCAGCCCCTCACCGGTGTTGAACACAAAGGTCTCTGCCAGACTATCCGTAACCTGTTGCTGCAATTGCCGGAAATCCTCTCCCCCCGGCGGATCGAACACCACAGTTTCCGGCGGGTCGTCGCAACATGTTTTACGGTCGCAGCTGCCGACCAGGGGATAAAGCAGTATAATGAAAACACAGGGGAGTATTACAGACCTCATATCGGTATTGGTTTTGGCTGGTGATTCAAAAATAGCAAAAAAGTTTGTTGAAAAGGCTATTCTTGTACATCGTATCCGGTAGCCGGGTTACGTACAGGCCGAAATCCCGCCACCGTAAATCACTACGGCACGGGATTTCTGCACTAACGAACCTGAAAAAATAGTGTTGTGGAAGTGCTTGTATGGCGTTGATGATATTCTCTTACCACCACCAATCGATGAGCTCAACTACTGCCGATGCTGCACTTGCCGCTCCTGCGCCTATACCTGCACCGGGAAGAGCACCTACGCCACCTGCAAGGGCACCTGATATAGCCCCTCCGATAGCCCCTTCGACATCCGATTTTCCCACGCATTTCCAGCAATATGCTGCAACCATATCGGTTTCTGCATTATACCAGTTGCTCTGTGATTTTTGTACGTGCATTTCATTGTGCCAGTATGCAGCTGAATGGCGCGCAACGGTGGTGTAATTTAAAAGAGCATATTTTTCAATCTCCTCCATCTGGGTATCGGCAAGTATTTTTTGCTCAGCTACCTTGATATTCTCAATAAAGTCCAGGACTTGATCGGTGGCTGTTCCTTCCTGATTGTCGTCCAGATCAGGGAAAGCGAGAATGGGTCCCTGAGGTTTTAAAATATCGCAGATCATCGGAATGTATTTACAAAGCCTGTCTAATGGTCCCGGCAGGTGTATTTCTACTTTGCCATAGAGGTCGAACACCTCGTTGTAAACTTCGATCTCCGATGCTCCGAAATCCATTTTTTTGGTTTTGTGAAAATCTTCTACCAAAGTCATGAGTTTTTCCCGATTTACCTCTTTGGTATTGAGGTCGATGTGGGTGATGAAATAATCCAGAAACTCGTTGTGGAGTACTCCCTGATTGTCATAGGGGTTTTTTTCATTACGCATTTCCTTTGCGGAGATTTCCCGTTCCTTTTTAGGGATTGGCATGGTGTCATCTTCCTGATCGCAGGAAATCATTACTGTAAGTACTGTGCATAAGGCTATAGCCATTTTTACTAACTTTTTCATCTTGTTCTGTTTTTGAATTATCCTACTCTGTTCTTTAGAAGGCTTTTCGGAAACCGCCTTTGTTTTTCTGTTTATACGAGTATATCAAGAGATAAAAAGAATTGTTACCCATGGCATTGAGATTTTATAACGGATGCTGTAAGATCAGAGGCTGATACGAGTACTAATAAAGGATTGAAATCGCACTGGCATAAGCACCGAGAATAGCACCTGCGGTATCGTTCATGAGTACCGTTCCCACAGCAGTGCCCAAAGCATCAGCATATATGGCATCACATGCCAGGCAAGGTCTGGCTGCGGCTTCGCTTTGTATGGCGTACCCGTACCAATTGTTTTTCGATTTTTGTACATGCATTACATTATGCCAGTATCCGGCCGAATGCCGGGCAACGGCGGTATAATTCAACAGTGCGATCCGTTCTTCGTCACTCAGCTTTGTATTTGCCAATATCTTGTCTTCTTCTGCCCTGACAGCCCGCAGGTATTCGACAACACGATTGGTATGGGTACTGTCGTTATCTGCATTCCCATCGTCGCTGAAAAACGGCCCGGGAAAAGCAGGGGTGGGATCATACGGACCGGTAGAGCCACCGTCGCAAAGAATCGGTACGTATTTACAAAGGTCAAATGACAGATCGGAGCTGTTCATGGCTGCTTTTTCGTAGAGATGCAGGTTTTCCTTGTAATTTTCAATATTGACAGCTTCAAAATCCATTTTTTTAGAGTCGTAAAACGCTTTGGTAATGACGATCCACCGGTCCGGAGTTATATCCTTTACATCATCGGTGTGTTCAATATAGTAATCCAGTAGCTCATTGTGTAGTATACCCTGTTTATCATAAGGGTTTTTTTCATTGCGCATTTCCTGTGCGGTAATTTCCCGTTCTTCTTCTTGTTCCGGGATCAGATCTTCCTCTACATTGTCACATGAGATCATGCCTGTAAGTACGGTGCATGTGATCAGGGCTGTTTTTAAGAATGACTTTTTCATAACTTAATGTTTTTCGGGTTTTAATGATTACTTTTCGGAATGCAATTCATTCCCTGTTTCGCCTTTATATCAAATCGTTTTTTCTTTTGTTACCCATTCCGGGAAAACTTTTTTTATTTTAGTACTGTAATCCGGTAATACACTGAATAAATATGGCAGACAGGAAAGTGCATGACGACCAGAAGTACATAGAGGGGCTTCTGCAAAACAACACCCTGGTCGTCAGCGCCATTTACGAGAGGTTTGTACCCAAGGTGGTCCGTTATATCTGCAATAATAGCGGAGATACTTCGGATGCCGAAGACATTGTCCAGGAGGTACTGGTGACTATATACAAACAGGCCCGGGACAAGGGGTTGCAGCTTACCTGCCCTTTTGATGCCTATTTTTTCCTGCTTTGCAAACGGCGGTGGCTGAACCGGCTGAAAAAACCTTCCGGGAGAGAGGTAACAATGGGAGAACATGATGTATATAAGGATGAAGGGGCGGAGATCCTGGTTATGGAAACCTGTATAGAGGACGAGAAGGAAAGGATCTTTGCGATGATGTTCGATCGGCTCGGCCAGGTGTGCAGGGAATTGCTCCGGATGAGTTTCCGGTTGAAATCGATGGAAGAAGTGGCGGAGAAAATGGGGATGACTTACGCTTATGCCCGGAAGAAAAAATCGCTTTGTACCGGTAAACTGGCCGAGATGGTCCGTCAGTCCCCGGAATATGAAAAACTAAAATCCTCCCTCTAATGGAAGAAAGAGATGCTATATTATTTGAGGCCTATCTTTCCGGGACCCTTTCGGCCCCGGAAAGGGAAGAACTGGAACAGCGACTGGAACGGGATACAGGTTTCAGGGATGCTTTCGGGATGTTCAGGGAAACCCGCGGATACCTGGAAGCTGCTTATGAAAAAGAAGCGGAGACAGAAGCTTTCAGGGAAACGGTACGCCAGGCTTCCGGAGCTTATTTCGGAAATAAGAATGGGCAGTACTCACTGCATTCCCCGGCGAGAAGAAGGATAAAGCCCTGGCAGATTGCTGTGGCCGCAACGGTACTGGTACTTCTGGGGATATTCTTTTCACCTCGTATTGCTGCGCCTTCTTACGGGGATTATGCACATTACCCGCAGATCAGCCTTGCCGTAAGGGGTGATGGTGATGCTGTATTGCAACAGGCGGAACAGGCTTTTAATACGGGAGATTACGCCGGGGCGGCAGCGTCTTTCGAAAGGCTGCCGGAGGAAGAGCGCAGCCAGCCCGGGATCATGCTGTATCACGCCATAAGCCTTGTGGAGCTGGAGGAGTACAAAAGGGCCGACGGGATGTTCGAAACCCTCTTCACCGGGGCCTCGGCATTTAAATATGATGCCATGTGGTACGGTGGGCTGAGCCTGCTTAAACAGGACAGGAAAGAAGCGTGCAAAACACTGCTCGGGCAGATCCCCGAGAGTTCCGGTCACTTTGCGGAATCCCGGGAACTGCTGGGGAAATTGTAAGAATTCAGCGTTTGCCCAGGCGTATGGACTCCAAAATCCACAGATCCTGTTGTATTCGGGATGGACATCTGAAACGGGTGATGCCTGCGGGGAAAGAAAAACCTGTTCCTGTTGTACGGGCGTGAAATGACTTGAAGAAAACAAAAAATGCCGGAGCAGCACATGGCAGGCTCCGGCATTTTTTATGTGTGATACGACCGCCTTTTTACAGCGATCCGAATAATTCGTCCATTTTTACCTTCTCCTCATCGGCCAGGTTGGGATCTACGAGGATACGCCCGCTGTGCTCGTCGGTAATGATCTTTTTTCTGGAAGCGATTTCCATCTGTACCTGTGGAGGGATGGTAAAGAAAGATCCTCCCGAAGCTCCTCTTTCGATGGCTACGACAGCCAGTCCGTTTTTGACACTGCCGCGTATGCGCTTATAGGCCTTTACCAGTCTTTCGTCGATGAGTTCCTGGTATTCGAGCGACTTGTCCTTGAGCATGTTTTCCTCCTTCTCCGTTTCGGCAAGGATGGCGTCGAGCTCCCCTTTTTTATGCTTGAGATGGTTGTCCCGTTCTTTAAGCCGTTCTTTGGTCTGGGCAATAACCTCTTTTTTCTGCTCTATCTGTGCCTTGTACTCGCGAATGTGTTTTTCGGAAAGCTGTATTTCCAGTTCCTGGAATTCCATCTCCTTGGTCAGGGAGTTGAACTCCCTGTTGTTCCTCACGTTCTTCTGCTGGTCGGAGTATTTCTTGATCAGCGCTTTGGAATCTTCTATAGCGTTTTTCTTATTGGCAATTTCCTGGGTGAGATTCTCAAGCTCGACGCCCAGCTTGTCCAGGCGTGTTTTTAACCCTTCCACTTCATCCTCGAGGTCTTCCACTTCCAGGGGAAGCTCTCCTCTTACATTAGCTATTTCATCTATCCTGGAGTCAATTAACTGCAGATCGTACAGGGCTCTCAATTTCTCTTCAACAGTAGCTTCGGTTTTTTTTGCCATAGGTTATAAATACTTGATGGAATTTGTATTGCAATCTGATAATACCACCTTACCCCCAGGCAAGGCAGGTGCAAAATTATGAATTTTTTTTGTAAGATGCTCAAACAAAAGATTTTTTGTAAACTGCTCACTTTCATAGTGTCCTATATCTGCGATGATCATTTGTCCTTCGGCCTGGTAAAATTCGTGGTATCTGACGTCGCCTGTAATGAAGATATCGGCACCTGATCTCCTGGCATGGGGAATGGCAAAAGCACCGCTTCCTCCCAGCAGGGCTACTTTTTTAATCTGCTTTTCCGCCGGCCCGGAATAGCGAATTACAGGGAGCTCCAGGTCGTTTTTAAGCTTTTCCAGGAATTCCGTTGCGGGCAGGGCTTCAGGGAGCATACCGGCCATTCCCATACCTATGTGCTGGTTGTTGTTCTCCAGGGTGGTTATTTCATAGGCCACCTCCTCATAGGGATGATGCCCGTAGAGGGCATTCAATATCTGTTGTTCGAGATGCCTGGGAAATGTAACCCCTATCTGTACCTCGTTTTCGAAGTGTACTTCCCCTTTTTGTCCGATCACGGGGTTGCTGTGTTCTTCTCCCCGGAAGGTGCCCGTGCCGGCGGTGTTAAAACTGCAGTGGCTGTAGTTGCCTATGGTACCTGCTCCTGCGGCAAAGAGGGCATTCCTCAGCCTGTCGGCATCCTTTTCGGGCACAAAGGTCAGCAGTTTTTTTACGGTGCCTTTCTGAGGTACCAGGATATGGCGGTCCGTAAGCCCCAGAACATCGCAGAACGCTGCATTGAGCCCGTAGAACGAATTGTCGAGGGCGGTATGGATGGCGTAGATGGCCACATCGTTTTTGACCGCCCTGATCACGGTGCGTTCCACATAGGAGCTTCCGTTGAGCTTTTTTAGCCCGGAAAAGATAATGGGGTGGAAGCTCACAATAAGGTTGCACTGCTTTTGTACCGCTTCGTCCACTACTTCCTCGAGGGTATCGTGGGTAACGAGGATACCGCTTACCTCCGCATCCGGATCGCCCACCAGCAGCCCGGTATTGTCGAAGTCTTCGGCATAAGCCCGGGGATAGTCTTCTTCCAGTAGCTGTATGATATCGCTGATCAGCATGAGATTTCTTTTTTGGATAGGTGTTAAACGGGTGAAAAAATACAGTATAAATATCCCAAAAACAAATGGTTGTTATGTTAATTTGTCAATTCGTCAATGTGCCAATGTGCCAATGTGCCAATGTGCCAATTTGCCAATGTGCCAATTTGCCAATTTGCCAATGTGATAATTTGATAATGGGTCAATGTGTCGATGGGTCAATATAAAAACACCTCCTGCATGTGCGGGGCAAGCGGGAGGTGTTCTCTTTCGGGGATGTTATTGTACCTTAACGTTCTATTGTACCGGGTTTTGTGTCAGTGTTCCCGGATAGGAGTTAATGGCATCCTGGGGAATGTAGTATACCACGCGGAAATCTGTAGCGGGTATATCTTCAGGCTGCCTGTGAGGCCCGGGGTAATGCCGCGTCAGTGCTTTTCCGTTGCGGAATACATCAAAACTGCGTTCTGCCTGGTAGGCCAGTTCCAGCTGGCGTTCCTTGTCGATACGTTCACTGGCATTGGAGGCATCCAGCGATCCGTATCCGCCGTTCGGGAGGGAACGTTCTCTTACGGTATTCAGGTCCTGCAGTGCCGCGCCGTAATTTCCGAGCTTGGCATAGGCCTCGGCACGGTTCAGGTATATTTCGCCCAGCCGGCTGATCACCGGGGAGTGCAGGTGGGATTCCTCACCTTCACGGGAGGCTTTTGTGATATAGAACTGCGGATACGCACGATTGAGGGTGATATAGTAGTCTATGACCCCTGTATAGGTGTTCCCGTCCTTATATTGGATAGCATAAACCTCCTGTGAAGCATCTACGGGGGTCAGGGTATAGGTGTCGCCATCTTCCCGGCAGGTTATCGTACTCCCGCTCCGGCTGATGGTGTCCTGTACATAGTTCTGCAGGCCATCTTCATTTTTGATAAAGCGGAATACCTCGGTATACTCCCCGTCCGGGTTTTCCGAATAGGTGGGCGCTATAAAGGCCGCACGGGCATCTACCATGTCATAACTGTCCGGGCGCCAGTCGTTACGTCCGGTTTCATTGAGCAGGTCTATGTATTTTGCGCTGGCATACATCTCTCCCCAGCCCATACCGCCGATATTGGCATACATACCTCCTACGCCGTAATAATGATCGTCTCCCGAGAATTCGGAGGCTACCCGCTTAATGGCAAATATGGTTTCCGGGTTATCTTCCGGGACGTAGGTGTTATATCTCATAAACTGTTCCCGGGGGAGCAGGCTGTGTTCGGGAGAATTGATCACTTCGTCTGCATAATCTGCGGCGAGTTGTGCATATTCGGTATTGGGAGCGGCATACGTACCACTCATATAAAGGTAAATACGCGATAACATGGCCTGGGCCGCTTCTTTTGAAGCATAGATATTTCCCCTGTTCACGGTAAGCAGTTCTTCGGCTTTTTTCAGGTCGCTGATAGCCTGCTCATACGTTTCCTTAACCGTCGCACGATCGGGAAGTTCCAGGTTGATGACATCTTCGGGAGTCCCGTTGACGATCGGTACGCCCAGGTTGGTTTCCGGGTTTTGATAATACGGACGCCCGAAGGCACGGCAGAGGTAGAAATACATCATTCCCCGGATGTAGTAACATTCTCCGAGATTATTGTCAATCTCCTCACTCTGCGCTTCTTCTATCATGTTGATAACGTTGGATGCCTGTGCAATAGCCTTGTACCCCGAGTCCCAGAACTGGGTCAGCCGGTAATTGTTCGGCGTACGGGAATAGGAAATAAATTCGTAAAAGGCATCGGTAGACGAACCGCGGATCATCATATTGTCACCCGCATATTCTCCCAAACGGTGCATGGGGTCTGACCATGCTTTCAATTGGGCATACATCCCGTTGATCAAGGATTCGAGATTGGCGTCGGGGTCGTTAACTACATTCTCCGCATCCATATCCCCGTAGGGTTCGCGGTCTATATCACAGGCCGAGAATGCTGCTGCAACCCATATGGCTATAAATATCTTTTTCATCGTTGTTTCGTTTAAAATGTCACATTAAATCCAAGCATAAATCTCCGTGTGGCCGGGTATACGGCAGGCCCTGCCGTACCCAGAATGGTTCCGTCGTCTTCATTGACCGGGATTTCGGGGTCTACCCCCGAGTAATCAGTAATGGTAAACAGGTTTTCCCCGGTAAAGAAGATGCGTAAATTATCGATCTTATACTGGCTCAGATCAAAATTGTATCCCAGCGTGAGCGACCGCATTTTAAAGAAATCGCTTTTTTCCAGGTAACGTGTAGAAGGTGAATTCCCCTTGTCCTGGTTGTTTTCCCTTGCCACAGGATGTGTGGCATGATCTCCGGGTTTTTCCCAGCGGCTCCATCCCGGTTGCAGTTTCATCTGGTTGCGGTCGGTATAGGTACCGTCGGCATCGTATTCCTGCCGGGAGTAGTTATAGATCTTTCCGCCTATGGAATACCCGAACACTGCACTCAGGTCGAATTGTTTATAGGTCACTGCCGTGGAGATACCCCCGAAGAGATCGGGTGAAACTTTCCCGGTTTTTTCAAAGGTAGCTTCCGCGTAATCCGAAGTCGTGGTCCGGGAGATCTCCCTGCCGTTATCGTCCCGTTCTACCACATACCACATGGGCATCCCGTTTTCCGTATTTACCCCTGCCCATTCTTTCAGGTAATAGGTATCTACCGGGCGGCCGGGCTCCAGCATCCGCTGTGCAGAGCCGGCAATACCCGAGTCATCTCCAACGATAATGGGCCTCACTACATAATTTCCGCCGGCATCTTTTGTCTTGTAGAGTTTTGTCAATTTATTGACGTTATGTCCCATATTCACGTCCAGGCTCCAGGTCAGGTCTTCATTGCGGATGATATCACCGCCTACAGACAGTTCTATCCCCTTGTTCTCCATTTCGCCTATATTCTGCCAGATACTGGTAATCCCTGTTACACCGCTGACCGGTACCCTGTAAAGGATATTATCGGTGTTCTTTACATAGTAATCGAACGTAAGCCGTGCACGATTATTGAATAACCTGGCATCTACACCCACACCGGCAGTGTATGTTTTTTCCCAGGTCAGGTCATTATTCCCTTTTTGACTGATCAGTGCACCCGGATCTTCGTTGTAGCTTTCCTCATTAGATACGGAATAGAGGTCGTATTGGGGGTACAAGGCGCTCGGACGATTCCCTACGGAACCATAGGAGGCACGGAGTTTCAGGGCATCTACCCAGTCTGCTTCAAACCAGTCTTCGTTATTGATGTTCCATCCTCCGCTGATCGAGAAGAAATTCCCGTATTTGGCATTGTCCCCGAAGTTGGACGCCCCGTCCCTGCGGAAAGAGACCTGGGCCAGGTATTTGTTGGCATACGCATAATTGGCATTAAAAAGATAGGATTGTACGGCCCATTCATCTCTGCTGCCTTTGGTACGTTCCGGTTTGGCTACCACATCGAGTACTTCGAAACCGGGAATAAGCCCGGTACCGTAAACATCCAGGATGTCCCGCCGGTAATCGTTAAATTCATAGGCCAGCAGTCCGTTTACATCATGCTTGCCCCAGGTTTTATTAAATCGCAGGATCTGGTTGGTATACCGTCGGGTATGTTCCAATCGGTAATCTGTTAACCGTCCTTTTACACTCTCACCTCCGTTGGAACGCGGATCGATATAGCCTGTTCCCTTATAATTAATGTAGCGGTAATTGTTTACAGAAGAGAAAGTCAGCCAGTCGGTCAGCCGGATATCAAAGTCCATGTTTCCCATAAACTCATAATTCCTGTTCTCTGAATGATTCCACTGCAGGTCGTACAGGTAATTGGTGCTGGCACTGTTTACCCAGCCGCCGTAACGGTGGGGTACCAGGTTTCCTTCGTCGTCATAAGGGCTGTCCCACGGCAGGTTGGAGTACATGGCGGTCACATCGTATTGCCGGTCTTCCACTTTCCGTAGGGAACCTACCAGGGAAGGTTTTACCGTCAGCCATTCAAAGGGTTTATACTCTGTTTTAAAACGGAAGTTGTACCTGGTGAAATCATACCCCTTAACGGCTCCTTCCTCATCGTACAATCCGACAGACATAAAAGAACGGAGGGTTTCGGTCCCTCCCTGAATGGAGACATTGTAATTCTGGGTAAAACCGGTTTTTGTCGCCAGGTCCCACCAGTCAAAATTACTGTTTCGAAGATCGGGGTTCCATCTCGGAAATGATATTTCGTCAGCATTGGAAAATGAGGCAAAGTAATGGTAGAGTTCTGCCCCGTTCATCATTTCGAGATTTCCGTTATTAAGCTGGCTAAGCCCGATCCTGGACGAAACGTTTACAGAAGTTTTTCCGGTTTTGGCCCGTTTTGTTGTTACGACGATCACCCCGTTAGCTCCCTGCGAACCGTAGATGGCTGTAGATGCGGCATCTTTAAGTACGGTCATACTTTCGATATCGTCCGGGTTCAGGTCGCCGGCATCCGAACCGACGATCACTCCGTCAATCACCCATAAGGGGCTCGTTGTTCCGCTTAAGGTGGCCTGTCCGCGGATAACCACCCCGCCTCTCGACCCGGGTTTTCCCGATCCGGGGGCAACATATACCCCGGGAGCCTTTCCGTTCAGCATATTTTCAACCGAAGGTGTGGTAATATTTCTGAGATCGTCACCCGATACGGTCTGTAAGGCCCCGGTCAGGCTTTCCCTTTTCTGAGCGCTGTACCCGACAACGATGACTTCTTCCAGGTTGGCCACATCCTCCTGAAGGGTGATATGCAGTGTTTCCTGTCCGTTCAGCTCAACTTCGGAGGTTACAAAGCCCATATAGGAGACCACGAGGATAACATCCTCCCCGGAAACCGTTAAGGCAAAATTCCCGTCAAAATCCGTCTGTGTCCCCCGTGAGCTGCCCTGTTCCAGTACGCTGGCCCCGGGCAGGGGCTGTCCTTCCGCATCGGTTACCGTACCCGTCACCTGGAGTTCCTGAACCCCGGTACGGGGTATTTCATTCACTTCGGGTACATCGTCCTTGTCACTGTTCCTGGTAAGTACAATCTGGGTGTCTATTACCTTGTAATGTATCCGGGTATTGGCAAAAACTGCTTTTAAGGTGTTTATGATGTTTTCCTCTTTCAGTTTTACGTTGATCCTGGTATTCAGATCCAGTTCGTTCCTGCTGTAAAAGAACCTGAAATCGGAAACCGTCTCTATCTTTTCAATAACCTGGAGGAGCGTGGCTCTTTCCATGTTTAATGTAATGTTCTTCTGGGCATAGCCCGGTCCGGCCTGCAGCTGGAACAGTACCGTCAGGAAGAGTAAGAGTGTTAGTTTCATCTTTAAGCCGATTTTGGGGATGGGAATACACCGATCCGCCCATGAGTTAGTCGGTTTTTTCATAACTTTGAATTGATTTTTGTCTGTTTGTACTTAAATCACTTTGATACGGGAACCCAACTTGCCAAAGGGTTCCCTTTTTCAAGGGTATTTTTTCAATGCTGTTTCATTGGCTCTCGTTTTTCGGGTTATCCGGTTTTATGGTTATCGTATTGTCTTCAAGGGTATACCTGAAGGGGGTGTGCTCCCTGAAAATTTCCAGTATCTGTTCCAGTGATTCGTTCTCAAAAGTCCCGGTAAACTGTTTGTGGTTTAAAGCGGTATACCGGTTGTCGATACGGATGTTAAAATGTCTTTCCAGTTCCCTTGATATCTGTTCGAAGCGGTCGTCCACGAAGATCAGTTTTCCCCTGGTCCAGCCCGTGTATTTGTCCAGGTTTACCTGTGCGATACTGATGGTGTCGTTTTGAAGTACGGCCCGTTGTCCGGGCACCATGAGCACCGGCTCATCTTGCCCGTTACCGGTTCTGTAGATCCCTATACTTCCTTCTACCAGTACCGCAGAGGTGTTATTCTCATTCTTATAGCTGTTCACATTAAACCGGGTACCGTATACCCTGGTTTTCATAATGTCGGTCACTACGGTGAACGGACGTTTTTTATCCCTGGCAACGGTAAAAAAGGCTTCCCCGTCGAGAAAAACATCCCTGGGGCTGTCTCTTAAGAACATTACGGGATAGCGCAATACGGACCCTGAGTTCAGGAAAACATGCGTGCCGTCAGACAGTTGCAGTTCGAACTTTTTTCCATAGGGAACGGTCAATGTATTGTATACTGTCTCGCTTTCCGCTTTATGGGAAAGACTGTCACCGGTGTCGTACACCAAAACATTTTTCTGCTGACTGACCGTCTTTTTTCCCGTCCCGGTAGTGATCACTCCGCTGTTGTTTACATCTATGGGCATCAGGGTACCGTCCTGAAGCTCCAGTGTAATCTGTTGTGCCGGTATCCCGGAAGCGTGATCTTCGGCCGGGAACATCCCTGCCAGATATAATCCGCCGGCAATCCCTAAAAAGACCGTTATGACCACGGCTACCTTTAACAGAAAGGGACGTGACCGTAAAAAGAAAATACTTTTCTCCGGTTCCTTTGGGGGCATCATTTTTCTGTGTTCGATAACATATTGCCACATGCTGTTAAAATCAGTCCGGGAAAGTGCTTTCCCGTTCCGGGCCATCAGCTGCACCCATTTTTGTGCCTCTTCAACGCTTTTCCGCTTTTCCGGGTTTTCAAGCAGCCAGTGTTCCCAGAAATTACGGGTCATGGCATCGCTGTCCAAAACCCATTTCTGGAAATATTCATCCCTGACAAAGTCTGTCGTAGTGTATTCCGAGTACTTCATTTACTGTTTCTGTAGCTGTAGATCATTGACAATATTCGGGGCCTTTAATAACTAAGAGAGGAAAAATGGATTTTTACTGAAAAAAAAGTGAATTTTTTTTAAAAGGGGGGCTATCTGCCATTGACCGGACAGAGATCTCTTCCCGGAACGGGGCTTGGATTATTCGTGGAATTTTTCGGCAACAGGAAAATAAGCGGTTTTTGGTACGGCATGGCAGAGAAGGGGAAATATGCTGGGGAGAACGAAACCGGGTGCAGGTCAGAAACCGGTATAAAGAAAATAAAGCGGGGGGAGGAGAACATATAGTATATCCAGAGATTTTCTGAGGGTTTGAAGCGTATAGGCCATAAGGTTATAAACCGCTTTTTTATCCATCCCCATCACATCGGCAATTTCTTCATAATTCAGCTGGGCATAATATTTCAGGTGGATGACCTGCTGCTGTTTTCCGCCAAGCCTGGACAGTGCGGAGGTCAGGGCCCTGAACTCCCGGTTAAAAGTCTCCTTCTCGATCAGGTTCCTTTCCACGGAGGAAGCATTGCCGTTTTCGGCTATTTCGGTTTCTTCGGAATGTGGTAACAGTCTCCTTTTCGACGCCCCGGAAATCAGTTTTCGCTGCAGTGACTTGTACAGATAAGACCTTATCGATCTTACCTTGCCCAGTTTTTCCTTCCGGTCCCACAATCCGACAAAGAGATCCTGTATGGCGTCCATGACCTGCTCACGGTTGTTTACCAGTTTCATCCCGTAACTGTACAGGGGCGATGCATATTTCCGGTATATAAAGGCAAAGGCGGTGTCACTACCGGCCTGAAACTCCTGCCATAGCTGTATGTCTGTCGGTTCCAAAATTTTTTCTCCGGCCCCTGTTTTATTGGTGTTATCGAGAACACTATAAGGCGAACGCATTATTTTTAAACCCAAAATCCCCCCTTTTTACATCGTGAATATGATTTTGCACAAAGTTATAATAAAATTTACCATTTTATAACATTTGTTGTTAAGTTAATGGGATACGGGGTATCGGGACTAACCGGATAACCGGGAGACCTCGTAACCGGTAAATGTCCGGAACAACCGGAAGTGCTTTACAAGTGAAAAAATTAACCGTAATTTGCAGTATTGAACAGACCCGGTTTATCTGATATACATGCGCATACTTCGCAAAATATTATGGCCTTTTTCATTGCTCTACGGGGGTATTGTTTACCTTAGGAATTTTTTATACGACCGGCAGGTACTGCCTTCGGTTTCTTTTGAAATACCGGTAATATGTGTGGGAAACCTGAGTGTGGGGGGAACCGGGAAAACGCCTATGGTGGAATACCTGCTGCGGTTATTGCTGCCCGAATACCGCGTTGCCACGCTGAGCAGGGGATATAAAAGGAAGTCCCGGGGATTTGTACTGGCTGAGGCGGATACCCGGGTGGGAGATCTCGGGGATGAACCTTTCCAGTATCATCGCAAATTTCCGGGGGCCATTGTAGCGGTAGATGCGGACCGGGTAAACGGTGTGAGGAAACTCATGCAATCCGGGGTGTCCCCGGAGGTTGTCATTCTCGATGATGCTTTCCAGCACCGAAGGGTAAGGGCCGGTTTTAACATATTGCTGACTACTTTTGACGAGCCTTTTACCGATGATCTTTTTCTCCCTGCCGGGAATCTCCGGGACAGTGTAAAGGAGGTCCGGAGGGCAGATCTTATTGTGGTGACCAAATGCCGGCCGTCGCTGAGCAGGGAAGAGAGTCTTGCCGTAGCCGACAGCTTGTTACGGGGGAGGGCTAAGCGGCAACGGGTGTTTTTTACCACCATAGGTTATGACAGTATGATCTGTTCGGGGAATTCAAGAGTCCCTCTGGAACAATGGAGAGGGCAGCGGTTTACCCTGGTAACCGGTATTGCGAATCCGGCCCCCCTGGTCCGCTATCTCTCTGAAAAGGGGTATGATTTCGAGCACCTGGATTATCCCGACCATCACGATTTTTCTGAAAGTGAACTTCGGAACCTCGCCCGAAAACAACCGATATTGACCACTGAAAAAGATTTTACGCGGCTCGAAGGGCATCTGGACAACCTTTTCTACCTGGGGATCAGGACCGAGTTCCTGTTCGGCGGACAGCG
Source organism: Sinomicrobium soli (assembly GCF_003285545.1). Taxonomy (GTDB): domain Bacteria; phylum Bacteroidota; class Bacteroidia; order Flavobacteriales; family Flavobacteriaceae; genus Sinomicrobium. The sequence continues at coordinate 302,723 of NZ_QLNV01000002.1, read as the reverse complement.
GGAATTTGAGAGGATTATTGCGGATTACACAAGCGGGCGGTAGTGCAGTAGACCTCTTTGACGGTCTGTTATTTCCTGTTCAGACGAAGATTGTTCCGGATCTTTTTGTAAAAGACCTCGGGCTTAAAAGGTTTGGTAATAATGTCATTACATCCGGCCTGGTACAGGTTGTCCATATTGTCTTCGAGGGAGATGGCCGTCAGGGCAACGACAGGTACGGTCTTGTTGAACCTGCGGATTTCCTCCGTAGCTTTTATTCCGCTGATACCGGGCATATGTATGTCCATCAGGATCAGGTCATAGCTTTTCTTTTTTGCCATTTTTATGGCTTCGTACCCATCGTTGGCAATATCGCAGGAAATATCTTTTTTAGACAGCATTTTCTGGGTGACCATCTGGTTTATCTTATTGTCTTCCACCAGGAGGATATGGATATTCTCAAAGTCTGTTTCTTCTGTTACTGCATCCCTGGGCACCGCGGTATCTTGTTCTGTAGGGCCGGAGGAGGGCGGGAGTTCCCGGGAGGTTTCCATGTCGAGTTCAAATGAGAAGGTACTGCCTTCTTCCGGGATACTCTGTACTACAATATCGCTTTCCATGAGGTGCAAAAGGCTTTTTACGATGGTAAGGCCAAGCCCTGTGCCCCCGTATTTGCGATTGATCTGTGTGGAGCCCTGTGCGAAACTCTCAAAAATATGGGGCATGGTCTCGGCAGTTATCCCCATGCCGTTGTCTTTTACCTCAAAACGTATCCTGACATGATTCTTCTCCTGTGAGACCAGTTGTCCGGTGATACGGACTTCACCATTACTGGTAAATTTGAGTGCATTGCCGATAAGGTTAATGAATACCTGGGAGAGTTTGAGTGCATCACCGGTGACACTGTCGGGAATATTCCCGTCTATGTTGAGGATAATTGCATTGTTGTTTTCTCTTGCCGAGTGTTCCAGTGATCCCGCTACCTCGGCCAGCATCTGCTTCAGGTTAAAGGGAGCCTTGTTCAGTTTTAAACGGTTGGCCTCGGATTTGTTGATCTGCAGAATATCATTGATAAAATTCAGCAGGTATTCTCCTGAAAACTTGAGTGAATTGAGGTATTCTTTCTGGCTTTCCCTGGGGTTGTCTTCGAGTAAGAGGTGAGTAAGGCCCGTTACGGCATACAGGGGGGTCCGAAGCTCATGGCTTACGGTAGACAAAAAACGGGCCTTGACCTTAAGGGCGTTTTCGGCCTTGTCTTTTGCGGTTCGTAGTGCCTGGTTTTTTTTGAGCAGGAGCCTGTTGGTCTTGAGTTTTATCTTGCTGTTCCGGTACAGGCTTACGGTGAGTATCCCGATAATGATGAGCAGGACCGAACTAAAGATGGATATCAGTTTGGAGGTGTTCACCTGCCTGGCCTGTTTCAGGGTCTCGGCCTTGTATTTTTCTATGACCTTGTCCTTGAAAAACGAGGTGTTGTGATTGCCGATGGTCTCTATGTATTTCAGTGTTGCCGGATTGAAATACCTGTCTTTCAGACTATCGGTTTTCTGCTGGTAGCGCTCTGCTTCGCGATGAAGCCCCCGGTGCCGCAAAACCGCAGTTATTTGCTGGTTTTTCCACCGTTCCATTCTCGGGAAGTTATGGGCAGACAGGGTTTTTTCAGCTTTTCTTGCGTATGAAAGTGCCTGGTCGTAATGCTGCATTTTCAGGTGTGCGGCAGACAGGTAAAGCAATATTCCGCTATTGAGGTAGGCCTCTTCATAGGGGTCTTCCAGCGGATAGGCACGGGCAAAGAGGTCGATGGCCTTGTCGTATTCTTTCTGCAGAAGGGCTATTCTTGCCTCGTAATACCAGATGTAATGTAAAATGATATCTCCGTCATCTTTTCCGTAAAGTGATTTTGCTTTTTTCAGATTTTCGGAAGCGGCTTCAAAATTTCCCTTGCGTGCTGCCAAAAGGGCCTTTAAGGCTGTAAAACGGGCATCGCCCCCGTCCAGCAGGCCGGGTTTTAAGTGGGTTTCGCACAGGAACTCATAGACTTCGAGGTCCTTGTCCAGGTTAAAATCAAGGTAGAGCTCTATGAAAAGGGAATATCCCTTAAAAAGATATTTGTAGGAGAAGGCCCTTTGGCTTAAGGTATCGGCTGTCCTGACAGCTACATTCAATTCGTTGACCGCCATCCCGAACTGAAGCCCGTTTTTGTAATCATAGGCTTTTTTCAGGCGGGCCTCCACGGTGTCCTTACTGCTATAGCTGCCCTGTACCCCGAATGCGATAAGGGGAAACAACAATAGTAAAAGCACAAAGCGATAAGCGATTCCTTTCATGGTAAAAAGATTCGCATAAATATAAAAACAAAAATTAAAACGCGGAACGTTATAGTTCTTAGTTGGTAGTTCTTAGTTCGTAGTTTGTTTTCTTAATTCTGTTCAGTTCATGAGGGGATAATGGCTTTTTTTCCTGAAATATTCCCCGGATAGCGGTGTCGCAGTGTGGTCATATATGAAATAAGGTCTACGATCCGGTTGCTGTATCCGAATTCATTGTCATACCATCCTATGATCTTAACCATTTTACCGATCACGGAAGTCATCTGCGCATCAAATACACAGGAATACGGATTGTTGATAACATCTACAGACACGATGGGGTCTTCGGTATAGGAGAGTATGCCCTTGAGGTCTTTTTCCGCTGCATTTTTAAAGGCGGCATTTATCGCCGTTATGGAGGTTTCGCGGGCCACGTTAAAAGTGATGTCGGTAAGAGACCCGTCCGGGACAGGGACCCGTATACCGCATCCGCCTATGACGTTGCCGAGTTCCGGGAAGATCCGTGTAAGTGCCTTGGCGGCTCCCGTAGTGGTGGGCACTATCGATTGTCCTGCCGCTCTTGCCCTTCGCAGGTCGCGATGGGGCTGGTCGTGCAGGCTCTGGTCGGTGGTATAGGAGTGCACCGTGGTAATATATGCCTGTTCTATACCGCAGAGGTCGTGGATCACGCGGATCATGGGCGCGGCGTTGTTGGTGGTACAGGAGGCGTTGGATACGATATCTTCCGAACCGTCCAGGATATGGAGGTTGACCCCGGGTACCACCATTTTTATATCGTCTTCTTCGGGAGGAACGGAAAGCACGACCTGTCCGGCCCCGTTACGGATATGATGCTGCAGTTGCTCCCGACGTTTGAATTTTCCGGAAGCCTCGATAACGATATCGGGTTGCCAGGGAGACCAGTCAATATCTTCCGGGCTCTTTTCGTTGAGAAGCGGATAATGTGTTTTTCCCGCTATAATGCCGTCGGAGTCGTATGAAACCGCTCCCGGCCATACGCCGTGAATGCTGTCGTATTTTAAGAGATGGCTCAGGGTCCTGCTGTCTGAAAGGTCGTTAATGGCCACGACATGAATACCGGGGTGGTCCAGCAGCAGTCGGAAAACGGTTCTCCCTATACGGCCGAATCCGTTTATGGCTATTTTGATACTGTTCATTACTACGGTTTAATCGACGTGTTTATGTGCCTTGTATGACGATCTCACCAAAGCCCCGCTCTCCACGTGTCTGAATCCCATATCCAGGCCGATCTCTCTCAGGCGGTCAAACTGCTCCGGAAGGATAAACTGCTTTACCGGAAGGTGTTTTTTAGAGGGTTGCAGGTATTGCCCTATGGTTACGACATCCACATCGGCATTCCTGAGGTCTCTCATGGTGTCCACAACTTCCTCTTCTGTTTCTCCCAGTCCGAGCATGATCCCCGATTTGGTACGGCGGGCTCCCTTTTCCTTGAGGTACTGCAGGACTTCGAGGCTACGTTCGTATTTGGCCTGTATCCGGACCTCCCGGGTAAGCCGTTTTACGGTTTCCATATTGTGGGAGATCACTTCGGGAGCCACTTCTACAATGCGGTCTATATTGCGCTCCACGCCCTGAAAGTCCGGAATAAGGGTCTCAAGCGTAGTCCCCGGGCTCATGCGCCTTACGGCATTAACGGTTTCAGCCCATATAATGGAGCCCATATCCTTGAGGTCGTCCCGGTCTACCGAAGTAAGGACGGCGTGCTTTATGTTCATCAGCCTGATCGAACGGGCCACCTTTTCCGGTTCTTCCCAGTCTATGGTCTCGGGCCTTCCGGTTTTAACCCCGCAAAAGCCGCAGGAACGCGTACAGATATTCCCGAGGATCATGAAAGTGGCCGTACCTTCTCCCCAGCATTCGCCCATATTGGGGCAACTGCCCGACGTACAGATGGTGTGGAGTTTATATTTGTCTACCAGTCCCCTTAATTCCGTGTATTTCCTGCCTGTCGGCAGTTTTACACGGAGCCATTTGGGCTTGCCTTTGGGCGGCGCTGCCTTGGTCACGGTATCTACACTCATAAACGTTTGCTTTTGACGTACAAAGATACAAAAGAACAACCAATTGACGTACAAAGACACAAAAGAACAACCAGGTAAATCGTACGAAATACGAGAAGTCTGCCACACGGTCAGAACAGGCTGATGGTATACCAGAGGCTAAAACCGGTGAGGAATAACAGTCCCGCCCAGCTCAGGATTTTCAGAAAAGGGCCCGGACGATATTGTTCCGGCGTGTGTCCTGAGCATATAAGCCTGAAGTTTATGATGGCATAAAAGGGAGCGGTAACGAAAGACAATATGGTGGCTATATCGATCAGGGTTTTCATTTCAGACATAAAAAACAGTAATATGGCGATGGTCCCGGCTGCCAGTACCACCATCCACGGGGTGTAGTACCGGGAGCCTGATTTCCCGGTAAACAGGGAAGTGGTATACGACATGGCCCTTGGGGAAGCATCCAGTGTGGTGAGGGTGGTGCTGAACATGGTGGTAAAGGCTGCAACGGCGATAAGGATATAGGCGGCATCTCCGAGATTTCCGGTATACAGGGCGATCAACTGTTCGGAGAACAAGGAGGCATTGTTGCTGAAGGTTTCTCCCGAGCCGAACATGACCAGGCCCCCGAGTGCCATGAAGAGGATGCCGAGCACGATGGTGCTGGCGTAGCCCAGGTTAAAATCGGTTATGGAATTGCGGAGGTCGTAATTGCCGATACTCTTTTTCTTTTCCATGGCCCAGAGGGAATGCCATATGGAAATATCCAGGGGCGCGGGCATCCACCCCATAAAGGCGATCAGGAAGGCGATACCCGTATCGCTTTCCGGTAATATCTGCTGCAGGGTGTGTGTTGCAGAAGTATCCGGTACGGCCAGCAGGACAGCTATAAATGTACTTATGGTGAGGGTAAGGACAATGAGTTTCATCACCCTGTCCAGCAACTTGTATCTGCCGATAAGCAATATGACCATGCATATGGCCGTAATGACGGAACTCCACCATACCGTGTGCAGCGGTATTCCGAAAAGGGTGGCGGCAAGTCCTGCGGTCACTACGGTAAGGGCGGTCTGTATGGTAAACATGGTGGCAAAGGTGAGTATGAAGTAGGCGATGAGTACGGGGCGTCCCAGTTTGTAATACCCGTCCAGTAAGGTTTCGCCGGTGGCCAGGGTGTACCTCGGGCCGTACTGGAAAAACGGGTACTTGAAGAGATGTACGAGTAAAAGTGCCCAGAGCAGCCCGAAATCGAATTCGGCCCCTGCACGTGTAGACTGTACGAGGTGTGATACGCCGATGGCTGCACCGGCAAAGAGTATCCCTGGCCCCAGTTTCTTCAGGAATCTATACATTTTTGCTTTTGTGGATAATTTCTGCCAGTAGTTTTTTGGCACGCAGGAGCTTAACCTTGACGTTGTTAAGGGGTTCGTCGAGTTCGGCAGCTATTTCCTGGTAACTCAGTTCCCTGAAATACCTCATATTGATCACGTCCTGGTAATGTGGCTTCAGTTTCTTTATAAAGCGCTTCAGCTGTGCGAGGTTCTGTTCGTAGATGAGATTGTCTTCGGCCGAAGGGGTATCGTCAGGAACATCATATACCGTATCGTCTTCCTGGGACGTACTGTGAAAAAGGCTCGATTTTCTTTTGCGTAGCAGGTCGAGGTGAATATTTTTCGAGATGGTGATCAGCCAGGTCTTGAATGAATAGCTGTTGTCGAAAGTAGCGATCCGGTCGAAGGCCCTTGAGAATGTCTGGATGGTAATATCCTCGGCGTCATTCTCATTCTTGGTCCGTATAAGCTGAAAACCGTAAATGTCGTTCCAGTAGTGATCAAGGAGGAAATTAAAGGCTTTCTGATCGCCTTTGCGTGCCCGGTCTATATTTTTTTGAATGAATTCGGCAGTTATTTCCAACGTGTTCGTGTTCTGAAACCGGTGATAAAGATATAAAATTGTACGATAATCAATATCGCTTCGTACAGGGGAAGTAGCCACAAGAGATCTTTTTCTCCCAGTTTTCCCGAAATTTTCACGGCAGAGATATACTGGGCTACCCATTTTATGAGAAGTATAGCTGCCAGTACCGCTGTTTGTCTGCTCTGTGTTCCGGCTAATATCAGGATGGGAACGGGCAGCAACCAGAACATGACCTTTGCGAGGTAGAGCAGGGCCGACAGGAGACGATCCCTGAGTTTGAAATTGCGAAAAACCAGGAATGCTTCTCTTTTCCGGTATACCCATGTCCGGAACCCGGTGGTGCTGACAGATCTGGTATGTGCACGGGGCGTAATACAGATCGCAGTGTTTTCCGCCGTGGCAACTTCATTGATAAAGAGTTCGTCTTCCCCGTTGCTCATGTTCATATGGCTTATAAAACCGTTCACCTGGTAAAATACGCTTTTGTGATAGGCCATGTTACGCCCGGAGCCGGTATAGGGAAGTCCTGCCTTTGCAAAGGAAAGGTATTTTACGGCTTTCACCAGGTTGTCGTACCTGATAATGGCATTGGAAAAAGATCCCTTTACCCTTTTAAGTGAGGCATACCCCAGAACGATATTTTTGTTTTTGTGATAATGCCTGCTCATTTCCTGGAGCCAGTATCCGGATGCCGGGACAAAACGGTCTTCGGTAAAGATCATGAAAGGATGCCTGGCGGCCTTTATTCCGAGGGTCAGTGCGTATTTCTTCTTGCCCCAGAACGCCTCGTTGTTGATCACATGAACAACCCTGATATTGGGGTATGAAGCTTCAAAGTGCGCTATCACCTCCGAAGTGTTATCTGAAGATGCGTCGTTTATGATCACCACCTGGAAATCGGGATGTTTCTGGGAGAGTATGTGCGGGAGAGTCTGCCTGAGGATCCCGGCATTGTTTTTTGTACGGATTATAACAGAAACGGGAATGGTTTTGTCAGGAAGATTCCCCTTGCCGGAGTAAGCCAGTTTTCCGGACAGCAGGTAGTAACCTATGAGAATTCCGGTGCTTCCTGTTAATAGGCATAGTAGTATGGTCAGCATAAGTGATAATCTGCCAACCTAATTTTGTTGTGCCCTGGGGTCTCTGCATTCCTGTTCGTCCGGCATTTTCCCGCAAAAGCTACACGGCTCCCCCGATTTGTTCAGAAAAGGACTCTGACTGGCACAGGTACCGGCAAATCTACCATCCTTTTTTGTCCAGATCTTAATGGCAATGCCTGCAAAAGCAAGGGCTAACAATCCTATGGTAAGCAAAACTAACTTCATCGCAACAATCTTTCTAACGGATTACAAAGATACAAAACAAAATACGTTTTACCATAATTATCAGCTTTTTTCCAAAAGCTAACGAAGGTATATGCTGGCCACGGTGTTTTCTTCGGTGGCATTGATATTTCCCCCTTTCGGTTCTATGGTAATGTTGTAGCTTTTGGCCTCTTCCTTGAAGGGAATAGAGAGTAATTTGTTCTGGGTGTTTTCCAGTATGCCCAGGCTTATCATTTCACCGTTGACTTCGGCCCACATCTGGAATACCTGTTCTTCCGGAAGTTCCGGTAGTGATACCACATTGATCATGGATAATTTTTCCACGGGATCTATATAAGCCACCGTTTTGAGGTTCTTGGCCCGGCGGTTTCCCTGGAGTATATATTTCCGCGTTTTGGGGTTGTTGAGGATGAGAAACTGGTTTTTCACATCGTCGAGCTTGGAATTGGTGTTCAGGATATCGCTTTTCAAGGCTGCGATCTCTTCGTTGACCGACCCGTTTTTCTGCAACAGCAACTTGTTCTGGTATAGTAAAACAATGGTAGAGGTACAGAAGACGGCGGCTATGACCGCTGCCATATTGGCAAAACGGGGAACTGATCTTTTTTTTCTGCGGATGGCATGTATCACATTCCTTTTCACCTTTTCAGGGGCAGGTTTGGCAAAAGAACGGGTGTAGTTTTCCAGGTCTTCCTCCAGTTCTGTATACTTTCGTTTCACTTCCGGGTACCTGGAAATACAGTCTTCCGTATAAATGTTTTCTTCCGGTGAAGTGGTCCCTATGAGATATCGCTCCAGCAGATCGCTCTCCAATATCTTTTCCATGTCACTTTTCATATCTTATTTTTTTTGCCCCGGCATTCCTTTCCGTTATATTCATCGCTAATTATTCGGTGTCAAAAATTTTCCGCAATTCGCGGAGCCCTATCTTCAGGCGGGATTTGACTGTTCCCAGCGGAACATCGAGCATTTCACTGGCTTCCTGTTGTGTCATCCCCTTAAAGAACAGGGCTTCAAGGATGACCTGGTACTTGATGTCCAGGGAGGCGAGATGCTTCCCGATGTCCAGGTGCTCGGGTTTTATCGCGTCGATACCTATATTATATACGTTGGAAATATCCAGTTGGATTTTCTTTTCTTCTTTAATACTGCAATTTCTGACTTTATCAATGGCCGTATTTCTGATAATCCGGTACATCCACGTAAAAAGCCTGGCTTTTCCGGCATCGTAGGTATGGGCCTTTTTCCAGATTTTCATCAATCCTTCCTGAAGGGCATCCCTGGCCAGTTCTTCGTCCGACGTTATTTTAAAGGCGATGCCGTAAAGGGCATCACCGTAGTAATCATAGAGCATGGTCATCCCTTTCTCATCTTTTTCGATGAGCAGGTTCATGATGTTTATTTCCAGTAGTGAAGACATGGTGTCGGAAATTGGATGAAACTATATGTCAATAAGGGGACATCCCAAAGATATCAAATAATGCCTGTACGGGAAAGGTTTTTTGTTTTCTCCCCCTGATCACAGTATGTTTACCTCGGGCTCCAGGAGAATGCCGAACTTTTCGTTTACCTTTTCCCGGATATGTGTTGCCAGCTGCCATATTTCCTGTCCTGTCGCCCCGCCGTAATTGACCAGTACGAGGGCCTGCCTGTGGTGCACCCCGGCTGCTCCGAAGCGTTTGCCCTTAAAACCGCATTGCTCGATGAGCCACCCGGCCGGAATTTTTACCTGGTCTCCCGGCAGGGGGTAGGAAGGAACTTCGGGATAGTGTTCCGATATCTTTCTGAACGTATTTGCAGGGACTACGGGGTTTTTGAAAAAACTGCCCGAATTTCCCGTTTCCCGGGGGTCCGGGAGCTTACTCTGCCGTATGGAGATCACGGCGTCGGAAACATCTTTTATCCCCGGCGACGATATTCCCCTTTCGGCAAGTACCTGCGATATGGCCCCGTAATGAATGTGAAGACGGTGCTCCTTGCTGCGGAGGCGGAAGGTAACCCCGGTTATGATATATCTGCCCCTGGCTTCGCGTTTGAAAATAGAGTCCCGGTAACCGAACCGGCATTCCTCCCGGGAAAAGATACGCGTTTTTCCCGAGCCGATCTCCACGGCCTCACACGATTCGAAGACATCCTTGAGCTCTACCCCGTATGCCCCGATATTCTGGATGGGGGCCGTACCCACATTTCCGGGAATGAGCGACAGGTTTTCCAGGCCGCCGTACCCCTTTTCCAGGGTCCAGAGCACGAAACTGTGCCAGTTTTCACCGGCCCCGGCTTTTACCAGTACTTCATTTCCTTCCCGGCCTGTCACTGAAATTCCCCTGATCCTGATATGGACAACAAGTTTTTCCACATCACCCGTAAGCAGGATGTTGCTGCCACCTCCGAGAATCAGTTTTTCGGGATAATCCGGCATGGAGAGTACCTCCAGGAGTTCTTCCTTTCTGGAAACCTCGGTGAAATATCTCGCACGGACGTCAATCCCGAAGGTGTTATAGTTTTTGAGTGATATGTTTTCCTTTATATGCACAGCAGGAGAATTAACGGGTTCGGCTCTTGTCTATTCTTTATCCGGATATACTTTAAGGGCTTCCCGAAGTATGTTTACAGCAGCCTTAAGGTCTTCTTTCTTAAGGACGTAAGCGATGCGTACTTCGCAGGTGCCCATCCCGGGAGTGGAGTAGAAACCGGCCGCAGGGGCCACCATTACCGTCTGGTTGTTGTACTGGTAACTTTCCAGCAGCCATCGTGCAAAATCATCGGTATTTCTGACGGGCAGTTCCGCAATACAGTAAAACGCCCCCCTCGGCCTGGCCACCTTCACCCCTTCGATGGTTTCGAGTTCACTGATCAGCAGGTCCCTTCGCTCGGAGTATTCCTGCAATACCTCGTCAAAATAGCTTTGTGGGGTTTGCAGGGCTGCCTCACTGGCAATTTGGGCATAGGTAGGCGATGATAGCCTGGCCTGTGCGTATTTGAGCGCAGTAGTGATCACTTCCCTGTTTTTCGATACCAGGCATCCTATTCTCGCCCCGCACATGCTGTAGCGCTTGGAAACCGAATCTATCATAATGGCATGGGCCTCCAGTCCCTGTTCCTGCATTACGGAATAATGTTCGGCACCGTCGTAGGTAAATTCCCTGTACACTTCGTCCGTGATGAGGAACAGGTCGTGTTTTTTTACGATTTCAGCAAGCTTTTTGATCTCTTCCCTGGAATACAGGTATCCTGTAGGGTTGCCCGGATTGCAGATCAGTATCGCACGTGTTTCAGGAGTGATAAGTTCTTCAAAGGCTTCTATGGGAGGGAGGGCAAAATTGTGGTCTATGGACGATACCACAGGAACAACCCGTACTCCGGAAGCAGTGGCAAAACCGTTGTAATTGGCATAGAAAGGTTCGGGAATGATGATCTCGTCACCGTAATCGGCAACGGCTCCCATGGCGAACATCAAAGCTTCGGAACCACCGGTGGTCACGACGATATCATCCGCTGAAATGTGAATATCCTTTTTTGCGTAATATGCGGCCAGTTTTTCACGGTACTGCTCAGAGCCTTCGCTTCTGCCGTATTCGAGGATCTCCAGGTGGTTGTTCTTGACCGCATCGAGGGCTACCTGAGGTGTTTTGATATCCGGCTGGCCGATGTTGAGGTGATATACCTTGCGCCCTTTTTTCTTTGCGTTTTCAGCAAAAGGAACGAGTTTCCGGATGGGGGATTCCGGCATTGACCGGCCTTTGTGTGAAATTGATGGCATAATAGCTGTTTCTGTGGTTAATTAATGTTAGTGTACTACAGCAGTGACATGTTATTTCAGGATGCTGGGTTCCCCGAAATGAACTGCTGCCTGGCGTGTAGCCCTGCAAATTTGCAAAATAATTCCTAAGTGGTAAATGCCGGATGTGAATATTGTGACTAATGCATGCGTTAAAGTTTTTGACAAGGGTCTTTACGAAGTAAACTTATGTTTATATTAGTAATATGTTATTTTTTGTGTTAAAAAATATTAGAAATATCATTCCGGTGGGCTTGCTGCTTCTTTTGGGCGGGGCAGGGATAAGGGCACAGTCGGGATTTGAGCTGGTATCGGGCGGGGATTATCACACCGTAAAATTCAGCCTGGTCAATAACCTGGTCATTATTCCGGTGGAAGTTAATGGAGTAGAGCTGTCGTTTATCCTGGACAGCGGGGTGAACAAACCTATCCTGTTTGATCTCGGTTCCGGCGATCACCCGGAATTTTCACATTTTGAAGCCATCTATATTCGCGGACTGGGGCAGGGGGAGGCCATAAAGGCTTACCGTTCCAGGGATAATGTTATAAGGATCAATGAAAAGGTGGTCAACAGGAGTAGTGACTTTTACCTTATACTGGACCAGGGAATTAATTTTGCTCCCCGGCTCGGAATTCCGATTCACGGGATTATCGGCTTTGAGGTTTTCAGGGACCTGGTCGTGGATATAAGTTATACCAGAAAGAGAATCCGTTTTTACAGGCCCGGGACCTATCGCCACAGGACATGCAGAAAGTGCCATACCTTCGGGCTCGACATGATACATAACAAACCTTACCTGAAAGCGGAGGTCGCAGTGGACGGACGTAGGGAAGAGGTGAAGTTGCTGGTAGATTCCGGAAGCAGTGACGCCCTTTGGTTATTCGACAGGGAAGATAACGGTTTGTCGGTGCCGCAGGAGCATTTTGACGATTTTCTGGGCAGGGGGCTTAGCGGAAGTGTATACGGCAGTCGTGCCAGGGTAGAAGAACTTCATCTCGGAGATTTTGAATTTAAGGATGCCAAAGTGGCCTTTCCCGATGCTGTTTCCCTGCAGCACCTCCAGAACCTGAGCGAAAGGGACGGCAGTATTGGAGGAGAGATATTGAGGCGCTTTGATGTGGTTGTAGATTATGCAGGAAAAAAAATGACCATGAAGCGAAACAGGTATTTCAGGCAGCCGTTCAAGTACAACATGAGCGGTATAGAACTTCAGCATAACGGGATGCGGATTGAGCAGGTAGGTACAAATAGTAACCAGGCCCTGTCGGAGCATGCGGAAGCGCGTAAAACATACCGGATATTACCGGGGAGATTGCTGAAGTACAGCCTCTATCCTGCCTTTGAGATTGCCGAAGTACGAAACGGGAGCCCCGCCTGTGATGCCGGCCTGAAAAAAGGTGACGTGGTGCTGTCGGTCAATGGAAAACGGGCATCCGGGCATTCGATACAGGAAATGATGGAACTGATGAATGTCAGGGCAGGTAAAAAAATACGGCTGTTAGTGGAACGTGAAGGAAGGCAAATGCGGTTTATGTTCCGCCTGAAAGAGGTGTTGTAGTTCTTAGTTGTTAGTTCGTAGTTTGGGCATTGGGCATGCCTGAATATGGTTGCCGTGGGGGAAGCCGAAACCAGGCGAAACGGTTAAGAGCCGGAAGCATTTCAAAAAACAGGAAACAGCGGGTTTAGAAATATATGTTACCCACAAAAAATGCCCGGCAAACACCGGGCATTTTTATAAAAATTTAAAATATCAGTAACACCTGACCTGCTGGTTATGAGCGCTCCCTGTGTTCGCGCCTTTCCCTGTTCTCATTTCTCGGAGGTCTGGGAAGCAGTGCTTTACGGGATACTTTCGGTTTTTTGGTTCTCGGGTCGAGGCCAAAGTATTTCACTTCAAAAACATCTCCCATGTTAACTACATCAGATACCTTTTCCGTACGTTCCCAAGCCAGTTCAGATACGTGTAACAATACTTCATTTCCGGGAGCTTGAGTAAATTCTACAACAGCGCCAAAATCAAGCATTTTAATCACTTTTACTTCGTAAACCGAACCTACTTCCGGCTTGAACAGCAAAGAATCTATTTTTGCCAAAACAGCATCAATACCTTCCCCGTTGGTTCCGAGGATCTCAACAATGCCTTGCTCATCCACTTCGTTGATAACGATAGTCGTATCTGTAGCTTTCTGTAATTCCTGAATTACTTTTCCGCCAGGGCCGATCAAAGCACCGATATACTCTCCGGGAATTGTTCTGGTAATGATTTTCGGGGCATGAGGTTTTACCTCTACATTAGGCTGAGCTATGGCATCCGTAAGTTTTTCCAGGATATGCAAACGTCCTTCGCGGGCTTGTTTTAATGCCTTTACCAAAATTTCGTAAGGCAATCCTTTTACTTTAATGTCCATCTGGCACGCGGTAATCCCATCGGAAGTTCCGGTTACTTTAAAGTCCATATCTCCGAGGTGATCTTCATCTCCGAGAATATCAGACAATACTGCATGGCGTTCACCATCGGAAATCAGTCCCATAGCAATACCGGATACCGGTTTTTTCATTTGGATACCTGCGTCCATGAGTGCCATGGTTCCGGCACATACGGTTGCCATGGAAGAAGAACCGTTGGATTCCAGTACTTCGGAAACTATCCGAACCGTATAGGGGTTCTCTTCCGGGATCATTCCTTTTAATGCGCGTTGTGCGAGGTTTCCGTGGCCGATCTCACGACGGGAAGTACCTCTTATCGGGTAAGCCTCACCGGTACAGAACGGGGGAAAATTGTAGTGCAAATAAAAGTTTTCTTCTCCCTGATGTGTTGGCAGATCAATAATATTCGCTTCCCTCGAAGTTCCGAGGGTCACTGTTGCGAGCGCTTGTGTTTCTCCACGGGTAAAGATGGCTGAGCCGTGAACAGAAGGTAAATAATCCACTTCACACCAGATGGGACGGATCTCATTGGTCTTTCTTCCGTCTAAACGAATCCCTTCGGAAAGAGTAAGTTCCCTTACCGCTTCTTTTTCTACTTTGTTAAAATAGGTTTTGATCAGGCCTTCATTTTCTTCCAGTTCTTCTTCGCTGAAAAGAGCGAGGACTTCGTCTTTTACTGCAGAAAATGCTTCTCCACGCTCTCTTTTGCTATGACCGCCTTTTGCGATATCATATATTTTTTGATAGGCTGTTTCACGGACTTTGGCAGCGATGTCATCATCCGTTTTGGCAGGAGCGTATTCCCTGACGGGTTTTTTACCGAAGGCTTCTGCCAGTCGAAGTTGTGCGGCACATTGTACCTTGATTGCCTCGTGAGCAAACTGAATGGCTTCGGCCATTTCTTCTTCGGATATCTCTTTCATTTCCCCTTCCACCATCATCACAGAATCTTCAGACGCACCAATAATCATATCGATGTCCGATTCAGCTAATTGCTCGCGGCTTGGGTTAATGATGAACTCACCGTTTATCCGGCCCACACGCACTTCAGAGATGGCACATTCAAAGGGGATGTCAGAGAGTTGAATTGCCGCTGAAGCGGCCAAACCGGCCAACGCATCGGGCATTACTTCTTCGTCATGTGACATTAGCTGGATCATCACCTGCGTTTCAGTTTTGTAATCAGACGGGAACAGGGGGCGTAATACGCGATCCACGATCCGCATTGTCAGAATCTCCTTGTCGCTGGGTCTCGCTTCTCTTTTGAAGAAACCACCCGGATAACGGCCTGCGGCCGCAAATTTCTCCCGGTAATCTACTGTTAACGGAAAGAAATCCATTGTACTTTCATTGTAAGACGATACTACGGTGCAAAGTAACATTGCATCGCCCATTTGCACAACAACAGATCCGTGGGCTTGTTTTGCCAGCTTCCCCGTTTCTATAGAGATGGTCCTGCCATCCCCCAGATCGATAATTTCTTTTTTTACTTCAGGAATCATAAATGCTTTTTAATTAATTATACAAAGGGTTCCGTCTGCAGACGGGTGTTGTGTTGTTGTAGTTAACCCAATGAAAATCACTTTGCCCTAAAACAAAAAAGAGGCACTCGGGCCTCTTTCGGAATTATTTTCTAAGTCCTAATTCTTTTACAATAGCACGGTATCTTTCGATATCCTTTTTCTTGAGGTAATCGAGAAGGCTTCTCCTTTTACCTACCAGGCTTACCAGTGAACGCTCCGTGTTGAAATCCTTGCGGTTTTTCTTCAGGTGCTCCGTAAGGTGGGAAATCCTGTAAGTGAACAGGGCAATCTGTCCTTCGGCAGATCCCGTGTTCTTTTCGGAACCTCCGTGCTTCTTAAAAATGTCTTCTTTGACTTCTTTTGATAAATACATGCCAATATTGTTTAAATGATTCTTATGTATTGTGCCAGGTTTTCTGGCAGGGCGCAAATATAAGGCAAATAGTTGTAATATTTTTGTTTTTATACAGATTTCACGACCGCAGCTCCCGGTTGAGGATAAGATCGAGATAGAGATTGACCTTTTTCTTGAGGTCTCTCCTGTGGGAAATAAAATCGAGGAATCCGTGTTCCTGGAGGAATTCGGAAGTCTGGAAACCTTCGGGAAGGTCCTGTCCCGTGGCTTCCTTGACCACTCTCGGCCCTGCAAAACCTATCAGGGCGCCGGGCTCGGCGATATTGATATCTCCCAGCATGGCATATGAGGCCGTAGTACCCCCGGTAGTGGGGTCGGTACAGAGTGAGATATAGGGAATACGCGCTTCGGCCAGCTGGGCGAGCTTGGCCGATGTCTTGGCCAGCTGCATCAGGGAAAGGGCGGCTTCCATCATACGTGCCCCTCCCGATTTGGAGATCATGAGAAAGGGGATATTGTTTTTGATGGAGTGGTCGATGGCCCTGGCGATCTTTTCACCGACAACGCTTCCCATGGAGCCCCCGATAAAGGCAAAATCCATACAGGCGATTACCAGGTCTTCTCCCATTGATTTTCCGACAGCGGTGCGTACGGCATCTTTGAGATTAGTCTTCTCGCGGGCCTCCTTGAGGCGGTCTGTGTATTTTTTGGTGTCTACGAACTTTAACGGATCCTTGGAAGTGAGACCGGGGTTCAGTTCTTCGTAATGGTTGTCGTCAAAGAGTATGGAAAAATATTCCTTGCTTCCGATGCGTACGTGATAATCGTCTTCCGGGCTCACGTAGAAGTTTTTTTCCAGTTCTTCGGCTCCGACGATCTTCCCGGTGGGCGACTTATACCAAAGCCCTTTGGGAGTGTCTTTTTTTTCTTCCGTAGAGGTCTGGATCCCTTTTTCTTTTCGTTTGAACCAAGCCATATGTTTCTTTTTCGTTATTGAATGTTTGAGTTTTCCGGGTTTTGGGGGCGCAAGTTAAAAAAATATGCATTAAACCCGTATACCGGCCGAAACCCGGAAAACCCTGTAGCCTGTTTATAAGGTGTTTACGTTGTTGAGGTCCTCAAAAGCCTTTTTTAAACGGGCTATGAATGTTTTTTCCCCTTCGCGCAGCCACACTCTCGGATCGTAGAATTTCTTGTTGGGCTGGTCGGCACCTTCGGGGTTGCCGATCTGGGCCTGGAGATAGTCCTTTTTGTCCTGGATATAATCCCTTACCCCTTCGAGGAAGGCGTATTGAAGATCGGTATCTATATTCATTTTTATCACACCGTACCCGATGGCTTCCCTGATCTCCTCAAGGGTAGATCCTGAGCCTCCGTGGAATACGAAGTCTATACTGTTGGCCGGTACGTTGTATTTTTCGGATACGAATTCCTGCGAGTTTTTCAGGATCTTGGGAGTCAGCTTTACATTTCCGGGCTTGTATACCCCGTGAACATTACCAAAGGCCGCTGCAATAGTGAATTTGGGGCTTACTTTCATCAGCTCTTCGTAAGCGAATGCCACTTCTTCGGGCTGGGTGTAGAGTTTTGAAGCATCCACATCCGTGTTGTCCACACCGTCTTCCTCACCACCGGTAACTCCGAGCTCGATCTCGAGCGTCATTCCGATCTTGCTCATCCGGGCGAGATATTTTTTGCAGATCTCGATATTTTCTTCGATAGGCTCTTCGGAAAGGTCTATCATATGGGAGCTGAACAGCGGTTTCCCGGTCTGGGCATAGTGCTTTTCACTGGCATCCAGCAGCCCGTCTATCCAGGGCAACAGTTTTTTGGCACAGTGATCGGTGTGGAGTATTACGGTAGCACCATAAGCCCCGGCGAGTTCATGAACATGCTTTGCCCCGGCAACAGCTCCTAAGATGGCCGCTCTCTGTCCGTCATTGGAAAGTCCTTTTCCCGCATTGAACTGGGCCCCTCCGTTCGAAAACTGTAAGATCACCGGAGCGTTCAGGCTGGCTGCGGTTTCCAGTACGCCATTGATGCTGTCAGATCCGATTACGTTTACTGCCGGCAGTGCAAACCCCTTGCTTTTCGCATAGGCAAATATTTCCTGTACTTCATCTCCGGTGGCTACCCCGGGCTTAATGTTGTGACTCATAGTTTTTAAGGTTTTCCTGAATTTGTATAGTTATTAAAAAGCAAAAGTAATAAAATTAGAAGTCTAAATATCAAAAATGAAAGGGTAAATTAGAAACGTGCAGCCTGTAAACTGCAACCGGTTATGAGTTCAGAATTCAGAGTTATGAGTTATGAGTTATGATTCAAACCTGCAAACCTGTAAACCTGCAACCTTCAACCAGCACCCCGGATCAGAAAGGATAATTGATCCCTATATTGTATACCGCATTGCCGAAGTTGTAGTCCCGGAACCACCGCCTTGACATCTGCTCGGCCGGGTTATAGGTCTTAAACCCGGTATCCAGGCGGATGACAAAAAAGCCGAAATCGTACCTGAAACCGAAACCGGTACCCAGGGCGGTATCCTTTAGGGAGGAGATACCGGTAAAAACGGCATCCTGGTCGGTAACGTCGTCCAGGGCGTTCCATATATTCCCGGCATCGGCAAAAAATGCTCCGTTCAGGCTCCCCATGATATTGAACCTGTACTCCAGGTTCAGGGCTATTTTCAGGTTGGCCTCGTTAAAGTCATTTCTGGCATTTGTTCGTCCGGGGCCCAGGGAATACGCCTGCCAGGCCCTGTTATCATTTGTTCCCCCGGCGAAGTAACTTCTCGAAAAGGGAATATTGGTAGCGTTGCCGTAGGGAATGGCAAAACCGAAAAAGCTCCTGAAGGCCAGGATGCCGTCCCTGGATACCTGTACGTGCTTTATAAAGTCCAGTTCCGTTTTTACGTACTGGGAATACTGTACGTCAAAGACCAGCTTTTTTCCCTGGTCGTTCTTGTTGAACTCGATGAGCTGTGAAGCGGCCGACAGGAAGTTGCCCGCAGTTTCCAGTTTGGCCTTGAACTGGGAAAAGGTATTGTCGCCGGCCCCGCGGCGGGTGTTGTGGGTGTAAGTGAAATTGGAGGCAAATATGAGGTTGTTGGCACTGAGCCTCCTGCGTCGTTCTTCTATACTCGATATGGTGCGGTAGTCTTCGGAGCCTTCCGTTATACCGTCTATGCCGCCCGAAAGGGCGTCGTTTGTAAACTGCCGGGCTCCCGAAGGGATGAGAAGGTTGCCCCTGTCGTCGAAATAGGCAGGGTCGGTGGTGTTATTCCCGGCAATACGGTTGAGCCGCTCATAGCTGTTCTGGTAGACCTGGAAGTAGCGGTCGATGTTGAGGTTCCGGATAAACTCGATGTTCATCAGTTCGAAAGTGTGTTTTTTCCGGTATGATGGCGTCCAGTTATAACGCAGTATCGTATTGAAACTCTGTTTGTCCAGGCCTATGTTTCTCTGAAAGGAACTACCTACGGAGATACGCGTTTCGGGCAGCATGTATTTGGGAATGATCCGCTCGGTGCCGACCGGAAAGAATATCCGGGGAAAATTGAGCCTGATGTCGCCGCCGAATTCGGAAATATTAAAGAACCTGTCATGGGGGTTGCTGGCTTCCCTGGACGATCCTACGGTTCCCCTTGCCGATACTTCCAGTGTTTCTGTCCCCCTGAAAACATTCCGGCTTATCAGCGAGGTGCTGAACGAGATCCCAATATCCTGGATGTTGGAATGGGATATATCGGTATTCAGCCCCAGCGAAAATTTCGGGCGGTGGGTGAGGTATATATTGGTGTTGAGACTGTCGTCGGTACCGCGGGCATAGCGGTATTCTATGTTGGGGTATTTGAATGTCTTGAGATTGCTGATCTGCCTGTAGGTGCGGGTACGGTCTATTTCGCGGTAAAGACTGCCCGGCATAATGGCCACGGCGTCGGCCAGGGCTTTGGGCTTGTACCGCAGTTTATCGCGGAAATAAATGGTAAAACGGTCATAGGCAATGGAATCAAGTGAATCCTGCTCCATGCCAAAGGTATAATCGGCATAGATATTCACATTTTTGATGTGATGGATCTTATAAGGGATCTCCCTGACCGTGTCTCCCACGCGTTCGTACCTGTTGTTGATCTCTATTTCCACGGGCATTTTGTAATCCTCGCTGGAAGCAAGGGTATCGCGCAGCACATTGAAATGAACCGAAGAATTGGGCTGGAACTGGTAGATACCCGAATTGATGAGAATGGAATTAATGCGTTCCCGCTCGGCTTCGAAGTGCGTGAGATCGAACTGTTCACCTTCCTTTATCAGGTTCCTGGAATCGTACCGGTTATAGATGGAATCTATGTCGGGGGAGGCGATCTTTTTGGTGATGCTGTCCAGAAAATACGGTTTGCCCGTGGTGATGTGATAATTTACCTCTCCGCGTTTTTTCTTGTTGGGCACGGAGTCGACGGAAAATGTGACCCTGTTGTTGAAATATCCCTTGCTGTTGTAATAAAGATTGAGGCGGTCCCTGGATTTCAGGTTTCCGGACGCTTTGATGACCACCGGTGGCTCCCCGGTTTCCATAAGCCACCTGTTAAAGCCCGCTACCGACCTTCCGAGTTCTATCACCTGTTTTTCAGACAACAGCCCGGTGAGCCTCTTTTTCCTGTTTTCCTTACGGTACAGCCAGTCTGTGAAAGCCGAATCGGATTTCGGTGTAGCCATATTGTAAATGTGTAATTTCAGGTTGAATCCCAGCAACGCACTGTTGGGTTGCTGTGACATGAGGTTGCGAAGGGTCTCCTCTTTTTCCTTCTCCCCGTTAACATATATGTTGTTCCGGGTAAGGAGCAGCTCGTCTTCGCCTACTCTTTTTACCGTATTACAGGATACTATAGACAGTATTAAAAAGATTACCGCTATTTTTGTGGTTCGGGTTTTCAATGGAAAACAACAGGTTTTAACAGGTTTCAGGTTCGATGCACGGTCAGGGTCTCCTCGGTCTTCGGCCAGACAAAGATGAAAAAAAAATGTGTGAAATCCTCCCGGTAATACAGGTTGGCCCCTGATTTTTTACCGGATACCGGAACCGGCGACTTTGCCCGGGCCGGAAAATACACTATGACGGATGGTTAGTAAAGGCGAAATTAAGCTAATAACGGGTTTAGACCAAAAAAAGTACCGTAACCGGCACGGAATATTTGTGGCGGAAGGGGTAAAGGTCATCACGGAACTCATTAATGCCGGGATGACACTGAGAGAGCTGTACACCACGGATACCACCTGTTTTTCCTTTGCCGGTGATCACCTCCGGGAAATTTCTGACCGGGAACTGAAAAAGATCAGCCGGTTAAAAAGCCCGAATAAGGCCCTGGCCCTTTTTGAGATCCCGGAGGTGAAAGAAGCCGGGAATTCCGGTCTTGTACTTGTTCTCGACGATATACGCGACCCCGGCAACCTGGGTACCATTATCCGGTTGTGCGACTGGTTCGGGATAGAAAACCTGGTGTGCAGTACAACCACGGTAGACTGTTACAATACCAAAGTGGTACAGGCTACTATGGGGTCCCTCGCACGGGTGAATATCATTTATACCGACCCGGAAACCTACATCCGGGAATCCGGACTTCCCGTCATCATAGCCGATATGAACGGGGAAAATGTCTATAAAACTACCCTGCCGCAACAAGGCATCCTGGTTATGGGCAACGAAGCCAACGGGGTGTCGGAGAGAATACGTTCCACGGCCCACAGAACCCTGTCTGTCCCGCGCTTCGGCCGTATACAGGAAACGGAGAGCCTCAATGTGGCCACGGCCACGGCTATTCTTTTAAGCGAATTCCGAAGGAGGATTGATCAGTTATAAGTGACAACTACGAACTAAGAACTAATAACTAAGAACTATACCCCTGCAACCCGAAACTCAGTCCTTTTTCTTGTTAAAAAGGAATCCCAGGGGCAGGATTAAAAAGAGAAAGAAAAACCTGCCCGTGACCACCCCGATAATGGTAATGGCGGCAGCGATAAGCATGATGATCTGCGATGTCTTTTTGTTTTTGAACATACGGAGTTTTGTGGAAGAAAAGTTGTTTACCGGGTAAAAATACTGCTTTTGCGGAGATGGTCCAAGACGGGATGACAGGATTGCCGTATTTTCCTGTAAATGCATAAAGTTTATATAAGATTAATGAAAATAAATTCCTATAAAAACACAATAATTCAAAATAACATCTGAAAAAATATATAATTCTCATCTATTATATCGTTTTTTGTTTACATTTGTATAATGTTCATATGTATGAACATTTTAAAATAAACCCATGTCAATAAGGTATAATATGAAATTCTGGAGCACTGTTGTTTTTTTCTGCCTGGTTTATACTATGAGCGGGCAGACGGGAAACATAGCCGGCGAGGCAAAAATATCAGCATCTACCGTTTTGTCCGAAGCATTTTCCCCTGACAATATCGCGGACGGTGTTATCGGGATTTCCGGAAAGGGGGAATGGGCCTGTGAAGGGGTGACTACGGATTGGGGGTACATTCGTTTTCCCTGGATAGAACTCCGCTGGGACATGCCCCGGAAAATCAATCGTATCGTTTTATACGACCGTCCCTCCGGAAAAGAATTCACCGCCGGGGGGAAGCTCATCTTCAGTGACGGAAGCCTGGTATGGGTAAACCGTATACCGGACAACGGGGAAGGTAAGGAGATCAGGTTTGATACGAAAACAGTGGAATGGGTGAAATTTCAGGTCACCGATGGTAACGGCAGGGACCTGGGATTATCTGAAATGGAGGTATTTGCGGCTCCCGAAGACAAAGAGGAGCCTGTTTTATGGGTAGATCCTTATATCGAGACTAACCGGGGGCGTTATCTGTTTTTTATCACGGGGTCCAGGCCATTCGGAATGGTGGGGGCGCTCCTCTTACCCGGAACAAGAACCAGAACGGAGGGGGCTATAACTACAATGACGGACATATTCTCGGGTTTGAGCAAATTCACAGCTGGATGCTGGGTGGCCTGGAGATCATGCCGGCGCCGGCAGTCATAGACCCTACACAGGGGCAGGAGGGATGGAAATCGGCTTTTAGCCATGAAGATGAAATAGTACAGCCCGGTTATCAAAGGGTCTACCTGAAGGATCATCATATCCGGACTGAATTCACTGCTACGGAAAGGGTGAGCTTTTACCGTTTTACCTTCTCCCGGAATATGGAAGCCCAGGTGCTGGCCAATCTTGGCGGATATGTCAGTAATGTACGGATGGAAAACGCATATGTGGAACGGAAGGGAGACCGGGCAATCGAAGGGTATTTCAGTACCACGGAACGTTTTTGGGGCGGGCCGAAAGATGTGAAGGTCTTTTTTTCTGCGGAATTTGACCGGCCGTTCAAGAGGCTGGACGGGTGGACCGGTAAAGAGCGCTTCCGGGACATTCCGGAGATCGAAGGGGACAGCACCGGGGTCACGGCAATCTATGATGTTCTTCCGGGAGATGCATTACAGATGAAAATAGCCATTTCCTATACCAGTGTGGAAAATGCGAGAAATAACCTGAATAAGGAATGCCCGCACTGGGATTTCGACAGGGTGCATCGCGAATCGGTAAGTGTATGGAACGACTGGCTGGGAAAAATAGAGGTAAAAGGGGGAAGCCGGGAACAGAAAGTGAAATTCTATACCGATCTGTGGCATGTGCTTCTCGGAAGGCAGAAAATCAATGATGTTTCCGGGGATTATCCCGATCGTACTTCCGGAACCCGCGAGGGTACTTTTACGGATGCCGATTTTAAGATAGGGACCTTGCCTAAAGATAAAAACGGTACCCTGAAATTCAATATGTATAACTCAGATGCCTGGTGGCTTACGCAGTGGAACCTGAATGTGTTGTGGGGGCTTGCATGGCCGGAAGTTATGGACGAGATGTCTGCCTCTATGGTACAATACGCTGTCAACGGGGGGCTTTTACCCCGCGGCCCTTCCGGTGGTGGTTACTCCTATATCATGACAGGATCTCCGGCGACTAACCTGGTAGTTTCCGCTTTCCAGAAAGGACTGCTCACCAAAACAGACAGGGATACCGCTTATAAGGTGTTGAAAAAAAACCTGTTGCCGGGCGGTATGCTCGGAGATGCCGACGATATCCGGTTTTATACCGATAACGGGTACTGGCCCGGGAATGCAGGGATCACCCTTGAAGCGGCCTTTCAGGATTACGCCCTGTCACAGATGGCAAAAGCAATGGGAAAGAACCGGGATTACCGCTTTTTCAGCAAAAGGGCAAGCGGGTGGAAAACGCTTTTTAACCCGGAGCAGAACCTGGTATTTCCCAAAGACCGGAACGGAAATTTCATGCATGATGATCCGCTTTCCGGAGAAGGCTGGGTAGAGGCCAATGCCTGGCAGGCTACCTGGTCGGTGTCGCACCAGATTGATAAGCTGGCTTCCCTGATGGGGGGAGAAGACATATTGTGCGACAAGCTCAATCACGCTTTTGAGATGGCAGAAGACGACGATTTTGTTTTTGCCTATAACGATGGATACGTGAGTTATGCCAACCAGCCCGGCTGTTCCAATGCTCATGTCTTCAATCATGCCGGAAAACCCTGGCTTACCCAGTATTGGGTGCGTAAAGTCGGGAAACAGGCATACGGCGGTACTACCCCTGATCTGGGTTATGGAGGACACGATGAAGACCAGGGGCAGATGGGAGGGGTCAGTGCCCTGATGGCGATAGGATTGTTCAGCCTTGACGGCAACGTTTCCCAAAACCCGGTATATGATATTACCAGCCCGGTTTTTGACGAAGTGACCATCAAACTCGATCCGGAATACTACAGCGGAAAGGAATTTAAGATCATTACCCGTAATAACAGCCCCGATCATATGTACATCCGGAAAGCCCTTCTGAATGGTAAGGAATACCGGAAATTCTGGTTTTCTCACGATGTGTTCCAAAAGGGGGGAAGCCTCGAACTCTACCTCGGTACTGAACCTGATATGCAATGGGGAACCAGGAATTGAGATTCGAAATTAGTATCAACCAAAAAATCTGTTTCTTATGAAAATATACCAATTAATAAGGGCATTTGTCCTGTACCTGGCTTTTCCCTGCTTAGGGATGTCCGTACAGCTTCACGCTTTTCCGCAACAGGAAAAGATCGTGATTACCGGAACGGTCCGGTCTGCCGACGGGGAGGTCCTTGCAGGGAGTAACATTGTGGTAAAGGGGACGAATACGGGAACTATTGCGGATTTTGACGGGAATTTCGAGATAGAAGTCCCTGACAGCAATGCGGTACTGGTATTCAGTTATGTCGGGTTTACCCCTAAAGAAGTGCAGGTGGGAACACAGACTGTGATACAGGTGGAGCTGGAACCTTATATGGGAAAGCTTTCGGAAGTTATCGTTATCGGGTACGGCAGCCAGCGGAAATCGGATGTTACCGGCTCGGTGTCTTCCGTGAGTGCCGAAGAACTACAGGCAGTCCCGGCCTCGAGTTTCGAACAGGCACTGCAAGGCAGGGCCTCGGGCGTGCAGGTTACACAGGCATCGGGAGTACCCGGCGGCGGGACCAATATACGTATCCGGGGTACGAGCTCGGTCAATGCAAGTAGTGAACCTCTGTATGTTATAGACGGGATGCTTGTAAACAGCGATGCAGGTGAAACCTCTGCCGGCAGCAGGGGCCCCGGGGTAAGCCCGCTTTCGACTATCAATCCGAATGATATAGAATCCATCGAAATACTTAAAGATGCTTCCGCAACTGCTATTTACGGCTCCAGGGGAGCCAACGGAGTGGTCCTGATCACCACGAAAAAGGGAAGGGAAGGAAGAGAGACTATAAGTTTTAATGCCTATCACGGGGTGCAGCAGGTAGCAAATAAATTACACCTTCTCAATGCACAGGAATATGCAGTGCTTGTGAATGAAGCAGAAATGAATGCCGGGCGGAACCCTGTTTACGTAAACCCTTCCTCGTTGGGCAAGGGTACCGACTGGCAGGATGAGCTTTTCAGGACTGCACAGGTTTCCGATTACCAGCTCACCTTTTCCGGGGGCGATGCGAAGACAAAGTATGCTGTTTCCGGCGGATTGTTTACCCAGGACGGTATCGTCACAGGCTCCGACTTCCGAAGATATTCTTTCCGGGTGAATCTCGAACGCAACGTGAGTGATAAACTGAAAATAGGAAACAATCTTTCCTACGCGAGAATTATATCCAACGGGGTGCTCACCGGACCCGGGCAGATCGTCCCGGGAGTGGTGGCCAATGCATTGCAGATCAATCCTGTACTCCCTGTGTATAACCCGGGCGAACCGGGAGGGTATACCTTTGAGCACGATCGTAAGGATGCGGTGGCCAATCCGGTGGCAGAGGCCAGGGAATACGAATCCAGAACGGTTACTTCGAGGCTTCTCGGAAATGTATTTGCCGAATATGCACTCACCGGAGACCTGGATTTTCGTACCAGCTTCGGGATCGACCTGTTACACACTAAAAACAGTGCTTTCGGGCCTAATTTCCTGAAGCGCACGGAGAGCAGCCGCGGAGAAGCGTCCATTGCCACACTTGATGCACTTACCTGGCTGAATGAAAACACACTGACCTATAACCGGACTTTTGACGGAGGGGATAATCTAACGGCATTACTGGGTTTTACGCTGCAGGAGTTTCAGAACGAATCCCTTACCAGTATAGCTTTTGGTTTTCCCGACGGGCGGACGGGATATCACAACCTGTCGGCGGCGGAGAACCCGCAACCGCCGGTAAATAGCGAATCGAGATGGGCACTGGTATCTTATCTCGCCCGGGTGAATTACGTGATGAAAGACAAATACCTGTTCACCCTTTCCGGCAGGGTCGACGGCTCTTCCAAGTTTGCAAAAGGCAATCAATACGGTTTCTTTCCTTCCGGTGCATTTGCATGGCGTGTGATCAACGAGGATTTTATGGAGGATTCCCGGCTCTTCAGCGATCTGAAACTGCGCTTGAGCTATGGGGTTATAGGAAACCAGTCCATAGGGCCGTATAATTCGCTGGCCCTGGTGGCTCCATTCGGTGAAGGGGTGTTTAACAACGGAGCGGGAAGTCCCGATGTGTTTTACGGCCAGGAACCCAGCAGTTACCCCAACCGCGACCTGAAATGGGAGACTACCCGGCAGGCCAACCTGGGGCTTGATATGGCCTTCTGGAACGGGAGACTGCGATTTACGGCAGAAGTATATGACAAAAAAACTTCTGATCTCCTGTTGGGAACTCCCATTCCTTTTACCTCCGGTTTTCAAACTACCCTGCTGAATGTGGGAAATGTACAGAACCGGGGGATCGGACTGGAAATGGGAGCCGATATTTTTAGCGGACCATTCTCCTGGAATGCTTCCGGGAACTTTTCCGTAAACCGCAATAAGGTGACCAACCTGGCCAGGGAAGAGGATATCAACCTCCTGGTAGCGGGCAGCATATTGAGAGAAGGAAAACCCATAGGCACCTTTGAAGGTTATGTTTTTGACGGAATATACCAGACTGATGAGGACGCAGCGGCAGGTCCTGCGCTACGCGGGCAAACTCCTGTTGCGGGGGATCGCAGGTATAAGGATATAAGTGGTCCGGAAGGCACACCGGACGGGTTTATAGATGAGTATGACCTGACCGTCATCGGGACTGCTCAAGCCGATTTTACCTGGGGGTTAAACAACGAGTTTTCCTATAATAATTTTAGCCTGAGTGTCTTTATCCAGGGAAGCCAGGGAAACGATCTGGCCAATATGAACCTGCTTAACCTCGAAAACATGAACGGACAACAGAATGTACTGGCAAAGGCAGGCCGGAACCGGTGGACGCCGGATAATCCTGGAAATATTTATCCCAGGGCTTCGGCAGATGATTCCTTTAACAGCACCTTTTCATCAGCATTTGTGGAAGATGCCTCCTATGTAAGGGTAAAAAACGTGACACTGGGATATAATTTTCCTCAGAAGCTTACAGACCGGATCGGGATCAGTAACCTGCGTATTTATGCCAGTGCCACCAATTTGTTTACCTGGACCAGCTACAGTGGTTATGATCCCGAAGGCAATGCTTATGGAGGTACTACCAATATCGTCGGTGTAGACGACGGTAATTATCCCCAGACGAGAATGTACACTTTTGGAATTAACCTCGGATTTTAACACAAAACTACAGCATGATGAAATCAGTATATAATTTTCCGATAAAGACATACAGCGGTTTGCTGTGTGTGTTCCTGTTGTTCTCCTGTAGTGACTTTCTGGAAGAAAACCCTGAAAACCAGGTGGCCACCAGCAATTACTACACAACGGCACAGGATGCCCTGGCGGCAGTAAACTCCGTTTATGCCAACCTGGGGGCTTACGATGCTTCCCGTGGAAACACCTCCGGGGTGTATCACAGTACGTTCTGGGTAACTCAGGGGCTTGCTTCCGACGAGATGAACAACAACCAGCTGGGTACGCCGCAGTACGATCAGCTGGGAACCTTTACACATAATGCCGAGAACGTAGCCCTGCAGGAAATATGGGAGGTGCATTACAAGACCATATACCTGGCCAATGTGGCCATAGCCCGTATTCCGGCTATTGAAATGGACGAAACTCTTAGGGACCGCTATGTCAACGAAGCCAAATTCCTGAGAGGATTGCTTTACTTTAACCTGGTCCGGATGTTCGGGCAGATACCGCTGGTGATTACCGAAGATGCACCCCTGAATCCGGAGGCTGCCCCTGCGGAAGAAGTTTACGACCAGATCATCAGTGACCTTACCGATGCCGAAGCACTTCCCCCGGATGGGGAAATACAGGAAGGACGGGCTACACGGGGAGCTGCACAGGCTCTGCTGGCCAAGGTATATCTGCGCACGGGAGCGTATGAGCTCGCTTCAGACAAGGCTTCCGATGTTATGGAGTCAGAGTTGTACGGGCTCTGGGACCGCTTTAAAGATGCTTTCCGGATCGAGAACCGTGGCGGTAAGGAAGCCGTTTTTTCTGTCGGATTCGGAGATGCCGGAGGGGCCATTTCCTTCTGGGAAGTAGGGCAGTTCAACGTAAGACTACTGCCGCCTGCTCTCAGTGCTGAGGTAGACGGTATATCCAATACCCAGGGGTGGCAGATAGCCAACGATAATATGTACGGCACTTTTGCCACTGCAGACGAGCGTCGCGAGGATACGTTTATGACCAGTTTTGTCGCTTCCGATAATTCCACCGTAAACCTGGACCATGTCTATATCGACAAATACTGGGACGCGGAAGCGGACCCGACGGCAGGAGGGTCTTTTAACGATTTTCCGGTTATCCGTTATGCCGATGTGCTGCTTACCTATGCCGAAGCGCAGGCCAGGCTGGGAAATTTTGATATTGCCAACGATTATCTGAATAAAATAAGACAACGGGCAAACCTGGGAGATGCGGAAGCCGGCAATATGGAAGATTTTATAGACCTGCTGGTGGAAGAAAGGGGTAAGGAATTCGTGGGAGAAGGTCAGCGCTGGTTCGACCTGACCAGGCTGGGCAGGCTCAGGCAACGGGTGGAAGCCATAAAGGGAATTTCGGTGGCAGAACAATACGAACTGTTTCCCATTCCGCAGCGCGAGAGACTGGTAAACCCCAATTTACCGCAAAATACCGGATTCTGATACCGATAGGGCCACTTTTTATTGTTCAACCAAAAATACGCGATATGAAAACCAGAATATATTACCTGATCTTTCCCGTAGTCCTGGGGTTACTGGCAGCTTGTAACGAAGACGAGCAGGGACCTGCAGATTATTACGACCAGGGCAATTTCCTCGTCGGCCTGGACGCAGAGAAAATTCCCGGATCCGGCCAGTACCGCAGCCGTATGGAATCAGGGGATACACTCTATCTCACCGTATCGGTGGAAGCTCCCGAAGACCTGGAAAAGCTGGAAATAACCAAAACGGTAAACCTGCAAAAAGATACGTCATTCGGGCAGGAAGGAATGTTGCAGGTAGCTGCGTCCGGCAGGGAATTCGGGTATGACTTTGTCTATGTTCCTACGGTAGAAGATGTAGATAAACTGGTAGGGTTCAGTTTTAAGGCCATCACCTTGGGAGGGCAGGAAAAGACCAGTGATCTCACGGCCGGTATAACCCTGAGCCCCAGGGACAATCTTCCGCGCAGGAGATGGGAATGGAAATCTGTCCTGCATGTCAACAATGAAGATGATCCCAACTCAGAGGCGATAGAGGATTGTGAAAAAGACAATGCCTATCTCTTTAATTCCGATGGTACCATGAGCCTGGAATACGGATCAGACACAGGGGCCGGAGCATGTGCGCTTGACGGACTGAATGTTTTCAGCGGCTGGCATATTACCGAAGACGAACAGCAGTTTGTCATGGAAAAGTACAATGTGTTCACCCCCGGCATTATTGTAGCCGATACGTTTGAAATAAAGACGCTTGCGGTAGACAGGCTGGAACTGCAGCTCACGGTAGACCTCTCAGAACTGGGGCTTCGGGAAGAGGAGATTTTTCTCTATGTTTTCGAAGCTGCCCAAAGAAATGATTAAACTGAAAAACCGGCCATTAAAAAAGAGTATGAGATGAATTTAAGAAAAAGTATATATACAGGCATTCTGGGATCGATGTGTACTGTCCTTGTCCTGTCGTGCAAGGATGATGTACGCGATAAGAATACGGAAAAAGATCCGCTATCGGAAGAAATGACCTTTAGTGTGGAACGTGCCCCGGAATGGACGGCAGTATTCAGGAGAGATTCGGGATGGTTCGGGGGAGATGGCATTTTTGCCATACCTTATTCGGGCGAGGACAGCCGGAAGGAAGCAGACAGTATTATCTTCCTGTTCAGCGATACCATGGTGGGAGAGATCATCGGGGATTCCCTGGTACCGGGATACAGTATGGTCAACAATTCGATGGCACTGTATCAAAAGGGAGAAAAGCCCGGAACAACGGAGTTCTTCCTGGCAGAGGATAGTGAAGGAAAGGCTGCTGCCATGCTGGTGCCGGATACGGAACAAGGAGAGTATTACTGGCTGGGTGACGGTTTTGCTGACCGTAAACCGGGAGGGAAATTATACGTGTTTGCCTACCGCATACGTAATACGGGGACAGATGATCTCCTGCCTTTTGAAGAAACGGGTAACGATCTCCTGGTTATAGATAAAAATAAAGTTCCCCTTCACGGGCCCCGTACCCTGCACATCCCTTTCTTCGGTTCCGGGGAGAGCCCGGACAAAATTTCTTTTGGAGTAGGTATCCATGACGACCGGGAAGAGGAGCATGTGTATATATACGGGGTTCGCGGACAGGATAAGGAGCTGGTCTGTGCCAGGGTGAACTATGATAAAATAGAAGATTTTGATGCCTGGGAATTCCGCAAGGCCGATGGATGGACCAGAGACCGGGAGCAAATGACTGCGCTTACAGACAGTGTGTCCAATGAACTCAGTATGTCCCGGTTGCCCGATGGCCGTTATGCCCTGATCTACCAGTACGGGGGCATATATCCGAATATATATATGCAGATCGGGGAAACGCCGTATGGGCCTTTCGGGGACAGAAAGGAAATATGGAATACTACAGAGGATGTCAATGACCCCGACCTGTTTACCTATAATGCCAAGGCCCATCCCGCCATTTCCGGTGAGGGGGAGCTGCTGGTGAGCTATAATGTAAACAGTTTTAAGTTTTTCGATGTCATAGAGAACATGCCTCATTTGTACAGACCGAGATTCATCCGGATAAAATTCGGGTCGGAACATAAAAAAACAGCTGATGAAGCATCAGAATAATAGGGGGGGAATGTTCAGGGGATACATTATCCATATCACCGCAGTGGCCGCTCTTGGCGGCTTGTTATTTGGCTATGATACGGCGGTTATAGCCGGGGCTATCGGTTATCTGCAGGAGAAATTCGCCCTCACCCCCGCACTTGTGGGCTGGGCGGCAAGTAGTGCCATCTGGGGGTGTATCCTGGGGGCTGCTGTTGCGGGATATGCCAGCGACCGTTTCGGACGAAAAAGGATACTGATCATCACCGGGGTACTGTTCTTTGTCTCCGCACTCGGTTCTGCCCTGGCAACAGACCTGACCACCTTTGTCATCGCGAGGCTCGTGGGAGGAATAGGAGTGGGGGCGGCTTCGATGTTGTCCCCGTTATATATCTCGGAAGTGGCCCCGGCAGCATTCAGGGGGCGCCTGGTGAGTGTATATCAGCTCGCTATCGTATTTGGTATCAATATCATTTATATCGTCAATTACCTGATCTCTGTCTCCGGAAGCAATCACTGGAACGTGGAATACGGCTGGCGCTATATGATAGGTTCCGAGGTCATACCATCCATACTCTTTTTTGCGTTGTTGTTCACCGTACCGGAAAGTCCCAGGTGGCTGATGAAAAAAGGAATGGAGAAAAAAGCCGGGGCGATCCTTTACAGGATAAACGGGGACAAGGCCGGGGCTATAAGTGAAGAGATCCGGAGCACCCTGGAAATGGAGTCGGGAAAATGGAATGATCTTTTTGGCAAAGGCTTACGGCTGGCACTCGTTGTCGGGGTGGTTCTCGCCCTGTTCTCACAGATTACCGGGATCAATGCCGTGATCTACTTTGCCCCGGAGATCTTCAAGAGTATAGGTTTTGCCGTGGAATCGGCTTTCTATCAGACCATTTTTATCGGGATTATCAATACGATATTCACTTTTGTCGCGCTCTGGCTTATCGACAGGGCGGGGCGTAAAAAATTGTTGTTATGGGGAGTGTCCGGCATGATACTTTGCCTGTGTGCCATAGGGTTCTGCTTTTATTTTGAAATAACAAAGGGCCCCTGGCTTATTCTTTTCGTTCTGGGTTTTATAGCGTGTTTTGCGTCTTCCCTCGGGCCCATTCCCTGGGTGATGATCGCGGAGATATTCCCGACCAGGATCCGGGGGATCGCCATGTCGCTCTGCACCTTTATACTGTGGATAGGGGTCATTCTTATCACACAGCTCACCCCGGTAATGCTGGATGGGTTCGGAGGGGCCTTTACCTTCTGGATATTTATGATCAACTCGGTAATACTCTTGCTCTTCACCTGGAAGTTTGTCCCCGAAACCAGGGGGAAAAGCCTGGAACAGATAGAAAAGGACTGGATCAAACCCGATGAGGCGTAGTATATGAAAAATGTGAATATCGGTATCGATATGGGAGGTACCCGCATAAAGACCGGGTTGGTCGATGAAGACGGGAATATCCGTAAAACCGGAGTTCTCGAAGCAAAATCGGGACGCGGTATGGATGATGTGCTGAAAGAGATGTCGGTAATGATAGATGGACTGTGTGCGGATAAATCTTATCGGGTAACCGGTATAGGCATAGCTTTTCCGGGGATAGTGGATGCCGGGAAGAACAGGGTGCTTTCGGATTATGTGAAATACCCCGGTGCAGCGCAAACGGATTTTGAGGGATGGGCCCGGCAAAACTGGGGATTGCGTGTAGCTGTGGAGAACGATGCCCGTGCAGCCCTATTGGGGGAATGGCAATACGGAGCGGGAAAAGGATGCGACAACCTCGTGATGATTACCCTGGGCACGGGAGTGGGAACAGCAGTACTTATGGAAGGGAAACTGCTCAGGGGGAAAAATTTTCTTGCCGGGAATCTCGGCGGGCATATGAGTATAAATTACAATGGCCCGCAGTGTAATTGCGGCAATACCGGATGTGTGGAAAGCCTGGCGTCTACCTGGGCTCTGAAACATCATCTGGAAAAAAGGAAAGACCTTGCGGGAAGTTCCCTGGGCTTTGAGAAAAACCCGGATTATGAAAGTGTTTTCCGCTGTGCACGTGCCGGTGACAGCCTTGCCATTGAAGTCAGGGACAATAGTGTAAAAGCATGGGGCACAGGTGTTGTAAACCTCGTTCATGCCTATGACCCGGATAAAATAATCATGGGTGGGGGAATTATGAAAAGCAAGGACGATATACTCCCCGGGATAGAAAAAATAGTAGAAAAGTACAGTTGGGTGCCCCCGGGCAGCCTGCCCGTTGTGGTGGCTGACAGAAAGGAGACCGCAGGTATTTTAGGAACAAGTTATATTTTGAACAATGAAAGAAAAAATGGTATCTAATTACGACAAGTACCCGAAAATAAGGGTCAGGGGAAGTGAATTCGAATGTATACGAGGTTGGGAAGCAGTATGCCGGACCATAAGGGAGAAATCGGGAGATCGCGGAAAGATTGTCATCGAGACCTACCAGGGCGTCGATACCGCAGCGGTAAAGGCGGTCCTTGAAAAAAACGTCGGTCCCTGCAGGATATACGACAGTACCGATGCGATGAAACCTGAAGAAGAGATCGGGAAAATGGTATATCCCTATGTTACGGACGACCGGGTTTTCGGATATATGACCGATCTTAACCTCCGGGATTTTTTCGATCCGGAACGTTGCGAAAAATTGCGGAAAGACATAGAGGAGCACGATAAAGAGCTCCGTATCGTTCTGGGGCCGGGGGCCGGGTTTTGCTGTGAGAAAAGTGATCTTCTCGTTTATATGGACATGCCCCGCTGGGAATTGCAGCTCCGTATGCGCAGGCACGAGGTGAGTAATCTCGGGGTGTCTAATAAGGATATGGAATTTGCCCTCCGGGTCAAACAATCTTTTTTTGTAGACTGGCGGGTACTGGACAGGCATAAGGTATCGCTGTTCGGACAGGTAGACTTTTTTGTCGATACGGTACGGCCTTCAGACCCCAGGATGGTTTCCGGGGCGGCCATGAAACATATGCTGGATACCGCCGGCAGGCAACCTTTCCGTGTAGTGCCGTTTTTTGATCCCGGGCCCTGGGGGGGGCAGTGGCTTAAGGAAGTTGTCGATCTGGACAGGAACCGTATCAATTTTGCCTGGGGGTTCGATTGTGTTCCGGAAGAGAACAGCCTTCTTTTTGATTTTGAGGGAACAACCTTTGAAACACCTTCCATCAACCTGGTGCTTACCCGCCCTGAACCGTTGCTCGGACCACGGGTCTATAAAAAATTCGGAGCGGAGTTTCCGATACGTTTTGACTTTCTGGACACGATGGACGGGGGCAACCTCAGTTTACAGGTACATCCCACCAGGGAATATATCAAAGAGCAGTTCGGGATGCCGTATACCCAGGATGAAAGTTATTATATCCTCGATACGGGGGAGGATGCCGAAGTATACCTGGGCATCAGGGACGATACCGATCCGGAAGAAATGATCACCGCACTGAAAGAAGCCCAGGAAAACGGCGGTAATTTTGATGCCGATGCCTATATCAATAAATGGCCGGTAAAGAAACACGATCACTACCTGATCCCGTCGGGAACGGTGCATTGTTCAGGAACTAACAGTGTAGTACTGGAGATCAGCGCTACACCCTATATATTTACGTTCAAGTTGTGGGACTGGGGCCGGCTTGGGCTGGACGGAAAACCGAGACCTATACATTTGTCGCACGGGGAAAAGGTCATAGACTGGAACCGGAGAAAACAGTGGACCAGGGATCATCTCATCAACCGGATCGGGGAGATTGCACGGGGAGACGGATGGAGAGAGGAAAAAACCGGGCTGTATGTTTCCGACTTTATCGAAACACGGAGGCACTGGTTTACCGGAAAGGTGCCGCACAATACCGGTGGCAGCGTTAATGTGATCAACCTGGTGGAAGGACGGGAAGCTGTCGTGGAAAGCCCGGATGGCAGGTTCGAACCTTTTGTGGTGCACTATGCGGAAACTTTTATAATCCCGGCAGAAGTGGGCGATTATACCATACGTCCGGGCGGAGCGTCGGAAGGAAAAGAATGTGCTACCCTGAAAGCATTTGTAAGGGAATAATGTATAAACAAACTTTAAAAGACCTATAATGAGACCTGTATTGTTTTGGCAGTTTGTCCTGGGCATTGTTTTTATGGCCCATGCCCAGGAACTCCGTTTGCCGGCCTGTTTTACCGATAACATGGTGCTACAGCGGGATGCTCCCGTAAGCTTGTGGGGGTGGAGTGCCCCCGGACAGGAGGTCAAAGTGGAAATGGACGGTAGCTCGCAGCAGGGCAAAACCGGTAAAGACGGGATATGGAAAGTACGATTGCCCGCTTTTCCGGCAGGAGGGCCCCATACTGTAAAAATAAGTGCCGGGACCTCGGTGGTGGAGCTGGATAATGTTTTGATGGGGGATGTATGGCTCTGTGGCGGACAGTCCAATATGGAATGGCCGTTAAAACAGACTCCCTACCGGGAAGAAGATACCGTATGGCTGCAGGGACAGCAGGTAAGGCTTTTAAAGGTAATCCCGGAGATGGATTACAGGCCGGGAGAAGATATACATGCTTCCGGCTGGATGGTTCCGGAGCCGGACAAGATTGCGGAGTTTTCTGCCGTGGGGTATCATTTCGGCAAATTTATTCAGCAGGAAAGCGGAGTTCCCATTGGGCTGGTCAGTGTAAACCTGGGGGCTACTGCCGTAGAGACCTGGATGAGTAACGAAGCCCTGGAAGCATTCCCGCAGTTCAGGGAAGAACTGAAACATACGGGAAGTTTTGCAGATGTAAAAAAGGCATTTGAAAAGAACAAAAAGAGCTGGTACGGCAAGTATTACTATACCGGTCCGGGAATATCCGGAAAATGGTACCTGCCGGAAACGGATATCACTTCCTGGGACACTTTGGAAGTTGCCGGCAATACCTGGGAAGAAGAGGAAACCCTGAAAGATTTTGACGGGGCCGTATGGTTTCGGAGGAGTTTTGACCTTCCTGAAGGATTTGAAGGAGACTCCCTGCCCCTGCAACTGTTACAGATAGACGATTATGATATAACCTGGGTAAACGGACATCGTATCGGAGAGACTTTTGGCCGGCATAATCACAGAAATTATACCATACCTGCCGGTATACTCAAAAAGAAGGGCAATATACTTACCGTACGCGTTTTTGATACCGGTGGCACAGGTGGGTTTACAACCCCAGCTTTCTGGGGGAATGATATTTTGCGGGGCAGGTGGCATTACAGGAAGGGATTGCATATCGATGCCGGGAAATTCCCGGAGCAGGAGCTGGTAAATGTTACGCCGTTCTCTTCTCCCGGGGTGTTGTACAACGCCAACGTGGCACCGCTTACCGCCCTGAAGATAAAAGGAGTGATCTGGTACCAGGGAGAGTCTAATGCGGCAAGGGCAGCAGAATACAGGGAGCTGTTTCCGGCCCTTATCCGCGACTGGCGTGATCATTTCGGAAAGGATATTCCCTTTCTATGGGTACAGCTGGCCAATTACGGACAGGAACCGGAAATGCCCGGGCCATCGGCCTGGGCCGAACTCCGGGAGGCCCAGGACATGGCCCTGAACCTGCCGAATACGGCTATGGCGGTAACGATTGATATCGGGGAGGCCGGAGATATACACCCCCGGAATAAGCTGGATGTGGGCAAACGTCTCGGGGCATTGGCCATGAACCTGTGCTACGGCGGAACCTATTCTGCACAATTCCCCCAATTTAAGGATATGGAACGGAAAGGAGATAGCCTTCTTGTCCGTTTTACCGCGGCCACGCCTGTTCTGAAGACCAAAGACAAATACGGGTATATACGTGGTTTTCAGCTTGCCGGAGAGGATGGGGAATTCCGATGGGCCAGGGCTTTCTTACGTAAAAATACCGTAGTGGTGTATGCCCCCGGACTCCGCAATCCGGTAGCTGTACGGTATGCCTGGAGCGATAACCCCGGCCCGCTGGATCTTACCGGTGAAAACGGCTTGCCTGCAGCACCCTTTCGGAGTGATGACCGGAAACTCAGTACGGACGGATTGCTGTTTGATAGCAAAGTTCCCCGTTTCTGAAAGGAGATACCGGGATCATTGATAAGTATGCGGGAACATATGGGTATTTAAAATTAGTATCTTGCTTACCGGAAAAGAACGGCAAGGGTATGGGCGTAGTCGCTGACGGTTTTGTATATGGTCAGCGAGGCGGTGAGTATAACGACCAGGCCCACCACAATAAACAGGACCCTCCTGTTGATCCGCGAAGCGAGGAATGCTCCTATGGGAGCGGCAAAAACACCACCTATGATCAGCCCGAGTACTACCTGCCAGCTGTCTATGCCTACATAATAGAGAAAAACTCCTGTGGCAAAGAAAGTGATAAAAAATTCGGCGGTATTCACGGTTCCGATGGTCTCTCTCGGACTTTTGCCCTGGTTGATGATATTCGAGGTCACAATGGGCCCCCAGCCGCCCCCGCCTATGGCGTCGAGCAGTCCGCCGAAAAAAGCGAGAAGCCCCGCCCTTTTTACCTCCTTTTTTTCCTTGGGCTTGTTCCTGATCCCCTTGTAGAGGATAATACTCCCCAATACGATGAGATAGGCAGAAATATAGGGCTTTATGAAATCTCCGTGCAACAGGTCGGACAGAAAGTACGCCCCGGCCACCGCGCCTACGACCCCGGGAATTACCAGGCGGATCAGCAGGTTTTTGTCGATATTCTTAAACCGGAGATGGGACAGTCCCGAAACCCCGGTGGTAAATACTTCTGCGGTATGAACGCTGGCAGAGGCAATTCTGGGAGGAACCCCGAAATGTAATAGCAGCGCATTACTGCTCGCACCGTAAGCCATACCCAGGGCACCGTCTATCAGCTGGGCAAAAAAACCTATGGCCACGAAAGTAAAAAAGGTGCTGTCGAAAGAAAATACATCGCCCTCGCTTCCGGCTATAATGTAGATAAAATAGCCGATAAGTAACAGTTTTAGTACCAGGATGGCAATGCCTATCTGCTTAAAGCTGATCTTGAATAATCTGTTTTTTAGTGCCCGGATTGCAGTCATGTTTATCGTTCTTGTTTGGAATGGCCCGGGAGATGGTTTCTTCCCGGGAATTTTCTTCTGCCCGGCCCGGAAACCGGGATCGGGAGATAATCAGGGAGCGAAGATATATATAAATAATTAATTCTATAGATTTAGTAGGAATATTTTTTTTACTTTCGGGTGGTGATCCATGAGATGTTAGGGGATTAAGACTTTTGCGGGAGATTGTTAAAAACGGTCGGATACCCCCGGTATGCGGGAAATATGGGATATATTGTCTTGTAAAGAACGTCTGGAAGGAGCGGTGTATGAAAGACGGGCATTTTACGATGGGGAATTATACATTTATAAACTGAATATATACCAAAAAGAACAGAATTATGAGTGAATCAAAATTTGCGACAAATGCATTGCATGCCGGACATGATTTCCAGGCTCACGGGGGCACCCGGGCGGTACCGATATACCAGTCTACCTCCTATGTTTTCAAGAATGCCGATCATGCGGCCAACCTGTTTAGCCTGGCCGAGCCGGGATATATTTATACGAGGCTGAACAACCCGACCAACGATATTCTCGAACAGCGGCTGGCGGCTCTTGAAGGGGGGATAGGTGCGGTCGTGACTTCTTCGGGAACGGCGGCCTTGAGTACGGCCCTGTTGATCCTGCTGAAGGCCGGAGATCATATTGTGGCTTCCAGCAGTTTATACGGGGGGACCTATAACCTTCTGAATGTGACACTCCCGAGGCTGGGCATTACCACTACCTTTGTAGATCCGTCCGACCCGTCCGCTTTCAGCAAGGCCACAAAAGAGAACACCAGGGCTTACTTCCTGGAATCCCTCGGGAACCCCAAACTCGATGTCGTAGATATCGAGGCTGTTTCACAACGGGCAAAAGAGTTTGAAA
This sequence comes from Sinomicrobium soli, assembly GCF_003285545.1. GTDB lineage: Bacteria > Bacteroidota > Bacteroidia > Flavobacteriales > Flavobacteriaceae > Sinomicrobium. Next base: position 263,366 of record NZ_QLNV01000002.1, on the reverse strand, counting down.
TACCGCTTATCGTAGACAATACGGTGGCTTCTCCGGCATTGATCAATCCTATTGCACACGGGGCCAATATAGTGGTTCATTCGTTGACCAAGTATATCAACGGTAACGGGACCTCCCTGGGCGGGGCCATAATAGATGCCGGTACTTTTGACTGGAGCAGCGGGAAATTCCCTGAATTTACGGAACCTTCCCCGGGATATCACGGGTTGGTATATCACGATGCGCTGGGGCCCGCGGCCTTTATAGCCAGGGTGAGGGTAGAGGGATTGCGCGACCTGGGGTCGGCCCTGAGCCCGTTCAATGCCTTCCAGATCCTGCAGGGACTGGAAACCCTGGAGATCAGGATGAAAAAACACAGCGAGAGTGCACTGGAACTGGCCCGTTGGCTGTCGGAACAGGAAGAGGTGGCCTGGGTCAATTATCCCGGACTCGAAAGCAGTCCGTATCACGGGCTCGCCAGGAAATACCTTCCCAAGGGGCAGAGCGGGTTGCTGACTTTCGGGGCCGTAGGAGGGTTTGAAGCGGCAAAGGTGATAGCAGACCACACCAAACTGTTTTCCCTGCTGGCCAATATAGGAGATACCAAATCCCTTATCATTCACCCGGCGAGCACTACACACCAGCAGCTTTCGGAAGAACAGCAGAAAACTGCGGGCGTTACGGCCGATCTCATCCGTTTATCGGTAGGACTTGAAGATCTTGACGATCTTAAAGCCGACCTGAAACAGGCATTTTCAAAAATCGGTAAATAGTATTTTATTCCGGGCAACCGAAAACCATGTCCCTGATATGCCGGAGGGATAAAATTCAACCGGTTTTTAACTATCCGGCTCAAATGCCCGAAGCTATAAATACGGCCTCGGGCATTTTTTATGGGGTATGGAAGCGAAAAGTGGTTTTTGTATTTTCTGATGTAGCTGTTTTTTTGTATTTTACTGGTATACAAATACTTTTACCATGATAAGATATCTGAAGAAGATCAAACCTTTTATACCTCCCATCCTTCTTTTTATCTGTGCACTTGTAATTTCCGTACTCAATAGTGTTTTTTACGGGGTGAGTGTAAGCCTGGGCTATTTTATGGAAAAGGCCGGGGTGATCCTGATTATGGTCAGTTTTGCATGGGCGGCTATTCTTGCGGTCCGCCTGGCAAAGAGGCTCGCCCTGAGGCATGCCGATCTCAAGGCGGCCAATAACCTTCACTCCAGGAAACTGTATACGCAGTATACCATTATTGAACGCGTTGTCGTTTTTATTATCGTATTGATCGCCATAGGGCTCATACTCATGTCTTTTGAAAATATCCGGCGTATCGGTATCAGTATTTTTGCTTCGGCCGGGGTGGCGGGGATCATTCTCGGTCTTGCCGCCCAGAAAGTATTCGGTTCCATACTGGCAGGTTTGCAGATCGCCATAACACAACCCATACGGCTTGATGATGTGGTTATTGTGGAAGGGGAGTGGGGGCGGATAGAAGAGATCACCCTTACCTATGTGGTGATACAGATCTGGGACCAGAGAAGGCTGGTGGTGCCGAGTACCTATTTTATAGAAAAGCCCTTTCAGAACTGGACGCGTACCAGCTCGGAGATTATGGGAACCGTTTTTATTTATGTCGATTACGATGTTGATATGGACCGTATGAGGAAAGAGCTTACCCGTTTGCTTGAGAATTCACGCCTTTGGGACGGCAGGGTCAATGTATTACAGGTTACCGATGCAAAGGAGAACAGGGTAGAACTGCGTGCGCTGATGAGCGCGAGGAACTCGTCCGATGCCTGGGACCTCCGTGTGTATGTCAGGGAACAGCTGTTGCTGTTTATGCAGCGGGAATTTCCGGGAAGCATGCCCAAAATAAGGGTTTATATGGAGAACAGTGACGATGGCAACCGGGGGGAAACAAGATTTGATCCTGAAAAAATGTAACGTATTTTTAAACCGTGATACATATTGGAATAGGATTAACCTTTAAACTACTTTGGAATGACAGCACATGAAATAGACTACGACATTTACGGTGAGGAAATGCAGTATGTGGAAATAGAACTGGACCCGCAGGAGGCCGTGGTTGCGGAAGCGGGGAGTTTTATGATGATGGACAGCGGGATTAAGATGGATACCATTTTCGGGGATGGTTCTAACCAGGACAAAGGGGTGCTGGGCAAACTCTTTTCGGCGGGAAAACGTATGCTGACGGGAGAAAGCCTCTTTATGACGGCATTTCTGAACGTAGAGTCAGGGAAGAAAAAAGTGAGCTTTGCCTCTCCCTATCCCGGAAAGATAGTTCCGATAGACCTGACCGAATACGGCGGAAAATTTGTATGCCAGAAGGATGCCTTCCTCTGTGCGGCAAAAGGGGTAAGCGTCGGTATTGAATTTTCCAGGAGACTGGGAAGAGGTTTTTTCGGGGGAGAAGGCTTTATCATGCAGAAACTGGAAGGAGACGGTATGGCTTTCGTACATGCGGGTGGAACCATGGCCAGGAAGGTATTGGCGCCCGGGGAGGTGTTGAAAGTGGATACCGGGTGTATTGTAGGGTTTACCAAAGATGTCGATTACAATATTGAATTTATAGGGGGCATAAAAAATACCCTGTTCGGGGGAGAGGGCGTGTTTTTTGCTACCCTCCGCGGGCCGGGAGTGGTCTATATCCAGTCATTGCCATTCAGTCGCCTGGCGGGAAGAGTATGGGCAGCCGCACCCCGGGGAGGTGGAAAGGACAAGGGAGAAGGCAGCGTACTGGGAGGTCTCGGCGACCTGCTGGGCGGGGATAACCGTTTCTGAAATAAGAAAAAACACCTAAACGTAAAAGGAGTGAAAATTTCATTTTTCATTCCTTTTTATTTTTAATCATTCTAAATTAAATACCTATATTTGTGACCTCCATTTATCAGAGAAACCGTGAGTACCGGATCAGAACAGGATTATTTCACCATAACAGCCAGGTCTTTCAGTCAGTTGTATGAAAACTACTGGAAGCAGGTTTTCGGTATATGTTATCACTATACCGGGGATACGGCCGTAGCCCAGGAACTTACCCAGAATATTTTTGAGTCATTGTGGAAACGCCGCAGGACATTGCAAATCATGGGAGAAGTAAAAAAATACCTCTTCAAGGCTGCAAAACTTGCGGTAAATGAATATTTCCGGAATAAATATCTTCACCAGGAGCACCTGAAGGCCCTGGAAACGGTTCCTGCCGATATCAATGATACGGAGGAAAAAGTGCACTACGATCAGCTGACAGAAGAAATAGAACAGCTCCTTGCCCGAATGCCTGAGAAAACCCAGGAGATATACAATCTCAAATACGAACAGGGAGCTCCCCAGAAGGAAATAGCCAAGTCGATGGATATCAGTGAGAAAGCTGTAGAATATCACTTGCACAAGGCAACCCGGTTTTTGAGATTACACCTGGTAGATTTCCGGTAAATCTTATGATTCCTGCCATTTGCTCCCTTAAGGGAGGTTAAAAGACTCCGTGCCTGTCCGGCAGGCATGTTTTTCCATTCCTTTGATAAAAAGTGTCATGGTGTTTAGGGATAATTGCAGTTTGTGCAACTGTTTAGGTGATATATATTTCTAACAGGAACTGATTTATGATACCGGTTGACAAAAAATTACTGGAACGTTACCATCAGGGGAAATGCAATGAGGCTGAGGCCCATGCCGTAAAGCGATGGCTGGAGAGCAGTGATGCCGGTTGTACGTATCCGGCGCACGGGGATATGGATGCCCTGCAACGCAGGTCGTGGATAATGATGAAATCCCGGATATCCTATGAACAGGTGCTGGTTGAGAAAAGGAGAAAAAGGAGGAACTTCCTGGTGGCGGGGATGACTGCCATTATGGCTATTACATTGTTCCTATGGTTCCCGCAAAGTAACCCCGAATGGAAAATAGTACAAAGTCCGGACGGGGAACGAAAACAACTCACCCTGGAAGACGGTACTGAGGTTTGGCTGAATTCGGGAAGCACCCTGAAGTATCCGGAGCATTTCGGAGAAGATAAACGGAACGTTTTCCTGGAAGGAGAAGCCTACTTCAGGGTAGCACACAACAGGAAAAAACCATTTAATATATCTTCCGAAAGGAGTACGGTAGAAGTCCTGGGAACCGAGTTTAACCTTAAGGCATATAAGGAGGAGGCTTTTGAAAGTGTGGTGGTATCCCGTGGGAAAGTGCGTTTTTCGGATAAGAGGAACGGGAAGTCGGTAGTCCTGGAACAGAATGAAAGAGGGATACTGGACAGAAATGCCATAGCTCCTGAAAAAGAAACGGTTCGGGGCGACCGGTATGGCAGATGGAAAGATAACATACTGGTCTTTGACGATACCACCCTGGGCGAGTTGTCGGCAATTCTGAAGCGATGGTACGGCATACGTGTAGATATTGAAGGCGACGGACTGATGGGGCTGCGCTATACCGGGGAGTTCGAACAGCCCAGGCTGCAAGAGGTGGTGCACAGTCTCTGTTTTGCCATGGAGTTGACATACACTTACAACAATAGAGTACTAACCTTATACAAAAACAGACCGGAATGAGAATAACCTGACCCATACTATATATCGATGCAAACCTGCCTGCCCGGCAGACAGGCGTTAACATTTTTAATCTCACTAAAAGAGTAAAACCCGGTTTTCAGCGATCAAACTTCAACCCGGGTTTTATAAAAGTAATTTATCAACCGGCCTTAATGCGGATTAGGGCCAGAACCATAAATCATAACAAAGATATGGATATAAAACTATCTGTGCTTTTCAGCCACTTAAATTATGTAAAAAGAGGAATTGTTTTTCTGACCATGGTATTTCTCTCCTTCAATGCCATGCAAGCCCAGGAACAAGGGGTGTTGCTCACTCCCGTAACCCTTCAGGAAAAAGCCATGACCCTTCCCGAAGCATTGAAAACAATAGGAGAAAGGGCTGGTGTGCATATATCGTACAACAGTTCCCTGATCAATACCGGCAGGAAGGTAGCCCCGGATTTTGACAGGGTGCCCCTCGGTGAGGTGTTGCAACAGTTGCTGGGAGACCGGCTTGCGGATATTTCGGTCCGGGATAAAAACGTAACACTCCGGTTGAGCAGGGGGAAAGGGATTGTAAGGGGACAGGTCCTTACCCGTGACGGAAGCCCTGTACCGTATGTTTCCGTAGTGATTGAAAAAAGCGGGTTCGGGGCTGTTACGGATGAAGCCGGGAATTTTTCCTTAAAAGCGCCTGAGGGCACACGGGTATTGACTACCCATTTTATCGGGTTGAAACAACAGCAACAGCAGGTGGCCCTCAGTGTGGACCGGCCGGTGGAAGTAGTCTTCACCCTGGAGGAGAATGCAGAGGAACTCAAGGAAGTGATCGTACAGGGACAGCGACAGAACAAATTTGCCGTAAAGCAAAGTGAGAATGTGGCCAAAATGCCATTGCGCAACCTTGAAAACCCGCAGGTTTACTCCTCGATCCCCGTCGAATTGTTTACGGAACAGATCAATACGCAATTCAGCGACATCCTTAAAAACAGCCCAGGTGTATACAAGATAAGCGAACACAGGGGGATCAATACCGGCGGAGGAACGTTCTATACCATACGCGGGTTTCTTACTACGGCAACCGTAGTGGACGGAATGCTGGGACAGACCAATGCTGAATTCGAAACAGCCAATGTGGAAAAGGTGGAAGTGATGAAGGGACCTTCCGGAACACTCTACGGAGGTGGCGGACAAACGCTCGGGGGCGTGTCTTTCGGGGGACTTATCAATATAGTGACCAAGAAACCCCTGGATACGCTTGGGGGAGAGGTCTCCTATACGGCCGGAAGCTATAACCTGAACCGGGTTACAGCAGATCTTTACGGACCCTTGAATAAGAAAAAGGATCTCCTGTTCCGGCTCAATACGGCATTCCAGGACCAGAATACCTTCCAGGATGCGGGTTTCAGACGTTCGTTTTTCATTGCCCCCGTCCTGCAATACCGTCCTGACGAACGCCTTGATATAAAACTGGACGCCAGTTTCTATAATTCGAAAAGTACCAGCCCTCCGGTAACCTATCTTCCCCGTAACCGGCCATTTATCGCCACCACTCCCGATGAACTTGGTTTTGACTGGACCAGATCCTATACCAATGATGATATATATATTAAAAACCCCACTGTTAACGTGAGGGGAAGGGTTGATTACCGTATTTCGGACGAATGGAAATCACAAACCATTATAGCCTATAACGACCGTCAGTCTGACGGGTTGTATCAGTACCAGTTTATGAGGGGCGATACGGATGATCTTCTGGAACGCAATTTTTCAAAACAGAACACATCCAATAAATCTTTCGAGGTTCAGCAGAATTTTACCGGTGATTTTAAGGTTGCCGGACTCCGCAACCGTATAGTGGCCGGACTGGACTATCTGAACCAGACCATAGATAATAATAATTCTCCCTACCTGGTATTGGATACCGTAAATGCCATTATGGCCGGGAAACAGCCCGGGGAAGGCTATTACAATATTCGTGCTTCTGCCCTGGAAGACATGATCGGCGCAGTAGGCCCGGAATACAGGACTGTAAACCACAGCAATAATAATATTTACAGTGCTTATGCTTCGGATGTGCTGAATATCACTGACGATCTTATGGCAATGTTAAGCCTGAGAGTAGACCATTTTGACAACGGGGGCACATATAACAAGATCACAGATACGCTGGTAGCCAACAGCAAATTTTCCCAGACTGCGGTTTCTCCCAAGTTCGGGCTGGTTTATAATGTTGTCAAGGACAAGGTATCCCTTTTCGGGAACTATATGAATGGCTTTGCCAATGTAAGCCCGGTGACGCAGCCCCTTCCCGATATATCGGGGAGTTTCAAACCTCAAAGAGCCAACCAGGCAGAGGGAGGGGTGAAGATGGACCTGTTTGACCGCAGGCTTTCACTTACTGCCAGCTATTACTATATAGAAGTGGATAATATGACTTATAAGGAAACCATAGAGCGGGAAGGGCAGAGTTATAACATAACGGTTCAGGACGGTACCCAGCGAAGCAGCGGGGTTGACCTGGAAATTATAGCCAACCCGGTAGACGGGCTGAATATCGTGGCGGGATACAGTTATAACGACAGTAAATATGTGCAGAGTATTCCCGCTTTACTTCACAGGAGACCGAATTATTCCGGTCCTAAAAATATGGTTAATGCCTGGATAAGCTATGTACAGCCCGTGGGCAGGCTTAAGGGACTGGGTGCCGGTTTCGGCGGGAATTATATGAGTGAGAATTTTGCGGCCAATACTTCAGCTACGGGCATATTCCGCTTACCGGCATTTACATTGCTCAATGCTACGGTCTTTTATGAGATGTCCCGGTTCCGTATAGGAGTCAAAGCCGATAATCTTTTAAACGAACGCTATTTCTATGGTCAGGGAGTCATTACGCCACAGCTGCGAAGAAATTATGCGGCAAATATAACATTCCGGTTTTAACCGGTCCTGTGTGCTATGGGGTATTTGTTTGTACGGGATCTGTCCGAGTCCAGGGACAGGTCCCGTTTTTTTATTGTTTTTGTCGCATCGTTATTTTACCCTCACGGTATCCGGCACCAGTTCCGTATAATCCCCGCCGTTGCGGATCACATCCCTCACTATGGAAGAACTGATATAGGATTTTCCGGATGAAGTGAGCAGGAACACGGTTTCTATTTCGGAGAGTTTCCTGTTGGTGTGGGCTATGGCTTTTTCAAATTCGAAATCAGCCGGGTTGCGCAGGCCCCTCAGGATAAACTGCGAACCGGTTTTTTTACAGAAATCCACGGTAAGGCCCTCGTAAGTCATGACCCTGATATTGGGGACTTCACGAAAAGCTTCTTCAATAAAATGTTTGCGTTCCTCCAGGGAAAACATGTATTTTTTTTCCGCGTTGATCCCTATGGCTATGATCAGCTCGTCGAACAGGGTCAGCCCGCGGGAAATGATATCGTAGTGACCGAGGGTAATGGGATCAAAGGACCCGGGGAAAATGGCTCGTTTCATTTAGTTTATTAGTTTGTAGTTCTTAGTTGCACATTGTCAGTCATTCCCCTCTCATACCTTATAGGTTTGTCCCGGGCCTGCCGGCTCCTTTAAGATCTCTTGAACGGCATTGTTGAAAAGCGCTTCTGCCGAAATCCCGGCTACCGCAGCCTGGCTGGGCAGAATGCTCTCTGCCGTAAGCCCGGGAACGGTATTGATCTCGAGCAGGTGGGGGATACCGTTTACAATAATAAATTCGCTCCGGGTAAATCCCCTGAGTTTTAAGATATGGTATATCCGCAGTGCCGTTTCCGAAATTATTTCCGTCATTTCCCCGCTGATCCGGGCCGGGGTGATTTCCTGTGACTGCCCTTCGTATTTCGCCTTGTAATCAAAAAAATCGTTTTCGGTGACGATTTCCGTGATGGGGAGTACCCTGACCGTTCCTTCGTATGGTATGACCCCTACCGATACTTCCGTCCCGTCGAGGAAAGATTCTATAATGATCTCGTCGTCTTCTTCAAAGGAATGCGCAATGGCCCGGCCGAGATCTTCTTCCCGGTATACCTTGGAAATACCGAAACTCGAGCCTGCCTTGTTGGCCTTTACGAAACAGGGCATGCCCACTTTTTCCGTGATCTCCCCCGTTCTTATTTCGTCCCCCTTGTTGAGGTAATACGAAGTGGCACAGGGGATGCCGTAGGCTTTCAGAACGGAAAGGCAGTCCCTTTTGTTATAGGTGAGTGCGGCCTGGTAAAAATTGCAGGCGGTATGGGGTATTCCCAGAAGGTCGAGATAGGCCTGTATGTAACCGTCTTCCCCGGGCGAACCGTGAATGGCGATAAAAGCCGCGTCAAAACATATTTTTTCTCCCTGCGGCGCTATGCTGAAATCGTGCCGGTCTACCGGCGATTCCCGGTCGTTGTCGTCTACATAAACCCACCTGTCCCTGAAAATGTGGATGCGGAACAGGTTGTAGGCATTGCGGTCCAGGTGATGGTAAACCACGTTGCCGCTTTTCAGGGAGATGGCAGACTCACTCGAATAACCTCCCATCAGTATTGCGATATTTTTTTTCATCGGCTACACGAAACAGTTGTTTAAATTCGTTTTGAACTTGTCTTGGGTTGTTTCATTTAGGCTAACCTGCCCTTGCGCCAGCTGGCTCGTTCGCTAAAACAGCCCAGTGGGCTGTTTCGTAACGCTCCGCCCTGTGCCCAGATGAAGGCTTTTTCGAGCCACATAGCCTTAGCTATGGGGGGAGAAAAAGACAAAATATGGGTGCAAAAGAGGGTTTTGCAGCAAATTATAATAACTCAAGACGAGTTCATTAAATCAAAAGTATCATTAATAAATCAGAAGATAAAAAATCTTTTCGGATATTTCAGGCATTGGCGAAGGAATGAATCGTTCTGCCTGTCAAAAATTTATCTGCGGCCTTTGCCGCCGCTTCCGAAAGGAAACAGTTTTATATCTTTGTCATCTAAATAAAGGATATGAGTATTTTTAGATTCCTGGCCAGTAAGACGTTTTTAATACAGATCGCCGTTGCTGTTGCCCTGGTGATTGCCCTGGTGTTGCTGGCATTGCAATGGCTCAAGATAACGACCAATCACGGAGAGTTCGTCACGGTGCCCGACCTGTCAAAGAAAACTCTTAATGAAGTCAGGCAGACCCTGGAGGAGGCAGACCTTCGTTTTGAAGTACTGGATTCGGCCAATTTTAACCCGTCATATCCCAGGTACTCCGTTATAGAACAGGAACCGATGGGGGGAAGTACGGTAAAGCGGAACAGGAAAATTTACCTGACTATTAATCCCTCGGGCTACCGGGAGGTCAGCGTGCCGAATATCATCCAGGTGACCCGAAGGAATGCCGAATCCATGTTAAGAGCGGTAGGGCTCGATGTGGGGCGTATAGAGTATATCGATGAGATCGGTAAGGATATGGTGTATTACATCGAATACCAGGGAAAAAAAATAGCTCCCGGCGACCAGTATCCGAAGACGACGAAAATAGATCTTGTCTGTGGTGACGGAGGACCGGAAGAACGAAAGAAAGAGGCCGAAGCCGAGGCGGAGGTGGAGGAGAACGAAGATACTAATACGGGGGAGAATGACGGAGCATAACGGGTTGGACGAACAGGACGACGAATTATACGAACACTATAGTTTTAAGGCGGGAAAAGGGCAGGAACCCCTGAGGGTAGACAAATACCTGATGAATTTCATAGAAAACGCCACGAGAAATAAAATACAGCAGGCGGCCAGAAACGGGAATATCCGGGTCAATGATGTGGTGGTCAAGGCCAATTACAGGGTGAAGGCAGAAGATGAGGTAAAGGTATTGTTTGAACATCCTCCCTACGAATACCTGCTCACCCCGGAAAATATCCCGCTGGATATCGTATATGAAGACGATGAACTGCTGGTGGTAAACAAGCCGGCGGGAATGGTCGTGCATCCCGGACACGGCAATTACAGCGGAACATTGATCAATGCCCTGGTATACCATTTCGAACACCTCCCTAAAAACAGCAATGAAAGGCCCGGGCTGGTACACCGTATCGACAAGGATACCAGCGGATTACTGGTCATAGCCAAAACGGAACAGGCCATGACCCGCCTGGCACGGCAGTTTTTCGAAAAGACCAGTGAACGGGAATATGTAGCCCTGGTATGGGGAAATGTGGAGGAAGACGAAGGTACGATAAGGGGGCATATAGGGCGCCATCCCAAAAACCGGTTACAAATGGCTGTTTTTGAGGATGGGGCACATGGAAAGGAAGCCGTTACCCATTATAAGGTGCTCGAACGCCTGGGATATGTGACCCTGGTATCGTGTCGCCTGGAGACGGGAAGGACCCACCAGATACGGGTACATATGAAACATATCGGGCATCCGCTTTTTAATGATGAACGCTATGGGGGAGACAAGATCCTCAAAGGGACCACTTTTACCAAGTACAGGCAGTTTGTGGAGAACTGTTTTAAGGTATTGCCCAGGCAGGCCCTGCATGCCAAAACCCTGGGATTCGAACACCCGGTCAGCGGAAAAATGCTCAGCTTCGATTCGGAAATTCCCGAAGACATGGTTTCCTGTATAGAGAAGTGGAGAAATTATGCCAGGCATTCCGGATCGTGAAATCTGCAATTGTATTTTAATTTTTGCGCCCCGTTTCTTAACTTTATACCCACCCAGATAATCTGCTTTTCATGAAAAATAACCTTTCTGTCCTGTGTTTCGGGTTGTTACTTGTCGCTGCCTGTAAACAAAAAGAACCTGTCGATATTATAGTCACCAATGCCAAAGTGTATACCGTAGATGCGGGTTTTGGTATGGCACAGGCTTTCGCCATCAGGGATGGCAGGTTTGTGGATGTGGGCAGTACGGCCCATATAGAAGATCGCTACTCGGCAAGAGAGATTATCGATGCCAATAGCAAGACCATAGTACCGGGGCTTATCGATGCACACTGTCATTTTTACGGATTAGGGCTCAACCGCCAGCAAATAGACCTCGAAGGTACAGGGAGTTTTGAAGAAGTGCTCGAGAGGGTACAGGCTTTCGGGAAAAACAAGGGCAGCAAATTCATTTACGGCAGGGGATGGGACCAGAACAACTGGGAGACAAAGGAATTTCCTGATAAGACAGCGCTCGACCGGCTTTTTCCGGATACCCCCGTGATACTGCAGCGGATTGACGGGCACGCCTGGCTGGTAAACCAGAAATTGCTGGACATGGCGGGTATCACTGCAGGTACTCCCGTGGAAAACGGGGAGATCGTGGTCCGTAACGGGAAGCTCACGGGAATATTGATAGACCGTGCCGTAGAACTGGTGAATGCCGTATTTCCCGACCCGGAAAGAAACCGGCAGATCAGGGCACTTACCGATGCCCAGCAGATATGTTTTTCGTACGGACTTACCACGGTGAACGATGCGGGCCTGTCCCGCGATGTCATAGAGCTCATAGATAGCCTGCAACGGATGAAAAAGCTGGATATAAGGATCTATGCGATGGTAGGTAACCATAAAAAGGATATCATCTATTTTTTGTCCAGGGGAGTGCAGAAGAGCGATAAGCTGCATGTGAGGTCGGTAAAAGTATTTGCTGACGGTGCCCTGGGGTCAGGAGGGGCCGTACTGAAGGAGCCTTATTCCGACAGGCCGGGACATTATGGCACCATGGTGACGCCGGTGGATGAGATCGGGAAACTGGCCCGCCGTATTGCTGCTTCCGACTATCAGATGAATACCCATGCCATAGGCGATTCGGCAAATGCCGTTGTCCTGAAGGCCTATGCCAGGGTGCTGAAGGGGAAAAAGGACCGTCGCTGGAAAATAGAGCACGCACAGGTGGTAAGCCCGGAAGATATCGGCTTTTTCCGGCAGGGGATCATTCCTTCGGTGCAACCCACCCATGCCACCAGCGATATGTACTGGGTAAAAGACCGGCTGGGCGAAAAGCGCAGCAGGGAGGCCTATGCCTATAAAAACCTGTTGGACGAAGCCGGGGTTATAGCACTCGGTACCGATTTTCCGGTAGAACAGGTAAATCCCTTTCTCACTTTTTATGCTGCCGTGGCCCGGAAGGATACGGAGGGATACCCGGAAGGGGGATTTCAGCCTGAAAATGCCTTAAGCCGGGAAGAGGCCCTGAAAGGAATGACCATATGGGCGGCATATTCCAATTTTGAAGATGAAGAAAAGGGAAGTATAGAACCGGGTAAACTGGCAGATTTTGTTATTCTCGACAGGGATATTATGGAAGTTCCGGAAGAGGGACTGCCCGGAACAGAAGTAGAGGGAACCTTTCTCGGAGGTGAAAAAGTATACTGACCATTCCCGTCCGGGAAAATATAAAAGCCCGGAAATAACATACACCATGCCTGAAATTTCCGGGCTTCCGGGTACGGAACCCGTAGCGGGTTCACAATTAAGCCTATTTTAAACCTATCGGTACTTTTATCCTTGTGGTAGCCCACCCGAGGTAGAGGTCGGCCCCGTTCTCACCGGGCTCGAAGGTTATGGAAAACGCTTCGAGATCTTCCTTTCCGGAGCTTACCGGTACCGTGGTACGGGCCACATCGTTTGCTTCCTTATAGTCAAATGCTCCCCATACGTCAGTAGCCTTATTGAGTATCACAGTCCATTCCTTTACCCCGGGAATGGAGTAGAGGGTGTAGGTGCCTGCAGCGACTTCAACATCCCCGAAAACCACATCCTTGAAGAATGTGATCTCCGTAGCTTCGTTGGCCCCTGTACGCCACACCTTGTCAAAAGGGACCAGGGTACCGAATACGGGCCTTCCCTTTTTCTGCGGCCTGCCGTAGACCACCTTGGCTATCGGGGGAGCCTTGCGGTCGGTACGGTAATAGGCAATGTCGGCAGGGCTCTTGTCGAGTCCGCTGAAGTTCTGGGCTTTACTTTCGGCCACAATACCAAAGGTAATGGCCAGTATGAATACACCGAAATAATTTTTCATAACGAGAAAAGGTTTATGAAACGGTCTGAATTTTATCCTTAAACAAATTTCAGACAGCTTCTATATTGTCTGCTCTAAATTAGAAAAAACTTTTAAATCCGGGAGCATATCATACGTAACTTTTATTCCGGTGTCTTAAGCCCGGAGAGCCTGGTCCAGATCGGCAATAATATCCGCGACATTTTCCAGTCCCACGGAAACCCTTACCAGTCCGTCCGTAATGCTTACCTGCAGCCGATCCTCTTCGCTGAGTTTGCTGTGTGTGGTTGAGGCCGGGTGGGTCACTATGGTCCGGGTATCCCCAAGATTGGCAGAAAGGGAGCACATCTTAATGGTATCCAGGAATTTGCGCCCGGCTTCCACACCGCCCTTTATTTCGAAGGCCACTATACTTCCTCCCGCATTCATCTGCTTTCTGGCCACTTCATACTGCGGGTGTGATTTCAGGAAGGGGTATTTTACCCAGTTGACCTGCGGATGGTCTTCCAGGAACCCGGCGACCTTTAATGCGTTTTCACAATGTCTGTCTACCCTTACCGCCAGGGTTTCCAGGCTTTTGGACAATATCCATGCGTTAAAAGGGGACAGCGCGGGGCCCGTATTGCGCGAGAACAGGTAAATTTCCCTGATAAGTTCTTTTTTTCCTACGGTAATCCCTCCCAGTACACGTCCCTGTCCGTCTATCAGTTTGGTGGCGGAATGGATGACCAGATCGGCACCGAATTTTATGGGCTGTTGCAGGTAAGGGGTAGCAAAACAGTTGTCGATGACCAGGATGAGGTTGTGCTTTTTTGCGATATCCCCCAATAGTTCCAGGTCGAGAATGTCTACGGCCGGGTTGGTCGGGGTTTCTGCAAAAAGTATTTTTGTCTGCGGTGTGATCAGCGATGTTATCTTTTCCGTTTCGTTTACCTTGAAATAGGAAGTGTTGATATTCCATTTCGGTAAAAATTTGGTAAACAGGGTATGGGTAGAGCCGAACACCGACCTTGCCGCCACAATGTGGTCGCCGCTGTTCAGCAGGGCCGCAAAGGTGGAAAACACCGCAGCCATTCCCGTAGCAAAGGCATACCCGCTTTCGGCTCCTTCCATGTGGCATATTTTCTCTACGAACTCCGAGGTGTTCGGATTGGTGAAGCGACTATAGATGTTCCGTTCTTTCTCTTCTGCAAAAGAAGCCCTCATGTCTTCTGCATCTTCAAATATAAAGCTCGACGTCAGGTACAGCGGGCTGGTGTGTTCCAGGAACTCTGTCCGCTCTGTCTGTGTCCGTATGGCATCGGTTTCAAAATGTTGTTTTTTCATTGCCCGTTATTGTGTTATTATGTTATTCCCGAGGATTTGACCTCCCGGGACTGATCCTTATTCCCCTTTATCCGCCAGTCTCAGAATGTCCCCGAAGACCCCGCGTGCCGTTACCTGGGCCCCTGCGCCGGCACCCTGGATTACTAACGGCCGTGTACCGTAGGACTCCGTATAGATCTCGAATATGGAGTCGGAACCTTTGACCTGGCCAAGGGCACTCTGTTCGGGTACGGAAACGAGTTTTACCTCGAGGATGCCTTTATCCTGTTGCAGGTCTCCGGAAAGTTCTCCGATATACCGCAAAACATGCCCGGGTTCCTGCCTGGCTTTGATTTCTGCGTAAGGCGCATCGAGTTCACCCAGGCGCGACAGGAAATCGGAAGGCTCGCCCTCGCGAAGTCCGGAAGCTTCCGGGATAAGGTTCTGGATTTTAATATCACCGAATTCGTTATGCAGGTCCAGTTCCCGTGCCAGGATGAGCAGTTTTCTTCCCACATCATTACCGGAAAGGTCCTCCCTCGGGTCGGGTTCGGTAAACCCGTTGTCGATAGCTTCCTGCAGTACACCGCTGAAAGGCCGGTCTTCCAGTGAAAAGGTGTTGAACAGGTAACTGAGCGATCCGGAGAATACCCCTTTGATCCCCGTGATATTCTCCCCGGAAAGATGGAGGAGCTTTATGGTATCGATAAGCGGCAGGCCGGCACCTACGTTGGTCTCGTAAAGATACTGTTTCTGGTTCCGGTCCAGTGTTTCCCTCAATTCCTTATAAAAATTATAGCTTAGGGTATTCGCTATTTTGTTGGATGACACGATGTCAAAACCGTTTTCGACAAGCCCGATGTAGTGCTCCACGAAGTCCGTACTGGCCGTATTGTCTATGGCGATCAGGTTTTCGAGGTGGTGTGCTTTGGCATAGGCAATAACAGTTTCTGCTCCCGATGGGGATGCACTGTTCCCGATGGCGTCTTTCCAGTCTGCCCCGATGCCCTTTTTGTCCAGCAATGCTTTTCGGGAATTGGCTACCGCGAAAATATTCAGGCGGATATTTTTGCGTTTCTCAATAGTATCTGCCGAGGAGAGGATCTGTTCGATAAGCGTTCCTCCCACCAGTCCATGCCCGAAAATGGCAATGTTGATCTTTTTGGAAATCCCGAAAATTTCCCCGTGAATGACATTCAATGCTTTGTGAAGCTGGGATTTCCTGACCACAAGGCTGACGTTTTTCCCGGTAACGGTATTGTTAAAAAGCAGGGGGACTACCTGGTTCCGGATCAGGGCGTTGTACGGTTTGTGGAAAGTGCTCAGGTCCTGCCCGACAATAGATATGACCGAAACATCGTCTACGGCAGAGATTTTATTGACGTCTTTCGAATAAAAGTCTTTTTCGAATTCCTTTTCGAGTTCCACAATGGCCCTGGTGGCGTTTTCCGCATCCACGACGAGCCCTATACCACGTTCCGAAGATCCCTGTGAAATAATGCTGACACTGATGTTGCTGTCGCCGAGCGCCCGGAAGATCCTGGCATCCACCCCTGCTTTTCCCAGAAGGCCGCGGCCTTCGAGATTGAGCAATGCCACATCCTCCAGTACGGAGAGCGATTTTATGCCTTCTTTGTTGGGTGCAGAGGTAATCAGCGTTCCCTTATTGTCGTTGTTGAAGGTATTGAGTATCCGTAACGGGATATTTTTTTCGATAAGCGGAATGATGGTTTTTGCATGCAGTATGGTTGCCCCGAAATTGGCCATTTCGTTAGCTTCGTTATAAGACAACTGTTCTATGCGCTGTGCATCCGGAACCAGTTCCGGGTTGGCGGTAAAGATACCGTCCACATGCGTGTAACTCTGCAATTCTTCGGCATCGAGGAAATTGGCGATAAGTGAAGCGGTGTAATTGCTGCCGTTTCTCCCGAGGGTCGTCGTTTCGTTTTTGGCGTTGGAAGCGATAAAACCGGTTACGATATTTATGGTGTCGTGGTTGTGTGCTTCGAAATGCCGGAGCACGTTTTCCTTGGACAGTTTTTCCAGGGGCTGGGCATTTCCGAATTTTTCATCGGTTTTAATAAGCTTTCGGGTGTCGGTAAACACGGCAGGCAATCCTTTGTGTTTCAGGACTTCCGTAATGAGCCTGGCAGAAATGACCTCTCCCTTTGACAGGATCTGATCCTTGATCTTGGAACTGTAATCTCCCAGCAGTCGTACTCCTTCAAACAGTTTTTCCAGTTCGGTGAATTCGGCAGTGAAGTCCACATAGTCAAAACCGCCCTGCTGATAGTCCTTAAAAGCGTTCAGTAGTGTGGTGTAATCTTCGCCTCCGGCTGCTTTTTCGAGGATGTCTTCCAGTTCGTTGGTCGCATTACCCCTTGCGGAAACCACTATGGTAATCTTTTCTCCCTGCGTTATTTTATCCTCTATAATCTGCAGTGCATTGGTAATGCCTGCTCCGTTGGCCAGTGATTTTCCGCCAAACTTCAGTACTTTCATTCTCTTGCTGTTTTTCCCTTTCCGGAAGATGCCTCCTATGAGTTTTTCCAGTTGTTCGAATTCTATTAAAAAAGCGTCGTGCCCGTGTACGGAATGTATTTCCCCGTAGGTGACCCTGTCGTGGGCCTGTGCCAGTTGCTTGTGGGTTTCCCGGTTTTCTTCCGCCGTAAAAAAGAGGTCGGAATCCACCCCGATGATGTGAATATTGGCATTGATCGACTCCAGGACATTAAAGTGTTCCCTGTGATGGCGTGTGACGTCGATGGTCCTGAGCAGCTGGTTCATCAGCTTGTAGGCCGCCAGCTGGAAACGCTCCTGCAATTTGTTGCCGTGGTGCAGCAGCCAGCTCTCTACATTAAAGACCTGTAGTTCCTCGTTGGTCGTCCTGTTAAACCGTGTTTTGAACGAAGCAGGGGTACGATAGCACAGCATGGCATGCATACGGGCATCGTGAACGGGATTTTTGGAGTTGACCAGGAACTGCTCCTGTACCTGGCAGTTGGCGATCAGCCAGTCGGTCGATTTCCAGTCGGATGCAATGGGAATAAGGTGTTCGGTAATATCCGGGTCCAGTACGGCCATTTCCCAGGCTATGCCACCCCCAAGGGAGCCCCCTATCAGTGCAAATAATTTCGGGATACCCAGCTGTTCCAGCCCCAGCAGGAAAATGCGCGCCATGTCGCGTGCCACAAAATCCTTGTAATTGTCGATGACAAAACCGTCATACCCGTTACCGGGAACGTTGAAGGCCAGCACGGTATATACCGAGGTGTCGATACCCTTGCCTTTCCCGATAAGGTCTTTCCACCACCCGTTTTCCCCGGCCACTCCGGAATTTCCGGTAAGGGCATGATTGACCAGGATTACCGGGGCCTCTCCCGGCGGTGGTCCGAAAACCTGGTATGAAAGCGGGATACAGCCGGTCTGTACACCACTGTCGGTGACAAAATCCCTGATCTCTAACTGGTGTAAATTGCTGTTCAATGTAACCTTTTTTATATCTGTACTATTTGATGTTACAAGAAAAGCGTATACGGAAAGTCGATTGCGCCTGACCGTGCAATAAAAACACGGTGTTATCTTTCCCCTTCCGGGGTAGAATGTAGCACCTTCTCCGTGAGGGAGGGTTGCTAAGGCTTCCACGGGTCTATTCCCTCTGCCTTTCTTGATAACGTCTATTATTTTTCTGAACTTTTCTTTCCGGCCCCGTGAGGGCGGACGGAATGAGGGAGCAAAGTAATGTAATTATAATGAAACAGGCAATGTTTTTTGTGTCAATTTTTATGATTCCCGGGGAAAGAAGGCCTTTTAGACTGTACCGAGTATTTTATCCATGATCCACGCCGTATGCATGGCCGTAGTACCGGTAGAGGGATGTATACCCTTCCCGTCCAGGTGTTTTTTTATATTTTGCACATGATATAGCTGTATGTTTTCCGGGTTGTTGATAAAACACTCCCGGGTATCCTCCTCACGGGCCAGTACCACGGGGGCTTCTTCGAAAACGGAGAAGGTGATTTTTCCCCTGCTGCCGAAGATCTCTACCCGGTCTTCACGGGAGTGGCTTCCGAAATTCCAGCTTCCGGAACCCGTAATACCGCTGTCGTGCAGCCAGCAGGCCGTCATGGCGTCTTTGGCCCCGTAAAGGCCCTGCTGGTTGACACTGATACCGTATACGTCCCTGACCTCGCCGAGAAGAAAGGTAAACAGGTCCAGTCCGTGGCTTGCGAGGTCGTCAAAATAGCCTCCCGGAGCGATCTCCGGATCGGTACGCCAGTTGTATTCCCCGGAAAGGTCCCGGGAAGTTGCCGGTTTGGCCAGGTGCCAGCTGATATGTCGTACTGTGCCTATCTGATCGCTGTGAAGCCAGTCCTTTACCTGGGTAAACCTGGGCAGGGAACGGCGATAGTACGCGACAAAGAGTGGGATTCCGGCATTTTCGAACGCCTGCTGTATGTCAAGGCAGTCTGCATAGGAAGGAGCCATCGGTTTTTCGATACAGCAGGGTTTTCCGGCCTGTGCCGTTTTCAGCGCGTAATATTTGTGGGTATCCGGCGGGGTGGCAATGTAGACGGCATCGATCTCTTCGTCCCGTATAAGGGCATCTGCATCGGTATAATATTTCCGTATCCCGTGCCTTTTTGCATAATCCCGTGCCTTGTCCTGATCCCGCCGCATCACTGCAGCGACCTCAAAGCCTGCCGTTTTCTGGTAGGCAGGGCCGCTTTTCTTTTCGGTAACATTACCGCAGCCTATAATTCCCCAACGTACAAGTGTATCCTCTGCCATGCTGTTAAAGGGATATCGCCGTCTTCTCCACGGCATTGATGGTGAGATCCAGGTCATCATAACTCAGGGCATCGTTGAGGAACCAGCTTTCAAAGGCGCTTGGCGGAAGGTGGATGCCTTCGTTCAGCATGCCGTGAAAGAATTTTTTAAAGCGGTCGTTGTTCCCCGTAGCGGCGCTCCCGAAATCTTTTACCTCCTCATCGGTGAAATGTACGGATATCATGGACCCCAGGCGGTTGATACGGTGTGGGATGTCGTGCCTGGTCAGTACCCTGCTTATCCCCTTGTGGAGGTACAGCGTTTTTTCTTCGAGGCTCTTAAAGATCTCCGGCCTGTCGTTCAGTTCGGAGAGCATGGCCAGGCCGGCGCTCATGGCCAGCGGGTTACCGCTCAGTGTCCCTGCCTGGTACACGGGGCCCAGGGGAGCGAGATGGTTCATGATCTCATTACGGGCGGCAAAAGCCCCTACGGGAAGCCCGCCACCGATCACCTTGCCAAAGGTTACGATATCCGCCTGGATATTAAAGAGTTCCTGGGCGCCTCCCCTGGCAAGCCGGAACCCGGTCATTACTTCGTCAAAAATAAGCAGGGCACCGCTATCGTCACAGAGGGCACGGAGCCCCTGCAGGAAACCTTCTTCGGGAAGTATGCATCCCATATTCCCTGCTACGGGTTCTATGATGACGGCAGCAATCTCGTTTTTATTGGCTTCGAACAGGGCCTTTACCCCTTCAAGGTCGTTGTAGCCGGCCAGTAAGGTGTCTTGTGCAGTTCCGCGGGTAACTCCCGGGCTGTTCGGAGATCCGAAAGTTACCGCTCCGCTTCCGGCCTGGATCAGGAAGGCATCGGAATGGCCGTGGTAGCACCCTGCAAACTTGATGATCTTTTCCCTGCCGGTATACCCCCTGGCCAGTCGCACGGCACTCATACAGGCCTCCGTACCACTGTTCACAAAACGTATCTTATCGATATTCGGGACCATCGATACCGCAAGGCGGGCTATTTCGGTTTCCGTCTCCGTAGGCATCCCGAAAGAGGTGCCCTTTTCGGCTTTTCCGGTCACCGCCCTGATCACCGGTTCGTGGGCATGCCCCAGGATCATGGGGCCCCAGGAGGCGATATAATCGATAAGCCTGTTCCCGTCGGCATCATACAGGTAGGCCCCTTTGGCCTTTTCTATAAAAACAGGGGTTCCTCCTACCGATTTGAAGGCCCGTACGGGGGAGTTGACCCCCCCGGGGATATATTTTTCGGCTTCTGTGAATAGTGCGCTGCTTCTCTGGTATTTCATATGGGTGCAGTTCTTAGAGTTTGTTAGTTCTTAGTTGGTAGTTGGTAGTGTGGGCTATCGTATTTTTAATTCCTGGCCTACGGCGATATTGTCGCTGCGGAGGCGGTTTGCCCTTTTGAGGGCGTCTACCGTGGTGTTATATCTTCTTGATATGGAATACAGGGTGTCGCCACGGCGTACGACATGTATTTGTTTCCCGGTATTTTTCAGTTGTTTTCTTCCTTCCGGACTGCGGAGCACCTGGTCGTCGTAACGGTATAATTCGTAGCGCTCAATAAGGCCTATGAGTTTCTGGGGATATCTCGGGTCTGTGGCGTATCCTGCCTTGCGAAGTCCCTTGGCCCAGCCCTTGTAGTCATCCGTCCGGAGATCGAAGAGCGGGGCGTAACGGCTGCGGGAGGTGAGGAAGAGCGAGTGGTCCCTGTACGAGGTATAAGGGTCGTTGTATTTGCGGAAGCATTCCCCTTTTTCATCGTCGTCGTGATATTCCATACCTCCTTCCCAGCCTGTGTGGCATTTGATGCCGAAATGGTTGTTGGTCTTCAGGGTGAGTTCCCCGCGTCCCGAGCCGCTTTCAAGGATACCCTGGGCGAGGGTGATGCTTGCCGGGATACCGAATTCGCGCATCTCATCCTGTGCTATGGGAGCAAAATAGCGGATGTATTCTTCAGTCGAATTGACCATTACCGGTTTGAATTCAGCAGTTCTTTCATGTTCTTTGTCCGGTGTTTTAACAGGTTTCGGAGTGACGTGGGCGGTTCGTCCTTTTTTGGAATGTTTTTTTTGAGCTGCCTTTTTTTTCGACCCGCAGGAAGCGGCTATCAGTCCCAGAATAATAAGTAACGATACTGTTTTTCGCATGTTCTTGTCAGTTATGGTGTGTCCCTGTTTACCCGGACAATATCACTTTAATCTTTATCGATAAGCGGTAATCCCTTCCGTTCGAGGGTCCGGTTCATGCCGGCAATGCCCTGAAGCCCTCCCGTGTGGATGGCCAGTATGGAAGCTCCGTTCTCGAAATATCCTTGCCTGACGAGTGCCAGGATGCCGTACATCATCTTTCCCGTATACACCGGGTCCAGGGGTATCCCGGTCTGTTTCCTGAAATCGTTGATAAAACGGACCAGTGTTTCGTCTACCCGTGCATACCCGCCAAAATGAAAGCCTTCCATCAGCTGCCAGTTACCGCTTCGGGCAAATTTACAAATATCCTCGTTTAAAAAGCTACCTTTAAGCGCCGGAAAACCCAATACTTTCTGTTGGTCTCCCGCGCTGTTGATGAGTCCGGACAGGGTACCTCCCGTACCGACGGCGCAGCAGACGTAGTCGTAGGTGCTGTCTCCGGGAGCAAGGATCTCTTCACAGCCCTTTACGGCAAGCTCATTGGTACCCCCTTCCGGGATCAGGTAAAAACGGCCGAACTCCCGCCGGAGTCCGGCGATAAAGCTTTCGTCCTGTTTTTTTCTGAAGTCTTCCCGGGAAACAAACCTGAAGTCCATGCCTTGTTCCTGTGCAAAGCGGAGTGTGGGATTGCGGTCTGTACGGTCCTGAAGTTCCTCGCCGCGTATGATGCCGATGGTCTTGAAACCGTATTCGCGACCCGCAGCGGCAGTAGCTGCGATATGATTGGAATAGGCCCCTCCGAAGGTAAGCAGCGTATCCGAGCCTTCGTCACGGGCCTTGATAAGATTGTATTTGAGTTTCCGGTACTTATTGCCCGGAATAAGGGGGTGGATCAGGTCTTCCCGCTTTACGGCAAGCCTGATCCCTTTTTGTTGTAATAGGGCAGTATGAATGTCCTGGTTCAAAATAATATTGTTAAAAGGACAAAGGTAGGGGATAGCGCCCTAAATTTTTTCCATTTTTCCGAACGATTTTCCGGCATTGCGGTGTATGGAATCGGCCCTGCGCATCATCTCTTCAAACATGCTGTGGTGTTCTTCCATCTGCTTTATAAACAGGCTGTCCCCGCTAAAAGGAGCGAAGAAGGCAGAGTCGGATGAAAACGACCCGAAAAAATCGTTCCCGAAACCGGCAGGCATTCCCGAACCCAGTCTTTGCCTGAAACTGTTCATAAGGCTGTCCACGGTTTCCGGCGACATGTCCCGGCCGTCTGAAGAGAAAGACCAGGTATAGGTAGAATCCATCCGGATCACATTCCCGTTTTCATCGACTTCCTTGTCTACCTTCCAGCTTTCCCTGGGCCGGGGAATGGTATCCTGTTCCCCGTTCTGATGTTCTGAAATGCCGTGATTCGGTTTTTCCTGCCCGGAACAGGACAGGACGGCAAAAAATACAGTGAATAAAAAGGCTAACCGTTTCATTTTTTACACGTTTTTTTTGTTAAAAGGACAGCAAAAAAAATGCCATGACCATGTTAAGAAGCGTTAAAAAAGTAATAGGTAAACCGCCACGAATCTCTCGTCTTCAGGTAGTTGGGGTTTTGTTCGTTGGTGTAGGCCTCACGTTCGAAACTGATCTGGCGGTAGGCCCTGTGAATATCGCGGTATTTCAGCAATCCGTACAGCCATTCGAGACCGTACAGGACATAAAAGGGAAGTACGAGTAATTCTGCCTGCTGCCGCAGGTGTATCTTTTCGTGGTTTACCAGCACGGGGTCGTTTCTGAGCTCCGGCGTTTTGAGGAAAATCACCGGCCATAAGGTAAGCCCGGCATACCGTTTCGGGATCAGGTGTCTTGAAATTAATATCATAAGTCGTTTCCGGGAATGATCTCAAAAAATTATATTTGTAAATATAAGAAGAGACGGAGAGGTGTCAAAATGAAAGTTTTTAACACCTGACCGCTCAGGGAACCATTTAAATGGCCGGTTAGCGTTTTGAAAAGAAAAATTATTCCCATAGAAGAAGGAGATTATTACCTTTCTGAAAAAGGGTATAAGGTATTTACCGAACAGTATCACCTGAAAAGAGGGTACTGCTGTGAGAGCGGTTGCAGGCATTGTCCTTATGGCTACGACCGGAAAACAGCTTTGAAACGATGAGGAAAAACAGCACATTCCGATACAGGATCAGGATTGCCTGTACCCATCACAGGGCAGATATCAGGTATCCGTAGCTTTTTGGCCCGTAAGCGGTCACCGTGGCCGCATTTTGCAGCTCTTTTATTATTCCGGAAATTGCAGTTACCGTCGGGGGAGGATGAGATTCCGTCCGGCAATTGCACAATATTTTTACACTATGACATTTCAAGAAGCGCTTCTGGAGGGTATCCCGAAAAAATTACCTTCGGTAAAACCTTATGACCATACCGTAAACCATGCGCCCGGGCGAAAAGATATTCTCACTGCCAAGGAAAAGAAACTGGCCCTGCGCAATGCACTTCGCTATTTCGAACCCGAACACCACGCCGTACTATTACCTGAGTTTTCGCGGGAACTCGAAACATACGGCCGTATCTATATGTATCGCCTGAGACCGGATTACCCGATGTACGCCCGCCCGATAGGGGAATACCCTGCACGTTGCAGGCAGGCGGCGGCCATTATGCTGATGATCCAGAACAACCTGGACCCGGCAGTGGCCCAGCACCCTCATGAACTGATCACCTACGGGGGCAATGGCGCGGTATTCCAGAACTGGGCCCAGTACCGCCTCACCATGAAATACCTGGCTGAAATGACCGATGAACAGACCCTGGTCATGTATTCCGGGCACCCGATGGGCCTGTTTCCATCTCATAAGGAAGCTCCGAGGGTGGTAGTGACCAACGGGATGATGATCCCCAATTACTCCGCTCCCGACGACTGGGAGCGTTTCAATGCGCTGGGCGTTACCCAGTACGGACAGATGACGGCCGGCAGCTATATGTACATCGGACCCCAGGGCATTGTGCACGGAACTACCATCACCGTGATGAATGCCCTGAGGAAGATAGGAAAACAGCCGTCCGGCCGTGAAGAGGAGGGCACGGGGGCATTGTTCGTCACTTCCGGGCTGGGAGGAATGAGCGGGGCCCAGCCGAAGGCGGGCAGCATTGCGGGCTGTGTTACGGTTTGTGCGGAAGTAAACCCCAAGGCGGTACATACACGTCATTCCCAGGGATGGGTGGATGAGGTGACCGACGACCTTGAGATACTGGCAGTACGCGTAAGGAAGGCTGTTGCAGGGAAAGAAGTGGTTTCCATAGCCTACCAGGGGAATGTGGTCGATGTATGGGAGCATTTTGACCGGGAGGGGATCCGTATCGACCTCGGATCGGACCAGACCTCCCTCCATAACCCGTGGGCGGGAGGATACTACCCGGCAGGTATGGGTTTTGAGGAAGCCAACCGCATGATGGCCGGTGACCCGGAGGCGTTTAGGGAAAAGGTGCGGGAAAGCCTGCGAAGGCATGCAGAGGCGGTTAACCGTCATACCGCAGGAGGTACCTATTTCTTTGATTACGGCAATGCTTTTCTTCTCGAAGCGTCGAGAGCGGGGGCCGACGTATGGGCGCCCGGTGGCAGGGAGGCCGGTCCGGAAGAAAGGGAATTCCGTTATCCTTCCTATGTGCAGGATATTATGGGGCCCATGTGCTTCGACTACGGTTTCGGGCCTTTCCGCTGGGTATGTACCAGCGGAAAGGAGGAGGACCTCGCCCGTACCGATGCCCTGGCCTGTGAAGTTCTCGAGGCACTGAGAAGGGAATCGCCCGGGGAGATCCGGCAACAGATGGCCGACAATATCCGGTGGATACAGGGAGCCCGGGCCAATAAACTCGTGGTGGGATCGCAGGCGCGTATACTGTATGCCGATGCCGATGGGCGTATAGGGATAGCAAAGGCTTTTAACGATGCCATAGCCCGCGGGGAGATAGGGCCGGTAGTCCTGGGACGCGATCATCACGATGTGTCGGGGACCGATTCGCCGTACCGGGAGACCTCCAATATATACGACGGTTCGCGTTTTACGGCCGATATGGCCATTCACAACGTGATCGGCGACAGTTTCCGGGGTGCTACCTGGGTGAGTATCCACAACGGTGGAGGTGTAGGATGGGGTGAAGTGATAAACGGGGGCTTCGGCATGGTTCTTGATGGTACTGAAGAGGCCGGCCGCAGGCTTCGTTCCATGCTGTTCTGGGATGTGAATAACGGTATAGCCCGGAGAAGCTGGGCGAGAAATGAGGAGGCCGTGTTTGCAGCTAAAAGGGCCATGGATGCGGAACCCCTGCTGAAGGTCACCCTTCCCTACGGGGTAGACGACGACCTGCTGGAAGGGCTGTAGTTTTAACAAGCTGTTTGATGGGAAAACGGCCTGAAATTTGTATTTTAGATAGTTGCCTGAGATGGATGGATTTTTTGATCCGGATAACGGATTATCGCGTATATACAGTTCAATTAAAAAACAAGCCAAATGAAACCAATACGATTATTACCCTTAATGATCCTGGCCCTTGTTGCCGGATCCTGTGCCTCGGTAAGGGTGGCAGCAGATTATGACAGACAGGTAAATTTTGCACAGTACAGGACTTTCGCCTTTTTTAAGCCTGGCATCGATAAGGCGGAGATCTCCGACCTGGACAAGAAACGGATACTGAGGGCCATCGAGGCAGGACTGACAGCCAAAGGACTTACCAAATCCGATAACCCGGATATGCTGGTCAGTATATTTACTACCGAAAAAGAACGGGTCGATGTCTATAACAATTACGGCTGGGGCTGGGGCTGGAACCCATACTGGTGGGGCATGGCCTACCCGAATGTATCCACTTCAACGGAGGGCTCCCTCTTTATAGATTTTATCGATGCCGGCCGCAACGAACTGGTATGGCAGGGAAAAGGAACGGGCTACCTCACTTCGAGAATGGATAAGAAGGACGAACGCATCCGTGAATTTGTAAACAGCATTCTGGAGAAATACCCTCCGGGCATGGATGTGACGCAGCGGTAAGAGGTAATGTGTCAATGAGATAATGTGCCAATATGCCAATGAGATAATGTGTCAATGAGTCAAATCGGGAATGGGCTGAAGAAGGGATTGTGGAAAGGGTGATGGCTCCCGTAATTGTTGGTTATTTTAATCCTCTGTTGCAGTTTTGTTGTTTTTGGGTGGTTTTTACTGATAATATAGGTGTTTTTGGGTTAAAATATTATATTTATCGGTGAAAACTAAATATGATGACTTCAAAACGAAAATCAAAAGCGTACTGGAAGGAAAACGTACAATATCTTCTGGTCCTTCTTCTCATTTGGTTCCTGGTTTCTTACGGGGCGGGAATATTGTTCAGGGATGTACTCGATACCATCCGGATAGGCGGCTTTGAACTGGGCTTCTGGTTTGCCCAGCAGGGGTCGATGTATGTCTTCGTAGTGCTCATTTTTGTATATGTCCGCCTGATGAACGGGCTGGACAGGAAATACGGTTATGATGAGTAGTTTTTCCTCGATGAGCGTACAGGTCTGGACTTATATTTTCGTAGCGGTATCGTTTGCACTCTATATCGGCATTGCAATATGGTCGCGTGCAGGGTCTACCAAAGAATTCTATGTTGCGGGCGGCGGGGTTTCTCCCCTGGCGAACGGGATGGCTACCGCGGCCGACTGGATGTCTGCCGCTTCTTTTATTTCCATGGCAGGCATTATTTCCTTTATGGGATACGACGGGGCTGTTTACCTTATGGGCTGGACGGGAGGATATGTGCTGCTGGCCCTGCTCCTGGCACCGTACCTTCGCAAGTTCGGAAAATTTACGGTGCCTGATTTTATCGGCGACCGCTATTATTCGGGTACGGCGCGTATCGTGGCGGTTTTATGTGCACTTATAGTATCCTTTACTTATGTAGCCGGGCAGATGCGCGGAGTGGGGGTGGTATTTTCACGTTTTCTGGAAGTCGATATCAATACGGGGGTGGTTATAGGCATGGTGATCGTTCTTTTTTATGCCGTTCTTGGAGGCATGAAAGGGATTACCTATACCCAGGTGGCGCAGTACTGTGTGCTGATCTTCGCATTTATGGTGCCGGCTATCTTTATTTCGATCCAGATGACAGGAAACCCGGTGCCCCAGCTGGGCATGGGAAGTACGCTTTCGGACGGATCGGGGGTATACCTGCTCGATAAGCTGAACGGGCTTTCGGAAGAGCTCGGTTTTGCCAGGTATACGGAAGGGAGCAAGAGCATGATAGATGTATTTGCCATTACGGTGGCCCTGATGGTAGGGACAGCCGGCCTGCCGCATGTCATAGTGCGGTTTTTTACCGTGCCCAGGGTCAGGGATGCCCGGAAATCGGCCGGCCTGGCCTTGTTGTTTATCGTTATCCTCTATTCTACGGCTCCTGCGGTATCGGCCTTCGCGCGGACCAACCTGATAGAGACGGTAAGCGGCAGGCCCTATTCGGAAATGCCGGAGTGGTTTACCAACTGGGAAACCACGGGACTATTGAATTTTACGGATAAGAACGGCGACGGGCATATACAGTATATAGCGGATAAGGAACACAACGAGCTGGATATTGACAACGATATCATGGTCCTGGCCAATCCCGAAATAGCAAGGCTTCCCAATTGGGTCGTTGCCCTTGTTGCAGCGGGAGGGCTGGCCGCGGCGCTTTCTACGGCGGCGGGCTTACTCCTGGTCATTTCCACGTCGGTAGCCCATGATCTTGTCAAGAAGCAGCTCAAACCCGGGATGTCTGAAAAGAACGAGTTGTGGGTGGCCCGGGGCAGTGCCGCCTGCGCCGTGATCATTGCGGCGTATTTCGGAATAAATCCGCCGGGATTTGTCGCTGCCGTGGTTGCCCTCGCTTTCGGACTGGCGGCTGCATCGTTTTTTCCGGCTATCATACTCGGTATCTTCTACAAGCGGATGAACAAGGAAGGGGCTGTCAGTGGTATGGTGACCGGGATATTGCTGATGCTGTTTTACATGATGAAGTTCAAGTTCGATCTCTTCGGAGGCGGAACGGAGGCAGACTGGTGGTTTGGCATATCTCCGGAAGGTTTCGGCATGGTGGCCATGCTGGTCAATTTTGCCGTGGCCCTCCTGGTCAGCCGTTTTACCCCGGCCCCGCCGGAGAACGTACAGGAGATCGTCGAAAACATACGTGTCCCGGGAGTAATACGTTCTGAATGACAGGGCTTTGTCATTCAGAGACCTAACGTTTAAGCAAGCGCATCAATGAAGATAACGTTTTAGTCTTCATTTATCAAATGTGATAAACCTACACATAACTCCTCCCTTCAGACGAAGGGAGGTGGCTCATCTTTGATGAGACGGAGGGTTTTGAAAGCCCGGATCATAAGGATAATCCCAAACCTTTGGGAATATACGCTAAAGTTCAGGCCGGTCAAAACTCCCCGGCCAGCATAGCTGCCCACCCCTCTTCATCTGAAGAGGGGAGTTTTTAAAATGGAGCAACTTACCATAGATACGTCGTGGGTACGGTAGGAGAACCCCGAAGGGCTCAACGCAGTTAAATCTTTTTTTAGCCGTTATGCTGTTGAAGATTCTTTGATCCGGGATAACCGCAATAAGATTTGGTTTTAAAAAATAGGGAAAAAGAGGATTTTAATTATATATTTGGTATATCTTACAGCGAACGACACATTAAATTTCTGAAAAAGCTTTAATATCCTGTAAAAAGCGGATATTGTTTTCGGATATTACTGTGTTTTTTTGTTGAAAATAATTACTGCTAACATACAACTATTAAAGAAAGGAAAAAAATTATGGGTGCTTACGAAATCAAGAGTCTGGAGCAATATTTCAAGGTATATAAAAAGTCGGTAAGGGAGCCGCGGAAGTTCTGGTCCAAGATCGCCGAAGATTTTGTATGGTATAAGAAATGGGACAAGGTGCTGGAGCACCGTCTTGAAGATGCGGAGGTAAAGTGGTTTGTAAACGGCAAGCTCAACATTACCAAAAACTGTATAGACCGGCACCTGGCCAAACGCGGAGACAAAACCGCCATCATTTTCGAACCTAACGATCCTAAGGAGGAAGCGCAGCATATCTCTTATAACGAACTCTACGTCAGGGTCTGTAAAATGGCTAACGTATTGCGCGACCAGGGCGTGAAAAAGGGTGATCGCGTATGTATCTACCTGCCCATGATCCCCGAGCTGGCGGTGGCTGTACTGGCCTGTGCGCGTATCGGGGCTATACATTCCGTGGTGTTTGCCGGGTTTTCCTCGACAGCACTTTCCACCCGGGTACGGGACTGCGGTTCCAAAGTGCTGATTACCTCCGACGGAGGGTTCAGGGGCAACAAGACCATCGATCTCAAGAGTATTGTAGACGAAGCCCTGGAGGACTGCCCCGAAATGGAAAGCGTACTGGTCGTAAAGCGTACGGGAGCCGGTATCGACATGAAAAAAGGCCGGGACATATGGTTGCAGCCGCTTCTCGAAGAGGCTTCGGGAGAGTCGATAGCAGAGGTTATGGATGCCGAGGACCCCTTGTTCATTCTCTATACGTCAGGGTCTACGGGAAGGCCGAAAGGGATGTTGCACACTACCGCCGGATATATGATATACACAGCCTATACCTTTAAAAATGTATTTCAGTACGAGGAGAAAGATGTCTTCTGGTGCACCGCCGATATCGGATGGGTTACGGGCCATTCCTATATTCTGTACGGTCCCCTGGCCAACGGGGCAACTACCGTGATGTTTGAAGGAGTGCCTTCATATCCTGATTTCGGAAGGTTCTGGGAGGTTGTGGACAAACATAAGGTGACCCAGTTTTATACGGCCCCGACGGCCATCAGGGCATTGGCGAAAGAGAGTACCGACTGGGTGACCAGGTATGACCTTTCGTCCCTCAAGGTGCTCGGATCTGTCGGAGAGCCGATCAACGAAGAAGCCTGGCACTGGTATAATGACCATGTAGGTAATAAGAAATGCCCGGTTGTCGACACCTGGTGGCAGACGGAAACAGGAGGGCTCATGATCTCCCCGGTAGCATTTGCCACTCCTACCAAACCTACCTATGCCACCCTTCCGTTGCCCGGTGTCCAGCCCGTTCTGATGGACGAGAAACGGAATGAGATCGAAAATAACCAGGTGGTGGGAAGTCTCTGCATCAAGTTTCCGTGGCCGGGTATGGCCAGGACGATCTGGGGCGACCACCGCAGGTATAAGGAAACTTATTTTTCCGCCTTTCCGGGAAAATATTT
The DNA here is from genome assembly GCF_003285545.1 of Sinomicrobium soli. Taxonomy (GTDB): domain Bacteria; phylum Bacteroidota; class Bacteroidia; order Flavobacteriales; family Flavobacteriaceae; genus Sinomicrobium. The sequence continues at coordinate 232,401 of NZ_QLNV01000002.1, read as the reverse complement.
CAGCGGCGACGGGGCCCTGAGAGATGAAGTAGGGTACTACCGGATTACCGGGCGCGTAGACGATGTGGTCATTGTGTCCGGGCACAACCTGGGTACGGCCCCTATAGAAGATGCGATCAACGAACATCCGGCAGTCGCGGAATCTGCCATTGTAGGTTTTCCTCATGAAGTGAAGGGAAATGCACTGTGCGGATACATCATGCTGAAAGAGACCGGTGAAACGAGAAACAGGGAAAACCTTACCCGGGAGATCAACCAGCATATTTCAGAGCATATCGGCCCTATTGCCAAACTGGACAAGATACAGTTTGTCAATGGTCTCCCCAAAACGAGAAGCGGCAAGATCATGAGACGTATCCTCCGCAAGATCGCATCGGGAGATACCAGTAACCTCGGGGATACTTCTACCTTGCTGAACCCGGAAGTGGTTTCGGAGATCATCGACAGCGCGGTGTAAAACAACGGGTATGATAACCGTATTGCCCTTGCCCGTGATCACCGGGATTCCGGACTGAACAGGTCACGGGTCCTGACCGTACCCTTCTGTTTGAGCCTTGCGAGTATTTTAAGAAATACCAGGGCGGTGATATAGGCATCCCCGGCAGCGGTATGCCGGTCGTTCCTGGCAACGTTCAGCGTTTCGGCCAGTTCGTCCAGGGAATGGTTCTTGTTTCTGTCAATCAGGTTCGACATGATCCTTGCCCTGTTGTACAGGGTGGAAGTGTCGAGTACCCTGTTTTTCAGTTTGGGCAGCCCGAGGCGTTTGAGTGCATTGTTGAGCATGGTCAGGTCGAACCGGGCGTGGTGTGCAACCAGTACGGCATTTCCCGCATATTGTAAAAAAAGGCGAACGGCTTCTTCTTCGGAGATGCGGTTTGCCTGTTTTTCCTCGCGCAACAACCCGTGTATCTTTACGGTTTCCGGGTTGAAGGTTTCCTGCTTTACATACACCTCGAAAATATCGGATACGGAGATGGAGTTGTCGAGTACGGTTATGGCCCCGATGCTCAGGATGCGGTCGGACCTGTAATGGAGCCCTGTGGTTTCGGTGTCGAGTATCACAAAACGGGTGTCAGCTATATAGGGAGTGGTTTTTTCCCTGAAAAGCTGTTCGTAGGCGTTCCAGTATTCCGGAAGTGTTTCTTTTTTCTTTTTTTTGAACAGGCCGAACATATGCTTTTTTTAGGAGTATAATTTGTCACAGACCAGGACTGTCTTTTCGTTGTTCCTGTCTATGGTAAAGAAAATAAAACTTGTTCCCCCGTCCCTGATGCAGAACTTTTTGCGTAACTGTTCCACACTTTCGGGAAAATTCCGTGTGGTGATATGGGCCTTTTTATCTTTCCATGCAGTCCTGAGCAGCTTTTTGTCCTTGTACGGGATGATCTCCCTGATGCGAAAAGCCCTTCCGGGAAAATCGGGGATATGCTGTCCGGAGGTATAGAGGTGTGAGTGCCGGTGCAGGCTGGAAAAACCGGTTTTTGCGGAAAGCGACCGGAACCCTCCCGATTTCATGATGGCTGCATTGGGTTCGTACAGGAATGTTTGAGGGAGGTTGTGGCTTTCGGCAAGGATGTTTTCGCGCTCCCGGTCAAAACCGAATCGTTGTTCCCCGTTTGTGCTGTAGTTGATGGTATGTATATGACAGGGCCCGTTAAAATCCTTTTTCAGGACCCACAGCAGTTCCCTGACCTCGTTATTTACGGCTACAATGTGTATCTCACGGGTACCCGGAAGCTCCCGGAGCCCGCTGCTGATATCGAGCAGGGGCGATGTTTTGACCAGGATATTACCGGTATGGGCGAACAGTTGCGGCAGCAGGGAAGGGATATCGGGAGTACAGTCGCCGAGCATGAATACCTTGCCTTTGTGATCGTGTCTCCGGGAAGGGTCGGCATAGATCCAGTCATACCGGTGTCCTTCCCGGAGCAGGTAGTCCACGCCATTGCCTTCGACCGTAAGGATGTTGTCTGCCCCGAGGATACCGAAATTGTGGGTGGCAATGGCAGACAGTTCCCTGTTCATCTCACAATGGGTAACGCTTTCAAATTTCCGCGAGAAGTAATAGCAGTCCACTCCCAGTCCGCCTGTCAGGTCGATCAGTGTTTTTCCATCGGCCAGTCCGGCCTTGTACATGGCCGTTTTTTCTGAGGAAGACTGCTCCATAGACAGTCTGGGCGGGTAGTAGATGCCCATGCTGCCATACCAGGAGGGAAGTTTCTTCTGTGCCTTTTTCCGGGATTCCAGCTGTTGCATGATCTCGGGCATGGAGATCTCCCCGAAAGGGCTCTTTTTCAGGGAAAGGGAAGGGAGATCGGTATCGGTATTCCCGAAGATGAAATGTTGTACGTCCGGCTGTGTGATCTTGCTGTTCAATATCCTGTTTTTTGTATTCCGGCTCCCGGTATGTTCTCCCTGGAATGGCAACGCACGGTATTTGATACGTACCGCGCAGGCAGCTGCGGAACACGGGCGGAGTAAAATTAGCGATTTTTTTGCGCTTCGGACTTCGGGCGGATGGATAAGTTTTTATTATTTTTATATCCTAAATCTGTAAAAATGACCTGGATAAAATATTTACTTATGTGGATACTGTTTTTGTGCATGGGGCTTCTGGCTGCCGTTGCACAGGATCAGGAAAATACGGCTGTGGAATGGCTCAGCTGGGAGGAAGCCATAGCAAGGCAGCAAACGGATGAAACTCCCAGGAAGATCTTTGTCGATGTGTATACCGACTGGTGTGGGTGGTGCAAAAAAATGGATAAGGATACATTTTCGGATAAAGAAGTGGCAGAATACGTGAAGGACAAGTTTTATATGGTAAAGCTCGACGGGGAGGGCAAGGAGGAGATAACATATAACGGGCGGACCTTCAAATTTGTCCCTGCGGGCCGCAGGGGATATCACGAACTGGCTGCCGCCCTGCTCAACAACCGTCTCAGTTATCCCACCGGGGTGTTCCTCAATGAACGGCAGCAATTGCTCTTTCCCGTTCCGGGATACCACGATGCGGAGCGGTTTATGAAAGTGGCCCGGTATGTGGGAGAGAATATCTATGAAGACACTTCCTGGGACGATTATAATGCGGCGGTGAAATGATTGAATTGCCGTATGCTGAAGTGTATTGGGGTTATAGTTATTAAGTTATTAGGTTATTGAGTTATTAAGGTAACACAGATAGACTTAATAACCCAATAACCTAATATAACCGCCCATTTTTTCAGATATCTCAGACCACCTTTGTCTTTCCGGGAACGGCATGCGGATAGTAGCCGTCCTCTCCCGGAAGCACTTTTGGCATGGCATCCCAGTCCAGGGTATCGGGTTTCAGGCTGATCGGTGAGTTCAGCGCTTCTTCCCAGCTGATAATCTTCCCCGAATAGGTGGCATATCGTCCCATGATGGCCGTCATGGTGCTTTTGGCAGCGTTTTCGGCATCGGCAAACTTGTATTCCCCTTTTACGATGGCCGCGAAGAGTTCATCGTGTTCTTTCTGGTAGGGATTGGGATTGTTCTCCCCGTTGTGATTGTACAGTTCATTGCCTTTGGCATCCCAGATCACCCCGTGGTTTCCTGCATGCATGAAAGCACTTCCCGCAGTGCCGCGGAAGGCTTCGTCCACGCGGTTGTGTACGCCGGGAAAATGGCGGCATTCACTGTGGATCACAGTGCCGTCGTCATAGGTAAACAGTACGACATGGTGGTCATAGATCTCCCCGTTGTCCTTCCCGGTCCGGATAAGGCGTCCGCCGGTCCCTTCGGCTTTTACCGGGTAGCTGCCCTTGATCCAGTTGGCCACGTCGATATTGTGTACGTGCTGTTCCACGATATGATCGCCACACAGCCAGTTGAAGTAATACCAGTTACGCATCTGGTATTCCATTTCGGTCTGACCGGGCTGGCGTTCCCTTACCCATACGCCGCCGCCGTTCCAGAATACCTGTCCGCTTACGATCTCCCCGATGGCACCATCTTTTATCCTTCCTACCGTCTCTATGTAATTGTCCTGGTATCTTCGCTGTAACCCCACTACGACATTCAGTTTTTTTGCCCTGGCTTCTTCGGCTACGGCAAGCACTTTTCTGATACCGGGAGCATCCGTGGCCACCGGTTTTTCCATAAAGACCTGCTTGTCCTGTCTGACGGCTTCTTCAAAATGATCGGGACGGAATCCGGGAGGCGTGGCAAGGATCACGACATCGGCCTCCTTTATGGCTTCTTTGTACGCATCGAATCCGACAAATTTTCGCTCTTCCGGAACATCTACCTTTTCTTTTCCGAATTTTTTAAACAGTTTGGAGTAGCTGTCTTCCAGCTGGTCTTTAAAGGCATCGGCCATGGCGACAAGTTTAAGGTTGTGACCTGTGGCAAAAGCCTGGAAAGCAGCCCCCGTACCGCGGCCTCCGCAGCCTACCAGGGCTATTTTTATCACATCGCTTCCCGCAGCATAGGCCCCGGGTATGGAAAAGGAGCTCAGTACTGTTGCCCCGGCAGTGGCCAGGGCTGCGTTTTTCATAAAATCTCTCCGGGTATTGGAATCATACTGTTTCACACTAAATAAATTTAAGTTAAGTATTGGTATACGATTAAGTTGTTTCTTAAGGTTGTATCATCATTTACATAAACCCACCCCCGCTAATAATCTTCTATGGGTTCCTGGTTGTAATACGCTGTGATCTCCGCATCCGAAGGCGGGTTCAGGGGGCGAACCACCCTGATCCCCAGGAAAGGGGCTTCGGGAAACCACCAGTTGCTTTTCGGCATCTGCGGGTCGATCTGTTTCCAGTCCGGCGTAGAGGCAAAACGCCTTGCCGACCGGAGGTCACCGGCTTCGCTTTTATAGCTTCCACCCCGTACGGATCTCGGGTACAGCTCGGTAGCTTCTACCAGCGGATTGTTGTTGTTCTTCTTGTCCCGTTGTGTATAGGCATCGGCCACATACTGGTCGGCCGTCCATTCCATGACATTGCCCAGGATGTCGTACAGGCCCCAGGGGTTGGGTTGTTTTTTACCTACCGGGTGTGTTTTGTCTTCACTGTTCCCGGCATACCAGGCATAGTTGTCGAGTTTTTCGGGACTGTCACCGAAAAAATAGGTGCCGGAACTTCCCGCCCGGCAGGCGTATTCCCATTCCGCCTCGGTAGGGAGCCGGTAGAAAATACCTGTTTTGGCATATAGCCATTTGCAGAACTGAATGGCATTGTACTGGGTCATGCCGATGGCGGGCATATTTTCCTTGCCCATGCCGAAAGTCATGTCGAGGTAGGGTGTGGTGGGACGTGAAACGGCATCCACTTCTTCGGTGACCGCCTCGCCGCTCAGCGAAGCTTCGTAATCCTTGTTGAGAAACATTTCGTAAACATCCCAGGTCATCTCGTGGGTGCCCATCCAGAAAGGGTCAATATGTACAGGGTGCTGCGGGGACTCGTCGTCGCGTTGCGCACTTCCCATAGTAAAACTTCCCCCGGCAACGGGAGCCATTCCGAAGGATACCGATGTTCCGGGGATCTGCTGGCGATAGGCTTCAAAAGAAGGGTCTTCTCCCGTGCTGAAACTCAGGGAACCTATGATAAAAAAAACGGTAAGGACACCTCCCGGAAGGAGGGGGATACGGCTGCGTGTTTTTAACATGCTGTTTTTAATTGGTTGGGTATTTGTGTTATTTTCTGAATATTATGTAATAATCTTTAGCTTTTTTAAGAATTAACAATATTTAACAAAAAAACAGGGATTGTTAAGAGTTGTCGTGTTTGTATTACCCTGTAAAAAACGTGGTTATGCTGTTTTGAGCTTTTCCTGGAGTATCTTGATCTCATCCCTGAGCCTCGCCGCCTGCATAAAGTCGAGTTCCTTTGCTGCTTTTTCCATTTCCCTGCGTTTTTCCCTTATGGCCTTTTCCATTTTCTCTTTAGACTGGTAGGCGGCAGCGGGTTCTGCCGCCATCGGGAGGGTGGCAGACGCACTGTAATAGCTTTCTGCCCTGGCTGTTTTTCCGAGGCCGCTGTCAATCTTCTTGTTCAGTGCCTGTGGCGTGATGTTGTTCTCCTTGTTGTATGCGGTCTGTTTGTCCCTGCGATAACTGGTCTCATCGATGGTGCGCTGCATGCTGTCGGTAATCTTGTCTGCATACATAATGGCCTTTCCGTTGAGGTTCCTCGCCGCCCGGCCCACGGTTTGTGTCAGCGATCTCGCACTGCGGAGAAACCCTTCCTTGTCGGCATCGAGTATGGCTACGAGTGATACCTCGGGGAGGTCCAGCCCTTCCCTGAGGAGGTTGACCCCGATCAGGACATCGAACAGGCCCTTTCGCAGGTCCTGCATGATCTCCACCCTTTCGAGGGTATCCACATCACTGTGGATATAACGGCAGCGGATCCGTATACGGGTGAGGTATTTGGTGAGTTCCTCCGCCATTCTTTTGGTCAGGGTGGTCACCAGTACGCGTTCGTCCTTTTCAGCCCTGACCTGGATCTCCTCCACGAGGTCGTCGATCTGGTTTTTGCTGGGCCTGATCTCTATCAGGGGGTCCAGTAATCCCGTGGGGCGGATGACCTGCTCCACATATACCCCGTCACTTTTCTGCAGTTCGTAATCTGCCGGGGTGGCACTGACGTAGATGACCTGGTTTTGCAATGCTTCGAATTCCTCGAACTTCAGCGGCCTGTTATCCATGGCTGCCGGAAGCCTGAATCCGTATTCCACCAGGTTTTCCTTACGCGAACGGTCGCCTCCGTACATGGCGTGTACCTGGGGTATGGTCACGTGGCTTTCGTCTATAACCATGAGGTAATCGTCCGGGAAATAGTCCAGGAGACAGAAGGGGCGTGTACCCGCTTCCCGGCCGTCCAGGTATCTCGAATAGTTTTCAATGCCCGAACAATAGCCGAGTTCCCGGATCATTTCGAGGTCGAAGCTGGTGCGTTCTTCCAGCCTTTTGGCCTCGAGTGCCTTCCCCGTTTCCCGGAAATAGGCTACCTGTTTTACCAGGTCGTCCTGTATCTGCTTTATGGCATTCTGGAGTACATCGGGAGAAGTGACAAATATATTGGCCGGGTAGATATTGAGTTTTTCGTATTTTTCCAGCACCTGGTTGGTCACCGGGTCAAAGGCCTCGATCTCTTCTATTTCATCGCCGAAAAAGTGAATGCGATAGGCATTGTCGGCATATCCCGGAAAGACATCGACCGTATCCCCCTTGATCCTGAAATTTCCGTGAAGGAATTCGCCGGTGGTCCTGGAATAAAGGCTCTGTACCAGTTTATGCAGGAAGCTGGTGCGGGAGATCACCTGGTCGCGTTCGATAGGGATCACGTTCTTTTTGAATTCCGTAGGGTTACCGATACCGTAGAGACAGGATACGGAGGCCACCACCAGTACGTCCCGTCGCCCCGAAAGCAGGGAAGAAGTGGTGCTGAGCCTGAGTTTTTCGATCTCGTCATTTATGGAGAGGTCCTTTTCGATATAGGTCCCCGTTACGGGAATATAAGCCTCCGGCTGATAATAGTCGTAATAGGAGACAAAGTATTCCACCGCATTGTCCGGGAAAAACTGCTTGAATTCCGAATATAACTGTGCGGCCAGGGTCTTGTTATGTGCCAGTACCAGGGTAGGCCGCTGTACTTCCTGGATCACATTGGCTACGGTAAAGGTCTTTCCGGAACCCGTAACCCCCAGCAGGGTCTGGTACCTGTCATCGTCCGTAATGCCCGATACCAGCTGTTTTATGGCTTCCGGCTGGTCGCCCGTAGGCTTAAAGTCTGATTTTACCTGGAATTTCATGGGGATATGACTGGGTTGAGTTTTTAGTATATGGTTTTTTGTCGGAGGACCGAAGTCCGAAGCCGGAGCACGGAGTCTGCAACTTCCGACAGGTAAAGATACAAACAAAAGGAGAATTTTTATGGAGATAAAAAAACTTCCACCGGAAGCGGAAGTTTTTGGGGCTAAATCAAATATAATGCACTGAACAGGACTTTTATTCAGGGTGTCCTGACAATTATAGTGCTTAGATAACGTATGGCTTTCCTGTTTATTATGTGAAAAATAAAAAATAACGGTAGGGGAAAAAATATTCGTGTGTTTTTCGCCAATATCCTTTTGATAACGACAAAAGGTCCTGCGATATGATATATGTCATTTCCGGAGGAACAGGGTTCGTGCATCTTTGTAGCTTATTCTTATTAAAAAGCGATATACTTATGAGTAAGCAACCATTGCACTCTTTTCATATTCCCGTCATGGGGCTGGCATTTACGGTAGATACTCCTGTACGTGTGGCACAATATGGAATAGATTCGGTGATCTCCATTGTAGATGACGAACTTCTGGAACGTATGAATGCCTTTTACAGCGGAAAATTTCATCTCCCTTACCGGGAAACGACCAAGAAGATCCGGGATTACAGGGCCCGGAGAATTACCAATTACCTGAACCTCGTAGAGCAGATCGTGCAGCGGAAATTCAGGGCATTTAAACAGGAGCTGGCGGGAAACTCCCCGGTACGGGAGTACTTCTGCAGTTTACTTCCGGACAGCAGTTTGCTGAAAAGAAAGCTACAGGATTTTGCAGAAGGAGGAGTGGCATTGAAAGACCAGCTGCTCGAATACCTGGACCGTACCCTGAGCCCCGGTGCGATAGATGTGAATATAATGACCAAGGTCGACAAGGAGAATTTTGACCGGGGGGAGGTACTTCCCGTCGAGTTTAATGATGCACATGCTGCATTGCGGGGGTTTGCCGGGAGTACCCTGAGCTCCTCCCTGGTGCTTTCTGCGGGGATGAATCCGCGTTTATATTCTTATATCGCGGATTTTGAAGATTTTTTTCCGGATGTAAACGGTTCCCTGAAAAAGAAAATAGTCCTGAAAGTGAGTGATTTCCGTTCCGCCCAGGTGCAAAGCCGTTTTCTGGCACAAAAAGGGCTGTGGGTGTCGGAGTTCCGTATTGAATCCGGGCTTAACTGCGGGGGGCATGCCTTTGCGAGCGACGGGTATCTTCTCGGGCCTATCCTGGAAGAGTTCCGGCAAAAGAAAAACGAACTGGCCGCTGCGTCATACGAAACAATGTGTACGGCATTGCAGACTAAGGGGAAAACAGTACCGGGGGTACGGCCGGAACTCAGGGTTACCGTTCAGGGCGGTGTAGGGACTGCAGGGGAACACCGGTTCCTGCTGGAGCATTATCATGTAGACAGTGTCGGATGGGGATCGCCGTTTCTGCTGGTAAAAGAGGCTACCGCGGTAGATGCCGAAACCCGGAAACTCCTGGCGGGGGCCGGGGAAGAGGACCTGTATCTCAGTGAAATATCTCCCCTGGGGGTCTCGTTCAATACCGTAAAGAACACCACCAACCAGCAACTCCGGGATGCCCGGGTCGCAAAGAACAGGCCCGGTAGTTCCTGCCCTAAAAAGTACCTTGCCCTGCACACCTTTAACGGGGAGAAGCAGATCTGTATGGCATCGCGCAAATACCAGGAGGCACAGCTGAAAGCCCTGGACAGGGAAACATTTTCCCCGGAAGCGTACCAGGAGGAAAAGGACCGGATCACAGAAAAATCCTGCCTGTGTGTGGGGCTGGCCAATGCCGCCTACCTGGAACACGACCTCCCGGTGAAGGGGGAGGCCCAGGGCGTAGCCATCTGTCCCGGACCGAATATCGCCTATTTTGATAAACAGGCGACCCTACAGGAAATGACAGGGCATATTTACGGGAGGGAAAACCTCCTGGCTGCCGGCCATCGGCCCAACATGTTTATCAAGGAACTGGAACTGTACCTGGAAGCTTACGGGAAACTGGCCGGGGAAGAAAGTACGCAACCGTCCCCGGCGATACGTAAAAAACAAAAGAATTTCAGGAAAAACCTCCTGGAGGGGATTGCGTATTACGAACGTCTTTTTTCCGGTATGGATATTTCCGGGCAGGAGAAACAGAACGCCCTGGACCGGCTGGAAAATGCGAGACAGGTTGTGGACCTGTCCGGGACGGAGGCAATATCATAAAAAGAGAGCCCGGGGGGAGGAGATTATTCTTCAATATGACGAACAGTACCTTCAAAACCGATGGGGGCCCTCTGGGTGCTGTTGACGATCATATTGGTTTTTCTGTTGGCAAATATTTCCAGGGTGATATTATAGGACTCACTTCTCTGCCTGGCCTCGAAGGTGATGCGGTACAGTTTTTTGGAGTCTACATATTTTATATTCATTCCGGAAGCTTTCTGGTCGAATTTGATCCCGTTCCCGTCGGGGTCATACCCTCCTCCCATTCGCCTTTCCCCGAAGTAGGGGAGTTCGGCTTTTACCGAGTCGCCCCTGATCTCAAGGTAGTTGGAATTACCGATAAGGTTTACCCGTTGTATGTTGTTCTGGGGTCCCAGGATGTTGCCCAGTCTCATCATTGCCGTGGTGACCATGGGGTTGGCCCAGTCGCTTTCCACCCTGAATTCCCTGCTCCGTATAAGGCTGTCCAGGGCGGCCATATCCTGTGGAGCTGCACTTCGGGCTCCGCCACAACTGCTCAGGACTACCATGCCCAACAGCAGTAACACTCCGGAAAAACTAATAAAACGCTTCATCTGTAATGCGATTTTAAGGATATACAAGTTAGGGAATTATTTTTAGTTCTTAGTTCTTAGTTCTTAGTTGGTAGTTCTTAGTTTGGGCATGCCTGAATATGGTTCAAAGATTACATGTATGCAGTCAGCGGAACAACGACGGTGCTTTGTTGTTAAAGCGGTACCCCAGTCCCAGCATCAGGTAATTGGGTTCGTGAAAATCTTTCAGGTTATAACCGATATGCAGGAAAGAATTTCTGGTAGTCGCTATCTTGAGTGCAAATGTCTGATAGGTGCCCCGGAGATCCCCTCCCTTGTGCAGCACATTGCCCCCCAGCCCGATGCCGATGGTAAAGATGGGCATGATATATTCGGCCCTTGCCGACATGCCCAGTGCGAGTTGTTGATCTGCAGACGGCTTGAAAAACTTTTGCCCCGCGGCGGCCGAGTGATAGTTCCGGGTATACACATTCGCACTGCCATCGTATACGGCATCGAGGGAAAGCCCTGTACGGAACCGGTGGCTTAAATTATACATCGGGGCAAAATACAGGCCCAGAACGGGGTATTGATGTGGTGAAGGAACAGGTTGTCCCGAAACCTCCACCCCTTTTCTGCGCCAGGAGCCGAAAAGGACCAGGTCGTAGCTGATATGCCGCGGATACCGTTTCATTAACGATTCGGGTATGGACACTGCCGGTTCTGCAGCGGGTTGCCGTTTCCGGAAATCGTACAACATACCTATTTTCAGGCCAACCATGTTAAGTCCTGCATTCGGAAAAGTGGTATTGCCATTGGAAAAATGAGTAAAATCGATACCTGTGGCCAGGTCTGTATGCCGGGTCAGGGCCCACCGCAAATATATACCCGCGTTCAGATAGGCATTGGTTCCGGAGCCGATAGCGACATTGTAGGGGTTGCGTTCGAAGTGGTGTGGTTTCCACCCGGTTGATATGCCGAAATTCCATTCGTAATCCAGTGCAATACGGTCCCCGAGCCGGGCAATTTCCGAACGCTGAAAGAGATATATCGCTGTGGGGCGCCCCAATTCTTCCGGGTTGTCGAAACCATAGTGAGCTATTCCTATTCCCTGATAGGTATCCGGATACACTTTATCCCCCAAAGAACCGTCGGGAAACCGGAAAGCGTATTTCAGATGTCCTGACAAGGCCGTTCGGATGGGTTTTTGCCGAAGGTTTTCCCCCCTGTAAAACGGTGCTGTAGGTAATATATAGGCCGGCCGGAATTCTATACCCAAATGGTGTACAAACCGTCCGGGACCTTTGAGTTTTTGCACGATCTCGGTCTGAATGGTGTCCTGCGGCAACGCTTCGAAGGGAAGGGCAATTGCGTAAAGGCATGAAAACAATAAAAGCCTGATAGAAACCTTCACTTGTCAACGCTGCCTTATGTTACGGTCCCGTAAGGGTAAACGTTGTTTCGGATAATTGATGTGGGTGCTGAAAGAGATCCGGGTATTTCCTTCCGGTATGCGGATAGCGGAGGGGGAGTTTAGCTGTTGGTAAGTATGTCTTGCAGTACCCGGACAGGGTATTGCTGTGGTAAATTTCTTTGTTCTGTCCATTTTGTTTTTGAGGATATACAAGTTAGGGATTTTTCAGGTTCTTAAAAAACTCCTGTCAGCGGTTTGTTATCAATACCTATCTGCCTGTAATCAAAATCCAGTTTCTGTTGCAGCAGGGCAGCATATACACTGCGGAAATCCGTTTTGTGTTTCAGGTCGCCGTTGTCCAGGTCGGCCAGGTCCGGATTGTCGCCTATTACCTTTCCCCGGTTATTGCCCCCTATGATAAACATCGGGGCAGCGGTACCGTGATCCGTCCCTTTCCCGTTGTCCCGTACCCTTCTGCCGAATTCGGAAAAGATAACTACCGTAGTGTTTTGCAGCAGGCTTGAATGTTTCAGGTCCTTGTAAAAACCGTACACGGCATCATTGACCTGGGTAAGCTGCCTTGCATGCAGGCCTAACTGGTTATTATGGGTGTCGAACCCACTGATGGAAGTGTAGTAAACCTTGGTGTTGAGGTTACCTTTTATCAAACGCGCTATCCATTGCAGGTTCCTGCCGAGTTCTGTTTTGGGATAATCTCCCGGGGACGCCGATCTTTTCAGGGCCTGTTGTATCTGTTCCGAACCTTCCGTAACCGAATTTGCGATTTTCCTGGCAAAATCCAGTTGTGGCGTTTCGGAAAGCCGTGTTTGCCGTGCTTCTGTATTTTTATATTTGAACTGGTTCGGGTTCTTTACCGTAATGAAGTTGGGTTCGCCGGCGAGCAGTGCGAGGTTATCGGTATTATCAAGGTTGATCCCCGCCGTGGGATTGTGGTCCCGGCACTGCAGGTCCAGGTACCTTCCCAGCCATCCCTCGTTGAGGTATTTGTCGGCCGGCGAGGCGGTCTGCCAGATCTCCCTGCTCCTGAAATGCGAGCGGTTGGGATGGGGATATCCTACATTTTGTATTACGGTCAGATCGCCTTGTTGCTGTATTTTGGCAAACCCTTTCAGTGCGGGATGAAAGGCCATGCCCCGGTGTTTCCCGATCACCTTGTCCCTGGAAAGGCCGATAGCCGGTCTTGCTTCGTGGTACAGGGGGTCGTCGATGGGGATGTAGGTATTCAGCCCGTCATTCCCCCCGTTGAGCTGAATAAAGACAACGGATTGCTCCCCGGTAATCAGCTGTGGCCGTTTGCCGTATGAAAAAAGGAAATCGGGCAGGAGAAGTGCACCTCCTGTCAATGTCCCTGTTACCGATAAGAAATTACGTCTGTCCATCTTTATAAGCCTTTTAACGTGATACAAGTGCGGGTAGCCTTCCGGTTCAGATCAACTGGTATTCGGGGGTTTTGGCAATATAACGGAAAAGCCGGAGTACGGCTTTGTCCGCATTGGTTTTCTGCGGATCAAAATCATAGGTCAGAATGGTTTCCATATCGTTTTCCAGGGTATCGTTTACCTGGAACAGTGTACGGCCGGCGAGGTCTTTTATGATCTGTTTGTTATTGTCTTTCCGGTCCCAGTCCAGTGCCACGTCGATGCGCTTCATCCCGTTTCGTCCGGGGGCAATGGGATTGGCGGCATAGTATTTGCCCGTACTCAGGGCATCAGCCATCTTGTTTCGCTGCAGGAACAACTGGGAAGTAAGCCATGCGGCCCCCCCGTCCCATCCCTTTACATTGGGCTGGTTGAACAGGTCCATGCCCTGCCTGGCGAGAAAAACCGCTATGGTGGGGTTGTCTATGGCCCCGGCATGCAGTTCGTCCGTAAGTTGCAGCATATACACCAGGGGATCTTTTATCTTTCTTCCCGCATTGGGCTTGTCGTATTCTTCGGAGATCATCCGGGTGAAAAAGGGGGCGATCTCGAAGTCCACGCTTTTAAGGTAATCGCCATAATGTTTTACCAGTTCTTCCCCGGGCTCGTCGTAGACAAACCATTTCAGTATTTTTTCGGTGATAAAATAGGGCGTGTTTTCCTGCTCGAAAATAATATCCACGAGATCATCCGCCCGGAACCTTCCGGTTTTACCGAGATAGGTCACAGTTTCGTGGTACGCTGTTTTTTTGCGGTAGACCCCCTTGCCGTTGTCTCCGAACCCCAGGCCGGCAAGTGCCCTGGCGCCGTTTTTTATGTCCTCCTCACTGTAATTGCCGATACCGAGGGTAAAGAGTTCCAGTAACTCCCTGCTGAGGTTTTCATTGAATGCCCCGTTTTTGTTGTTGTGGTTGTCGAGGTATTTGAGCATGGCATTGGAACGGACGATCTGTTTGGTGAGCTCCCTGTAATTGCCAAAGGCATTTTCCCGGAGGATACGGTTGTGTTCGTATATCCAGTAATTCTCCTTTACTTTTCTCCAGGAGGCCACAAAGTGGTTATGCCAGAAACAGGTCATTTTTTCCCGCAGGGGATATTCGCTTTTCCGCATCCGGTCTACCCACCAGGTCTTCATTTTAAAAAAAACCTCTCTTTCCTTCTTCCGGAGCATTTGTCTTTCTTCCTGTGATGCCCCCTTGTTCCGTTTCTGGAATTCCCTGCGCTCCGCAAGGGTCTTCGGTTCGTCCGCAAGAAAACCGGGTAGGGTATCGGGATAGGGTGTATCATAGGTATCCTGAAGAAAACCTTTGATGCCCCTTTCCCTGATTTTCGCTGCCTCCCTGGTGCTAAATCCTAACCGTAACGCCCATAAATATTCTAATTGCATCGCTTATAGAGGAATATGTCCGGTTAAATTTAACCAAAAAAATGTTTTCTGCGGTATGGCGAACGGAGATTTTGATTTTGTTAACACGGTTTGGGAGGACAGGTATGAGGTACGGAGTCGGAAGTGCTGGAATTGCGAGTGGTCGTCCGAAGAGTGTTCTCTACCGGTTATTATCACGGTGAGTATAAGTTTTGGAATAACAGGGAATAGATTGTAGTATTTTGTATATTTATAATTGCCCCCCATATGAAAAAACAATACAGAAAAATTAAAAGAATTGTCCCCGTATTAAAAATCCGGTCGTCATCAGGATGAACTTTAAAAAATGATCAAAATGAAAGAATTCGCATTAATTTTCAGACTAAGGGACATTGCCGATTTCAAACCCTCGCCCGAACAAATGCAGGAACGGATGAATTGGTTAGGCAGCATTGCCGCACAAAACAAATTGGCGGACAAGGGAAACACGCTTTTGCCAGTTCCCGGAAGTGCAAAAACCGTAAAACCGAACAATGTGGTAACGGATGGGCCTTATACCGAGATCAAGGAGTTTATAAGCGGTTATATCGTTGTTAAAGCCGAAAACATTGATGAAGCGGTGGAAATCGCAAAAGCCAATCCGATTTTCGGCCAGGTTGGCGGAAATATAGAAGTTCGCGAAGTTTTAAAACGGGATTGATATTTGAAAGAAACAAGATCATATAACGAACTTTTACCGCATTTGTTCCGGCAGGAATATGCTAAAATGACGGCTGTTTTATGCCGTCATTTTGGTTTAAGGCATATTGAAATTGCCGAAGATATTGCCAGCGACACTTTTCTGAAAGCGTCCGAACACTGGGCAATCAACGGGATTCCCGAAAACCCGGCTGCCTGGCTTTATACTGTTGCCAGGAACAAGGCAAAGGATTATTTCAAACATATTTCTGTTTTTGAGACCAAAATCAGACATGGTTTAAAACCGGATAACCACAAATGGGAAAACGATTTTGAATTTCATGAAGAAATTATTTCCGACAGTCAGCTGGCAATGATTTTTGCCGTTTGCAATCCTGCCAATAATCCAGAAAGCCAGATTGCGCTGGCACTTCAAATCCTTTGTGGTTTTAGCGTGGAAGAAATTGCCAATGCGTTCCTGACAAAAACCGAAACTGTAAAAAAACGGCTGCAAAGGGCGAGAAATAATCTGCGCAATGATGATTTTCAGGTCGAAACATTGACCGGGCCGGAGATCCGATCTCGATCGGATACCGTTTTAAAAACATTGTACCTGTTGTTTAACGAAGGCTATTTTTCAAAATCAAACCATCAATTTATCCGAAAAGAACTTTGCTCGGAAGCCGTAAGGCTGATTTTGATATTGACTGAAAATCCATTGACAAATACATCACAAACAAATGCTTTATTGGCGTTGATGTGTTTTCAGAGTTCACGGATTGAGGCCAGAATCAACGAAAAGGGTGAAGCTGTACTTTTTGACGAACAGGACCAGAACCGCTGGGACAAATCCCTGATCGAAAAAGGGAACTACTATTTGATAAATGCCACAAACGGAAACGAGATCTCGAAATATCATTTGGAAGCGGGAATTGCTTACTGGCATACGACAGATGACAAAAATAAATGGAGGAACATCCTGCAATTGTACAACCAGCTGATTTTAATTGAATATTCGCCCATAACTGCGTTGAACAGAACTTTTGCCTTCTCAAAAGTTTACGGACAGGAAAGGGCAATTTCTGAAGCGGAGCAGTTACACCTTATGGAGCACAATCAATATCACGGATTATTGGGCTATCTTTATACACCATCGAATATTCCCAAAGCAATTGAATATTACGAACAAGCCGTAAAACTGACGACATCGGAAACAGAAAAGCAAACCCTGAACCGGAAGATCGAACGACTGAAAAGAAAGGACGACGGGCAATACCGGTAACCGTTGCACAAGTCCGTAAATTTTAAACATGCAGCCCTTTTACCTGAAATTTTCCGGTTTATTTTTACTAAGAACTACCAACTAAGAACTACTAACTACAAATCCCTTCTTTTCAGCAGCGCGTAAGACCAATAGACAAACAGCGCGGTCCAGCCGAGTACGATAGCTATTTCATACCAGTGAACGCTGTAGTCCTTGGTAATGGTCTCGCCGATCTGGCTGGCTACGGTGCGTACGGCAGAAAGGCGGCTTCCGGGTTCCTTGATCAGGTTGCTCATGGCATTGAGCGGAAAGAAACGGGTAATGGCGGAAGCGGTGTCGGAATCGGATTGCGACCGGATGACAAGGTAAAAAATGCCTTCGAGGATCTGCCATAATACCAGGAAACCGAGTGCAAAGGCAGAGCGTTTTATAAGCATACCGAGAAAGAGGCAGAACGAGAAAAAACCTGTCAGTTTAACAAAGTAGGCCAGAAGGTACTCCAGGTCGGAGAAAATGATGGAAATTTCGTTGTAGTCGGAATATATCAGCCCCAGGATGAGGGATACTATAAAGACAAATACGGTTGAAATGGCGGCAAAACTGAGCACGATGAGAAATTTGGAATAGATAAATTCCCATTTGCTCAGGCCGTCTATCAGGTTCTGTTTTATGGTCTTGTTGCTGTATTCGTTGGCGGTCATGGACACGATGACAATGGCGAGAAAGAGTTTCAGCCAGCCGGCAACATAGGTGTTAAAATGCCAGATATAGGGAAAATTGAATATGCCCTGTTCCGCAACCTGGAAATGTACCTGCCCGAAATCGAAATTAATGGTGGCGATGAGGGCTATACAGAGCAGCAATACGAAATATGCGGTAATCAGCACCTTGCTGGACCGGTTGTTCCAGAGTTTTATGAATTCTATCTGTAATAGACGAAGCATTTTTTGTTAGTTTTTTAGTTCGTAGTTTTACTTTGCGATGGTCTCCTCGTCTCCCCATCTCTAAGCCCCCGTAAGCGCCAGGAACTGTTCTTCCAGGCTTTCCTTGCGTTTTACCAGGTGGGAGAGGACAATACCGCGGTCGAACATGAAACGGTTAAAGGTTTCCGCTTCCATGGGTTCGTTGAGAAAGGCTGTGATCAGGTCGTTCTCTTCCTTGATCTCCCGGAAAGCAGGGTTGTTTCGAAGCAGGTCGAGGGCTTTTTGCCGTTCCGGACATTTGAGTTCGAAAAAGCCGTGGCTGGCGATCATTGCATCGACCCGTCCCGAATACAGTTTTTCCCCTTTCCGGAGGACAACCACATGCGAGCATACCTTTTCCACTTCGTCCAGCAGGTGGGAGGCCAGCAGGATCGTGGTCCCGTTTGCCGCGATCTGTTTGATAAGCTGCCGTATCTGGTGTATCCCCTGCGGGTCGAGCCCGTTGGTGGGTTCGTCGAGGATAAGTATTTCCGGGTCGTTGAGCAGGGCAGAGGCTATGGCCAGGCGTTGTTTCATACCCAGGGAATAGGTCCGGAACTTGCTGTTCCTGCGGTCGGCCAGCCCTACCACTTCGAGTTTTTCCTGTATTTTATCGTAGGGTACTCCCTTGATCCTGCATACCAGTTCGAGGTTTTTTTCTGCGGTCATATACGGGTAGAAGTTGGGTCGCTCGATAATGGCACCTACCCTTTTAAGGGCATCGTGGGTGGATACCTTGCCGCCGAACCACTGAAAATCTCCCGAAGTCCTGTTTACCACGTTCAGTACGATGCCCAGGGTAGTGGATTTCCCGCTGCCGTTCGGGCCCAGGATACCGTATACATTGCCTTTTTCTATGGTAAAGGACAGGTCGCGTACCGCAGTGAGATAACCGAATTTTTTGGTAAGCCTGTCAATGCTGAGAATGGTTTCCAAAATAGTGTGTTTTGTTCCGTATGTTGATATGTTGACGGACAAATTACGATTTTGTTACAAACCGTTGGCCGGTTTTTTCGGTTTTTTTCTTTGCGGGAAGTACGGAGGGTTTAAAAAATATGTAAGTTTGAAAGGTAATAATCAGTATAGCCCGTTTGCGATGTCAGAAGAAAGATTAATGTCGAAAAAGAAGCCTGCCTACCCGGTGACGGAACAGTTGAACAGTTATCTCAGGGAATACAACCGCAATATCAGGATCCCCATTTTCTACGAAGACCTGTTGCGGTTTTCCGGTTCGGTGGTGGTGTACGACGAGAATGATGAAGACACCCTGTGGGTACGGGTGTTTTACAACGAATTTGACCGGGAAGAAATAGACCTGAGCCTGAAACGGGTGTATTCCATCCTGATCTCTGACGGAAGTGACAGCATCATACAGTATCTCAATGTAGATTCCATAGACTATTGTACTTTCGGGAATTCCAAGCCTTTCCGGATCAAGGTGAGGAATATACTGAACGATAACTACACCTATTTTTATGTAAAGAAGACCGATGCGTCCCGTATTTACGGACTCGAACTGGAGCACATGCTCTCGCCCTACAATCTCAATTTCCTGGTCTATAAAGACACCCTTATCGAAGAGCATATAGCGGGTATTCCCGGCGATGTTTTTATAAAGGAGTTTCTACCGCAGTGTACGGAGATGGAGAAATCGCAGATCGCCAAGGAGTTCGTGAAGTTCAACGAGCGTTGTATGATCCGCCTGTTAGGCGATATGCGGTCTTATAATTACGTCATTGTGGCTACCCACGATTTTGATCACGTGGTCTATAAGATCAGGGCCATAGATTTTGACCAGCAGAGTTTCGAAGGGAAATTCAAGGTATACCGCCCGCAGTTCTTTAAGGAGAACAACGTGATGGTGAAACTGGTCCGGGACAAATTGCAGCGCAGTTCGGTAGACCAGTATAAAATAGAGGAACGCTCCATTGTGGCCAAACGGCTTATCAGTTATAACGAGCGGATGGAAGAACTGCTGGCCTGTGCCAGGCACGATGTGATATCCCTCCCGGAGAATGTGGAGCGCCTGAAAGTGGAAATACTGAATTTCGTCCAGGATGTGGAGTTTAAAAAAGCGGCCAATATGGGGGAGATCCTGGAAGCAGCGCTCGACTTTGTGAAACGCAACTACCAGGATTACAATATCAGTAAACGCCTTTTTAATCTCGGCGATTAAATTGCGTCAACTCTTTTCCTCCCTGTTGAAATATACCAGGTAGTAATACATCTGCCGTTCTTCGTCCCATCCCTTTTCCACGAATTTCTCGGCGGATTCCGGGTTGATAAAATCCATCTTAATCTGGATATTGGTATCCAGGTTAATGACGTTCTTGATCTTTTTGCGGGCCTCGGTTACCGCCTTGTTGGCTATGGGGAAGCTGGACACGTCTTCAATATGGTATTTGGGCCCTTTTTCCACCTTGTAGTGCTTGAATTCGGGGATGAGGTCCGGATTGTCCATGACCTCGTTGAGAAAACCGGTCTCCTCGAACTCGTCGTTCTTGGCAAAGTGATTTACCGCCCGGTTCATAAACAGTACCTCCTGCTGCTTGTCTTCTGCCGGAAGTACGACATCCTTGGCAAAATCCTGGCAGAACTTCAGGTATTTCTTGGTAATAAAGTTCTCATCGGTAAGCGCTTCCACACCCAGGAAATTTTCGAGCCAGTACTTGGTGTCGTAGCGGTTGCTGTCTACCGAGAGGATCTTGTAGCCCTCGTCCCTGTGCGTGTTGAAAATGATACAGCCCTTATCCAGCTTGTTGATGTTTACCCCCTGCTGGATGAGGATGTCAAGATTGGATTCCCCTTCCCTGAACTGCAGGAAATCGTGTTTTAATTCGCTTTTGAAGATCCCTATTCCATCTGTTTTCTCATTGTCCATCACCATATCACTGAAATGTACTACATAGACCTCCCCGCTTTTTATGTGGGGGTGACTGGACTGGTCGAAAAGATGCGTGGCTATTTTTCCGGACTGTTCGTGAATTCCGGCGGGATTGGCAAAAATCTCCGATACAATCTCGAAAAGGGGATGGAATTCGACGTCCACCTCGTTGGCAAACCTGAAATAGTTCTCTTCCTTTTCCCGGAAAGGTTTCAGGAAATATTCTTTCAGTATGGCCGTGATCTCATCGTTGAGCAGGTACGGTTCCCGCGACAGGAACATATTTTCGTTCCTGCTCTTGTTGCCTACCCGGTGTACCGACAGGCTTTCTATTTGTGAAGGATATAGGTTCAGCATGTTGTTTTGTCGTTTGTTTTATATGTCAGGCCCTTATTTAAAGTACCCGACACCTTATTAACCCAATAACTTAATAACCCGGTAACTTAATTCCAGTTTTCGTCGAAGTCCAGGTTTTCGTAGTCGTCTATATCGAGCCCGAAGTCGTCAAAACCATCAGACATACCTTCTTCGGCCTCGAATTGTTTTTCCGGGGGGAATTCCGGGAGCTGCCCGTGGGCAAAGAGCAGATTGGGGTAGGTGCGCCCGTCCTCTTTTTCCGCGATATCTGCCAGCTCCACGAAAAAAGTCCACATACTCAGGAAGTCGTAAACATAGATGGCCCGGGTGTTTTCCTGGTCCATCACATCGTCCAGGGAAGTTTCTGCCATAAGGCGTATATCCGTATCCCGGCCGTCACCCATGTCAAAAAGGGCGATCTCTTCTCCCTGGTTCCATTCTTCATCACTCAGGTAAAAAGAAGCCATTTCACTGCCTTCAAAACCGAAGGCCTGCGTTATGGCATTGTGAAACACCTCCATAGAGTCCCCGGCTTCTATTTCTATATCCCTGAAGACATCTTCCTCCGCATCAAGTATTATCCTGAATTTATAGATCATATTATTCTCTGGTTATAGGGTTTATTAGTTCTTAGTTGGTAGTTGTTAGTTCGTAGTTTTGGCATTGTCTTTTACCCGGGCAAAGTTACAAAGATTTCACCGCATGCCGGGTATCGAGCAACAGATAAAACTGTACCCCGAACAATATCGAGGCTATGACGAGATGAAGGCTTTGAGACCCGAACGGGAAGTCGAAATAAGACATGGCTATTCCGGTAAGCACTTCCAGGCCGAGAAGGAAAAGTATCCACGGGACCCGGGTATAGCGGAGGCCGTATCTGCGGTTGATCGCGAATATCCAGAGGTTTACGGCAAGTACGATAACGGAAAAGGAACGGTGCACATAGAACCACCATCCGCCGTTGTCCAGCCACAGGTTTTTTGCCGCATCTCCCACTGTCCTGACCTGTTCGTCTACGAGCTGGCGGACCTGGGTGCCCAGTACAACCTGTACGACAGTGAGAGCCAGGGCTGCCCATATCAGTTGTGTAAGCCTTCTGTGATAGGGATGCCTGGTCTCCTTGTTCCTGGTCAGGTGCAGGATATAGATGATCAGGGCTACGATGGCCAGGGCCACAAGCATATGTGTTGTTATTTTTACCGGGGCCAGTACCGAATATACCACCGTAGCTCCCAGCCATGCCTGGAATCCCATACCGAATACCGCAAGCCAGGACAACCAGGTTACGGCGGGTTTGTCTCTGCGATAGGCGAAGGAGGCTATGGCCATCAGGAACGTCGCCATTCCTGCCAGTGCACCGCAAAGACGGTTGATATACTCTATCCAGGTATGCATGGGGTTAAAGATGGCATAATCGTGCCTGGTATAGGCATCCCAGTGTCCAGGATTATAGGTCCCTGAAGTGGTAAAGTCGGATTTGGCGACCATCAGGGCCTCGTCGTGAATGATCACCTGCCCCTTTTTGAACTCCCTCCCCGCCTGCCACAACAACTGGGATTCTTCGGTAGGGGGGATGTAGTACCCGAAGCACTTGGGCCAGTCGGGACAACCCATGCCACTGCCGGTCATACGCACCAGGGCCCCGGCCAGGATGACGAGGTATACCAGTACCAGCGTGGTTTTGGTAATGGCCCTGAAATTTTTTTTAAACCATGTAGACATGATGTTAGTTTTTTAGTTTGTAGTTCTTAGTCAGTTCACAGTTTGGGCATGCCTGTAGTGTCATTCAGAACGCAGTGAAGAATCTCCGGGCTTTCGGTGCTGTTGTTGAATTTCCTTCGGGCCGGGGTGGAGATTCTTCGACTTCGCTTCGCTTCACTCTGAATGACAGGGGTTTGTCATTCCGACGATAGGGAAATCTCCAGTCTGGATAACAACTCCCGACTTCCGACTTCCTTCCTCATAACTCATTACCCCTTCCCCGGTTCCAGCCCCAGTTCCTTTCCCTTTTTCAGCATAAAATCACGGGCCGCTTCGTATTCATTGGGGATGTCTCCTTCCAGTATGGCTTCCTTTATCGCATCTTTTATGATCCCGATCTCCCTGGAAGGGGAGAGGTTAAAGGTCTTCATGATATCTTCCCCGCTTACCGGCGGCTGGAAATTGCGGATGTGGTCCCGTTCCTCGACTTCTACGATCTTCTGCCTTACGATCTTGAAATTATGATGGTATTTTCTGAATTTTTTCGGGTTTTTGGTGGTGATATCGGCCTCACAGAGCGTCATCAGGTCGTCTACGTGGTCCCCGGCATCAAAAACCAGCCTCCTCACGGCAGAGTCGGTAACGATATCCTGCGCCAGTACGATGGGCCGCGAACTCATCAGTACCATTTTCTGGACGAATTTCATCTTTTCATTCAACGGCATCCGCAGGCGTTTAAAGAGCTTGTATACCATTTTGGAGCCTACGAATTCATGGCCGTGGAAGGTCCATCCGACCTTTTTGTCAAACCTTTTTGTAGGCGCTTTCCCTATATCGTGCAACAGGGCGGCCCATCGCAACCAGAGGTCGTCGGTATGCTCCGAAATATTGTCTACCACTTCCAGCGTATGCCAGAAATTATCCTTGTGCTTTTGCCCTTCCTTTTCTTCGATCCCCTGTAGCCTGGTGAGTTCGGGGAGGATGATATGCAGCAGCCCGGTCCTGAACAGCAGGCTGAGCCCTGTAGATGGTTTGTCACTCCCGAGTATCTTGTTCAGCTCGTCTACGACACGTTCTTTTGAGATGATCTTTATCCGGTCCTTGTTCCGGGATATGGCTTCCAGGGATTCCGGGAATATCTTAAAGTGCAGTTGCGAGGCAAAGCGAATGGCCCTGAGCATCCGCAACGGGTCGTCGGAATAGGTGATGTCGGGGTCCAGGGGGGTACGGATCAGTTTCTGTTTCAGGTCTCCCACGCCGTCAAAAGGGTCGAGAAGGTCGCCGAAATTTTCTTTCTGAAGGGAAAATGCCAGGGCATTAATGGTAAAATCGCGCCGGTCCTGGTCGTCTTTTAGTGTGCCGTTTTCCACAACGGGCTTACGGCTGTCTGAGCGATAGCTCTCTTTCCGGGCCCCCACAAATTCGACTTCGAGGTCCTTCCACCGGAGCATGGCTGTCCCGAAGTTTTTGAATACCTGTACTTTAGGTTTTTTTTGCAGCTTTTCCGATACTTTCCTGGCGAGTTCTATACCACTGCCTATGGCTACGATATCAATATCCTTGGGGATATCCCGGTTCAACAGGTAGTCCCGTACAAAACCGCCGATGACGTAACTGTCCATATCCAGTTCGGCCGCAGCCCCGGAAATGATGCTGAAAATATCTTCTTTTAATGCTTCTTTATGGTTTTTTACATTCACTTTAATTCTTGTTTTTTTATTGCCACGGATGCACTAATGTTTTTTGGTTCCCTGCGGGACTGTTATTTCACCCTAAAAAATAATTCTTCTGTGGTCTAACAAGTCTTTATGAAAATTTATTAATAACGCCAACCGGCAATGCGATATTTTTAAATAGTTTATACATTGCGCTGTATGTGCATCATGTAAATTGTCCACACAGTAGGCAAACAAATTACTTCCGGATGACCTTTACGACCCCGTTTTTATCGATCTTTATAATGGAAGACGGCTGGCCTCCCTGTTTTTCGCGCTGCAAATTTACTACATAGTCCACACCTTTTAAAATTTCCGGGGCTATTTCGCGGTAGGATTGCGGAGTGGGGGTACCGCTGATATTTGCCGATGTCGACACCACGGGCTTTCCGAATTTGCGGATAAGCCGCCGGCAGAACGTATCGGAGGCTACCCGTATGGCCAGGGTATTGTCGGAAGCCACGAGGTTGGGGGCAATCCCGACGGGATCGTCGTAAATGATGGTGGTCGGCCTGGTGGCCAGGTCTATAACGTCGTAGGTGACATCGGCGATTTCCGGGATGTGTTTTTCCAGCATGGGGACGTCAGACACCAGGCAGATGAGGGCTTTGGCATCCGGTCGTTGTTTTAATGCGTACACCCTGGCAACAGCTTCGGCATTGGTGGCATCGCAGCCTATGCCCCATACGGTGTCGGTGGGGTAGAGCAGGAGCCCTCCCTCGCGGAGAACCGTTACGGCTTTATTGATCTCGTCTTGCATTTTCCGGAGCGTTTGTCTTGTGGTATAACTCAATATCAAAATAATCGGTAAGCGTCTGCCATTGTTCCCTGTTTTTGTCTTTCCTGATGTTTTCCTTTTTCAGGGAAACGGACTGGGTGCCGATTACCGGAACGGCTTTTCGCGGCGGATTTCCGGCCTGGCGGGAAACGGTTCCGCGGAGCAGCGACATGCATTTGAACCACAGGTCGTCGGCTTTGGGCGAGAGTTTCAGGAAGAGGTCGGTATTATTCACCTCTTTGTACAGACAGTCCGGAGGATACAGTACTCCCTCGGCACCTATGGGCAGTATCTTATCGGGATCGATAGGTCCCTGGTCGGGATAAGTCCACGATGTATAAGACAGCAGTTTTCCTTCCCGGTCATATCGTATGTATCTTGTCTGGTTCCCGATAATGTTTTCCGGGTATTTGAGGTGCTCCTGGTATAGCAACCGTACCCAGTCTGCCGAATACATAAAGTCGTCGTCACAGGTTATGACAATCTTGTCGGGATATTGCTGCAGGGTGTGTACCAGTTTTTTATGGGAACAGGTAAGCGGGGAAAAGCAAATGCGGAACACCTCGCTTTCCAGTTGTGTCAGGGACTTCGGTAAAGTACCTTTCATATCTTCGTGCAGCCAGAGAATGATCTTTTCGGGTTGCCGGGTTTGTGCCAGAATGCTCCTGATCGTAAGGTGTATTTTATGAATTCTTGAAGGAATGGATGTAAGCGACACAATAACGGGCAGGTTATTGCGGGAGACTTCCCGGAGTTTTCGCGCCGGGAGCATGGATAGCTTCAGGGCTTGAAAAACAGAAACAGGATATTCTTTGGCTTTCATAAATGTGGTTTACTGATTGAGAGACGTCATTTTATTGTTGTTGGTGTTGTAGCAGCCATAGTTTTATATACCGGGTCATTACGCCGTAAGAATTGATATAGGCACTGACAAAACCGGGAAAACCATCCATAAAGCCTCTTTTGATGATGTATTCGCTGAAAAAGCGGAACGGGGGTTTGACCAGGATGTGGAACAGGCTGGCCTTTTTGCCCTTGTCAAACATTTCCCTGGCCTGTAACCACGCATAGTGATTTTTCTTTCCGACAAAATGATCGAATCCCCTGTAGGTGTAATGCAGGATATGATGCTTTAAAATGCCTTTCCGACCTTCGACCACGAGGTTTTCATGTACCAGTTTGGTGCCGAACCTGCAATGCTGTTTTTGAAATAACAGGGTTTTGGTATCGTTCTTTGCCGTCCCGTATTTCATTTGCCGTCCCATGAACATGCGTACCGTACGCACTTCATAGGCTTCACAGGTACGTGCTTTCCGGATCTCGGAGATAATTTCTTCCCGCAGTTCCGGAACGATCACTTCGTCGGCATCGAGGATGAATATCCAGTCGTGCCGGGCACGGTCTATGGCGTAGTTTTTCTGACTGGAAAAATTATCGAACTTTCTCTGGTATACGGTTACCGGGTATTTACCTGCAATTTCAAGGGTGCGGTCTTCACTGAACGAATCGATGACCAGTACTTCATCGGCAAACGAAGCAGACTGTATGGCCTGTGCTATAAAATCCTCTTCGTTCAGGGTAGGTATGATGATAGTGAGTTCTGCCATGAAACATTTATA
This sequence comes from Sinomicrobium soli, assembly GCF_003285545.1. Lineage (GTDB taxonomy): Bacteria > Bacteroidota > Bacteroidia > Flavobacteriales > Flavobacteriaceae > Sinomicrobium. The sequence goes on along the minus strand of NZ_QLNV01000002.1, from coordinate 205,693 downwards.
AATAAAATGCGTATTTTGATCATTCGGAATCAGAAAACAGGCGGGACCAGTTTTTTCCGATTTAAGGCAAAGATATATATCTGTATTCATACTTTTGCCATTCTAACAGAAGAACTAAAGACGAGTTCGATAAATGGAAACGATGCATAACAGGAAGATCTCGGTAATTATCAGTACCTACAATGCAGAAGCCTGGCTGGAAAAAGTATTGTGGGGATACCACACACAGACGTTCAGAGATTTTGAACTGGTTATTGCCGACGACGGTTCGGGGCCGGCTACCGAAGCACTGCTCCACCGTATGCAGAAGGAGGTTTTCTATCCTATCGTACACGTGTGGCAGGAGGACGACGGTTTCCAGAAATCGCGGATACTCAACAAGGCGATAGCGCAGTGTTCGGCCGGGTATATCGTAATGAGTGACGGCGATTGCATCCCGAGAAATGATTTTCTGGAAGTACATGACCGGCGAAAGGAAAAGGGGTATTTTCTTTCCGGCGGGTATTTTATGCTGCCGATGTCGATATCCGAAGCCATCTCCCGTGAAGATATAGAGACCGGGCGTTGTTTTGACATAAAATGGCTCAGGGAGCACGGTTTGAAATCGTCGTTTAAGAACAATAAACTGACTGCCGGCGGATTTAAGGCTGCGCTGTTGAATACGCTTACCCCCACCGGGGCTACCTGGAACGGGCATAATGCCTCCGGGTGGAAGGAAGACATTGTGGCGGTCAACGGTTTTGACGAACGTATGCAGTACGGCGGGCAGGACCGGGAGCTCGGGGAGCGCCTGACGAATTACGGTATCCGGGGAAAGCAGGTCCGCTACAGCGCGATATGTGTTCATCTCGATCACGCCCGCGGGTATAAGACCCCGGAATCCATTGCCAAAAACCAGGCCATACGCCAGCACACCCGGGGTAGTAAGAATGTGTGGACGCCTTATGGTATGCAGAAGGAGGAGCAGCCTTAATTAAAGAAATGCTGCCATACCGCATATGGCAGGTTCAGGGGGATTCCGCCTGCATTATCGGTAGTTACAGTACTCCCGTCCTCCAGATAAACAGTTCCGTCAGAGGGTCTGTAAACCGCCTTGTCAGTCATACCGTCACCGTTGTAGTCTCCGGGTACCGGGATGTCGCCCGGCTGTCCTATATTCAGCGGAACGGAATTTCCGTAAACAAACCACTGGTTCGTTCCGGGGCGGTATACGGAACGTTCGGCAATGCCGTCTCCGTTGTAATCCCCGGGAACGGGAATATCACCGGGATATCCGTATTGCCCCCTGTGGATGTCAAACCGGAGCCATTCGGCAGTGGAGGGCCTGAACAGGGCGTAATCCACCTTGCCGTCCCCATCGTAATCCGCTGGTACGGGGATATCGTCCGGTTGCCCGTAAACCTGGGTGGTATAATGTGGTGAAGGCAAATAGTCGTGGTATACGTACCACTTTCCTTCGGATGGCCTGAAAAAAGAAAGATCGGTAGTCCCGTTGCCGTCATAATCTCCCTGTGTGGGGATGTCTTCCGCCTGTCCGAACGTGACTGCGTCCCTGCCGGGTCTCAGCCATTGACAGTAGGGGTTCCCGGGGCGAAAAACCGCAATATCGGTTTTTCCGTCGCCATTGTAGTCGCCCGGTACGGGGATATCCGCGGAGCCTGTGCCGTAAGTGACCTCGGCCATGTCCCCGGCCGTCCAGACCCCCTGGTTGAAAAAAGAGGTTTCCGAACGGCCGTCATTGTTAAAATCACAGGTCCTGGCAGTGGTGATATTGGAATGCCACGGTTTGGTAAACGTACTTTTTTCCGAATTCAGGGGAGGTTGCCCCGGAATAAAGGTCGCTACCGAGATCAGGTCATTTTCCGGGGAAAACCGGATGGTCCGCAGCAGACCGGGTTCATAGATGTTTCCCTGATAATTCTGTGTAAAGGAATGCACGGTGCTGCCCTGGTATGTATCCTGCCGGCGTCCTTCGTGTTTTACATGTCCTCCCAGCATCATAAGGAAATTGGGTAAGGTCTTTAGCCGGTTGTAAATGTTCTCTGCCTGGCCGGACGGCGAACCGGAAGATTGTTTGCCCCAGTCCTGTTTTCCATCATAATCGGTGTCGCCGGAGGCTACAGTATAATGGGTTATCACAATAGCCTTTCTGCCCGGGTTCCCGGCAATACGGTCGTATGCCCAGTCACAGGCTTCTCCCGCAGCTTCCGTATCATCGTGCCAGCGCAGGTATACGAACATCAGGTCGGTTTCCCCGGCGCTGATAAAGTCGTAATGGTTTACATTGGAATCCAGCCCTGTCGGGTAATCTCCCTGGTAATAATCGCGGCCGCTAAACCTGGAAGCCCCGAAATATTCCTTATAAAAAGCACTGGCATGCCAGGGACTACTATAAGCGATGTCGTGATCTCCTGGCACCACCCCGAAAGGAATATTGTCGGCTTCGAGCATGGCATAGGTTTCGGAAGCCCGTATCCATTGATTTTCTGTCTGGGGGTCGGTATGGTCGTAATTTTCCGTGATATCGCCTACCGAGGCCACGTACACTATGTTGGAGTCTGCGCGATGCTCCCTTATCCATTGTACCTGATCTTCAAAATGACGGATATACTGGTTGTTTGTTCCCGTATTCTCGGTATAGTACTGCGTGTCGCCGAGTACGGCAATGGTAAAGTCGCCCGGAGTAATCGTATTGACAAGTTCATCGCCGGGCCCGCCCTGTTCCCCGGGGCGTTCCGTTTCTTCCGGTTCGCTGAGGTTTTTGCTGCAATTACTCAGTAAGCAGCCGGTAACCAGCAGCGATAAGGCGATTGTGGTCCGGATCGGTGTATTCCTGTGTAATGTCATGATTTTTAAGTTTTAATATCCGGGATTTTGCCGGAGATTCGGGTTGAGGTTGATCTCCGTTTGCGGAATGGCCCACAGGTAGTCCCTGCCGGGGTCGAAGGCATTGGTACTCATGATCTGAAAGGTTTCGGTCTCGTCGGGATAGGAGGGATGACCGTAGTCGTCTATTTCGGGAACGATGGGGTCGGACCAGTGTTCCTTATGCCTTCTGCCCAGCATATTTCCCGGCATTACGTGTTCTGCATATTTCCATCTCCTGATGTCGAACAGCCGAAAACCTTCGAGGGCAAGTTCCACCGAACGCTCATAGCGGACGGTTTTTCGCAGTTCTTCCACAGACATTTCGGGAGAGACCGGTGGCATCTGTACATTCTGACGCCCTCTTACCTGATTGATGGCGTTGATTACCGTCTCGTCTATCTGGTTGAGCTCGATCCTGGCTTCGGCATAGGTGAGCAGCACTTCTGCATACCGCATAAGAATAAGTTCGAGGGGAGACTGGGTCAGCCGATCGGGGATGTCGCTTTCATCCAGGTACTTGTTAAACAGATAACCGGAAAAGGTGGCGTAGGGATTAGTGACCTCCGGGTTCGGGACCCGTTTCAGGTCCGTGCCTGTCTGCTGATACGTCTGTGTACTGTCAGGATGGGTCTGGAACAGAAACCCGTTGATGTATTCGCCCGGCAGCAGGATGGTCTGATCCATTCTCGGGTCCCTGTTCTCAAAAGGGTGTGCCGGATCGTAGAGCGGACTTTCGTCGATGGGCATCCCGTCGGTGGCCTGGTACATATCTACCAGGTTCTGGGTGGGGATCAGGACAGAGTACCCTCCGAAAACCCTCGGAGACAAGTAACGCGGGATCTGGGTCACAAATACATCGATATGGTTGTGAAGCTTGAAAATGATCTCCGGAGAATCTCCCCCGGCATATGAAAAGAGTTCGCCGTAATCCGGGTGTATGGAATAATTGCCCGAATCCATTACTTTTCCGGCTGCCGTTGCCGCTGTCTCATAATCGCCCGCGAGCAGTGCCGCCCGGGCCTTTAAGGTCAGTGCTGCGTCCCTGGTAGCCTTGCCCTCGTTCTGGGGCTGTAACAGGTGTTCTGCGGCAAAGTCCAGGTCTTCATAGATCTTGTCAAGAATTTCACCTTCAGGGGTTCTCGGTAATTGCGCTTCCTCCAGGGTCAGCATTTTGTCTACCCAGGGCACATCCCCGTATAAATTGGTGAGGTATACATAATAATATGCCCTCAGGAACCTGGCCTGGGCCTCTGTGTCCAGGTATTTTTCTTCAGGCAGTATTTCCCGGGCCCTGTCCATGTTCACCAGGATATTGTTGGCCCGGGCAATTCCTTCGTACATGTGCTGCCAGGTGAGTTCAAACCTTCTCCATTCCGGGGTGTAGTTTCCGCTTTGAATGGTCAGGGCATCTCCGAAATCCCCCCTGGACCAGGCGATGTCAGTACAGGCGTCCAGCCACATATGGTAAGGCACGCTGTACGAATGCCAGTACAGGTTTCTGTATACCCCGGCCAGGGCCATTTCAAGTTCTGCCTCGTTAGAAAAAAAGGTGCTGCTCGAAGGGGTATCCAAGGGGTTTCTGGTCAGAAAATCATCGTTGCAGGAAGACAGCAACGCAATGATGAGTCCGGATATCAGTATTTTTGATTTCATTTCCATCGGTATTAAAAGGTTATGTTTAACCCCATCACAAAGGTCTTTGTGATCGGATAGGTAGTAGCATCTCCGTTAGGCCTTTCGGGGTCCCACCCGTCGGACAGGTGGTGCATGGCCCACAGGTTGTCGCCTGTCAGGTATACCCGGAAGCTGTTTATGGCCACAGGAAGGTGCCTGGTGATATCTTCTGAAAAAGTATACCCCAGGGTTATGTTCTTAAGCCGGGCATACGCCCCGTTGTACACCCAGAAACCGGAATCTTCGAAATTGTTGTGGCTGCGGTCTGCTATTAAACGGGGGTAACTGGCCCCGGTGTTTTCAGGAGTCCACGAATCCAGTTGCCACGAAGCTATTTTGCCCCCGTTGTAAAATGCCCAGGCGGCATCCCTTCGCAGCAGTACATCCGATTTGCCCACGCCCTGAATTAAAAATCCCAGGTCGAAATTTTTAAATTCCATTCCTACATTGAGCCCGTAAGTATACCGCGGGATGGAGCTGCCCAGAACGGTTTTGTCATCGGCATTGATAACACCATCATCGTTTAAATCCTCATACTTGATATCTCCCGGACCGTAATTTCCAAATTGTTCCGGCGCGTTTTCAACTTCCTCAGAGGTTTGAAAAAGACCGGATGAGCGATAGCCGTATAAGGCATTGATCGGCGAACCTTCCTCGTTGATGGTATAAGTACTGATAAACGGTCCCGCGCCTTTCAGGTCGGTCACTTCATTTTTAACATCAGAGAGGTTTAGCCCGACCTGGTATTTAAATGCCCGTTCGTTATTCCTGTAATTCAGGGCAATTTCCCAGCCTGTGTTCTTGACTTTTCCCGCATTTTGTACCGGACTTGCCAGGCCGATGATGGTAGGGACAGGCAGGTTCAGAAGAATGTCGGAAGTATTTCTCACAAAATAATCGAACTCCAGGTTCAGACGGTTGCCGAACACTCCGAAATCCAGTCCCAGGTCGTAAGACGCGGTGGTTTCCCAGGAAATAAGGGAATTGGCCATTTCCATCTGTGCCGCTCCGTTTGCGGGAATACCGTCAAAAACATAAGGTGTATCGAGAGAAATTACGGAGGCAAAGGGGTAATTCCCGATAAGCTGGTTCCCCAGCTCTCCCCAGGAACCCCTCAGTTTCAGGTTTGACAGCCAGCGGATGTCTTTCAGGAAATTTTCTTCGGAAACCCTCCAGCCGAGGGAAAAACTGGGGAATACTCCCCATTTGTGCCCCCTGGCAAACCGGGAAGAACCGTCTCTCCTGATATTGGCTTCCAGCAGGTATTTGCCTTTGTAATCGTAGTTTATTCTTCCGAAGTAGGAGCGTAGTGCCCATTCACTGCTACTTCCCGAATTTTTCATTAATTCGATGGAACCGGCATCGAGTTCGGTATACTCCGGGAACTGAAACCCTTCCCGTGAGGCGTTAAAACTTTCGTATTTTGATTCGATTTGCTCAAAACCGGCCAGGAACCCCAGGTGGTGATCCCCGATAGTCCTGTTGTACCGCCCTAAAAGCCTCATGGTGATCTCCAGGGTGTTGGAACTGCTTTGAGCCAGTGTCGAATTGACGGGCACCGTGAAGGCAGGCTCTTCGGAATCTGCCTCATACGTCTCTATGGTCCTGATAAAGTTCTTACCGGTGGAGGTGTCGTAATTGGGAGTAAAATTAAATTCGATATCAGCCCCTTCTACAGGTTGGTAGTTAAACAGGAAAGTACTTTTGAAATTGTTGTAAACCCTTTTGTCAAATCCTCCTTTCTCGATGATGGCCATCGGGTTTTGTCCGTTGATCCCGACCCCGTACCGGTCATCGCTCAGTTGCGCAGCATATATGGGGGCTACGCGGTTTACCAGGTGGATAATTCCGCCCGGGCTGTTCCCGGGAGAATTGACTACCGATCGTCTCGCGCTTAAAAATACCGACGCCTGCAGGTTTTTTAAAACATTCATGCTGGCGTTGAGCCGGTATGAAAACCGTTCCGAATGGTGGCCGGGGATAACTCCTTCCTGGTCCTGATAACCGAGGGAGCTCATAAGTTTTACCTTATTTCCCCCGCTGAAGCTGAGATAGTGACTTTTTACCGCTGCGGCATTTTTGTAGATAAGGTCCTGCCAGTCGACGTCCGGATAATGATCGGGGTCTGTACTTTTATTTGCCAGGTAGTCAGCCAGGTATTCTTCGGAATACAGGGGGGTGCGTCCCATATTGTTATAGGCTTCGTTCAGTTTGGTCATATAGGTATAACCATCGGCATAATCAGGAAGGTCGGTGAACTGCTGCCAACCGGTATAGGTACGGTATGTTACGGATATCTTTTCGTTTTTTCCGGTCCTGGTAGTTACCAGAATGACCCCGTTTGCGGCGCGGGACCCGTAAATGGAAGCGGAAGCGGCATCTTTGAGTACCGAGATGTTTTCTATATCGTTGGGGTTTACTCCGTCCAGGCTTCCTTCCACGCCGTCAATGAGTACCAGGGGGTTGGAGTTTCCCAGGGTGCCGATCCCCCGTATTCTTATACTGCCGTCGTCATAGCCCGGTCTTCCGGAGGACTGTGTAACGGTGATCCCCGGGGCCAGCCCCTGTAAGGCCGAACTGGAACGCATAACCGGCCTTTTTGATATGTCGTCCCCTTCTATGGTAGCTACGGCCCCGGTGAGGTTTACTTTCTTTTTGAGACCGTACCCCACCACTACCACTTCGTTCAGTTCACTGGTGTCGGGGCGTAGCTGAACACTGATCTCATATTGCCCGTTTACCTCGATTTCCTGCATTTGATAACCCAGATAGGAAAATACCAATACCGCATCTGCATTTTGAATTCCGATAGCATAATTCCCGTCAAAATCGGATATTTCTCCGTTTGTGGTCCCTTTCTCAACAATATTAACCCCGGGCATAGGGTTCCCGTCCGGATCGGTAACGGTTCCCCTGACCATAAGGTTCTGGGACTTTTCGGCATTTCCCGGGGCGGGCTCCGGGGCGGGGGCTGCTGTAATTACAATATCGTTGCCCCGGACCAGGTATTTGAAGGCTGCCTTTTTTCCGAGTTCCTGCAATATGGACGTCACGGTCTGATCGCGGTAAACGGCCTTGTACTTTTTGGTGTTTTTGATGATAAACTGTCCGTATGAAAAGTTGATCTCCGTATTCTTACTGATCTCGGAAAAAATCTGTACTAAGGTAGCCGCTTCTTTATTAATGCTTATTTTTGTGGTTTCAGCCTTGTGTTGTCCCAGGGCATGAGATACGGAGATCATCATTAAAAAGGCCAGGGTACAAACCAGCTTGTACCGGAGTTTTTTTAAATTCATAATACATGTAGTGTTGTTGTTTTAATTGCGTTTTAACTTCGACACTGTTTTAAAGAGTCTGTGACAGCAGGCTCTTTTTCAGTTATTCTCAGGGTTGTTTCACAGGAATTATTTCTATCATATTGTCTTTGGTTAGTATTAGTTTTACATCATTTATAAGGTTGACACGATTGATGATCTCCGTGATCTTCTCATCTTTTTTAAGGGTAATGGCCATAGGGATGTTCTTAAGGCCGGGATCTTTAAAACAGACCGGTATTCCGTAAATCTCTGAAAGGACTACCGAAAGCTCTGAAACAGTAATGTTATTCAACACCATGGTCTCCATCTGCCAGAGAGAGAAGAGCTGTGCATTCACCGTATTTTCCCTGAGATTGCCCGAAACCGTATTATAGACTGCCTGTTGGTTTACGGTGATCTGAAGCGTGTCCTTTTTGTTATAGACCCTTACTTTTCCTTCGTTCACGGTAACCTTTACCGAAGTGTCACTTTCCCTGATATTGAACTGTGTTCCAAGCACCCGGGTAGTTAATGCCCCGGTCTTTATAATAAAGGGTTTCCGGGGGTTTCTGGCCACTTTAAAAAAAGCTTCCCCGGAAAGCTCCACATTCCTGTCTTTTACAGGGAACGCCTGCCGGTTATAAGTGAGCTTGCTGTTGTGGTTCAGTATCACTTCGGAACCATCGGCCAGCACTATGCTTTTCGGGTTTTTTGAGGGGTTGTTCACGGTAATTGTTTTCCGGCCGGAGGTAAGTAATACCGTATACCCGATACCCAGCAAAATGACCACTGAAGCAGCAAGCCTTAACCACCTGCGGGCAGGCCTGGTAACACCAGGGTTTACACTGCTGTATATTTCAGTCTTTAACCGTTGTTTCTCCGCTTCGTTTTTAAAGACTTCATTCTTGTTTTTATCGAGTTGGAAACGTTCGAGCTTATTGATAAGCCTGATCTCTTTCCGTGTGGCTTTTCCGGCCAGGAATTTATTCAGCAGTATCTTAAACTGTTTTTCGGTCATCGAATTCTTTTACCTATATATACCGGAACTGCTGCTTTTCCACTATTTCATTTTTTTTGTTAACGGTTATATAACAGATGATGTCAGTAAACCGCTTTGGGGTTACATTTACTTAACAATTATGACCCTGACCGGCCTTATGCAGATCTGGCAGTGGCCGGGTTGTTATCCGAACAGCTTAATAACCGGACCACCGGTAACGAGAACGGCAATTTTCCTGCCTGGCCGGCAGGACAGGCTCACAGTGCTTTGTACTTATTTTGTGAAGTATTGAACTATAAGGGCCAATGGTAAAGAAAGAAAAAAAGCTCTCGACATTTTCAGGAGTTCGAAAGCCTTTGTCATATGGTTTTCCACCGTATTTTCCGAAATGCCGAGTTCTTTGGCTATTTCCTTGTTTTTTAATCCCCTGAGTTTGCTGAGTTTGAAAACCTCCCTGCATTTTTTGGGCAGTACGGAGAGTTCGTTTTCCAGCAGGATACTGATTTCTTCGGGGGTCGGGGTCTCTTCTTCCGGGGCGTCTCCCGCATTGATGGTTTCCACGGCCTCCAGAAGAGAAGCCTTTATTTTGGAGTCCCGTAATTCCCTGAGCGTCCTGAAGCGAACAGCCTTGTACAAATAGGCTTTTATATTGGTGTTTTCAATATTCTGACGCCTTTCCCAGAAATCGATCCAGACCTCCTGTACCATATCCTTTGCCAGGGCTTCGTCTTCCAGCAGTGAAAAGGCATAGGTGTACATGGGGGGCCAGAGCTGTTCAAAAAGCCTCTGAAAAGCCCTTCGGTCGGAAGACTTGATCTGCTCTACCTGTATTCTTATTGCGGAAGGATCTTTACTCACGGGGCAAATTAATAAAAAAACATTCTAAACGAATTTAAATTAATGTAAACAAAACGCGAGGTATATGGCAATACTTCCTGAAGCGGCAGGAGAGTCCGGACACCTTGACATACGGAAGGAAGAGCCCTGACTTTTTAGGGATCTCGGTGAGCCAGTGAACTAATAATGCCGTGTATATTATAATTGTTGTATCTAAACAACAGATTTAATGTTGTTTTGCAGTTTTAAAACTACAATATGCTGGTCCCGGGAACTTAAAAATATTTATGATGGCATCCCCCGGCTACAGGTTATCTTTTCCGCATCTTCTGCCCTGGATATTTACCGCGGGCAGGCCGACCTGAGCCGCCGGGTTATCAGCTATTCACTGCCCGGACTGTCGTTCAGGGAATACCTGGCTTTTACCGGTGAAACCGTTTTTCCTCCGGTGTCTTTCGAAGAAATACGTGTCCGTCACCGGGAAATAAGTCAGGAGATAGTTTCGGCTGTCCGGCCATTACCTGTTTTCAATGACTATTTGAGAGGGGTACCTGTGTGGTTATTCGGATTTCTGTATTGATGATGAACTCTTGTCCGGGGTATATTTTGAAGCGTGGAAAAAACTCATCCCGGGCGCCTCAGTAATCAATAAAAGCATGATTTTCGCCAGGATATCACAACGCAACACAGGTTCAGAAAATAAAAAGTTATAGTTTTGTAAAAAAGTACGATGAGAATACTTATTACCGGAGCAGCCGGTTTTATAGGGTCGCATACCGCTGAGTACCTGGCTTCGGAAGGGTATGAAGTGTACGGGGTGGACAATTTTTCGGATTATTACGACGTGGCCCTGAAAAAGAAGAACGCAGAAGATATCCGGAAAGCGGGAGTACATTTTCTGGAAGCAGACCTGACGGGTCCCCTAAAGGGGCTTCCGGGTGATATGGATTATATCTTTCACTATGCCGCACAGCCGGGGATCTCCCCGGATGTACCCCTGGGCGATTACGTGCGGAATAATATTTTTGCCACTCAGAACCTGCTTGACCAGGTACGGCATAAAAGCCCGGGACTCCGGCTTTTTGTCAATATGGCCACTTCTTCCGTTTACGGCAGGGAAGCGACCCTGCCCGAAACTGCGGTACCGCAGCCTGTTTCCTTTTACGGGACCACCAAGCTGGCTGCGGAACAACTGGTGCTCGGAGCCCAGCGGCTGGGCGAACTGAACGCCTGTTCACTGCGTTTGTACTCGGTGTATGGCCCCAGGGAAAGGCCGGAAAAACTGTATACGAAACTGATCAGGTCTATTTACGAGGAGGTACCGTTCCCCCTTTTCCGGGGAAGCGAAAAACATTCGAGAAGCTTTACGTATGTGGGAGATATCGTAAGAGGGGTAGCCGCGGTGATAGGTAGGGAAGAACAGGTAAACGGGGAGATCATCAATATCGGATCGGACAAGGAGTACACTACGGCCGAGGGGATCGCTATTGTAGAAGAAATTATCGGCAAAAAAGCCCTGATCCGGGAAACCCCGCCCCGTTCCGGCGACCAGCAGCGGACCACCGCCCTGATAGATAAGGCGGAAAGGCTGCTGGGTTATCGGCCCCGTACTTCTTTCAGGGAAGGCCTGGAAAAGCAGGTGGAATGGTACCGGGAGAATTTTCCGGGAAAGGGGAAATAGTTTTTAATTACTGCTGTTACTTTGTGAAACAACATATACCATTAGAATAACCTGTACTCCGGTTACTTTCTGAAAAGAACCCATAGCGAGACTGCTGATGAAAGACCTCTTCTCCGGACATGCCGCTGATTATTCCCGCTTTCGCCCGGGATATCCCGAAGCGCTGGTATCTTACCTGGCATCACTGCCGGAAAAAAGGGAATATGCCTGGGACTGTGGCACGGGAAACGGGCAGCTGGCAGGTGTCCTGGCACAGCATTTCGGAGCGGTGTATGCCACGGATATCAGTGCAGAACAAATGCGTAATGCCATTCAGGCCCTCAATATCCGTTACCGGACCTGTCCGGCCGAATCGACTTCTTTTACCGATGCACAGTTCGACCTGGTTACGGTAGCACAAGCCGTACACTGGTTTGATTTCGACGCTTTCTACAACGAGGTGAAAAGGGTGCTGAAACCGGGCGGGTTCCTCGCAGTTACAGGTTATGCGCTGCTTGAGGTAGACGAAAAAGTGGACGAGGTTATCCGGGAATTATACAGCGGATTGCTGAAAGGGTACTGGGACCCGGAACGTAAATATATTGACGAGCTGTACCGGACCATACCTTTCCCGTTCGAAGAAATTGAACCTCCTGTATTCAGAAATGAATACCAGTGGGACTTATCTGCATTACTGAATTACCTGGAAACCTGGTCGGCCGTTAAGCACTATACCCGGGATATGGATGTCAGCCCGGTGACACTGATCTTTGACAGGCTTAAAACAGCCTGGGGGAAAGCAGAAAAGAAAACAGTGACTTTCCCGGTATTGTTGCGGGTGGGAAGATCTATCCGTTAGTTCTTCAATACTCCGATGAGAAATGCAGTTTTACCGAAGGGTATTTCTGCTGCGTCATCTGAATGGAGAAAGCGGAATCTGCGAGGAAAACCAGTTGCCCGTGCTTGTCCTGGGCCAGGAATTTCTGCTTCACCCTTTTGAATTCGGCAAACTCTTCGCTTTTCGGGTCCTCCGGTTCTACCCAGCAGGCCTTGTGTATCGGGAACATTTCGTAGGTACACTTTGCCCCGTATTCGTGCTCCAGGCGATACTGTATCACCTCGTATTGCAGCGCCCCTACGGTACCTATTACCTTTCGTCCGTTCAGCTCCAGGGTAAACAGCTGGGCAACGCCTTCGTCCATTAACTGGTCTATGCCTTTTGCCAGTTGTTTGGCTTTCATGGGGTCGGCATTGTTAATGTAACGGAAGTGTTCCGGAGAGAAACTCGGAACCCCTTTGAAGTGGAGCACCTCGCCCGAGGTAAGGGTATCCCCGATCTTGAAGTTTCCCGTGTCGTGCAATCCTACGATATCCCCGGCATAAGAGATGTCCACGATCTCTTTCTTCTCTGCGAAAAAGGCGTTCGGACTGGAAAATTTCAGCTTCTTGTTATGCCGTACATGCAGGTAAGGGGTATTTCGTTCGAAGGTCCCCGAAACGATCTTTACAAAAGCAAGACGGTCGCGGTGTTTCGGGTCCATATTGGCGTGGATCTTAAAAACAAAGCCTGTAAAAGATTCTTCTTCCGGCTTTACAAGACGTTCCTCGCTCTGTTTCGGCCTGGGGAAAGGGGCTATTTCAATAAAGCAGTCCAGCAGTTCCCGTACCCCGAAATTATTGAGGGCCGAACCGAAAAATACCGGTTGTAATTCGCCTTTGAGATAGGCTTCACGTTCAAATCCGGGGTATACACCATGTACCAGTTCCAGGTTTTCGCGCAGGGCACCGGCAGCGTCGGTACCTATAATGTGGTCCAGTTCCGGGTCTTCGACACGGTCAAAGGCAATGGTTTCTTCGATATTCTTTTTGCTGTCCCCGCTGAAGAGGTTGATGTTTTTTTCCCAGATATTGTAAATGCCCTTAAAATCGTATCCCATACCGATGGGAAAGCTGAGCGGGGTAACCTGCAACCCGAGTTTCTGCTCTACTTCGTCCAGGAGGTCGAACGCATCCTTCCCTTCCCGGTCCAGTTTGTTGATAAAAACGATCATGGGGATGTTGCGCATACGGCAAACCTGTACCAGTTTTTCCGTTTGTTCCTCTACCCCTTTGGCTACGTCGATAACAACAATCACACTGTCTACGGCGGTAAGCGTACGAAAGGTGTCTTCGGCAAAATCCTTGTGCCCGGGGGTGTCGAGGATATTTATTTTTTTATCCCTGTAATTAAATGCCAGTACGGAAGTAGCTACGGAAATTCCTCTTTGTCTTTCTATTTCCATAAAATCGCTCGTCGCTCCCTTCTTGATCTTGTTGCTTTTGACGGCCCCTGCTTCCTGGATAGCCCCCCCGAAAAGCAACAGCTTTTCCGTCAATGTGGTTTTTCCCGCATCAGGGTGCGATATGATCCCGAAGGTTCTCCTTTTACTGATTTCCTGTACCAAACTCATAATTTCCGTATTGCGGATGCAAAAGTAAGTATTATAATATGAACTTCGGAAAGGGAAGAAAAAGGATTTTTTAAATCAAAAAACGAGAATATTAAAATCTCATATTGAAAGTTTAATCTTATATTAGCCTGTTAAAGCTGTCTTTTAGAGAATATTTTTATTTAAAAAGAAGATTTTTAAGGTTAATAGTGATGTTATGAGAATAAAATTACTGATGTTTTTCCTGCTGCTTACGGGGGTAATGTTTGCCCAGCGCCATGCGGCAGCCGATCGTTATTTTGACCAGCTCGCCTATGTGAAATCGGCAGAACTTTACGAAACCCTTGTGCGCAAAGGAGATTCCACGGTACATGTGCTGGGGCGCCTGGGCGATTCTTATTATTACAATGCCAATATGGAACAGGCCGAAAAGTGGTATGGAATTCTTGTTGAAAAGCATGAAGCGGAAGTGACCCCCGATTACCTGTTCCGCTATGGCCAGGCGCTGAAGGGAAACCGCAAGTATGAAGAGGCCGTGAAATGGCTTAAGCTTTCGGCAGAAAGAGGGGGAGACGATCCGGGGATGGTGAGGCTGATGGAGGAAGGCGATTACTACACCCGGCTCTCTAATCCCAGGGCCAGGCTTTTCGGTAACCTGCACAATATGGCCGTAAATACGGAATACTCCGATTTCGGAGGTTTTATTCAGGGCAACAGCTTCTATTTTGCATCTACAAGGCCCTCCGGAGGGCGAACGAGAATATACGACTGGAACAAGCAGCCCTTTCTCAATATGTATGTGGGAGACCGTATGGGAAATGAACTGTATGATTCGCGGAAACTGGAAGGGGAGATCAATACCCGGTACCACGAAGCTACCGTAGCCATTACCAGAGACGGGCAAACGATGTATTTTACCCGGGACAATGCCGAGGACGGAAAACGGTCGGAGAAAGACGAGCAGGGTACGGTACATCTGCAGTTGTACAAGGCTTCCCCGGGAGCTGACGGAACGTGGGGGAACATAGAGGAACTGCCGTTTAACCACGTGAGTTACTCTGTGGGACACCCTGCCCTGAGCCCCGATGAAAAGAAACTTTATTTTGTATCCGACATGCCCGGAGGCTACGGGGTTACGGATATTTACGTGGTGGATATTCACGATGACGGGAGTTATGGGGAGCCTGAAAATCTCGGAAGGACGATCAATACCCGGGGCCGGGAAATGTTCCCTTTTGTCGATAAGGACGGGGTATTGTATTTTTCGTCAAACGGTCATCCCGGCCTGGGGGGACTGGATATCCTGAAAAGCGAACCTGTAAACGGCACTTTCGGGAAAGTGACCAATCCCGGGGTCCCGGTAAACAGCCCTATGGACGATTTCGGGTTCGTCATGAATGAAGATAATACCGAGGGATATCTCTCTTCGAACCGTATCGGGGGAAAGGGGGATGACGATATCTATCACTTTACGGCCAGGGAATGTACGGTTACCGTCAGCGGGGTCATCACCGATAAAAGCAGCGGAGAGCCCCTGGTAGAAGCTTCGGTACGGATTGTGGAACCCGGAGGTGGAGTAGTGGCCAGGGCACTTACCGACCCGGACGGACGATATCGCCTCAGGGCGGATTGCCTCGAAGGGACATATACCGTGGTGGCGGAACAGGAGGATTATCGTTCCGGACAACAGGAGGTGAACGTAAAAGGCAGGGAGGAAGCCCGTGCGGATCTTGCCCTGACTCCGCTTATCGTAGAGGATGAGATCGTGATCAAACCGGTCTATTTCGATTATAACCGCTGGGACATCCGCCCGGATGCGGAGTACGAACTGGAACATATTGTAAACGTAATGAATGCCCACCCGGAAATGGTGATCAAAATAGAGGCACATACCGATTCGAGGGGAAATGATGCCTATAATGAAAAACTTTCTGATAACCGCGCCAAGGCTACCCGCGATTACCTGTATTCGAGGGGGATAGCGGAAGACCGGATCGAAAGCGCCATAGGCTACGGTGAAAAGCATTTGCTCAATCACTGCGCCAACGGGGTAGACTGCACGGAGGAAGAACATCAGCTCAACCGGAGATCTTCCTTTATTATTATAGGGCGACAGGCGGAAAGGTAATCCCGGTGGGCCGCACTGCGTGGTGTCCGGTTTTACGGGTTATTTCCATTGACGGACCACTGCCGGTAATACCAGGCTGGCGATGATATAGAGCCGGATGATGTTTTTTTTGAGCACTACCTGCTTTCCACTGCTTCTGGCACCATATTGCCTGATAATATCGAGGTATTTCCCGCGATCTATGAAAATATGACATATGGTGATATGAACCGGGAAAATAATGATTGTGATCAGGGTGTCCGGGTCCGGCGGATACGGTGTTTCTCCGGACAGGACATGCGCAGCGACGGAGAGGTTTGCATATACCAGTAACGACATGAAGATGCATGCCGTATAATGAGGCATTCCGGTAATACCGGATGTTTTTCTGGCCAGGTTGTACAGGATGTAAAAAAGCATATCACGGTTTTTGAAATGAAATAGGGGAGTTATAATACATACACCATATATCGTTATAAGTCTTGCTAATATACTAAAAAAAATATGCTTTCCCGATATGGGATGCCCTGCCCGTTTTTTACAGTTTTGTGTGCCTGTGTATGGAAAAATTGTTGCTGTGGTGGTTCTACTTTGCTTTTGAACTTTAATTGTAATGGAGTACCTTTGCACAAAATTTTAAAAAAGCAAATGGCAACAAACAGAACATTTACAATGATCAAACCCGATGCGGTTGAAAACGGGCATATCGGGGCTATACTGGAAAAGATAACTGCTGCCGGTTTCAGGATTGCAGCTATGAAATATACACAGCTGAGCAGAAGGGATGCCGAGGTGTTTTACGCGATCCACAAGGAACGTCCTTTTTTCGGCGAGCTGGTTGATTTTATGACAAGGGGACCTATTGTGGCAGCCATACTTGAAAAGGACAATGCCGTGGAAGACTTCAGGGCACTTATAGGAGCCACCAATCCCGCGGAGGCTGCAGAAGGGACCATCAGAAAACTGTATGCGTCTTCGATCGGGGAGAATGCGGTTCACGGTTCTGACAGCGATGAGAATGCAGCCATTGAAGGGGCATTCCATTTTTCCGGAAGAGAGATTTTTTAAATGACCCGTATACCATAGAAGAAAGGCCTTTTTTGAGACTTCAAAACGGGCCTTTCCTGTTTTTTGACAGGATCTTGTTCATCCTATGTTTTTGTAGTGGCTTTGTCATTCCGACGATAGGAGGAATCTCCGGGCTCTCCGTTATGCTGTTGAAGGCTCTTTGATCTTGGGCGGAGATCCTTCGACTGTGCTACCCATGACGTATCTATGGTAAGTTACTCCATTTCAAAAACTCCCCTCTTCAGACGAACCTGCCTGCCGGACAGGCTGGGAGGGGTGGGCAGCTATGCTGGCCGGGGAGTTTTGATAAGCCTGAACTTTGGCGTATATCCCCAAAGGTTTGGGATTATCCTTATGATCCGGGCTTTCAAAACCCTCCGTCTCATCGAAGATGAGCCACCTCCCTTCGTCTGAAGGGAGGAGTTATGTGTGGGTTTATCACATTTGATCTATGAAGACAAAAACGTCATCTCCATTGATGCGGTTGCCCAAACGTTAGGTCTCTGAATGACAGGGCAACAGCAGATGCTATGACTACCGCAATACCAGCTTTTTGACCAGTTCCTTTCCGAGTTCCGTGTTGATCATGGCGATGATCTTCTCTTTTCCAAAGCCGAGTTCTTCCCGCAATACCGAAGAGGTGAGGCTTACATACAGGGTGTCGTTCCTGAGCTGTATGTCGGCAGTGTAGTTGTTGATACCGCTGCCCATGAGTTGTTTCCACGCTTCCCGCACATTGATTTTATCCATGCCCGGCTGCAGCTTGTTCTCCTCGATAAAGGCCTTCAGTCCTTCAGACAGGGATATATGGTCACTGTATCGTTTTGCCATGGCTGCTTTTTTGTGTTATTCTTCCCGTAAACTTTCCAGGTCCAGGGGTTCGTACCGTTTGTAAAGATAATTCAAATTATCCGCATTCCGAAGTATAAGCCGGTCTTCCGTTATACTGATCACTTCTTCCTTCCAGGTACTCAGCGGTGTGTGATACCGGAGGAAGAGACGATCGTTTTCCCGGGTTACCGAAAAGTCTTCCCGGTCGTCCGAAGTGTAATAACCACCGTCGATACGGGGTTGCATTTTCTTTCGGAACCCGGTGCTGTCTGCCGTGATCTCCATATAGTCGATGGTGGTATTGATGTCGTACTCCCTCACGGCGCCGTCGGGAAATTCCACTTTCTCTATTTCCCAGTAGCCGTTAAGGTGATGCAGTTGCTCCCCGGGAGGAGGGGTGCAGCCTGTAGGTACTATCGACAGGCACACCAGGAAGATCATTATGGTATTAGCGCGTTTCATACGAATGGATTTAGGTTTAACGGTTAGTCATGTTGCGGGTTTCAAGTTACAGTTTTGTAGCGTCACTCCAACTCCGTACTTCCGACTCCCGGCTCCCCGGCTATCACAGCCGGAACATCTTATACGACCGGGCGGTTTTCTGCACTACGGCCTCGGTTCTGTCGGCATGGGTATCGCTGATAAACAGTTGTCCGAAGTTGTTTTCCATCAGTTTTACAATACGGGTTACACGGTTTTCATCGAGTTTGTCAAAAATATCGTCGAGCAGGAGGATGGGGGATACGCCGGCCTGTTGTTTTATGAAATCGAATTGTGCGAGTTTCAGGGCGACCAGGAAAGACTTCTGTTGTCCCTGGCTGCCGAATTTCTTTATCGGGAAACCGTCAATCTCCAGGCTGAGGTCATCGCGGTGTATTCCCGTACTGGTATACTGCAGGGCCCTGTCTTTGTTGATGGTGTTTTTGAGCAGTTCGTCCAGCGGCTGTTCAGAAAGTGCACTGCTGTATGCGATGTTTACATTTTCATCACTGTCGGAAATCGAACGGTAGCGCTCCAGGAAGATGGGGACGAATACCTTCAGGAATTCTACCCTGGCCCGGAATATCGCGGAACCGTGGAGGTGAAGCTGCTCGTTATAGATGCCCAGGGTGTCGTGGTCGTAGGTGTGGTTCAGGGCGAAATATTTTAAAAGGGAATTCCGCTGGCTGAGTGCCCTGTTGTACTGGATGAGGTGGTTGAGATAGGTCTTGTCGGACTGGGAAATAACGCTGTCCATAAACTTCCGCCGGGTTTCACTGCCTTCCACGATAAGGTCGCGGTCGGCGGGAGATATGATCACCAGGGGGAGAAACCCGATATGGTCGGATAACTTGTCATAGGCCTTGCCGTTGCGTTTGATACTTTTTTTCTGCCCTTTTTTAAGGCTGCATATCACATGTTCTTCATGTCCCGATTTACGGAAAAGACCATCCACTACAAAAAAGTCTTCCCCGTGCCTTATGTTCTGTATGGCGATGGGGTTGAAATAGCTTTTGCCGAATGAAAGGTGATAGATCGCGTCCAGGACATTGGTCTTCCCGATCCCGTTATTGCCTACGAGACAATTGATCTTTTCGTCGAACTCAAAATCTTTTGCCTTGAAATTCTTATAGTTGACCAGTGATAGCTTTTTTAGAAACATGCCCTTTAGTACTGTGGATTCCTACCGTATTTTCGGCCCGAAAGTTACCTAAACTAATTAAAATATTCGAATAAATACGCTTCCATATATCAATAAAAATTATATTTTTGCGGCACAATCAAAGTCTCTAAGATGGCAACGTACAAGAAACGAGGACATAAACCACAGAACAAGAAGGAAGCGCAACAGGCAGAGGAGATGCAGAGTACTACTGCGGAAGTTTTCGGCACGCTTGATGAAAGTGCCTCGAAAACAGAAGCATGGGTAGCCAGGAACCAGAAATATATCATTGCCGGTATCGGGGTGGTAGCGGTAGCGGCACTCGGATTTCTGGGGTACCAGGAATTTGTGAAAAATCCCCGCAATGCAGAAGCTTCCGACGAGGTGTTCTTTGCGCAGCAACTCTTTAACGAGGCGATAAACAGCACTAACAAGGACTCCCTCTATACCCTTGCCCTCAACGGGGCAGAAGGGAAATACGGTTTTCTCGATATCATAGAAAAATACAAGGGCACCGATGCTGCCAACCTTTCCAGTTACAGCGCGGGAATGGCCTATCTGAACATGAACAAGTATCAGGAAGCTATTTCACACCTTCAGGAATTTTCCTCCGATGATGCGATACTGGCTCCCCTGGCCAAGGGAGGGATAGGAGATGCGTTTATGCAACTCGACCAGCCGGAAGAGGCGCTGGACTATTACGAGAGGGCATTTGCGGCAAACAGTAATGATTTTACGACGCCCAGGTTCCTTTTTAAAGCGGGTATTACCGCTGTGGAACTGGGTAAAAAAGACCTGGCATTAAAGTATTTTAACCGGGTTAAGAACGAATATCCGGATTCGGAAGAAGGAAGGACTATAGATATATACATCGGAAGGATAGAAAGTTCAGAATAATATGGCTACCGAAAACAAAAACCTGTCACAGTACGACAAGACCGGTATTCCGGACGCGGGCTCTTTACGGTTCGGGATCGTGGTTTCGGAATGGAATGATACGATAACGGAAGGGCTGTTTTCAGGGGCGCAGGCAGCGCTTCTGGATTGTGGTGCGCTCCCGGAAAATATCATCAGGTGGAATGTTCCCGGAAGTTTTGAGCTGACTTTTGGCTGCAGGAAGATGCTGGAAACCCATGAAGTGGATGCCGTTATAGCCATTGGAAGTGTTATCCGAGGAGAGACCAGTCATTTTGATTTTGTCTGCAGTGCAGCTGCCCAGGGGATAAAAGACCTCAATGTACGTTACGACTGCCCGGTGATATTCTGTGTACTTACCGATGATACTGTGCAACAGGCCGCAGACCGCAGCGGGGGAAAACACGGGAACAAAGGTACCGAAGCTGCGATAGCCGCCATAAAAATGGCTGTCCTGGGACAGTGATTTCAGTCGTTCGGAAACAATAATCTTATTTTTATCTGCTGAACGGGGACCGCTTGCGGGCGGAATCCGGGATATCCCGTTGCGGTTATGAAAATTTTAACCGCTCCCTCCTTACGTTTTTGTAGTATTTTCAGTAATTTTGAAGGGTTATGGGAGTATTCGGATCGCGAAAAAATAAAAAGTACAGCTATACCCCTCGTTACTACAAGAGTGACAAGGAAGGGAGCCCCTTTAAAATGGAGGGGCGCTTCGACCAGTTCAGGAAAACGACAGGAGACAACAAGGGGCTGAAAAAGAAGATTACCAATGCCTGGGACGACCTGAAGCGGGATCCCGGCCATAAGGCCAACAGGAATGTCTTTATTATCGTGATCATCCTGATACTTCTGTTCCTCTTTATTATCGATTTTGATCTAAGTATATTCACCTTTTAAGAAATAATGGCAGATATCATACAGCTTTTACCGGATCATGTAGCGAACCAGATCGCGGCAGGAGAGGTGGTACAGAGGCCGGCTTCTGTGGTGAAGGAACTTGTGGAAAATGCCGTGGACGCCGGGGCCACGGAGATCAGGCTTATTGTCAAGGATGCGGGAAAAACGTTGATCCAGGTGGTGGATAACGGGGCGGGGATGACTGCTACGGATGCCCGGCTTAGCTTCGAAAGGCACGCTACTTCAAAAATACGTTCGGCCGAGGACCTGTTCAGCCTCGGGACCAAGGGGTTCAGGGGAGAGGCCCTGGCTTCCATTGCGGCGATAGCGCATGTGGAAATGAACACGAGACCGCATGACGATGAGGTAGGTACGCGTATCTGTATGGAAGGGGGAAAACTCACTTCACAGGAAGTGACGGTGACCGCTGCGGGAACATCCGTCGCGGTGAAAAACCTGTTTTTCAATATCCCTGCAAGGAGGAACTTTCTCAAGTCGAACCAGGTAGAACTGCGGCATGTGATCGATGAATTCCAGCGGGTATCACTGGCGCATCCGGACATACAGTTTGCCATGTACCACAACGGCAATGACCTCTTTACCCTGCCGTCTTCCAATTACCGGCAGCGGGTGGTCAATATCTTCGGAAGCCGGACCAATGAAAAGCTGGTTCCGGTAAGTGAAAATACCGAAGTGCTGAAGCTTTCCGGATTTGTATACAAACCGGAACACGCCCGGAAAAGCAGGGGGGAGCAGTTCTTTTTTGTCAATAACCGTTTTATAAAAAGCCCGTATCTCCACCATGCGGTTGTCGCTGCATTCGAAGGACTTATCCGCGAACAGACCCACCCGGGATATTTCCTGTACCTGGAGATAGACCCGAAATCGGTAGATGTCAATATACACCCTACCAAGACGGAGATCAAGTTCGATGACGAACACACCCTGTACGCCATCCTCCGTTCGGCCATAAAGCACAGCCTGGGGCAGTTTAATATTGCGCCGCTCCTCGATTTTGAAAAAGATACGGGGCTGGATACACCATACGGTTACAAGGACAGGCCGGCAAGTGCCCCGACCATAGAGGTCGATGCCGACTTTAATCCTTTCAGGGATGAGGAAGGAGAGGCGGGTATTCCGGTTTCCCCGGGTAGTTTCTCCACAGGCGGGGGCAAACCCGGAAATACGTGGGGACGCACGGCAAGAAAGGAAGATCCTTCGGGCTGGGAGAGCCTGTATATAGGCCTGGGTGACGATGATGAGGCTTCGGGGAATTTCAGCTCGGTGGAAATAGAATCGGACGAGGTGGGGGGAACAAGCATGCCGGGACAGCAGCTTTTCGATCACCGGCAGGGAGAACTGCCTTCCGTGACCACCTATCAGTTACACCGCAAATATATTGTAACCACCATAAAATCCGGTATGGTGATCATCGACCAGCACCGGGCGCATCAGCGGGTACTTTACGAGCGTTTCCTGCGGCAGATGACGGTTAAGGAAGGTATCAGCCAGCAACTGCTCTTTCCCATCGTCCTGCACTATTCCCCGTCAGATATGGCGTTGTTGTCCGAATTAAAGGGCTCGATGGAATTTATCGGGTTTGCCATAGATCCTTTCAGGGGAGAGGAAATTACCATTACCGGTATCCCCTCGGGGGTTTCGGAAAGTGAAGTGAGTATCATCCTGGAACAGCTGATTGCCGACTTTAAGGACGAGATCCCCGACAGCAGTTTTTCCCAGACCGACCGTATGGCGAAGTCTCTGGGCAAGACCCTGGCCGTACGAACGGGAGAGGTGCTCAATGAAGCGGCCCAGGAGGCTCTTGTCAATAATCTTTTTGCCTGTAAGGAGCCGGGAATGTCGCCCTTTAACAGGCCCACCTATATTACCATAACCGTAGAAGACCTCGAGAAAAAATTTTTGTAAATGTTCAGAATCACCGAAGCCGTCAAGCACCTGCTAATCATCAATGTGCTCTTCTTTATAGCCACTCAACTGTATCACGACCAGATGCTGGAACTGTTTTCCCTGTGGTTTTTCAAAAACGGGCATTTTGAGTGGTGGCAGATCGTTTCCTATATGTTTATGCACGGTGGGTTCATGCATATATTTTTCAATATGTATGCCTTGTGGGCCTTCGGGTCGCCCCTGGAACAGATGTGGGGGCGTAATAAATTCCTGTTTTTCTATTTTTCGGCAGGACTGGGAGCCGCGTTGATACATTCTGCCGTAGGATATTATCATTTCAATGAGGGAATGAATGCCCTGACCCAGGCCGGACTGGATCCCGGGGATATCCTGGCTGCCCTGAACGAAGGCAAATACAGCGAATACTGGTACCAGGTAGCCCCGAAAGGCACGATAGATAATTTCCTGAGCAGTTTCCTCACCCCTGCCGTAGGGGCTTCCGGAGCGGTTTACGGTATCCTGGTAGCTTTTGCCATGATGTTTCCGAATGCCGAATTGTTTCTTATTTTTGTTCCCATACCCATCAAGGCAAAATATTTTATGCCGGCATTGATCGCGATGGACCTGTTTTCCGGGCTTACCGGCTACTCCATTTTCGGGGGAGGGATCGCCCACTTTGCACACGTGGGGGGTGCCCTTTTCGGTTTTATCATGATGTGGTACTGGAAGAGAAACCAGTTCAGGAACAACAGGTGGGATTAAGAGGGGGATAATGTGTCAATGTGATAATGTGATAATGTGTCAATGGGATAATGTGATAATTTGGGAATGAGTTGTTGAGTGTTATTTGTGATTAATTACCTTTATGAGCATAAGCAACGATATAAAATACAAGTACAACACCCTCAATGTGGCCGACAGGCTCATTGTGATCAATGTGGCGGTGTATATACTGAATACACTGGCCGTAGCCCTGTTTCAGCTGCGTCCCGATTTTTTCATGCGGTGGTTTGAACTGCCCAAGGGGTTTGGCGATTTCATTACCCAGCCCTGGTCTGTTATCACCTATGCCTTTTTTCACGGGGGGCTGTCGCATATCTTCTGGAATATGCTGCTCCTGTATTTTTCGGGGCGGATCTTTTTAAGCCT
The DNA here is from genome assembly GCF_003285545.1 of Sinomicrobium soli. Taxonomy (GTDB): domain Bacteria; phylum Bacteroidota; class Bacteroidia; order Flavobacteriales; family Flavobacteriaceae; genus Sinomicrobium. The sequence continues at coordinate 181,409 of NZ_QLNV01000002.1, read as the reverse complement.
CTTCGGGGGGCGGCGGTTTCTGAATGTGTATTTCCTCGGAGCCATTGCGGGAGGGGTTATCTTTATGCTCAGCTACAATATATTCCCGGCATTTTCGGGGGTTAACACCTCGCTTATAGGAGCGTCTGCGGCGGTTATGGCCATCCTGATATTTGTGTGTACCTATATGCCCAACCAGGAAGTGCGCCTGTTCTTTCTCTTTAATGTGAAATTGTGGTATATCGGCCTCGGGGTGGTACTGATCGACCTGGTACAGATCCCCATATCCAATGCCGGGGGGCACCTTGCACACCTCGGGGGGGCATTGCTGGGATATGTCTATGCGCGGAAACTATACGACGGAAAAGATATCGGGACCGGTTTTGAGCGTATGGTATCTGCGGTGGTCAACCTCTTTAAAAAACGCCAGGACAAGCCGTTTAAGACAGTACACCGCAACCGGGGAACAAAAGCCGGTACGGCTTCTTCGGTAAATTACAGTCAGAGCGGGGACGACCGGCAGAAAAAGATAGACAGTATTCTTGACAAGATCAGTAAAAGCGGTTATGAGAGCCTGACCCGGGAAGAAAAGGATTTTCTTTTTAAAGCGGGGAAGGAAGATTGAGGGGGATAGGTTACTGTGTTATTCGGGCAATACCGGATTATCCGGTGATCTGTATGAAATTTCCGGTCAGAACGGGGTTAATACATTAAGGTGAGAAAACTGGGAGCACTCCATAAGGTCATATTCTTTCTCAATACACTTTTTGCAGTGTTGTTGCTGCTGTCGTATATATTGCCTTATGTATTTCCTAAAAGCTTTCCGCTGATATCGGTACTGAGCCTTACCTTGCCGGTATTTATAGCGGTCAATGTGCTTTTTATGCTGTACTGGCTCGTGCAGTTCAGAAGGCAGTTCCTGCTGTCGCTGGTCATATTGCTTATAGGCTATAAACATGTGGAAGCGATGTACAGGTTTTCGGGGGTTTCCGAAGACAAGGCACAGGGGCATGTGAAGCTGATGACCTATAATGTACGTATATTCAATGCCTACGACTGGTTGCCGCAAAAAGATATTCCGGAGCGCATAAAGAAACTGGTGGAGGAAGAGTCTCCTGATATATTATGTGTACAGGAGTTCTATTACACACAGAAAGATGCGTTTAACAGTGATTATCCCTACCAGTTTATAAAATATACCACGGCAAATAACCGTACGGGGCAGGCTGTATTCTCCAAATATCCCATTGTGGAACGGGGGTCACTGGAGTTCCCGGAAACGGGAAATAATGCGCTGTATGTCGATGTGGTTAAGGACAGGGATACCTTTCGGGTATATAACCTGCACCTGGAATCGCTTCATATCGTACCGAGAAAGGAACATATCACCGTAGAAGATCCGGAGGCGCTGTACAAGCGGATGGGGAATGCCTTTGCCCTGCAGCACGACCAGGTAGAGATCTTCGACCGGCACCGCAAGACGTGCAGGCACAGGATGATCGTGGCGGGCGATTTCAACAATACCCCCTATTCCTATGTGTACAAGCGGATCAGGGGAGATATGAAGGACTCCTTTGTGGAAAAGGGAAGCGGGTTCGGAAGGTCGTACGATTTTGATTATTTTCCGATGCGTATCGACTTTATCCTTACCGACCGGGATATGAAGATTACCGCCCATAAGAATTATGACGAACGGCTTTCGGATCATTACCCCGTGATGGCCACGATTGATATCGCAGGAAGAGAACAAGAGGATAAAGAACTACAGGAGCACAAGGAATAAAAGAGTTTATGCCATGAATAAGGCTTACGTAACTATCGAATACTGTCCGAAGTGTAAATGGCTGCTCCGGGCGGCATATATGGCCCAGGAATTTCTCTCTACGTTTGAGGATGATCTCGGAGGAGTGACGCTGAAACCTGCAGAAACGGCCGGGATGTATCGTATTTATGTCAATGACGAGGTATTGTTCGACAGAAAGCAATACGGCGGTTTTGCCGGGATCAGGGAGTTGAAGCAGCGGCTCCGCGACCGTATACTTCCCGGAAAGGATCTGGGGCATACAGACCGGTCTGGATAGTTGTACGCTGATATTTTTTACATAAGTAAACAATCGGCAGTGTCTGCAAGGATATGTAATAATAGGGCCAGTCCTGCAAGGCGTGTGGGGCGGTACAGGAAGAGCAATGCATAGATGGCAATGGCCGGATAGCTGTGAAGTACATGAAAATCTATACTGCACCGGTTTGCATCAAAGATCGGGTCGGCAAGCAGGTGATCGAGATCGATGAATATTCCCGACAGCAGTATGATGCTTACCCGTGTAAAACGGGGCCTGAAAAACCAGTAGGCGATCAGTACGGGAAAAATAAAATGAAGTCCGTAATGGATGACAAATCGAAGCATTTGAAAAACGGTTTCTTATTTCTTTTTTCGCTTTCGGAAGTAGTTAAAGACCAGGCCGGCGGCGAGGACCACGAGGAAATGCGGAAGGTATGATCTCGCCTTGCCGGTCCCGTTTATGGTGGTAAACATTCTGTCCCATCTGACCTTATGGCCTGTACGGTCCCAGCTCAGCCATATAAAAACAGCTTTGCCGAAGATGTGGTCATAAGGGACAAAACCCCAGTAACGGCTATCGATGGAGTTGTCGCGGTTGTCGCCCATCATCCAGTAATAGTCCTGTTTGAATGTATAGGAAGAAGAGACGGTTCCGTTAATATATATCCCTGTGTCAGTGACCTTCAGGTCGTTGTTTTCATACTCGCGTATAATTCTTTGATACAGGGGAAGGTTTCTGCTGGTCAGGGATACGGTCATCCCTTTTTCCGGGATGAGAACAGGCCCGAAATTGTCGGCGCTCCACAGGTTTTCTGCAGTATTGGGGAAGATCCCGGGGTGGTGCGTACCGGAAATTTCGTTGGTTTTCTCCACACTGGTGATATTCGGGTTTTTAGAGAGTGTGAAAGCCGTTTCTTCAGACAGGGATACAAAGCGGTATGCATTTGTACCGATGCGGTAAAAAGGGTCTGTAACGCCGAATCTTTCATACATGTATTCGCTGGTCAGCGGATTTCCGTTTGTTTTTACGATATAGGCAAACTGTATCTCTGCGCGGTCCGGCATCCCGGTTTTATTCCCGTTGATATATACGCGGCTGTCACGTACTTCAAGCGAGTCGCCGGGCAGGCCCACACACCGTTTTATGAGATTGGTCTTTTTGTCTACAGGCTTGTAATAGTTCCGGTCCGGATGAAAGTCGTTCATGTCTTTCAGCGTATCCGCGGGCTGGTTAAAAACGACAATGTCGTTGCGCCTGATCTTCTGGAAACCCGGAAAGCGCATATAAGGTAATTGAAACCTGTTGGCCCATGACGATTTCTTGTTTTCAACCTTGTCGTCGAACAGGTATGATTTGACACCGAGTACGGGGATCGTATCATGTACCATGGGAGCAGCTATGGCAGTCATGGGAACCCTTGCCCCGTAGTGAAATTTACTTACGAAAAGGAAATCTCCTACCAGCAGGGATTTTTCCATGGAAGAACTGGGAATTACATAGGGTTGTATGATATAGGTGTGAATGAGTGTGGCTGCCACTATGGCAAACAGGACCGAACTTATCCACTCTCCCGTAGCAGAGGTGGGTTTGAGGCTCCTGTTCTTTATGTACGGGGCCCGGAGGGCGTAATTGATGTAGTAGATATAGAGTCCCAGGGTGAGTACGGCCAGCCAGGTGTCGATAGCGGAGTTTCTACCGAAGCTTCTGGCTGTCTCTACCCAGACGACGGGAAACATGATCAGGTTAACAACAGGGATGAATAATAGTATAACCCACCACCAGGGCCTGTTGATGATCTTCATCAGCACCAGGGCATTGTATACGGGGATAACGGCTTCCCAGGATTTTCTGCCTGCATTTTGATAGAGTTTCCAGGTCCCGGCAAAATGAAGTAATTGAATTGCAGTAAAGAACAGTAACCATCCCGATAGCGTCATGTATATGTACTTTTAGATCGTTTTTATATTCTAAATAGTATTAAATTATGCAAAAGTGTTACAGGACGGTTACTGCTTAACGTGGTTTTAACAGTTGGATAACTTAGTTAATTAGCCAATGTGCCAATTAGTCAATTAGTCAATTAGCCAATTAGCCAATTAGTCAATTTCCACATTATCACATTGACACATTATCACATTGACACATTATCACATTATCACATTATCAAATTGGCACATTATCACATTGACACATTATCACATTATCCCAAAGGAAGATCCTGGCTTTCGAGATAGGGCAGGGTATTCGGGCCTTCGTTGAAGAGCAGGTCGAGTACGCTGAGGTTAGGGATATAGCCGTGCTTTTCCCAGAATACCTGGGTGTATGAGCTTATGTCGTAATAAGGCTCTGCCTTGGCATTGACCAGGTACCTGTAGTCATCGGCCCCGGTGGCTTCTTCCTGGTATCTGATGGAAAACGTCCGGGTAAACCCGATCTCAAGGATATTATACAGCAGGTCGATGGTTGCGAGGTTGAAGTCTATCAGGAAATCGTATTTCCTGTGAAAGAGCCTTGCCAGCTCATCTTCGTAAAATTCGAAAAACGGGGACGACCGATAGGCCATTTGCAGGCTTTTCCAGTGTGACTTTGCCCATCCGGAATCCTGTTCTATTCTCACATCCCTGTATTTCTGGTGTTCTCCCGTTTTGAGGTGTTTTACCGGAATGCTGAGCAGCTGTTTGCCCCCGCCACCGTATATGTACATGCGGTTGCGATAGGTCTGTTTCTGAAAGTTGTCGTGAATTTCAAAGACGACATCATAATTTGCCATGGCGACCATGTGCATGATCGACGGGAAATAGGTGGGATGGATCAAAACTTTTGTTTCCATAGTACAAGGGGCTGTTTTTTCCGGAATCTTTTATTGTTACTGTTTCTTGCGTTTCTTTCTTATAAACCCGAATATCAGCCATGCCGCTATTGCGATCAGTACATATTTCAGGTAGGAGATCCTTTCTCCCGATCCGCCAACCGTGGTAAACACACGGTCCCAGCGTACCTTCCCGGCAAATTTATCCCAGCTCATCCAGATAAAGACCGGCTTCCCCACGATATGATCTTCGGGAACATACCCCCAGTAGCGGCTGTCTTCCGAATTGTGCCGGTTGTCTCCCATCATCCAGAAATAGTCCTGCTTAAAAGTATAGGAATCCGCCTGCCTGCCGTTTATGAGTATGGCATCTCCCTTTACTTCGAGGGTATTGTCTTCGTATTCGCTGATAATCTGTTTGTACAGCGGTAATGTTTCCGCGTTCAGGGCTACGGTTTTACCCTTTTCCGGGATATAGACAGGGCCAAAATTATCCGTACTCCACTGGGTGTCCGCGGTATTGGGGAAAATGGAAGGATTGGGCTGTCCGGCCGGTGTAATCCGGCGTTCCACGCTTTCTATATTGGGGTTTTTGCCGAGCCGTGCGGCACTTTCTTCGGTGAGTGACTGAAAAAAATACCTGCCGTCACCCTGCTGGTAAAAATTATCGGTAACCCCGAACCGCTCATACATATAGGCCGGGCTCAGTTCGCTGCCCCTTTTCGGCGTTACCCAGTAGGAATACTGCGTCCTGGCCCGGTCGGGCAGTTGTGTCTGTTTTCCGTTGATGTACACATACCCGTCACGAATCTCCAGGGAATCACCGGGGATGCCTACACAGCGTTTTACATAATTGGATTTCTTGTCAATGGGTTTCCGGATGTTACGGCTCGCCCGGTCGCCGAAATAGCGAACGGTATCCGTAGGCCAGTTGAATACCACGATATCGTTCCGTTTGATATCCTGGAATGCCGGGAACCGGAAATAGGGCAGTTGCGGTTTGTTGAGATACGATTTGATCTTCAGGCCGGGTATGGTGTCGTGTACCATGGGAGCAGCCACGGCAGTCATGGGGGGCCGCGCCCCGTAATGAAACTTGCTCACGAAGAGGAAATCGCCCACGAGCAGCGATTTTTCCAGGGAAGATGTGGGTATCACATACGGTTGCATGATATAGGTATGTACCAGTGTTGCCGCTACAATGGCAAAGAGGATGGAGCTGATCCATTCCCCTGTGGCGGTAGTGGGTTTAAGGCTCCTGTCTTTAATGTGGGAAACATCGGGTACATAGTTGATGTAATAGATATAAAAGCCCAGTGTCAGGATACACAGCCAGGTATCGGCTGTCGAATTCCGCCCGAAGCTCCGGGCCGTTTCCACCCATATTACCGGGAACATGATCAGGTTGATGATAGGGATGAATAACAGGATGACCCACCACCAGGGCCTGTTGATGATCTTCATCAGTATCACGGCATTGTATACGGGAATAAGAGCTTCCCAGGCTTTCCGGCCTGCTTTCTGGTACAGTTTCCAGGTTCCCGCAAAGTGAATGAGTTGCAGGATAAGGAAAAATATAAACCACGCTGTTGCTGTCATTGTCGTGTTGTTGTATTCTTGTAATGTAACTTTGTTCGCTGCCCTGCCGGACAGCCGGAGTGCAAATTACATAAAAGCTTGCTTATTTCAGGGTTTTATTGCAGATTTAATACGTCCTTCATGCTGAAGACACCGGTTTTTCCCTGTATCCATTCGGCAGCGATCACGGCCCCGAGGGCAAAACCTTCGCGATTGTGCGCAGTATGGGTGATCTCGATATCATCGACCTTGCCGGAGTATTTTATGCTATGCGTTCCGGGAACGTTTTCTATGCGTTTTGCGGTGATCGGGACCTCATTTTCCCCGGCCGTGTCGAGTTTCCATCCGGTCCTGGAAGTATTGCGGATAATACCTTCGGCCAGTGTTATTGCGGTACCGCTGGGGGCATCCAGTTTCTGGGTGTGGTGTATTTCTTCCATGCTTATGTTGTAGTCCGGCAGGCCGCCCATCATACGGGCCAGGTATTCGTTGAGCTGAAAGAAGATATTGACCCCCAGGCTGAAGTTGGATGCATATATAAAGGCCCCTTCATGCTGCCGGCATAATTCTACGGCCTCGTCATACCGGTCCAGCCAGCCAGTGGTTCCCGAAATGACGGGAACACCCTGCGTGAAACAACTGCTGATATTGTTGAAAGCTGCCGAGGGAATACTGAAATCTATGGCGGCATCGGCCTCCCTGATGTCCTCCGGACTGAATTTGTCGTCAATTCTCGCTATGATCTCATGGTTACGGGAAAGGGCGGTCTGTTCTATCATTTTTCCCATTTTGCCGTATCCCAGTAATGCTATTTTCATTGTTAGATATTAGATGTTAGATATTAGATACTCATTACTCACTACTCACTACTCATTACTCATTACTCACTACTCATTACTCACTACTCACTACTCACTACTCACTACTCACTACTCAAAAATCAAAGCTTAGCGACAGCCCGAAAGTGGTCCCGGTGGTAATGTCGTTGGGCACGATAAGGGGCCTCAGGGTCAGGTCCTGGCCTATATTGTGCTGTTTCAGGTGGGCATCCACATTGGCGTCGATGATATTAAGAGCGTAAAGCCCGATAGTGATCAGCAGGGAGAGGTCTTTGTATCTCTGGTAATATTCCTGACCGCGGCGCAGGGCATCGGTAGATACATCGGGGCTGCCGTCGGCATTGGGCGTGCCGTCCATGTCGTAAAATTCGTCATCGGTATATCCGGCGAGCCTCCGTTTATAGGCATCGCGATAGCGGTGATACTGATCTTTGTTGGTAATATAGAAATACATTCCGGTTCCTATGGCACCATATACGATGGGCACTTTCCAGTAACGTTTATTGTATATCTGTCCCAGGCCGGGCAGTATGGCCGAGTAGAAGGCGGCCTTACTGGGGGCCAGCGGATCGATAACGTGTTTTTCAGGCAGTACCGTATCCCGTATGACCACCGGTTTTTCGGTGGCAGTACTGTCTTTTGCCTGCCCTTTGTCTTCTTCCTCCTGTGCATTGAGCGGAGCGCTGGCCGCAAGGAGAAAAATAAATGCAAAAACAAGGTGTACGGCCTTGTTCTTCAATGGTATTTCCGGAAAACCCGGTCTGTGATGAGGAGAATGAGCCCCGTTGGAACAGGGGCAGGGCGTATCCGAAGACCGGTACCCGGTATTCCTGCTTCGGCGTAATACATAACGACTGGTATGTGGCATTCGGGCTCCTTGTTTTTAGGTCCGGCCTGTTTCAGCTGCCGGGAAAAATTGTATATTTTGTGTATGTTCTGATAGTGGGTGTTTCAGGATTTCAGGAGTTTGGCCAGTCGTATAAAGTCTTCCCTGGAATGAAAGGGGATGATGAGTTTTCCTTTCCCGTTTTTGGATACTTTAACGTCTACTTTGGTAGACAGGTACTCGGTGAGGCCGTTCATTTTGTCATCGATATAGGAAGGGAGTGTTCCGGAAGATGAGGCTGCATTGCCCTTGTTCCCTTTTTCCTGGAGCCCCTTGACGAGTTTCTCAGTTTCCCTTACCGACAGGGCATTGGAAATGATCTTTTCGTATATGGCCAGCTGGGCGTCCTTGTCCTCTATATTGATAAGGGCACGGCCATGCCCCATGCTTACGAAACCATCGCGCATTCCGGTCTGGATAATGGGGTCCAGTTTGAGCAGGCGCAGGTAGTTGGCAATGGTTGAGCGTTTTTTCCCGACCCGGTCGCTGAGTTGTTCCTGGGTGAGCTGTATCTCATCGATCAGCCTCTGATAGGAAAGGGCGATCTCTATGGGGTCGAGATCCTGCCGCTGGATATTTTCCACCAGGGCCATTTCCAGGGATTCCTGGTCATTGGCAATACGGATATAGGCAGGAACCGAAGACAGCCCGACCAGCCTGGAAGCGCGAAAACGGCGTTCACCGGAAACAAGCTGGTATTTGTTGAAATCGATCTTACGGACGGTAATGGGCTGAATGACCCCGAGTTCCCTGATCGATGTAGCCAGTTCCTTGAGCGTATCCTCATTAAAATTTGTACGCGGCTGAAAAGGGTTTACTTCAATGGCATCAATATCCAGTTCTACGATATTGCCTACCACCTTGTCGGCATTTTTGTCGGAAGCCGTCCTGATGTCGTTTTCCGGATCTTTCAGTAATGCCGATAATCCCCTTCCCAGTGCCTGTTTTTTAGTCGCTTTTGCCATTAAACCTTCTCCTTATTCTTTTTTATGATTTCATGGGCCAAATTTAAGTAATTTGTAGCACCCTTGCTGCCCGCATCGTAATTAATAATGCTTTCCCCGTAACTCGGAGCTTCCGAAAGGCGCACGTTGCGCTGGATAATGGTATCGAATACCATGTCGTTGAAATGCTTCTGAACTTCTTCCACGACCTGGTTGGAAAGGCGTAACCTCGAATCGTACATGGTGAGCAGCAGCCCTTCGATGTCCAGGTTGTGGTTGTGTATCTTCTGTACGCTTTTTATGGTGTTGAGCAGTTTGCCCAGGCCTTCGAGGGCAAAATATTCACACTGTATCGGTATGATCACCGAATCGGCAGCGGTCAGGGCGTTCAGGGTAAGCAGCCCGAGGGAGGGAGCACAGTCTATCAGGATGTAATCGTAATGATCACGCATATCCTCGATGGCTTCCTTGAGCATATATTCACGGCGTTCCTTGTCTACCAGTTCTATTTCTATGGCTACCAGGTCTATATGAGCCGGAATAAGGTCTACATTCGGAGAATCGGTCTTTATGACCGCATCCCCGGCGTTCAGTGTGTGTTCAAGCAACTGATAGGTGCCAACCTCGATCTCATCTACGTTCAGCCCGAGTCCGGAAGTGGCATTGGCCTGGGGATCAGCGTCGATAAGCAATACCTTTTTTTCCAAAACCCCGAGGGAGGCCGCCAGGTTTACAGAAGTAGTGGTCTTTCCTACACCACCTTTCTGATTTGCAATTGCTATTATTTTACCCATGTAGTTTTAATTGGATTTAGACAGGTAAAAATACAACTATTTCCTGGTTTTGAAAATGAAAATTGTTAACACCGTTTCCGTACCGGCAGTGTCTTTATGCGAATTACCGGGAGTTGCCGGCCCGGGACCGGGGGAGCGGGGAACTTATTTTCCCGAATTCTTACGGATCATTTCTTCCAGCATGTCCCACATTTCCGGGGGGATCTTTTCCAGGATGTTAAACTGTCCGGCTCCTTTGAGCCACTCGCCGCCGTCTATGGTGATGACCTCGCCGTTGAGGTAGGCTGCAAAATCGGAAACCAGGTAAGCGGCGAGGTTGGCCAGTTCCTGGTGTTCGCCTACGCGTTGCAGGGGCACTTTTTTGGCCAGGTCGAATTTTTCCCTGAGTTCGCCGGGAAGCAGCCTGTCCCATGCGCCTTTGGTAGGGAAAGGGCCGGGGGCTATGGCATTAAACCGGATCCCGTATTTTGCCCATTCCACGGCCAGGCTCCGGGTCATGGCCAGCACGCCTGCCTTGGCGGTGGCGCTGGGTACTACATAGGCCGAACCGGTCCAGGAATAGGTGGTGACGATATTGAGTACTACGGTATTGTCCTGTTTCTGTGCAATCCAGTGTTTTCCGAAAGCCAGCGTACAGTTTTTACTGCCCTTGAGCACGATATCGATGATGGTGTCGAAAGCATTGGCCGATAGCCTTTCGGTAGGGGCGATAAAGTTTCCCGCCGCATTGTTGAGCAATACATCCACCTTGCCGAAGGCGCTGACCACTTGTTGCAGCATGGATTCTACCTGGTCGTAATGGCGTACATCGCAGGGTACGGCCAGGCAGGTGCCCCCGGTTTCCTGTTCCAGTTCGCCGGCGGTGTTCTGTAGTTTTTCCAGGTTGCGGGAAGTGATGGCCACTTTGGCGCCCAGCTCCAGGAAATAGCGGGTCATGGCCTTCCCCAGGCCGCTTCCGCCACCGGTCACTACGATATTTCTACCTTTTAAGGCATCGTCGCGAAGCATTTTGTCGGTATACATAAGCTGCTGTTTTTCGTAAAGATACGAAAATAGTATGCATGCATAGTAGTTTTGTCCCGGAATCTGTGGTCATGAGACTGTGGTCCGGAAACCGGGCTATTCCGAAGCCGCCATGAGTATTTCGAGTATCTGTATGGCAGCCTCACTGATCCGGGTGCCGGGGCCGAATATGGCTGTGGCCCCTGTCTCGAACAGGAATTCGTAATCCTGCTGCGGGATGACCCCGCCCACGATCACCATGATGTCTTCCCGTCCGTAGGCTTTCAGCGCTTCGATCACCTGGGGTACCAGGGTCTTGTGGCCGGCGGCCAGGGAAGAGACACCAAGGATATGCACATCGTTTTCCACCGCCTGTTTTGCCGCTTCCTGCGGGGTCTGGAACAGCGGGCCGATATCGACGTCGAACCCTACGTCGGCATAACCGGTAGCCACTACCTTGGCACCGCGGTCGTGACCGTCCTGCCCCATCTTGGCGATCATGATACGCGGCCTCCTTCCTTCCTGTTCTGCAAAGGTATCGGCCAGTTTCCTGGCCATGTCAAAACTATCGTCGTTCTTTATTGCTCCCGAATACACTCCTGTAAAAGATTGGATTTTTGCCTTATGCCTGCCGTAAGCGGCCTCGAGGGCATGGCTGATCTCTCCCAGCGTAGCCCGGTTCCTGGCGGCTTCTATGGCTAAAGCTAATAAATTTTCTTTTCCCGTACGGGCACCTTCGGTTAGTTTGTTCAGGGAAGTTTTGACGGCTTCCGGGTCCCTTTTCTCCCTGACCTCCTGCAGGCGCCGTATTTGCTGCCTTCTGACGCTCTGGTTATCTACTTCCAGTATCTGCAGCAACTCTTTCACTTCGGGGCGGAATTTGTTGACCCCTACAATGATATCCTGATCGCTGTCTATACGGGCCTGTTTCCGGGCAGCGGCTTCTTCGATACGCATTTTCGGGATACCGGCTTCAATGGCTTTGGTCATCCCCCCGAGTTCTTCTATCTCCTCAATGAGTTTCCAGGCTTTTTCGGCGAGTTCTCCCGTGAGATATTCCACATAGTAACTCCCGGCCCAGGGGTCTGTGGTTTTGGTAATACCGGTCTCTTCCTGCAGGTACAACTGGGTATTGCGCGCTATGCGCGCCGAAAAATCCGTGGGGAGCGCGATGGCCTCGTCCAGGGCATTGGTATGCAGGGACTGGGTACCCCCGAAAGCAGCGGCAGCGGCTTCGATACAGGTTCGCGCCACATTGTTGAAAGGGTCCTGTTCGGTAAGGCTCCATCCACTGGTCTGGCAATGGGTACGCAGGGCGAGCGATTTTTCATTTTCGGGGGCGAACTGTTTGACGAGTTTGGCCCATAACATCCGCCCGGCCCTCATCTTGGCGATCTCCATGAAGTGGTTCATTCCTATGGCCCAGAAAAAAGATAATCTCGGGGCAAAGGCATCGATATTCATGCCTGCTTTCAGTCCTGTCCTGATGTATTCCAGTCCGTCTGCGAGGGTATAGGCCAGTTCGATATCGGCGGTAGCTCCTGCTTCCTGCATGTGATAGCCGGAAATACTGATACTGTTGAACCGGGGCATGTGTTTGCTGGTATACTCAAAAATATCGGCTATGATCTTCATGGATGGTGATGGAGGATAGATATAGGTGTTGCGCACCATAAACTCCTTGAGGATATCGTTCTGTATGGTGCCCGACAATTGCCGGGGAGTGATGCCCTGTTCTTCTGCGGCTACGATATAAAATGCCATAACCGGGAGTACTGCCCCGTTCATGGTCATGGATACGGACATGCGGTCGAGAGGGATCCCGTCGAAGAGGATCTTCATGTCTTCTACGGTATCTATGGCAACCCCGGCCTTGCCGACATCGCCTACCACCCTTTCGTGATCGCTGTCGTACCCCCGGTGCGTGGCCAGGTCAAAGGCTACCGACAACCCCTTCTGCCCGGCCCTGAGGTTACGGCGGTAAAAGGCATTGCTCTCTTCTGCCGTGGAGAACCCGGCGTACTGCCGTATGGTCCACGGGCGCCGTACGTACATGGTGCTGTACGGCCCCCGGAGAAAAGGGGGAATACCCGCGGCAAAATCGAGGTGGCCGGCATTTTCGATATCCTTTTCGGAAAATACGGGTTTGACGTCTATACCTTCCGCAAAGGTAAAAGGGGGCGCACCGTTTTTGTCCCCCCGCAGAGACGCATCAACATGTGTTTCTGCGGAAGGGATGGCGATATGCTGTATGTTTTTGCGTTTTATCATGATCGGTCTGATCCGGTTTGTTGTGGTGACGGCGAGGCGGGGTTTTCGGTCTGCAGTCGTTCCTGTTCTGTTTTTTCTGACAGCCGTCGTTCTGCGACGGGGGCTATCAGGGTCTTTCTCCGGTTGGTTTTTGTGAAAGGGAACAACTCCAGTTCGTCTTTCATACGGTCGTCCGGGTTGGGGTATTTGTTGGTACCGACCAGGATTTTCCGGCCTTCGTCAAAGGCTTTTTGTTCTTCTGCGGCACTTTCCCGTATCTTTTTCTGGATAACATGGTCTTTCAGCTGTTTCAGGAAACCGCCACCTGCTTCTATCTGTTTAAAGATATCCAGGGCTTTTCCGGCCAGCTGCAGGGTGAGTTCCTCTATATAATAAGTGCCGTCTGCGGGATTGAGCACTTCACCCATATAACTTTCGTGTTTGAGGATGAGCAGCTGGTTTCTCGCTATGCGTTCTGCGAATTCATTGTCTTTGTGGTATATACTGTCGTAAGGCAGGTTGCATATGGTATCTGCTCCCCCGAGTACTGCACTCATACATTCGGTGGTGGTGCGGAGCATGTTTACATTGTAATCGTACAGGGTCTTGTTCCGCGTGCCGGGAAAAGCGAGAATATGGCAGTCTGCCCGGGCGTTGTATTCGGAGGCAAGGGTTTTCCAGAGTATCCGCCATGCCCTGAGTTTTGCGATCTCAAGGAAATAATCAGGTCCGAGGGCTACCCTGAACAGGAATTGATGCGTTTTCAGGGCGTCGGAATGCTGTAAGGTATTGAGGTATTCGTTGGCATGGGCCAGGGCATAGGCCAGCTGTTGTGCTGCGGTAGCTCCTGCATTGTGGTATAGGGCGGCATCGACCGAAAGTAAAGAGGCTTTTTCAGAGTGGCCTGCCGTTGCGGACAGGATCTCAAAATCCTTTCCCAGGTTGTAATACCAGTTACCGCTCCGGGCGAGGCGGCCTATGCTGTCGTTGTGCAGGTATATGCCGGAGCCTTTCCCGGCAATTCCGGGAAATGAGGCGGAAAGAAACTCCGGTTCCAGGTGAAGTGTTGTCCGCTCCCTGTCGATATCACGCAGAAGCAGGGAGATATCGGTATCCTCCCGCGGAATGACAAACCAGAGGCTTTCGGCACCGTTTTCCAGGGCCCTGAGCGCTTTTTTGTTGGCTGCCTTTTCGTTACCGGCATATATTTTCTGGCAGATCTGCCAGGGTTGCCCCGGTGTAATGCCGGGCAGCGGTCCGGGCAGGTCGTCGGCGTGGTAGAAGGGTTTGATGTTGATGCCTTCTGCGGTTTTCCCGATCAGGGTATTGTAATCGTCGCCCTGCAGATCGAACTGTATCTTCTGTTTCCACATTTTGGCGGAAACCCAGGGAAACTCGTCAAACAGGTGCTGGTCCATGTCCGTACGGGTTTTTAGCGGTTAATGGTCGTGTGAGGCCCGGGAGGTATTTTTCAGACGGTAAAGGACGTCAATCCCGGTCCTCTTTCTTTTGTGTACTGTCCTTTTCTATGATATAGATCTCTTCTTCTTCCTTTTTAAAGAAATATTCCTCACGGGCAAATTTCTCTATATTATTGTCATCCCTGAGGTTCCGTATAATGGCCTTGTCCTGTTCTATTTCCTTTTGGAGATAATCTTTCTGTTTCCGGAGTTTGTCGATCTCCTTTTCCAGCTCCCGGTGCGTGAGCAGGGAATTGGTATCAAAAAAGATCATCCATACGGCAAAAACAGTGAGTATGATGACATAGATGTTCCCGAAAAAGGCCATCCACCTGTTTTGTCTTATTTTGTTTAAAAAGTTCATGCTCACCTTCGGATCAGATTACAAGTTGCAGGTTACACGTTTGCTAAAATACGTATTTTCGGAGGTAGTTTATACTGTTTCCGGGTTTTTCAGGCCAGTTTCTCGTTGATAATGGTTCTGACGATATCCACGGCTACCGTATTGTATTTGTTGTTGGGGATGATAATATCGGCAAATTCCTTGGTGGGTTCAATAAACTGCTGGTGCATGGGCTTCAGCGTGGTCTGGTACCTGTGCAGTACTTCGTCCAGGTCTCTCCCCCGCTCGTGTATGTCCCTTTTTAATCTTCTGATCAGTCTTTCGTCGGAATCGGCGTGGACATAGATCTTGATATCAAACATTTCCCTTAGCGGGCTGTGGGTCATGATGAGAATGCCCTCGACGATCATGACCTTCCTGGGGCTGGTGCGTATGGTGTCTTTTGTTCTGTTGTGTTCTACGAAGGAATACACCGGCTGATGGATGTCCTTTCCCTGTTTCAATGCCCCGAGATGGTTGACCAGCAGGTCGAAATCTATGGCCCTGGGATGGTCGAAATTGATCTTGATACGCTCCTCATGGGAGAGATGGGAGAGGTCCCGGTAATAGGAATCCTGGGAAATGACCCCCACTTCATTTTCGGGTAACTCATTTATGATCTGGTTTACAACCGTGGTTTTGCCACAGCCTGTGCCGCCGGCGATTCCGATGATTAGCATGAACAGGTATTTTGGGGGCAAATTTAACGAAAGTTTGGAAATTCGCAGTTTATCAACCTGCTTTGTAAGCATAAAAAACAAACGGAGCTGTCCGGAATATGGTTTTGTCTTCCCCTTCGGGAGGGGATTGGCATATCGGAACCTCAATCACATTAAAAACTGCGAAGTCGAAGACGTTCGCAGGGCATTTGCAGTGTCACAGACATTCAGGACGTGGTGGCAGTCCTGTCATTCAGACCGAAGCGTAGCGGTATCTGCTTTTTACCGATTATAGTACACTGGGAAGTCATAAACATTCGCATTTGGCAGATTATAAATCATAAAAATAGGCGTATTTTTTAGAATACAATCTAAATATGAGGCGTATTTTTTAGAATATAACCTGGATAATCCAGCTTAGGTTTATGAGATAATTTTACAATCAGTACATTACCAATTTGTTAAAAATCCAAACTACGAACTACCAACTAAGAACTAAAAACAAATAGTGATCATTCAAAAAAATACTTATAAGTTTGTGGGATGAAGCATTTTATAATACCTCTTATCGCCGTGCTTGGTATGATGTCATGCCGGCAGGGGCAGGACCGGAAGGGAGCTGCCCGGGAACAGCCAGGACAGTCCGGGGATACGGTGAGCACCGTAAGGGACACCGTTGCCGGAACACCGGAAAACAAGGAAACCCCGGAATTGCTGTCGCTGGACGGTGTAGCCGACAGTACTTTTGTGAGGCTCCGGGATTACAGTGCGGATTTTGTATACGATATGAAGTATGCCACCGAAGACAATTTTTTAAAGAGCAAGGTATACGATTGTGCCGAATGCTATGTAAGGGCTGTGACGGCCCGGGCATTGATCGCGGCCAATAAGGCATTTTTAAAGGAGGGGTACCGGATCAAGTTCTTTGATTGCTACCGCCCCCTGGACGTTCAGAAAAAAATGTGGAAGATCGTATCCAATCCGCAGTATGTGGCCGATCCGGCCAAAGGCTCCATTCACAATAAGGGAGGTGCCGTAGATATCACCCTGGTAGACCAGGACGGGAACGAACTCGATATGGGGACGGGCTTCGATTTTTTCGGAAAAGAAGCCCATCACGATTATACCGGTCTTCCGGAAGTAGTGCTGTCTAACAGGAGATTGCTGAAAAACACAATGGAAAAGCACGGTTTCTGGTCTATCCGTACCGAGTGGTGGCATTACAACCTGTCGGATGCGTCCAATGCGAGGGTAGCCAATTTCCGCTGGGACTGCGAATAGCGGAATAGCCTATTTCACAAACACATCAGGATATGCCCCCGGGTTGATCCCGGGCACGGTAGCCTGGTACCGGTCGTTTATGGCATCGATAAAGGCGTTGGCCACCATGGCGTATCCCTTGGCCGTAGGATGCACACCGTCGAGGGAGAACGCCTTTCCGGTAGCGTATACGCTGGTGAGCACTCCACCGTCGAAGGGGATGCCGCCGTCTGCCACCTGCTGCATCATGGCCTGTGCATCTATAAAGGCCAGTTCGTATTCCCCGGCAAGTGCTTTTATGGTGGCATTGTACTGTGTCTGGGCATTGCTTACCAGTTCCTGTTCTTCAGGGGTCAGCACCCATTGGTCGTCCAGCGGAACGGAAACGCCGTTTACCTGTTGCGGGTCGTCACCCACAGTGGTTCCTATAAAACTGCTGGCCCGGAGTACGATGAGGTCTTCCGGGGTGGTTTGCCGGAGACTGGGGATCTCTTCCCCCGTGCGGGGATTGGAAAGCGGGGTAAGGTCTTCATCAATGATGACTACCGGGTTTTGCCCGGTCTGGAAACTGATCTGTCTTCTCTCGGCCTCTTCCTGTGAAACCAGGCCGAAACCGGCGAGCAGCATTACGCCCTGGTTGTATTCAGCATATCCCTGGTTGAGCTGTGCCGCTTCAGCCTCCCCGAGAGGAACGGGAGCATAGGGAACTGTGGTAAAGAAGGGGATGGAAGTCACATCCGGAATATTGGCCACGGCACCTTTGGCCCCGTTGGCAGTAAGGGCATCCAGCATCTGCTTGTATACCGCTGCAAAAACATTGGGGTCGGTAATGTCGTTACTCCCGTATTCCTGAAGGTTGGTATTGCCCGTGCGGTCTTCCCCGACCCCTCCCGAAGTGGCATAGCTCAGAATGTCGTTGTTGCCTATCCACAAGGAGAAAAATGTAGGGTCCTGTGCGGCGGCATCTGCAATGACAGAAGTTTCGGCCGAAGATGCGAAACGGACGAAATACGGATTTGCCGTAGTGCCGACCCCGGAGATATTGCCGTAACCTTCGGCAACCAGGTGATATATCTTGGCTCCGGGAACTCCCATATTGTTCACAGGCTCCCCGATATGGTTTGTAATATCCGTGGTCGGTTCGCGGTCCAGGATCACGGGGGAAGGGTTTTCGCCTTCAAAAGCCAGTATCATCCTGGGCTCGGCAATTTTAGTGCCTCCGGCAAGCAGCCCTCCCGTATTGTCATCGACCAGGGGCTGTACAAAATCACCGCCCCCCGCATGAGCAAATTGCATGGCCATGATATTGGGATAGGAGTTCTCCTGCCCCTGTAGGTAGAGGGCATCATCCGCATACCCCGCAGTAAGCGAATTTCCCAGTGCTATATAATTGGAAAAATCAGCTTCTCCCGCGGAGTAAAACCCGGCATCGTCTACCGACTTGTCAAATTCGGGCTCGCAGGCTACCAGCGCCAGGGCCGAAAATATCAGGAATGTTATATTGTTTTTCATATTGTTTGTTTTTGAGGATTGAAGTCCGAAGTATATTTACTTCCGATTTCCAGCTTCCAGCTATGTCGTTGTTCTAAAAGGCATAAGAAACCCCGATGCTCGGCACAAAGGCATTGTTCTTATAGGTTCCCCCGAAAGGAACGTTCTGTCCGTTTTCCTGGTAATGATCGTATGTGGCATCCACTTCGTCGAAATGGATATACAGAAAGGCAGCGTCAATGGCAAAGCGTTCGGAGATGTTTACGGTAAGCCCCCCAGTAAAGTTGTTGGAATCGTTACGCGGGGTCTCCGGGGCAAAGTAACCCGGCTGTACGGGAGATTCATCGTAGTAATATCCTCCCCTGAGCGTAAATCTCTCGCTGGCGATATACTGCAGGCCGAAACGGTATACGGACGAATTCTTGTAGTTCCTGGGGTTGTGGGATTCCTGCCCGTTGCTGAAAAAGACATCGAGCGATTCATAGGCATCCCAGTACACCCTGTTGTAATCGAAGGCCACCATCCACTTTTCGTCTATGGTATACGATGCACCCACAGCGAGTTCTGCCGGGAGCGGCAGGGTGGCATTGAAGGTGGTATTGTCAAAATCTCCCAGGGCGGTGGAAGGGAGGTTCCTGAATTCGGCCTTGCCGTCTTTGGCTTTCATTTTCATTTCCGACTTGTAACTCACCCCCAGGGTAAGGTCGTCCGTAGCGCGGAAGGCCAGCCCGAGGGAATAGCCCCAGGCGGTAACGCCGCTGTCGTCTATGGTTACATTGGCCCGTTCTCCTTCCGCATTGGTGGTGGTCCGGTCTATGTTACGGTTAAAGTTGGCACTTCCGATAGCGAGGATGGGGCCCCCTCCGATACTGAGCTTGTCGTTGATCCTGAAGGAGACCGTGGGCTGTATATAGATGGATTGCAGTTCTATATTGTTGATCAGGTGAGACCCTTCCCAGTCTTTGGGATATTCCACCCCGCTACCGTAAGGGGTGTATACGGCTATACCTGCGCTCATCCAATCGTTGATCTTTACGGCTGCATATACGTTAAACGGTGTCGCTACCGGGTTGTCGGCTTTTTCACTCCATCCGTACCGGCTGTTCTGAAGATGGATGTTACTGATTACCGGGCTTACCCCTGCACTTATGGTTACTTTTTTTTCCAGGAAGGAAATTCCGCCCGGATTAAAGAATACGGATTCCGCACTGTTGATCACGGCGACCCCAGTATGTCCCATGGCAAGCTGCTTCTGGCCTTGCAGGGCGACACGATAACCTCCTGCATAGGCACAGGCTGTGATCAGTACCGCCATCACTGAAATGTAGGTTCGTTTCATCATTGTTTTTATCTGTTTTATGTTCTGCAGACATTCGCGAATACCCGGGATGCCGTATTTCGGGGGTAGGGAAGGGGCAATACGGGTATGGTATACGTAACGGTATTAACAAATTTTGTTATAAATTATGAAATATGCAATTTTTAGAGCATAAAATTATGCATGCATAGTAAATTTATTTCAAAATTTAACGTTTCAGGAATTCTGAAGAGACGGAGAAAAACAATGCGGGTTGTTCGGCCTGTATCCAGTGGCCTGCCCCGGGGATTACCGAGATCCCGGCTTTCGGGAAGTGCTTTTGAATGAGCGCTTCATCCTGAGGAGTGATGTATTCCGAATTTTCTCCTTTTATAAAGAGGGTGTTGCCGTTGTAGACGGCGTCGTCGGGAAGTGCCCGGCCTATTTCCTCTATACGGTCGTTCAGGGCCGTGAGGTTAAAGCGGAACCCGAGTTCGTCCCTGTCTTTGCGGTATATGTTTTTCAACAGGAATTGACGTACCCCGTTTTCCGGGACGTATCGGGCCAGTTGCTCATCGGCTTCCTTGCGGGTCCCGGTGACCCCGAAATCGATCGAAAGCAGTCCGTTGAGAATGGTCTGATGGTGTACGGGATAATATTTCGGGGAGATATCCACGACAACGAGTTTTTCTGTCATCCCGGGGTAGCGCGTAGCAAACAGCATGGCGGTTTTGCCCCCCATCGAATGGCCTATGATGTTTACGGAGGATAATTTCTTTTCTTCACAGTAGTTTTTCAGGTCCTCCGCCAGCAGGTCGTATGAAAAATTGCCGGAGTGGAAACTGCGGCCGTGGTTCCGCTGGTCGACAAGGTGTACTTCAAAACCGTCTTCCGCATACCGGCTACCCAGGGTTTTCCAGTTGTCAGACATTCCGAGAAATCCGTGCAGAATGATCAGGGGGGCTCCCTGGCCGAGTATTTTTGAATGAAGGTGTTGCATTGGTGTTGTCTTTATTACATCTGATATACGATGATCTTGTCTTTTTCGCCCTGGGTAACAAATTCCAGCCCCCCGTTGCTGCCTTCCCTGAGGTCAATGGCGGAGGCGCCGTAAACAGGGCTGTTGCCCAGCAGTTGCGCATTGCTGTCAAAGATATAGACTTTTTTGACCTGCATATCGGTGAGCCCCACATATATTTTGTTGTTGATATAAAAAATTTCGGGGGT
This sequence comes from Sinomicrobium soli, assembly GCF_003285545.1. Lineage (GTDB taxonomy): Bacteria > Bacteroidota > Bacteroidia > Flavobacteriales > Flavobacteriaceae > Sinomicrobium. Next base: position 160,489 of record NZ_QLNV01000002.1, on the reverse strand, counting down.
GGTGTAAATACCGTAGTCCAGTTCGTGTTTGTTCTGTTTTACCGTAAAGAGATTGTCAGACATGGTGGCGAGTGTTCTGGAAGTAGCGTATATTCCGTGTTCCCCGGCGAGCCCGAGTGAGATCTTGTTAAGCCTTCCCTGTTCGTCAACCTGTATGAGGTCGCCGGATGTATTGGTGGTGGTAAACTTGTCTTCATACAGGAACACCTCATTACCGGAAAAGTCTATTTTGCCGTTCACCTTCACCCGGGTACGCCCGGTGCGGTGCAGCAGGTGAAGGGTGCCGTTTTCTTCCTGGATTACAATATAGTCGCGCCTTCCGACCCTGATATGGCGGGGCGGATTGATAATGGCGGAACCCGTTCCTCCGAAAACGAAACCGTTGACGCGTTTTCCCCCGGAATCAAAAGGGACCAGGGTATTGTTCTGTGTAATGAAAAACCGGTATTTTTTGTTCCGGTCGTAGTCAAAGACCGCCAGCCCCCTGGTGATGGGATGGTCTACCTTAACCGGAAAAGGGGCTACGTCGTTTCCGTTGCGGTCTACGATATATATCCCGTCCGACAGCGCAAAGGCCAGTTGCAGTTTTCCGTTCCCGAAAAGGTCTACCTGGCTGATACCGCCCAGGACCGGACCGCCCAGTTTCTTTTTCCACAACACCTTGCCTTCCCCGGATATGAGGTAGAGGTTGTGTTCTACATCCTGAACGACGATCTCGTTCTGTTTGTTGAGGTGGTTGGTCACCCACCGGGGCGGCAGGGCGATGTCTGCATCCAGGGCGATGTTGAATTTTTCCGAGATCCCTTGCGTGGTGATACTGCTTCCCGGTTTCCGGAGCAGGATATTGGTATGAGTGAAACGGTGATCGTCCAGTCCCTGGATGACCAGGTAGGGAAAGGCTTCCGTTTCGGTAAATGACATTTCCGGGGTATTGCGGGATACGACCCTGCCGAACAGCAATTCCTTGAACCTGGTATCCGAGGCCACGGCGAGCGTGGAGGAGGCGTCGGGGAGGCTGGCGGATATCTGCTGAAAAAAGTTACGGGCAGACAGTGTGGATTTATTCTGGTAGTGGCTTATCAGGTCGGTCAGTGCTTCCGGGTGTTCCGAAAGGATAAGGAAATCGTTCAGCGTGGTGTAGAACGCTGCGGTTTTTCCCCGGCCGAAAGGGGGGAGGGTTTCTTCAAAAGGCGCTATCGGACTTATCTGGTATATGTCGTGGTCCCTGAAGGTACTGTGCAGTACTGCAGAGGAAGAGAAAGCATTTTCCGCCATTTCCGTATCGAAAGTGTGAAAGGCGGCAGCGTCGTAGTTTTCCGTAAATATAAGGCCTATTTCGTCGGTGATGGCCAGGAGTTCCTTTATTTCTGGAGAAAGCGAATCCCGGTTGCCTGAAAAGTTCCGGGGGGTGAGCGATACCATGCCCCTGAATGCCGAAGGGGTGATCTCGGGTGAACGCCTCAGCAGTGGCGGGACTTCTCCGGGGGCCAGTGAATCCGTTTCCGGGACGATCCCCGACAGTAGCAATTCCCCCGGTGAGAGGGCCAGGTCGTACATGGTCCATGCCACGGGCTGCGGAACGGTGTCCGTTACGGCCAGGAGGGGGTTTCCCGGATTGAACCCGTCATTTTTCAGGAACAGGGCGGCCTGGGTGTTGCCTTCGGACAGGGCAAATATTTTCTGAAAACTTTCCGGGGCGTTATCCCGGGGCAGGAGGCTTTCTTCCATCAGTTTTCCGGATGATGATATTATGGACACACTGTCTGTAACCGCACTGAAAAAATGTTTGTCTTTTGAGGTGAGTTCCCGGAAAGAAACGCCGTTGCGGGACGAGGTTTTGACTTCCCATCCCGGAATGGAATCGGGAAGGACGTCGCGGGACAGGTAGACATAATCGTAAATACTGTCTGCTTCCTGCCGGATACACAACAGGGCTTCACTGTTGCTTTCGAGTATTTTCAATGTTTCCAGTTTCCGTGATAGTCCGGGGGGCAGCAGGGTATTGTCTTTGAGGAAATCATTGTTTTTAAGGCTGTTGAAGAAGGCCTGGGGATTGGGTATTTTTACGATGACGGAAGCGGTTTCCGGAATATGGGAGGTGAGTCTGCCTGTACGTTGCTCCGGGGCACCGCAGGCGATAAGGAGGAGGGAAACTGTGAAAACAACAATCGTTTTTCGTATCAGGGTATATTCCATTTGACCTCGGCTTGTATTTTATAACGTACAACGGGCGTAACCTATTGTAGGGTCAGCCCGTTTTTAATGCCATATACTCCCGAAGCATTCTGCTTCGGGTATTCTTGTGCTTCACGGAGTTTTCCGGTTTGCCTTACGGGCTTGCCAGGAAAAGTGTCGTGTCGGTTACTCCTTTTCCTCTCCGTCGGCCTGGGCTTTTTGTTCCGACTGGCTTTTCTGGTTGGTCAGTGCCTGTTTGATCTGCCTGGCCAGGTTAAAGTTCGGAGCCAGGGTCAGTGCCTGGTCTATGAGTTGTATGGCTTCATCTATATTGGTCTTGTCTTCATTGTAAGTAAGCAAACCCTTTTCGTAGGTCAGTGCGGCTTTTATCGGCACTTCATAAGGAGGTTTACTTTCGTAAAAGGGCACCTTCATGTCGTCTTCGGCATTCTGAAGTCCGTAATCTATGTTCTTTCGGGCCTCGTCCAGTTTTCCGATCTGCAGGTTCAGGTCGGCCAGTTCATAAGCGAGAAAGGCATCGGGCTTTCTGTCGAAAAGTATTTCGTACTGTTGTACGGCCAGTTGCGGCTGGTCGAGCGATTTCAGGGAAAGTGCCTTGATGTCTACGGCCATGTCGGATGCGGCGGCATCTTTTTCGGTGCCGAGAAGGTTAATGGCCTGCATGTATTGTCCTGAATTGGCATAGAGAAAGGCCAGTGTATCTTTTCGTTCATCGGAAGGGGCGATAACATACAGGTGCGTAAGGGCGTTGATGGCTCCCCGGATATCTCCCTGTACCCTCATCTGCTTGTAGAAATCTTCGTAGTGCTTTTTGAGATCGTTTTGTCCGTTTGCCATGAGAAATGATGAGAAAACGGCCAGAATTGCAATTTTTTTCATAAGATGCGATCGTATTAAGGTTTCCAAAACTAAAAAAAAATAGCATTGGAATGTACAGAAACGATCTAAATTTTATCCTTCCGGCCGGCTCCGGGTATTGCCCCGGGTCACTTTATGTGTTTTTTCGGTCATATTCCTGGAGGTATGGCAACTGTATTCCGGCTGTTTTCCCGCTCTGCGGCCATCTTCTGCTTACGGTCTTCCCGGCCCGGAAAAACCTGTCTGCCGGGCGGGAATGCACTCAGATATCCCTTTGAAATTCATATTGCAGGGTATCGGACAAATACGCCGGGGATATGATCTTGCCGCGTACCGTTGTACTGCCGGAGAAGTCCGGCGGGACGAGCCCGAGTTCTATGGCTTTTTCCGTGTAGTATGCTTTCCGGGACGGGTGCCTGGGGTATGTAGCATTAAATGTCATGCCCCACTGTTCCTGCCGGAGAATCTCGCGGATGATGCCGATACAATCGTCCCGGTGAATGAGATTTACCGGGGCCATACCATTGGGGATCCCGGTTTTTCCCGACAGGTGGTATACCGGTTGCCGGTCCTCTGCTATCAGTCCGCCGAAACGCAGTATGGTGGCCCTGTTGCTGTAATTCCTTATCAGCGTCTCACAGGCCAGCAACTGTTTCCCGCTTTCCCTTTCCGGCTCGGGCCGGGTATGTTCGGTAACGGTGGTATTGTTATCGGCATATACCGAAGTACTGCTTATAAAAAGTATTTTGTCTGTCCCGTTTTCGTCCAGGGCTTCGAGTACCGTGCTGATCTTTTGTACAAAACTCCCGCTTTCCGCCTTTCTCAGCCGGGGCGGAAGGGCAATAATGAGCACATCCGCGCTGCGCATAAAATCTGAAAAAGGCCCTTCGATACCGTTTCGGGATACCCGTATGACAAAGGGAACAATACCTTTCCTGACCAGGTCTCCTGTCTTTTCCGGCGAAGTTACCGAGCCGTTCACGGTATCTCCTTTCTGATGTAATACGCTGCCTAAGGGTAGCCCCAGCCATCCGCAGCCTAAAATAGCTATTTTCATCTATACAAAAAATCATAAGCCATTGGTTTGGCTTTGTTTATATTGGTTAGTATTGGCCATTTTTGCTAAATGCCCATTATGGGCTTTCATACGGGTTGTTAATGGCCGAAATTTACGGTTTTTCGAAGGATAACGGCATCGTTGAGTACAAAAGGTTTCGGGATATGGCCTTCGGGCCTGGGAGCTACCGAGAACAGGGGGTGTTCCAGGAGGTCAAAGGACGACTCGTACAGGGTGAGCTGTGGTTTTTCGCCCGGGGGCAGGCGCAGTTGTATTTCGGTGTATGTATCACCGGTAATAAAATGGGAGAAAAGCCGTTCACCCCTTCGCTTGTCCTCCAGGTAGGCAGCAGGCAGTGCAGCACCGTTTACCGTACAGGAAAGGATGATGGCGGCGGAGAAGACATCGAGCCGGTTTACGTGCCGTTCCGGAGTGATGCAGACCTCTATGAGACGTTCGTTACCTGCAACGGTGTCGTGCAGTATCTCGACCTCCGGGGGAAGGATGTTCTTAGCGGGGGCCTCTGCCGTATGGGTAAATGTATTGAGGTACTTGCTGCCGAATGTCACCCAGGTGGTATCTGCCTTCAGGCTGTCCTTTTGAGGAAAATAGGAGGAGATCCATTTTCCGGGAACCTGGTCGTAGGTAGCCCAGTGGGCTTTCCCGGTATCGGTGTCCAGCAGGTATACCAGGCTGTCGGGCCTGGGATGTTCCTTATCAAAATCCGAGGTGGTATGGGCCACGGTTAGAAGTACGGCAGCAATGACTGCCGTGAGGAGTGCGAGTTTATGGTTCTGGCGGTAAGAGGCGATGACCGGGAGCAGGAGTACAAAAAGCAATACGGTAAGCAGTGTGGATGCCACGATCATTTTCAGTCCGAGCCCTACCGGAAACATCCGGATCAGGGGAGAGAACAGCCATATGGCCGGCAGGGCCAGCAGCGTCATCAGGAGGATCCGGGGCTTTTCCCGGCGGATAAGGGCGAATAAGGAAAACAATGCGAAATATACGGGTATGATAAAAAAGGAGGCCCCTTTCAGATAGTGCCCGAGGGCGGTACAGAGCAGCAGCCAAACCAGGATGGGAACAACGAGCAGATTGGCAGCTTTAAGCTTTCGGAAACCGTGATACAGTATCAGGCAGATTGCCGTACTCAACAGGGCAAATGCAGCGATATAGGTGTGGCCGTTATAGGGAAACCCCTGAAGGATGTCGGCATATCCCGGATACAGGCTCAGCAGTACCGGCCAGCTGAAATATCCTGTAAGTCCGCAGAGGAGCAGGGCGGAGAGGAAGGGAATGGCCCCCCGGAAAATTTCACCGGCACGGAGTACTTTCTTCCGGAATCCGTAAACGAGAGCACCTATAAAAAGAATGAGGGCCAGTATATTCACAGGCCATATCCAGGAGAAGGGATAATGTATGACAACGGCCCCGGGAGCGTTAAAAAAGACATGGTCGCGGTCATCTTTCAGGTTTGCTATATCCGAATCGGCAAAAAAGCGGAGCAGGGGCATAAGATAGGCACCCTGATGCTCGAGAGTGGTCCGGTCGAGCCTCGGTCCGGTATCCAGTGCGGTATGGTAATCGTAGTGGTCATCTATGAAGGCAAAGTTAAACCCATCGATATCGCCGTCTTCGCGAAATACGGTCAGATCGGTGTCATTGGGGAGTATTTTATAGACGCTGTACATCAGCGAGCTGGCTACGGGATAGCGGGGGCGTGCCTGGGCAAAGGCTTTTATGAGCCCGGAATTCCCCCTGTTGGTCTCCGGAAGCATGAAGCTGGGGCCCCCGCTGCCCCGCGCCTCGAAATTGAGGACGAGTTTTACCTCTTTGGCTACGGGATGCCGGGAAACAAATAATTTTGCACCGTTGAGCCCCAGTTCCTCTGCGTCGGAAAACATGATGATAATGTCGTTTTCCGGGGCGAGACCTTCCGAAAGATAGGCTCTTATTCCTTCGAGGATCGCAGCAACGCCACTGCCGGCATCACTGGCCCCGAACGACGAATGCGGGGCACTGTCGTAATGTGATAACAACATCAGGGCATTGCCATTGCCGCTCCCTTTTATCGTAGCGATAATATTATCAGCTTTACTGATATTGCCCCAGTTTCCCGAGGTGTAACCTTCCTGTATCTCCGGGGCCAGACCGAGTTTTTCCAGTTCGGAGACCAGGTAGTCCCTGACTTCTTCATGGGCTTCAGCCCCGACGTAATGCGGTTTTTTCGATATGGCACGTACGTGAAGCAGGGCCCGTTCTGTGGAAAAGCTGTTTTCGGGAGCATTTACCTTGGTATAAGCCTGTGGCATTATACTGTAGAACGACCAGTACACGGCGGCACAGAGGAGCAGTAGTGAAAGCGGAGCAGCGTAACGTTTCATGGATGTAGCCCTTTAGAGATTAGTGATTTCAGGTTACAAAATACGAATTATTATGTGGAGTTGGAGGTGTGAAGCACGGAGCCGGGACCGGCACTGTGGTTGGGATGACACTGTCTCTTTTCTTAGGGATATAACCTGATTATTGTAATAATATGTTATTTTTTTATGATTTATTATGTTTATTTATTAGTATAATTAATTAAAAATTGTTATATTTATTGTTTAACCCGATAAACTAAACGACCATGGCAATTAAAAGTTTTCAAGGAGCAAGGGAGGAAATAAAGAGAGATTATTTCCATTCCATCAATGTGGCGGATCACATGACGAGGAAACTGGTGACTTTTTCACCGGAACAGACATTACTGGAGGTAATGGAGGGTTTTATGAAGAACAGGATTACCGGTGCCCCGATTGTGGATGACAGGGGAAAGCTTATAGGAATCATTTCCGACAGTGATTGCATGAAGCAGATATCCGAGGGGCGCTATTTCAATATGCCGATATGCGACATGACAGTGGGCAAATATATGTCTACGGATGTCATGACCATCGCTGCGGATGCCAATATTTTTGATGCGGCTTCACAGTTTTACCGGACCAGGCACCGTCGGTTTCCCGTGGTGGAAAACGGGTATCTTATCGGGCAGATCAGCCGGAAAGACGTGATGCTGGCAGCGCTGCGTATCAGCGGGCATAACTGGAGATGATCTTATAATTGTTTTACCAGCATGTAAAGGTCGTTCCCGAGGGGCAGGTATCCCAGGTCGTACAGGAAGTAATAGGTTTTACCGTTCCTGGTGGTGTAGGTATGTGTAAAATACCCGAAATCAAACCCTCTTTCCAGCAACCTGAGCTTGGTGGTCCTCGTCTTGTCCTGCGGGTTTAATGCTGCCAGTATACGGTAATTTTTTCTCAGTTTATTGTTAATACTTCTCATGAGGTTCCTGCTGTCCCTGTTGAGCCTGTTGTTATAGGAGTTCCTGCAATAGTCTCCGCAGAACTTCTTGTCCATACGCCCGGAAACAGGCTGTCCGCATTCAAGACATTTTCTTGCCGGCATTGAGTTGTAGTTTTTAAAGAAAATTACTACAATATATAAAATAAAATCTTATTCTAAAAAAGAAGGTTGGTTATGTGGTTAAAATTTACTTTTTTATTTGGTAAGTCTCCGTCAGGATAAGCCGGATAATTCCTGATGGCGCCAATAAGTTCTGCGTGTTATTGCTTAACGAACCTTCTCACCACATATACTCATAGAAACCGGTCGGTCTCTAACAGAAACCAGTCGGTTTTACAGCTGATAAGGGATGCGATCGTTCCGGCATACTTGTTTCCGCTGTGCTCAGAAGGGCCGCAGTCGGGTTATTTTCATTCAAGGGCTTCGTATTTTCTTATGATAACCTGCTCCAGGGATTTATAATACCGTTCCTTTTCTTTTGTCAATTTCTTTTCGAGATTAAAACTATCCTTGACAATCGATAATAACTCTTCTTTGCTCTTTAGGACGAATAAGTCACAAAACTCAATATTCAATTCCTGGCTTATCAAATATATCTTGTCCCACGGACTGGCGTGTTCATATCTTTCCACTCTCCCTATCATTGTAGGGTTGGAATCCAATCTTTCAGCAAGTACAAACTGTGACAGGTCCTCTTTCAACCTGGCCAGCTTTAAAACACATCCTATCTGCACATTTAACAGGTCCAATTCTGCCTCACTGTATCTTCTCATACAGTAAAATTTGAGAAAAATGATATATTTATTCGATACATATTTGTATTAAAAAATTATTTTGCTATATTTGGTCCTTATTGCATAAATTGCGAAACTTCTAAATGGAGCAAAATATTAGAAGCTATTCGCTTTGAATCTTGTATCAGAAAACTGGCACTTTTCAAGCACACAAGAGGATAAGTCGAAGGCTCACGACCCGGGCGTGGGCTCTCTTATCTGTGTGCGGGTATGCCAGTACCTCTGATACAATAAGTTGAGTTCCACGCCCACTTTTTTGGTGGTGTTTTTAGTACTCTTCTTAGCCAATAACCATAACACGTATTAATACCCGTGTATTATGAAAATACCAACCAAAAATACTGTTACCATAATGTTCAACTACTTGGTCTCTACATTCGATCTACTCTTTAGGAAAAAACCTAAAAACCCGGTATAAACTGCTCTTAAACAGTATCTCCCTGGCACTATTGATCGGCGATTCTTTTTTGCTACGGGATACAACCGGCTTTGATTGTATTCCATATTTTAAAATTTTGTTCAGGCGGGATATAGGATTTTCTGTAAAAGTTTCTTTGTTCAGGTGAGAACGACGCATAAGGAAAAGTAACAACCAAAACCCAAACAGACCTTCGTTTAATAACATGCTATACCAGGATTTGCGCAACCTGAGGTATAGCCACTTTATATACTAACACTCAAAACATTTAAATTATGAAACACGCAACATTAGCAGGCCTGTCCTGCTGGTGCTCCATAACTATTGCCTTGATTTTACTTAACCTACCAGTGCCAATTAGGGCATCGCTGCCTTTGCAAATAAATAAACAATACTTAGTGACAGGAACAGTTATCGATGAGAGCGGCTTGCCGCTTCCAGGGGTTAATATCATTATAAAGGGAACGAAAAGTGGCACTATGTCTGATACAGATGGAGCATTTAGTTTACGTGTCAGCTCTGCGGACATTCTTGTGTTTTCGTATGTAGGATTTAAGAAAATAGAGGTTTCTGTAAATGGGCTTGAGGTTTTGAATGTACAAATGGCAGAGGATGTCGCCTCCCTGGATGAAGTGGTGGTAAACGCAGGGTACTACTCCGTAAAGGAAAGAGAGAGGACGGGGAGTATAGTGCGCGTCACTGCCGAGGATATCGAAAAGCAACCGGTAAATAACCCTCTTGCGGCTCTGCAAGGTAGAATGACGGGTGTGGATATCCGGCAAACTACCGGGATACCGGGAGGTGGGTTTAACATCCAGATACGGGGTAGGAACAGTATTGCAGCCGGGAATAACCCGCTGTATATTGTTGATGGGGTTCCGGTGTCTTCAGAACGATTGGACTCTTATAGCAGCATATTTCCGTATGAAATAGGTGTCGATCCCCTGAATACTATTAATCCCAACAATATACAGAGTATAGAAATATTAAAAGATGCCGATGCCACAGCCATTTACGGTAGCCGTGGGGCTAACGGGGTGGTGCTGATAACCACAAAGAAAGGAAAGGCCGGCAGAACCCAAATAGACATCAATGTACAGACGGGTATAGGAGAAGCCTCCAATAAAATGAAATTGCTCAACACAGAGCAGTATTTGGAGATGCGCTACGAAGCCCTGGCCAACGACGGGGCGGAGCCTGTAAAAAATATAGATCCCGACCTGTTACTATGGGACCAGAACCGGTACACCGACTGGCAGGAAAAACTCTTTGGCGGTGCGGCAAGCATTACCGATATCCAGGGTTTTGTATCCGGGGGTAACCAGCAAACGTCATTTCGTTTTGGTGGTGGAGTACGCAAAGAGAACACCGTATTTCCGGGAGACTTCGGGTATCGTAAGATCATGGGGAGTTTAAACCTTTCGCATAGGTCGGAGAACCAAAGGTTACGTGCCGAACTATCCATTACGTATGGTAAAGATAAAAACAACCTCTTTAATAATAACCTGGTGGAAAACGCTTTAAAACTGGCCCCTAATGCACCGGGCTTGTATGATAACGAAGGAAACCTGAACTGGGAAGTCAACGACGAGGGGATTACTACCTTTCTGAATCCCCTGGCGCCCATGCTGAATACCCAAGAGGTATTAAGTAACAATCTTATCGTTAATTCGGTTTTGTCTTACGAACTGTTAAAGGACCTACAGCTAAAGGTAAGCGCAGGGTACACAGATTTTAAACAGCACGAAACCATATTGACTACCAAAGATTCTTATAAACCAGAGCTGAGACCCTATAGAGACTACAGCCATCGTCGGCTTAACCAGGAAGGAAATTCCTGGATTATAGAGCCACAACTCAATTACTCTAAAAGTATTAAGAATTCAAACTTTGACTTTCTCATAGGCGCTACCTGGCAACGGAGACTAAATGTTGTCTTTGGAATAGATGCTTACGGGTATAGTAGTGAAGTTCTATTAAACAATATTAATGCCGCTTTAGAATCTTCCATTTTAAGAGATTTTCAAAACGAATATAAATACAATGCCATATATGGTCGAATAGGGTATAATTATAAAAAGCGTTATTTTATTAACCTTACCGGGCGTAGGGACGGATCATCCCGTTTTGGACCAGGCAAGCAATTTGCCAATTTCGGGGCCGTAGGAGCAGCGTGGATATTTTCCGAGGAAATTTTAATTAAAAATACGATTCCTTTTTTAAGTTTTGGGAAGATCCGGGGAAGCTATGGTACTACCGGTAATGACGGGATAGGGGATTATGGGTTTTTATCTACTTATAGTGCTATAACGCAACCTCTCAATTTCCGAGGAAATGGTGGGTTATATCCTACCCGGCTGGCAAACTCGGATTATAGCTGGGAAACCAATAAAAAACTTGAAGGGGCTTTAGACCTGGGCTTTATAAAGGACCGCATCCTGTTATCTGTAAACTGGTACCGCAACCGCTCTTCCAACCAGTTGGTAGGCTACCGCTTACCCTATATTACCGGGTTTAATAGTGTACAGGCCAATCTACCCGCAACCGTACAAAACACGGGTTGGGAATTTCAGTTAACCACAACCAATATCCGGTCTCAGGATGTGGCATGGACGACCAATGTAAACTTGACCATTCCAAAAAATAAATTGGTGGATTATCCTAATATTGAAGTCACACCTTATGCAAGCACATACGAAATAGGGAAATCCTTAAACATCCGCAAACTATACCAATTTCAAGAGGTTAATCCTGAAACCGGTTTGTATGAGGTGGTGGATATTAATGAGGATGGAAGATATACCATAGATGACCGTGTAGCTATTATAACTATGGATCGAAACTATTATGGTGGATTTCAGAACACCTTCAATTATAAAGGATTTAGGGTGGATTTTCTGTTGGAATTTGTCAAACAAAAAGGGCTTGGAGAATTAGGAAATTATTTTCCAGGTTTTACCCCAGTATATGACATTGGAGGAAATGTGCCCATAGAATTTATAAAGAGATGGCAAAAAAGTGGAGATTTAACAAATGTGCAAAAATATAGCCAGGCTGCGTCTAATCTAACTCCATATAATTTGGCTCGTGAAAGTACTTTGAATGTAGTGGATGCTTCGTTTATCCGGCTGAAGAATATTTCCCTGGCATATAATTTTCAGGGACAACTATTAGAAAAGTTAAACCTGAATCAGTTGGGAGTATCCATACAGGCACAAAACCTTTGGACCTGGACCAACTACTTTGGTCTGGACCCGCAATCTCCGGGTTCTCGTACGACCTTGCCTGCTTTACGTATGGTAACTGCCAGTGTACATCTTCAATTTTAATCGGAATAGTTATGAAAAATATATATAATACCATCGTTAAGATGTTGACTAAGGTTCCATACCAAAACCGGTTCCGGACCATTATACTGGTAATACTCATCGTATCCATGCTGGTCTCCTGTAAAGATTTTGTACAAATAGATCCACCGGATTCGGAAATAGTCCAGGAAATGGTCTTTACCAGTGATGACGTAGCCCTGTCCGCTATAGACGCGGTATATCACAATTTACAGTATTCCGGGTTCTCCAGTGGGAGAACAAACAGTATAACAATACTATGTGCAGCGACAGCAGATATATTAAAAAGCTTTAATACCAATCCGTTTTATGAAAATGTGATAACTTCTGATAATGCTACGATCCTTTCGCTATGGAGTTCTCTTTACCAACGGATTTATGAAGTTAACGCTATTCTTGAAGGCATTGAAAGTTCATCGTCTTTATCTGAAACGGTCAGGAAGCAGTTACAAGGCGAAGCCAAATTTATACGGGCCTTTAGTTATTTCTACCTGGTTAATTTATATGGAAGAGTTCCCTTAATTACAGCTACGGAGTACCAGTCCAATGCGGTAATGCCCCAAAGCGATCCTTCTGAGATTTATAAACAGATTGTTGCAGATCTAACCGATAGTGAAACACTCCTGGACAATGACTATCACGGAGATTTACGTACCCGGGTCAATAAAGGTACGGTACGGGCTATGCTGGCCAGGGTGTATTTATTTATGGAAAACTGGGAACAGGCGGAGCGTTATGCGACAATGGTCATTAACGATCCGTTATATACCCTCCTCCCGGATCTGGACCAGGTGTTCCTTAAGGAAAGCACGGAAACCATCTGGCATTTATTACCGGTAGACTCCCGCTATAATACCTGGGAAGGGTATTATCTTATCTTAGAACAAGTGCCCAATAGCCAATTCTCCACCAGCTTAACGGATTCTTTTATGGCGTCTTTGGAAGAGCCGGACCTGCGAAAAACACATTGGATAGGAGAAGTAGAAGGCATATCCGACACCTATTATTACCCTTACAAATATAAAGTCAAGCTGGATAGTAACCTTTCCGAATACTCCGTAGTATTCCGGTTAGCCGAACAATACCTGATCCGGGCAGAGGCACGGGCCATGCAAAGTAATCTGACGAATGCCATAACAGACCTCGATGCCATTAAGGAGCGGGCAGACCTGCCGTTGATAGCCGATACCCATCCTGGTATTGACCGGGAAGAGCTTTTAGCCGCAATATGGGAGGAAAGGAAAAAGGAACTTTTTGCCGAATGGGGACATCGCTGGTTGGATATAAAACGGACCGGGAATATAGATGCCGTATTATCCGAAGAAAAACCCAATTGGCAATCCTACCAGGCCATGTTTCCCATACCACAACATGAATATTTGAACAACCCGAATTTGGAACCCACGGATGGGTACGCCTACTAATTGAAAGCATTGTATGAGACTCAGAGTAAATTTTCTTGTAGGACTAAGTATGCTACTGCTTTGGAGTAGCTGTAAGGTATTTATGTCTAACGAAATTGGGGAAGACTTTGTAAAGATTGGTTTTGACACTACCGAAATGAGCTATCCCAATGTGGATATCTCTCCGGATGGAAAGACGATATTATTTGATGTATTGGGTGATTTATATACGGTTCCAGTAGAAGGAGGCACAGCTAAATTATTACTGGGGGGAGATGGCTCCTGGAATGTCAAGGCTAAGTATTCTCCGGATGGTACACAGATTGCTTTTTTAAGTGACCGGGATGGTTCTATCGGTTTATGGACTGTTCATAGCGATGGCTTGCACTTGCAAAAACAAAAAAGTGCTATGCCTAAAACCTGGCGAGATATCCGGGTATTATGGAGTGCTGAAGGATATTTGCTGGAGTATGAGCATGGGCAGTGGTCTAAGTTAACAGAAGGAAGGGCTGATAATACAAGTTTATACATGCCCTCTAAATATGACCCTATGATGTATAGAGGAGGTATAATATCTCAAAACGGTACTATATATTTTAGTGATGGTCATACTATTTTTGGTTATAATATCTCTACCGATAGTGCTCTTGAAGTTTCGACAGTTTGGCAAGATCAAGCTGAATCTGGCTTCATAAAAGATTTAATAGTAGATCTTTCCGGTAAATACATGGCGTTTTTGCAACGTTTGGAAAACGGAGATTTTGCCCTTAAAGTTCTTGATATAAAGGAAAAAACAACACGTAACCTCCTGGATTCTATTTCGCGTGATCTGCATTCTGGGTATGGATTTACAGGAGATAGTAAATATATTGTGTTAGGTTATAAAGGGAAATTATTAAAGATTAATATACAAACCGGGCAACAATCTGTAATACCGGTAAAAGTTCCGGTACGGAAGACCATACGTCGCCGGCTAAGACCAAAAAAAACGGAACGGATTGCGGATACAGCAAGTATTCGATCCCGGATTATACGCTGGCCCACCTATAATAAAGAGAAATCGATATTAGCATATAGTGCCTTTGGTAAAGTATATATCACAAATACGGATACAAAAGTAAGCAGGAGATTAACCGATAGCAATAGCCTGGAATATAGTCCTGCCATTTCTCCGGATGGCCAATGGGTTGCGTATGTAGCATGTGATGATTTTGGAAATGGCAATATTATGTTGATACCTTCACATGGTGGCACTCCGAAACAACTAACAAACCACAAGGGAAAATATACAAATTTAACTTGGTCTCCCCAAGGCGATAAACTGGCATTTTATTTTAATAATACATCATTTGACAAATACATTAAAGAGAAAGGAGTTAAAAATTTGGATTTATGGTTAATGTGGATGCCTGCTTTTGAAAAAAAACCTTCTTTTCAAGAAATAATAAGGGTACAACCTATAAATAATACACATGGCAGATTTTTTCCTTCAATTACTTTTTCAACTGAGGGTAATCAGGTTTATTCATCCACTGCGGCTTTTACGCTTGGTTTAAAAGGGAATGGAGCCATTTTATTCACAGCCAATCTGGAAAGGACAGACATAAAACCTTTAATAGAAGTTCCTTATGCTGATGAACTATTGGCATCCCCTGGAGGAAAGCATATAGCCATTATAAGAAATGACCGGATTTATATAGCTGATATTCCAGAGGATGGTACAATGAAAAGCTGGGAGGAGATGAATCCGTATGCCTTAACTTCCATGAATGGGACTCATGTCAACTGGATGGATGAGCACACACTTCTTTGTGCCAATACGAATAAGATATATATGAAGTCAATAGAGCATCCAAAAAAAAATGCAACACTACTGGCAGATATTGATATTCGGGCACCCATAGATATGCCCCAAGGGTCTTATGCTTTAACGCATGTGAGAATCCTGACGATGAAGAAAAAAGGAAAAATAATAGAAGATGGAACTATTCTGGTAGAAAATAATCGCATTATAGGAGTAGGAAAAACTAATAAAATACATATTCCGAAGGATTCGAAAGTATTTGATCTTGAAGGAAAAACAGCCATTCCGGGATTGATCGATACACATGCCCATTACCTCAGAAGTGGTGTAGAACTTTGGCAAAGTCAAAACCGGGACTTAATTGGTAATCTCGCCTGGGGGGTAACCACCTTTTATGATCCTTCTATTAGCGATTTAGAGGTCTTTGGCTATTCGGAAATGGTCAAAATAGGCTTAACATTAGGACCAAGAATCTATTCCTCCGGAGCTCCTATTTTAGGGCTCCAAGTCCTGCCTGATTTTCTTAAAATATCTTCTCTACAAGATGCAGAGCGATTGATAAAGGAAAAGAGGAAGTACCACCCCAGTCTTGTTAAAGAATACTTACAAAAGCATAGAAATCAACGGCAATGGTTACGGAGAGCAGCCAAGGAGAATGGTTTAGGTATTACCTCGCATTATGGTTCCGGTTTGGAGACCACTACCATATATGATGCTTTAACAAGGGTCGTAGACGGTTATACAGGAATTGAACACGAAGTATTTAAGGGAGCTATTTATGATGATATCATATCTTTTATTGCAAAAAGTAAGGTTCATTATACACCAACGATATGTATAGTGCATACGGCACATAAGGATGGTATTTTCTATGCCAAAAAGCATAAGGAATATAATAAAAAAATATTGGCTTTTAATCCAAAATTTTTATGGGAAGATGCTACTGCAAGCGCTTTTGGGCAGCAAAAATATAAGGATAATATCGATATTTCGAGTAACATATTAACAGATATTGTAAGAAAGGGAGGGAAAGTAAGTGTTGGCGGGCATGGATCGCTACCCGCTGGATTATCCACACATATGGAACTTTGGGCTTTTACCGAAGGGAAGATGTCGGAATTTGAAGCATTATACTGTGCCACCTTACGAGGTGCGGAAAAATTGGGGCTGGAGAAAGATCTCGGCTCTATTGAGCCGGGTAAATTAGCAGATATGGTTATTTTAAAAAATGATCCTTTAGAGGATATTCATAATACGGCAGACATTCAATATATCATAAGTAATGGGTATATTTATGAAGGAGAGACCATGACACGTATTTGGCCATCCTATAAGAAGCTTAAGCCTTGGCCATGGAATGAAGGAAATAAAGAGGGAGATGAGCTATAATTTTTTTTTATGGAGAAAGGAGCCTTTTTCGTTTTAGGCTCCTTTCTGAAGTAAACCTAATTTTGATTCAGAATGTATTAAGGCTCAGTAATTTCAGGAAGAATATCAGATGTTGAATGAAATACTGCTTGAGCACAACCAGTTTCCCATACATCTTTCACTCCTTCAGCTCCTTTATCTACTCGACACTGAAATGATTCAACTCTGTCACATGGTACATTTACATTCTGACAAGGAGGTGTTAGTACATTACTTATGTACTGGTAATCTGTTTGCGCTGTTGACGAAATCGCAAACGCTCCAACGATAGCGATAGCAAACATGGCTACGCTTAACATCCAATTTTTTGTTTTCATAATGTTTAATTTTTATGTTAATACTATGCCTACTTTCTCTCAGGTGTTCAGCGAATCTCCTGATTCCTCCGGATGAATATTGTTCAGTTCCCTTTGCGGGAAGTATTTTTTATTTAAAGTATAGGTAACGATATGGTGCTCGTATTGGGCTATGAGCTTGTTACCCACAATCCTGAAATCCCGGGCAGACCTGCCGTTATATCCCGGCAGGTAAAAACTAAAACGGTATGCGCCCTGTTCCAGGCCATACACATCGATAACCGAGGAGCGGCTATAAAGGTCTTCATCATCATTCCTTCCCATGATCTTGGAGTTTACCAACAGGAAATTTCCTTTTGTTGTGCTGTTGCCATTCACCATTTTCGGCGGAGCTGCCAGCATGTGGGTCTTTCCTGAAGAAACATGCACCGGGTTGAGTTGTACCCGGCTAAAGGTGTCAATCGTTTTACCTTCGTAAATCAAGTTTAACTCCGGGTCGGTCACCAGGAACTGGTTACGGTAATAATAGACATACACCACCTGGTCCCGTTCCCGGTTATAGAGCAGGTTACCGTCTACATCAAAGACACCGTCTACCTGCTTTTGTAGCAGTGAGGCGAGGTTTAGGTACGGCGGAACATCCTGTAAGGTTCCCAAAACGTATTGCCGGCTACTGGCCTGCATGGCCCTTATGACAAAGTTTTTGGGCCCGGTAGGTACTATTTTGGTAAAATAAGCGCTGTCAACCATAAACTTTTGGACTTCCCATTGCCCCAGCCTTCCCCGGAACAGGCCGGGCATTACTCCATCGGTCAGGTAGACATAGGGGGCTTGTATTTTAAAGGAAGGAGAGCGGAATACCAGTCCATCCCCATTTTTAATACGTACACTTATATGAGTAGTATCGGTAAGTGTGGTATCTATGCTTAACAAGTGTAAAAAGCTGGTCACGTTCCCCAGGTAAAGCCTGTCGTCTGTAGTACCGGCAATATAATAGGAATTGTACTGTATATCCAATACCGTATCTTGGATTATGGCATCGGCCATAAGTGCTCTGCCTACACTGTAATCCCGTTGTAACCGGTCCGGCTTGTTGTCGGCAAGCAGGAATAGTGTAGCTATAATGAGGACACTCCCTATAGGAGCACTGAGTATCAGGTATAGTGTCTTGGTCATCATCGCAGTTTTGGTGTTAAGGAGTTAAAGGAAAATTTGGAATCCATATTTTTATCATTAACCAGGTAGATGCCTGTAAGAGCTAATCCTACGAAAATGAGGTTAAAGACAATATGCTCGATCCATCCCAGTTTTTCCAGGATACCCCCGCAGGAGCAGGGCACATGGCTACTGAAATTGAGTACCGCAATAATATATACGGTAAACAGGGTCATGAGATAATAGCTGGTATACAGGGCTAAACGTCGCATGGATGGAAAGACCAGTAAGACGGCAATGGCTATTTCTATAGCAGGAACCATAACGGCAATAATACCCGCAAAATCCGTCAGTATAGGAGACTGCCCCAACTGGGCCTTAAACTTACCATAATCTGTCAGCTTACTTACCGCTGCATACACAAACAGCAGGATAAACAACAGGCAGATCATCTCTACCAAAACTTTCTTATAACTGATCGTCCACAGTTTCATAACGGGTAGTTTAAGGTTTGACTTTTTTCGTTGAGATAAAATTAGGACGGGAAAATGTTAAAATTGGTACTCGATCGGGTACTTGTAGTACCCGATAGGGGAAAGTTTTGTAAGAATTCGATTTTTGTCCTGATTTGGTTTAAGAAATACCTTTCAATATGGGTTAATAAACCTATTATTACGGCATCATGATGTTCGATATTTTGGGAGTGAGATACGTATAAATGCATTTAAATCAGCCCTTTTTTACGGGCCATAAGCACCAGACTGCGATCGGATTCTCCCTGGATGCCGAAATAGGCTTTCAGTTTCCTTTTACGTTTAACGATTGCGGACCGGCCGATAGGGAGAAGAAGTACCAGGTCGGAGAGTGATGCCCCTTGCGAGAGTTCGTATAAAATATGATAGTCCCATTTATCCAGGTGATGGCGATGACTTAGATCTTCATGTATCACCTTTGTCACGACGGGACTGAAATAAGGAGGGTGTAGAATAATTTGGCGAAGTACCATAAAGGCTTTACCATGAGATAGATCTTCATCTACCAGAAACCCTTCCGGTACGATATCTTCTAATATGACCCGAATATGAAACGGATTACTGTAGGTAGTCGCTATAATGATCTTGGTCTCCGGAGAGTGTTTACGGATATACCTGGTGAGTTTTGTACCGTATTTTATGGTGCTGTTTGTGATCTGCGGAGGGTGCAGGAATACGAATATGTAATCTATAGTGTGTAAAGAAAATGTATGTTCGAGTATCTGTGGTGCCTGCTCCATGGTGTCCACTTCAATAAAATTAAAGGACATATGTTCTCTGTTTCCTATGCGAAGTAACAAATTACGGAGCCCCAAAGTCAGCAGTGGGTTATCACCTATAAGTACCATATTGTAGTGATCTTTTTGGGTATTCATGGTTCAACGGTTAACGAGGAAAAGGACACCAAAAACGGGAAAACGTACACAAGTATCCTGTCCGGGAGCAATACCATCTAAAGAGATTTATCCTTTGGGCGGTATAAAGATGTAAAATATAGCCCGGTCAATGTATGGCCTATAGGAAGTATTTTTTAACCTGGAGTGTTTTTTTCTGAAATTCCTGGATGAAAAATCTTATAAAGGCTTTACCGAAGGTCACGTCAATCATATGGACGAACCAGCTTTGAGCTGCTAAGAAAAAAGGTGATTCGCTCTCAAACCGTATAGCTCCCCCAAATTTGACGAAGAACCGGTCGCTCCGAAATACCCATATGCATTTTAGTACATTTTCCTGTCAAAGGCAGTTATGAGTTTGCAACCTGTAATTAAGAACTGCAAAGAACTACCAACTAAAGGAAAGAGAAGATAACGCGTACTTTTTTCATAAAAGGGAATAAAAATGCCCCGATACCTGTATCGGAAAGGATAGGTGGTGTGGAGAAAACGGGAAAATATTTATTTGATGACCAGTTTCCTGGTAGAGGTATTGTTGATCTCGGTGACCTTGATAATGTAGATCCCCGAATTGAGTTCGGAGACATTAAGGGTCTTGCCGTTGATCCTCGTGCGCAGTACTTCCTTGCCCAATACATCGTAAATTGAAATTTCCTTGGGGAGATTTTTCCGGGAATGTATGGCTACGGTGCCCTTGGTTACCGGGTTGGGATATAAACGGAGATCTTCTATGTCTTTTTGGGGAATAGTATCCTTCCCGGGCCTGGTAAGTAACGCCCTGTAATTGGTATATCGCTGTTTCTTAGCTACTTTCTCCTGGGAGTACCCGGAAAAGAAGCATGCGAACATCAGAATAAGTAGGTAAATTTTTTTCATCCGCCAACCTTACATATACTACAAATTTATTAAAAAATAAGTTTTGTGGTACTAATATTTTGTTAATAGCGTCACATTTCCGGTGGAAATAGGTTGGGATTCCGGCAATGACTTTTGCTTTTTCCGGTCAAAGCATTAAATGCATTGTGCAAAAATAGTCCATATTATTTAAAGAATGCAAGATATAATGAAAAAAATCGACCCCGTTCCGGTAAAGCCGGAACGGGGTTTCATATAGCTGTTGAGGCAATGGTGTTGCCCTTATCACAACGGTTTTATTTCTGATCGAGGTCGAAATGCCTGACTACTTCATTGTAATCCCTGAGATTGAGGTCTTCCGGGGTGAGGTTGCGGATGGCTTCGGGGTTTATGGCTATGATCTCCAGTCTGGAATAACTGAGTTCCTTACCGTAGGGCTTCATGCTCTTGTCTTCCTCAACTTTTATTTGAAGGCTTGTTTGCCGGGTTGTTTCGCCTATTGGGGAAAACTGGTGGTATACCTTGTATTGCAGATCTTCACGTACTCCGGGAATGGGGTACCATGTTTGGTTTCCGGAGGTCTGGTAGAACGGAAGATAGAGCCAGAATCCGTTTTCGGGTATCTCTTTTACGGAATCGGGAAAAGTGAGCTGAAGCTCCAGGCTGTCGCGGAAAGACTGGTTTTCAAAATTGAATACGACAGCGTCGTTGCCAATCCGGGTTTTGGGCATACCGGTATTGTGATCGTCGTCGTTGGAGCAGGCGGTAAGGCCCAGACTTAAAAGAAGTATGCCGATGTATATGGTGAATGTTGTTTTCATGATATAGAAGTTATTGTTTTTTATTTGTTCAAATGTTTTTTGGATCGAAAGTTTAAAAGCTTTCCCGGTATCTTATGAGAATAACCTATAGACAAGGTTAGCAGGAGTAGGCACCCCGAATAATAAATTTTTTGCATAATTTTTTTATGGTTAAGTGCAACTAATTTCAGGAGTATATTCTCATTGAGGGTTAATAAAAAGTTGTTTTAATATTAAAAGGTTAAAACAAAAAGAGACTACCTTTTTAGAAGACAGTCTCTTAGTGTTTTACTGAAATTTCTTGTTTGTTAACTCAGAAATCAGCTTTTCTGTTTTATACTTAATACCCTGTGTTTTCTGTAATGTATCAGAAGCTATAGCTATAGCCGATAGAGAATTCCCTCCCGGGTGAGCGGAACGAAAAATTCTGGTTTTCTGCACGGAACGCCTCGTATTGACTTTGCCGGTCATCGCCCAGCAGGTTATCTGCCTTGATACTTATTTTGGAACGCTGTTCTTTACCCAGGGTTTTTGAGAAATTAAAGTTCAGGCTGTTGAACGGCATGGTATATACGTCGGGATTTAATCCTGCCGAGCCTACGACCTCAAGGGTTTTGCCCTGAACGTTATAAAACAGGCCGCTTTCCAGGCCTATTTCATCTTTTTTGTAATTGAGACCTATATTGATCAAATAGGGGGATTGTCCTTGTAGTTCTCTTTCTTTTTCTATGGTTTCCCCTTCTTTCGGATAAAGGCTCCGGGCTTCGTATTCTTCCTGGGCCATGTCTATTTTAGAGTCTATTAAAGAGACGTTCAGATTTAAAGACAGGTCTTTTAATCCGTCTGTGATAAAACCGAAGTGTTTACGTGCTTCGAGTTCTAATCCCATGACCTCGGCAGAAGGTGAATTCCGGGGGGTGTAATTGGTCGGAGCCGTACTGTTGTAAGCTACGATTTCTATGGGGTTTTTAAAATATTTGTAAAAACCGCTGATGGCAAACATTTGTGCATCCTGGCCAAATAATTCCCATCTTAAGTCAAGATTATCTATTTTGGAAGGAACGAGGTCCAGGTTTCCGATAAAAATCAATCCGGTAAGGAGATCAGAGATCTCGACCAGTGATTTTTCCTTAAAACTCGGGCGTGCAATGGTCCTGGAGTACGACCCGCGCAGGTTCATGTTGTCATTTAGTTCATATATCAGGTTAGCCGACGGGAACAGGTCAAAATTATCTGAAACTGTTTCATTGTCCAGTTCTCTTGTTCCGTCACTGTTTTGCCCGGTAAATATATGGGTAAAATATTCCCCTCTTAACCCGACCACGGTGCGCAGCTTATCCAGGGGTTTGAATTCACCGGAGATATAAAGGGCCCCTGTGTTTTGGCTGGCATCAAAGGTATTGGCCGGCTGGGGATTACCCCGGATATACGAACCGTAGTTGGTTTCGGGGGTCCAGATATTTTCCGGAGCCAGGATGGCATTGGGATCACCATTAAAATCTCCCGTACCGAATTCACCGGGCACAGTTCTGATCCCGATATCATAGCTGTAAATACCGTAATCCCTTTGTTTGTAACTGTATAGTCCTCCGAATTTCAGTACGGACTTTCTGTCGAACAGGGAGAAATTTTTAGTAAAATCTATTTTCCCCACAATATTGTTCTCTACCAGGTCCCGCCAGAGCCGTACCGGATACCCGGCATCCGAACTTATACGGTAGGTACCGTCGTCATTGGGGATAAAGGTAGTAAGCCTGGCATCCTTGTCCTGAATACTGGCCCGTGTAGGGGCCACACTCCATTCTGTGGTAAAGGAGGCATCCTCACTGGAATGTTTACCGGAAAATAATAGATTGGTTACGGAACGCTGCTTATATTCAAGATAGTGTTTGGTGACCCTGATCTGATTGGAAATATTTGTGGCCTGATTGTATAAAGAAGCCTGGCTTTCCCCGTTTTGAAGGTGGAGCACATTGAACCGGTATTTTGATCTTCCCGTCTTATACGAAAGGCCGGCCAGTCCGGAAAGGAGTACGTTGTTTATTCCGAGATCTCCAACTCTTCTGCGGTCATATCGCATTTCGTACTCATCGGCCTCATTCCGTTTTTGATAGACTCCTTCGTCGAAGTTTTCGTAGAAGGAAGTAGTGTTTTTATAATCTAATGAGGCTATAACCCCTAATGTATTGCCGTTATTCAGGTTGAACTGATTACCGTAGCTAAAGCTCAAACCTAAATTGGGCATGGAACTTTTCTGCTTTGTTCCCATATTGCGATCGAAAGACCGGCTAATCCCTTCCAGGGTACCGTTATCAGAAGGAGGGATAGGGATGTTGAGATTGGATGAAACAGGCAATTTGCGTGTCCCGTCGTCAAAACCGAGAAAATCAGTATTTCCCCCTTCATAGGTCAGGTAATTATCTTTAAAATGCATATCGGGATTAAGTCCGCCCGATACCGAAAACGACATCTGTTTTGAGGAAGGAAAGTCCTTGGTTATAATGTTTACAACCCCTCCGGTAAAATCCGCAGGAAGTTCGGCAGCAGCAGATTTCTGGACAATAAGATTTTCCAGGATGTTGGTAGGAAAAATGTCCATTTGTACGGTATTTTTATCGGGATCCAACCCCGGGATATCCATTCCGTTCAGGATGGATTTGGTGTACCGGTCGCCTAAACCACGTACATATACATATTTACCTTCCTGTACCGAAACACCGGGTACCCGTTTTACTGCGGAAGCAATATCACTGGCCCCGGTTTTTTTTATTCCTTCCGAAGAGAGCCCGTCTAACAGGGTAACAGAATTTTTCTGAAGGCCAAGTACCGAAGCTTCAGTGTTTTTCCTGGAGGTTGTGGTTACAACTACTTCTTCCAGGGTAGTCGAAGAAGGGGTGAGGGTTACATTCAGTTCTACGGTCTTGCCGGGTATGATCTCCACTCCGGTAATTTCCTTGGTTTCATAGCCCAGAAAAGAGAAGACCAATGTATGGCTTCCCGCTTCAAGTTCCAGGGAGTAAATTCCGTCAAAATCAGAAGTAGCCCCGGTGGCGGCGCCTTTTAATACGACATTGGCAAAAGGCAGCACATCGTTAAATTCGCCATCCATAATTTTTCCCGTAACCGTGCCCGACTGGGCAGACATCAGTTGGGTAATGGCAGAAATAACGACAATTGAAAAGAGTTTCTTCAACATTATGTTAAGTGATAATTTTAGTTTTTTAATTAAACAAAATGTCCAAAGGCAGATATTCCCCTGGACATTTTGTACTGAAATGTTGGATCCTGTATTGATGCTTAGAATGCAACTTCCATGGCAGCAGCATACGTCCAGCTGCTGAATACGGAAGTATCGGCACCAACAGTTCCGGTTTCGACACCCTGGGCATTGTCGGTGAATTTCTCCGATGCTATTTCCATATCCAGTTCGTTGTCCGGATCTTCCGGGTCCGGTCTTTTACCTACAATAATATCTGCAATGGTCACATCTTCCGGCAATACGATCTCCCAGTTAGAGAAGACAATATTGTCGTCTGCCAGTTCATCCCGGGAATCCTCACCATTGATCTTCACAGAGGCGCCTGCTCCGAATCCGTAAGCATATACATTTTCGAGGCTTACCAGGAGGCCATCTCTCAGGTCTGCATAATCACTGGAAGTTCCGGCACCTACCAGCGTGATGTTTTTCAGGGTGTGTTGCTGATCCGGATCAGGATGTTTTGTAGTTCCTTCGGGACCATCCATTTCGAGAGCGGTTCCGGATTCAGCCCCCATGATAACCAGTCCGTTATCCATGGTTCCGGACCATCCCTGGTCGGTGTCAAAACCGTCGTCTCCCTGGGCCCAGATCAAGGCATTTTTCACATTAACGGTTCCGCCAAACCATTCTATACCATCATCCTGGTTGGCAACAACCTCTATGTTTTCAATAGTAGTACCACGACCTACACCACCGAGGGTAAGACCGTTGATCTCATTGTCCTGGCCAATGGTAATACCACCGTGACGGATAGAGATATATTTTAAGGAACCGGAATTGTCTTCAGGATCATCTCCTCCGTATTGCCCGTAAGATGCAGTCGCGGGAATGCCTTCGATCTGAAAGGTCTGGTTATCTCCTGCAACCGAAATCGGTGCTTTTCCCAGAACAATAACACCGCCCCAAAGCCCTGTATCATTCTGATCCAGATTACTTCCGTAGAGTTCTCCAGGTTGTATGTTGTCGGAGTTTGCCGTGAAAATAATGGGGTTTTCCGCTGTACCTTCCGCCATGAGTTTTCCTCCCTGGTCCACTACCAGTGCCGAGGCCTGAGCTTCCTGGCCGGGCATACCCTTTATAATGGTACCGGGCTCGATGGTGAGGGTCACCCCGTCGTCTACCACAACCTTACCATCCAGCAGGTATATATTGTCTGCTGTCCAGGTCTCATCTTCCGTGAGGATACCGCTTTTCTCAACAATATAGTCATCTCCTCCGTCATCGTCAGTTCCGGGTCCATTGTTGTCATCATCACTGGAACATGCCGTGAAGAACACTGCCAATAAAGCAATAATGGGGAAAAATTTGATTTTCTTCATCTTGATTTTAGTTTAAAATTTGGTTTTCATTACTTTTCGAGAACATGTGTCAGAACATGTGTTTGAATTTGTTCTGCCGCAAAGAAAGAACCGGCTTGTAAAGGTGGTGTTACCTGAAAATTAAATGTATGTAACCGGTATGTTGTTTTAATGTTACGGGATTAAAAGAATGTTAATCGCTTTAATTTTTTAATATTATCTTTACTTTTGGCATGAAATACTTCACGAAAACTCACATAGAAATGAAAAAAAAAGACATCCGGATCCTACTTGTAGATGACGAGCCGGATATTCTGGAGATCGTAGGTTATAATCTTTCTGCCGAAGGATATAACGTATCGGTGGCAGGTAATGGAGCCGAGGCTGTCGCCAGGGCAAAGAAGGAGCGTCCGCATCTGATCATTCTGGATGTGATGATGCCCGAAATGGACGGGATGGAGGCCTGTGAGCAGTTGCGGAGGATACCGGAACTGTCCGGTACGATCATCACCTTTCTTACCGCAAGGGGAGAAGATTATTCCCAGGTGGCCGGATTTGATGCGGGAGCGGACGACTATATCACCAAACCCGTAAAGCCCAAGGTGCTGGTGAGCAAGGTAAAGGCCCTGTTGAGGCGTTTAAAAGACCAGCAGGAGCCGGAAGAGAGTATTGTAAGGGTCGGTGATATCACCATAAACCGGGACGAATACAAGATCGTACAGAGCGGCAAGGAGATCATCCTGCCCCGCAAGGAGTTCGAACTCCTGTCTCTCCTCGCTTCCCGGCCGGGAAAGGTATTCAAGCGGGAGGAAATACTGGACAAGGTCTGGGGCAACGAGGTGATCGTGGGAGGAAGGACCATCGATGTTCATATCCGAAAACTCCGGGAAAAGATCGGGGACGATCATTTCAATACCGTAAAGGGAGTGGGCTATAAATTTGTTCTGTAATCGCCCCTCTTGTCAATGAGATAATTAGCTAATGTGCCAATTAGCAAATTAATGTATCCCCATTATCACATTATCACATTATCTCATTGGCACATTATCCCATTGACACATTATCCCATGGCCACAAAGCTGAAAAAATCATATAAGTTCGCACTGCGGTCATCGTTGTATATCACCCTGACCCTGAGTGTGGTTTTTGTACTCCTGTTGCACTGGATTGCGGCACCCGGTACAGTTCCTGATTATGTGAAGGCCGTGCTGTTGTTTGCCGCGATTAATTTTGCGATCTGTTTTTTCATCATCCAGTTCAGGGTGGAACGGTTTATCTACCAGCGGGTAAAAAGAATATACGACGATGTATCCCTGCTGGAGTCTACGTCTTTTCAGCGGCAGCCTATTACTACCGATATGGCTACCCTGACCCGGGAGATCGAAAAGTTTGCGGAAGGCAAAAAACTGGAAATAGAAACCCTGAAGGTGAGGGAGGCCTACCGCAAGGAGTTTATCGGCAATGTGTCTCACGAACTGAAAACCCCCCTGTTTACCGTACAGGGATATATCCTTACCTTGCTGGACGGGGCCATCAAGGACAAGAACATCCGGAAAAAATACCTGCAACGGGCCTCCAAGGGGGTAGACAGGCTTATCTATATCGTAAGAGACCTGGACATGATCACCAAACTGGAGCTCGGCGACCTGCACCTCGTTTACGAAGAATTCGATATCGTGGAGCTCATACAAAATGTCTTCGACCTGCTCGAAATGAAAGCAGCCAAAAAGAATATCACCCTCACTTTTGACATGAATTATCAAACTCCTGTAATGGTACGGGCCGACAAGGAACGGATACAGCAGGTCGTGTCCAATCTCGTAGTCAACTCCATAAAGTACGGAAAGCCCGACGGCACCACCGAGGTGAGTATAGAGAACCTGATCAGAAACAAGGTTATCATAAGGATCACCGACAACGGGGAAGGGATCGAAAAACAATATATCCCCCGGCTTTTCGAACGCTTTTTCCGCGTCGATAAAAGCGGAAGCCGTAAAGAAGGCGGTTCCGGGCTCGGGTTATCCATCGTAAAACACATCATGGAAGCCCATAACGAGCGTATCTATGTGGAAAGTGTTTTCGGTATCGGTTCGGAGTTTTCCTTCACCCTCGAAAAAATAGCATACCCCGGTGGTGATACGGGAGAGGTTGATCATTAGGGCGGCAGGCGCTGCGGTCGGAACGGCAATCCTGTTCATGCCGCATCAGTCTGTACAAAGTACCAGGAAAGGAACCCAGTGTAGGGCAGGCTAAAAATAGCATGTAGCCGGTAAGTTACAACCATCTGTTACTACAACACCTTATTCTCGGTAGGGGACAGGAAAATATCGAAGAGTTCCCTGAAATCGAAATCGTTGACGGGAACAGGGGGGAGGCCGTCGTAATTATTGATTTCCGAAAGCATCTGTATCCTGAATTTTTTTTGTGAGGCACAAGGGATCATTCCTTTTTTATCGAGCCTCCGGGCCAGGTATTCCTGCTCGTATTGCCCGGGGGTAGGGATAAAAAAGGCTTTCTTTCCGAGGGTTACGAGGTCCATGATGGTGGTGTAACCCGATCGCGACAGTACCGCGGCACTCTGGTTCAGGGCAGTTTCCAGCTGGTCCGACCGCATAAAATTATATACGGTGATATGTTTGTCCTGACGTATGGTCTGGACGTGTTCTATTTCACCTCTCACAAAGAGGATGCGCCCTTCATAGTGCTCGATTTCACTGATAAGCTTGTTTTCAAGCAGGCTGCGCTGGGGTTCCGGGCCGGAAAGGACAATGGCCAGGTCGTACAGGATATCGGTTTCCTGTTTCCGGAGCCTGCTCAGCGGACCGATATAGCGTACGGGGAAGGAGGCTTTTTTCAGGTGTCCCAGTTTCCCGCTGAGATTGGGTTTTCCTGCTACATCAGGTACCCAGCACTGATCGAATTTCCGGATAAATTTGCGGTGGACCTTTGAGCTTAGCCAGGTTGTACTTCCCGTAAGTACATTGAGCTGGTGGGTCATAAAGACCGAAGGGATGCTCTTGTGGTATACCCCCAGGCGGTTGTCTGAAATAATACCGTCGATGGCCCGTTCCCTGATGATGTTTTTGACCAGCTTTTTTTCCCTGGCTACGGCTTTTATCATCTTGGGAGAATCCCATATCATCTTGAGTTTGAAATACTGCCCTTCCTTGGCATATTCTATCTGGTAAGACGGGAGATAGAGGCTCTCGAGCTGCGGGAATTCCTGGCGGAGTAGTTCCAGGGCAATGCCGTCTGAGGCAATGACCGGGCAAAAACCGTGTTGTAGCAGGGCGCGGATCACAGGTATGCACCTGGTGGCATGCCCGAGTCCCCAATTGAGCGGAGCGACAAGTATTCGGTGATTCATATTACAAAGTAAGTCTTTTCGAAACCGATAAATATTTCCTTAATTTTGCGAAAATCTTAAATAATTGTTGTGGGTAGCAAAAACAAGCTGAAGCGGTTCAGGGAAAACGAGACCTTTTCCAATGTCCTGCAGCCCGAAAGGGATGAGGTAGTGTCCGGTGGTTTTCCACTGAAGGGAAAATGGCGGAACGGCTTCTTTAAAAATGACCGTCCCGTAATACTGGAACTCGGATGCGGTAAAGGGGAATATAGTGTGAGCCTTGCGCGAAAATATCCCGAAAAGAATTTTATAGGGATAGACATCAAGGGGGCGCGGTTCTGGAGAGGGGCCAAGACCGCCCTGGAAGAAGGACTGGAGAATGTAGCCTTTCTGCGGACACAGATAGAGCTCGTGGACCTTTTTTTTGACCGGGGCGAGGTCGATGAGATCTGGATTACCTTTCCCGACCCGCAGATCAAATACAAACGGACCAAGCACCGGCTTACCAATGCGGTTTTCCTGGAGAAGTACCGCAGTATACTCAGGAAAGGCGGGGTAGTACACCTGAAGACCGACAGCGAGTTTATGCACGGTTATACCCTGGGGCTGCTTCACGGGCTCGGGGTTGAGGTTTTGTATGCCCATCACGATGTTTACAGGAACGAATACAGTCCGCAGGAAGTCACCGGGATACAGACTTTCTATGAAAAACAGTATCTTGAACAGCAAAAGGCGATTACCTATGTGAAATTCACGTTCCCGGACAGCGGACCTGAATAAGCAGACAACACACAAAAAACAACCAACCGGAATGGTACATGCGTTAATCCTTTTCTTTGCCACCTTTTCAGCAGCGGCCATGGGCGTTATGCTTCCCGGCCTGGTAAACATGACAGCAGCGAAAACCAGTGCGCAAAAGGGCAGGGTAAACGGTATGCTGTTTTCCACGGGAGCTTCACTGGTCGTGGTATTGCAGGCCTATATAGGAGTACTTTTTTCCAAGTACCTGTACCGGAATCCGCAGGTTATCGACAGCCTGCTCAAAATAGCCGTGCTGGTGTTTGCCTTTTTTGCCGTGTATTTTTTTATGGCCGGAAGGAAAAAAAAGGAAAAAAGAAGGGTGCGGACCGCCTATTTCAGCAAACGGAAAAGCTTTTTTAAAGGCATGTTGCTGTCGGCGCTCAACATATTGCCCATTCCGTATTTCTGCGGATTGAACGCAGCCTGGAACGTGTCGGGATGGATCAAGTTCGAGTGGACAGATATCCTCGTCTTTGTCTTTGCGGCAGGGATGGGCACTTTCGGGACGCTGTATGTGTATGTGGTGTATTTCAACCGGCTCCAGGAGCGTAACGGGAGTTTCACGAAATATTCCGATTATATACTCAGTGTGCTGATGCTGGTACTGGTCATCATCACCCTGATCCGTATTTTTTATGGCGGATACGTAAATTAGGATACAAAGCTGTGACATATGTCGTCAACTAAAGAAAATGATAATTTTTTCGAGAAGGTATACGCCGTGGCCCGGAAAATTCCCTATGGCAGGGTAACATCTTACGGAGCCATAGCCGGATACCTGGGAACCCGGCGTTCCGCACGTATGGTGGGGTGGGCCATGAATGCCTGTAACGGGAGGGAAGACGTTCCGGCACACCGCGTAGTAAACCGCAAGGGAATACTCACCGGAAAATTCCATTTCGGGGGCACGAACCTCATGCAGCAACTGCTTGAAAGCGAAGGGGTGGAGGTATATGAGAACCAGGTGGTGAATTTCGATGAACTTTTCTGGGACCCGTCTGAAGAACCCGGGGATAAATTCGCAGAAGATCAATAGCAGGCCGGGCATAGAGTATTCTTATCTTCGGATTGAGCATTTCTATGCAATCGCTTTAAAATATGAAAGCGAAACCTTATCTTTGTAATTTAGAATGAATTTAATTTAGAAAGAATCCAGACTACATGAAGTTAGATAAAAAGGAAGTACTGAAAGCATTGGAAACCATTACGGTTCCCGGAGAGGGTAAAAACATGGTGGAGAGCGGTGCAGTGACCAATGTAATGACTTTTGGCGATGAGGTGGTAGTGGATATTACCATAAAGAACCCGAGTCTCCAGGCGAGAAAGAAAACCGAGGTAGAGATACTGAAGGCTGTTCATAAGGAGGTCTATGAGAAGGCCAAGATCAAGGTAAATATCAAGGTGGATGCGCCGGAAAAAAAACCGCAGATCAAAGGCAAGGCTATTCCGGGAATAAAGAATGTCGTGGCCGTGGCTTCCGGAAAAGGAGGAGTAGGGAAGTCTACCATTACCGTAAACATTGCGGTGACCCTGGCAAAGATGGGCTTTAATGTAGGCCTGCTCGATGCCGATATTTACGGACCTTCGGCTCCCATAATGCTGGATGTGGAAAGGGAACGTCCGCTCGCCGTACAGGCCGGGGGGCAATCGAAGATGAAACCGGTGGAGAATTACGGGGTCAAGGTACTGTCTATCGGGTTTTTTACCCAGCCCAACCAGGCGGTGATCTGGCGGGGACCTATGGCTGCAAAAGCATTGAACCAGATGATATTTGACGCTGCCTGGGGCGAGCTGGATTTCCTGCTGGTGGATCTTCCCCCGGGTACGGGAGATATTCACCTTAGCATTATGCAGTCGCTTCCCGTTACGGGTGCGGTGGTAGTAAGTACGCCCCAGAATGTAGCCCTGGCCGATGCCCGTAAGGGAGTGGCCATGTTCCGGCAGGAGAGTATAAGGGTGCCGGTACTGGGAATTGTGGAGAATATGGCCTATTTTACGCCTGAAGAGTTACCCGACCATAAATATTATATCTTTGGGCAGGAGGGGGCCAAAAACCTTTCGGAAGATCTCGATATCCCCTTTCTGGGAGAGATACCGCTGGTACAGGGCATAAGAGAAGCGGGGGACGTCGGGAGGCCGGCGGCATTGCAGACGGCAACACCGCTGGAGGAGGCTTTTGAAGAGCTCACAAAGAACGTAGTGCGGGAAGTGGTGAGAAGAAATGAAGACCTGCCGCCTACCGAAGCCGTAAAAATAACAACCATGGCCGGTTGTTCGGCGGTGAAGGGAAAATAACATATATACAAACTACCCGGGGAGAGGCGTAACAGGGCGAAAGCTGCGTTTCCCCGAGATCTAAACACGGAAAGATGACAGCAGAAGAATTAAGGAGCAATGTAGAAAAAGCCTTGGAAGAAATACGGCCGTTTCTCAAAAGTGACGGCGGTAACATATCCCTCGTTTCCATAGATGAAGGTAAACTGGTAAAGGTACGCCTGGAAGGAGCCTGTACGGATTGTCATGTAAACCATATGACACTCAAGGCAGGAGTGGAGACTACGATCAAGAAATACGCTCCGCAGATCGAGCAGGTCCTGGGCGTAAAATAGGAACTTCGTACGGCAGATGGCAGATCTTCCCGGATCGTGAGATCCGGGAGGGCGGACGAGTGTTGCCTGTAACGATCGGATGGGAACCGGAACAATTCGGAATATACTAAATACATATACCATGATTAAAACAGATATACTGATTATAGGCGCCGGTCCCACAGGGCTGTTCGCTGTTTTTGAAGCGGGCCTGCTGAAACTGAAATGTCATATTATCGATGCCCTGCCGCAACCCGGGGGGCAACTGGCGGAGATTTATCCGAAAAAGCCCATCTACGATATCCCCGGTTTTCCCGATGTACTGGCCGGTGACCTGGTCGATAACCTGATGAAGCAGATCGAATCGTTCGAACCCGGATTTACCCTGGGAGAGCGGGCCGATACCATTGAAAAACTGGAAGACGGCAGTTTTATCGTGACTACGAATAAAGGGACAAAACATCATGCCCCTGTAGTTGCGATAGCAGGCGGATTGGGAAGTTTCGAACCGAGAAAACCGCTTATAGACCGGATCGATTATTACGAGGAAAGAGGTGTAAATTATTTTATTAAGGACCCCGAAGTGTACAGGGACAAAAAAGTGGTGATCGCCGGGGGCGGGGATTCGGCTCTGGACTGGTCCATTTTCCTGGCCGATGTGGCATCAGAAGTGACCCTGGTACACCGGAGAAACGAATTCAGGGGCGCCCTGGATTCGGTAGAGAAAGTACAGGAACTGAAAAAACTGGGGAAAATCAACCTGATGACCCCGGCGGAGGTTACGGGGCTACACGGAGACCACAGGCTTGAAATGCTGACCATCGAACACGATGGCAATACCGTAAACCTGGAAACAGACCATTTTATTCCGTTGTTTGGCCTTTCTCCCAAATTGGGACCTATAGCCGACTGGGGACTGGAAATAGAAAAGAATGCCATCAAGGTAAACAATGCACTGGATTACGAGACCAATATACCCGGGATCTTTGCCATCGGCGATGTCAATACCTATCCCGGAAAGCTCAAACTGATTCTTTGCGGCTTTCACGAAGCTACCCTGATGTGCCAGAGTGCCTACCAGATCATTAATCCCGGTAAGAAATACGTGCTGAAATATACCACCGTGAGCGGGGTGGACGGGTTTGACGGCAGCCGTAAGGAAGCCCCCAAGGCAGTGATCAAGGCTATTGACTGATCCGGGCAAATATCGGGATTTTCGGGAAGAAAAGCCTGTTAATATTTAAGATATAAAAGAACCACCTCCGGGTGGTTTTTTGTTTTTTTTAATAAAACGGTATGTTTTTTTAATAAAAAATTATACTTTAGTACAATTAAATGCAGAATTAGGGTTTCGGCAGCAACCCTCTTATAGTCATTTTTACAAGAAGATGAGCTGCAGCGAAGCCCGGAAATGTTTCCTGAGGCATGGCAGCAAATGTACAATGTAAGGCATACGCCGGATAATAATAAGAGTTATATCATTTAGTGCAATCGATTACAAAAAAAATACGATCATCAATTTTCCAACTAAAACTTTACAAATAATGAATTTAAAACAGCTTATTTCGATACCTGTAAGGCCGGTATGGCTTGTCATGGTGCTGGGAAGCCTGTTTATCACGCAGGAGGTCCTGGCGCAGACGAGAACCGTTACCGGTACGGTGACTGATCAGCAGGGGGTGCCTTTACCCGGGGTGAATATTCTCGTCAGGGGGACTACCAATGGTACCCAGACCGATTTTGACGGAAAATATGCGATAGAAGTATCGTCGGGAGAAGTGCTGGTATTTACATATATCGGCCAGGAAAGGGAAGAAAGGACGGTAGGCGATAATGATGTTGTCGATGTTCGGATGAGCGAAGACGCCCAGGCGCTTGACGAAGTAGTGGTCATCGGTTACGGGGCAGTGAAAAAATCTGACCTGACGGGGGCTGTGGCTTCTGTAAAGGAGCGCGACCTTACCTCTATTCCGGTAACCAATGCCCTGGAAACCATGCAGGGAAAAGTGCCCGGGGTCGATCTTACAAAAACCAGCGGGCAGGCCGGGGCGGGACTCAATTTTTCCATTCGCGGGAACCGTTCCCTGAATGCCGATAACGGTCCGCTGGTCGTGGTAGACGGGATGATCTATGGTTCCACACTCGATGTGAACCCGAATGATATCGCTTCGGTGGAAATTCTTAAGGATGCTTCCGCAACGGCTATTTACGGTACGCTGGGAGCGAACGGCGTGGTGCTTATTACCACCAAAAGGGGACGTTCGGGGAAAAGTAAGGTTTCCCTGAATAGTTATTACAGTGTGCAGAGCCTCGGGGGATATGCCGATATTATGAGCGGCCCCGAATGGGTACAGCTCAGGAGGGAATCGAGAAGGACCGTAGGGGAATGGAGCGGTCCGGAAGATGATGCCAATATCTTTAACCCCACACAACTGGAAAATTTTCAGAACGGGATCTGGACCGACTGGGCAGACCGGCTTCTGGGAACCGGGAGCCAGCAAAACCACCAGGTAAGCGTTTCCGGGGGGTCTGAAAAGACCACGTACTATTTCTCCATGGAATACTTCCGGGAAGAAGGTCTTTTAGAAAATGATAACCTGGACCGTTACAGCGGGCGTTTGACCGTAGACCACAAGGTGCTCGACAACCTGAAACTTTCCACCAACATAATGTATACCGTGAAAGACCACGACCGGAGGAGGGACCCGCTCAACCAGGCCAACAAGATGAGCCCGCTGGGCAGGCCCTATGACGATGAGGGAAATGTGATTACGTTTCCCGTCGGAGATAGTTCTACCCTGAACCCGCTGGCAGACCAGCAACCGGGAAATTATACGGACAATGAAGACAACAAGCGTTTTTTCGGGAACATCAGCCTCGACTGGACCCCGGTTGAAAACCTTACGTTCACGTCCCGTCTCGGGATAGACCATATGAATTTCCGCAGAGGTATATTTTCCGCTACCAATACCCTGGAAGTAGGGGCAGACGGACTGTCGCTGGCCCGGGCAGAAAACGGGACCTTTAACCGCACTACCTGGGAGAATTTTGCCAATTATACGTATACCGCCGGAAAACATGAAATATCCGGCCTGCTCGGAACCAGTATCTGGAAAACGGTGGAAGAAAATTATATGGCCGAAGGAAGGGACCTTGCATCGGCCACCATGCTGTTTCACAACCTTGGCGGATTGCAGACCCAGGTGCGTGTAAACAGCAGCCTTGAAGAAAAACAACTGGCATCTTTTTTCGGCAGGTTAAATTATAAGTATGCCGATAAATACCTGGTTACCCTCCTGATGAGAGCCGATGGTTCTTCGGTACTTGCCCCGGGCAACAAGTGGGGATATTTTCCTTCTGCAGCATTTTCGTGGGTCCTGAAGGAAGAAAACTTCCTGAAGGAAAACAATACCATTTCCCAGCTGAAAGCCAGGGTGAGTTACGGGATATCCGGTAACAGTGCGGTGTCGCCCTACCAGACTCTCGGGAGCCTTTCCAAAAGTACCTATGCCTATGACCAGGGCACGGATGAAAGCCCGGCATTCGGTTATTACCCGTCGCTCATAGCTTCCGGTAACCTGAGCTGGGAGACTACCGCAACGACCAACCTGGGGCTGGATTTCGGTTTTTTCAATAACAGGATCTCCGGGTCTCTCGATCTTTACCAGCAGAATACCAGCGACCTTCTCATGCAAAGGGCATTGCCTACGTCTTCCGGGTTCAGTACGGCCTGGGACAATATCGGGAAAACCCGTAACAGGGGACTGGAACTTTATATCAGTACCTTGAACATCGTTTCGCAGGACAACGGTTTCGGCTGGAGTTCCGATATTACCTTTACGACCAATAAGGAAGAGATCAGGGAGCTTCCCGAAGGCGACAGGGACCTGGCCAACGGCTGGTTTGTAGGGTCTCCCATTTCGTCTTTTTACGATTACAGAAAAGTAGGGATATGGCAGCTGGACGAAGCCGGGGAGGCGGAGTCCTACGGGCAGGACCCGGGAGACATAAAGGTGATGGACCGGGACGGGGACGGGGTGATCACCCCGGAAGACAGGGAGATCATAGGCAGTACCGTACCGGATTACACCCTGGGCTTTAATAACAGGTTTAGCTATAAGGGGCTGGAACTTAATGTCTTTGTGTATGCACGGCAGGGGCAGACCATTATCAGCGAAGCTGCGGGCTCCTATAAGATAGATGCCCTGGAGAACGGGCCGAAGGTAGATTACTGGACCCCGGAAAATCCTACCAATGCCTATCCCAGGCCGGATGCAGGGACCAGCAGGGCAAGTACGCAATACTATTCTACCCTGCAATATGTAGACGGTTCTTTTGTGAAGATCAGGGATATTACCCTGGCATATAGCTTTCCGCAGGCTGTAACGGAATACCTGAAAATATCAAAGCTTCGCTGTTATGCCACGGCCAAGAATTATTTCGTATTTAGCAAAATAGACCCCTACGATCCCGAAAGGGGCGGAAACCTGAGCTTTCCCATGACACGGCAACTGGTGTTCGGGATCAACCTGGAATTGTAAGAACTGAAGAAAAGCTGGAAATCATGAATTCAAGAATCATCATATACGTATTATTAGCCACCGGAATGTTCACTGCCTGTGAAAGCTTTCTGGAAGAAGATAACAAGTCCGGCCTTACAGCCGATGCCTACTATGCTACGGAGGAAGGAATCGAAGCCCTGGTAAACGCCTGCTATACTCCCATGCGTTTCTGGTACGGGAAAGAAAACGGAATAGCCCTGACCGAAACGGGGACCGATATTTTTACCCGGGGAAACGGTATGGAAAACCCTCCCGTAGCCTTATACAATTCCGATCTTTCGGGAGCCAATGAACCTATAGAATTTTACTGGACCCGGTTTTATTCGGCACTGAATACCTGTAATGCGGCTGTAGAACGCATAGCGGATTCACCGCTTGAAGAAAGCCTGAAGCCGGTCAGGGAAGCAGAGGCGAGATTTCTTCGCGCCTTCTATCTGTGGCATATCGCAGAGACCTGGGGCAATGTGCATTTGTTTACCGAAGAGGTAAAAAACATCCAGGAAACCGCTACCCGTACGCCGGTAGACGAATTTTACAACCAGATATTCGACGACCTGGAATTTGCCGTTGAGCACCTTCCGCCTTCATCCGACGATTACGGAAGGGCTACAAAAGCGGCAGCCGAAGCCTTCCTGGCAAGAATGTATCTCACCAGGGGAGAGGATCAGCTCGCTTCCGAACACGCCAGGAATGTCATAGACGATTACGGGTTTTCACTGGTAGACGATTATGCCGACCTGTGGGACATGGACAATGTAAGAAACCCGGAGATCGTATGGCTGGTAAACTTTACGGCCGACCTGGTACTCAACCTGGAACTGGAACATCCGGATGAAGATATACTCCTGAGGGACGGGGGAAATAATGCTCACCTGTTTTTCCTGATGACCTACGATCAGCTACCCGGCATGACCAGGGATATAGAGAACGGCCGGCCCTTTGCGAGGTTTATGCCTACTGCGCATCTGCTGGACCTTTTTGACGAAACCGTCGATTCCCGTTTTGATGCGACCTTTCAGAGTGTCTGGTATTGCAATAACCTGAGCAATGCCCCCGCAGGCATGCAGCTCGGCGATACCGCCGTATATGCTACCAAATATGTGATCCCGCAGGCGGAAAAGGATAGTAAACGCTATACGGTGATAGACCGCAGCCGGACCTATGGTGAAAACGATGCCCCGCAGGTAAGGGATCGTTATGTGTCACTGAAAAAGTTTCTCGACCCTTCACGTCAGACCATATCGCAGCAACAGGGGAAAAGGGATGCTTTTGTGATCCGGCTCGCGGAAATGTACCTCATTGTGGCCGAAGCCGAAATGAACCTGGGAAATACGGGAGATGCTGTCACATATTTCAACGAGGTGAGAAGAAGGGCTGCCCTTCCCGGACACGAAGGAGATATGGAAATTTCGGAGAGCGACCTCGATATAGACATGATACTTGACGAAAGAGCAAGGGAATTTGCAGGAGAGCAATTGCGATGGTTCGATCTTAAACGTACCGGCAAACTCATCGAAAGGGTACAGCAGTGGAATCCGGATGCCTCGGCTAATATACAGCCCTATCACGCGGTGAGGCCCATACCGCAGTCCCAGCTCGATGCGGTGACCAATAAAAGCGAGTTTACACAAAATGAAGGTTATAACAGATAACCGGATATAGGAAGGATAAGTTTCCGAAATTTACTTTATTATAAAACCGTAACCATGACATTTACACATCTGAAAGCGATAATACTGCTTCTGGCACTTTCTCTGATATCCTGCGGGCAAAGGAATAAAAAAGACAGCGGGGGAGAAGCGGTCCCTCAAAAAACAGAAAAACAGCAACTGGTGCCCGAAGATCTCAAATGGTCGGAACGTATGGCGCTTTCTGAAATTCACCGTTTTCCGGAGGCCTGGCAGCTCGACTTTCACCGCAAACCGAAATGGAGTTATACCCAGGGTGTGGTACTCAAGGGTATTGCAGCCCTTTATGACAAGACCGGGAAAGAAGTGTATTTCGATTATATCAAAGAGTTCGGAGACACTATGGTAAACCCGAAGGGGGAGATCCTGACCTATGATATGGCAAAATACAATATCGATATGGTCAATACCGGAAAAATACTTTTTTACCTCTACGACAAGACGGGCGAAGAGAAATACCTGGTAGCCATCCGCACCTTGCGGGAACAGCTGGACGCGCATCCCCGCACTTCAAAAGGCGGGTTCTGGCACAAGAAGATCTATCCGTGGCAGATGTGGCTCGACGGATTGTATATGGGGCAGCCGTTCTATGCGGAGTATACCGGGAGGTTTTCTGAAGGGGATGAGGCCGGAAAGGCATGGAATGATATCGCCCTGCAGTTCAGCGAAATCCAGAAACACTCGCTGGACGAGGAAACGGGACTGCTGTATCACGGCTGGGACGAAAGCCGGGAGCAACAATGGGCCGATCGGAAGACCGGGACTTCACCGCATTTCTGGTCGAGGGCCCTCGGGTGGTATGCCATGGCCCTGGTAGATGTACTGGATTATTTTCCCGAAGACCATCCTTCCCGGAAGGATATGGTGGGCTACCTTAACCGGCTGGCTGCAGCCCTTGCGGAATACCAGGACAAGGAATCCGGTTTGTGGTACCAGGTAACGGATATGGGAGGTAAAGAAGACAATTACCTGGAAGCTTCCGGTTCCTGTATGTTTATCTATTCGCTGGCCAAGGGTGTGCGAAAGGGATACCTGCCGGAATCGTATTCGGAGGTTGCCCGGAAAGGATATCAGGGAGTGCTGGACAGGCTTATAGAAGTGGAGGATAACGGCGTGGTAAACCTTACACAGGTATGCGCCGTGGCCGGGTTGGGAGGAAATCCCTACCGCGACGGCACCTATGAATATTATGTAAACGAGAAGATTCGTTCCAACGACCCGAAGGGTACAGGGCCATTTATTATGGCCAGCCTGGAGCTGGACAGATAACACGATGAGTTTGTCGGGGCCGGGCCTTTGTGTTCCGGGACCGATAATATCCTGAGATCAGATCCATGAAAAATAAATATTCCGATGCATAAAATCACCATCACCATCGCCTTGTTTTCCGTATTCCTGTTCCGGTCTGCACTGTTTGCCCAGGAATTTGTATCTGCGGCCTGGGTATCCGACCAGGGAGACGGAACCTATAAAAATCCTATTTTACATGCCGACTATTCCGATCCGGACATCTGTAGGGTAGGCGATGATTTTTACATGACGGCATCCAGTTTTAATGCCATTCCCGGATTGCCCATATTGCATTCGAAGGACCTGGTCAATTGGAAGCTGATAGGTTACGCGCTGGACCGCCAGCCACCTTTCGAGCACTTCAGTAAGCCACAGCACGGTAACGGGGTATGGGCGCCGGCCATTAGACATCATAACGGAGAATTTTACATCTACTATGGCGACCCGGATTTTGGCATTTATATGATAAAATCAGAAGATCCGGCCGGACCGTGGGAAGAGCCCGTACTGGTGGAAGAGGGGAAAGGCCTTATCGATGCCTGCCCGCTTTGGGATGACGACGGAAAAGCATACCTGGTGCATGCTTACGCGGGAAGCCGGGCCGGGATAAAAAGTGTTGTTGTCGTAAAACCCATGAATGCCGAGGGGACAAAAGTTACCGGGGCAGGTAAACTGGTTTTTGACGGTCACGATGCTCATCCTACCGTAGAAGGAACCAAATTTTACAAGAGGAACGGCTATTACTACATATTTGCCCCGGCCGGGGGCGTTTCTACCGGGTGGCAACTGGCCATGAGGGCAAAACATCCGTATGGGCCTTATGAAGAAAGAATAGTAATGGACCAGGGAAAAACCGATATCAATGGCCCACACCAGGGCGGATGGGTAGAACTCGACAATGGCGAAAACTGGTTTGTACATTTTCAGGACAAGGAAGCATATGGACGTATTGTACACCTGCAGCCGATGGAATGGAAAAATGACTGGCCGGTAATAGGTGAAGATCGTGACGGGGACGGAAAAGGTCAGCCTGTTTTAAGGCATAAAAAACCGGATGTGGGAAGGTTATATCCCATAGAAACCCCCCAGGATTCCGATGAGTTTGACGGAAATGACATTAGCCTGCAATGGCAATGGCACG
Organism: Sinomicrobium soli; assembly: GCF_003285545.1. Classification (GTDB taxonomy): domain Bacteria; phylum Bacteroidota; class Bacteroidia; order Flavobacteriales; family Flavobacteriaceae; genus Sinomicrobium. Next base: position 119,331 of record NZ_QLNV01000002.1, on the reverse strand, counting down.
CAAATCCCAGGGCAACATGGGCTTTTGCCAACCCTGCCGATGGAAAACTGCGTTTATTCACCGATAAATTGCCGGATGACAGCAAAAACCTTTGGGATGCGCCGAACCTGTTTCTGCAAAAATTTCCGGCGGAAGAATTTAAAGTCACTACCGCACTGGAATTTCATCCTAATCCCAAACTGGATAATGAAAAAGCAGGACTCATCGTCATGGGGATGAGCTATGCCTACATTTCGCTGGAAAGTAAAGACGGTGAAATACATATCAGCCAGGTGATCTGCGAAGATGCGGAACACGGTAAACCGGAAAGAATTGCAGAGACAGTGGAACTGAAAGGAAATAAAGTTCAGTTCCGGGTAGAAGTGACCAAAGGAGGGAAATGTACCTTCGGCTATAGTACCAATGGAAGGAAGTTTAAGTCTTTGGGAAAGACTTTCACGGCGGTTCCCGGAAAATGGATAGGAACCAAAGTGGGACTTTTTGCCATAAGAGATACGAAGATCAATGATTCCGGTTTTGCGGATATCGACTGGTTTCGTATAGAGCAATGAACAGTAATATTAATCGAATATGCCTACATTGGTGAAAAAATATCCGGCCTGGCTTAAAAAAGAGAGTATCAGCATATTTTCGTTCCTGTGCCTGTTTTTGGCAATGGCCCGGGAAACCGGAGAGAAACAGGAGAAAACAGTGACTATATTTACCATAGGCGATTCTACCATGGCCGATAAACCCACGGAAGGGGGAAATCCGGAGCGGGGCTGGTGCCAGCTGCTACCCGAATTTGTCCGAGGTACGGTAAGAGTAGAGAACCATGCCGTGAACGGCAGGAGTTCCAGAAGTTTTATTGCAGAAGGGCGGTGGAAAGTGGTGTTATCACAGCTTAGTGAAGGAGATTATGTCTTTATACAGTTCGGGCATAACGACCAGAAGGTAAAAGACAGTTCGAGATATACCAATCCGTATACAGGCTATAGGCAAAACCTGGAAAGGTATGTGAAGGAAACCCGGAAAAAGGGAGCCATCCCCATTCTCTTTACTTCTGTAGTACGACGGAATTTTAATTCATACGGCACCCTGGTTGATACTCACGGAGATTATCCCCTTGTAGTTCGCATGGTCGCCGAAGCCATGAAGGTTCCCCTGGTCGACCTGCAAAGGCTGACGGAAAACCTGGAAATGGCCTACGGACCGGAACGGTCTAAGAAGTTGCACCTGTGGTATGCCCCGGGGGAGATCCCGTTTTACCAGGAGGGAAAGGAGGATAACACACATTATTCCGTCAAGGGGGCAAGAGAAGTTGCCGGTTTGGCGGTAAAGGAATTGAAAAAAACGGTTTCCGGGATTGGTTCTTATCTGAAATAGGGAACGGGAAGGGATGTTTCCGGTTGGAAAAGAAAAGGGTAAGCAGGCCGGAAGGTTGTAGTCCGGCCTGTCCTGAAATCATTCTTATTCCTGTTTTTTTACGATTTTCCGGACCATGTTGTTCCCCAGGTCGGCGACGTAAATGATATCGCCGGCAAAGGTGACATCGGATGGGTTGTAAAACTGTGCCGCATTTCCCGTACCGTTTAAGAAGCCCGAAGAAGTCCCGGCTACGGTGGTGACCTTACCTTCTGATATCAGCCTTATCTTGTGATTGGACAGGTCGGCCACTACAATGTCACCGTCTGTATTGATGTCTACTCCGTAAGGGTTGTTGAATTCCGCATCAGGCGATTCCCCGTCGGTAGCCCCGGTACTTCCGCTGCCTGCGACGGTGGATACCTGTCCTTCGGTATTGATCTTGCGTATGCGGTGGTTGAACCGGTCTGCGACAAAAACATTGCCTTCGGCATCGGTGCATACACCGGACGGATTGGCAAACAGGGCTTCGGAGCCATTCCCGTCCTTAAATCCGGAAACCGATCCGGCTATGGTGGTCACCTGCCCGTCGGGGGTCAGTTTCCGGATACGGTGATTGAGGTTATCGGCAATATACAGGTTCCGGTCGTTGTCGACTGCGATGTCGAGAGGCTGGTTGAACTGTGCCTCCAGTGCGGCCCCGTCTTTAAACCCTCTGCTGCTGTTACCCGCAATGGTACTGACGATACCGTTGATATCGATTTTCCGGATCACGTGATTATCCCTCTCGGCAATATATATGTTCCCTTCGGAATCCACACAGGATTTCCAGGGGTAATTGAGCAGTGCCTGGTTTGCCGGACCGTTCTGGTATCCCTTGGTGCCATTTCCTGCAATGGTACCGACCAGGCCGTCGGGAGTAAGCCTCCGGATGGCATTGTTGGTACGGTCGGTAACCACGACACTGCCGTCGGGGGCCATCGTCACTCCTTCCGGCCCCCTGAAACGTCCCGTTCCGGGAGGGCCGTCGATCAGGCCGTATTCCAGGTTTCCGGCCAGCGTGGAAACGATATATATGTCCTGGGGAACAGCATAACTGAAAAACGGAAAATCCCCGGATACCGGGGCGCCGCCGGTTTCAACCTTTACTTCCTGTTTGCCTTCCCCTTCCGGGACCACCACTTCGAGCCGGTTTTCGGAGGCTTCCAGTACCGTGGCCGGCATGTTGCCGATAGTGACCTTGTTGCCCGTACGTGAAGTGCTGAAGTTTTTCCCGTATATCACGATGACATCGTTGGGAGAGCCCTGTACCGGGGCTACCGACATGACCACGGGCAACATATCCCGGGTTGGGGTATCGTCGTCATTATTACAGGCTGTCAGGGCCAGGAACAGGACGAATATATAAATAATTGTGTTTTTCATTGTGTTTGTTTTTGAGGTCCGGAGTCCGGGGTCCGAAGCCGGAAGTACATGTACTTCCGGCTCCGGACTGCCGGCTTCTGACCATTTTGTCGTTTCATTGTATGTTATACCGGATTATTCAGATACGGTAATGGCCCATCCGTTACCTACCGGGCGCGGGGCCCCGTCGGAAGGCCGGTTTCTTATATGGAATACTTCTGCCAGGGAGTGTAGCGTGACAAAGGTGGTAGAGCCTCCGCCATCGAGATTGGCTGCATCCCTGCAACCGAGGCCTTCCAGTACATCGGCCACCTCGGCGAGTGTCATGCCGTTGGAATAGTCGAACTGTCTCCCGTCAACTGCAATGAAATAGAGTACATGGTCTGCGGTAAGCCCCACTGCAGTGCGCGGGTGCACGTCTTCATTGCTTATGGGAGCGCGGGTATCATCTTTGATCAGGAGGTCGCCGCCGCCGAGGGCGTCCTGTAACTCGTCGCTGAAAGCCGGGTAATCGTCGGTATGTTCGATAATGATCTCCCCGTCTTTGGTCATTCCCAGGAACGACCTTCCTGCGAGGGGTGTGGTCCGTATGGCCTCACCGCCGAGATGAACAATACCCCTGGGTTCTCCCGTAGTCATGTTAAAAAAATCGGCATTGACCGCCGCTACAGGTTTCTGCCCGGCGATGTCGACATATTCCAGCATGTCCGGGACGGTTTGCATGGCATAGCCCGTACTTCCGTAGGGAGTTATGGGAGCCAGGTGTACATCGTCACGGCCGAGGTCGGCTTTCAGTATGAACAGGCGCATGGTGAGCCCTTTGGAAGACAGGTAGTGAATGTCCGTTTCCTCGACTCCCGGGGCTACGGTAAACGTGGTATCTGAAAACACGCGGTCAATGAGTTCCGTATTTTCGGCCAGAGTTTGGGTAAGGGGTGTGTATTCCCGGACAACAAGACCGGAAGTATCGTCGTCGTTCTGGCAGCTCGCCGTGGTAAATACCAGGAAGAGAACGAGGAAGAGGGAAGTGTGATATTTTATATATGTTTTCATCGGTATAAGGTTTAAAATACGGTGATATTTATATCTGAATGTGTTTCCCGGGCGTTAATACCCCGGATTTTGTGTGAGTTTTTCGTTCAGCAGCAATTCCGTTTCGGGAATGGGCAGCAGGGTTTCCCGCGCCGCGATACCGATGGTTTCCTGTGCTTTCCCGGTACGTACGAGGTCGTACCACCGGAAACCTTCGGCAAAGAGTTCACGCCGGCGTTCTTCGAGTATAAGATCGAGGTATTCGCTTTCTGAAGCGGCTTCCACGGGCCCGAGCCCCCTGAATTCCCGGAGTTCGTTGAGCCGTTGCAATCCTTCCGTTCCCCTGGCCTCGGCACTGATCAGGTAGAGTTCCCCGAGCCGGCTTACAATTACCGGATCGGTACCCGTTTGTCCGCTGTTGTATTTGTTGACAACATCGAGCCCGTCGTAGGTGTCTATGGAAATACTCTTTCTCAGGTCGTTATCGCCGTACATTTCCATAGCCCCGGGATTGGGCTTGTACACATACGATCCGCTTTGCGGATGGGCATAGGTATAGAACAGGGTGGAAATGGTGACGGAGGATTCTTCTGTGAGGTTTTCGAAAGCAAAAATGACCTCCGTATTATCCTGCCTGCGGAATATTTTGTCGAAATTATCTAGGGAGAATAAGGGAGAGGTAATCAGTTGCTCGGCAAGGGCGGCAGCTTCTTCCTTTTGTCCTGTGGCCAGCTTTACCCTGGCCATCAGGGCCGTGGCAGCTTCGGAAGAAACATAGTAAAAATCACCGGCGTTGCCTTGTCCGAAAGAGGGTGCCCGGGCGATGGCAATCTCCAGGTCTTCCTCGATAAACTCCCAGACTTCTTCCGGGCTGTTCCTGGGAACGGTTTCGAGGGTGTTTTCTTTCAGGACGGGCACCCCTCCGTACCTGGTGACCAGGTTGTAGTACAGGTAGGCCCTGAAATAATGTGCCGTACCCTTCACTTCCCGCAGGCGGTCATCCGGCGCCAGGGCATCCAGGCTCCCGATCAGGGTGTTTACCTGGTAGAGGGCCTCGTAATAACCGATCCATATGTTTTTGATAAAGGCGTGTTCCGGTCGTAATATGTTGCTTATAAAGGCATTGGTGCCCCCGCCGTTGGTGGCACTTGCACTGTTGAGGTCCCCCCCGAGGAGGTCGGAGAGAATATACGATTCCCTTCCGGGGTCATTTTGTACCGAATTGTATACCCCCATCAAAAAGGGTTCTACATCGGCTTCGCTCAGATCCGCATCGGCAGAGACCGCAGATCTGGGATACAGGTCCAGTTCGCTGCTGCAGGAAAACAGCATGCCCAGGACCGCAACGAGATATATTGTCGAAAGTAATTTCATCTGTTTTTGTTTTTCATATCAATAGGTTTAACATAAAGTGTTGGTGTCGGCGGTGTTCGGGGTTATAGTCTGTTAGTTCGTAGTTGTTAGTTCTTAGTTTGGTTTGGCTAACAATAGTTTCGGTTAAAAGGTCGCATTGATCCCGAAACTGATGGTTCGCGGCTGTGGCAGGTTCATGTTGTCATCGGCCAGGAATCTCGCGTCATAGTCTTTGGATACTTCAGGATCTATTCCCGAATACCTGGTCCAGAGATAGAGGTTGTCTCCCTGCAGGTACATTCTCAGCCTGGAGACCCCTATTTTATCCAGTAAGGATGCCGGTAGATTGTATCCGAGGGTCAGGGTCCTGAGGCGTATAAAGGAGCCATCTTCCAGAAAGCGGCTGGAATTTTCGAGATTGTGGCCATAACCGTGTATGGCTCTCGGCACTTTGTTGCTGCTTCCCGGGCCTGTCCATCGTTCCAGGGCTACCTCTTTCCTGAACCCCTGGTTTCCCAGTCCTATCCGGTCTGTTGTTTTTCTCCAGGTAGCATATATTTCACTGCCATAGGAATAGGTAAAGAATACGCTCAGGTCAAATCCTTTATACCTGAACATATTAGACCATCCGCCGAAATAGGCGGGATTTGAGGTACCCACGATCTGCCGGTCGTCCACATTGATCAGTCCGTCACCATTGAGGTCTTCGTAGTGTACATCACCGGCGCGCACCCCCTCCTGGTATTGCGGCTCCGGAACTTCTTCGTCAGACTGGAATATGCCCAGCATTTTATACAGGTAGAAACTTCCCACTTCTTCACCGACCTGCAGGGTACGGTTACCACCGATAAGCAGCGCTTCGTCCCCGAGGAGGGAAGTCAGCTTGTTTTTGATAAAGGAAATATTAAAATCACTGGTCCACTGTACGGGGCCGAGATCCTGGTTCAGGTGTACGGCAAACTCAACCCCCTTGTTCTGCATGGAGCCGATATTACTTGTAATGCTGGAGAATCCGCTGGTGGCATGGATGGGCCTGCTGTACAGCAGGTTTTTGGTGTTTTTCACAAAATAATCGGCAGTGAGGTTCAGTTTGCCGTTAAAGAGGGAAAGGTCGCTGCCTATATTAAACTGCTCCGCGGTTTCCCAGGTGAGGTCGGGATTGCCGAAAGTAGTAATGGCGATCCCGCTGTTGTTGGAATAATTGGCTCCCCCGCTCATCAGGGCCTGAAAGGCATAGCTCCCGATCCCGTCCTGGTTACCGGTGGCCCCGAAGCTGGCCCTGAGTTTCAGGTCGGAAGCTTCTGATTTCCAGAAAGGCTCTTCTGAAATATTCCACCCTGCGGAGACCGAAGGAAAGGCCCCGTAACGTTTTTCGGGAGAGAATTTGGAAGAACCGTCTGCCCGTATGGACATCGACAGGAGGTATTTGTCTGCCCAGGCCAGGTTCAGGCGGCTGTAATAGGATTCCAGGGCGCTTTCACCATATCCCGTAGAGGCATCGGCAATTTCGCTGGCCACGGAAATAACATCGAAGGAAGGGGAGGGGAACCCTCTCCCGTCGATATAGGATGTACTGGTTGTTACCTTTTGGAACGAGTGCCCTGCCAGGGCATTTATTTTCAGGTTCCCGAGCGTCTTGTCGAAATAAAGCGTGTTCTCTACGAGCATGTTCTTTATGGTCCTTCTGCGGTCCAGTATTCTCCCCTGCCCGGCGCCGTACGGGTGATTTTCGGTATAGTACAGGAAATCTTCGGTATGGATGATATCGGCCCCGGCGGAACTCTTGAGGTGAAGATCGGGACTGAAGGTGAAATCGGCATAAAAGTTTCCGAGATACCTGTAATTGTCGAGTTGTGTATCCTGCTCGTTGAGGATCTGGAGGTTGTTGTGGTATTTGAGTTCTTCGGTGCCCCCCCGGTAATAATCGCCGTTGGGCTTATACGGCCGGTCGAAAGGACGTTGTCCTACGCTCCTGAGCATGATGGCCGAACCGAAATCGCCATTGGGTATCCTGTTGTTACGTGTAAAACTCGCCGTGGTATTTGCCCCGATTTCGAGCCACTTCAGGGGATTATGGCTTACATTGACCTTTGCGGTATATTTCCGGAACTTATTGGTCTTGATCACCCCTTCCTGGTTGAGGTACCCTCCAGACAGGTACAGCCTGGTCTTTTCGCTCCCGCTCGAAAAGGAGATATTGGCGTCTGTAACGTAGGCCTGCCTGGTAACCAGATCGAGCCAGTCGGTATCCGGCAGTCCGGGATAGGGGTTTTCATAGTACCGCACAAAATTACTGTCTCCCGGCGCGTACCCGTTTTGCTGGTTGTAATTGTTTACCGCCTCGTTGAGCACGTCGAGGTAAAGGTCTGACCCTGCCATGCCGAGTTTATCCAGGTTGGGGAGGTATTGTACTCCCGAGCGCAGGTTGACATCGAGCCTTGACTGTCCTTCTTTCCCTGATTTGGTGGTGATGATCACTACCCCGTTGGTAGCCCTGGAACCGTATATGGCTGCGGAAGCCGCGTCTTTCAGTACCTCGACGGATTCTATATCGTTGGGATTGAGTTCTGCCAGGGGGTTCATGCCCTCTCCCAGGTCGTACATGGCGGCATTGTGTTTTATGAGGGGTATCCCGTCTATGACGTACAGGGGTTCGTTCTGCCCGCTCAGCGAACCGATTCCGCGGATACTGACCCTCATGTTGCTCCCCGGGGTACCTCCGCCGGAACCGACCAGTACTCCGGGCATTCGCCCCTGCATGATCTGGTCCGGGCCCAGTACCGGCCTGGCATTCTCCTGTGTGGGCTTAAAGGATGAGATGGCGCTGGAAACCTCCCGTCGTTGCTGCCGGCCATAGCCCACCACAACGACCTCGTCCAGCAATTCGTTGTCGGGCTGCATGGTAACGGTGACCGAAGTGCGCCCCCTTACCCCGATTTCTGCCTGTACATAGCCCATATACGAAACCAGGAGTATGCTTTCCGGGCCTGCCACGTCAATGGTGAAGTTCCCGTCAAAATCTGTGGATGTTCCTTTTGAGGTTCCTTTTTCTACCACGGAGGCCCCGGGAAGCGGCTGCCCGTTCTCATCGGTTACGGTACCTTTCACCACGTGAAAAAAGGAATGATTGGTACCGTAAAGATCTCCGGCGCCTATGGAGATATACCGGTTTATTCTCTTATACCTGAGCCCGGTTTTTTCCGATACTATCCGGAGCAGTTCCAGGAGAGTAAGCCGGTTTTCCCCGATATGGAGTTTTTGACTGATGTTCTTTGTTTTCCTGTCGTAGATAAAACGGAAATCGGTTTGTGCTTCCACATCTTCGAGTATCTCCGTGACCAGGCCTTCCTGCCGGGAGAGGTTTACGGTGATATCTGAGAGACTCTGACCTTTGCTGTCTGCTGCCAGGAGAGGGTTGAACAGCGAAAAAAGGATCAGGTAGCAAAATATATGGAATGTCACGCTGAGGAATTGTTTAACAGTTAACGAATTCATATTTTTACAGAATGTTTAATGGTTATTGTATGCTGCAATGCTATTAGGCTCCGGTGGCCCGCTCTGCTCGCCAAAGTGATGCGGGCTGCCTTTTTACCCGATAACCGGGATTTAACTCCGAGGTTTGCCCCCGGGGTTCCTGATTAAATGAGGCCTGGCATTTGTTCCGGGTTTTCCCGATACATGCTTCGGGATAGCCCCATGAGGTGCTTTTTACTGCGCTTTATGTCATAGGCATATGTTTTTTCAGGGTTAGTGACTGCATTGTCCTTTCAGGTGTATTTTCTTTTCGGTTATAAATTCGTATTGCATGTCTTTTTTGGTAAAGGCGATACTTTCGAGCACTACTTCCAGTCCGGCATTTTCGAAGGTGGCACTGATATGGCATTGTTCCAGGGCCTTATCCAGTGAGATACTTACCCCATACCACCGTTCCAGCACCGGGACTACCTCTTGCAGGGGGGTATCATCAAACTGTAATATACCGCGGGTCCAGCCGGTTATTTCACTTGTGCTTACGGTCCTGGTCCGGACATTCCCGGTCGTTTTGTCGTATACTGCCTGCTGGTCGGGAGTGAGGAAGTGAGGGGTGGCCGGTTTGTCCGCCGTGTCGTTGCTTACCCTTACTTTTCCGGTGGCGACGGTTACTTCAACTGATTTTCTTTCGGGATAGGCCTGTATGTTAAACGAGGTGCCCAATACGGTTGTGCGCAGTCCCTGCGCCAAAATTATAAACGGTCTCTCCGGATCGGGAGTCACCTCAAAAAAAGCCTCTCCGGTGAGTTCTACCCGGCGTACCGGGCCGCTAAACTTTTCCGGAAAACTAAGGGTACTTCCGGCATTGAGCTTTATAACGGAACCGTCTTCCAGGGTTACCGTATATTTTTCCCCAAAAGGCGAGGAAACGGTATGAAGGGCAAGCTGTTGAGAGGGCAGGTGGTTGCGGTACTGCCATATCCCTGTACCCAGGCCTACCAGCAGGAGAAAGGATGCTGCGACGATTACCGCCCGGTATCTGATCCTGTTTCTTTTTGATCGTTGTTCCTTTGCCCGGATATCCCTTTTGATATTCAGGAACATCTCCTTTTTGACGGCTATGGCTGTATCCTGCCTTTCGGAAAGTGAATATACATTCCTGCTGTCATAGCTGTCAAACAGCTTGTCGAGCAGTTCCTTTTCCTCATTACTGCATTGGCCGTTGAGATATTTGTCCAGGAGCTGATGTAGTTCTTTCTCGTTCATTCATGCGTATTTCTATGGTATAGATGCACGAAAAGGGAAAGACCCTAATGAAAAAGTGAAAAAAATGTAATAATGAGAACAGAGGATTTGGCGAGTAGCTGTCTTAACCTTTTCAGGGACAGGCTGATGTGGTATTCTACCGTTTTTGTCGAGATCTGCAGTTCATCGGCAATTTCCCTGTGGGTCATGGCGTGGTCACGGCTCATCCGGAAAATGGCAAGGCTTTTTGGAGGGATGGATTGTAAACTGTGGGAAAGGATGTTGCGGGTATCGTTGAAGTTGATGTTTTCCTCCACGTCGTTTCTGGGAAGCAGGGTCGCTACCCTGTCCAGCAGTTTCCGGTGGATCCTGTTTTTTCTCAGGTGCTCGAAGCACCTGAGTTTAACGGCCTGGTAGAGATAGGCATTGAGGTTGGAAATATGTAATTCGTTCCTTTTTAGCCAGACATTGATAAATACGTCCTGTACGGTATCCTTTGCCATATCCTCGTCGTCGAGTATACCCGAAGATATGTGCCACAGTTTTTCCCAATAACGGTTGTAGAGCTCCTGAAAAGCAAGCTCGTTATTGTTCTTTATGAGGCGAAGTAGTTTTTGGTCTGAAACTTCCATAGTGATACCGGCAATAGTATAAAATTTAAAGGAGTTCTTTATTAATTAATCTTTAACAAACCATCGTTAGTTTGTAAACGATGAAATGATTTGGAGTCGGAAGCCCGAAGTCCTGTCATTCAGAACGAAGCGCAGCGAAGTCCCTGCCCCGGCTCCTGGTCGGGGGAAGAATCTCCAACCCGGCCTAAGGGAACTTCAACAGCACAACGAAAAACCCGGAGATTCCTCCGCTACGGTCGGAATGACAATGCTGTCATTCAGAACGAAGTGAAGAATCTATACTCCCGCCCTAAGTAACTTCAAGAGCATAAGTGAGGCAACGGAGATTCCTCCGCTACGGTCGGAATGACAATTATAACCGGTTCAGAGTTATGATGATTCAAACCTGCAACCCATAATATCGCTTCGTAATATACGAATAGTGTATTGAATTATATGTTTTTTTGTTAAAATTATGTGTTTTGCTTACTCTGCTTAAGGAGGGTTCACTAAGTGACATAAAAAAAGCCCCGCACAGCGGGGCCTGAATAATTTTTTGGTTTTAATCAGCCTTCAAAACCTCCCATCTCATCCGGGCCGCCGTTCTGACGGTCAAAATCCCTTTCCCTTTTCTTGGGCTGATTGAAACGGTAGGTGAACGACAGGGTGATCTGGCGTTCCCTCCACTGGAATTCGCTCTCCCTGTAAAAGGAATCGGTAAAGGTTTCCATTCTGCGTTTCCGGGAGTTGAAAAGGTCGTTGACATTCAGGGCAATAGTACCGTTGTCCTTCATGACATCCTTGCTGAAGGCCAGGTTGGTGGAAAACTCTCCCTTGTTCTCGTTCTGGGCATTTTTAGAAGGCCCGCGGTACATCACTATGGTCTGAAAGTCTATTTCTGCCGGCAGGTTTATCTTGGAGTTAAACCTGGAAAACCAGCTGGTATTGTCGGCGTCGAAGCTCTGTTCGTTGTAATCACCTCTCAGCGTGGACCTGAACAGGTTGAAATCGGTATTGAGCCTCCACCAGCGGAAAGGGGAGTACATCAGGGCCAGTTCAAACCCGAAACGGCTGTCGGTAGCCAGGTTTACAGGCATTCTTCTGATGATCTGGTCACCTTCATTGGTTTCTTCTCCCGTCGGTTCGGAAATAAATTCCATCACATCCGTGCCGTATTGGTAGTATACGGAAGTATTGAAGGTAAAATTCTCCCATTGTCTCAGGTACCCGAGGTCGAATACATCGGAATAGCTGGGGTTGAGGTCGGGATTTCCCTGGAAAAAGTTGGTTTTACTCTCCCGCGACGGAAAAGGATTGAGAAAGCGGGACCACGGCCGGCGGATACGGCGGTTATACCCCAGGGTTATGGTTTCGTTTTCCCTGAGTTCATAGCCGAGATTTACCGTAGGGAACAATTTGCTGTAGTTCTTTTTGGCATCGAGGTCGAAGCCTTCCACACCTATGGAGATATCGGTGATCTCTGTCCGCAACCCGAGCAGAACGGACAGTTTTTCAAAAAACTTGGTACCGTACTGGGCGTAGAAAGCGTGAACATCTTCGGTGTAGTTCATCAGGTTGGTCAGGTCGGTATTGATGTAGAAGTTGCCGTCTTCATCCTGGTTTTCCACCGTATAATCGTTGGAAAGGTCGGTCATGGTACCCCGGTATCCGGCTTCAAACTGGCTGTTTTCGTCAATGGGAAGTACATAATCGGCCTGAAGCAGGATGTCTTTCTGTCCTTCCAGGGTGCTGAGCTTTTCAAAAACAGGGTACTGAATGTCGGGGTAGGTAGTTTCTTCCCTGATCAGCGAACGTTCGTCCTCGTCGTCCTTACTGTATTGCATGTCTACCTTCAGCTCATGGCCGTCCTCGTTGAATTTGTGGATGTAATTGAGATTAAATTCGAGTGTTTTGTCATCTTCATCTTCCCCGGTATGGCGAAAGACCTGGCTGGTCAGGGTTCTGCCGGCATCGAACTTGTCGGTGTAGTTTTTGGTAATATTGTCGCCGTTCTGATCCCTGTAGAATACGGATCCTATGATGGAGTTTTTGTCGTCTATCTCATATTCGATACCGAAATTGGTATTGAACGAATTTCCCCTCCGGTTGCGGTCCCTGGTCTCTTCCAGGAACTTGTTGTCAACGTCAGCGTGGTATTCGGTCTTGTCTAAAGAGTTGCCGGGGGAGTCGCGGTACTGATATCCCGTGGTGGTGAAAAAGTTGAATTTCCCGGTTTTGTAATTTACATTGGCAGAAACCCCGTGGTTGTCGGGAATCCCCGTATTGACCACTACGGAGCCGTTAAATCCTTCCAGTCTTCCCTTTTTCAGTACGATATTGAGGATCCCTCCCGTACCCTGGGCGTCATAACGGGCCGAGGGGCTCGTTATGACCTCCACTTTTTCTATGGCGTCGGAGGGAAGCTGCCGGAGTACGTCGGTAGAACTCTGCCCTACCATGCTGGAAGGCCGGCCGTTGATCAGGATACGGACGTCGTCATTACCGCGAAGGCTCACATTGCCTTCTACATCAACCATTACCGAAGGTACATTATCGAGCACGTCGGAAACCGAGCCCCCTCTTGCGGTAAGGTCCTGCCCCACGTTGTATATTTTCTTGTCCATCCGCAGTTCCACGGTAGTGCGCTGGCCTACGACCTCTACTTCGTCGAGCTGTGCCACATCGACATTAAGGGGGATAGTACCCAGGTCTCTTGACCTGGTGATGTCCTGATTGTTAAGGGTGTATGATTTATAAGAGATGAATTCCACGCTGATGTCGTATTTTCCGGGGCGTACGGAAACACTGAATTTCCCCTCCGTATCGGTCATGCCACCGGTGACCACCTCGGGATTGTCCAGGCTTTTTACCACAACGGTCGCATATTCGAGCGGGGTATTGAATTCCTGGTCTATAACGGTTCCTGTCAGGGTAACCGATCGCTGGGCAAACAGGGAATACTGAATAAGAAAAATGCTTAAGATTAACAGGTTTTTTTTCATCTCGTTTTTTTGGGTGAGTTATTAAGTTTTTTGAGTTAGATCGTAAATGTAGCCTATGGTTTAAGGGGACATGGTTAAATGTTTGTTAAATGTACACGTTAACACTTTTAAGGAAGTGCCCTGCCGGAAAAAACGAATGCCGCACCCGGAATTCCGGGTGCGGCATTCGCATCTTTTTTCAAATTTCGGATCAGCCCAGGAAGGGATACCTGTAATCTTCCGGAGACACAAAGGTTTCCTTGATAAGGCGGGGAGATATCCATCGCATCAGGTTGAGCGGGGACCCTGCCTTGTCATTGGTTCCCGAGGCCCTGGCACCACCGAAAGGCTGTTGCCCTACCACGGCGCCTGTGGGCTTGTCGTTGATGTAGAAGTTCCCGGCACTGTTCTCCAGTGCTTTTGTGGCTTCTTCAACGGCATACCGGTCATTGGAGAACACTGCCCCGGTAAGTCCGTATTCCGAAGTGCCGTCTACCAGTTTAAGGGCTTCCGCCCACTGGTCGTCTTCGTATACATAAACGGTAACCACCGGGCCGAACAATTCCGTGGTCATGGTTTTGTATTTCGGGTCTGTGGTAAGGATAACCGTGGGTTCTATAAAATATCCTTTAGACTTGTCGTAATTTCCGCCGGCCACGATCTCCGCTTCCGGGTCTGCCTTGGCCTGGTCGATGTAACTGGCCAGCTTGTCGAAGGAATTCTCATGGATAACGGCCGTAATAAAATTGTTCATGTCTTCCGGCGATCCCATCTTGAAGGAAGCGAGGTCCTCTTTTACGAAACCGAGGACCTCCCCGGCCAGTGATTTCGGCAGGTATACCCTGGAGGCCGCGCTGCATTTCTGTCCCTGGAATTCGAAAGCCCCCCTTGAAATGGCCGTAGCCACCTGTTTGGGATTGGAACTGGGATGTGCGATAATAAAATCTTTTCCCCCGGTTTCCCCCACGATCCTGGGATAGGTTTTATAGGTATTGATATTGGCCCCTATTTTGGCCCAGATACTTTTAAATACGTTGGTAGACCCGGTAAAGTGTATTCCGGCAAAATCCGGACTGGCCAGTACGGTATCGGTGATCATAACCGGGTCGCCGTACACCACGTTGATCACCCCGTCGGGTACTCCGGCTTCCCTGAATACGTCTACGATAACCTTGGCCGAGAATACCTGGCTGTCGCTGGGTTTCCACACCACGGTGTTCCCCATAAGGGCGGCACTGGAAGGCAGGTTGCCCGCAATGGCCGTAAAGTTGAAAGGCGTGATGGCATATACGAAGCCTTCGAGCGGGCGGTATTCCACACGGTTCCATATTCCTTCCGACGATTCGGGCTGGTCGTTGTAGATCTGTGTCATGTATTCCACGTTGAACCGCAGGAAATCCACGATCTCACATGCCGAATCGATCTCCGCCTGGTGAATGTTCTTCGACTGGCCGATCATGGTAGAGGCATTCATCCTGGCCCGGTAAGGCCCCGCGATAAGGTCGGCGGCACGCAGGAATACGGCGGCACGTTGCTCCCAGGAAAGTGCGGCCCATTTTTTACGGGCTTCAAGGGCGTCGGAAATGGCTTTTTCCACATGGGATTTCTCGGCGAGGTGATACTGCCCTACCACGTGCTGATGGTCGTGCGGGGGAGTGATGGACCGGGTATTTCCGGTACGTATCTCCTCGCTTCCTATATACAGGGGTATATCGGCCGAACCATTAAAGTATTCCTTGTACTGTTTTAAAACTTCCTCTCTTTCCGGACTGCCCGGGGCGTATGACTTTACAGGCTCATTGACCGCCACGGGAACGTGAAAAAAACCTTTTCCCATTCTCAGATTAAATTTTAGTGATTAGTGTATTTTTTTCCGATCCTGTAAAATACAGGTAATGACAACGATAATATAACAAAGTTGTAGTCAAAGGTAAGAAATACAAAAAGTTTATAACCGATAAACCGGGAAGAATTTTGAGGTGATTTTTACGGTATTCGACACGTATGTTTCCTATTGTAACAGTTTATCATCTGAATGTCTGCCATAATACCGTAATGGACAAAGTAAAACCGGAAGCCCGTTACCAAAAGGATGTTGGCGGACTTCCGGCTTATATTGTAAAGGATATATGTCCCGGTCTATTGGTGATCCGGATTATAGGATTTCAGTTCCCGGACCACTGCTTGGTAATCACTGACGTCTACCTTGGATTCTGCAATAAAATCGGAAGGGGCTACCACAACCCTGAAAAGCTGGTCGTGCGTATACCCGGTATCCAGTGTTCCGAGGTCAGCGATGTTTCCGTCAAGGAATATTCTGACCTCCTCGAAGGTATGATCGTAATTGTACTCCAGAATATCCCCGTTAGTGAAATACACACTTTGCGGCAAGAGTTTCCAGACATTAATGTCGCCTTCCGGGTCTTCATAAAATTCTGACGAGTGATATACCAAAACGGCATCTGATTCATATACTTCTATGCCTTCTTCTCCGAAGGGTAGAGTGTAGCTGAAATTATTCTGCTCATTAAGGTCTATAAAGAAATCATAGGTAAGACCTATAAATGCATCCTGACCATTCTCCCCGGGAGGTCCCTGGTCGCCTTCACAGGATATGAATACAAGGGGTAATGCCAATAATACTGCAAGAATTCTTTTCATCGCTTTTGTTTTTAATTGTTGATAAAGGTAATAATTTTCTCAATAACCCCGGGATCACCGAGGATTTTGCGGTGACCGAGTCCGCTGGTAATGGTCAGTCTGCCGTCCGGCAGGTGTGCTGCAATATTCCGCGCGGCACTCACGGGTACGTCCAGGTCGTCTTCATCGTGTATGACCAGCGTAGGGATGTCTACTTCAGGAGCAGCAATACTGGCCGACAACTGATTGATATCGAAACCTATCCGCCGGTCGAAATCCTTTTTGATGTGAATGCCTATGTCATCCCTGAGTTGCAGCATCCGTACAAAATCTACCGCGATATCCTCTACCATGTCCCCCGCGCCTATGGTGACGAGCTTTTCGAGCTGCATTCCTTTTTTAACCGCATTGAGCAGGGTCATCCCCCCGAGGGAGTGCCCTATGGCAGCCTTAAAGGGGCCATACTCCTTTTCCAGCATCATTGCGGCATCGATAAACTCAGACATATCGGAGGTTTTTCCGGGGGCCTTGCCATGAGCGGGAGCATCAAAACTCACCGTGGCGTACCCGGCTTCCAGCAGGGCATCGGCAATTTTTACCAGTTGGGTGCCCCTCCCGCTCCATCCGTGTACCAGCAAAACCCTGTGCACACTCTCGCCGTATTCATACACTACAATTTCCTTGCCAATTCCGGAAACGGTGTGTTTATGCTGCCTGCTCCGCTCGTCCATATGCTGCTCCCTTCCGGGTAGCGGATAACGGAACGGACTGATAAAAAGCCGGGCAGCATACCGGGTAGCCAGCGCCGGGGAAAGCGACTGCAGGACCTTCCCGGTAAGCCGGATGCTTTTCGGTATTTCTATGGTCTGCCGGTATCCCGTGGCTTTTTTATTTTTTTTCACGCGAATGAATTTGGTTTAAACTGTTTGTTAATAATTATGTTGGGTTACAGGTTGCAGGTCGGTGGCTTCGATTCGAACTTCGTGCTTCCACCCTGCAAGTTAACCCAATGTTTTTAAGTGGCAATACGGGATTGCCGGGTTTTAACAGCTTTGAAACGGGGTGACCTCTCTTCTAACGTTTTTTATCGGGATGTATTTCATGCAGGGTTTTTCCCTTGTCTCCGTTATAGGAAGGCTGTTTTGCGCTGCCCACGATTTGGGACGAATAGATGCCGGAGTGCCCGGAAAAGAGATAGGCCGTGATACAGGCCAGGGCGATATAGATTCCGCTTTCCATACCGAATAGCTCCATACCCATTACGGTACAGGCCAGGGGGGTATTGGTGGCCCCGGAAAATACGGCGACAAAACCCATTCCGGCAAGTAATGCCGCGGGCAGGGGAATAAACAGGGCAAGGGCATTGCCCAGGGTGGCCCCTATAAAGAAGAGAGGGGTTACTTCACCTCCCTTAAAACCGGCCCCGAGGGTAAAGGTGGTAAAGAGCAGCTTGAGGATGAAATCGTAGGGGAGCACGGGGGAGTCGAAAGCTTCGGAGATCACGGGCAGTCCGAGCCCGAGGTAACGGGTATTGTCCGTGGCGAATACGACCAGGGCGATTACGGCACCTCCCAGTACCGGCCTGAAAGGGGGGTATTTTATGACGGAACGGAAAAAGTTCCCGAAAAAGTGCACGGCCCGGGAAAAGAGCAGTGCGGTAAGCCCGAAGCACAGCCCTGCCAGCAATGCCCAGAAGAGGAGCGACGGGGCCATGCCGGGTACGAGGTCTACGGTGTAATGCGAATGTCCTATGGGCCACCACCGGCAGGTATAGTCTGCGATAATGGCCGTGATAAATGCCGGGACCAGGGCCTCGTATCTCATTTTTCCGATAACCAGTACTTCCAGGGCAAAGACCGCCCCGGCCAGCGGGGTGCCGAATACGGAAGCAAAACCCGCACTGATACCCGATACCAGGAGTATCCGGCGGTCTGAAGGGGAAAGCCGGAATATTTTGGTGAACTGGTCGGCGATGGCCCCGCCCATCTGTACGGCAGTGCCCTCCCTTCCCGCAGATCCGCCGAAAAGGTGGGTAGCTACGGTGCCGAAAAGGACCAGGGGAGCCATTTTGAGCGGAATGATCTGTCGGGGGCGGTGGAATTCTTCAAGGAGCTGGTTGTTGCCTTTTACGACATCCTGCCCCCAATAGTGATAGGTAAGCCCGATAACCAGTCCGCCCAGGGGCAGCAGCGCGATGATCCAGCTGTGAGCAGTGCGATAGTCGGTAACCCATTGCAGGGAGGCCAGGAGCAGGGCCGAAGCAGAACCTGCGAGAATACCTATGGGCATGGCCAGCAGCACCCATTTTCCTAAAAACAGGAGCGAGGAGATCTTTACCGTTTTCCGAAATTCTGAGGAGAGGTCTTTACGTGTCATATTAAAACCGGGTTAATCATATATCAGGCCGGCCCCGCTGTGGCGGGAGGCTTGATACAGGCGCCATCATCCTTTGTATAAAGGCGGTTTCCGGCAGACACCATTGCCACTAATGTGATAACAAGGAGCAAAATTAGTAAAAAACTACGGGTAAAAAACAATACAGACAGGAGTTTTTACTTCCAGTTCCGATTCGGGGGTGAGTTTTCCGGTATCGGGATCAATGCCCATCTGAACGATATTATCCGAATTCTGATTGGCTACATACAGTTGCCTGCCCGTAGGGTAGAGGGCAAAGTTTCTCGGGAAATCACCGCCGGTACTCTGGTATTGTACCGGGCTCAGCTGTCCGTTTTCAGCCCTGATTGTAAATACGGCAATGCTGTTGTGCCCCCGGTTGGAGGCATAGAGGAACCTGCCGTTGGGGTGTATGTGGATATCGGCTGCAGCACTTTCCCCCTCAAAATCATCGGGCAAAGAGGAAATGGTCTGGATGTGCTGTAGTTTTCCTTGTCCGGCCTCATAGTTATATACATCTACCGTATTTTGAAGCTCGTTAATAGCATAAGCGTATTTTCCATTGGGGTGAAATACCATATGTCTCGGGCCGGCCCCCGGTGCCGTGGAGGTAAAGGCGTCTGACACGGGAACCAGTTTCCCGGCACTGCGGTCTATTTCAAAACACCAGATCTTGTCGCTTCCCAGGTCAGGAACAAAGAGAAACCTGTCGTCCGGTGAAACAATGGCCGAATGGGCATGAGAGGCTTCCTGCCTGCTTTTGTCCGGTCCGGAACCATGTAGCTGAACAGCATCGGAGGGTTGCAGTTTTCCATCACCGAGCCTTTTGTACATCTTTACCACACCTCCTACATAATTGGCCACAAAAACGTATGTACCTTCGCTGTCAAGGCTCACATAACAGGGCGCCTGGGCCCCTGTAGACCAGTGTCCTACAGGAACAGGTTTTTCCGGGTTTTCCAGGTCGTAGGCAAACAGCGCCCCGGTTTCGCCCTTTTGCGCCTTTTCACTTACGGCATAGAGATTTTTCCGGTCGGGGGATATCGCGAGATAGGAAGGATTGGTCAGGGTATCGGGGGTGTCCAGGTAGCGGAGCTGACCGGTCCCCCTTTTGCGTTCGAGCAGGGCAATCCCCGTTGCACGGCCGTCTACAAATCCTTCATTGCGCGTATATGTACCGGTAAAAACCAGGGAGGTATCCCTGGGCTTTTCCATGCTGGAGGTGTCTGTAGGGATCGTATGTTCCGGAAGAGGAGCGGACTCCTGTTTTTTGCGTTCTTTACAGGCCGTACAAAAGAGGGCCAGGGAAAAATACAGGATGAGTGTTCTGGTCATGAGTACTTTCTTTAGCTGGTTTATGATTTTACAGGAAGGCTGTAAAAACGGTATTTCAAAAATAGCTTTTTTTTGATAAAGTCGACCCGCTTTTAAAAGTGATATCCGTTTTTTTAGTGTTTTGTTAAAGGTAATTTCTTACTATTATATAAAAAAATAACTTTAATCAGTTGTTAAGTCTCTTAATCTTTAATACCTTGCAGAAGTAAATAGTTCAATATTTGATTTGGTATTTTTTTATTTAACCTTAATTTTTTAAAACGTATTTATTATGTCATTTAAAGCAACTTTGGAAGTGGGCGGGAAGAAAGTGAATATTCTCTCTGCCAATTACGATATGGCCCAGGAAGTGGATGCTACCGGGCGCCCTTCTTCCGTCACGAGAGGGGGAAGGATATACCTGACCGTCGAATCTACCGGAGACTCGTTTTTCTTTGAGTGGATGACCAATAATTTCGAGCGCAAGAACGGGGTAATAACCTATATCAAGCGCGATACCGATGCCAAACTCAGGGAGGTTCATTTTACGGAAGGGTATATGGTGAAGTACAAGGAAATTTTTGATGCCTCGGGAAGGAACCCGTTGACCGAAACATTTACCATTTCATGCCGTGCAATTTCCAGCGGCGGCGGCGAGCACCTTAATGAATGGGTATAGTATAGCTGATTATTGATCTTTCAGATCAGGTCAAATGTTGTATAAGGAGACTGCCTGCGAAGGGCGGTCTCTTTTTTGTTTGTACGGATACCCCTGTTTTTTCGGGGCCCTGTTACGACAGGAATACGGAGCACGCTATGGCTGTGGCTATGGCCGTACCGAAACTGAGCAGGGTACCTATAAGGATATATTCGGTAAGCTTGCGGTCTTTGGAGCGGGTAAGGTCGCTGAACCGGAAGATCGATTTGGCAGCGATGAGAAAACCGACGCCTTCCCAGTGGTCACTGATGATAAACACAAATACCAGCAACCTTTCGAGTATGCCGATATATTTGCCGGCATTCTGCAGGGAGGCGTCCTGTGCCATTCCGGTTTCGGGAGTGTATATCGATATGGTGACCCTGATGAGGATGGAGGTGGGGAAGGTGAGGAATAATGCTCCGGTAAGAAGGAGCCACTGGTTTTGGGAGAGTGAGAAGGCAGGGGGAGTATTCGTGGCAAGGCCCCATATTACGGCGATGGCCAGCAGGTGTAATACCTGGTCGGCATAAAAAAGGAGGCGTTTGTTTTCCGGGCGCTGTAACAGCAGTTTTCCGGCGTCTATAAACAGGTGTGTGACCCCTATGGCGACCGGGAGGTACCACATCCCGGTGTTCCAGGTAAGGACCAGGACGAGCAGGGCGTGTATCAGGGCGTGCAGGTATAGTTTTGCAGAGGCCAGTTTCTTTGCTTCCTTTTCACTGACCCAGCTGTCCGGTTGTACTATAAAATCGCCGATAAGGTGTGCGAACAGTAATTTTAAAAAGAGTTCCATAAGAGTAGGCTTTGCTGTTGGTCACTGTTTTTACCCGGAGGCATTGTGATGATATCTCAGGTAATCTGTTTTTTGCCGGTACATGGTATCGAGGGCCATGATCTCGTCGATATAGGCGCGCTTCTGCCGTTCGCTCACCGTATTTTGTTTGATCCCTGCCATTGCCCCGATCTCCTTTTGTGATAACCCGGGATGTTCTATGGTGAGTTTTACGATCTCTGCCGAATTTTGGGTCCAGTTGTCCATGGCGATGAGACCGAGACGGAAATAGAGGTTGAGCTCTTCATCCGTTTGATGAATTCCCGTTTTAATGGCCAGGTTCGTCTTCTCCTTTTTTAACCGTTCAAAGAGTTCTCCGGAAAAGATAAAGGCCTTCCCGTTGGATTCTGATACGGAGGCCCCTTCGTGGGTCTTGTCACCTATCCCTATGGCCATGCGTACATCGAGTTCCCTGAGGGTTTTTATACAGGCCTTGATGTATACCGCCGCCCGGAAGGCATTGTAATAATCCTGTATTTCTACCTGGAAACTGTCGCCCCGGAAAACTTCCCAGTACTTTTCGGATACGGCTAATTCAGACAGGGCCTTTTTGAGGGGAATAAGCCATAGCCCGGGAGAACCTGATGTTCTGGAATTGATAATATCTCCTGTAATCACACTGGTCATAACACAAATATCGGTTAATTATACGATAATTCAAAATATCGTCTTAAAAGGCGATATTTTGAATTATCGTTTTTATAGACGATATAATAAAATATCGTGTGCTGGGCTGATCATACCGGCTTACTGCATATCGAGTTTTACCTTATAATTTCTATAGAGGTCTTCGGTATCTGTTTTAAAACGTACGGCAAAGGCATGGGCATTTCTTTCCTTTTTGTGTTCTATACGCTTAAGGCTCTTGTGGAAACGCTGTAATTCCTTGTCATTCCTGATGATAATCCCCGGGACACTGACATTTTTCCCGGAATCGTCTTTGGCTACCATGGTAAAGTAGGAGGAATTACAGTGTTTTACTTTTCCGGTCTGGATGTTTTCCGCTTCTACCCGTATACCGATGATCATGGAGGAGTTCCCCGCAAAATTGATGGATGCTTTCAGGGTTACCAGTTCTCCGACCTCTATGGGATTCAGGAAATCCACGGTATCTACCGATGCGGTTACACAATAGGCCCCGGAATGTTTGGAGGCACAGGCAAAGGCTATCTGGTCGAGCAGAGACAGGATATAGCCCCCGTGGATCTTTCCGCTGAAATTGGTATGTGAGGGCAGCATGAGTACGGAAATGGTTACGGCCGATTCTTCGACCGTCTTAAAGCTGGTATTCATATTCAGTTTCTTTGGTGGGGGGATTGTTCTTCCACTACATTGGTTACAAAATATTTGGTATTTCCGAGCCAGGGAAACCTGGCCAGCCGTTCAATGTAATCTACCTTGACGTATCTTCCCTGGAATTTTTTAAGGTCTTCAATAACCTTTTTGTCCCTGGGCAATACGGAGAATTTGAAGATCTGTGCTCCCGATATTCCCTGGCTTATCTCGCCTTCCCATGTTTTTACCATAACGCCCCTGTGACTTATCTTGATGAGTTCCCCGGCGCGTACTCCCTGGCTGTAAGGCACAAAATAGACAAAGGCATAGTAGATCAGAAAAAGGGCAGTAACGGATAGCAGAACAATAATGGCGGCTTTTTTCATATGGTAGACAGGTTTGTAGTTAACGTGGTTTTTCTTCGTTTTCTTCAGCTTTTTCCAGCAGGGTCCGGGGGAGGGATTTCTTTGCTTTGGCCCCCATTTTTTTCAGTTTTTCAATCCCGGAAATAATATTTCCCCTTCCTTCGACAAGCTTGTTCATGGCCCCCTTGTATTCCTTTCCCGCTTCTTCCATTTTTTTACCTACCCTGGTGAGATCGGTCACCAGTCCTTCGAACTTGTCATACAGCGCTCCTGCCTGCCGGGCTATTTCAACGGCATTGCGCTGTTGTTTCTCGTTGCTCCACATGGTATCTATGGTGCGCAGGGTGGCGAGGAGCGTGGAAGGGGTGACAATGACTATATTTTTGTCAAAAGCCCTGTTGTATAAGGTATTGTCGTGGTTTACAGCCAGGGCAAAGGCGGGCTCTATGGGGATGAACATCAGGACAAAATCCGGGCTTTCCATGTGGTACAGGTCTTCATACCGTTTTGCAGATAGTTGCTCCACATGTCGTCTGATGGAGGCGATATGCTCCCTGAGACAGGATTCCTGCTGTTCCTCACCGGCATTTACATAGCGTTCGTAAGCCGTGAGGCTTACCTTCGAATCCACGATCATTTTCTTTCCGTCCGGGAGGTATATGATCACATCGGGCAGTACCCTTGAGCCGTCTTCCCTGGTAAAGCCCTGCTGTACCTCATATTCACGCCCTTTTTCCAGGCCGCTTTTTTCCAGTACGCGTTCCAGTACCAGTTCTCCCCAGTTCCCCTGCATCTTACTGTCTCCCTTAAGTGCCCGGGTAAGGTTTTCGGCCTCCTTCGTTATTCTGAGGTTCTGGTGTTGCAGCTGAAGGAGCTGTTCCCGAAGTGCCGAGTGGATGCTGATACTTTCTTTCTGGCTGTCTTCGACCCTCTTTTCAAAGTGCTGTATCTTTTCGTGAAGCGGGGTGAGGATGTTTTTGATGTTTTCCCTGTTCTGTTGTGTAAACCGGGTGCTCTTTTCTTCCAGTATCCTGTTGGCCAGGTTTTCGAATTCCCGGGTAAATTTTTCCCTGAGTTCCCGGGTTTCTTCTTTTTGTTCGATATGTTTTTTCTGCAGGTTTTCCAGTTCGGCTTCCCGGCGGACAAGCCGGAATCCCGTGTTTTCCTTTTCCTGTTGTAATGCTGTTCTTTCGGCCCTGAGGTCATTGATTTCCCGTTGAAGCCTGTCGTTGTCCTGCCTGAGGGCCCTTTCCCGTTCTTCCCCCGCAGCCAGGTGCCGCCCCTGCCTTAAGCGATGGAGGAACACCCCGGTCAGTATACCGGCTATCAGGGCTGTTGCAGCGATGATGAGTAAAAGGAGACTGTTGTCCATCAATGTGTTTTAACACTTCAAAGATAGAATTTTTTGAGATACGACCGGGTTGTTACGGATGGCTGGTGCTGATTTTATTCCCTGATGCGGAATGATGTGGTTTCGGGGTCGAAAGTGATCAGGTCTTCGGGAAAGAGCCGGTTAAAGGTACCGTTCCGTACCAGTGATTGCGGGGTGCCGAAATCGGCTCCGCCGCGGTGTAGCACAAGTATCTTGTCGCATAGCTGTATGGAGTGCTCTATCTCGTGTGAAGAAAAGATAATGCTTTTTCCGGTCTTGTGGGCCAGCGTCCGCAGCAGTTTGAGGATATGGGTCTTGTGGTAGACATCGAGGTGGGTGGTAGGTTCGTCGAGAATAATGACCGAGGTGTCCTGTGCTATGACCCGTGCGATCATTACTTTTTGCAGTTGTCCGTCGCTCAGGGTATAACATTTTTCGGTCCCCAGTGGCTCGATACCGAGCAGTTTTTTTGCTTCATCGACCTTGGCCCGGTCTTCTGCGCCGGGGGTCCCCATCCAGTTGGTATACGGATGTCTCCCCAATGCGATGATCTCGTTTACGGTAAGGTTGCCTGACGGGTGATGACCGGTTAGGACCAGGCCGATCTCCCGTGCCAGTCCGGAGGCACTGAATTTTCCGAGCGGTTTCCGGTGCAGGGTGATATTTCCGGAGATCGCAGGGAGTATCCGGGCCAGGGTCCGGAGCAGGGTAGTCTTTCCCATTCCGTTGGCACCGATAATGGCCGTAAGTTCTCCTTTCAGGGCAGCAAAGGAGATGCCGGAAGCAATAATATCGGTTTTCCTGCGGCTTTTATAACCGATACGGAGCTGTTCTGCTCTCAGGACCTCTTCTTTTTCCACAGGTGTTTTACCGGACATGAGCAATGTGTTTTTACGGGGTTAAAAGATCATTCTTCGTTTTCTGACCAGTAGCCATACCACTACGGGGGCTCCTACCAGGGAAGTTATGGCGTTGATGGGCAAGGTATCGTCGCTTGCAGGCCACTGCGCAATGGTATCGCAGACCAGCATCAGGATGGCGCCGTAAAGGATTACCGCGGGGAGCAGTATCCTGTGGTTGGTGGTGTTGAAGACCTGCCTGGTGAGATGGGGCACGGCCAGGCCGATAAAACTCACGGGGCCTGCAAAAGCCGTTATTCCCCCTGCCAGTATACTGGTGGCCAGGATCAGTACGATCCTGTTCCGCCGTATGTTCATCCCCAGGCTCGAAGCATATGTTTCTCCCAGTAACAGGGCGTTCAGGTTCTTGATGCAAAAGATGCTCATCAGGATACCGGTGAGCAAAAGGACAGACAGTATGATCAGTTCGTCCCATCCCAGGTTCCCGAGGCTACCGAAAGACCAGAAAATATACTGCTGTAATTTTTCCGCACTGCTGAAATACGAGAGGACACTGACCACGGCAGAGGTGATGCTTCCGAACATCAGGCCTATGATGAGTATGGCCATGGTGTCCTTTATCCTGAAAGCGACAGCCATTACCGCAAGCAGCACCAGGAAACTTCCTGCCGTGGCGGCCACGGCCAGTGAGAGGCCGCTTGTAAACAGTGAAATGCCGAGAGATGAGGCTCCCATGATGAGCAGTGCGACCCCGAGGCTTGCCCCCGAGCTGATGCCCAGTACGAACGGTCCGGCGAGCGGATTCCTGAACAGCGTCTGCATCATCAGTCCGCTGACGGCCAGCCCGCACCCTGAAAAAGCGGCGGTAAGTGCTTTCGGAAGGCGGTAATGGAGAATGATATAATCCCATGACGGTCTGCCCGAAGTACCTCCGGACAATACGGCGCATACTTTCCCGAACGGAATGTCTACGGACCCCAGCCCGATATTGACCAGAAAGCAGGTTGCGAGGAGCAGGACAAAGATCGAGAAGCGAAGGTAATATGGTCTTTCCGGTTTCAAATGATCTTGTTATTGGTTATTATCCAGTGGTTTGAAGAAAAAAGGTTCGTAGCCCGGAAGTATTTCGGGATGAAAGATACTGATGAGGTCTTTCAGGATGATATCCGGGCGATTGGGACCGAGTTCAAAATACAGCAGCCCATCTCCCGCTCCCCTGGTCCTGGCATAGGTAAAGACGCGATGCCGGCGGAATGCGCTGAACTGCGCATAATGCGGATTGGCTTCTTTAAGCTCTTTATAGCTGGTAAACAGGGAGGGGGCTATCCAGAAGTCGGCATCACCTGCCTTGTCCAGCACGCTTTCCAGGCTGAGAAAGAGGCTTCCGGTATTTTCGGTATCTTTCCAGATATAATCGGCCCCGGCATCCGCTATAAATTGTGCCGCCCAGCTTTTCCCGCCCGGCAGTATCCAGGAATCCTGGTATATGCTACCGCTTAATACGGTAGGTTTTTCACCCGCATTTTCGGCCAGTTTCCGTGCCTTGAGGTATTCTGACTCAATATGTTCGAATATGCTTTCGGCCTCGGCTTCCTTACCGAAAAAGGGAGCGAAGAACTTTATCCATTCCGCCTTTCCCAATGGAGTTTCTTCCATCCAGTCGCCGTTAAAGACCACGGGGATCCCCGATTGCTGTATGATATTATATGCCTTGTTACTGCTATTAAGTGCAAAACCTATAACAACATCCGGCTGGAGGTCTATGAGTACTTCGGTATTCAGGTTCTCATTGCTTCCTATCTCCCGGACCTGTCCCTTGTCTACGAGATCACGGGTTTTTTCGGAAGAGATATACCTGGTGTCGGGAAACCCGGTCAGCCGGATTTCCTCTCCAAGAGCCTCCAGGGCAGGGATGTGAGTGGTGGAAGTGACTACCAGGCTGGTTACGGGTACCTGTATATTGGCATCACTGCGAACCCCTTCCGGGATATTTTCTTCCTTTTCATAAAGGATATAGGTGTATCCTTTCCCGGCATCCGGCCAGGGAGAGGTAACGTCTATCTGTGTATAACCGTTGAACTTCGTGATATGAAAACCCCGGGCGTGCACAATATTTACCACTTCTCCCGTATTCGCGGAATGTTCCGCTTTTTTCCTTTTACAGGAAGTAAACAGGAACAGGGTAATGATCGTACATAGAAAAAATCTCATCATAGGTTCAAAAGTAAAATAAATAATCAAGAAGCGGTAATGTTGCAGGGGAGTTGTTGGAGGTTGCAGGGAAATCAATCATTCACAAAGTTAACCCTATGTTAAATCTTTTATGGCCAGTCCGAATGTTTGTGTATTTTAGCACGAATGTTTCTAATTAACTTAAAATAATCACTAAAAGACTAAGACATGAGGAGAAAAATTATGGGGAGTATCCTGGTGGTTATGGCTTTTATGGGCCTGGGTGCGCACGCCCAGGAGACCGATGGCAATAACCAGGATCTGTTTGGAGAGTTTATGGACAGGTCCGGCAATGCGTACCGTTCGGCATCCGGGGTTCCGGGACCGGAATACTGGCAGAACGGGGCCGATTACGTCATTGAAGCGGAACTGGATGATACTTCCGATCAACTCAGGGGAAAAATAACCATAACTTATCATAACAACAGCCCGGAAGCCCTGGACTTTATCTGGTTACAGATGGACCAGAACCGTTTTACGGAAGATTCCAGGGGAACACTGACCACCCCGGTTCAGGGTAACCGCTATTCGGGAGATGTGGACGGGGGATATAAAATTTCTGACGTTGTGGCCAAAACAGGGCGCAGGGGAAAGGCTTCCGGTAAATATATCATTACCGATACCCGTATGCAGGTATTTTTTGACGAAGCTGTTGCTGCCAACGGGGGAACCGCTACGGTATCGATGAATTTCGAATACAAGATCCCCGAAAAGGGAATGGACAGGATGGGACGCCTGGATACGGAGCAGGGAACCATCTATTCCCTGGCGCAATGGTATCCCAGGGTAGCGGTTTTTGACGATGTGGAAGGATGGAATGTAGAACCTTACCTCGGAGCAGGAGAGTTTTATCTCGAATACGGTGATTTTGATTTTAAGGTGACCGTGCCCTACGACCATATTGTAGTAGGGTCGGGAGAGCTGGTTAACCCTAAAGATGTGCTGACCAGAGAGCAGCAGAACCGCGTAGAGAAGGCCATGCAGAGCGATGAGACGGTATACCTTATCAGCCCCGATGAAGTGGGGAATACTGAGGTAACCCGCCCGAAACAGGACGGGAAGCTCACCTGGCATTTCAGGATGAAAAATACAAGGGACGTGGCTTTTGCAACGTCAAAATCATTTATCTGGGATGCCGCGCGGATCAACCTTCCCAGTGGCAAAAAGGCCATGGCCCAGTCGGTATACCCCAAGGAAAGCGACGGGCAGGAGGCATGGACGCGCTCTACGGAATACACCAAGGCTTCCATCGAGTATTACTCGGAGAAATGGCATGAGTATCCCTACCCGGTAGCAGTTAACGTAGCTTCCAATGTAGGAGGGATGGAGTATCCCGGGATCGTATTCTGCAGCTATAAATCGCAGTCCGGTTCGCTGTGGGGCGTCACCGACCACGAGTTCGGACATATCTGGTTCCCCATGATCGTGGGAAGCAACGAAAGACGTTATGCCTGGATGGATGAAGGGTTCAACACCTTTATCAACCACTACAGTACGCTGGCATTTAACAACGGGGAGTATTCTTCCAGGCTGGCAAAGCCCATGGGCATGGTAGGATGGCTTACCAACAGCGGGAGAGAGCCGATATCCACCTATCCCGATATAAGCCAGAGCCATAACCTGGGAATGGTGGCCTATTACAAACCGGCCCTGGGGTTGTTGATGCTTAGAGAATATATCCTCGGGGAGGAACGCTTTGACAATGCCTTTAAGGCTTATATCGAGGCGTGGGCCTATAAGCACCCGCAGCCAAGGGATTTTTTCAATATTGTGGAAAATGTCTCGGGAGAAAATCTCAACTGGTTCTGGAAAGGATGGTTTTACGGTGATGAAAATATAGACCTTTCCATCGATGATGCAAGGCCCTACGGAGAGAATTTCGTGATGAGCTTCAGCAACAGGGGAGGTATTCCCATGCCCGTGGTGTATGAGGTAACTTATGCAGACGGAAGTAAGGAGCGTAAGACCTTACCGGTGGAAATATGGCAGCGGGGCTCGGAGTGGGTGCACCTGCTGAAAACCACCAAGGAAGTAAAAAGCGTGGAAATAGACCCGGATAAAATAATTCCGGACGCGAATACTTCCAATAATGTATGGCCCAGATTCTGACCGGGGCATTCCTGAAAAAAATAATAAAAGAGGCCGCCCTGAATTTTATTCGGGGCGGTTTTTTTTAGTTGTTAGTTCGTAGTTTTTTAGTTTTTAGTGGGCTTTCATTGCGAGCATTCCGGCCTTTATTCAAAAAAACTGAAGATACAATTGCCGTATTTTTTCTCAAAGGCGAAGCGGGGGAGGTGGTCCATACGGGTGTGGCGGGAGTGTTCCACGATAAGAAAACCGTCGTCTTCCAGCAGCCCGTTCTCAAAGACTATCCGGGGTATTCTGGCAAACTCTTCTTCGGGGAGATCATACGGAGGGTCTGCAAAAATGATATCGCTTCCTGATTTCACCTTGTCGAGAAAGCGGAAGACATCGCTTTTTATGGCCCTGATGGGAAAGTTCAGGCTTTCGGCTGTTCTATAAATAAACTGTATGCAGCCCGGATGTGCGTCTACACAGGTAATCCTGGTAGTCCCCCTGCTGGCAAATTCGTAGCTGATATTTCCCGTTCCGGCAAACAGGTCGGTTACTATCAGGTCCTGGAGGTAAAAGTGATTTTCCAGGATATTGAACAATCCTTCCTTTGCAAAATCGGTAGTAGGGCGTACGGGGAGTTTTTTTGGGGCGAGCAATCTCTTTCCCTTGTATTTACCGGAAATAATACGCATGTTAAAAGGAGTTTAGTAAAACAGGTGACTCGTGAGATTTTACGGGGAGTATCCCGTCGTCCAGTTTATACGGACAATGGTGCTGCCCGCATGAAACCTTTCTTACATAAGTGTGAGCCATATTGAAAAACGTGTCTTCCGGGGTGATGTCTCCCAGCAGGTACAACGGGAACGTTTCGGGATCGAGCCCTGATTGTTCTGCCGTAAAAAGGATGTAGTATATAAAATCGATCTCATTGCCGTATTCGAACGAGTTGTACAGGAGGAGCCTGCGATTTTTCAGGATCACTATTTCAAAATGAGTGTCCTGCTTGTGTACATACATGAGCGGTTCCCCGTTTTCCGGACTGTGACGGATCAGGGTTTCTACCAGGATGCTCGAATAATGCCGGTATTCGAATTCGCCGAAACGGTCAAAAATGAAGTTGTTTATATTAACCAGCGGAACATATACATTAATAAGCCCTGAAATATCAGGATCGTCGTAGGTCACAAAATCCGTTTCGAATATCCTGATATTGAATTTCAGGTATTCCGATAATTTTTTTTCATCAAACAGGGGCCGGGGAACCCACGCGGAGAGATTGTTCCGATGGATCACATGCACTTTTTTAAAGGGCTGTTGCAGTATCTCCTTTTCGG
Organism: Sinomicrobium soli; assembly: GCF_003285545.1. Lineage (GTDB taxonomy): Bacteria > Bacteroidota > Bacteroidia > Flavobacteriales > Flavobacteriaceae > Sinomicrobium. The sequence goes on along the minus strand of NZ_QLNV01000002.1, from coordinate 88,496 downwards.
TAAAAAGGGCTTCCGTGTTCCTGAGCAGGGCCTTCGGGGTCACTTTTTCCCCGAAAGAATGGTTTTCGTATGCATAAATGGTTTTACTCAATTCATCCAGCACACAAAAAGAAAGTCCACTCAAGCTTACCTGAATGGACAATTCGTTATAATTTGTAGTGTATGTATTAGTTTTTTCGTTTAGAGTCATAGATCATCGGCCAGTTACCTGTCGTTTTTACTTCCTTCATAGACCCGACAATAATCTCGGGGCCATTGACATCATCAACAGATATCACCTGGTTTTCACGCGCCACCAGGTCTTTGGGCTGATCGTGAAGGATAGCCTCCTTAGTTACCTTGGCTTCAAATACAGGCGCCGTAAAACCACTCCTGTTGATGGTCCCTGCCTTCATGCTGAATTCCTCTCCCTCCGTATAAGGAACTTTCATCATGTTTTTATAACTATCCGAATTCTTGAAAAGGGAATCTTTGATAGCTATGAACCCCAGTGTATCGATAATTTTCATTTCCCTGGGCATGTCGATGCGATAGACCGGGTCGTATTCTACCCAACTGGTGTCCCTTTGCTGGGTGATGGCGAATTCCGCAGTGTCTACAAACTTGACCAGGCTGTTAAAGTCTTTTGCAAACCTGCCGGTTACGGTACGGTATGCTTCCTGGGCATCCCTGATGTCTTTCATACGGTCGATTACCTTGGCATAACGCTCCCTTTTTACCTTGTCGAACTGAATGGGGTCATTTACCGACCGGTAAATCTTATAGGCAAAGAAAATACTAAGGAGCCATAAAGCAATCTGTATCGCTGTCTTCATCTTGTTTTTTCGATTTAAAAATTAAAGAGGTTTTACGCAAAACTACAATTTTTTTTTATTCGGAAAAGTTTTTCTTCCTAAAAATGAGAGGTAGCGGGAAGAAACGGGAAGAAAGCAGATAGCAGTAAGTGAATTCCCGGAAGAGCGGGAAAATGGTCAATCCTAAATCTATTTGTACTTTTGGCAAAAGAAGTTTTTTATGGATGTATCTTCCTTTTACAAAGACCTGGTCAGCAAATTTCCGCATACGCCTACCTCAAAACAGGAAGAGGCATTGCAACAGTTGTCCGGGTATGTCTTTTCGACCGGGGAAGACCGGGTTTTTGTGCTGAAGGGGTTTGCCGGAACCGGTAAGACGACTATCATCGGGGCATTGGTGGGACAGATGAAGGGGAGCTATAAAAAGACGGTATTGCTGGCCCCCACCGGCCGGGCGGCCAAAGTGATCACTTCGTATGCAGGTACCAGGGCCTTTACGATCCACAAGAAGATCTATTTCCCCAAAAAGGGGAAGGGAGGAGCCATGAAATTCGTATTGCAGCCCAACAAGCACCGCGATACGCTTTTTATCGTAGACGAGGCTTCCATGATCCCCGACCTGCCGGGAGATTCCAGGCTGTTTGAAAACGGTTCTTTGCTCGACGACCTGATGTATTACGTATATTCAGGGCATAATTGCAAACTCATGCTTATCGGGGATACTGCCCAGTTGCCCCCGGTGAACCTGGATATAAGCCCGGCCCTGGACGAAAATACGCTCGGACTTCATTACAACAAGGAAGTGGGGATGATAGAACTGGACGAGGTAGTGCGGCAGCAGCTGCATTCGGGGATTCTCTACAATGCTACCGGTATCAGGGAATGCCTGGGCGATGACGGGATCTTTGATTTCAAATTCGAACTGGGGGGTTTTGACGATATTGTCCGGCTTACCGACGGATACGATATCCAGAGTGCGATTGATGAGGCATATGGCAACAGGGGGCAGGAAGAGACGGTTATTATCGTACGCTCGAACAAACGTGCCAACCTGTATAACCAGCAGATACGGAGCAGGATACTGTTTCACGACAACGAACTTACCGCCGGTGACCTGCTGATGGTGGTAAAAAACAATTATTTCTGGGTAAAGACCAGCAGTGAGGCGGGGTTTATTGCGAACGGAGATATTGTCGAAGTGCTCGAGATCTTTGCGATAAAGGAACTTTACGGCTTTAAGTTTGCCGAAGTAAAGGTCCGCATGATCGATTATCCGGATATGTCCCCGCTGGAAACCGTGCTGTTGCTCGACACCATTCATGCCGAGACACCATCGCTGTCGTATGAAGATTCCAACAGGCTGTACCAGGAGGTGATGAAGGATTATGAAGAGGAGAGGTCGGGCTATAAAAAGTTTCTCAAAGTGAAGAACAACAAGTACTTCAATGCCCTGCAGGTTAAATTTTCCTATGCGATAACCTGTCATAAAAGCCAGGGAGGGCAATGGGATACGGTATTCGTCGAGCAGCCGTATCTTCCCGACGGCATTGACAGGGACTACCTGAGGTGGTTGTACACTGCGGTAACCCGGGCCAGGCACAAGCTTTACCTCATCGGTTTTAAGGATGATTTTTTTGTAGGGGAATGATTCCTTAAATTTGGTTCGGTTACAAAAAAAGAGAGGTATGACATCAGAAACCGTTATAAGCATTTTTCTGGGGATCGGGCTTGCAGCAAGTACGGGGTTCCGCGTTTTTGTTCCGCTGCTGGTGCTGAGCCTGGCAGCACATTTCGGTGTGTGGGACCTCAATGAAAACTGGCAATGGCTCGGGGGATGGCCTGCACTGATCATTCTCGTAGTGGCCGTAGTGGCAGAAGTATTCGCCTATTTTATTCCGTGGGTAGATAACCTGCTCGACAGCATAGCGCTTCCCCTGGCCGGAGTTGCGGGGACACTGGTAGTGGTCTCTACCCTGGCCGGCCTGGACCCCGCGATGACCTGGACGATCGGGCTGATCGCCGGCGGAGGTACGGCAGCGGCGATAAAAGGCGCGTCGGTAACTACCAGGGCAACTTCTTCCGTAACAACGGCAGGCTTCGGAAACCCCCTGATCACGGTAATAGAGACACTGGTATCGGGAGTACTCTCGGTATTGTCCGTAATAGTGCCTGTGATAGCTGTTGTGTTTGTCATTCTTATTCTTGTGGTGGTGTATCGCTTCTATCACCGCATCAGGCCGCGAAAATCCCGCTGATATTTTTACCCGGGATGCTTCCCGCAGCTGTAAAACAGCAAAAGCCGGAGCAATAATTTTTAAGGATGAGGAGAAATAGCTTAATTTTGGCCTTCCGTAAAAATCATCCGTATACAGGAGAAAGGGTAAAATAGTCGGGAGTTGTCATCCGGACCGGAGGGAAGCCCAATGCCCAAACCATAAACTAACAACTAAGAACTACAAACTAAAAAACTAAAAATGAAAATAATAGCCATGATACCCGCCCGGTATGCCGCTACCCGTCTTCCGGGAAAGCTGATGAAGGACCTCAACGGAAAGCCTGTTATTGTCCGGACCTATGAGGCGGCTTTACGGACCGGACTCTTTAGTGATGTATATGTGGTGACGGATAGTGAGGTTATTTTCAGGGAAATTGTAGCTAACGGCGGAAAGGCCATAATGAGCATAAGGGAGCACGAATGCGGAAGTGACCGGATAGCCGAAGCGGTGGAGAAGATGGATGTGGATATTGTGGTGAACGTACAGGGAGACGAGCCTTTTACGGAAAAGGAAAGCCTGAAGAAGGTGGTAGAGGTCTTCGGGGAAGATGTAAAAAGGGAAATTGACCTGGCCTCACTGATGACCGAGATTACAGACTGGGAAGAGATCAGCAATCCCAATATCGTGAAAGTGATCACGGACCACCAGGGGTTCGCACTCTATTTTTCCCGTTCGCCCATCCCTTATCCCAGGGCGAGGGATGTAGGAGCGCGGTATTTTAAACACAAGGGAATATATGCTTTCAGGAAAAGTGCGATTATGGATTTTTACCACCTGCCCATGTTGCCCCTGGAGGCCTCGGAAAAAATCGAGGCCATCAGGTACCTGGAATACGGCAAGAAAATAAAGATGGTGGAAACGGATGTGGAAGGGGTGGAGATCGATACTCCCGATGACCTGGAACGAGCAAGGAAGTTATGGAAATAAAATATAAAGGCGTAAAGGTTATCGGTTTTGATGCCGATGACACACTGTGGGTAAATGAAACATACTTCAGGGAAACCGAACAGAAATTTGCCCGCCTGTTGTCCCGGTATGAAACCGAGAACAAGATAGATCAGGAACTGTTCAGGATGGAAATGCAGAATCTCGGGCTCTACGGATACGGGATCAAGGGGTTTGTCCTGTCTATGATAGAAAGTGCCCTGGATTTGTCAAATGGAAAGATTACTACCGCAACCATATCGGAAATCCTGCATCTTGGAAAAGAGATGATCACCAAACCGGTGGAACTGCTCGACGGGGTAAAAGAGGTTCTTGAACAGTTGAGCGGCCGGTACCGGCTTATATTGCTCACCAAGGGAGATCTTCTCGACCAGGAGAGAAAGATGGAACGTTCCGGACTGTCGGAGTATTTTCATCATATAGAAGTATTGAGTGATAAGAAGGAAGAGAATTACAGCAATTTGCTGGATCACCTGGAAATTCCCGTAACTGAATTTCTCATGGTAGGAAATTCCCTTAAATCGGATATCCTGCCCGTGATCGGCCTGGGAGGGCATGCCATACATGTGCCTTTCCATACTACATGGCTGCATGAAACGATAGATGAGAAAGATGATAACGGGGGGTATGATACGGTAAGTAATATTAAGGAAATACTGCGTTTTCTGCAGTAACCACGGGGAGTACGCCCTGAAATGCATAGGTTGATGTGGTTGAAAGAACTTATGTGTTTCGAAGTTTTGGAATAAAAAACGCAAAAAGCAAGCAATGTTATGAAGTTTAAAAATTTCCCGATGGTACCCCGGGTGATCTTCGGGCGTGGTAGTTTTGACCAGCTGGAAGAGATCCTGGCTCCGAAGAGAGATAGTGAAAAAGCCCCGTTTATTTTTCTGCTGGACGATGTTTTTAAAGGGAGTCCCCTGGAACAGCGAATCCCGCTTTACGGGAAAGACAGTATACTATATATAAACTCCCTGGCAGAACCTAAAACCTCACAGGTAGACGCCATCAGGGACCGGATAAGACATGATTTCGAAACATTGCCCTCCGGGATTATAGGGATCGGCGGAGGTACGGTGATGGACCTGGCCAAGGCAGTGGCTTTGATGCTGACCAATGAAGGGTCTTCTGCAGATTACCAGGGATGGGACCTGGTGAAGCACCGGGCTGTATTTCATGTAGGTATCCCGACCATAAGCGGTACCGGGGCAGAAGTTTCCAGGACCACCGTACTTACGGGACCGGAAAAGAAACTCGGAATAAATTCGGATTTTACCACCTTTGACCAGGTGGTGCTGGATCCCGACCTCACTGCGGGGGTTCCTCTCGACCAATGGTTTTACACGGGGATGGACTGCTATATCCACTGTGTGGAATCCCTTACCGGGACCTATCTCAATGCCTTTAGTCAAAGTTATGGTGAGAAAGCCCAGGAGCTGTGTAATGAAGTATTCCTGGGGAATTCACTTCCGGATGAAGACCTGAGAGGCAAACTGATGATGGCTTCCTGGCACGGGGGAATGAGTATTGCGTATTCACAGGTGGGAGTGGCACATGCCATGAGTTACGGACTTTCCTATCTTCTCGGCACACGTCACGGTATAGGAAACTGTATCGTGTTTAACCAGCTTGAAGAATTCTATCCCGAGGGCGTTAAACACTTCAGGAAAATGGTGGATAAACACGGCGTGGAGATCCCCCGCGGTATTTGTGAGGGGCTCGGCGATGACGACCTTGATACCATCATAAACGTATCCCTGGGAATGGTCCCCTTATGGGAAAATGCCCTGGGAAAAGACTGGCAGCATGTGATCACTCCTCAAAAATTAAGGGGGATGTATGAGAAGATGTAACTACCTGTATTTGAGTGAAAAATATATTTTTAGTCATGTATAACCGTTTACAAGCGAAAGTAAATAATTAACTACCGAATAAAAGGGAAAAAGGCATTTATGTTTGTATTGCCAAAAGGGACAAACCGGACGGCAGCATTGAAGTCTAACTTTTAAATACAATATCATGAATGCAATCAGAAACAAGGTTCAGTTGATCGGGAGACTGGGGCAGGACCCCGAGTATGTGAGTTTTAAGGACGGGAATCGCATAGCCCGTTTTCCGCTGGCCACCGACGACAGTTACAAAGACAGGGACGGCCAGAAGGTAGACCGCACGCACTGGCACAATATCGTGGTGCGGGGCGGGCTGGTGAATGTCGTGGAGAGTTATGTGAACAAGGGAAAGGAAATTGCTGTAGAGGGCAAACTGACCACCCGCTCCTGGGAAGACAGCAACGGGCAGCGTCATTACATTACCGAAATACAGTGTAATGAATTGCTTTTACTGGGGAAATAGGGATTCTCCTCCGGGGAAGGCCCGAAATGTGGCGGGCCGTTTTTTCGGGCCCTGATCCTGATCAACGGCTTCTGCCATGTTTTTAGCTCCGGCTCTGCGTTCCTTTGTGTGACAACCTGCAAGCAGCACCCTTTAACCCTCTGGTTTCGGACTTCAGGCTCCGGATTCCGTACAAAAATTCAGCATATCAATAATCCGGGAAAATGTTTATAATTTTGTGCCATGGCCATTACTCATGATCTTAAGACATATCTCAAGAAATATTTTGGTTATGACGATTTTCGTCCGGGACAGGAGGATATTATAAAGCATATCCTTACAGGTAAGGACGTACTCGCCGTAATGCCTACGGGCGGTGGGAAATCACTGTGCTTTCAATTGCCGGCGCTGGTGTCGGAGGGTACGGCCATAGTGATCTCGCCCCTTATCGCACTGATGAAGGACCAGGTGGATGCACTTTGTGCCAACGGGATCGCAGCGGCCTGCTATAACAGCAACCAGACCCCCGAGTCTCAGTCTGAGCTATGGGCCGGTCTGAGGGCGGGGACCTTAAAGTTGTTGTATATAGCCCCGGAAAGCCTTCAGCACCTGGTACAGGAGTTCGGGCAGCATAAAATAAGTATGATCGCAGTGGATGAAGCGCATTGTATCTCTTCCTGGGGGCATGATTTCCGCCCGGCCTATACCCGGCTTCAGGACCTGAAAGAGAGGTTTCCCGGTGTTCCGGTAGCGGCTTTTACCGCTACTGCCGATGCGGCTACCCGTGAGGATATCCTGTTTCAGCTCAATATCCGGGAAGCTCATACCCATATCGCTTCTTTCGACCGGGAGAACATTTTCCTCGAGGTGAGGCCCGGAACCAGCCGTTTTACGCAGATCATGTCTTTCCTTCATGAGCATCCCGGCGAGAGCGGAATCATATATTGCCTGAGCCGAAGATCGACGGAACAGCTCGCGGCAAAACTGCGGGACCGGGAGGTGGATGCGGCGGCCTATCACGCAGGGATGACGCCGGAAGAGCGGAGCAGGGTACAGGAGGATTTCGTGAATGACAGGATACCCGTTGTCGTGGCTACGATAGCCTTCGGGATGGGAATAGATAAAAGCAATGTGCGCTGGGTGATTCATTACAACATGCCCAGGAACGTGGAAGGTTACTACCAGGAAATAGGCCGGAGCGGGCGCGATGGCTTACCGGCACATGCACTGCTGTTTTACAGTTATGCCGATGTGATACAGCAGCGGAGATTTATAGAAAATACGCCTACGGAGGAGGTGCAGTCGGCCAAGCTGGAACGCATGCAGCAGTTTGCCGAAACCCTCCACTGCCGGCGGATTACCCTGCTCCATTATTTCGGGGAAAAACTGGAGAAAGGCTGCGGGCATTGTGATGTGTGTAAGTCCCCTCCCCGTTATTTCGACGGTACCGTGCTGGCGCAGAAAGTATGCTCTGCAGTGGCCCGGTTAAAGGAGCAGGAAGCCCTGGGAATGGTAACCGATGTCCTCAGGGGAGCACAGAATGCCGCGGTTTTTGACAAGGGCTACCAGCACCTGAAGACCTATGGTGCCGCAAGAGATGTGGCCTGGCGGCAGTTGCAGCAGTATATCATCCAGATGATCAACCAGGGCATACTCGAGGTCCGTTTTCAGGAACACGGCCGATTGTTGCTTACGGATGCGGCCAGGGAGGTTCTTTTTAACGGAAGAACGGTTAAGCTGGCACATACCGAAACGCCTTCCGCAAAGAAAAAGAAAGTGTCGCCGGCAGACCGGACGACGGAAGGTAACGACGGACTTTTTGTACGCCTTAAAAAACTGCGGTCGGAGATCGCTTCAGAAGAAAAGATGCCTGCCTATATCATTTTTAACGATGCTTCCCTGAGGGATATGGAGTCCAAATGCCCTTCGGACCGGGAAGAGTTTGGCCGGATACTGGGCGTAGGACAGGTGAAACTGGAAAAATATGCCGACCGTTTCCTGGAAGTTATCGCCGGGTATAAGGCAGAACAGCAGAAAAAACTGGCTACTGAAGACCAGACTTTTGTACTCTATAAACAGGGGCATGATGTTGGCTATATTGCAGAAAAAAGGATGCTGAAGGAAGAGACCGTCATGGGCCATTTACTGAAAAAGCACCAGCAGGGCGAAGCCATAGACCTGATGGGCTTTATCACGGAAGATGAAGTGAAATTACTGAGAGAGGCCAGGGAAGTACTCGAAGAGAAAGAGGCCCTTAAACCTTATTACGATCACTTTAAGGGAGCGTTGCCGTACTGGAAAATAAAATTCGGATTGTACCTTATCGAACAGACGGTATAGCAGAGGGCACCCCGGAGGAAACCACGTGGAGAGAGACCGGTTTATTTCAAATTAAAGGTTAAAAACGCTGTCTTCGCCGGCAGGCAGGCCTGCAATTCCATTATAGTATTTTAGGTCCTATACATTTTTGTATATCCTTTGGTTACAGGTTCTTGAGTTATTGAGTGTTGACTAAATAATTTAGTAACCCAATAACCTAATAACTGTTTGCCGGTAGGCAAACACCGTCTAACCTCCCTGGTATTCCGAAGGGGCTACTCCCTTATGCCTTTTAAAAATACGGTGGAAATAGGAGAGACTGTTAAACCCGGAGGCATAGCAAACCTCGGAAACAGACCGGGAGGGAATATCTTCCAGCAGTGCCTTACAGGCAAAACTGATACGCAGATCGTTGAGGAAAGTAATAAAGGACTTCCCTGTTTTACCCTTGAAGTACCGGCAGAAAGCCGTTCTGTTCATACCGGAATACGAGGCTACGGCTTCCAGTGAAAGGTCTTCCTGAAAATGGAGCATGATGTATTGCAGTATCCGGTTCAGTTTACGGTCGCGGGAATTGAACTGGTCTATCCAGGCAGGGCTGGCAAGCGTTGTTTTTTCCTGTTGCTCCAATTGGTACAATATTCGCAGGATATCCAGGGTGTTTTCCCTGATGCTGCCGTGGGCGAGTTTTCGGAGTGACCCGGATATACCGGGAGCCGGAGAAGGAAAGGACAGTCCCGCGACTGCTGCTTCAGACAGGGTCGGGATGTATCCGAATTCGAGGGGGAGCCGGAGAAACTCCCTCAAAAACGAATCCCTGAAATGAATTACGTATGACTCCGAAACAATGTCTTCTTCACTTCCCGTAACTGCTGTGGTCTCAAACATATGAGGGAGGTTGGAGCCGATCAGGAAGATGTCTCCCGGGTTATAGGGCCCTATGTGGTCTCCTACATAAATAGTCCCTCTTCCCCTGGAAATGTATACCAGTTCATATTCCGGGTGATAATGCCAGAGCTTGAGAAACTCCGGTTGGTTATGAATGGAAACTTTAAAGTTCGTTTCCAGGTTTTTATGTAAAAAATGTAAATTCACAGTGTATTTCCTGATAGCATCGCAGAAATGCAAATATTGTACAATAAAACGCAAAGATATAAGAACTTTTAACAGTATAAAGATTATATTTTTGAAAGTTGACCGGTTTTACCCCTCACCAGTCCCCGGGATTTTTAAATCTCCCGGGGGGTTAGAAAGGCACTGCTTCCGGAAAGCATTACGGAAAAAATACGGATATAAAGCATTAGTTGTCCATTGGAACGATTTTTAAGAATAGCCCCTGCAGACAATGTTGCGGTTGCATTGACCGATCTTGAGGAGCAGGAAACAATATTCGCAGGCGGAAGGGAGATCCGGCTGGCAGATCATATCCCGGTGAAACATAAGTTTACCCTTGTTTCCCTGGAAAAAGGAGACATCCTGTATATGTATGGAGTACCCGTCGGGAAACTCGGGATATCACTGCCTGAAGGAAGTATGATCACCACCGGAAATACCAGCCATGTGGCGGCTCCCTATAATATACATGATAAGGAGTATGAATACACCCCTCCGCCGGTAGGGGCTTTTGAACAGCGTACCTTTATGGGATATCACAGGAGGGACGGCCAGGTGGGAACGGCGAATTACTGGCTTTTTATACCCCTGGTCTTTTGCCAGAACCGCAATCTCCGGGTTTTGCAGGAAGCCCTGGAAACCGAACTGGGGTTTCGCCCGGAAAACCCTTACCGGTTACTGGTTCGGGAACTGGCGGGGGCCTGTGGAAAAGACAATGGAAATGAGGTAAAGGCTGCCGTGGTAGGGACAAGGCTTTTTGAGCATGTGGACGGCATAAAGTTTCTCCTTCACGAGGGGGGCTGCGGGGGCACACGGCAGGATACACAATTACTGGTAAACCTGCTTTCCGGTTATATCAAAAACCCGAATGTGGCCGGTGCAACGGTATTGAGCCTGGGGTGCCAGCACGCCCAGGCAGACATGCTGAAAGAAGCTCTCGGGAAAGAAGGGAGAGGGCCGGGAAAACCCCTGTATTTTTTCGAACAGCAGCAGTACGGTTCCGAAGCACTTATGTTGAAAGAGGTGATCCGCACTACCTTTGAAGGCCTGCAACAGGCCGATACCTGCCGTCGTGCCCCGGCCCCGCTGGGAGCACTTACGATAGGACTGGAATGCGGCGGGTCTGACGGTTTTTCGGGGATATCGGCAAATCCGCTCATAGGGAAGGTGGCCGACAGGATCAATGCCCTGGGAGGAAAAAGTATCCTGGCCGAATTTCCCGAATTATGCGGAGTGGAACAGGACCTTATCGATCGCTGTACGGAGAGGAGTACTGCAGAAAAATTTGTCCGCCTTATGAAAAATTATGAACACAGGGCCCTCGGGGTAGGATCGGGATTCGATATGAACCCTTCTCCGGGGAATATCCGGGACGGACTGATAACAGATGCTATCAAGTCGGCCGGGGCGGCGACCAAGGGAGGAAGAAGTCCGGTGTCGGATGTACTGGATTACGGGGAATATGCGGTCCGGCGAGGGCTTAACCTGTTATGTACCCCGGGGAATGATGTGGAGTCGACTACCGGGCTGGCAGGGGCAGGGGCGAATATCACGCTCTTTTCCACAGGATTGGGCACGCCTACCGGCAACCCGGTTTGTCCCGTGATCAAGATCTCTTCCAATTCCGCATTGCCGCAACGGATGAAGGATATTATAGATTTTGATGCCGGAAGGCTTTTTTCTGCAGGGATGTCGCAGGAAGCCCTGGCAGACGAGCTGATGGAGCTGATCATTGCAGTGGCCGGCGGGGAGCGGCAAACCTGTGCCGGGAGGCTGGGGCAGGACGACTTTATTCCCTGGAAAAGAGGGATATCCCTGTAGGGGAGAAGGGCTGTAGAAGAAATAGCGACAGAAAAACATTAATAAGGTACCGGGAATACGGTGATGTATGGTATTCCGACAGGTACCGTAATAAACATAAATACCAGGAACATGCCGAAAAATGTAATTGTAACCGGAGGAGGATCGGGGATAGGAGCGGCGATCAGCCGCGTATTCCTCGACAAGGGACATACCGTTTTTATACTGGAACGGGATACCGGGGCTGCCGAAAAGGTCTTTGCCGGTGCGGGAGCGCATCTGCACATCATTTCCTGTGATGTCAGTGACCAGGCCCGGGTGGCAGCGGTTATGGACGATATTGCCGCTTCCGCTACCATTGATGTCCTTGTCAATAATGCCGGGATATCGCATATAGGTACCGTAGAGACCACTTCGGAAGCGGATATGGACAAGCTGTTTGCAGTCAATGTAAAGGGAGTGTACCACTGTATCCACGCGGCCATTCCCCATATGAGACAAAACGGGGGCGGGGTGATCCTGAATATGGCTTCCATCGCATCGCATGTGGGAATAGCCGACCGTTTTGCCTATTCCATGACCAAGGGGGCCGTGCTTGCGATGACATATTCCGTGGCAAAGGATTATGTGGCAGACGGTATCCGCTGTAACAGTATTTCCCCGGCCAGGGTACACACCCCTTTTGTGGATGGTTTCCTGGCTCAAAATTACCCGGGAAAAGAAAGTGAAATGTACGATAAACTGTCGAAGACACAGCCCATAGGACGAATGGCCAGGCCGGAAGAGGTGGCCAGGCTGGCTTATTTCCTTTGTTCGGACGATGCTTCTTTCACTACGGGAACGGATTACCCCCTGGACGGAGGGTTTATTAGGCTAAACAGCTGAACGGACCGGGCGGGATGGATGTTGAATTTTAAATTTTGAATGTTGTGGTTGCTGATCTGGATATATGTTTGTAGGGAAGGGGAGACCGGGAGATGAGGGGATTGTAACCGGGACCAGGAAAAGGGAAGCCCGCTAACATTAATATTGTATATTGTTGATAAACAGTTTAAACTAACTTTATTCATATGAAATGCCCATAACCAAGATTTTCGGATACCAACCGAAATGATCATTGGGCATTCCATCTGACCTATGAAAAACAAATAAAAAAGAACAGATGAAATTATTCAGATTCGGACCGGAAGGCAGCGAAAAGCCGGGAGTGGAATTTCCTGGTGGCAAACAGCTGGACGTAAGCGCTTTCGGGGAGGACTATACCGAAGACTTTTTCGGGAACAACGGGATTGCCCGTCTGAAAACCTGGTTAGGGGAGCATCAGGACACATGCCCCGTGATAAGGGGGGAATTTCGTTTCGGCCCCGTGGTAAAGCGGCCTTCCAAGCTGATTTGTATCGGGCTTAACTATGCAAAACACGCTGCGGAAAGCGGGATGAAAGCCCCTGAGGAACCGGTGGTTTTCTTTAAAGCAACCTCGTCTGTTACAGGCCCTAACGACCCGGTAATTATTCCCCGTGGTTCGCAAAAAACCGATTGGGAAGTGGAACTTGCCGTGGTCATCGGAAAAAAAGCATCTTATGTAAGTAAAGAAGAAGCAATGGATTATGTGGCCGGGTATGCATTGCACAACGATTATAGTGAGCGCGAATATCAGTTGGAGCGCGGTGGGCAATGGGTAAAGGGAAAAAGCTGTGATACTTTTGCTCCGCTCGGGCCTTACCTGGTAACGGCTGATGAAGATCTCGATCCGCATAACCTTCGCCTGTGGCTGAAAGTCAATGGAGAATTGATGCAGGATTCCAATACCTCGGATTTTATATTTAATATTCCCGAAGTGATAAGCCACCTGAGTGAATTTATGACCCTGCTTCCCGGAGATGTAATCTCTACCGGAACCCCGGCAGGTGTGGGACTCGGATTTCAGCCGCCCAGGTACCTGAAACCGGGAGATGTGGTGGAACTCGGAATAGAAGGACTGGGAGAGGCCAGGCAGGAAGCTGTGGCATACCAGGAAAAATGACCGATAACGCTATGTATATAGATGCTCATCAGCATTTCTGGCAATACGACCCGCAGCGGGACGGATGGATCGACGATTCCATGAAGGCTATACGCCGCGATTTTATGCCTTCCGACCTCAAACCCGTACTGCGGGAACACGGGATACAGGGGTGTATAGCAGTCCAGGCAAGCCAGTCTGAGGACGAAACCCGGTTTCTCCTGGAATGTGCCCGTGAGCACGCTTTTATAAAGGGGGTGACAGGCTGGGTGGACCTCCTGTCGGACAAGGCCGGGGAACGACTGGAGCACTTTTCGGAAAATGTCTTCTTCCGGGGGGTGCGCCATATCGTACAGGCCGAACCGGACGGGTTTATGTCCCGCCCTGATTTCAGGAGGGGGATCACCGCTCTTAAAGACTTCGGCCTCACCTACGATATCCTGGTCCATGCACACCAGCTACCTGAGGCCATAGCCCTGGTGCGACAATTTCCGGCCCAGCCTTTTGTGCTGGACCATATAGCCAAACCCGCCGTTTCGAAAGGTGTGGATCGTATCTGGGCCGGGCATATCCGGGAACTGGCACAGTGCGGTAATGTGTACTGCAAGGTATCCGGAATGGTCACGGAAACAGAGGGCTATTGCTGGGAGCAGGGAGATTTCGAGCCTTTTCTGGAGGCGGTTACGGAAGCCTTCGGAACAGACCGGATCATGTTCGGCTCCGACTGGCCGGTTTGCCTGGTGGCTGCCCGGTACGGCGAGGTGGTACGCCTGGTACGGAATTTTTACAGCGAAGATGAATTGCCGGGGATCATGGGGCAGAATGCCGTGAAATTTTACGGGATTTCCGGAATATAAAATATAAGATAAACCAAAAACCATACTTATGAAAATCATTCCATTTGCAGTATTGACCGTTTTACTGGCCATAAGTTGCAGGCAGAAGCCCAAAACGGGGGAAAAACATTCCGGAACCACACAGGCAGTAAACTACCCGGAAGAAAAGGAGGCAGCTTTTGACGAACGAATGGCATGGTGGCGCGAAGCCCGGTTCGGGATGTTCGTACATTGGGGAGCATACGCCGTGCCTGCGGGTAGATATGAGGGAAAAGAGGTGAAAAGTGCCGGGGAATGGATCATGCGTAATGCCGGGATCCCCGTTGAGGTCTACGAAGGTTATGCCAGGGAGTTTAATCCCGCCGCATTTGACGCCGACGAATGGGTGAGCCGGATGAAGGATGCGGGGATGAAATATATGGTATTTACCTCCAAACACCACGACGGATTCTGTTTGTGGGATTCGGGGCTGACCGATTACGATGTGGTTGATTTCTCTCCTTATGGCAAGGATATACTCAGGGCCCTGGCGGATGCCTGTAAGGCACAGGGAGTAAAATTCGGGCTGTATCATTCCATTATAGACTGGCATCATCCGGATGCCCATGCCGACACCTATGCGGGGGGAGAAGCGTCTGAAAATAATGAGCGGCGTTTTGCAGATTACCTGGAAAACTACCTGAAACCACAATTGAAAGAACTGGTCGAGAAATACGATCCCGCCATTCTGTGGTTCGACGGGGAGTGGGAGGAAGAATTTACCCATGAACAGGGTTTGGACCTGTATCAGTACGTTCGCCGGCTGAAGCCGGATATCATTATCAATAACCGGGTAGACAAGGGAAGACAGGGGATGCAGGGCATGAATAAGGGAGACAGTGACTATGCGGGAGACTTCGGGACACCGGAACAGGAGATCCTGGACGGGACTTCGGACCTGGACTGGGAGTCGTGTATGACCATGAATGATACCTGGGGATATAAAACAGATGACAACAACTGGAAATCCCCGGCCGTACTTGTCCGCAACCTGGTAGATGCGGCGGCCAAGGGAGGTAATTACCTGTTGAATATAGGACCGGATGCCGAAGGCCGTATCCCGGAGGCCAGTGTAAAAAGCCTTGATGCGATAGGAGCGTGGATAAAGGTGAACGGGGAAGCTGTTTACGGTACCGAAAGTCCGGAATCCGGGTATCAGCAGGGAGAAAACATACGGTTTACCCGGAAAAGGGGAACTCCTTTTTACTATGCCGTTACCTTTGAAAAACCGGGGAAGACAGTGCGGCTGGAACAACTGAAACCCGAAGAAGGATCGCAGGTGGTACTGCTGGGGTATGAAACGCCCCTGGAATGGAAATACGATGAGGAAAAAGGGCTGGAGATCACTGTTCCCGAAGAAGCACTGAACGCGATAGGAGATACACAGGGCTGGACGTTTAAGGTAAAGGCCGGAGCATAAAAACAGGCGCCCATGAAACATTACAGGTACGGAAAAGCACTGTTTTATGCCGCTGTGGTCTTTTACAGTTTCCTGTAACCGCACACCGGAGGGACCCCCGAAAGGAGCAGCGCAGCGCAATGCTGACGAGTTCTGGTACGAACAGCCCGCCCGGGGCTGGATGGAAGCACTTCCCATAGGGAACGGGAGGTTCGGGGCGATGGTATTCGGGGACCCTTCGCACGAAAGAATTCAGTTGAACGAAGATTCCATTTCGGGTATACCGCCGGGGTGGCCGAACTGCTGGTACAGTCGCACGAAGGGTTTATCCGTTTACTTCCCGCACTTCCCGGAAACTGGCCTTCGGGTAAGGTAAAAGGGCTTGTGGCCAGGGGAAATATTACTGTGGATGTGGAATGGAAAGACGGTAAATTGTCTGCATTAACGCTGTATTCCGGAAAGGCACAGCTCTGTAAACTGTTATACGGGGGTACGGAAAAGGAGGTACAACTGCCCGCAGGAAAAAGGATAAGGCTTAACGGCGGCCTTG
This sequence comes from Sinomicrobium soli, assembly GCF_003285545.1. Classification (GTDB taxonomy): domain Bacteria; phylum Bacteroidota; class Bacteroidia; order Flavobacteriales; family Flavobacteriaceae; genus Sinomicrobium. Next base: position 72,092 of record NZ_QLNV01000002.1, on the reverse strand, counting down.
AGATGGAATAAAATATACCGGTGGTGAAAAGATCATTTTTGCAGTCAATAAAGAAAGGTTGAAGGTGTTTTTAAAATATAAATATTAAATTGTTAATTATTTAGGTGTTATTTTAACGAAAGCCTGTTTTTAGCTTTTAAGATGGTACCTGAAAAAGAAAACGGATTATGGATTTAGGACTAAAAGATAAGGTGATCGTGGTTACGGGAGGGGCCCGGGGTATTGGTTTCGGAATATGTGAGGCGCTGGCCGGTGAAGGTGCTGTTCCGGTGATCGTGGGAAGAAAGGAGGAAGATAACGGAAAGGCTGTAAATGCCATTCGCGAAAGGGGAGGGAAGGCGTATTCTTTTGTAGCGGAACTCACCGATCCCGAGATGTGCAAGGAGAGTATCGGGAATGTAGTGAAGACCCTGGGCCGAATAGACGGACTGGTCAATAATGCAGGGGTAAACGACGGGGTAAGCCTGGAAAACGGTACCTATGAAAGCTTTATGGCTTCCATCAGCAAAAATCTGACCCATTATTTCATGATGGCACATTACGCCTTGCCTGAACTCAGGAAAAACAAGGGAAGTATAGTAAATATAGGCTCCAAAACATCACTTACAGGACAGGGAGGAACTTCCGGATATGCTGCGGCAAACGGGGGGAGAAATGCGCTTACCCGGGAATGGGCGGTAGAACTGCTGCCCTATGGAGTACGGGTCAATGCTGTCATTGTCTCGGAATGCTATACCCCGGCCTACCAGAAATGGGTAGGGAGTTTTCCGGACCCCGAAGAAAAACTGAGGGATATAACTTCGAGGATACCGCTGGATAAACGGATGACCCTCCCGGAAGAGATTGCAAGTACCGTGGCCTTTCTCCTGTCCGGGAAGTCGAGCCATACCACCGGGCAACTGCTTTTTGTTGACGGCGGCTATGTACACCTGGACCGGGCATTGACCTGAACCTGAAAAAACGGATCATCAACCTTAATCGTAACACCCGTATTGCAGTGAAAAAAGATTCTTTACCTCCCGTAGTATCCAGGAAAAACCTGGTTCCCTTTATACTGGTCACCTCCCTTTTCGCCCTGTGGGGGTTTGCCAATGCGGTTACCGATCCCATGGTACAGGCCTTTAAAAAAGTTCTCGAACTCACCAATACCCAGGCTTCATGGGTACAGATGGCCTTTTACGGCGGCTATTTCTGTATGGCGCTGCCGGCCGCCCTTTTTGTAAGGAAGTATTCCTACAAGGTAGGAGTACTCATAGGACTGGCGCTCTATGCTGCGGGAGCCTTGCTTTTCTATCCTGCGGCGATCACAGAAAAGTTCTGGTTCTTTTGCCTGGGGCTGTATATACTTACCTTCGGACTGGCCTTCCTGGAAACCACGGCCAACCCCTATATCCTGGCCATGGGAGACCAGAAAACAGCCACACAGCGCCTTAACCTGGCACAGGCCTTTAACCCGTTGGGGCTGGTATTGGGACTGATCGTTGCCCAGCAGTTTGTACTCAAGAAACTGCAATCTGTGGATGTGGACGATTTCAACGCCCTGGATGAGGCCTCGAAAGTTGTGATACGCACTTCAGACCTTATGGTAATCAGGGACCCTTATGTGGCCCTGGGCCTCGTTATCCTGGCAGTATTTGTACTCATAGCCGTATGCAGAATGCCCCAGGTAAGGGATGAGAACGGCGTTCCGGGCCTTAAGAGAACATTTTCCGATCTGTTTACCAACAGGAAATACACCTTAGGGGTACTCGCCCAGATACTGTATGTGGGAGCACAGATCATGTGCTGGACCTACATCTATCAGTATGCCGAAGCCATAGCCATGAGTAGTGACGATGCGGCCTATTACCAGTTTACGGCTTTTGTGCTGTTCCTGATGGGGAGGGCCATAGGAACCTATATGCTGCGTTTTATGAACTCAGGGAAATTGCTGATGTGGTTTGCCGTTTTGGGCATGGCACTTACGGCAGGGGCCATATGGACGCATGGCATGGCCGGTCTGTACTGTATTGTCGGGATTTCGTTTGCCATGTCACTGATGTTCCCCACCATATACGGGATAGCACTGGAAGGGCTGAATGAAGAAGAAGCAAAGATCGGGGCGGCCGGACTGGTAATGGCTATAGTGGGAGGGGCGCTTATGCCACAGTTACAGGCACTTATCATCGACATAGGAGGAAGCGGGGTAAATGATGTTTCCATTACAGGTGTCCCGGAAGTTAACATTTCATTTATACTTCCTTTGCTCTGCTTTGTGTATATTAGCTTATACGGAATGTGGGTAAATAAAAAAGCTTCTGCCAATTCGGTTAAAGGATGATCTTGTTGCCTGTCTGGCATGAGAGCGTTCTTTGGTAACCCGTTTTTTACATCATTAAAATGTTATATGGATGAAAAAGTATTGTCTCGCCCTGGATCTCAAGCCGGATAAAAAACTTATAGCGGCGTATGAAGAGCATCACAGGCAGGTTTGGCCCGAGGTGCTCAGGAACATCTGCCAGTGTGGTATTATAAACATGGAAATATACCGTATGGAGAACCGGCTCTGCATGATCATGGAAACCGATGACGGGTTTACGTTTGAGCAGAAAGAAGCACTCGATGCAGCCACCCCCCGTGTACAGGAGTGGGAAAAACTGATGTGGAAATACCAGCAGGCCATACCGAACAGCAAACCCGGAGAAAAGTGGCGGGTGATGACCAGGATCTTTGATTTTAAGGAAGCGCTGTGACCCTGGTGTTTGAGTATCCTGGGATTTCTGATCTTCAGATGTGTAGGGAATGGATCCGCCCGGAAGTGTTGCCTTTTTGAGATTAAAGAATCAAGTGATCTGGCAGGATTTCCGTATGATCAATTCGCCCTCCAGGGATATCCGGGCATTGATGAATTTTTTGCTGTTGATCTGACGGATCAGTATTTCCGTTGCCTTTTGAGCTATTTTAAACAGGGGTTGCCTGATGAAGGTCAGCGGAGAGTAAAAAAAATCGAAGGCTTCGCCCTGGTCAAAACTGATGACAGCAATATCTTTTCCAACCTTATACCCCAATTGTTCCGTATATTTAAGGCCGGATACGGCCAGTGAATTTGTGGCGATAAAAATAGCTTCCGGTCTTGATTTTTTTGAAAACATAAGACTTATGGCTTCTTTCATATCCGCCTCTATATTGTCGTAACTTACCTTATAAACCTGTTCATGTCTTTCGAGTTCGGCCTCTTTCAGTGCATCCCTATATCCCCGTATTCTCTCCGTCATATGATGAAGAGAATTGTCGTATGCGATCATGGCAATATTCTTGTTCCCGGTATCGATGAGGCGTTTTACGGCTTTATATGATGATTCGTAATTTTTTGTTTCTACGAAATTGGACGGTATTTCGGGGAAATGGCGGTCGATCAGTACAAACGGGATCTTTTCTTCTTTGAGGTACCTTATCTGATCTTCGGATTTTTCGGTGGGGGCAATGATAAACCCGTCTACCTGTCTGTTGGAAAGGAATTTTATCAGGTTCCAGGACTTTTCGGCCCGTTCGTCAGAGCTGCCGAAGATAACAGTGTAGTTCTTTTTCTTGGCTTCGTCTTCTACTATTCTGGCTATTTGGGCAAAGAACGGGTTTGAAATGTCTGCAACTATGAGCCCTATGCTAAAGGTTTTCCCCATTTTAAGGCTTTTGGCGATCTGGTTTGGCTGATAGTTGAGTTCTTTTGCAACCTGCCGGACACGTTCGGCGACCTTTTCGCTTACCCCGCTGTTTTCTCCCTTGGAGAGGACATAGGATACCGTAGCTGTTGAGACCCCGACTTTCTGGGCTATATCTTTTAAGGAAACTTTGTTTTTCATATTTAGAACATTGTATTGATAAACCGGGCAAAATCCAGACAAAAATAGAATAACTTAATCGTATAAAGCTATTTATTTTTGCCATTTTTCACTACATAATAGGGTTTTAAAGGAAAGTATGTGTCTTATATATCTGATTATAAGTTTTTTATTTATGTTTTTGGGTTATGGAAATCTCAGGTGTCTTAAGTATCTGGTGCTTCCAGGTAGCGGAGTAATAAACAAACCATATTCATATTATGCTATATTTGAGAGTTAAAAATTAATATTCATCAAAAAAATAACTAAAAAATTATTACTTAATCGATTAAATGTATTTATATTTGTAGCAGCTTTGTTTTTAAAAGGCAGTTTTATACCAGTATTTTCCTCACAGGTAATAGTTACGAATGATGAGACATATTATTATGCTATTTTCTCTGGTTTGCGGTTTTCCCGTCCAGGCCCAGCACGATTTTGGAAAAAGTGCATATAAGGTAAAGAAACCTTTGACACATATCTATGCAGAAAAGGACGGAGACAGTTTATACGCAGATATCTACAGCCCGGACAATACAGCCCGGGACCGGCCGGTATTTGTCTTTATGCACGGAGGAGGTTTTAGTAAATACAGTCCCAGGCAGGAAGAAGTGGTAAAACTGTCTGAAATGGCTGCCTCTTATGGTTATGTGGCCATACCTGTTTCTTACCGGCTGACCAGAAAAGGAAAGAGTTTTGGTTGTGACTGCGAAGCGACGGAGAAGATGAATACTTTTAAAATGGCTGTCGAAGACCTGTTTGATGCCTTGCGATATATAGTGGACCACAAAGAGGAGCTGGGCATAGATCCCGGCAGGATCATATTAGGCGGGAGTAGTGCCGGAGCCGAAGCGGTTTTAAGTGCGGCATACAACAGGGATTTACTGCTGGACAATGCTTCAGCCTATGATGATATAAGGTTTAGCGGTGTGTTATCATTGGCGGGAGCTTTACCGGATGTACGATATATTACAGCCGAAAATGCCATCCCCGCCGTTTTTTTCCACGGTATGGATGATGACCTGGTCCCTTATGCAACAGCTTCCCATCACTATTGCGGATCTAAGGAGCCGGGTTACCTGATACTGGATGGGCCTGAGAGTATTGTGAAGAGGCTAAAAAACCTGAATGTGTCCTATATGCTGAATAGTTATGAACAATCCAGGCATGAACTGGCCGGGGTACGATTCGGATCTATGGATATGGTTTTTGACTATTTTAATAATGTCTTTCTCGGTGGGAAGCAAGTACAGATAGAAAGAGTTTTTCCCAAAAACCGGAAAAAACCTTGAAAGGAACCCTTTTTTTATAATAACTTAATCGTTTAAATATTACTTATGAAAGCATACCCTAAAATTGGAATCAGACCCATTATAGACGGACGGCTCGGGGGGGTCAGGGAGTCACTGGAAGAGAAGACCATGCAGATGGCGGTCTCACTATCTGAACTGATCAGGAAAAACCTGAGATATCCCGATGGAACGTGTGTGGAAAGTGTCATCGCAGATACTTGTATCGGAGGGGTAAAGGAAGCTGCAGACTGTCAGAGAAAGTTTGATACTGAAAATATAGCGTGTACCATTTCCGTGACACCCTGTTGGGCATATGGCACGGAAACGATGGATTACAACCTGAATTATCCCAAGGCCATCTGGGGATTTAACGGAACGGAGCGCCCCGGGGCTGTCTATCTTGCGGCGACCAAGGCTGCGTATAACCAGAAAGGAATCCCGGTATTCAGTATTTACGGGAAGAATGTACAGGACCTTCATGATAATACGATTCCGGATGATGTGAGAGAGAAGCTGCTTCGTTTTGCAAAGGCAGGGCTCGTTCTGGCATTGATGAAAGGAAAAAGTTACCTGGCCATAGGTTCCGTTTCCATGGGAATTGCAGGTTCTGAGGTAAGTTCGGCATTTTTTCAGGAATATCTGGGGATGCGTAATGAATATGTGGATGCTACCGAAGTATTGCGGAGAATAGAACAGGATATTTTCGACCGGGAGGAATTCGACCGGGCAATGAAGTGGACCAGGGAAAAATGCAGAGAAGGTGTAGATTATAACGATGAGGACAAACAGCGTTCCCGGGAAAATAAGGATAAGGATTGGGAATTTGTGGTAAAAATGACCCTGATCATACGTGATCTAATGACAGGAAATCCCGTACTGGATAAGATGGGCTTTGGCGAAGAAGCCATGGGCCATGAAGCCATAGCTGCAGGCTTTCAGGGACAGCGTCAGTGGACCGACTTCCTGCCGAACGGCGATTTTTCGGAAGCGATCCTCAATTCTTCATTCGACTGGAACGGGAAGCGCGCCCCTTATATACTGGCCACGGAGAACGACGCCCTTAACGGAGTATCCATGCTCTTTAATTATTTGCTGACCAACACCGCCCAGATCTTTGCCGATGTGCGTACGTACTGGAGCCCTTCGGCAGTAGAGCGCGTAACAGGTTGGCAGCCTGAAGGGATTGCCTCGAAAGGGTTTATTCACCTTATCAATTCCGGGGCGGCATGCCTGGACGGAACGGGCAGGCAGGCCACAGGAAAAAATCCTGCCATCAAACCCCATTGGGAAATTACCGACAGGGAAGTGGAAGAATGCCTGGATGCAACTATCTGGAGCCCGGCAAGCCTGGGGTATTTCCGGGGTGGAGGATATTCTTCAACTTTTCTCACCAGGGGAGGAATGCCGCTTACGATGTGCCGTTTAAATCAGACCAGGGGACTGGGGCCGACGTTACAGATCGCCGAAGGATGGAGCACTGATCTGCCTGAAAATGTACATAAAACGCTGAACGACCGTACCGATAAGACATGGCCGACAACCTGGTTTGTTCCCAGAACTATGGATAAGGACGGTGTGAGAACGGTTTATGACGTGATGGCCCGCTGGGGATCAAATCACGGGGCTATTTCCTACGGGCATATCGGGGCCGAGTTAATTACATTGGCATCCATGCTGAGAATACCTGTCTCCTATCACAATATAGAACATCGGCATATTTTCCGCCCGGCCACCTGGGAAGCCTTCGGCATGGACCCCGAAAATGCCGATTTCAGGGCTTGTAAAGTTTTTGGGCCTTTGTACAGATAATTTTCCGGTAGAAAAGCGATATTATGAAAATCAGTGAACATTATGTTATCGGCCTTGATTTCGGATCTGACTCGATGAGGGCCTTGCTGTTATCCTCTTCAGACGGGAATATTATTGCCGAAGCCGAATTTTATTACCCCCGCTGGAAGGAAGGGCGATACTGTAGTCCTTTAGGAGATCAGTTCCGGCAGCATCCCAGGGATTATCTTGAGGGGATCGAATTCTGTGTGACCGATGTACTGGACCAGGCCGGGGATACCATAAGGAAAAGGGTAAGGGGGATATCCGTGGGGACTACCGGTTCCACCCCCGTTGCCGTAGACCGGAAAGGGGTTCCTCTGGCGCTTTATCCGGAGTTTGAACACAATCCCAATGCCATGTTTTTTCTCTGGAAAGATCATACTGCACAGGGTGAAACGGAAGAAATTAACCATATCAACAGTCTGTCATCAACCGACTATTTGAAGTATGTCGGCGGGACCTATTCGTCGGAATGGTTCTGGGCGAAATTTCTGCACATGACCAGGGCGGATGCAGCAGTGAGGCGTGCCTGTTATTCATGGGTAGAGCATTGCGACTGGGTACCTTTTCTGCTGACCGGCGGAAAAGATGTTCGGCAACTGATGCGAAGCCGTTGTGCGGCAGGACATAAGGCATTATGGGCCGAAGCTTTCGGGGGATTGCCGAAGCGGGAATTTTTCCGGAAGATCGATCCTGTATTCGGGGAGTTCCCCGGTGTTTTTTTTAAGGCGACCCATACCTGTGATAAAGCGGCCGGGTATATTGCCCCGGAATGGGCATCTGTGCTCAGGCTTCCTGAAAATGTACTGATAGGAGTAGGGGGTATCGATGCCCATTTTGCCGCTGTGGGAGCCGGTGTAACCCCCGGGCAGCTGTGCAAGGTGATGGGGACTTCTACCTGCGATATGCTGGTAGTTCCCGGGGAGTACGGAGAGAAACCTGTGCGGGGGATATGCGGACAGGTAAACGGTTCCATCATACCGGGAATGACCGGTATGGAAGCCGGGCAATCCGCTTTCGGGGATATTTTCAACTGGTATGCAGCACAGTTTTCCTGGATGACGGAACGAATGGGGAGCAGCTTAAACGGGAGTAATGCCGCTGTACGGCAAAAAGTGCTCAGGATACTGGAACAGGAGGCAGAGCGTATTGCTCCTGCCGATAGTTATATGGTCGCTACAGACTGGTTTAACGGGAGAAGAACCCCGGAAGCAAAAAACTTTTTAAAAGCGACATTGAGCAATATCGACCTGGGCATAGCACCGGGGCATGTTTATAAGGGACTGGTCGAAGCTTCCTGTTTCGGTGCGAAACATATTGTAGAACATTTCAGGAAGGAGGGTTTGGAGATAAACAGCGTTCTCGGAGTGGGAGGTATAGCACACAAATCGAGGTATATCATGCAGACCCTGTCCGATATCCTGGAATTGCCGGTGTATATAGGTGCCTCGAGACAGGCTTCCGCACTCGGAGCGGGAATTTTTGCCGCCGTAGTATCCGGAGCGTATGACCGGGTTGATGAAGCGGTGGAACATATGACAATGCCAGGCAGCATACGGTATGAACCGAATACGGATCTGGCTCCTTTTCTCAGGAACCGGTATGAACAATACCTTAAACTGTGCAGTTTTAGTGAAAAGCTTGCAGAAGAAGACAGGTATCAGGAGATCAATCAATCGGATTATCTATAGTCTGATGTAATTGATCAGTACGTTTTTTTCGAATGCAGAATAATCATTAAAAACCTATTATGGAAAACAAACCTTTAAAAGTGAAGACGTTTTTTAGATATCGGAACAGTCTGATGTACCTGTTAATGATTACAGGTTGTATGGGAATGTCAACTCGTGGATACGCTGCCGATTATCTGAATAAAGATGAAAGTTTTACGGTATTGCAGCAAAATACTGTAAGAGGAAATGTAAAAGACGGGCAGGGAGTTTCCATGCCCGGGGTCAATGTTGTGGTTAGCGGTACCCAAAGGGGAGTTGTGACCGATTTCGACGGAAATTTTTCTATCGAGGCCCAACCGGGAGACGTACTTGTTTTGTCGTATGTGGGATATGTGACACAGAACATAGAAGTAGCCTCCGCTCAGTCCGACCTGGAAATCGTCATGAAAGAGGATATGGACCTTCTGGATGAAGTGGTGGTTGTGGGATATGGTACCCAGGTGAGAAAGGAAATCACAGGATCTGTTTCTTCCCTGAATGAAGAGAGCTTTAGTACAAATACCAACTCCAATGTAGACGATATGATACTGGGGAAAGCTTCCGGGGTACAGATCGTTAAGAATAGCGGTGAGCCGGGAGGAGGAATGTCGGTTAACATAAGGGGGGTAGGATCTATCAATGCCGGTAGCAGCCCCTTGTATGTTATTGACGGTGTTCCTATTGATAATTCTCCTGCCATCACCTCTGCCGGGAGCCAGATATCGGTGAGCAGGACCCCGAGAAACCCCATAAGTTTTCTGAACCCTTCGGATATAGAATCCATAGATATTTTAAAGGATGCTTCTGCGACAGCGATTTACGGGGCCAGGGGAGCCAACGGAGTGGTCATGATCACTACCAAAAAAGGTAAATCGGGTCAGTTGGCGGTAGACTACAGCACCCAGGTAGGATTTAACAGAGTGCACCAGCGATTGGACCTTCTGAATGCCGAACAATACAGGACGGGGATCAATGCGCTTATAGATGCCGGGAACGGAACCGATGTTCAGCGGGTGGCGGAATTTGAGGGAAACGGGACAGACTGGCAGGATGTCGTATTTAATGATGCGGCATTGTTTGTCAACCACAATTTTAATTTTTCATGGGGTAATGAGACGACTACCTACATGGCTTCCATTAATAATACCCGTGAGGAAGGATTGGTCAAAAATTCAAAATTTAACCGATATAGTGCGCGTTTTAATCTCAATCACCGAACAGACAAGGTTCACTTCGGGATCAGCTCGACAACGAGTTATATCAAGGATAATTTTATCCCGAACGGCATTACGGTAAATTCGGCGGGTGGTGCAATTAATGCAGCCAAACTGTGGGACCCTACCCTGCCTGTCAGGGATGAAGAAGGGAATTTTACGACTTCCAATTTTTACGAGATCGATAACCCCCGGGCCATTATCAGCGGGAATCATATTACAGGGAACAGGTACCGGTCTCTTGTTTCCGTTTTTCTGGAGTACTTTTTTCTTCCCAATCTGAGTGCCAAGGTTAACGTGGGAACCGATATCAATAACGAAGACAAATCGGTTTACAAAGACCGTACGACCATTATAGGTAAATCCCTCGGAGGGGTGGCCACGGCATTTTCGGCAACCCAATCCAATTACCTGGTAGAAGGAACCATCAATTACAACCAGGAAATAAAAGATCACTCGTTCAATCTGCTGGCGGGTATTACAACCCAGAAATACCTGACACGATACAATGAACAACAGGCCAATAACTTTCCGACGGATGCAACGGGTGCAGACAATTTCGGGCTGGCCGACCGGAGTACCCTGGTGAACAGCAGCTCCAAATACAATTACCAGCTGTTGTCTTACCTGGGGCGGTTGAACTATAAATTCAAGGATAAATATCTCCTTACGGCTACCTACCGTATAGACGGGTCCAGCAGGTTCGGAGAAGGCAAGCGGTTCGGTTTTTTCCCTTCGGTATCCGCAGGATGGCTTATCGACCAGGAATCGTTTCTTGACGACAGTGTGTTTAACACCCTGAAACTCCGGGCGAGCTGGGGGCAGACGGGAAACCAGGAGATAGGGAATTATCAGGCATTGTCTACCTATAATGTGGGAGACAGTTATGTGATAGACAATCAGTTTGTCACCGTCCTGAACCCGGAAAGAATAGCCAACCCCGACCTGAAATGGGAGACCACCGAACAAATAGATATAGGGGTGGATTTCGGCTTGTTCAGGAACAGGATATCCGGGTCATTGGCCTGGTACAAAAAGAAGACAAAAGACATGTTACTCGATTTGCCGATCCCGTCTTCCACAGGGTTTAATTCGCAGTATGTGAATATAGGAAGTATGGAAAATCACGGGGTCGAGTTTATGGTTAACAGTTATAATATTGACAGTGATAATTTTAAGTGGAGTTCGAATTTCAACTTTTCCACCATCAGGAATAAGGTGCTCGACCTGGGAGGGATAGAGGAGATCTATACGGGAGGACTTCCCCCGTCTCCAAGCCCCGCCGGGATCATTGTCCCCGGCAAGCCCCTGATGTCTTTTTACGGGTACGAGGTTCTGGGAATCTGGCAGGAAGGAGATGATTTTTCTTCGGTATCCAACAATGTACAGCCCGGTGATTTCAAGTTCAGGGATATAAACAATGACGGTATTATCAATACTGACGACCGGGTTATCCTGGGAAATTCCTTTCCGAAATTCCAGTGGGGGTTTACCAACGACATCACATACAAAAACTTTAATCTCAATTTCATGTTTACCGGAGTGGAAGGAGTTAAAATGGTGAACGGAAATCTTATCGAACAATATTTCCCGATCTCCGGTTTGCGGTCCAACAGGTTCAGAAAGCCTTTCCTGAACAGATGGACCCCGGAGAACCCGACGAATGATCAGCCTTCTTATTTGAATAATGACAGGTCACAGGCCGTCAATTCCCGGACTGTTGTGGACGGGGCATATATCAAGTTGCAGTCGGTGAGGCTGTCCTATAATTTTTCTGATAAGATACTGAAGGACAAGTTGCGGTCATTGCAGGTATATGTATCGGGATTAAACCTGTTTACCCTATCTGATTACGAAGGTTTTGACCCCGCGCTGAATCCGTATGGCGTATCCAATTTTAATGTGGACTGGAACGGATACCCTTCGGCGACAACATTTCTTATGGGCCTAAAGGTTGGATTTTAAATTATAACATTTATGAAAGCTATAAAAATATCATCTCTGGGAATTTTCTTCACGGTATTGCTGCTGCTTAACGGCTGTGAATCTTCCCTCGATCCCGATATCTTTTCGGAGACCACCCCCGAACAGCTGTTTAACTCTATAGACGGAGTGGAATCCGTACTTTACGGCGCGTATTCCAGTGTTTCGGCAATGAATATCAATGAGGCAGCAGAGGGATTAATAACCAGTGAAACGATGACAGATGTCATGTTTGTGACCGACGGGGCCATTAATAACTGGGCCACTAATTTTCAGGATTTTGTTCTGGACGGTGTGGGCAGCGTGATATACGGGGTATACTGGAACCAACCCTATCAGGGAATCCGCAATGCCAATGTCATCCTGGAGAATATCGGGGAGGCCAATATTTCCGAAGAGGAGAAAACCCTGATATCGGCCGAGGCGAGATTTGTTCGGGCATGGGGATATTATAATCTCTATCTCCGGTTCGGCCCCACACCACTGAGAACGAGTTCGGAACAGCCACAGAGTATACCGAGGGCTACTGAAGAAGAAATGAAGGAGTTCATAGAAACGGAATTTCTTGAAGTGATCGACGACCTGCCCGATCCGGGAGAAGAACAGGCATACGGAAGGGCTCATAAGGGAGCGGCCATGGCTTTTCTGACCAAATTTTATCTGAATACAGGGCAATGGCAGAAATGTGCAGATATGGCCCAGGAGGTAACAGATCTCGGACATTATGGGATATACCCCGGTTATTTCGAGCTTTTTCAGGAAGGAAACGAAAGAAATAATGAATTTATCTGGGTGCGCACCTCTAAAGCCGATTTAGACAGGACAGCCAGTATCAGTTATATGAATTATGCATATCCCGTCAATTTTGCCAGTCACCCTGCCTCCGGGCTGACAATGTGTGAAGGGTGCAGGATTTTCGGTACGGACCTGAGGATGAGGGACGATTTCTTTAACTCTTTTGATGAGGATGATGAGAGAAAATCACTTATTATTACAGAATATATCAATACCGATGGTGAACTGATAGATCTCATGCCGCCGAATGATAATCCCAGGCCGTTTAAATACTGGCCGGGTGAGGATTTTGCGGGGCCGTCATACGGCAATGACATACCGGTGATAAGGTATGCCGACATCCTCCTGTCCAGGGCAGAAGCATTAAACCGCCTGAACGGACCGAACCAGGAATCCATAGACCTGATCAATGAGATAAGGGAACGTGCAAATGTAAAAGAACTGGAGTTATCCGATTTTACCTCCTCAGAAGAACTCAATGATGCTATCCTTGAGGAAAGAGGCTGGGAGTTTTATCTTGAAGAACAACGAAGGGACGATCTGGTCCGTCATGGAAAGTTCATCGAAAGGGCACAGCAAAGAGGGCTTCCGGCAAGGGATCATCAGGTGCGCTACCCGATACCTGATTTTGCCATGAATGCCAATCCTTTGCTGGAACAGAATCCAGGTTACAGATAATACCATAAATTATAATATTGTACCCATGCGAATATTTAAAATAAGCTTGTTTTTACTACTGGGGTTGAGCAGTTGCAATGAGCCGGACAGATCAAAACCCGCACAAACTACAGAAGATCAGTCCGGCCCGGATAACTTTAAAATTATAAAGTTCAACAATCCCGGACTGGAGGTTGATCTGGGAGTGGGCTTATGGGCAAGTCCCATCCCGATGGATTTTGATGGTGACGGTGACCTCGATCTTCTCGTATCGTGTACCGATGCCCCTTATTCCGGTACCTATCTGTTTGAAAACAAATCGGAACAGACCGATGGCAGTACGGTTTTCGAAAAACCTGTCCGCGTTGCCGAAGGTATTAGAAACGTTTCTGTTTCCTATATCGGTGATGAGCCCAGAATACTGGGGCCTGGTCTTGAATATGAAGATTTCCGCAAGCAGCTTTACAACCAGCCCCTGGGTATTTTCAATGCCCACAGTATTCTGAAAGACTTTCCCAAAAGGCGTTTCAGCCAGTGGCAGTATGTGGATTATGAAAACGATGGTGACCTGGACCTTATCATGGGTGTCGACGATTGGGAACCATATGGCTGGGACGAGGGTTTCGATGAGAATGGCAAATGGAAAAAAGGGGATCTGCACGGTTATGTTTACCTGATTACCAATGAAAACGGGAAAATGGTCAACAAGGGAAAACTAAAGACTGCAAAAGGAAAGCCGTTGGATGTGTACGGGAATACCACCCCGAATATAGAAGATTTTGACGGCGACGGCGATCTCGATATTATTTGCGGGGAGTTTGTAGACACCTTTACCTGGTTTGAAAATACCGGTTCGAGAGAAAACCCGGAATATGCAGAAGGAAGGCTGTTGAGCAATGAAGACGGCCTGGTAGCCATGGACCTGGAGATGATGAAACCCGTTGCCCTGGACTGGAACGGCGACGGCACCATAGACCTGATTGTAGGAGATGAAGACGGACGGGTTGCCTTTATAGAGAATACCGGGAAAAAAGAAGATAACATGCCGGTATTTAAATCGCCCGTATATTTGAAACAAAAGGCAGACGATGTGAAATTCGGGGGGCTTGTTACTCCCTATAGTGTAGACTGGGACGGGGACGGAGATGAGGATCTTATCTGTGGAAATACCGCCGGGTATATTGGCTTTATTGAGAACCTCGGTAACGGTAACGATGGTTTCCCCAAATGGGCGGCCCCCGAATATCTGAAGGCAGACGGGGAGATCATTCGTATTCTTGCGGGAGAGAACGGCTCCATCCAAGGCCCCGCAGAAAGAAAATGGGGGTATACCACCTTAAGTGTTGCCGATTGGGACGGTGATGGTTTGCACGATATTATCATCAATTCTATCTGGGGTAAAGTGGAATGGTACAAGAATGTGGGAACCCGAAAAGAACCCCGGCTGGCCAAACGTGAAAGCGTAAAAGTAGCCTGGGGAGATAGCGATATTCCCAAACCCGCCTGGAACTGGTGGAATCCGGGAAAGGAAGAACTTTCCACACAGTGGAGGACCACTCCTTTCGCTACAGACTGGAACAGGAATGGCCTGACAGACCTGATCATGCTGGATCACGAAGGTTACCTCGCCTTTTATGAGCGGTTTAAAAACGATGACGGTGAGTTATACCTAAAACCCGGAAAACGTATCTTTAAAGACGAAAACGGGAGCGATTTAAGACTGTCTGCCAATAAGGCCGGAGGCAGCGGGAGGAGAAAACTGACCTTTACGGACTGGGATGGTGATGGGGACCTCGATTTGCTGGTAAACGGTAAAAATGTGGATTTTTATGAAAATACCGGTGATAAGGACGGCCAGGTACGGTTTGAGAACAGGGGACCGGTATCCCCGCAACGACTGGCCGGACATACCACAAGCCCTACAACGGTAGATTGGGACGGCGACGGGGTCAGGGACCTTCTGGTAGGAGCAGAAGACGGACATCTGTATTGGTTGGAAAATAAAGGCAAATAAACAATGGTACTCAACAGAAAAATAACTTCACTTTTGAGTGTATTCCTTATCGGGGGGTATTACCTGGGGTACGGCCAACAGCAAAAACCCAATATCCTTTTTATCTATACCGATGACCAGGCAGCCTGGGACATAGGTGTCGGAAATAATTACAACGAGGAAGGTCCGGACTATATCACGCGGAAAAATGTGAACGGGGCCTATCAGACCTATTCGCCCAACCTGGACAAGCTGGCAGAAGAAGGCGCTTATTTTACAAACTCTTTTGTCAGCACCCCCGTATGTAGTCCGTCACGGGTCAGCTTACTGACGGGGCAATACGCCAGCGAATACGGCGTATATGATTTTATACCGCCACCGGGGCATAAACTGTACGAGCCCGATAAAGAGATAGGAATGTCCCCGGATAGCCTGACCTTTGCGGAAGTACTGAAAAATAACGGGTATGCCACTGCCCTGGTCGGAAAATGGCATGTGGGAGACTGGCAGAAAGAAACCATGAAAAAATACCATCCCACCAATAACGGGTACGATTATTTTATGGGGCTGACCGGTGGAGGAATATCCCCGAAAGATCCCAAACTGGAGAAAGAAGGAAAACTTCAACGTTTTGAAGGATATACCAGTGATATCTTAACGGAACATGCCATAGGTTTTATCAGGGAAAATGCCGGTCGGCCATTTTTATTGAGCTTGCATTACCGGGCACCCCACGGGCCCTGGCTGCCCTTAAACGATAAGGACTGGAAGCCTTATGAAAACCTGGACCCGGAGATTCCCAATCCCGATTATCCCGGTTTATTGACGGAAGTGGTCAAAAAGAGGATCAGGGAATATATGTCCAGTACCAGTGGCGTGGACAGGAATCTGGGGCGTATTTCAGACCTGCTGAAAGAATTGGGGATAGAAGACAACACTATAGTCATATTTACTTCCGACAACGGGTATAATATGGGGCATAACGGTATCGAACATAAGGGAAATGGTTTCTGGGTTACCAAAGGGCCACACCCTGCAAAGGGCAACCTGGCCAAAAGGTCACGTCCGAACATGTACGACACTTCCTTAAAGGTGCCGGCCATTATCAAATGGCCCGGAGTGATCAGACCCGGAACTGTTTACGACGAGATCATATCCAATCTCGATTGGTATCCCACCCTGGCGGAAATGACACAATCCGATATTCCCTCCGGGAAGATATTAAGGGGAAGAAGCCTGGTGCCCCTGCTGAAGGGAAAGGCAGAGAACTGGCCGGATGATTTCTATGCGGAGTACAGCCAGATCAATTACAGTCAGGCCTATATGCGTACCTACAGGACTCCGGAATGGAAACTGGTGAAAGATTTTTTGAATCCCGGAAGAGATGAGCTGTATCATATAGCCGAAGATCCGGAGGAACACATCAATCTTTTTTCAGGGGAAAGGCCGGAAATAAAACAGGTAAAAAAGGAACTGACGGAACAGATACTGGAAAAGATGAAAGAGATCAAAGACCCGCTTTTGGGGCATTTGGACAAGGATCTGAAAGTAACCGGGAAATTCTATTAGGACATGATACGGGTATCGGATAAAATTTTTGGTCTGGTGTGTTTGCTGCTTATGGTAATAAACGGATATGCACAGCATGGAGAAAAACCTAATATTATACTGATCTATGCCGATGACCTGGGGTATTCTGACGTAGCTGCCTTCGGGAAGGAATACGGTTATGATTTTATAGAAACCCCCAATATAGACCGGCTGGCCACGCAGGGAATGCGTTTCAGGAGTGCCTATGCTCCTGCGCCTATATGCACGGCTTCGCGGGCAGCGATATTAACCGGAAAATCGCCCGCACGATTGGGTTTCGAATTTGTGACCATGAGTGAAGGTGAGAAATACTCATGGGATGATCCCGGCTGGTTACAGCGTTTTGCGGATAAGGCTTTAATACCGCCACCATATACATTGACCTTGCCTCTGGATGAGGTCACGATAGCCGAAGCCTTGAAAAAATACGGGTATACTACGGGGATAGCAGGTAAATGGCATGTAGCGCCCCATTATAAGAGGTACCTGGGCTGGAGCCCGACTCACGGCCCCCTTCAACAGGGGTTTGACTGGGGCAGGGAGACTTACGGTTCACATCCCTATCAAAAGAGTATATTGAAAAGGGAACTGAAAAAATATACCCGGGAAGGAGACTTTCCGACAGATGCTCTGACCGAAGGAGCCATTCAGTTCCTAAAAGATCACAAAGACGATACAACCCCTTTCTTTTTGTATGTAAGCCATTATTATGTACATACCCCTATAGGTGATAATGTAGAGTGGCTGATCGATAAATATATAGAGAAAGGAAAAAAACAAGGAAGGAAAATACCGGGAAAGCAGGCGAGATATGCTGCTTTTGTAGAGCTGTTCGATCATTACGTAGGGCAATTACTGGAAGCGGTAGATGTGCTGGGGCTTGATGAAAATACCTTGATTGTGTTTACGTCAGACAATGGGGGTAACCCCGCTTTTGCCTGTAACGGTCCGTTCCGGGGAAGCAAATGGAACCTGTATGAAGGCGGGGTCAGGGTGCCCATGATTGCCCGATGGCCGGGAAAAATCGAAAAGGGATCGGTATGTGACACACCTTTGATACAAACCGATTTTTTTCCCACTTTTATAGAACTGGCCGGGGGGTCTGTGAATGATCTCAATACCGGGCCGGAACTGGACGGGGTTTCCGTGACCTCCTTATTCCTGGATAAAGACGCCCCCGAAGCATTAAAAAACAGAACTTTTATATGGCATTTTCCCTATTATCATCCCGAAGGAAAAAAATTTGATGAGGCAAGATCACAAATAGGGGTTAATGACGGATACATCAGTCAGACCAGGCCCCAGTCTTCTATCAGAAAAGGCCATCACAAATTAATCTATTTTTATGAAGGTGAAAGCTCCGAGTTATACGACCTGAACAGGGATCATTCGGAATCAGTGAGGATAAAATCAGACGAAGGGGAAGCGTTAAAAAACGAATTGTTAAAAACCCTAAATGACAGGGAAGCCAGGTTTCCGAGGAAAAACGGGAAGTAGGCTTCTAAAACCAACTAATAACTAAATGATGAACAAAACAAGATACGGATTGTTTAAGGTGATGGTACTGTTCTTCAGCCTTACCATGACCATAAAAGCACAGGAGAAGTATAACGTCCTGTTTATTGCCTGTGACGACCTGAGAACAGATCTCGGGTGTTATGGTAATGACCTGGTTAAATCTCCTCATATAGATCAGCTGGCCAGGGAAGGTGTTTTGTTTGACAAGGCTTATTGTCAACAGGCGCTCTGTGCCCCTTCAAGGATATCGGTGATGACAGGGAGAAGGCCTGATAATACAAGATCGTGGAATCTGACGGCTCCCATTCGCCGTACGGATGATGTGGTAACACTTCCCGAACAATTTAAAAAGAACGGCTATTTTACGCAGGACATCGGCAAGATATACCATAACTGGCATGTGGACGGACATGCCGATTACCCGGAATCGTGGAGTGTAGAGCCGGTCATGCATTACGGGACACACAATGACGATGTGCCGCAGGTAAGGGGAAAACTGCCTGAAAATACTGCCGGAACCAAATGGACAAAAAGACTTGATGTTCCCGATGAAGCGTATTATGACGGCCGTATAGCACAAAAAGCGGTAGAAGCTTTACAGGGGTTTTCAGGAAATCCCGGTCAACCTTTCTTTCTGGCGGTGGGTTTCTGGAAACCGCATCTGCCTTTTAACGCTCCCGAAAAATATTGGGACATGTATGATAAAGACCTTATCCCGGCAGTATATAACGGAGATCCGCCCAAAAGGATACCGGAAATTGCCCTGCACGACAGCTGGGAGTTTTTCCGGGGCGAACCCAATACGCTGAGTGAAAGCGATGTACTGGAACTTCGTCATGGTTACCTGGCGGCTGTCTCGTTTCTGGATGCCCAGGTGGGAAAGGTATTAAGCGAACTGAAACGGTTGCAGCTGGATAAAAATACCATTGTCGTGTTCTGGTCAGATCACGGGTTTCAGCTGGGGGAACACTCCTTATGGGGGAAAAACTCGAATTTTGAGAATGATGCCAGGGTACCCTTTATCATCTCCGTGCCCGGAGAAGGCATGAAAGGTCATAAAACCGGGTCTTTGGCAGAATTACTCGATATTTATCCCACGCTTCTTGAATTATGCGGTATTGAAGAACCCGAAGGTATACAGGGAAAGAGCCTTGTGCCCGTTTTAAAAGACGGCAATGCAACAGTAAACGATGCCGTTTTTACCCAGCATCCCCGGCCCATGTATTACAAAGGTAAGCCGGATGTCATGGGATATTCGGTAAGGACCGACCGCTGGCGGTATACGGAATGGCTCGATTTTGATACCCGGGAAATTGTAGACCGGGAACTTTACGATCATTACTACGATGATAAAGAGAGTATTAACCTGGCCCGTGAAAAAAGATTCCGGAAGGTGGTGGATGAGCTACACCGGAAACTTCAGGGTGCCATTGTTGAGCCTCTCGTGAAAAGGTGAAAAAGATCATGTCGGAAAAGGAAATGAGTCGAATTAATACAAATGATATGTGCTTGAAATATATTTTATGGATAACCGTTTTTCTGGGGATGTTTTCCGGAGCATATGCACAGGACCCTCCCAATGTCATACTGATCCTGGTTGATGATATGGGGATAGGAGACGTTTCTTCGGTAAACGGCGGATTGAACAGGACCCCTGCCCTGGATGCCCTGAAAGATGGAGGAATATGGTGTAATGCCGCTTACTCCGGTTCGGCGGTATGTGCTCCCGCAAGGGCCTCCCTGCTCACCGGGAAGTACCCGCACAGGACCGGGGTGGTAAGTCTGAGTATGGCTACGGAACCGTGGTTTACCAGTTTAAAGACCAGTGAAGTCACTATGGCCGATGTGTTCAGGGCCAACAATTACAAAACCGCGTTGGTAGGAAAATGGCACCTGGGAATGTTACCGCCTTTTCATCCGCTGAAACGCGGTTTTGATGAAAGTTATCACTTTGTTGGCCCCGATTTAAAAACGTATTACAATTTTACACTGGACGAAAACGGTAACAGGAAAAAATATAAAAACGAGTATCTCGATGATGTGCTTACGGAGCATGCCGTAAATTTTATAAAAAGCAATAAGGAAACTCCCTTTTTCATGCATTTGGCCTACTCTGCCCCTCACCGTCCGCTGGGAGGCCCCCGGGAACTGGTAAATCATTACCTTGAAAAGGGATTTGATGATAAAACGGCCAAGGTGTACGCCATGATAGAGGCCATGGATAAAGGGCTTCAGAAACTGGTAAATACCCTGGAAGAGCTTGGGATCAGTGAGAACACACTTGTCATTTTTGCAAGTGACAACGGTCAGGATCCCGGCGCCGGTACCCGGTTCAACATGGATCAGAAGGGAAAAAAATACACGGTATACGAGGGAGGGATTCACATTCCCCTGCTGTTTTACTGGCCCGGGCATTTTGCTCCGGGACAGGTTGACGATGTAGTACACTTTACAGATATATTCCCGACTCTTGTAGATATATGCGGGCTGAAGGCTGCCGGGCGGGTGAAAAAAGATTTTGACGGAGTAAGTCTTTCGGCAATCCTACAGGGAACTTCAGGAAGTAAATTGCCCGAAGCCAGATTCTGGCAGTGGAACCGGCATAAACCGTTTTACAGTCATAATGCAGCAGTAAGGCTTGGAGACTGGAAACTGGTCCGGCCTTTTAAAGACCTGGATCATATCACAGGGGAATCCGGCCTTAAGCCTTTACTTTACCATATAAGGGAAGATGCTTCGGAATCCGGTGACCTCTCTGCCAAATATCCCGGTAAGGTAAGGCAGATGTTGAAAATGCTGGAAAAATGGAGTGCGCGGGTGGAAAAGGACCGCCTGAAGAATACTGATTTTAAAGATGAGAAGCTTATTAATATGTAATAAATTATGCAGGATACTTTAAATATAAAAGGAATTATACCACCTATGGTAACTCCTTTGACTTCGGAACAGGAAATAGACCTGGAGGGAACACAGAAACTGGTTGAGCACCTTGTCAACGGCGGGGTACACGGTATATTTATATTGGGAACGACCGGGGAGGCTGCAAGCCTGAGCCTTGAAAAAAGGCTTCGTTTTATGCAGGAAGTCCTGCAACTTGTGGACAATAAGGTTCCCGTACTGGTGGGCATAACCGATTCCATTCACGAGGTTAGCCTGGAAATTGCCGAAAAAGCCGGTGAACTGGGAGCTTCTGCCGTAGTTTCCGCTCCTCCCTTTTACTATACATTGGGGCAGGAAGAACTCATTGATTATTACGAAGGACTGGCAGACAGATCTCCTCTTCCCGTGTTTCTTTACAATATGCCTTCCAATACCAAGATTTATTTCGAGCTTAAAACCGTCATGCGGCTGGCACAGCATCCGAATATTATCGGACTGAAGGACAGTTCGGGAGATTCCAAATATTTTCAGAACCTCATATTCAATTTAAAGGAAATACCGGGTTTTTCACTGTATGTAGGCCCGGAGGAAATTCTGGCGGAAACAGCCCTTATGGGAGGATCGGGAGGAATTTGCGGAGGAGCCAACCTCTTTCCGGAATTGTATGTGCAGCTTTATGAAAGCGTGGTACAAAAGGAATATGTACGGGTTATGGAACTACAGCGGCTCGTTATGGAGATCAGTAACCATCTGTATACGGTAGGAAAACACCAGTCCAGTTATCTGAAAGGGGTAAAAGCCGCTCTTGATGGTCTGGGATTGTGCAGGAATATTATGGCTTTGCCTTTACAGGCATTCCGGGAAAAGGAATATCGTATCATATGCAATCATCTGGATTTTCTCAGGGATAAAGTAAATGCACATATAAACAATAATAAATAGATAATGAAGCTACCCGTTGCAGACCTGAGTGTCTTTTTTATATATATGCTTGCCATAATTCTTTTTGGTATTTCCTTTTCGTTCAGGAAAAGATCCTCTGATGACTATGTCAAGGGAGGGGGGAAAATACCCTCCTGGGCTATCGGAATGTCTGTTTTTGCCACTTTTGTAAGCAGTATCAGTTTCCTGGCATTGCCGGGCAAGGCCTATTTGTCGGATTGGAACGGATTTGTCTTCAGCCTTTCCATTCCCCTGGCGGCAATCCTTGCTGTTGTGTTTTTTGTCCCTTTATACAGAAGTTTACAGAGCAATTCTGCCTATTATTATCTCGAACAGAGGTTCGGCCTCTGGGCCAGGATATATGCTTCCGCATTTTACCTGCTTACACAAATTGCGCGTATGGGGGCAATTCTCTACCTGCTGGCCCTGCCCATGAACGCCCTGCTGGGATGGGATATCAGTACCATAATCATACTCACGGGGGTGAGCGTCACCATTTATGCCATGTTTGGCGGGATAGAAGCGGTGATCTGGACCGATGCGATACAGGGGATCATCCTTATAGGCGGGGCTATCGCTACGGTGTTGGTGATCTGTTTTTCCATACCCGGAGGGGCAGGGGAAATTTTTCGTATAGCAGAAGAGCAACACAAGATGAGCCTGGGAAGTTTTGATTTTAACTTTGTGGAATCGACCTTCTGGCTGATCTTCGTTTACGGGTTGTTTATCAACCTCCAGAACTTCGGGATAGACCAGAGCTATATCCAGCGCTATATCACCGCCAGGAACAATAAGGAGGCGGTGCGTTCCACCTTGTTCGGGAGTTTGCTCTATATTCCCGTTTCCCTGCTCTTCTTTTTTATCGGGACCGCGCTTTTTGCCTATTATCAGAGTATGCCCGGACTGTTGCCCGAAGATCTGAGGGGGCTGGAGAATGCTGATAAGATCTATCCCTATTTTATAGTTAATGAACTCCCCAGGGGGATAACAGGCTTACTGATAGCTTCGATCTTTGCCGCGGGAATGAGTACCATATCGACAAGTATAAACAGTTCGGCAACCGTTATCCTGACCGACCATTACAAGCGTTATATTAAGAAAAACCTGTCTGCCGGGGGAGAAATGAAGGTATTGCTCGTATCTTCCCTGATCATGGGGAGTACGGGGATAGGAGCAGCCCTGCTTTTAAACGGAGTAACCAGCGCACTGGATGCCTGGTGGGCGTTATCCTCTATTTTCAGCGGTGGGATACTGGGACTTTTTCTATTGGGATTCATTTCCCGGAAGGTTACCGGCAAGTTTGCGTTTGTAAGCGTGGTAACCGGGATACTGGTCATTTGCTGGATGAGCCTTTCTCCTTTCTTTCCCGCAGCGTGGGAAGGGATGAAAAGTACTTTTCACGCCAACCTGACCATAGTCCTGGGAACAGTAACCATCTTATTTACGGGATTTGTTTTAACCCTGCTTTTTTCCGGAAGGCAGGTGCCGGTTTCGAAGTGAAACCGTATGGCGGGAAAGATGGTCTTTATGCCTGGCGGGCTTGTTTTGCAATGGTTGAATTATAAATAATCATACATGAAAAAATACATATTATTACTGTTTTTGGGCGCTCAGTTAGTGCTCCGGGGCCAGTCGTCCGGACTGATAGCTGACGATATAGCTGTTTTCTATCCCGAAAATTATGAAGCAGAACGTCATCAGCCTTCGTTTGCCATAAAAAGAGAATTGGAGATCAGGGGGAAAATACCCCGGCAGTGGACGTTAATACCGCAGTTTGGTTATGACGGGGAGAACAGCACCGTAAAAATTGATATTGATGAAGATGTCGACCTCTACGGGAACGGGGAGGTTACGGGTAGCCTCCGGAGAAACGGGACCTCGGTGGAACTTTGGAATACCGATAATTATGTGTATAAAAAGCACGAAGGAAAACGGTTGTACCAGTCACATCCCTGGTTGTTGGGGGTAAGGCCTGACGGCACTGCGTTCGGGGTGCTTGCGGACAATACATGGAAACAGGATTTTGACCTGAAAGACGATATCGCGATCACCAGTTACGGACCCCCTTTCAGAATGGTCATTATCGAAAAGAATTCTCCCCAGGAAGTCATGCATGCCCTGGCAGACCTGATCGGTACTATTCCTATGCCGCCGCTCTGGGCCTTGGGATATCAGCAATCACGGTATTCTTACTATCCTTCCGACAGTGTGCGTTATATTGCCAGGGAATTCAGGAAGCGGAAAATACCGGCCGATGTGATCTGGATGGATATCGATTATATGGACGGATACCGTATTTTCACTTTTGATAAGCAGGGATTCCCGGACCCCCGGAAGCTCAATCGCGACCTGCATAAACTGGATTTTAAATCGGTGTATATGATAGATCCCGGGGTAAAGGCCGATGAGGATTACGGTATATATCAGCAAGGAACCGAAGGCAGCCATTGGGTTCTGGACCAAAGCGGCAATGCTTTTGTTGGTGAGGTATGGCCGGGAGATTGCGTATTTCCCGATTATACGAGGCCGGAAACACAAAAATGGTGGGCCTCCCTGTACGGGGATTTTATGAAACTGGGTATAGACGGGGTATGGAACGACATGAATGAGCCGGCGGTTTTCGACAGCGATAATTTCACCATGCCCGAAACCAACCTGCATAGGGGCGGGGGTGATTTACCACAGGATATTCACCGGCGCTATCACAACGTTTATGGAATGCTTATGGTAAAGGCCAGCAGGGAAGGGATATTGAAGGCCAGTCCCGGCAAGCGGCCGTTTGTGCTGTCGAGGGCCAATTTCCTCGGCGGGCAGCGATATGCGGCGACGTGGACCGGGGATAACCTGTCTTCATGGGAATATCTGAAACTGTCTGTTCCCATGTCACTGAACCTGAGCCTGTCCGGCCAGCCTTTTAACGGGCCTGATATCGGGGGATTTTCCAAAAATGCCGACGGAGACCTGCTGGCGCACTGGACCGCCATAGGGGTGTATTTTCCGTTTTGCAGGAATCACAGCTCCAAAAATACGACCTCGCAGGAACCCTGGGCATTCGGGGAGACCATAGAAGATGCATCGAGGAAAGCCATCAACAGAAGGTATAAACTGCTTCCCTATCTCTATACCCTGTTCAGAAAGGCCCATACCGCAGGAACACCTGTCATGCAGCCTGTTTTTTTTGCGGATGTAAAAGACCTGTCCTTAAGAGGGGAGGAGGAAACCTTTTTGTTAGGTGAAGACCTGTTGATCATCCCCCAATGGGCTGAAAGGCCCCATTTGCCCGGAGGTAAATGGGAAACCATTCCTTTTGAAGAAGAACAGGATGATTACCAGGCTACCGTAAAACTGAGACCGGGAGCTATTGTGCCCATAGCGGATGAGGTTTTTCAAAGTACGGAAGATTACAACACCCGGAAAATCGTGCTCCTGATCAATCCCGACGAAGAGGGAAAAGCCTCCGGAACACTGTATGATGATGAAGGGAACGGTTTCGGATTTGAGAAAGGCATATATTCCCTACATCGTTTTACCGGTAGCGCAGATGATAATGAGGTAAGGGTAGAGATAAAACAGACCGAAGGAAGCAGAAAATTGCGAAGAGTATATAAAATAGGCTATATACATGACGGGCTGATCACGTATTCCGACTGGTCGGCTGACGAAGTGATCACATTATCGTTAGAGAAATAATGCAATAATACCCGATTATAAATTTAAAACCATTTAACCACTAACTTAAAAACGACGAATTATGAAAACACGAACAACCACTTTACTGATATGTGTCTTAACCCTTATGTGCTCCGCGTTTGTCTCTGGACAGGAGGAAGAAGGAAAACACCTGTTTATCCTTTCCGGTCAGGTCAATATGGCCCTTTTTGATTACGAAAGTTTTTTTACTCCCCTGGTGGAAGAGGAATTTGGCAAGGATAATGTGATAGTAGTCCGCAGTGCCCTGGGAGGTCAGGCCATCAGGCGATGGTATAAAGACTGGAAACCCCTGACAGGGAATGAGCCTAAAGCCCAACCGGCGCTTTTCCGGGCCATTTTCAATGAAGTAAACCCGCTTATAAAAGGGCAGGACCTGAAAACCGTTACCGTGATCTGGATGGGAGGTGAGACGGATGCTGAAGAAGGTTTCGGAAATGTTTATGAACGAAGTTTAAAAGGTTTGTTCCAGCAGTTCAGGGACCAGTTGAAACGGGAAGATATCAATGTGGTGATAGGCCGGTTAAACGACTTCGGATCAGATAAAAAAAAGGAGTACGTCGATTGGGATATGATCAGGGATATTCAGGTAAAAGTTGCCGAGTCGGATGACCGGTATGATTGGGTGGATACGGATGACCTGAATGACGGAAGGGATGAAAATGTCCTGAAGATAAGGCCTCATAATTATCAGACACTGGGCGAACGCTTATTTGAAAAGGCCATTGCGTTAATCGAAAAAAATAAAGGATAACTATCGCTACCCCATTGTTCGGGAAGTAATTGAATAATGGCGAACGGAAAAAAATATGCAAAAAGGAACCGAAGGCAAGATCCCGGGCAAGCCGAAAGGACAGGATGCAGACAAATTCTCGATGTCTGTTGGCAGGGATGAAATCTTATAAGCGTCTTTTGCCATTCTCAGGAAGGTTTTTTAAGTATTTGACATTTTTTTGTGAAAAAAATGTCGATTTGATATAAAAATATATTTCATATTATTTATATTTTTGTCCTGAGGGGTTTTTTGTTTAATGCTACTTAATCGATTAAATTGTTTCGGATACCCCAAATAAAGAATTAATAAGTATGTAAATTATAAAAGTGGGCTTTAATGAAAAAAAATTATTACAATCAGGAAAACATTGATACTCTCTCACTGGAGAAGATGTGTTTTGATGTTTTGTCGAAAGTTTCGTTCAAAGGAAAATACATTATTCTTTTTGTCTTCGGAATGTTGAGTTTACCTGTTTTTTCCTTTACCGCAGGCGAAAGTGTTTCTGGAGCTGCTGCTTTCCTGTACCAGCAGGATCACCTCGATATCAGGGGGCAGGTTGTTGCTGAGGAAGACGGAATGCCATTACCCGGAGTAAACGTTGTTGTAAAGGGGGTTCCTAAAGGAGCCGTGACAGATATGGACGGTTATTACAGCCTTGACAATGTCGCTTCTGATGCAACCCTGGTATTTTCGTATATGGGATTTGTTCCCCAGGAAATACAGGTTAACGGAAAGGCCGTTATCAATGCCATTATGAAAAGTGACCTGAATGTACTCGATGAGGTAGTGGTGATAGGTTATGGTGAGGTAAACCGCAAGGACCTTACGGGCTCTGTGGGGCAGGTAAATGTAGATGAACTGAAGAAGGCCCCTGTTTCTTCCTACGATGAAGCCCTTGCGGGACGTATTGCCGGGGTTCTGGTAACTTCCAATGACGGGCAACCGGGTAGTGTACCCAATATAGTTATCCGTGGAGGAAATTCCATCACCCAGGATAATTCTCCTTTGTATGTGGTAGACGGTTTCCCTGTAGAGGATAATGACAACAGCTTTTTAAATCCGGACGATATCGCATCCATAGATATTCTTAAAGATGCTTCTGCTACTGCCATTTACGGGGCCAGGGGAGCCAACGGGGTAGTGGTCATCACCACTAAATCGGGAAATGTAGGCAAACCGGTTATAGAGTTTGATACTTATACGGGATTTCAGGAAGACCTCAACAGGCTGGAACTTCTGGATGGATATGAATTTGTAAAACTGCAACAGGAACTCAGCCCGGAATACGCAACAAGAATTTATCTCGACAGTGTAGGCAGGACATTGGACGACTATAAAAACCTGAAAACCATAGACTGGTATAAAGAATCGATGCAAACAGCACCTATTCAAAGCTATAATTTGTCTATGAGAGGCGGAACAAAACAAACCAGGTACTCTGTATCGGGCTCTTTTTTTGATCAAAAAGGGATTTTTATAAATACCGGTTTTAAAAGATATCAGGCACGCCTGAGGCTGGACCAGAAGATCAATGATAAAGTAGATATTAACTTGAATGTAAATTATGCCAATGTAAACAGAAAAGGGACTATTGTTTCTGAAGATGATGGAGGTGCCAATGCAAATATTATGAATAATATCTGGGCTTACAGGCCGGTTACGACACCTTTGGAGGATGATATAGAATTTGAAGACCAGTTGCTGGATCCCGAGGTTAACCCGGGGGTGCAGTTCAGGGTCAACCCCAAGCTACAACTTGAAAATTCATTCAGGGAAAGAATCAGTGAAAATCTTTTTACGAACATCAGGTTAAATTACAGGTTGCTGGACGGGTTGAAGTTAAGTATTACCGGAGGGGTGAATATGATAAACCAGGAAAACAATGCTTTTGACAATTCCAAAACCCGTTCCGGAAGTACTATTTTTCCTTTTTCCATCGGAGTAAACGGGAGCAGGCGATTCATAAAAAAGAAGGTCTTTACCAATGAAAACACATTGACCTATGACAAACAATGGGATAACAGGAAGCATAAGCTCAATGCCGTTATCGGTTTCACACAGCAGTTGGATAAGTTTGAGCTCTCGGGCATGAGTGCTTTCCAGTTGCCTAATGAAAATCTGGGCCTGAATGGTCTTGACCAGGGAACCCCGAGGGAAATTTTTGCAGAGAAGAACAGCTTCAGTTTACAAAGTTTTCTGGGAAGGGTAAATTATACCTTGATGGACAAATTCTTGTTCACGGCTTCTTTTCGTGCAGATGGCTCTTCTAAATTTGCGCCGGGAAACCGATGGGCCTATTTTCCTTCCGGAGCTTTTGCCTATAAACTGGGACAGGAAGACTTTATAAAAAAGAGCAATGTGATATCAGACCTGAAACTGAGGGTCAGTTATGGTAAAACAGGAAATAACAGGGTTTCGACCTTTGCCTATTTATCAGAATTAAACAGCGGACTTAATAACGGGTACTCTTTCGGCAATGAAATTCCCCGGTTGGGAGCGATCACTAATGTTCTGACCAATCCGGAATTAAAATGGGAAACGACCGATCAGGTAGATACCGGGGTAGACCTGTCTTTGTGGAATGGCCGCTTTAACTTTACGGCGGATTATTATTACAAGGAAACCAATGATCTTCTGTTACGGGCACAATTACCCAATTCTTCAGGGTATTTGCGGGCCTTTAAAAATGTGGGTTCTGTTTCTAACGAAGGCCTGGAATTTTCTTTCAACTCCATTAACATCAGTAAACCCGAATTTCAGTGGTCTACCAATTTCAATATTTCATTTAACAGGAATAAAGTCCTGGCCCTGACCGAAAACCAGGAAGAATTAACCTCGAGTATAACCATAGTAGGGTCTGTTAATAATTCGGTGTATACTGCAAAAATCGGGGAACCTGTTGCCCAGTTTTACGGACTGGAAGCTGACGGGCTTTATCAGGTCGGTGATTTCGATCTTACCGAGGAAGGCGATTTTGTGCTGAGGGATGAATTTCCGGCCAACGGGGCACCCCGGGCAAATATTCAACCCGGAGATGCGAAATATGTAGATCAGAACGGTGACGGGGAGATCAATCTTGACGATTATACGGTAATAGGGAACCCAAACCCTGATTTCTACGGGGGGTTTTCCAATAATTTTAGGTTTAAGGGATTTGACCTGAATGTGTTGTTTCAGTATTCTTACGGGAATGATGTTTTCAATGCCAATAAGGTCAATTTTGAAAACGGCAGGTTTATAGGAACAAACTCCAACCAGTTTGCCAGTATGGCAGATCGGTGGACTTTTGATAACCAGGATACCGACATTCCCAGGCTCAATGGTCTGGGGGCTAATTTTTATTCTTCAAGGCTGGTTGAGGACGGATCTTTTATCCGGCTGAAAACGGTTTCCCTGGGATACAATTTCGGAGATCACATTCTGGAGACGCTTCAACTGAATGCCTTGCGGATATATGTCTCGGGACAAAACCTTTATACCTGGACCAAGTATACCGGGGTAGACCCCGAAGTTTCGACCAGGCACACCCCTCTTACTCCCGGATTTGACCTATCGCCCTATCCGAGGATGAGAACCATTATTATGGGAGTTAATGTATCGTTTTAATCTTTAAAATATTGTGAAATACCCGTCCGACCCGATACTGTCAGATCAATCCGGGTATTTCATCAGACCGTCGAAAAACAAAATAAATGTCAATTATGAAAACAAAACTATATTGTATCCTGTTGCTTCTGTGTACAGTATTTCATAGCTGCTCTTTAGACAGAGATCCTGAAGATTTTATTTCTACAACACACTATTACAACACGGAAGAAGAATTGAGTTCTGCCCTTGTTGGTGTGTATAATGTTCTGGGAGAACGCTTCCTGTTTTCAGCAGCCGGGAAATCATTGGTGACTGATTTTGACGCCGCCGATGAAATGTATCTGACTAACAGTAATGCCGTAAACAGTACGGCAATCTACAGCTATAGTGCAACCGATGAAAATTCCAACAGTGTATGGGGAGCATTATACCGGGGTGTGGAAAGGGCCAATCTGGTACTGGTGAATGCAGATAAGCCCGATATGGATGAAGATAAAAGAGAGATCATCAAAGGGGAAGCCAAATTTTTAAGGGCGTTTTATCATTTCATCCTGGTCCAGAATTTCGGGGATATCCCCTTGAGGACGGAACCTACGGCTTCTGTAAGCGATGTTTTTAATGAACGCGTACCCGCCAGTGAGGTATATGAGTTTATTTATAATGAAATGGTAGAGGCAGAAGGGATGGTGCCTGAAATTACAGCTTATGACCATGCGGGTAGGGTAACCCGGTCTGCCGTGCAGGGCATGCTGGCAAGGGTTTCCCTGTTTATGGCAGGCTATCCGAATAATATTGAAGGGAAGTATGAAGATGCATTGCACTGGGCGGAAGAGGTGATCAATGGAGGCTATCATGAACTGAATCCGGATTATTCCCAGGTGTTTATCAATTTAATTCAGGATAAATACGATACCAGAGAAAGTATATGGGAGGTGGAATTTTTCACTACCGGTTCAGGAGAAATATACAATAACCGTGGATTTTTGGGGATACAGAATGGCATTTTAAACAGGGAAACCTCCTATGGTGTTGCCAATCCGGCTCACAGGATACATGCTTTTTTATACGATAAATACAATGATGCCGATATGCGAAGGGACTGGGCCATAGCCCCGTATTCTTATGCCAACAACAGGGCCCCGGATAAGAATTATGCCCAGGAGGATGCTATATATTCCCGGTATATCGGGAAATACCGCAGGGAGTTTGAACAAATTCAAAACCCCGGAAACTGGAACGGGACCAATTTCCCCCTACTCAGGTATGCCGACGTCCTTTTGATGGCGGCGGAGGCAGAAAACGAGATCAATGGCCCTACCTCAAAAGCCCTGGATTATATCAACCAGGTAAGGAGAAGAGCCTTTGCCGACGGGAAATCCGTAAAAGACATCGTAGTAACCGATGGCGGAAGCGGATATACCAATAATTCCAATATTTCCATTGAAGTACAGGGCAGTGCCAGCTATTCCGCAGGGCAGGATACCTTAAGCCTTCAGCCGGTAATCAACGGAGGGGCCATTACGGATATCAGGATCGTGTCAAGAGGGACCATGTATGACGCACAACCCTCGGTGACCATCACTTCAGATACCGGGGAAGGGGCCCAGGCAGAGATCGTGTTGGCTTCGGATAGTGATATGCTGGTCACAGCGGGGAGCAAAGAAGAGTTCCGCCGGATTATCCGGGAAGAAAGGTCCAGGGAACTGGCATTTGAAGGTTGCAGAAGGCTGGACCTCATCCGTTGGGGGATCCTGGTAGAACATATGAAGGAACTGGCGGAATATGTAGAACAAACCGCCCCCAATAACTTTCAGCATGCCGCAAAGGCCGGTAATAACGTAGAGGAAAAACATATTTATATGCCCATCCCGAACTGGGAATTATCGGTCAATCACAACATGACACAAAACCCGGGTTGGTAAATCAATAAGATAAAAACATAAATCATGATGCAATTATACTTTAAACACAGGTTATCGTTATGGTTAATAGCGATAGGTGTTTTCTGCCTGGGAATGGTTTCCTGCGACAACAATGATGATGGAGAAGTAGAACAATCGGTCACATTAAGTGTAGAAAGTGCAGTAGACATGGGGATAGGGGACAAGATATTGGTCAGACCGATATTTGAGCCTGTTTCCGAACCCAGGCGTTCGTATACGTGGAAATCCAGCGATTCGAGCCTTGTCGATATTTTTGTAAATCACGACAAATCTTCCATCATTACCGCTTTGAGAAACGGTAGTACCACTGTAGAATTCTCCTCGAATGACGGGGCGGTAAGCACGTCTTTCGAGATACATGTAGAAACTGTAGGAGGGGACGACGGTATTCTCAAGGTACTTGCTATCGGGAACAGTTTTTCTGAAGATGCGGTGGAGAACAACCTGTACGAACTCGCCCGGGCCGAAGGGGTAACCATGGTTATTGGTAACCTTTATATAGGGGGGGCTTCCCTGGAACGGCACTGGAACAATGCACAATCGAATGCTACGGCCTATAATTACAGAAAGATCTCGACAGACGGGAATAAAACGAGAACGCCTGGTGCCAGTATAGAAATGGCGATATTGGATGAGAACTGGGATTATATAAGCTTTCAACAGGTAAGCGGCCATTCCGGAGAGTACGATACCTACATCACCCCGCTTACTGGATTGCTGGAATATGCCAAAGAAAAAGCCACGAATACGGAAACCGGGTATATTTTACATCAGACATGGGCCTATGCACAAAATTCCACTCACGCCGATTTCCCGAGGTATGACCGGGACCAGGAACAGATGTACCAGGCGATCATGGAAACGGTAAGCCGGATTGAAAACGAGTTTGAATTTGACCTTGTCATACCTTCCGGAACCGCTATTCAGAATGGCAGGAACACCCTTGTCGGGGACTATTTTAACAGGGACGGATACCACCTGGATATGGGGATCGGAAGATATACTGCAGCCTGTACCTGGTTTGAAGCACTTACGGGAATTAATGTGACAGGAAATGCTTATGCTCCCGAAAGTGTAAGCGGGATACAAAAGGAAATTGCACAACATTCGGCCCATGCAGCCATTTTACAGCCTTATGCGGTTACTGTTCTTGAGGACTACCAGCCCGAAGAGGAGGAAGAAGAAGAGGTACCTTCGGGAGCGGCAATTTATATAAATTTGGGGACCAGAACCGCTCCTGTGTGGAATACCCTTGATAATCATGTAGAAGGTACTTCCATTGAAGACCTGAAAAACAGCGATGATGAATTTACGGGTATATCGGTGACGATAACGCAACGCTTTAATGGAATTAATACAGGCGGCCCCAATACTACCGATACCGGTAATTGGACTATACCGGGGGAGGTGTCTTCACAATCTTACTTCGGAAATGCAAAAGGGGTATGGGAAAATATGGAAATAACACAAAGTCAATTGACTTTATCAGGACTGGATACCGGTAAAACGTATAAATTCTGTTTTTTTGGTGCCCGATCGGGAGTTAGCGACAACAGGGAGACCAGGTACACCGTTTCCGGAGCCAATGAAGAAGCGGTCAGTTTACAAACTGCCGGCAATAGTTCGGAAACAGCTTGTACCGACGAAATATCGCCTGATGCTCAAGGGAAGATCGTCATTGATATTACGGCAGGGGACAATAACAATAATGGCAATGGCTTTTTCTACCTCAATGCAATGCAGATAATTCCGGTAGAAGAATAGATACTGAAAAAACAGTGACAACTGTAACACGCAAAAATAGTAATAAAGCAATGAAACATTTTAAGAATACCCTCTGGCTTGCCTTATTCTTTTGTACCATAGCTGTGGTAAATGCACAAAGGAAGAAAGCATCTCCGGAAAAAAAAGAATTCCAGATCGTGAAATACAATAATCCGGGCCTCGAAGTAGATTTGGGGGTAGGGCTTTACGGGCATCCTATTCCCGTGGATTATGACGGTGATGGTGATATGGACCTGCTGGTCAATTCTCCCAATAAACCTTATTACGGCGTATATTTATTTGAAAATGTATCGGGAGAAGATATTCCCGTATTCGCCAAACCCCGGCTTTTGGGAGAGGGTATAAAGAGCTTCAGTGTTTCCTATATGGAGGGCAAGGGTGAACCTGTGGTTTTTATGAAAAGGGAAGAGCTGACCGACTTCAGAAAAAGCCTTGACAAAAAGACCAAAGAAGTTGACATAGCGCATGACAGCGGGCATATAGGCTATGTGGATTACGACGGTGACGGAGACAAGGATATTTTTGTCGGCGTCTCCGATTGGTCGGATTACGGCTGGGACAATGCTTTTAACGAAAAAGGGGAGTGGACCCGTGGTCCGCTGCACGGTTATGTAATCCTTTATAAAAATGAGAACGGAAAATATGTAAATCAGGGAAAAATACAGGCCGGGGGTAAGGATATTGATACCTACGGAATGCCCACTCCCAATTTTGCCGATTTTGACGGTGACGGTGACCTTGACATAATCTGCGGGGAGTTTATGGATAAACTGACCTGGTTCGAAAACACAGGGACCCGTGAAAACCCCGAGTATGCCGAAGGGAGGCGATTGACAGACAGCGGGGGAACGGAGATCCGCCTGGACCTTCAGAAAATTTACCCGGTAGCTTTTGACTGGGACCGCGATGGCCATACAGATCTTCTGGTAGGCGATGAAGACGGGCGGGTAGCGCTGATAAGAAACACCGGTGAAGTAAAAGACAATATGCCCGTTTTCGAAGCTCCGTTTTACCTTAAACAGGAAGCAGACGACCTTAAATTCGGGGTATTGGCCACTCCCTATAGCGTTGACTGGGACAATGATGGCGATGAAGACCTTATCGTAGGGAATTCTGCCGGGCAAATAGGGTTTATAGAAAACCTCGGGGGTAATCCTCCCAAATGGGCAGCCCCGGTATTACTGGAATCAGAAGGTAAACCTATCAGGATATTGGCCGGGGAGAACGGTTCCATACAGGGGCCGGCAGAGGCAAAATGGGGATATACGGTACTCTCGGTAGAAGACTGGGATGGTGATGGCCTGAAGGATATCGTTGTCAATTCGATATGGGGAAACATAGAATGGTATAAAAATACAGGTACCCCGACAGCACCGAGGCTTTCCGAACGGAAGAAGGTTAAAATAGACTGGCAGGGGGCTCCCCGGAAACCGGAATGGGTATGGTGGACCCCGGAGGCTAATGACCTGGTAACCCAATGGAGGACCACTCCCTATATGACAGACTGGAACAAAGACGGGCTAATGGACCTGATCATGCTTGACCACGAAGGTTACCTGGCCTATTTCGAACGTTTTAAAAATAAACAGGGGGAATTGATGTTAAAACCCGGAGAGCGTATCTTTTACGGGGTGAACGGTGTGGCATACAATTCGTGGAACCGGTTGATGAGCGAAAAAGACGAACAGGGACTGCTGCAGCTTAATTCTGAAAAATACGGTAAAAGCGGGAGAAGAAAGTTTACGATCATGGACTGGGATAATGACGGTGATCCTGATTTTGTATTAAATGCCCTGAATGCCGTGATCTATGAAAATGTAAAAGAGGAAGACGGAAATGTTTATCTGAAAAATATCGAGAGGGTAACTAACCTAAGGCTTGCAGGACATACCAGTAATCCTACCAAAGTGATCTGGGGAGACGAGGAGGAACCGTATTTGTTAATAGGCGCTTCTGATGGTCATTTCTATGTTTATAAACGTTAAGCCATGAATAGAAAGCAAAAGTTGAGTGTTTTGGTTATCCTGTCCGTGTTCTTTTTTAAAGCTCATGCTTTTCAAAAGAGCGACAAGCTGGAAGTTTACCCGGTTGATGATGAGATCAGGCAAAGTATGCACAATCCGGCCTATACCGTGAAGGTGAGAACCCCCGGCGGTAAATGGCAGGACGTATTTACCTATAAGGTCCGTGTGGATCTCGACGATCCACAGGAAGCCTCCCTGGCGTATTTCGATTTTGAAGGGACGGTAGAAGTCTCGGTAACCGGAAATACGGGAAAAATTGAGGATGTTGCCATAAGGCCGTTCTCCTGTGATATTTCCCATAAACAGAAAAAGAATACCATTACCTTTACACTGGATCAACCCCGTAAATTGTCTGTTGAATTTAATGGCGACCGTTTTCACAACCTTCATTTGTTTGCCAACGGTATGGAAACGTCCGGGCCTGATCCCTCAGACCCGGATGTGATCTATTTCGGACCCGGTATTCACACACCCGGAGACGATCCTGCCAAAATTTATAGAATTCCGGAAAACAAGACCGTGTATATAGCCGGGGGGGCAGTGGTAAGGACTACTTTTGTCGCCAGTGATGCCAGCAATGTCAAACTTATGGGACGCGGTATTATAGACGGGGGTAAATACGGGCTTAAAATACACAATACCGACAGAGTAAGTATTAAGGATCTTATTTTTATGAATATAAGAAGTTATACGGTTTTCGGAGGAAACAGCAACCATATTCATATAGACAATATAAAGTCGATAAGTTCCGACAGGTACAGCGACGGCATAGACCTGATGAGTTGTAATGAAGTAAATATCAGTAATGTGTTCCTCAGGAACTCTGATGATTGCCTGGCTTTTTACGGGCATCGCTGGGATTATTACGGAGGGGCAAAAAATTACAACATAACCAATGCTGTCTTATGGGCAGATGTGGCACATCCTGTATTTATAGGGATTCACGGCAACCCGGCAGAAGTGGATACACTTCAGAATTTCAGCTTCAGAGATATAGATATCCTGGAGCACGACGAAGACAGCAGGATCTTTCAGGGATGTATGGCGATCAATTCCGGGGATAATACCCTGGTGAAAGAGGTGAGCTTCGAAGATATACGGGTAGAGGACTTTGAAGAAGGGCAATTGTTTAATCTCCGCATTGTTAAAAACGGGGCGTTTAATAAGGTCCCCGGTCGTGGCATAGAGGACATAAGCTTTAAAAACATTCACTATGACGGAAAAAACGGTACTCCTTCGGTCATAGAAGGTTTTGATGCGGACAGGAGGGTCCGGAATGTCAGTTTCGAGAATGTTATTATAAACGGAGAAAAACTTATGGAAGGGTCACAGCACATAAAAATTCTCGGGCATACAGACCGTATAGAATTCCATTGATAAAGAGGAGAAACACAAAGCCCTCTCCCGGTATAAAAAGATCCGGGAGAGGGCTCGTTGATATCACCTGCAGTCACTAAGACCTACATCTCAAAAAGCTCTGCCAGTTTGGCGTCGAGGGCATCACCCCTGAGGTCCCTGGCCAGGATCTTTCCGTTCTCGTCGAGAATAAATGTGGCGGGGATGGCCCTTATGTTGTAGAGCTGCGCTATGGGGTCTTGCCAGAACTGCAGGTTGGATACGTGATGCCAGGGAAGCTGGTCTTCTGCGATGGCTTTTTCCCAGTCTTCTTTTTTCCTGTCGAGCGATACCCCTATAATGCTCAGTCCCTTGTCTTTGTATTTTTCATAGAGTTGTACCACATGAGGGTTTTCAGCCCTGCAGGGCTTGCACCATGCGGCCCAGAAATCGATGATGGTTACCTTGCCCTTGATGTCGTTCAGGGCCAGTTCTTTTCCTTCGGGGGTGGGTGCAGAGAAATCGGGGGCTATGGCACCTACGGATACCTTGGTCATGTTTTCGATCTGTTCCGTAAGTTTTTGTGCCACCTTGGTTTGCTTTACATTCTCAGAAAGCCCGGCGAGTAATTCTTTTACTTTTTCCGGGGTTTGCGACTGCGACATCAGCATTTTCTCCAGTACCAGGGCAGAGATATAGGAATCGGAATGGTTTTCCACGAATTCGAGTTCATAGGCCCCGGCTTCTTCCTGAATGTCTCCGTAGGCATCCTGTAAGGTGGCAATGGTCACGGTGTCCCTTTCCTGGGAGGCCTTCATCATCTGTTCGCGCAAGGCACCTATCTTGTCGCTGATACTGCGCGTACCGGAAATAAACTCGTAAAAATCGTCGTTGGAAGGCGTACCCCCCATTTTGGAATAGTTCAGGCTGTCTTTGTAAGCCTCTATTTCGATATCCCCGTTTTCCACGATCACGGGAACATTCCCTACCTGGTCTATGAAAAGATAGTGTATTTCAGGGCTGTCTGCCTTACCGGTAAACGTAAAGGTACCGTTGGCAACCTCGGTAGTATCCACATCTATAGGCTGGTTGTTTTCATCTGCCTTCTTCAAAAATACCTGTTTGCCGTCTTCCAGGCCGTCGGCCTTTACGGTAATGGTATAGCTGTCCTTGTTCTGCTGGTTGCAGGCGACTATAGCGGATGCTATTAAAAATAAAACGCCTAATTTTTTCATTAATCCTGAATTTATTGGTTCAGATGCAAAGTTAAAATTTCCAGCCATATAACCTCGGGCTTTAGTATAAAATTAAGGGAAACGGCGGTGAACGTCACCGTATTGCGAAAAGGGAGGTGCATTCTCACCGGGATGGGCATGGAACGGGAACGGCAGCACACCTGTCTTTATACGGGCCCGCCCTCCCGGAAAGATGGAGCCTTGTAAAAATCAGGGATTCTTCTTTTCCTTTACCGGAAGATAACGTATTTTGGCCATGTACTCAGAAATCAGACCTAAATATTTTATCATGACTGCACTGTTTGCCTCACTTTCTGACCACAGGACCGCGACAATGTTTTTCCTGCTGGTTTTCAATATGTTTTCGTATGCCCAGAGCGATTATAAGACAGCATCGGATATTGCGTATTACGGTAATAGCGTTGAGAAGGATACATATACGGAACAGCAGTGCCGGCTCGATCTGTATTATCCTGCGGGTGGGGAGAAATTCCCTACGGTAATATGGTTTCATGGCGGAGGCCTTACGGCAGGGCACCGGGAAATACCGGAAGCCCTGAAAAACAGTGGGATCGCAGTGGCCGGGGCAGGGTATCGCCTGTCGCCGAAAGTAAGATCGGAACAGTGTATCGAAGATGCGGCTGCAGCCATAACCTGGGTGTTTGAGCATATAGAAGCATACGGGGGAGACCCGGATCTCGTTTTCGTATCCGGTCATTCCGCCGGGGGGTATCTCGCCCTTATGGCCATCCTCGATAAGCATTACCTGTCATCTCACGGCATCGATGCCAATGATATAGCGGGGATCATCCCTTTCAGCGGCCAGGTAATCACACATTTTAACATCCGGAAGGAAAATGGGATAAAAGACACGCAACCCGTTATAGACCGCATGGCCCCGTTATGGCATGTCCGGGCCGATGCCCCTCCCGTATTGCTGATCACGGGAGACCGGGAAAAGGAAATGCTCGGCAGGTATGAAGAAAACGCCTATATGGCCCGGATGATGAAGATCGCAGGGCATGAGCATACCACGCTTTACGAAATGGACGGCTACGGGCATAATATGGTTTACCCGGCATTCCCGCTACTGGTTGATGAGGTCAAAAAGCAGGCTGCAAGGATCGCAAAGGATAAATAAAGCCTTTGCTACCTGGTATTCCGGTGGCGTTGGCCGGAAAGGAGTACAGGTTGTAGTTATCGCCTGAATAACCCAGTAACCTATTAACCCAATAACCCATTTTAACTACTTACAACACCAGTTCGATCTGCTCCAGTTTTTCCGTGATCTCCCTGATTTCATCTTCGGAGAGATTTTGTTCCACGGCGCCGGCATTCTGTACGGCCTGAGCTTCGTTACGTGCACCTGCGAGAGCTATGGTAATACCGGGCTGTTCCAGGGTCCACAATAGCACCAGCTGCCCCAGTGTGAGCCCTTTACTGTCGGCAAGGGGTTTTATACTGTTGAGGAAGGCATTGGTACGAACGAGGTTCTCTTCCCGGAAAAACACATTGGATGCGCGGTGGTCTCCCCCGGCAAACCGGTGCCCGGGCTTTATTTTTCCGGTAAGCAGTCCGCGCTGCATGGGGCTATAGGCCAGGATGCCCTTACCGTGTTCCTGGCAATACGGCACCACGTCCTTTTCGATATCCCGGAGCACCATGCTGTACGGCACCTGGTTGGAAGCGAGGGAAACGTATTTTTCAGCTTCGGCCATTTGTGCGGCACTGTAGTTACATACCCCTGCATAGCGTACCTTTCCCTGACGGATAAGCAGGTCTACCGCTTCCATGGTCTCCTGTATGGGAGTGGTCCTGTCGGGCCAGTGTATCTGGTATAGGTCTATATAGTCGGTGCCCAGTCTTTTCAGGCTGTCTTCACATTCTTTGATAATACTTTCCTTTCCCGCATATTTGTAAATATCGATGTCCCTGCCCGAATTGTCCTGGCTGTGCGTGGCAAAATCTCCCTTTGCGAGGTCCCATCGCATACCGAATTTGGTGAGTAGCTGTACCTTGTCCCTGGGAATGTCTTTTATGGCTTCTCCCACGATCTCTTCGCTGGTCCCCTGTCCGTAAATGGGAGCCGTATCTATGGAAGTCACCCCGGCATCGTATGACGCTTTTATGGCATTGACCGCCTCTTTTCTTTCGGTACCTCCCCACATCCATCCGCCGGCAGCCCATGCCCCGAAGGTGATTACCGACAGCTTTAATTCCGTATCTCCTAAAGTTCTGTATTTCAATTGAATAAATTTATATTGAATTATTTATAAACCATGTATTGTATGTGTTTTAAGGAACTTCTTTTTCTCCGAAGCCCCAACAAGCAACCAGTTATGAGTTCAGAATTCAGAGTTATGTAACTGCCCTGCGAATGTCTGTGACTTCGCAATTCAATGCAACTAACAACAACTAAGAACTACCAACTAAAAAACTAAAAAACTATATAAACCTGCAACCAGTCTCAGCTTTTATTTTCCTGCCGGTCATACATGATACGATAGATGGCACCGGTAACATCATCCGAAACATATAACGATCCGTCGGGCCCCTGTGCCAGTCCGCAGGGGCGGTGCAGGGCATCGCCGGGGGCCATTACGGGAGCAGTACCGGCAAAACCGTCGGCGAAGACCTCCCACTCCCCGGCGGGTTCCCCGTTCTTAAACGGTACGAAAGCCACCATATAGCCGGTTTGTTCCTCCGGGACGCGGTTCCAGGAACCGTGAAAGGCTACAAAAGCACCGTTTTTATATTTTTCGGGGAACATATCGCCGGTATAAAAAAGCAAACCGTTAGGGGCCATATGTGCGGGAAAGGCCACTTTCGGAGGAATGGCCCCTGCGCCTTTTCCTTCTTCAGGGTCTTTTTTTCCGTCGCCTCCGTATTCCGGGGCAAGTACGTATTTGCCCTGTTCCTGGTCGTAATAGACATAGGGCCATCCGGCATTATCTCCTTCTTCTATCTTATACATGACTTCGGCAGGCAGGTTGGCGGAAGCCGTGGCGTCGAAAAATTCGGGGAAAAGATCAGAGAGGTTGTCACGTCCGTGCTGCATGACATAGAGCGACTGGTCCTGGCGGTTCCAGTCGAGCCCTACTACATTCCGGAGCCCGGTGGCATACCGTTTGCCTTCGCCGTACGACTGTTTCAGTTCGTTGGCCCTGAACTGCCATATTCCCCCGGCGGAATCCAGGATAGGGCAGGGGTACATTCCGGGAGATCCCTTGGTGCGGTCTTTTTCCTGGCAGGCATTGGAATACG
This sequence comes from Sinomicrobium soli, assembly GCF_003285545.1. GTDB lineage: Bacteria > Bacteroidota > Bacteroidia > Flavobacteriales > Flavobacteriaceae > Sinomicrobium. The sequence goes on along the minus strand of NZ_QLNV01000002.1, from coordinate 30,172 downwards.
CGCCTATATTTACATAAATACTGCCCTTGTCGTCCAGCACGATAGATTTGGAGTTGTGCTGACCCTGGTCTATAAGTCCGTGTATTATCGTATCGGGGGCATTGGTACTTTCCGGGAGCTGGCGGTCGTTGAGCGGGTACCGGAAAACAGAAGTATTCGACGATGCGTAGAGGTAATCCCCATGCAGGGCGATGCCCGTTCCCCCGTAACTTCCGAAACCGGTCTGCCGGTCGGCGCGGCCGTCTCCGTCCTCGTCCTGGAGGATGATAATTCCGTTACCCTCGTCCGGACGTTCCAGCTTTACGATAATATCCCCGTTCCTGTTGACGGCAAGATGCCTTGCCTTGCCTATACTATCGGTAACTTTCAGGGCGGCAAAGCCTTCGGGGAGTTTTAAGGCTGCATTGTCGGGGTCGGGGAGTATCCCCTTTTCCTTTTTATTGTTGTCCGGAGCACAGGAAAGGGCCCCGAAAGCCAGCAGTACCACAGACAGACCGTACAGCGGGCGGATTCTGTAAGAAAATGATATCATAGCACGATTTTTTTGGTTGCAAGAGGTTAAGTTATAAAAAAAATTACTGATCGCCATAAGCCTGGAGTAAAATAATGGCGGAAAATGCCGTACCCGGAACTTTTCCGGCCTGTAAATCCCGAAGACCGGCATGGGGTTGCAGCATCTTTTCTTGAATGAAATAAAAAAACAGGCTTCCCGAAGCAGGAGAGCCTGTTTTTTTCTTGACGAAAGTATACTGAAAGATCTCTCTGAAAAGAAAGTCTTATTTTTTAGACTCTTCCAGCGAAACTTTACGGAATTCTTTCATGAGCTTGCTGATCTCCAGTGCGGCTTTACGCGCTCTGGTCCCTGCAGCCTTGTTTCCTTTTTCTACTTGTGCCTGGGCTTCGGTGTTGAATGACTCGATCTGGGTCTGAATGTTTTCTAATAACTTTTTCATGTGATTTATTAATTTTAAACAATGAATGGCGAAAATAAATAATTTTGAATATATCTATAGCATAGAACGCTTGTAGTTTTAGACTATTGTGGACGAAAGTGCTTTTTTTTCGATTAATAACCGTAGTTTGGCATAAATATGCAGAATACACAGATACTGACCATACAGGATTTTTTTCACTTTGATCTTTTTGCGGGATTGATGTCGGCCGGGATCATTCAGGGAATATTCCTGTTCGTATTGCTACAGTCGAAGCCCTTCAGACAACCTTTTAATAACCTGATCCTGGCAATACTTGTTTTATCCTGTACACTGATACTTACGGAGATATTCCTGGGGTATAGCGGGCTGATCGTACAGGCCCTGTTCCTGGTGGATTTTTCCGAACCTCTGGTGTTTTTGATCGGGCCGCTGATATACCTGTTGATACGGAGTATGGGCGGGACGTGGTTCAGGAAAAAGGACTGGTTACATTTTTTACCATTCCTCCTGTACTTTTTCTATCATGTGCCTTTCCTGATGGAAAGTGATGCCGTTAAGTACAATTCCTTTTTGTGGGCCTTTCACCCGGAGGTACCATTTTCCGAAGCCGACAGGAAATTTCCGTTCGACCCGATATACCTCCGGAGAAATCTGCCTTATTTTATTATACTTCATTTCGGGATCTATCTTTTGCTGGCGTATTTAAGGGTGCGGAACCTGAAAAGGGAGGAACTGGACAATCCTTATTTTTTCGGGTGGATAAGATTTTTTTTAGTTTTTTTTGTGATTACCAGCCTGTTTTACCTGGTTGTGAAGTTCAGCTATGAGAATGACCTCGGAGATCATTTTATGGCTGTTTTTATAACGGCCTGGTTATTTTTCTTCAGTTATAAAATGCTTACGGATTCCGGTTTTTTCCAGCCGGTAGTCAGGTTGAAATACGAGAGGTCCGGTTTAGATGACCGGAACAAGCAGGACATCCTCGAGAAATTAGAAGGGCTGGAACAAACGGAATTTTACACTGCAGAAACACTGAGCCTGGCAAAGCTGGCGAAGCAACTGGGGGCCACTCCTCATCATTTGTCGCAGGTACTCAACGAGGCCCTTGGCAAAACGTATTTTGAATATATAGCGGATCTCAGGATCAGAAAAGCCCGGGAAATGCTGTCGGACCCCGCCACCTGGCATTTTAAGATCGAAGAAATCGCCGAAAGGAGCGGTTACCTGTCAAAGTCGGCCTTCACTACGGCCTTTAAGAAAATGACGGGTACCACTCCCGGGGCATTCAGGAAATCTGCCGAAAACAAAAGTTCTCGCTTATAAAACAGTACTTCTATCCGGCCGGAACATTCGCTGTAACCGGCCTTGCCGCTCTTTCTTTGTCGCAAAAGAAACATGATGCAGACAAAGATAAGACGTTACGAGTTCGACTGGTTAAGGGTGCTGGCCTTTACCTTACTTGTGTTTTTTCATACCGGAATGCTGTTTGTGAGCTGGGAATGGCATATTAAGAACAACGAAATAAGCGATGGCATCGAATGGCCCATGATCTTTCTCAGTCAATGGAGGATGCCCCTTATTTTCCTGATCTCGGGAGTAGGGGTGTATTATGCTTTGGATTTCCGAAGCCCGAGGGTTTTTCTGCAGGACAGGTTCAGGAGGATACTGCTCCCCCTGCTTGCGGGAATCTTCCTGGTGGTTGCACCACAGGTTTATTTCGAACGGATGGCCCAGGGAGCAGAAGATCATTACTTCTCATTTTTTATGACCTTTCTGGAATTTGAGCCATATCCGGACGGTAATTTCAGTTGGCATCACTTGTGGTTCCTGACGTATATACTGGTTTACAGTGTTTTATTGCTCCCGCTGTTGTTTGTGATAAAGCGAAGGACGTTCCGCTTCGAACGGACCAGGGGCTGGATGTTACTCCTGTTGCCCGGATTGTGGCTGGGTATGGGCGAAAGCTTGTTAAAACCCCTGTTTCCCATCAGCGGCGCTTTTTATAACGACTGGGCTGCACATTATCTTTATGTCAGTATTTTTATTTTCGGTTTTTTAATAGTCTCCTCTGCCCGCCTGCAGGAAAAGATCAGGCAGACCTGCCGTTACAGCCTGGCCCTGGCCCTGATTGCGGTTGTCCTGCTCTACGGGTTATTCTGGTTTTCCTCTACAGGATGGGAATACCTCGGGAGCACAACATACTATTACCTGGTTTCCATAAACCGCTGGTGCTGGATGATGGCCATTCTCGGGTTTTCCCTCCGGTACCTGAAGGCCAATACGCCTTATCTCAGGATGTTGAACGAACTGGTTTATCCTTTCTATATCCTTCACCAGACGGTTATTGTCGTTCTGGGATACTACATCAGGGACCTTTCATGGCCGATCCTCACAAAATTCTGCTTTGTGGCCATCTTTACGTTTGTCAGCTGCTTTGTGCTGATCCGTTTTGTTATTATGAAAGTTAATTTTCTTCGTATTCCCTTCGGGATGAAAGCGCTGAAAAAAGAGAGATGAGTTTTTAGTTCTTAGTTGTTAGTTCTTAGTTGTTAGTTTGTTAGTGTGATCAAATTCAAAATTCAGAATTTATAATATCCCTGACAGCAACCGTCACTCAGATTTCATTTCTCCCGGGGTGATATACATTTCCCTGGAGAAAGGCTTCTTTCTGATCCCCTTCATCCGGCTCGCTTCTTCCGGTTGGGCAGCGCTTCTTGCCTGTAATCCGGAGATATCCTGTAATGCTGTGGCCAGCAATGCTTCGTCAGTATCTCCGAATGGCCTGATATCGTCCCAGTAGTTGTATTCGAATACCGGTATATCGGGAGTAAAACCATGCGTGTAATCGCTTTCCCCGTCCTTGTTGTAGATGGTAAAGGTGATGGGCTGCATGGCATACAAATGGTTCGGGTTTACGTCCTTATAATCAAAAGTGGGGGAGTCGAACAGTGTAAAGGACCCTACATTTTTACCATAGGTGGTATCGCCTACAACGACGACCTCCATATACGGGCGGAGCCCGTTAATGATCATTTCACTGGCCGAAGCGGTAGCTGCACTGGTCAGTACGTAGAGCCTGCTGAGGGAAGAAATACGGTTGATCTCTATTTTATCCCCGGTGTCATTCCCCGAACTCTTATCAAATATCCTGGCTTTGTCGGCAAAAGTATCCGTTGTGTTCTCCCCGGTATTTTTGGTGTTGAATATCGATTCGGCAAAAACATCCGAAGCAGACGCCTTGCCATAGATCATGCTGGCCAGGTAGGTACAGGTCTCTACCGATCCGCCGCCGTTATAGCGCAGGTCGAGTACGAGTTCGTCTATATTTTCACCCTTGAAATCTTCGAATATATCATTTAGTTCGCCGTTATAGGTATTTCTGAAACCGTTATACACCAGGTATCCTATTTTTTTGTTGTTATACGATATAACTTCACTGTGATGTACCGGGTTTTCCAGGACGGTACGGGTGTTCAGTATCTGGGTGTTCCCGGTAGGGGTAATCACATTGTCTTCCACGGTGGCGAACCCGAGTTTTATGGAGGTATTGTTGTAAAAGTTGTTGACCACCTGGTAGTTCGACGTATTGAGTTCTACGTCGTCTACCTTGTATATGATATCGCCCCTTTTTATTCCAGCCTCGGAGGCGGGAGAGTTGGGGATCACATAACCTACATACATGATCACGGCATCGTCATCCTGGTACGCCTTGACGAGGTCCCCGATCTCAAACCCGAACGATTCGCTTTCTCCCCGGAACGACCCCAGCAGTACCTCGTAGTCGTCTACGATCCAGGAAAAGCGGTCTATCTCGTCTTTCCGGTACAGCAGGTCTTCGAAGAGAGCTTCCGGACTGTTGTGTGTGTTCAGGAAATCTTCATAAGCTTTATTGGACGCAAACCTGCCGTCTCCGAGGTTCTCCACATCTTCCTGCCAGAAATACCATTCATTGAGCCCCTTCCATACGAAATCCTGGATTTCATATTCTTCGGAAGGATGGGGGATAAAGGTTTCATCATCATTATCAGAACAACTCCACAGGACCATGCCGGTTAAGAGGAAGTAAAAAAACTTTTTCATAGGTTTGTGTTTTGGGTATGGCCCCCGGATATAGTCAAAAGATCCGGTTGTTTCGGTTGAAATAACGGGCGGTTACCGTGATATGTAACGTTAAAATTACTGTAATTATTGGCTTTTAAAAATTTTTTGTAACATTTTTTAAGCTTGTTCGTCTCCCTTTTGAGAACCCCGGAAAGCCCGCCCGGAAAGCTTCCGGAGGCAGCCCGGGCAGGCAGAATGGTAAAAACGGTTTTCACAGGCACAGAAAGACTAATCGATGAAAAATGAAACAGGCAGAGTTTTTGCATACGGTAATGCCCTTTAAGGACAAGTTGTTCCGGCTGGCCAAACGATTGCTGACCTCTACCGAGGAAGCGGAGGACGCGTTACAGGAGGTATTGCTGAAACTCTGGGTAAATAAGGGCAAGATAACCGCTTACCGCAGTGTGGAAGCCTTTGCGGTGACCACAACCAGGAATTACTGCCTCGACCGGCTTCGCTCCAAACAGGCCTCGAACCTGAAGCTGGCACACAGCAATTATACGGATGAGGCGAGCTCGCTGCAACGGCAGGTGGAGGCCAGGGACAGTGTGTCCCTGATGCACAAGATCATGCAGGGACTGCCTGAACAGCAGAAAATGGTATTGCAGCTCAGGGACGTGGAGCAGTATGAATTTGAAGAAATAGGGGATATGCTGGAAATGAATCCCGCTTCGGTAAGGGTAGCGCTCTCCAGGGCGAGGAAGGCTGTACGGGAAGAACTGATTAAAAAACACAATTATGGAGTTGGATAACATAGAACGGTACCTGGAAAAGTACTTTGAGGGAAGCAGCAGCATAGCTGAAGAAAAGGCCTTGCAGGATTATTTTGCCGGGGCGGAAGAGCATATCGCACCTCACCTCCGGGAGTACGCTCCCGTGTTCCGGTATTTTTCCCGGAGCAGGGACGAAACTTCCACAAGGGAGATCAGGATTGGCACGGGAAGACGTAAAAAACACGTGTACGGCTGGCTGTCGGCAGCTGCTGTGGTAGCCATCGCCGCGGGGATATGGTTTTCCGGGTATACTTCCAGGGATAAGGAAGCGGAAGCCAGGCTGGCTTATGAAGAGACCGTACAGGCGTTGTACATGATCGGTGAGAACCTGAACAAGGGTACGGCCAGGATGGAATACCTCGAAGAGTTCGACCAGACAAAAAAGCGTATTTTGCCGGAACGGGAGTTGCAGTAGTGCCTGGCTATCGCCGGAATAACAGATTATAAAACACAGTAAAAAAGGATAAAAAATTATGAAAAAGAACAGGAATTTTGCCGGACTTCCGGGAGTGGTGGCCGGCAAAAAAGATACAGGAGCCAAAGTTGGAAAAGGAAAGACATTTCCATATGCCTGGATAACGGGAGTGTGTTTGCTCCTCATGCCGGTATTCGGTTTTTCCCAATCCATATTCGATCGTTTTGAAGCGATGGACGATGTGACTACCGTGGTGGTCAACCAGAACATGTTCAAGCTGTTTTCCAGGATACAGGCAGACGATCCGGAGGCCGTAGCGTTTATGGATATGGTGAAGTCGCTTAAAAACCTCAAGGTGTTTACTACGGAAGACAAGGATATCTCCGAAGAAATGAGATCGACGATGGACGGATATATCAAAAAGGAAGACCTGGAAGAGCTCATGCGGGTGAAGGATAAGGAGTCTAATGTAAAGTTCTATATCCGTCCCGGTAAGGATGCGGACCACGTCAGTGAATTGCTGATGTTTGTTTCCGGGATCAAGGATGTTGATGTAAACGGCAGGAAGTTTGAAACGGTATTGTTGTCACTCACCGGTGATATAGACCTGAACAAGATCAGCCTGCTTACACAGAAGATGAACCTTCCTTCGGAACTCGGCGAGGCCGGTGGGAAATAAGGGCTTAATTTAAATATAATCTCATGAAGATAAGTATAGATAAAGTAGTGTATGCCGGGGCGGTATTGGGGTTTTTTGCCCTGATGGTTGCTGGTTGCGGCAAGAAAGAGAGTTTGCAGCAGTATTATGTAAACAGTGCAGAAAAAGAGGGGTTTATCAACCTCGAACTTCCTGCCGGGATGCTGGATGTATCGAAACTGGAACTGACCCCGGAGCAGAAGGAAGCCTATACATCCATTAAAAAACTGAATGTACTGGCCTTGCCGGTAACCGCTGAAAACGAGGCCGTGTTCCGGGAGGAAAAGGAAAAGATAAATACTATCCTTGCCGATGACAACTTCGAGGAGCTGTTCCGTTTATCTGACAAAGATAAAAGAGCCGTGCTCAAATACCTCGGAGATGAAGAAGCCATAGACGAGGTGGTGTTTTTCGGGGCTGATGACGAAAGAGGGTTTGTACTGGTGCGCATACTGGGAAAAGACATGAGCCCGGAGCGCATGGTAGAGTTCGTCAAACTCATGGAAAATTCCGATATTGACGAAGGACAACTGGGAAGCCTCAAGGAGCTTCTGGGAAGCTGACTATAGAAATACGGGGATATCCGGATGATAAAAAACGAAAAAGAGACCGCATTAAGAAACGGTCTCTTTTCATTTTTCGATAATGTCATTTATGTTTTTGTCCGGCAGACTTATATCCCGGTATAACTGGCCGGTGAGATCTTCTTGAGCTCACTTTTTACGGCATCGGAAACATCGAGGGTGTCTATAAACCCTGCGATGGATTCCCTGTTTATCTTTTCATTGGTCCGGGTGAGTCCCTTGAGGGCCTCATACGGATTGGGATATCCTTCTCTTCTCAGGATGGTCTGTATGGCTTCTGCGACTACGGCCCAGTTGTTTTCCAGGTCTGCTTCGAATTTTTCCTGGTTGAGAAGCAGCTTGTTCAGCCCCTTGAGGGTAGATAGCAGTCCAATCACCGTATGCCCGAAAGGTACGCCTATGTTACGCAGTACGGTGCTGTCGGTAAGGTCGCGCTGTAACCGCGACAGCGGCAGCTTGGCGGCGAGATGTTCGAATACGGCATTGGCGATGCCCAGGTTGCCTTCCGAATTTTCGAAGTCTATCGGGTTTACCTTGTGCGGCATGGCCGAGGAACCGACTTCTCCCGCTTTTATTTTCTGTTTGAAATAATCCATAGAGATATACGTCCATATATCCCTGTCCAGGTCGATGAGTATGGTATTTATCCTCTTTACGGCATCAAACAGTGCGGCGATATGGTCGTAATGTTCAATCTGGGTGGTGGGGAAGGAATGATGGAGGCCGAGGACCTCTTCCACGAAATTCGTCCCGAATGCTTTCCAGTCTGTTTCCGGGTAGGCGACGTGGTGCGCGTTGTAATTACCCGTAGCTCCCCCGAATTTGGCGGCATGAGGAACTTTTTCCAGTACGGAAAGCTGTTCTTCTATACGGGTAACGAACACCTGTATTTCCTTACCCAGGCGGGTAGGTGAGGCCGGTTGGCCGTGAGTACGGGCCAGCATGGGAATATCTGCCCATTCGGTAGCCAGGGCCTTCAGCTTGCCGGTAACCTGTTTTAAACAGGGAAAATACACTTCGGAAACGGCTTCCTTCAGTGACAACGGCACGGAAGTGTTATTGATATCCTGGGAAGTGAGCCCGAAGTGTATGAATTCCTTGTATTCCGACAGCCCGAGGGTGTCGAATTTCTGTTTTATAAAATACTCCACCGCTTTCACATCGTGATTGGTGGTCTTTTCAATCTCTTTTACAGCCTGTGCATCTTCAGCCGAAAACGCCGTATAGATGGTTTTCAGGTCCCCGAAAAGTGCTTTGTCGAATTCCTTTAACTGGGGCAGGGGAATATTGCACAACGCTATGAAATATTCGATCTCTACCCTTACCCGGTACCTGATCAGGGCCTCTTCAGAAAAGAAGGGGGCGAGGTCACGGGTTTTATTTCTGTACCTCCCGTCTATGGGAGAAATGGCGTTTAGTTCGGTGAGTTGCATTGTCTTAGACTGTAAAAGAGATTGGTTTTTGTAAAATACTATGGACTACAGGAAAATAATGATCCCGAGCCTTACGTCGTTGAGATTGAGCCCTATTCCGTAATTGTCGGAATCTTCCCCTTCATTGTCATAACCGAAACGGCCTACGGTAGCATCAAAGGCGATGCTCTCGTTGAGCCTGTAGGTTAAACCGGGACGTACGTTGATCCCCCAGGCAAATGTGTCGTCTGCGCTGTCTTTGGCCCATCCGAGCCTTACGTCACCTTGTGCGAAAGGCATCAGTTTGGACTGGGGAAACCAGTACTTTCTGGCATAAGGAATAACGCCGTAGAATTCTTTTTTTTCACTGTTTATTTTGGTCTGTTCATAACCGGCGCTGAGCCCGACCGCTATGTCGTTTTCAAGAAAAACACCGACAGAGGGCAGTAAGGAGAAGTCGGTTCTTTCTGAGCTACCGGTCTTATCCTTCTCGAATCCGAAAGACCCTCCTATCAGCCATTTTCCCTTAAGGGGTTCCTGGTCTTCCTGTGCAAACAATCCTGCGCAGCTAAACAGTGCTACAGCTGCAAATAAAACTAACTTCTTCATAATAAAACTGATTTAAGTGTTATCTGTGCAAAAATAAGATTTATCGCTGTTCCGGGTAATATCTTTTCCGTTAAAATCTCCGGAATCACCGTTGTAACATCTGTTTTTACCGACGAACGCATGGCGATAAAGTTTATAGATAACTCAATTTTCCCTCAAATATTTTTTCTCGGCATAAAAAGTCCCGAAAGGCAGGAGGGCAGCGACAAACAATATGGCAAAGCGCTTCAGGCCCCATGACTTTTCCAGGCATACCACAACAGCCAGTATGACATATAGTATAAATAATATGCCGTGGGCATAACCTACCGCCATATTGGTCGTGGCATGGTCTGCCAGGTACTTCAGGGGCATTCCGACAAAGAAGAGCAGCAGGTATGATATACCTTCGAGAATGGCTGTGATACGAAAACTTTTAAGCATGACCGGGTTTTTAAAAAGGCTTCCGCAAACCAAACGGATTGCGGAAGCCATAACTGTACATTATGTTTTTTAACCTCAGAGGTGGATCACTTCGTCATAGGCATCGGCAACGGCTTCCATCACAGCCTCACTCATGGTGGGGTGCGGGTGTACGGCCTTGAGCACTTCATGACCGGTAGTCTCGAGTTTTCTCGCTACCACGGCCTCGGCGATCATATCGGTAACGCCGGCACCGATCATGTGACAACCGAGCCATTCGCCGTATTTGGCATCGAAGATCACTTTTACAAAACCGTCGGCATTACCACTGGCTTTTGCCTTACCGGATGCGGAAAAAGGAAATTTGCCTACCTTGATATCGTATCCTTTTTCTTTGGCCTGTTTTTCGGTAAGCCCCACGGAAGCCACCTCGGGCATACAGTAGGTACATCCCGGGATATTGCCGTAATCGAGGGGTTCTACATGCATGCCGGCTATTTTTTCCACACACAGTATCCCTTCGGCAGAGGCCACGTGTGCCAGCGCCTGTCCGGGAGTAACGTCACCTATAGCGTAGTAACCGGGGATATTGGTCTGGTAGTAATCGTTTACCAGTATCTTGTCGCGGTCAGTGGCAATACCTACATCTTCGAGGCCTATGCTTTCTATATTGGTTTTGATCCCTACTGCAGAGAGTACGATGTCGGCTTCCAGTACTTCTTCCCCTTTTTTGGTTTTTACGGTAGCTTTTACACCTTTACCGGAAGTATCCACCTTGGTCACTTCTGCAGAGGTCATGATCTTGACCCCGGCTTTTTTGAAGCTTCTTTCCAGTTGTTTGGACACTTCTTCGTCTTCTACCGGAACGATGTTCGGCAAATATTCTACTACGGTCACTTCGGTGCCAATGGCATTGTAGAAGTAGGCAAACTCAATACCGATGGCTCCGGAACCTACCACGATAAGCTTTTTGGGCTGTTCCGGAAGGCTCATGGCCTCGCGGTAGCCGATCACTTTTTTGCCGTCCTGCGGCAGGCTCGGCAATTCCCTGGAACGCGCCCCGGTAGCAATGATGATGTGGTCTGCCTGGTACTCGGTTTTCTTGTTGTCACTCCCGGTTACTTCTACTTTTTTGCCCGGTTTTACCTTACCGTAACCATTGATAACATCTATTTTATTCTTTTTCATCAGGAACTGGACTCCCTTGCTCATGCCTTCGGCTACATTCCTGCTTCTTTTTATTACGGCACCGAAATCCTTGTCGTATTCCTTAACACTCAGTCCGTAGTCTTCCGCATGTTTGAGGTATTCGAATACCTGTGCACTTTTAAGCAGGGCCTTGGTGGGGATACATCCCCAGTTAAGACATACGCCCCCCAGGTTTTCCTTTTCTACAATAGCCGTCTTAAAGCCCAACTGAGAGGCCCTGATAGCAGTAACATATCCTCCGGGGCCGCTGCCCACAACTATGATATCGTATTTGCTCATTTGTAATGTTTTTTTGACCGAAAAAATTCGGTTACGAAGGTACGCAATTAGTTTTAAATTCGGGAATGGCCCGGTCATATAATGAAGGGTTTTACAGGGAGGGATCACCTGTTTGTGATCCCGTACTGCCGGACGCGGATCATTTTATGGCTGGCGGAAATGCGATCAGCTTTTTCCCGGGATGAGTTTAACGATCCCCCTGCCTTCTACGGCAGCATAGATATACCCGTCCGGACCCTGCCTGACATCACGTACACGCCCGATACCCGGCAGCAGTTTTTCGCGGTATATCACTTTGCTGCCGTCCAGTTCCAGGCGTTCGAGGTATTGAAAAGCCAGGGACCCCGCCAGTAGATTGCCCTTCCAGCCGGGATAGATATCGGAAGTGACAAAGGCCATTCCGCTGGGGGCGATGGAGGGTACCCAGTAATAAAGGGGCTGTTCCATGCCTTCCTTTTCCGTCAGGTCCGTGATGGAGGTGCCGCTGTAATTTACCCCGTAGGTGATTACGGGCCAGCCGTAATTGGCTCCCTTTTTCACCACATTGATCTCATCGCCGCCTTTCGGTCCGTGTTCATGTACCCATACCTGTCCCGTTTCGGGGTGGATGACCATGCCCTGCGGGTTCCGGTGACCATAACTGTATATGGCCTGCCTGGCTTCCGGGTCTCCGGCAAACGGATTTCCGTCCGGGATGGTGCCGTCGTCCTGCAACCGGTATACCTTACCCCCGTCACGGGTAATATCCTGCGGATTCACATCGCGCGCTCCCCGTTCTCCAATGGAGAAGTAGAGGAACCCTTCGCTGTCAAATACCATCCTGGACCCGAAATGATGCGAGGTTTCCGTATTGGGCGAAGCCTTGTACAGCACCTGCTTTTCCGTGAGTGTATTGTCTTTGATCTTCGTCCTCATAATGGCTGTATGCGCCCCTTTTTCACTTCCTTCGGGAGAAGAGTAGGAGAGGTAGATCCACCCGTTTTTTTCGTATAGGGGATGCAGTACAATATCCATGAGCCCGCCCTGCCCCCTGGCATAAACTTCGGGCACGCCCTTTATTTCCGTTTTCTGCCCGTCCCTGATCCGGTAGATCTTGCCCGACCTTTCGGTAACGAGCATATCGCCGTCGGGGAGAAAGGCTATGCCCCACGGGGTCTGTATACCTTCTGCCACGGTTTCTATTTCGTAATTGATCTCTTCCGGTTCGTGTATTCCCGGATCTCTTTTCTGTGCACATGCCATCAGGGAAAGCACCAGTAACAGTAGTGTGTGGATTTTTTTCAGGGGGTACATCACAATGTTCGTTTTAAAGTTTTTTAAACAGATTATCAAGCATCCCGTACGGGATGTTACAATTTACGAACTTTTGGAAGTTCTGATCGTCGTAAAATATTTTTTTAAGGAAAAAATCCTATATTTGCAGCCTTATTTCCTTTTAGGGAATATATTCGGGGTGTAGCGCAGCCCGGTAGCGCGCGTCGTTCGGGACGACGAGGTCGTAGGTTCGAATCCTGTCACCCCGACCATTTAAAAATCAACAACTTAAGTTTTAGTGAAAGCGGTATTTCAATAGATTTACCGCTTTTTTTACGTGTTGTTTTAACTTCTTTTACCACTTTTGATTGCAAATCCATTGCAAAAAATGATAAGCGCGGAAATCATACTGGACAAAAGATACAAAACAAAAAAAAGGATACCCGGTAAAAATACGAGTTCATGAGAATATGGATTGGGGAATCACTGAAATTGAAATTAGGGGAGATACCAAGGTTATTTTTTGGGCCTACTTTCCAGGGCCGGTTCGGGATATTCGGGCAAAACTGTACCGGAGAAGGTATTTTTATCGCCCTTTTTTTCTTTATGCATGGATCCCGTCGCTCCATTTTTTCCTTTTAAATCGAAGCGCCAGATCAATGACCCGAACACACCGATCACAATCCAGGTAACATCTACACTGAACACATAATATTGTTGGTCGATCCAGGTTTTCCAGAACCAATCGCCTGTAACAAAACCATTTGCCAATGGTACCATTAAGCCCAGAATGCTTCCTAAAAAGAGGTAGTTGCGATTCAATTTTCGGTAATCGTTCCAGAAAAGCCCTAAGAGGGTCAATCCCAGCCACCCCAGAAAGAAAACAGCGTTTACGTACGCAACTCGGCCTGCAACATCCATGGGAACCAGTTTATTGGCCAGGAATATGAGTGCCGTAGCCGGGAACATGGAGAGGCATATGGCCAAATAGACCTTGGTGACCCTGTGGTGGAACCTCCGTTGCCTGTTCGTATATCTGTTATTGTCCCGTGCAGTGCGCCAGATCATGACGCCACTTATGATGATATAGCAGGTAATCATGGACAAAATAAAGTAAATGATCTTTAACAAGATGCCCCCAAAGTTGGCGAAATGCAATTTGATCATGACCCCAAAAGCACCTTCGGTATATGATTTTCTTTGGGGTTCTATGGCTTTCAATAAACTTCCGTCCCTATGCGAGTAGACAATGGTTCCATCGCCACTGATGCCGGTATGGTCGTCCAGATTGACGGTTATGGTACCATCTTCTTTCCCAAAATTGGTGGCGGAGAGATATGTGACTTTGGTATCTGGGTAAGAGGTGCGTGCTTTATGGTAAATAGCGTTTAAACCAATCCCATTTTCTGAATTTCCGGCATTTCTATCGTATTTGAAACCCGCAGCAGGCTTGACCGCTTTATACACTTCGGTCGTGTTACCATCAAAGATTAAAAATGAACTGGGTGCCAATAACAGGATGGATAACCCCAAAAGAGCACCTGTAACCGCATATATGATTTGAAAGGGCAATGTTATGAATCCAAGTGAAATATGACTGTTGGTCCATATTTGTTTCCATTTTCCTTTTGTGGTAAAAGCATAGAATTTGTTGATTATGTTTTTCCAGTGTGTCAACAATCCCGTAATGATGACAAAGATGAAAAAGAAGGACACAAGTCCCGATAAATAAAGACCTACCAAGGGGATTTGATGAAAAAAATGCAACTCATATAAGGTCTGGGCCATGTGGGTCTTGGGTTCCTTAAAGGGAGTCACCTTATATGTCCTTGGGTCTATGTTGGTGCTAAAACGTTCCGTTTTACCATTGGCATCCTTGGTAGTGCCGTAAAAATATGCAAATGGATACTCTTGGGAGGGGGGCACGATCCCAAATTGGAGGGCAGTGTCAAAATCCTGAACTTCTGCCTTGACATGATTATAGATTTTGTTGTAGTCCACCTGATCGGGGTCAACGGATTCAAAACGGGCCTCCGGGTTTTCCCAACGGTACAGTTCGCCCATGAACAAGGCCACGGCACCTGTAAAGAAAATGACATACAGGGCAAAGCTGATGACGATGCCCGCTACGGTGTGTGTATGGAACATTACATTGTGCAGTCTGGGTTTGAGCGAATTGAGTTTCATGTTTTGCTGTTGGATTTCTTACTTGTTCAAAAAAATAATGGCCCCGAACACGGCGGTAAGCAAAAGGTAGATGCCCCACACCTTCCACCCGTTTTTGAACAGAAAGGCAATTACCATCAAGAGTGCCCACATTATAAACGAGGTATAGGTTGTGGTAATAATCAACCCCGTTTTTTCCTCTAATAGACTTCCAATCGCGTTGTGAAAGAAGGTCATGACCAGGAACCCCCCTAGAATTCCTGCGCTGATCTTTAAAAAACGCTGTCCGCTGCTGGATAGATATTTCTGGTTTGCCGGCATTTATATACTGTTTTCAATAACGATAATAATGAGGGTGACCGCGGTCAAAATGTAGGCATACCTGCTGTGCAACGGCAAAAGTATCACCATCAGGCAAAGTCCTAACATTACTGCAGTAAGGAAAATGATCGCCCCGGTAAAGAATCCATATCGGTAGGCCAGGACCAGCAATGCCAAAATAAAAACCACATAGGCAACGCCCCTGGTGACCATAGGCCTTTTCTTCGCTTTCTTTCCAATATTTTCAAGAAATACCGGTATGTGTTTGGATTTGGCGTAAAGTAGAAAACAACCAGAAAGTATCAATACAATGGCCATATCACAAGTAATAATAACATATCCATATCAATTATATTGGGAACTACCAGTCCGGGTTTTCCCGGACTGGTAGTGTTCTTTATGTTCGACCTGAAATGGACCATTGAAAATCCATTCCATAATTCAGGTTTTGGCAACCGGTTTTGATCGATAAAATATTGGGATTTTTTACCAAAGCTTGTTAAAATGTTCGATGTTGCCACCTACGTGCTTTGTAACCTCCGTGTAATCATCAATAGCATTTTGTTGCAATAAGGAACTTGTTTCATTCCCATCTGAATCAAGACCGCTCGCTTTTATATAAGAGTTTCCGTCCAAAACGCCGAATGCGATGGCACCGGTATAACCACTAAAAGCATCAAAAGGCTGAACCTCATTGGTCTCCAAATCAATCATGGCCGCCCTGAAGTTTCCTGTATATAAAATATTATATCTTTCATCAAAGCTGCCCCAGGTATAATCATCACCAACATAGGTGAACACCAATTTGTTGTCATAAATAAAAGTAGTGGTATAATACAATGTGATATCCAATATATCATCAAGATTATACGCATAATCAGCGTCAAATGAACCGTCATCGTTTACTTTGAGCAAAGTATGTGCATTGGGCAATGTTTCCAGGTTGTTAAAGTAAGCAGGAACAACGGAATTTGCCCAAACCGGCACGCAATATCTGGCACCCGTGACCGGGTCGGTGAAGTGGGTATTATCCGATCCAATTAATCGGTCATCTACATGATATGTAACGGTTGCTGTTTCTGGATCGAAGATAGCTGTTCTTGCTCCGGCAGCTCCCGTAGGATAATCACAACAAGTGCCTAATTCGTTGGTTTCTATCGGTATAAGGATCTTACCATCAGCCGTGACTTCTTTGTTGAATTCAAATAATAGATCATCAACACCTAAATCAGGGAAGGCATCCACATTATGAACTTTTGTAATTTCCATGGTAGACGGGTTCCATTCGACTACCACACCCTCGGCCAAGTTGGTTGTATAGGCCTGTGTTTCGGAAATGAATGCCGGTGCGGCAATATTTCCCGATACTCCGGTACTGGCAAAACTCAAAATGCCTATAGCCGATAACTCTAAAGTAGATTTATCCACTTCCCATTTCGTAATTGTAGCGGCATCACCGTTCCAGGTGTAAGGATTTTCACCATAGGAATAAATCCGACTGTTTAAACCCAACTCAACCGCTTTACTTGTATTTGTTTCCGATGGAATATTCTCATGCGCTTCCAAATAGTAAACTCTACCTTGTGGTGTTTCTACACGGTATCCTATGACCCATGCAGTTTCTACTTCCCCTTCTTCGGGTTCTTCTCCTCCAGTGTTCGGATTCCCATTGTCGTCACTATTACAGGAGATAACTCCTATGGCCATCATTAAAAGGAACAGAAAAGCCATTCCTGCCCACTTGTTGCTTTTTTTCGTTATGTGATGTAATTTAAATGATTTCATTTTTTTGTACTTTGATTTTTAAATGTTGCCCCGGATATTTCGGGATGGTTTTGTGCTTCCCTTGTTTTGCGCGCTGTAAGTTGCTTGGTTGTGGGAGATTTTTTGTTTTTGTCGGTCATTTTAATCGTGATATATCCATAATGGAGATGCTGAATCAAGTTGAGCATGACGGTTATGTTTGGATTTTATTTTTCACATAGGCATGTGGTTTTAGAATTGCGTAGTCAGTTTTAGATAAAGCGCCCTGCCGGGACGTTGTACACCGTATAGGTCGAAGACCTTGGCATTGGTGAGATTTTGCATTTCCAGCGTTAGAGCCGTCTCTACCGTTTTAAATTTCATTTTTTGTGTAGCCCCTATGGCATGGGTAAATTGCTTTGGGGTCTGTGCCTTGTACTGGGGCAGACCGGCACTTTCCCATCCGATATAAAAGGGATGTACGTACCGTGTATTCCAAAAAATGGAAAGTTCGCCGTTTGTCCGGACCATATTTTTTAATTGGTAATAGGCTCCCCCATTGGCAAAGAGATAGGGGGTGTTCGGTATACGGTCGTCCTTAAAACTTGCAAAAGGCCCTTCATCAGAGGTATTAAAATACGATTGGTACGTGCCATTGGCACTTAAACTCAGACCCTTGACCACCTCCTTTATGTTTGCCCCCAGCTCTATTCCTTGTGAAGTGGCACTCCATACATTGTCATAAACACCAAAACCTTCAGAATTTGTCATCAAAAAAATAAGGTCGTTAACTTTCCGCAAAAAGAAATTTCCCTGGATTTGCCATGCCGTTTTAGCCAAAATTTTGCTTTCCACAAGCCACTGTAGGTTTACATTATGGCTGTTTTCGGGTCTTAGTCCAAGGTTTTTGCTCGTAAGTTGACCGTTTCCAAATATTTCGTTTTGTCGAGGTAGGCGGTAGGCATATTCGTAACTCAGTTTAGTGCTGAAACGGGAAGTCCAGGCGTAGCGTAGCCCCGTACCCGCACCAAAATTGTTCACCGAACGTTTATCTACTTGCAGGCCTTCCACTCCTGGGTCTATGCCCTCTATACGTATGTTTTGCCGGTAGTTTTTGGCAAAGACAATGATTTGCAATCTTTCTCTCAATACTTCACCACTATATTCCAGACCTGTAACAAAATCAAACAAATAACCATCGTCCAATGCAGGATCATACTCCCCGTCTATCAACAGGTCATCACCGGTACGATGGGCATAGGTAGGGGCCAGGGTCAGCGTCAGATTGTGTTTGTCCGAAATGGAATACCCCAGCTGCTGGCGGGCAAAATAGTTTGTGCTTTTGGTGATGAGATGGTCGGCCTGCCCAAATTCCCCGGCCTGGTTGTTTACACGAACCACTTCTCCATACCAGTTGTATAGGTTATGGCTAACATCGAAAGACTCGGCTTCGTTGTAATTGTATCCTGCTTTAAGGTCAAGCTCCCACTTTACGGCCGGATTTACATTATAGTGTAGGTTCAAGCCCTGTGAAAAACGGTTGAACATAACCTCTCCGAAAGGTTTTCCTGCCACGGCCTTGTCAATGCCCAAATCAGGGTAATCTACCAGGCCTGGAGATTGGGAGTTTTGTACTTCCTTGTCATATTTTCCGTAATACCCTTCCAAACTCAGTTCATTCGCCCAGCTTTTATGTCGGATACCTGTTTTAAAGTTAAAACCAACCGCCTTATACCCATCATGAAACCTTTTTACGGTCTGTTGGTGTAGCTGGCCTTGTTCATCATCGATGGCCACGTCTATTTTATAGTCATTGTCCGTATAGTCATAAAAGCCACCTGCCGAAGCAAACCATCCACTCTGGTCACTGGCATAGGCCATGTTTGCGGTAGCCCTATGGGTATTGAAAGACCCCACCTGATAGGATGCCGCCCCCGACCAACCGTTGAAAATTGTAGGCGATACCAAATTAACGGCTCCGCCCAAGGCATCGGCACCGAATTGTATGGGCACCACACCTTTATGCACCTCGACCTGCTTAATGGCATTTACGGGTACATTGGCTATACCAAATGCATAAGGTGAAAAGTCCAATGGAATGCCATCATGGAAAAACCGGATCTTGTCGCCGGATAGGCCGTTTAAGGCAAAACGGGTGTCGGAGCCCAGTCCCCCTGCACGTTGTACACTGATCCCTTCGGTTTTGGCCAGGATCTCTCCCAGGTCGGCAGATCGGAGTTTCACCTCGCGGGTCTCGATGATCCCGACCGCTCTGGCTGATTCCTCCAGCCTTTGGGCCTGGGTTTTTCCAACAACAGTTACTTCCTCCAGCTTTGTATTATCTTCCTTGAGCACTACTTCAACAAGAGCATTCCCTTCTTCTTTAATAGTAATAGGGGCCTGATACGTAGTGTAACCGATAAAAGATACCCGCAAGGTGTAGTGGCCCGAAGGAGCTCGTATAACGAATTCGCCCCCATCATCACTGACCGCTCCATGGTTCGTCCCTTTTAGTACTACGGAAGCGTACGCAATAGGGTTGCCCGATGCATCGGAAACCTTTCCCTCTATAGTATGATTTGTTTTGTTCTGGGCTGTAAGTAGTCCTACTTGCATAAGCAGCAGTGTAAATAAAATATATTTCAAAATCAGTTATGCTTTAAGTACCCTAATTCCAAAATCACCTTTTAACTTGGCAAAACCAACACGTTCAAGTTTTAGATCAAGACCCGTTATAAGGGTGGATTTTTCGTTATCGCCCATTAGAATATAACCCTGCATGGGCTCCAGAGTATAAGTTTTGTTACCTACGGTAACGATTTTGATCTCTTCGGAACCGTTATAGAGCTTTAGCTGACCATCAAATTGCAGACTAAACGTATTACCCTGTATTTTCGCATAGGCACCGTTGCCTCCATATACCAAAAGGTTGTTGGATGCTTGTGTGATAGTTTGTTGTGCACTAAGGGGGGTGTTTTCAATTGCGGAGTAACGGCCAGCAAAGAAAATAACCGCTGTCACACATGCCGCCACTGCATAATGTGTCAATTTTTTGTACATGGGAACAATAGGTTTTTTGTCAAAGGAGGTGTGCTTCCCAATGTCAATCCGCATCAATGCATCTGCTTGCCTCCATTGGTCATTGGTGATTTGGGGTATTTCGGTAGCTGTTTCACTTAACCAACTGGAAAGAACGGACAAAGTGAGCCACCTAAAACGGATAAAAGTGAGCAGTGTAAATGAAGTGTTTAAAATCGATTCATTCTTGGTGTAAAGTTAGCTTTTATTTCTTAGTTTTTTCCGCATAGATTCCCCTTTGATATCAACCCGGTGGGCCGTATGTACCAAGCGGTCTAAAATAGCGTCAGCAATGGTCTGTTCCCCGATAGTTTGATGCCAGGCCTCTATAGGGAGCTGGGAAGCCATAATCGTGGAGCGTTTTCCGTGCCTGTCTTCTATGATTTCCATCAAGGTTTGCCTATTGATATGATCTAAGCCTTTTAGTCCAAAATCGTCAAGGATTAGCAAGTCCTGCTTTTCAAGCTTGTTGATCTGTTTGATATAAGACCCGTCAGCCTTTGAGGTTTTGAGCATGGTAAAGAGTTTATTGGCATTAAAGTACATGACCTTATATCCCAGTGAACAAGCCTGATGGCCTATGGCTGAAGCGATATAGCTTTTTCCAGTCCCTGTGCTACCTGTAATCAATATGTTTTCCTTTTTATCTATAAATTGACAGGAAGCAAAGCGCTGTATTTGATTTTTATCGATGTTCCTGGCAGCGTCGAAGGCGATGTCTTCCATCACGGCTTTGTACCTGAACTTTGCGGCCTTGGTCAGGCGTTCAATTTTTCTGTTCTGCCGGTCATCCCACTCGGATTGCAAGAGATAGGCGATCAGCTCATCATTGGTATAAGCGATGCTCTGCGAGGACAGAGCGCTCGTAAAAGCCCTATACATGCCATAGAGCCTTAATTCCTTCATTTGTTCTAATGTTTGTGTATTCATAGTATTGATGTTTACTTATAATAATCACCGCCCCTGATGTTTTTATGGTTGGGGATGTCGGTATGTTCTTCGATATCTTCATCGAGTTTGTCCCATCCCTTTGCAAGGATACGTTCAATCATGTTATAATTATAGGCTTCATAGCCCAAGGCTCTTTTACAGGCATTATCCAGGCGTTCATTACCCGCCTTTTTAGCCAGGTGGAGTATACCAAGACATGATTTATAGGATTGTTCCGGGTGTTGTTTTTTATCGAGTATTTTAATGATATAGGCCTTACAAGCCTCTCCTATATGACCTGCCCAAGCGATGAACTTCTCCGAACTCCACTCACTGACAAACCTGTGATATGAAGGCATGTGCTCTTTAGTGGTGGTATATCCATATTTCTTTTTATCCCTTTCATGGACAGCCATCCTTTCCTGGTTATGGTAGATCTCTACTAGGCTGTCAGAATAGACAATCCTGACACGCTTTCCTATATGCTTGTAGGGCACACTATAGTAATGTTTATCTTTACTTAGATACACATGACTGTTTTTATGAACGGTCCCATTAGCGGAAGATTTAACCTCATACCGCTTTGTGGGCAATGGTTTGAGGGCTTGTTTTTCGATTTCCATAAATAGAGAATAACGGGAGTATTCTCTCCCTCTAAAAGGCATCTTGTTATGCTGTTCCAACAAAAAAGCAATGGCCTTGTTCAATGAAGGTTTATCATAAAAGATCTGGTTTCTTAAAGGGGCAAAGACCCTGGTGTAAATAATCCTGACGGCATTTTCCACGATAGCTTTATCCCTGGGTTTGTAGGTCCTTGCAGGAAGTACAGCCGTTTGGTAGTATTCCGCAAAATCGGCAAAGGCAGCATTGAGGCGCGGTTCATACCGACTGGCTTTGGTCACCGCTGCTTTAAGATTGTCTGGAACAAGAGCTTCAGGAACACCCCCATAAAACCGAAGCGCATTCTCTACACATCTTATAAAGTTTTCCCCGCTCTGGCTCTCACAGGCTTCAACATAAGTATATTGACTGCTACCCAGTACACAAATAAAGATTTCCAGTTCTTGTATTTCCCCGGTATGTCGATCTACTACAGGAAGTTTCTTCCCCGTAAAATCTATAAACAGTTTATCTCCTACTTTATGGGTAAAATGCATCACAGGAGAGACCTCTTTGGTCCACTGTTGGTACCAATAACGGAACTGTGTAAGTTGATATCCCTCAGGATGTTTTTTATAATACTCCTGCCAGAGTAGTTCTTTGGTCACCCCGGTTTTACGCAGTTCTTTGTCAAAATAAGGAAAGTAGCTTTCCAGAATGCGTAAGCGTTCACTCTTGGGCTTTTCAGTGGAAGTAAACAGGTGATGAAGTTCCTCCTGGGTCATGGCCTCTACTTCATAAGAGGTCAGTTGGTAGCGCTGGAAAAAAGTGATGTATTTGCTTACGGTATTGCGGGAGACCCCTAACTGGGAACTGATCCGGCGCTTACTAACCCCGGCACTGTATAACTTAAATATCTTCTTTACTTTTCGCATTTCTATTTGTTTGTTGGCCATAATCTTTTTGACAAAAAAAGACTATTGCGCACACTTCAAATAGAATCGATTTTTAGTGGTTCACTTTCATCCGTTTTAGGTGGCTCAGTTTCACCCGCTGTGCTATGCTCACTTTAACCCGTTTTTAGTGGTATACTATATCCGTTTTTTGCACTTACCCAAGGATTGTGGGAGACCTTAAAAAAGGCCAATGGAGCAAGAGTACTCAATATCTCATCCCAAGGTCATCAATTTGGAGCATATTAGGCGGCATTTTCTTTTTTTTATTCAAAAACCGTTATTAAAAAAAAATCACAAAAGTCATTGAATATCATCCTAACCACTCGCCGTCAAATATAAATTCAGATCTCTTTGTCTATATAATATTTATAAAAATCATCCTGGTAGACTTTGCCAATAGGGATCTCATACTCGCGGATATAAATGGTTTTGTTGTCAAAAGCATCAACAGCTGCCTCGTTGATAATATGTGATTTACTCACCCTTAAAAATTTTTCATCGGGTAATTGCTTATGCAGGGTCTTTAAATTTAGCAGCGTTATAATTTTCTCCGTACCGCTATATATAATCGAATAATCTTTCATCCCCCGGATAAATAGTATTTTATCAAATACTATTTTATAATACTTTCGGTCTGCTTTGACAAATAAAAAATTTCTTTTTTTCCCTGAGGTATCGGTATCTTTTCTCAACAGCAATTTATATAAGGAAAGGGCCTTGTTCACGGCTTTCTCAAAACGTTCGGCAAATATCGGTTTTAACAAATAGTCTACGGCATTTAAAGCATAGCTTTCAACCGCGTAGTCTCTGTATGCCGTGGTAAAAATGATAAATGTATGATCCGGAACACTTTGCGCAAACTTTAATCCGTTCAAACCAGCCATTTCGATATCGAGAAATATGAGATCTACATCGTGGTGTTCCAGGAATTCCTTTGCCCTGAAGGCACTGCTAAAATCCTTGATAAATTTTAACTCTGACCTGTTTTCAATAAGCCCCTTGATTACTTCTCTTGCCATGGGCTCATCATCTACAACAATACAATTCATACCGGGAAAGTTAATTCTACACTATATATATGTTCGGAGTTGGTTGTCTTCAAGGTGTAATGGTCTAAATAAATCAACTCCAATCTCCTTTTCACATTCTTTAGTCCCACTCCTTTATGATTCTTTACGGGCAGATTGGATGATTTTGTGTTAATGCAATTAAAAACTAACATATCTCCGGTTTTCTCAAATGAGACACGCACATAAGACGCTACATCGGGGTCAAGGCTGTGCTTGATCGCATTTTCGACAAATACGGAGAAAATATTTGTAGGAATCTCTATGTCAGTTTCCTTTGGGGGGGTAACTTCAAAAGTAAAATAATCTCTTCGGATACTCTCCAGATCGAGATGATCATGAATAAACCTGATTTCCGATGCTAATGAAATATATTTTTGATGGTTTTCATGTAGGTGATGGCTTAAAAAACCAGACAACTTCGAAAGTATTACCGATGCTTTTTCCTGGTCCTTCATGATCATGTAATTCAAATTATTAAGCGTATTGAATATGAAGTGCGGGTTAATCTGATTTCTCAATGCCTTCAATTCCATTTCCACCGTGTTTTTTTCCAGTTCCTTCATCCTGTTATCATATTTTATCCACTTCTGGAATATTTTTATCCCGGTAGAGACAAAAATGAAAGGAGAGAGTAACACGGTATAAGCCAGAAATATAAATAAAAACGATAGTTGAGGTTGAGGTGCATCCGGATCTACGAAAAAGACGTCTATAATTTCTGAAACGACCAGGCTTGTCAATAACAGCAGTACAACGGATACCAGATATTTAAAATACTTTTTTCTATAAAGTAAAGCGGGAAGCAAAACATATATGTTCGTATAAAAAACACCCAGGATAATAAGTAGTGATATGCCCAGTCTGTATATATTATATTCTTCTATGGACTGCAGGCTGATGAACATTAAAAACAAAAACACGACCCCGATCAAATGCCTGTAAATTCTATACTTGTTTTGAATAAGGATTTTGACAAGGTACAACTCCAGGGTATCTTCTTTTAAATCAGCATTTTTCATATATTTTTTATGCTCAAAAAACCGTATTTATCACTAACAAAGTTATACTTATATACGAAAGTTCTTTAAAACTATACCAAATTACTTTATAAAGTGGTAGCTTTCCCTAAAAACCACTTTAATTACGTACTCCTTCTCACTTGACAAAAAACTATCGGGTTTCTTTCCGGACCGGGATTTGGATACATGGCATCTTACAGATTCGGAAAAGGATCTGAAAACCTGATCAATATATGCCGTAATTTCCAGTTAACTCGCATTGCAGCTGCTCTTGTTCCGGGATGTCTTTGTCTATTAAAACAACAGGTTGGTATATAAAACGGATCGTGACCTGCCGGTTTTTATAATTTCGCTCCCAATTCAACTTTAAGATATGAGGAAGATTTTTTTTATTTTGATCCTTTTTTTAACAGGTTATACCGGGCAGGCCCAATTTCATCTCGGCGCAAAAGCAGGTGCCAATCTTACCAAACTGGATGGTCAGTCTTTCAGTGACAGCTATAAACTGGGCTATCAGCTCGGAGGTTTTGCTTATTACGACATTACTGATTTTATCGGCTTACAAACAGAAATTCTTTTTAGTCAAACAAATACCGAAATCAGTGATAGCTATAAAGACATTATTCAAGACGCCTTCGACAAAGACAAGACGCTCAATTACATTAGTGTTCCAGTTTTATTAAGGCTTAATTCAAGTGGGGTTTTAACCATAAGCGGGGGGCCTCAGTTTAGTTTCCTGGCTAATCATGACCACGGTGTTCTGGAAAACGGAAAAAAGCTGTTTAAGGATACCGATTTTTCAGCAGTCCTTGGAGCCGAACTAAACCTTTTTCCCATTATCATTTACGGTCGTTATATCTGGGGATTCTCCGATATCGGGCAGTTTGGCAAAGAAGTGAAAAGTCGCCAAATACAGCTGGGGCTCGCCCTAAGAGTTTTTTGACCGATTCTGGAATGAGATTCCTCCCGGTTTATTTTAAACTTGATTTTTTCCTAAAACATGCATGATGAAAAAACAAAAGCTTATCAAAACCCTTGACCTGTTATGCGACCTACTGGAAATAGCTATACTATTACTCTTATTACTTTCGGTAATGCTCGTCCTGTCATTTTTGTCCGGGGCAAGCTGCATTTCAGTTGGGAATGCTATATGTTTCTTTGATATCATATAAGCGACAAGTATTAATTGTTTTTTCAAAATATTGTAGTATTCGCACAGACAGCACCGTGCGATTAAAGTCTTAAACCATAAATTAACATAAAATGAAAACAATGACAAAAAATGTAATCGCATTAATTTTAATGGTCGTATCCGGAACGTTTTGCTTGTCTGCACAAGAATTGAATGTAGACAATTCCTCGTCTGTAAACATCCGGCAACTTCCGGAATATGTAGTTGTTACTTCAGAAAATACAAAGTTTTTGGGAGGGATGAACATAAGCATTGAAAGTAAAAAATCACAGTATGAAGAAGTCCTGGAGGGCCTGGAAAAATTACTCCAAAAAAGGAATAACCTTCAAATACGGAATCAGACGGATTTACTGAATGCCATGTCTACATTAGGATTCGATTATGTAGACGCGTATAATGCCTCTTCGGGAACAATAGGTGTCGGAGGAGGAAATGATATCCAGGTAACAGGAAGTAATGCAAAATTCAGAATAAATATGGTCTTTCGGAAAAAAGAAAATTTCAGAAATCTATAAACTCAGCTCTCCCCGGGGTTTTATCTCCGGGGATAAACCGGAAAATCCGAAAAAGAGCTTTTCGACACAAATCTCCCCGTAAACCCTGGACAGGGTCGGAGTATTTTAAATCTCACATGGTGAGTAAAAAAAGAATATATAGAAACTATTGATATAGCCCATTTTTACAGTGAGGGAGGAGTTGTTTTTCTACATACTTTTCAAAATAAGCGTTATATTATTAATTCTACGTTAGACCGGTTAGAACAACAGCTGGATAATCGCCTGTTTTTCCGTGTGTCTCGCAACTGCATCGGTAATGTAAAAGCCATAGAAAATATTGCCAGATATTTCAACAGCCGTTTAAAACTTTCCTTTTTGCCTGAATGTCCGTCTGAAGTGCTGGTAAGTCGAGTACGCGTTCCTGACTTTATGAAATGGATGGACGGTATTGTTGATTGATAATTTAATTCAGCACGATTTTCAAATTACTTTTCTTTTATTTTTTTTCGATGCTTCAAACCAAAATTAAGCAAAGCATCAATCACCGGATAAATTTCCTCAACGTATTTAGTGGGTGTATAAGTTACAGTAACTGGTTTTGTATTGTTGACAGTTCTTATGATCAGTAAATTGTCTTCTAATTCCTGTAACTCTTTTGACAGGACTTTTGGGGTGATGCCTACAGATTTTTCCTGTAAATCTTTGAATCTCATGGTTTTATAATGGTGTAGGTTGTGTAAAATACAAAATTTCCACTTGCCACTCAAAAGTTCGAGAGCATCTTTTATAGCCAGTATTTTTTCTTTGTTTATATCATTTTTTTTGCTCATAGATAGTTACTTTCTTAAAGGTAATGAATAGCAAATATAAATCTAATATCCAATAGTTTTGTATTCAAATAAAAATCATTCATAATGAAAGTAACAGTAATAGCAAACATTTCGGCCAATGGAAAAGTTTTATTATCCGATAATCCTCATCATAATCTGCCTCCTGAAGCGATGAGTTTTTATCTCGAGCTTGCAAAACAAGTTGGTAACCTTGTCATAGGATTAAAAACATTTGAAAATTTTCAGAATTTACCGCCAGATGTTCGGCAACTTTTTGACGGGATAAAAATCATAGTATTGTCTAATAAAACAAATGTATCAGAAGATTATAAGGTGGTTGGGAGTCCTGAAGAAGCTATTGAGTATCTTTCGGCAAAAGGAATAAATGAAATTGCGGTCGGTGGTGGAACAAATACTTTTAATGCTTTTATAGACAAAGATTTGGTGACAGATATTCATTTTAATATCAATCTTTTAATAACAGGGATAGGTGGTGTTCTGGGAAATAACAGTGAATTGAATTCAAAATTTAAATATAAAGAACATAAAGTTAAAGATGGTTTTATCCAACTACATTTGGTTAAGGATTAATATTGGTCACTCGAAAACATATCACAGGTTTATTATCTTACACCATTACTGTAAAAGAAACTCTTGTCATTTTAAACTGACTTTCTTTTCTATACCCAAACGTTTCATTTTGGCAAACAGGGTTTTGTCTTTCATCTTTAAAATTTTAGCCGCTCCGTTCGGACCGCTTACACGCCAGTTGGTATGATCGAGCACTTCGATAATATAATCCTTTTGAACAGCCTCAAAAGATTTAAAGTCGCCGGTAGCCGATACGATGTCTTTTTCAGGAATCCAGTTTCCCGGTTTCAGGGTAGTACCATTCTCTATAATTACTGCGCGCTCTATCATATTTTCCAGTTCCCGGATATTGCCGGGAAAATTATAATTTACCAGGCTGTCAATGGCTCTTTTCGACAATTGTCTGAATACTTTCCCGGCTTTGGCGGAATATTTTTCCAGAAAGAACTGTGCCAATACGGGAATGTCGTCTTTTCTGGCCCGTAAAGGGATATTGTGGATCGGAAATACGTTCAGGCGGTAATAAAGGTCTTCCCTGAACTGGCCTTCCCGTATCATCTCCTTTAAATCCCTGTTAGTTGCTGCAATAATCCGGACATCGACTTTAATCGTCTTTGTACCTCCGAGTTCGTCATATTCGCCTTCCTGCAATACTCTTAAGAGTTTGGGCTGTAATTCCAGGGGCAGTTCTCCTATTTCATCCAGGAAAATGGTTCCACCATCGGCAAGGGTGAATTTACCTGCCTTATTGGCGAACGCTCCTGTGAACGCTCCTTTTTTATGGCCGAACAATTCACTTTCTATAAGGTCTTTTGGCAGTGTGGCACAGTTGAGTTTTATGAGCGGGCGGTTCTTTCTCCCGCTGCTGTTGTGTATGGCCCGGGCAAGTAATTCCTTGCCGGTGCCCGACTCCCCGGTTATCAGTACAGTTGCTTCGGTAGGAGCCACCTGGTCAACCTGTATAAGTACACTTTTATAAGCTTGGCTTTGGCCTATTATGTTATTAAAGTTTATTTTATTGCTTATTTCTTCCTGCAAGTATTCATTTTCATTTTCGAGACGTTCCTTTAAGGATTTGATTTCTTCTAAGGCTTCATAAAGTTTTAGATCCCGCATTTTTTTAGCCGTAATATCCCTTACCACTGCGCAGCTGTAATCTTCATCGTAATACTTTAAATGGCTTGCTGTAATATCCACGGGGAATTTGGTTCCGTCCTTCCTGGAAATGAGCCATTCGAATCTATGTAACCCTTTTTCTCTGAGTTCTTCAAAATGGGAGTTATAAAATTCACGCGTAACCGAAGTATCCAGATCGAACATACTCATCTTATTCAGCTCCTTCTTGCTGAATCCCAGCTTTTCGATCAGCGATTCGCTGTAATGAAGCAAATCTCCCTTGTCATTATAGACATAGATTAAATCCTGGGCGTTGTCTATGATGGTCTTGTAGAGTGTTACGTCATTTTCCTTGTGCTTAATCTCGGTCACATCCTGATAAACTCCCAGGACCTTGTAAATTTTATCCCCTTTTAAAATAGGTTTGGCCACGGCCCGAATGTAACGTGGAGGCGAATCCTTGGTTTCGAACAGTTCATCAAAAGCAATCCCTTTTCTGATGACCTCCCCGAGTAAGAACTTAAACCTGCCACTGTCTTTAAATTTATAGATGACCTTAGGCGGGGTCAACTCTTCCGAATTTTCAGCATTTAAAATATCCAGTGCACAATTGGTGGCCAAAATAGAGCCGTCATGCAGATTCAATTCCCATCCTCCGACATTGGCTATGCTATGGGTATTGTCAATCAGGTTTTTGTAAAAACTGGACTCGGAAAATTCATTTGTTGTTCCGCAGATGTAATAATTTCCATTATATGAGAATTTTTGTACATGGACTTCAACTTCATAGAACTTTCCTTTTTTGGTTTTATGTACAGCTCTGAATTGGACGGCGCCCTTCGTCATTACTTCTTCCCAATGATTCTTCCAGCTTTCAGGGGTCACGGTAACATTGATATCCGAAACCTTAAGTTTCATGCATTCTTTTAGACTATAGCCTACTCCCTTACAAAACCTGGCATTGGCGTATATGATCTGGCTGTCTTCCCTGACCCAGACCATTTCGTAGGGAAGTCGGTCCATCAACCAACCTTTTAACTCTAATTCATCCGTAATATTGCTCATCGATTATACATTTTGACCTTGGTAAAGATAGTTTTAAATTCTAAAATAATAGAATTTTATAATAAAATAGAATAAGTTCGTTTTTACTTTTTTAATTAATTGATTGATATACAATGTATTATGTGGATGGCATGAAACTGGCTTATGTATAGGCAGCAAATGACTGTCCTGAACTTTTAATATATCGCGGTAAGGGATGGTCATCAATTAAAAAACATCATTGCTGTCCCATTAAAATCTGAAAAAGTTCTTTGAAATATTTGAAATATAGTTAGTTATAGAGATTTTCCGGGCGAACGGACTTGAAAACATAGCTTAGCATCAGGTT
>NZ_QLNV01000029.1 GCF_003285545.1 Sinomicrobium soli | reverse complement strand
TTAGTCTCCCCCCAGACCCCCCCTCTTTCAACATCATCATTATAGATTTTATTTATATTTACAAATCTAAAGGCCGGACAGGCGGGTTCGCTTCGCTACCCATGACGTGTCTATCGTAAGTTGCTCCATTTCAAAAACTCCCCTCTTCAGACGAACCTGCCTGCCGGACAGGCTGGGAGGGGTGGGCAGCTATGCTGGCCGGGGAGTTTTGAACGGCCTGAACTTTGGCGTATATTCCCAAAGGTTTGGGATTATCCTTATGATCCGGGCTTTCAAAACCCTCCGTCTCATCGAAGATGAGCCACCTCCCTTCGTCTGAAGGGAGGAGTTATGTGTGGGTTTATCACATTTGATCTATGAAGACAAAAACGTCATCTTCATTTATGCGGTTGCCCAAACGTTAGGTCTCTGAATGACACTTCCAAACTAAGAACTAACAACTAAGAACTAAGAACTATACCCCCCAACCGAAAAGTACTACTTGGCATAACTATTGCGTTATACCTATACTCAAAATAAAATAAAAGCGTGTCTGTTGGTTTTAAGCACGTTATAGGATAACAATAGTTATTGTAAATCTGTCCGGATGACAGAATGACTTATAGATACTTTATGGCTAAAACAAAGTTTTTGAATATTGACAATTTGTCATTTCAGGGAATAGACGAGGAATCGGAACTTATCCCTTTAATGACTCCCGAGGATGAGGAAGAGATCAACAGGGAAGAACTTCCCGCGGAGCTTCCTATTTTACCGTTGCGCAATACGGTTTTATTTCCGGGGGTGGTAATCCCCATTACGGCAGGAAGGGATAAATCGATCCGGCTGATCAAGGATGCCAATAACGGAGGCAAGACCATAGGGGTGGTATCCCAGAAGGATGAAGAAGTGGAAAACCCTTCTGTAGACGATATCAATACCGTAGGTACCGTAGCCCGTATTTTGAGGGTATTGCAGATGCCTGACGGAAATACTACCGTGATCATACAGGGAAAAAAGCGTTTTGAGATAGATCGTGTGATCGATACAGAACCTTATATTAAAGCTGCGATCAGGGAGGTCGGGGAGGTAAGGCCCGACAGGGAGAACCCGGAGTTTATCGCGATTATCGAGTCGATAAAGGAGTTGTCGCTGCAGATCATAAAGAACAGTCCGAACATTCCGTCGGAAGCCTCTTTTGCCATTAAGAATATCGACAGCGGTTCCTTCCTGGTCAATTTTGTCTCTTCCAACATGAACCTGAGCGTTCAGGAAAAGCAGGAACTCCTGGAAATGAATAATCTCAGGGAACGCGCGCTGGCCACCCTTAAATACCTGAATGTGGAATTCCAGAAGCTGGAACTGAAGATCGATATACAGTCTAAGGTGAGGCACGACATGGACCAGCAGCAGCGGGAGTATTTCCTGCACCAGCAGATGAAAACCATCCAGGAAGAGCTCGGGGGCGTATCGTATGAAGAAGAGGTAGAGGAGATGCGCGAAAAGGCCAAAAAGAAAAAATGGGATGACAAGGTCAGGGAGCACTTTGAAAAGGAGCTGGCCAAGATGCAGCGTATGAACCCGCAGGTGGCCGAATATTCGATACAGCGGAATTATCTCGACCTGCTTCTCGAACTCCCCTGGGGAACCTATTCCAAAGACAAGTTCGACCTGAAAAGGGCGCAGCGTATCCTGGACCGCGACCAGTACGGGCTGGACGAGGTAAAGCGAAGGATCATAGAATACCTGGCGGTACTCAAGCTGCGAAATGATATGAAATCGCCCATACTGTGCCTGTACGGACCTCCCGGGGTGGGGAAAACCTCCCTGGGCAAGTCGATTGCCGAGGCACTGGGAAGAGAATATGTACGGATATCCCTCGGCGGACTCCGGGATGAAGCGGAGATCAGGGGGCACAGGAAAACCTATATCGGGGCCATGCCGGGGCGGATCGTACAATCGCTTAAGAAAGCGGGAACGTCTAACCCGGTATTTGTACTGGACGAGATAGATAAACTCTCGTCAAGTCATGCGGGCGATCCTTCCTCGGCCATGCTCGAGGTACTCGACCCGGAACAGAACACGTCGTTTTACGACAATTTCCTGGAACTGGGATACGACCTTTCGAAGGTGATGTTTATCGCTACGGCCAATAACCTGGGCACCATACAGCCGGCACTTCGCGACAGGATGGAGATCATCAACGTAACCGGGTATACCATAGAGGAAAAAGTGGAGATCGCCAAAAGGCATTTGCTGCCCAAACAGCTCAGGGAACATGGCCTGGGGCCTGCCGACCTGAAGATCAGCAAGAAAGGACTGGAAAAGATCGTTGAGGGATATACCCGTGAATCCGGGGTAAGGGGACTGGAAAAACAGATCGCCAAGATGGTGCGCTATGCGGCAAAATCCATAGCCCTGGAGGAAGATTATAACGTCAAGGTCTCCCCGGAAGATATAGAAAAAGTACTGGGCCCGGCGCGTATGGAACGGGACAAATACGAGAACAACGAAGTGGCCGGGGTTGTTACCGGGCTGGCATGGACCAGTGTAGGCGGGGATATTCTCTTTATAGAGTCCATTCTCTCCAGGGGCAAGGGCAACCTCTCCATCACGGGGAACCTCGGTAAGGTGATGAAGGAATCCGCAACCATCGCCATGGAGTATATCAAGGCCAATGCCGGCGAGCTCGGGATAGCCCCGGAAATCTTTGACAAATACAATGTGCATATCCACGTACCGGAAGGAGCTACTCCCAAAGACGGCCCGAGTGCGGGGATAACGATGCTGACCTCGCTGGTTTCACTCTTTACCCAGAGGAAAGTGAAGAAAAGCATAGCCATGACGGGGGAGATCACGCTTCGTGGCAAGGTACTCCCGGTAGGGGGGATCAAGGAAAAGATCCTCGCCGCCAAACGGGCCCGTATCAAGGAAATACTGTTATGTGAAGATAACAGGAAAGATATAGAGGAGATCAAGCCCGAATACCTCAAGGGGCTTACGTTCCATTATGTGACGGATATGAGCGAGGTTCTGAACCTGGCCCTTACCGGCCAGAAGGTAAAGAATGCGAAGACATTGTAGCGCAAATTATATGGAGAACAGGAATAAAATTCATAACTTTAAATTTGTAACTTTGTATTAGTCAGTAATAATGGTGTAAAAAATATAAGGATGAAACCGGTAAACATCACGGCATATACAGATGATGCTTCACAAATAGAGGCCATAAAGGCGTTTATGAAAGCATTGAAGATAAAATTTGAGCTTACCAAAGAGAAAAGCCCTTATGATCCTGCGTTTGTGGAAAAAGTATTGGATAGTAAACAGCAGGCTGAGAACGGTCAGGTAACGAGAGTAAAGAAAGAAGACCTTAAAGCTTTTTTAAAATTGTGACATGGCTTATTATCTGGACTTTACCGACAAAGTAAAGGAAGATATTGCCTTCCATAAAAAGTCAGGAAACAAAGCCGTACTCAATAAATTGCTTACACTTCTGGAAGAATTGACAGAACATCCTTTTACCGGAAGGGGAAAGCCCGAAGCTTTAAGATACAATTTGTCCGGAATGTGGTCACGGAGGATAAACAAAGAACACCGGTTGGTTTATGAAGTGAAAGGAAATATTATGTTTGTTCTTTCAGTTAAGGGACATTACGAGTAATATAAACTCAAAAAACCCCGGCACATATGCCGGGGTTTTTCATTTCACAAAGGAAAATCTTGGTTGGTTTTTTGTGTATAATTTTATATTGTTCAGAATAAGCTTTCAAATCCTTTTATCCAGGCTTCGGCCATCAGGTAGGCTCCGGGAATGGAGGGATGTACCCCGTCCGGGCACCAGTATGATGCGGGGGCGCTCTTTAAGGCCCCGTCAAAAATTTCCTGGTAGGGAACCCATACGGCATTGTAGTCTTCGGCGACCCGGTGTGCCGCTTCGCGGTACGCTTTGAAACCCGGGAACCATGTATCGGTAATGGCCGTGCCTCCGTCTACGGCAAAAGGCTGGCCTATAATAAGCTTTACATCGGGAAATTCCTTTCTGGTACGGTCCAGCAATGCCCTGAGATCACGTTCATATACGGCTGCAGTACCGTCGTAATTGCCATTCAGTGTGTGCCAGAAGTCATTGACCCCGATAAGAATACTGAGTACATCGGGCTGTAGCTGCAGGCAATCGTCATTCCAGCGGTCGGAAAGCTGGTATACCTTGTTTCCGCTTATTCCCCGGTTGTAGATGGTCCACTCCGTTCCGGGATGGGCAGCCATCATATTGCTTACGGCATTGAATACATATCCCAGCCCCATGCCACGGGATTCGTTGGGGTAATAATATTTGCGGTCCCTTCCGGCATCGGTGATCGAGTCGCCCTGGAATACTACGGTAAGTTTTTCCGGGAGTGAAAGGGGAGAAGTGCCCCGTGATGTATTTTCCATGGCCCCTATGGCCTGAACTCCCTGGAAACCGAGCAATCCGGCAGAAGCCAGTGAAGCCGACTTGATGAAATTCCTTCGGTCTGTTGATCTTATATCGGTTTTCATGGCTCCAAATTTAATATTATTCTTAATATACTGCCAAAAAATATCTTTTTTCTTTTTAGAAACAATGAACCTTAATATGTTAAAAACTTTTTATTATTCATATGATGTGTTGTTTTGTTGAGATATGGGTGTTACGAAAACGTTTTCTTGTATGAATAATCAAATGTATTGGTTGACAAAACAGGAAGTGATGGAATAGCCGGAAGTCGGGAGTAAATGTATCTGTGACTTCGAGTCTCAAAAACAAGCAGTTTCTCAATATCCGGCTAATGCGGAAAGGTGTTTCGGGGTAAAGTCGGAAAGCCGGGATATTTTTATGTCGGCACTGTCGAACCCTGTGTGGGAGGAGAGGGACGGGTGGGGGATGACCACGGTTTTCATACCTGCATTTTTTGCAGCAGCGAGTCCGTGAAGAGAATCTTCAAACACGATGCACTGCGTTGGTATTACCCCCAGTTTTTCTGCTGTTCTCAGGTATACGGCGGGGTGGGGTTTCCCTTTTACCTCGTGGTCTGAAGACGAAATGGCATCAAAAAACCGCCCGATCCCGGATTTTTCCATCACCAGCGGAATAAGGCGGGCCGGTGCATTGGTGGACAAGCCTATCTTGTAACCCGTAGTGTGTATCATGGAGAGTAACGGAAGCAACCCGTCGGATAAAGGGACCGAGGTACGTATATAATGGCTCACGAGATCTATAACCTCATTTTCTACGGCAGGGATACTCTTTCCCTGCCACGGATACATTTTATACCAGAATGCGGTTACCTCTGCGGTGGTCATGGAGGCCGTACGCCGGGTGAATTCGGGAAGCACTTCCGCCCCGAGAGCGGTAAATACCTCGTATTCGGCCTTTTTCCAGGCCGGCTCCGAATCCAGGAGCACTCCGTCCATATCAAATATAACCGCGGTTGTGTTTGTTGTCCTGCCCATATAAAAGGATGAAGGTACAAATATATTTTCAAAAGGATATCCGTGGTGTTGCGCCTGTAAAAGAAAATAAATGCCGGTGGTATGCCGGGAGGAAGTAATTCGCATTATGGGGTTTCCTTGTCAGGGTACACCGTATTTGTGATCGCATAATACGGGATGAAAGACTGGTAGTGTATTTTTGAGCGATTATTTATATCATTTTATCACTAATGGGTACTAAAAATTAAACTAAGTTCTTTGAAACTCTTTGTATATCGCGATTGGGGAGTTTTTTGATAGC
>NZ_QLNV01000028.1 GCF_003285545.1 Sinomicrobium soli | reverse complement strand
TTAGACATCGTTCGTTTTGTGGTCAAAATTAGAACACTATACTATACCGGGAAAGATGTACTTAGACGGACGGATACAAAAGAAGAAATAGGAACGCCCAAATATGTCAGATGTGACAACGGTCCAGAATTTATATCCAAGACTTTTGTAAACTGGTGCAAAAAGAACTTTATAGAAATTAAATATACCCAACCTGGAAAACCGATGCAGAATGGATACATAGAACGCTTTAACCGTTTCTTCCGAGAGGATATATTAGATGCGTATTATTTTAATGACATCTATCAGTTACAGAAGATAAGCGATAACTGGAGAGAAGACTACAACTTCAACCACCCGCATAAATCTCTTGGGAATAAATCCCCAAAAGAATATATGCCTAGATTTGATGAAGAATTTAAATTCTTCATCAAATCTGAACTAAATAATAATTATTTATCGAATTTAGCGGTGTCCTAAAAGAGGGAAGGCTACAATGTTATACGTCCCAATTTTGAAATAGTTATCACGTCATCTATGTCGGCTTTTCTAATATTTATCATAAGTAAGTATGTTTAAGATGGCTGCTTTTTCTATCGTATAAAGTTCATGGGATAGGTCGGTACAATTTGACCTTTTAGGATTTTTTGAAGTTTGGAAGCCATAAGCCTTTTTGTCAAAGGCTTGAGATAATCGAGATAGAGAACTCCCTCGGTATGGTCGTATTCGTGTTGTATCATTCGCGCGGTCGTTCCACTGAATGTACGGATTTGCTTTTCAAAATTCCGATTATAATATTCAATCGTTATCGCCCAATTCCGCTTTACTTTGTAGAATAAATTTGGAATACTTAAACAGCCCTCTTCGTCATCCCAAAGCTCTTCAGACCGTTGGATGATTTTGGCATTGATGAAAGTTTCCATTATGCCTTTATCATCTTGGGGGAAATAAAACTTTCTGTCTTCTTCTCCGAGGCTATCAAAAGTTGATTTACTGTCCACGATAAACAATCTAACCGGAAGTCCTATCTGTGGTGATGCCAATCCGCAACCATTGGCATTTTCCATAGTTTCCCACATATCGGCAATTAATTTATCCAATTCAGGATAATCCTTTTCGATGTCGTTGCATTTCTGTTTTAAGATATGGTGTCCGTATGCTAAGATGGATCGTTTCATTATTCTTTGGATTTTTCAACAAATTTCCAAAGAATAAACATGGTAGGCAATGAACCTATGTTAAGTATTTGCGCACGGATTCCGTTGATTTTCAACGATGTTCGTGATTGCTATGCAATTTGCCTGCGTATCCGGCTCAAAGCCTGTGGTGTTATCCCGATATAGGAAGCAACGTATTTTAACGGAATGAATTTTAAAATATCAGGTTGCTCATTGAACAGGTTTAGATACCGTTCTTTGGCTGTATGTTTTAAAAGCGACAATTCTCTTTTGCTTTTTTGCAAAAACAGTTTCTCCGACACAAAACGCCCTAAATAGTTTCCTGCTTTGGTCTCTGCATATACTTTTTGCAAATCATCATAAGATATTTGCCAAACCACGGTTTCCGTCAATGCCTGCAATTCGTATTCAGATGGTGTCTGGGTCAGGAATGAATTGTAAGCACAGGTAAATTCTTTATCAAAACAGAAATTAAAAGTCAGTTCGTTTTCATCATCTGGAATATAAAATCGAACGATGCCTGTTTCTACAAAGGAAAGGTATTTTTCTGTTTCGCCCTGTCGTGTGATGGTTTCGTTTTTGGCAAAAACCCTCCTGTCAAAGTGGGAAGCTATAAATTCCCATTCTGTTTCCTGTAATTTTAGTATCCGCTCGTAGTATTCTCTGATGTGCCCCATAAAAATATTCTCTTTTTAGTCTGTCTTTAAAGAAAGGAGATACAAATTTAGCATTTTTATAATAAACCGGTTTTTGTGCGGATATCTCATAACTATGTTAACCTACGGTAAAACACCAGCAAAAACATTACTTTCAGCCATTTTATATCACTACATATTGGTTGCAAGGAACTATTCTTTTTCATGTTTTATAAGGTCTTTGCCACTAAAAAAAATTCTCCGCTTGCTGGTAGAAGGTTGTCGGTTCTGTTCTTAAAGTATTTTTCCGTCATATCTTTTGTGGAGATTGTCTGTATTTCTTTTAAACCTACTTTTTCAGCGAGTTTTATAATTTCTTCAACCGAAAAAAAACTTACAAAAGGAGTACCTGAAGCTGCCGCTCCTTTTATCGACATTTCCATTAATGGCTTGTCTTCTTCATCAAGTAATTCCAATGGCAGATAAAAGGCCATTGCAATAGTAGAACCAGGTGCAAGCAAAGTCATTTTTTTCAGTGTGTCGGTAATCGCTTCTTTGGTAAGATAAAGCGTAACACCGATACAAGATACAAAAGCCCTTTGTTCAACATTAAAACCTTTATTTAATAGCTCGTCCCACCAAGATGAGATTTCAAAATCGACAGGTACAAAGTGAAGATTGCCGAGGATTTTATAGCCGTTTTCAATCAGCTTTTCTTCTTTCCAAGTCAAAGTATCGTGCTGGTCAATTTCATAAATATCAACATAGGAACTTATGGCCGTGTTCCGTTGGGCAAAACTATCCAATCCTGCACCAAGCAAAACGTATTGTTTTACTCCTTTTTCAATTTGCTCTTTAGCTATATCTTCAATAAAACGTGAACGGGCTACGATAGAAGCCCGCAGCCGTTTGGTATATTTCATGTCAGGACGTTCCTGCCAATCATCATCAGGTGCAATTAACTTGAATCCTATTTCATCTTCAAGTATATGAGGTTTTGCATCTGTCTGAACGTGTAACGCTCTCCATAATGCGGTTCTTACTGCGGTATT
Source organism: Sinomicrobium soli (assembly GCF_003285545.1). Classification (GTDB taxonomy): domain Bacteria; phylum Bacteroidota; class Bacteroidia; order Flavobacteriales; family Flavobacteriaceae; genus Sinomicrobium. Next base: position 8,011 of record NZ_QLNV01000028.1, on the reverse strand, counting down.
ATCCGGCTTTATGACTTTATCTCTTCCCATTTCCTTATTTTATTATTAATATCAAGCGTAATTATAATGAAGCTATTTTTTAGCATGTAATCCAATCATATTCCCCTCTGTATCTTCTATTAAAGCAATAGAACCAAAATCCCCCACGTTCAACTTTCGACGAATAACTTTTCCACCTGCAGCTTTAACACGGTTTAATACTGTATTGATTTCTTCGGTTGCAAAATAAATTAAAACACCGCCAATACCGGGTTTTGCTTCATCCATTCTAACAAGCGCACCGCCAATCTCTTGCTTGTTTTCACTGCTTTCAAAAATGGCATATCTCATTTGGCTGTGTCTTTCATTGTTCACTGTCGTTTCATTAAATCCGCAGTCAAATACTGTTGTGTAAAATTTCTTTGCCCTGTCAAAATCGGATGTATAAATTTCAAACCAATCAATTACTCTTTTCATTTTAAACTGTTTTTGATTAATTCAACAAAGTTAAAGTCCCCAGTTTTTTGAAAATTGGATAAAACCGACAGTACTAAAACTTCAATTCCGGAAAATTGGGCAATTGTTCGTTTGCATTAAGAAGAAATGACTTTGGAGTCGTGCCTGTAAAATATTTAAAATCTCTGATAAAATGAGATTGGTCAAAATAATTCTCTAAATAGGCTATTTCCGTAAGAGCATTAAAGTTAGCCGTTCTTAGCGTTTTTAAAGCTGACTGAAAGCGACAGATTCTTGAATACAACTTTGGGGAAATGCCTATATATGATTTAAACAAACGTTCCAACGAGCGTTCTGATATTTTCAAATCGGCTTGCACCTGTTTTAATTCCTGACCTTTTTGAAACTGGTTTAACGCAAATTTTACTTTATCATTTTCACCTTTACAGTCTGTTGTTTGTTGTAAGAAAAAATGTTCTAAAACCGCTATTTTTTGTTCTAATGTTTGTGTATTTAGAAGTTGGTCATTTATAGTGGTTTTAACTAAATCATTGATGTCAGTGTGTCGTTGCGTTAATTCAATTGCTTCGATTCTGACAACAGATCTTAAAGCTGCGGGTTGGAAACTGACGCCAATATTTCGAAAACTACCCGTTGCCGTAAGCTGTGAGTACTGAGTAGCTTGCCCAAATAAGAAAGATTGGGATAATGTTTGCTTGTCTTTATCGTAAAAGACCGTGGGATTTTCCTGAAAAATCGGGGCTGTAAATTAAACTCTGTCTGATTGTCCTCCCCTTCGGGGGGTACCCCCCGAAGGGGAGGACGCCAAATCCAGGGGGATCCGGTTCCCAAATTTAATGTATAATTGCTGGATGGTCAAACTCCAATTTTGCAGGGGGCTGGTCCATTTCTTCTCGATATTTTTGGTGGCCAGGTACACCAGCTTCAGCAGGGCCATATCGTTGGTAAATGCCCCTTTAGTTTTAGTGACCTTGCGTACCTGTCTATGGAAGCCTTCCACGGCATTGGTGGTGTAAATGATCTTGCGAATCGGTTCGGTGTACTCAAAATACTGTGAGAGTTCTTCCCAATTACGCTGCCAGCTCTCGATCACTACAGGATATTTTTGACCCCATTTTTCTTCCAGGTTCAACAGTTCGTCTTCGGCCACCTGTTTATTGGTGGCCCGGTAAACCCGCTTTAAGTCTTTTAAAAATTCCTTTTGATCTTTGGAAGCGATATACTTCAAGGAATTACGGATCTGGTGTACAATACACTTTTGCACCTGGGTCTTGGGGAAAACGCTCAAAATCGCTTCTGTAAACCCTTTAAGGTTATCCGTGCAGGCGATCAGGATATCTTCCAGTCCACGCTGTTGTAAATCCGTCAATACCTGAAGCCAGAAGTTGGCGCCTTCACTCTCAGAGATATACATCCCCAACACTTCCTTATAACCTTCTTTGTTAACCCCAAGGATATTATATAATGCCTTGTGCTCGATACGTCCATCTACCTTAACCTTGTAGTGCATGGCATCTAACCATACGATGCAATACAGGGGCTCTAAAGGACGGTTTTGCCAGGCTTTAACCTCGGGGATGATTCTATCGGTAATTTGGCTTAATACCGTATGAGAGATATCGGTATCGTACATCTCTTTGATGTGGGCAGAGATATCCCGGTAACTCATTCCGAGGCCGTAAAGCCCTATGATCTTATCGGAGAGCTGATCGGCAAGAATGGTCTGGCGCTTTTTCACAAGGACAGGTTCAAAGCTACTTTGCCGATCTTCGGGGGTATCAATATCAAAACTACCAAAACGGCTCTTAAGCGTCTTTTTACCCTTACCATTACGCTTATTGCCTTTGGTACGCTCCTGATCATCCAGATGGGCATCCATCTCTGCTTCCAGGGCCTTCTCGATCACGTTCTTTAACATCGGGGCTAAGGCGCCACCTTCCCCGAAGAGGTTCTGTCCCGACATGAACTGTTCAAGGATCTTTTTCTCTAAATCTGATTGTGCTTTGTTGCTCATAATTACTGTCTGAATAAAATTAACAATTAAAATCTATTCAGACAGAGTTCAGTTTACACCCTCGAAAAATCATACCCGGTACGCCCTCGGGAATTATTTTGAATTTTCCAATAAAAGCAGTGCTCGTATTTTCCATTATAAAGAAAAAACGAATATGTTTTCGGAGGGGTGGTACAGGCTGTATTATTTTGATATCCATCCTGATGTTTTCTAACAAATTTAGCAAAATTAAGTACAATCATCCCAACCCCTCCGTGTTTATATAGATACAATTTCCAATTGATTCTCTTGTTCGGGAATTTGAAAGCCATCTATATATTTGTTTAGGATGGAATCTGTAATCGGAAAAGCGGCATTTGCCTCAAAAGTTTTATTTCTAATTTTCTGTCTGTTTTTTATTGCCGAAATAGGAGGGTTCATATAAACAAGAAACCACTTTCCGTGGTTTGTTTCCACTATCCGCTTAAACTCATTACGCTTTTCTTTTTGCCAAAAGCTGAAGTCTACTACTATATTCCGTTTGGATTTTAGAAGTTCCAAAAACTGAATAAACAGTGCCTTTTCTGCTAAAGCTGATAGCTTATCATATTCTTCTTCAGCATAATCTATTCCGAACTGACCATAGTTATTCCATATTTCTTCATCGACCGATAGCCTATGAAAACCATAACGTTCTAACTGTTTTGCGAATGTGGTTTTTCCGGATCCTGACAGTCCACACATGAGAACGACTTTTGGTGTATGCTCACAGTTTAGAATTAAGTCGGACACTTCAGTTTCTGTATATATCATATTATAATGGTCTTTTTTAGTAAATTTCTCGTTAAACCCATAACAAGTTTTACATTATCAATTGTTATCGGTGGCTATTACACTTCCACGTTATGGGCAACTGGCTTTTCTACGTTTCGATTATACTTTTTTCCATTACAACAGTCTTATGGCTTTTATAATCAACTTTTTTTATTTCTTTCCAGCCATTACTTTTGTAAAAGGACTCGGCTGTAAACGTATAAAGATAAATCTTATTGATTTTATTTGCCTTTGCGTTCCGTTCAATGAATTCTAATAATTTCCGTCCAAATCCTTTGTTCCGATATTCAGGCTGAGTATAAAGCAACGCAATCCATGGTTTAAATTGTTTCAATTCAGGAAGTTTATTGTAGATATTGACATTGTTACAAAGTCCACCTGTTGCGACTAATTCTCCATCAATAGTCAATATTGCTTGAAAAATTGTATCGTAACTGGGTTGATTTGATAATCTTTTAATGGTCTTTTTTATCGGTGTATTCCATTCGCTAAAGTACCAATCTGCAATTTTGTCTATCGAAGTTTTGTCGTTTGGGTAAAGTTTACTAATCTTAATTTTAGACTTCATTTTTTGTTTAATTTTTTAGCTTGTTATCAGCCTATATTATTCATAACACTATTTTTAACTGCGTAGCAACGTAGGGCGAAGCCTTAAAGTAGTACTGTTGTTTTTTGAATATACTTTTTATCGTTCTTTCAGTCATTTGCGATGGTCTCCAAGCGTTAACTCCGGCCGTGACATTTAAGAATATGTTGTCGCCAATTTTTATCTCTGGACGAACGCCTCCTATTATATAAGCATGCGAGAAAATCTTATCTTTTCCATCTTGTTCTAAAAGAGCTGTTTGTCCATTCATCTCCCCGATTACATTTAATCGGAAGATGTTGTTCAGGTCATATCGGAAACACATTTCCAAGCCGTCCAAAACATTGATTTCAACATTATATTTCCTTTCCATTTTCCAATTGAGATAAAGTGCTGGAAATAACATCGGATATCCAAAGGAGTTATTGATAGCAGCTCCTACCCCTAAGTCCAAGTTTGACCTTAAATGATATATGAATACTGTTCCGATACTACCAAGTGTGTTTTTGAATCTTATTTGGGAAAACTCCGTACTCGGCATGTATGTGCCTCCACCTATACTTGCCATAATTGACCATTTATCGTTCAAAGGACGTAAATGATTTAGATTCAAGCCAACATTCATAATTCTATCCGTTACTATAGGTTCGTCAAAATTACGATTGTTTAATCGCGCCTGTGCAAATCTTCCGCTTATCGACCATATCGTAGGACGATTCTTTTCATTTAGCTTCACCGACAGAGGAATGTGTACATCCGCTTGATAAATTACTGCGGAACCTTTTGCATCTCCCACTTTTTGATAGGTTTTACCGTCGGTCTTCCTATAGCTTGATTCTCCTAAATACTCTGTTTTGACTTGTATCTGTATTTGAGCAACTATATCATAACACGTGAATGTCAGGAAAAATAGAATAATAAATTTCATTACCAAATTTCCCCTGATTAACTGTATTTACATAAAGCAAGCGCCTTACCCGCTTGTGTTTTGATTTTTTTTGAAACAAACTGTCTTAAGGTTTCTGTGTCCTTAGTGCAATCCATAACTTGCATGTTTTCAATAAGGTCTGCCTCCCAAAGAATCTGAAAATCTTTTCCATCTATTTTTTCAGGCGTGTGATGGTTTCCAACTATATAACATACTCTTTCAATTACGAATGGTTCATAATCATGTTCACTTAATATATTTCTTGCAATTGGTACTCCTTCCTGCTCTTGGAGATGTCCCCCCATTGATCCATATTTGCGTAATGCTTCCACAGAACCTATGTCGTGTAAAACAGCACTTAACTCTATAATACAACCAGTCTGACTGTCTACATTTTCTCTTTCAATAATCGTCCGTGTATTTTCTAACACCTTCATTGTGTGATCGACGCCATATGGTACAGTTCTGAAAATATTTTTCATCTCTTTGATTACTTGGTCTAATTTCTCTGATTCTCCTATGTCCTTATATTTCATATCACATTATTTTCTGCTAAGGTCTCAAGAATAGAAAAATCAGGCAATGAACCTATGTTAAGTAATCTCTTTAGTGGTTGAAAAAACTTTTGGTTTACGTGTCAGCACAATCTGTGTTTAACAAATGCTGTAAATCGGGGTCGTTCTTAATCCGCTCCATTTCACTTTCTACAATATGCACAACGTCCGCTTTGACCTGCCTGTAATTGGCTTCAATGACCTGCTTCATATTGTCGTTGCCGTTTTCATCGGCAAAGGATAATATATGCGGTATCTTCTTATAGGCTTTGGTTTCGGCAGAAACCTTTTCGTTATCCACGACAATTTCAGCATGAAATATTTTCTGCTCTATACGCTCATCAAAATTATCTGAAACAGACCCAACAAACATTCCCTGTGTCAAGGTAGATATTTTGGATGCAGGTATAAGCGTGTCCAATTGGGTGGATATGGATGTCGATTTATCATTGCGGTTAATGGTGATGCTCTGACGTTTCTGCAAAACCTTTCCAAAGCGTTCAGAAAGTGTTTTTGCTGTCTCTCCAACAACCTGTCCACTAAAAATATTACCGACCAAATTCTGTATAACCTTGCTTTCCTTATCTCCGTAATCCCTTGTTAACTGCGAATAGTCTTGGATGCCAAAAAGTGACGAAATCCGATTGGAACGTGCCGTACTGATAAAATCCAAACCCCTAAAATAAATGGTGGGCAATTCGTCTATGACAATGGAACTTTGAAGCTGTCCTTTCTTATTGATGAGTTTTACAATCCTCGAATTGTACAATCCCAAAGCGGACGAATAGATATTTTGGCGGTCGGGGTTATTGCCCACGCACAGGATTTTTGGCTCTTGGGGGTTGTTGATGTCCAGTGAAAAATCATCCCCCGTCATTACCCAATAAAGCTGTGGCGAAATCATCCGTGACAATGGGATTTTTGCCGATGCTATCTGCCCCTGCAACTGGTCTTGCGCTCCGCCCTGCCACGCATCCATGAAAGCCGACAGGTAGTTTTCAAGTTCGGGATATGAGGTCAGTATCGTAAATACGTCTGCATATTTTTTATTCAGTAATTCAATAGCGTGTGGGAACGTGCAATACTTTCCGTCTTCATAGATTTTCAGAAACCAAATGATGGAAGCAAGCAATATAATTGGGCTTTCCACGAAAAAATCCCCTTGCTTCAAAATCCACGACCTGTTGAGGTTTAACATGATGGTGTAAGAGGCTTCGTAAGCATCGGAAATATCCGTCATAAAGGCAGGGCTTAGGGGATTGCATCGGTGGCTACGGCGTGGGTCGTCAAAATTGATAACATAAAACTTGGGCTTAACCTTATACTTCTCGGAGTGTTTCAGCAAATGGTTGTAGGCAATGGTGGACAGGTCGTCAAACTTGAAATCGTAGATATACATCGCAAACCCCTTTTCGATATGTTGCTTGATGTAGTTGTTTACGATGGCGTAGGATTTTCCGGAGCCGGGAGTACCAAGTACAATCGAAGCCCGAAAAGGGTTTACGATATTAATCCATCCATTGTTCCACTTGCCTTTGTAAAAAAACTTTGTCGGAAGATTGACCGAGTATTCATTTTCTATCAGACGGGTTTCCTGTTGGAAGCTCTCGTTTTCATTATTGAAAACATCGTCCATCAGATTGTTGCGGAGTAGTCGGCTCATCCATACCCCTGCCATGAGCAAGGCTATATATCCCAGACTTGTTGTAAGTATGTAAAGGAATGTGGCAACCTCTGCCGACAGTTTTAACAACGGTGTGTTCAGAAAGAACAGCACAAAGCCGATAACTAAGGCGGTGTAAATCTTAGACCATGTTATCTTTTCATTCTTTACACCCTTAGTGCCGAGACAGCTTAACGCCAACAACAACAATGCAAAAATCTTGGTGTAAAGGGTGTGGGTAAACAGCCCTGCGGTACGGTTGAAATTGGTCAGTATCTTACCGATAATTTCCAGTGCCCATCCACGTTCGGCAAAGAACCCGTAACAGAACCAATAAAAGTGCATCAGTACCAAAAGAATACTTACAGCACGCATAAAAGCCATGATTTTGGCTAATCCTCTCAAATCATCTTCTCCCTGCATAACAAAAATTTTTAGTGATGCAGGAAATTTAGAGGCTATTTAAAAGGGCTTATCTAAAGCGGTGTCCGATGGCTTTTGGTGGCTTTGTTTGACAGTATTTTAAAACCACAAAGACCAAGATGTTAATCCTGGTCTTTGATTTATTCTTTTCTGAGCAGTGCTTTCCCTTTTTAGACGGGCGCCGTTATGACAGTTTACTTGCCCATAACCGTTATGGATTGACGTTCGTTCGGAAATTCATTGCGAACTTCCACGCCTGAACGTTGGAACGACAGGATGCTAAGACCTCTGTTGAGTTATTTGTCGGATTTCTACACGTGGATAACCTTCCTTTAATGCTAAAGTAGTTATTCGAGTTACAAACTCTGTTTTCGCCTTTGCATATGCTTCCTGAGATTGAAAATCGGTTCCCTGAATTTTCGCCGCAATGCATTTCTTCAAATCTTCATATTCTTTCGCTATTTTGAGTGTTCCCGTAGATAATCTCTAAATGCCAATTGGATATTTCGGAGTGACCATGCCACGGATTTCGGAGGCATAGTGCCACCTGGAAAGATACTACAATGATATAAAA
>NZ_QLNV01000027.1 GCF_003285545.1 Sinomicrobium soli | reverse complement strand
GTATTGCCTACAGTACCGGGTGATGATATTGCCGATATTGAAGTATCCGGTATCAATGACGACGGAACACTTTGCGTGGATGCTTCTGGTAATGCTACATTAACGGCAAGCCTTACTGCGGGCAGTACGGTGACCAACCCTGTATACTACTGGTACGATTCGGACGGTGCTGTTGCCGGCGGGGAAGACGGTACGCTTGAACTGAGCGGTCTTACCCCGGGTAGTTATACGTATAGTGTAGGTGCGAGCGGCGACGGTTACTGCGAGACTGCGGAGGCCGATCGTAAGAGCGTAACCTTTGAAGTATTGCCTACAGTACCGGGCGATGATATTGCTGACATTGAAGTATCCGGTATCAATGACGACGGAACACTTTGCGTGGATGCTTCTGGTAATGCTACATTAACGGCAAGCCTTACTGCGGGCAGTACGGTGACCAATCCTGTGTACTACTGGTACGATGCGGATGGTGCTGTTGCCGGCGGGGAAGACGGTACGCTTGAACTGAGCGGTCTTACCCCGGGCAGTTATACGTATAGTGTAGGCGCGAGCGGCGACGGTTACTGCGAGACTGCGGAGGCTGATCGTAAGAGCGTAACCTTTGAAGTACTGCCTACTGTTCCCGGTGATGATATTGCCGACCTGACGGTGGAAACAGTAAACGGGGACGGGGAAGTATGCCTGAATGTAAATCCCGTGGTTACCATTACGGCAACCCTTGCTTCCGGAAGTACGATAAATAATGAAATATTCCATTGGTATGACGAAGCGGGTAATCCCGTGGCCGGTGGTGAAAACGGGGTGCTTACCCTTGATAATCTTACCGCCGGAACATATACCTATAGTGTAGGCGTAAGCGGTGACGGTTATTGTGAAACTGCAGAAGCCGACCGCAAGGCGGTAACCTTTATAGCCAGGGATGACTGCCAGCTGATCGTTGCCAACGACGATCAGGCCAGGACACCTGAAGGTACTGCTGTGGATATCGACGTGCTGGCCAACGATGTGGCGGGAGATGCTGCATTTGACTATGCCTCGGTAACAGTAGCCACCGGACCGGAACACGGAACATTCTCCGTAGATCCTGCAACCGGGGTGGTGACCTATACTCCCGAAGCGGGTTATGAAGGTTCCGACAGCTTTACCTATACGGTGAAGGATGTTGACGGTTTCGAATCGAATGTGGCTGCTGTAAGCATAACCGTAGGTGGAAATAACGGTGGGCTGACGGCCAACGACGATGAAGCGGCAACTCCGAAGGATATTGCTGTGAATATAGATGTGCTTGCCAATGATGTGGCCGGAAATGCGGCTATTGACGAGACTTCGGTAAGTATTGTAGCCGATCCTGCAAATGGTGCTGTTGCGGTCAATGCGGCAACCGGAGTGGTGACCTATACTCCCGAAGCCGGGTTTGAAGGTTCCGATACGTTCAGCTACACCATGAAGGATGTGGAAGGCTTTACCAGTAATGTGGCCTTTGTAACGGTAACTGTTGGCGGAACCAACGGTGGCCTGATGGCCAACGATGACGAGGCTTCTACCATTGTCGATGTGCCGGTGACTGTAGATGTACTGGCCAATGATACCGGGGGTAATGCCGCTATCGATCCGGCTACCGTAACCCTGGTCAGTGAACCGGAACACGGTACGTATACGGTGGATGCCGCAACGGGTGCGGTAGTGTATACTCCTGAAGCGGGTTATGAAGGTTCCGACAGCTTTACCTATACCGTAAAAGATGAAGACGGATATACTTCCAACGCAGCAACCGTAACCATTGCGGTAGATCCCGCACCGACCGGGCCTATAGCCAACGACGATATGGTACAGGTAAACCCGAACAGTTTCGTGAGGATTGCAGTACTGGATAACGATGCCGACGGAAGTGCCCCGATAGACCCTGCAACGGTGAACGTAGTCACCGAACCGACTGACGGTACCTATTCGGTGAATGCCGACGGTACTGTGGATTATATTCCCGATGCCGGTTTTGTGGGAGAAGACAGTTTTGAATATACCGTAGCGGATACCGATGGAAGAGTGTCCAATGTGGCACGGGTTACCCTCGATGTCACCTCCAATTCCGACCTGGCCATCAGTATTACGGTAGACGAACCTACGCCGACCTTCGATGACAATGTCGTATTTACCATAACGGTAACCAATGACGGTGACCAGGTGTTCTCCAATATCATCGTGGATGAAGCCCTGCCTTCGGGATATGAGTTTGTAGATGCCTCGGCAAGTATGGGCGATTACAGTCCGCTTACCGAAAAATGGACGATCGGTCATATCGGTGAGAACGGTAGCGAGACCCTTACTGTTACGGCAAAAGTGATTGCCGTAGCGGGGGCGGAATACCTGAATGTGGTGACCATAGAGGAATCCTCTCCGCAGGACTCCAATCCGGATAACAATACCGCCCAGGTAGCCGTAGAACCGCTGATGCTTATAGTGTACAACGAGTTCTCGCCTAACGGTGACGGGTTTAATGACACTTTTGTGATAGACGGGATACAGCTCTATCCCAACAATACCCTGGAAGTGTATAACAGGTACGGAAATCTCGTGTTCAGGACCAGCGGGTATGACAACGACTGGGAAGGAATAGCCAATAAGAGCGGAGCCATTATGGAGAAAGACCGGCTTCCGGGCGGAACGTACTATTACGTGCTTAATACCGGAACCGGGATCAAGAAAACCGGATGGCTTTATATAGCGAGATAAAACAACCGTTAAAGAGGGATGTATCCGACCGTCCCTCTTTAATTCATTAAACCCAACTAAACAAAAAAATATAAGCAGATGAAAGTTTCAGATATCAAAAAAGGCCATTGCATTTTGTTTATATGTATGCTTGCCGCGGTAACGGTAAGAGCACAACAGGACCCGCAGTATACGCAGTATATGTATAACATGATGAGCTTTAACCCGGCCTATGCCGGATCTGTGGGAACCCTCGAAGGGACCTTGTTGCACCGTTCGCAGTGGACAGGTATCGACGGTGCTCCGCAGACGCAGTCGCTCAGTGTACATTCGCCCCTGAACAACGAGAAAGTGGGACTGGGGTTTAATGCGGCCATGGATAAGCTGGGCCCTTCAAGAGAAATATTTCTGGACGGGAATTTTTCCTATACCATACAGACCGGCTATTTTTCGAAACTGGCTTTCGGGGTAAAAGCGGGATTGAGTATCCTGGATATCGACTGGAGCAAGGGTAGTTTTAAGGACGAAAACGACCCCCTGTTTGGCCAGAATGTGAACAAGACACACTTTCTCGCCGGGGCCGGGGCCTTCTATTATACCGATAAATGGTATGTGGGGTTCTCCGTACCGAGCTTCCTGAGGTATGATTACTACGACGACCGGGAAGAAGGCGGGGTGCGTTCAGACCGGCTGCACTATTTTATTACCGGTGGTTATGTTTTCGAACTCTCCCCGACCCTGATGTTCAAGCCGGCAACCATGGTGAAGATCGTAAGGGGAGCCCCGGTATCGGTGGATCTCTCGGCCAATTTCCTGCTGCAGGAACGGTTCAACTTCGGGGTGTCCTACCGATGGGATGATTCCGTCAGTGCCCTGGCCGGGTTCCAGATATCGCCCTCGCTCTTTGTGGGGTATGCCTATGATTATACGACCACCCGGTTCAACCGGTATAACGACGGGTCTCACGAGATCATCCTGCGCTATCAGGTGCCGTTCAGGTCAAGTCGTATCAAGTCACCGAGATTTTTCTAAACCGAACCGTTATGAAGAGAAAATTATACTATACCCTGGGCTTGCTGTTTTGCGTGACCCTGACTTTTGCACAGCAACCTAAAAAGGCTGATCGCCTGTTCCGGGACCTCGCCTATGTGGAAGCGGCCCGGGCCTATGAGGAATATGTGCAACGGACAGGATCGCCTTCCCCGGAAGTGCTGGGCAACCTGGCCGATTCCTACTATTTTATCAGTAATGATACCAGTGCCGTAAAATATTATGACCGGTTGTACGAACTGCAGCGCGAGGGGATATCGGAGCATCATTTTGCCCGTTATATCCATTCGCTTAAGGGGGCAGGAGAATATGAAAAGGCCGCCGGCCTGATGAAGGAACACCTCAGGCAGAAAGGCAATGAAAAGGAAATATCCCGGTATGCCGGGCAGAAGGCGCACCTGGACAGCCTGGAGCAGGCCGTCTCCCTGTATACCGTTCACGATCTCGAGAGCAATACCCCGAGATCGGAATTCGGGGCTACGTTTTACGGAGACAAGGTCGTGTTTTCCTCCACCAGGAAACCCAGTTATACGCTGTATGTATGGAACCAGCAGCCCTTCCTCGACCTGTATGCCGGAGAGCGCAATGCTACCGACGGCGAACTGTACAATGTGGAGCTCTTCCTGCCAGATATCCAGTCCAGGTACCACGATGCTACCATTACCTTTTCGCCGGACCTGAAGTATATCTATTATACGACCAATATCGTAAAGAATAAGAACAAGCTGATCAAGGACAATTCCGGGACCAACAACTTTCATATCATCAAGGGTACCATTACGGACGGGGCGATCACGGAAACCGAAAGCCTGCCCTTTAACAGCGTGGATTATTCCGTAGGGCACCCGTGTATGAGCCACGACGGGAAATGGCTGTTCTTTGTTTCCGATATGCCGGGCGGATACGGGGATACCGATATCTATGTGGTGGAAACGGACGAAGAAGGCAATGTGGTTTCGGAACCCCGCAACCTGGGCGGAGAGATCAATACCGCCGGCAAAGAGATGTTCCCCTATTACAGGGAAGGAAAACTGTATTTCTCCTCCGACGGGCATTACGGACTGGGCAGGCTCGACGTGTTTGTCAGCGAACAGGCCGCCGAAGGGAAGCCTGAGTTCGGAAAACCCGAAAACCTCGGGGCACCGGTAAACAGCAATAAGGATGACTTCTCCTTTGTGATCGATTCTACCCGGTCGTACGGCTATTTTTCATCCAACAGGCTGGAAGGCAAGGGCGATGACGATATCTACTATTTTACCAAAGAAAAGGAACCCTGCGACCAGATAGTGTCCGGCAAGGTGACCAACAAGAATACACAACTCGCGCTCGAAGGGGCCAGTGTAAAGGCCTATGACGAATTCGGCGACCTGGTAGCGGAAGCGGTGACCGAAACCGACGGGACTTACCAGCTGGAAGTTCCCTGTGACGACACCTATACCTTTAAGGCCACCAAGCCGAACTATACGACGGAGGAACGGGAAGTCACCACCGGTGAAACCGACGGGGACGAGATCACGGATGTGGATTTCGAACTGACGAATTTTGACGACCTGATCGTAAAAGAGGAAGAACAGGAAAAAATAGACGTCAACCCCATCTATTTCGAGTTCGACAAGGCGGATATCACCCCGCAGGCCGCTGAAGAACTCAACAAGGTGATCTATGTGATGAACCAGTTCCCCGATGTAAAGATCAAGATCGAATCGCATGCCGATTGCCGGGGAAGTGCCACCTACAACAGGCAGCTTACCGACCGCAGGGCCAAATCGACACAGCAATATATACTGGAAACAGGTGAGATAGACCCCTCGCGTATAGAAAGCGCCATCGGTTATGGCGAAGACCGCCCCAAGGTGGTATGCGAAAGCTGCAGCCAGTGTTCCGACGAAGATCATGCGGAAAACCGCAGGTCGGATTTTATTATCATAGAAAAATGATGTTCCCGGTACCGTACCGGACCATATAATACCATACGGTGTGTGGTTCCCCATTTCGCCACACACCGTATTTAACCAACCAACCTGATGTACTGCAAAACACCCCGCCATATCGTAAGGCTATGCTGCCTTATGCTTTTCACCGTATTCCTGAATACCGGTCATTCCCCGCTGTGGGCGCAACAGGCGCAGGAGAGGGTTTATGCGGATGAGGAGGAAAATAATGATTGTCTTCTTTGTCTAACTATAGATGTTTCCAATGAAGGAAATGCGGTGGATGGCAATAAGGATACTTATGCTACCATGAGTATCTCCGTTATAGGGGAGGTTTGGCAAAAACTATACTTCACTACTGAACTGCCTGATCCAAATGACCCGGTGCATGTAAAGATAGGAACAAACACGGGTTTGCTGGAACTGCTTGATAACCTAACAATACAACTCTTTTATGACGATGATGAGGCTGGAGATCCAATAACTCTTGGTAGTTTAATTGGTTTGTTAGACGGTGAAGATCAGGTAGATATCGTAGTTCCGGCTCCGGGTGTTCCGTATAACAGTGTTCGGATCAGATCGGCGGGTATAGCTTTGGGAGGAGGAGTTAATATATACGGAGCCTATTTCAATAAACCGGCAGTTGGTGTGACCTGTAATACGGCTTCGGATATTTTATGGGGAAGTGAAGCCGATCTGGCCGGGGGAGTAAATGCAGTCGATAATCCGCAGAATGCTGTTGATGGAGATAATACCAGTTTTGCAGAGTTGCATGCTAATGTTAGTATAGCAGGGAAAACCCATTTAACTGCTTTGTATCCGGCTACCTCTATCCCGGGAGACTCTGTCCGTATAGTATTCCAGAACCCCGGAGGACTTTTGGACCTCAGTTTATTATCCAGTTCGTTAGAAATAATGGCGTATATGGATAATGAAGATGATGAATCGGATCCTTTGGACCTGGATGCCAATGTGCTTAGCCTCCGGTTACTTCCCGGAGAAGATAACATCCAGGTGATTACGTATCCTGTAGATATTTCTTTTAACCGTATCCAGGTTTCCATAGGCGATGGACTGGCCACGGCCCTTTCGGCGCTCCGGGTATATGAGATCGAGACCGTTCCCAAAGCCCCCGAAATCACAGCCCCCGACATACAGGATGGTGAAATATACGACATCTGTTATGGAAATGATATAACCCTTAATGTGGCCAACCCGGTAAGCGGTTCGGAATACCGTTGGTATGCTGCCGTTGCGGGAGGGACACAGCCGAAGACAGGGACTTCTTATACTGTTGAAAACCTGGATGAAACCAGGATTGTTTACCTCGCCGAGGTCAGGGAGGGCTGTACTGAGGAATCCGCACGGACTTCGGTTACGGTACATGTCCTGCCCCCGGTTCCGCCTCCGGGGATTACTGCAGCGGGAGAATTATACCTCTGTTATGGGGATAATATTACCCTTAGTGCAGCAGACCCGGTAAGCGGTTCGGAATACCGCTGGTATGGCACTGCAACGGGAGGCACTCCATTGGATACCGGAGTCTCTTATGATATCACAGACCTCGAAGAAACTACAACATATTACCTCGCCGAGGTCAGGGAAGGCTGTACCGAAGAATCCGCGCGGGCTTCGGTCACGGTGCATGTATTGCCTGATTTCGGCAATCCTGCAATAAGCATATTAAACGAGAACGATTAGCATTATATAACAACCTTAAAAACAACAACTCATGAAAAAAATTACTACACTTTTTAAAAATGGTATTGCAGCCATGATGTTTATGGCGGTAATACCGGTATCTGCACAGATAGTAGCACCCCAACCTTCGTCTCCCATAGGCGCTCCGGCCGACCTGGATGTGGGGACCATTACCAATAATACCGGAACGGTGACTACGGTTGATGATGCCGTATTGTTTTATAATCCTGCAACCAATGGCCCCTCCCTGACTTTAACCGCAAGCCTGGACGATGGTTCCGGGAATACCTTTACGTCTTACGAGTGGTATAATATCACCACGGACGGAACGGACGAAACGGAAAACATTATTACCGGGGAATCCGTGCAAAGCCTGGTACGGACAGCACTACCTCCCGGATACCATAAATTCAGGGTATACGGCCTGGTAGACGATGGGAGTGTGATCTGTCAGTCGGATGATTTTGAGGATATTATTGTTTTTGTATTGTCTCCGCTAACGGTAGCTACCACTTTTGCAGATAACGGTACTACGGGTCTGGCCTATTGTTCTACGGATGTTCCGGAAAACCCCATCGCATTGTCCGTAGATGGTGTTACCGCCGACTATTCGGATAATGCCAATGGCTACGCCAACCCCGCAGGTAGCGATTTTGAAGTGTCTTATGAATGGTTTGCCGTAAAGGACGGGGAAACCGGGAGTCCTATTAACCTGGCTACAACTACGGACTCCTATGACGTAATCCTTACCGATCCCGGTACCTATACGTTTTATGTGGAAGTGGAATATGCAGTAAAGGATAAGGATGCCCGTGATTATGTAACCTATACCAGTACGGTACAAAATGGCGGAAGCGACCTGGAGATTGTGGTATCACCTACTCCCGGAGCACCTGCCATAACCATAGGTGCAGTGACGGACTGATGTATTTCTATAACCTATAACCCGGGAAAGATATTCAGGTCTTTCCTGTCTTCCGGGATGATTCCGGGTGTTTTCGGCCGGCCGGACTGCAATGGTCCGGTTGGAAGGAACATTGACATTGATGGTATTGTTTCCTGCTCCCGGACACTAAATGGAGTAGGGGTCTGGCCATCGGTATGGACCGGGTAGTATACCGGAAGTATAATCTTTATCCGTCTGCTGATATGAATATCGGAAGGTTTATTATAGTGTTTTTTTGCTGCTGGCAGTTTGCGGCGGCCCAGGAGGGAAACAGGCTGGTCCGGGTACCGCCGGGGAGTACGGTACGGCTTACCGCGGCTTCCGGCGGGGCGGTCGGTTACCAGTGGTACCGCGACGGGGAGGAGATCGAAGGGGCGGTGGAAGCGGTATACGAGGCTGCGGAGCAGGGGAGCTATACGGCACTGTCGTTTAATGCCGAAGGGTGCCAGTCTGATCTTTCCGAAGCGGTGATGATACGCTTTTCCGGTTCACTGTTGCCGCCTTCGGGACAAAAGGACCAGTTTTTCTGCGGGATGCTCCTGCCGGTCATTGCCGATATGGAGGTTACGGGTACAGGGGTGATATGGTATGATTCGGCGGCCGGCGGGCGCCGGCTTTTGGCAGATGACCTGCTGGAAGACGGGAATACCTATTATGCGGCACAGGCTTCGGCAAACGGGGAACACGAAAGCAGGGAACGCCTCGGGGTGACGGTACACCTCGATTACTGCCCGGATCTCGAAGTGCGTAAAACGGTGGACAACCCCAGTCCCATGCCCGGGAGTGAAGTGGCCTTTACGGTAGCGGTGGCCAATAAGACCGCTATTGCGGTAAGGGATATCGTGATCGCCGACAGGCTGCCTTCCGGTTTTGACTATCGCCTGCACCGTACGGACAGGGGGAGTTACAGCACAGGCTCGGGAATATGGGAAATACCCAGGCTGGACAGCCTGCAGGAAGCGGAACTGAAAGTATATGCCCGGGTACTGCCGCAGGGCGACCATACCAATATCGCCAGGCTGGAAAACTCCGATCCGGGAGATACGGATGCTTCCGACAATGAGGCTGCCGTTACGGTAGTTCCGTCCTGCCTGAAGGTGTATAACCTGTTCTCCCCGAACGGGGACGGGATCAACGATACCTTCCGGGTAGAGTGTATAGAACGCTACCCGGACAACAGGCTCGAAGTGTATAACCGGTACGGGAATATGGTATACCGGATGAAGGGATACGACAATAGCTGGAGCGGGACCTCCAATGTAAAGAATACCATTTCCCGCAACGGGCAGCTCCCGGTGGGTACCTATTATTACGTGCTGGACCCCGGGGATGGCAGTGACCCCCTGACGGGATGGCTGTTTATAACCAGGTAGACAGGAACAGGGATGCTGTGCCTTAAAAGTTAGAACCCTGTCTGCCTTCGCCGGGCAGGCCTGTTTCTGATGCGGTTACTGGGTTATTAAGTTACTAAGTTATTGGGTGTTGACTAAATAACTCAATAACCTAATAACCCAATAACCAATGGCAAAACCTCCGGTTTTGCTTATATCACGATCTTTTTACTTTTCCGGCGCCTTCGATAACCTTGGCCTTAAGCCCTTCCTTGTAGACCAGTACCTTGTCGCGGACGCATTTATCGCTGCTGCCTATGATCTGGGCGGCCAGTATGCCGGCATTTTTGGCGCCGTTAAGGGCTACGGTAGCTACCGGGACACCGCCGGGCATCTGCAGTATGGACAATACGGAGTCCCAGCCGTCTATGGAATTGCTGCTCTTTACGGGAACGCCGATCACCGGCAGCGGGGAAAGGGAGGCCACCATACCGGGAAGGTGGGCCGCACCCCCCGCACCGGCTATGATCACCGAGATGCCCCTTTCATGGGCGTTTTTCCCGAAATCGTACATCTTTTCAGGAGTACGGTGGGCAGATACGATGTCTACCTCCGTTTCAATATCAAATCCTTTCAGGATGTCGATGGCTTCCTGCATTACCGGCAGGTCGCTGGTACTCCCCATGATAACCGCAACTTTACTCATTATAATTATTTTAGTTCATTAGCATTAACATCGTATCAAACCGCCCTATATCCCAGCTCCCGCACCCGTCTGCAACTCCGGACTTCAAACACTCACCACCCGGATGGTATCCTTCACTTTTCCGGCAATTTCCCTCGCTTTGGCAATATCCTTATGGACTATGGTCACATGCCCCATCTTCCGGAAAGGCCGGGTTTCCTTTTTACCGTAGATATGAGGGGTTACCCCGTCCATTTTCATGATGGTGTCCATGTTTTCATATACCACCTTCCCGGTATGGCCCTCTTCCCCGGTAAGGTTGACCATGATCCCTCCCACTTTACTTTCCGCATTGCCCAGGGGAAGCCCCAGTATGGCCCTGAGGTGTTGTTCGAACTGGCTGGTATAGCTGGCTTCTATGCTGTAATGCCCGCTGTTATGCGGCCTGGGGGCCACTTCGTTGACCAGTATGCGGTCGTCTTCGGTCTGGAACATTTCTACGGCCAGCAAGCCGGTATGCCCGTAAGCCCTGGAGGTTTTAAGGGCTATAAGCTGGGCCTTTTCCGCTACTTCCGGGGCTATTCTTGCCGGGCAGATCACGTATTCCACCTGGTTGGCGGAAGGGTGAAATTCCATTTCCACTACGGGATAGGTGACCATATCCCCCTTGCTGTTACGCGCTACGATCACGGCAAGTTCGTTCTTAAAGGGGATCATGTCTTCGGCAATACACTCCACATCGGGCAAGCCTTCGAGATCGGAATAGGTTCTGATCACTTTCACCCCGCGGCCGTCATACCCGAAGCGGGCACTTTTCCACACAAAAGGGAAATCGATACTCTCATTTCGCAGCGCAGTGTGTATTTCACTGGTGTAGGCAAAACGCCGGAACGGGGCGGTGGGGATGTCGTGGTCTATATAGAACAGTTTCTGTTTGGCCTTGTTCTGTATGGTGCGCAGCGTGGCCGGCGAAGGATATATCCTCAATCCTTCCTTCTCCAGTTTTTCCAGTGCTTCCACATTTACATTTTCGATCTCTATGGTAAGCAGGTCCACCTTCTTCCCGAAATCGTAAACCGCGTCAAAATCCATCAGGTCGCCCTGTACGAATTCGTTACAGCCTATCCGGCAGGGCGCGTCTTCCGACGGGTCCATCACCACGGTGTGGATATCGAATTTCCGCGTGTCGTACAATAACATTTTTCCCAGCTGCCCGCCTCCGAGGATACCGAGTTTGAAATCGGAAGAAAAGTAGTTCATCTATTTCTGCGTTACGGTTTGTTTCCGCAAAAATAGTTATTTCTGAACATTAGGCGGCGTTTGATGCCGGGCAAACTTTTAGTTCCTGGTCCGTAGTTGTTAGTTCGTAGTGTGTCCTGACCGTAGCGGAGGGATTTCCGGGCTTTCGGTGAAGCTATTCAAGTTCCTTTCTGCCAGGGTGGAGATTCCCTGCCTGGCCGGCCGGCAGGTTCACTTCGCTGCGCTACGTTACCCATGACGTGTCTATCGTAAGTTGCTCCATTTCAAAAACTCCCCTCTTCAGACGAAGAGGGGTGGGCAGCTATGCTGGCCGGGGAGTTTTGAACGGCCTGAACTTTGGCGTATATTCCCAAAGGTTTGGGATTATCCTTATGATCCGGGCTTTCAAAACCCTCCGTCTCATCGAAGATGAGCCACCTCCCTTCGTCTGAAGGGAGGAGTTATGTGTGGGTTTATCACATTTGATCTATGAAGACAAAAACGTCATCTTCATTTATGCGGTTGCTTAAACGTTAGGTCTCTGAATGACAGGGGAAGTAAGGCATTGATCCCTCCTTCAAGGCTTTTTACCAGAACCCCGGCAAATCTTTTTTGTACCATGTCTGCGGCCTGCCTGCTGCGGATACCGCTCTGGCAGTAAAACACCAGGTTTTTTCCTTCCGGGATACGGTCCGGCTGTGTTTCCAGCGTGTCCAAAGGGATATGCAGGTCGGTAAACTGCGGAAAATGCAACCCAATCCTGTCGCGGCTGCGTTCGGAAGAGGTCCTTACATCTATAAATACGGTTTTTTCCGGGTCTGTCCCGGTAATATCCGCTACGCGGAGAAGGGGCGTTGCCGTTTCGTGCGGCATACAGCTGTAGTATTCATGGTCCAGCCGGCGGGGGACTGCATATACGTTCTTTGTAAAACGGAACTGCTGCATCCTGAGGGTCAGGCAGTCTATGGTGAGCAGTGTTCCGCTGAGTACCTGCCCGGTACCGCATATCATTTTGATGGCTTCGTTGGCCTGTAATGTCCCGGCAATACCGGGCAATACTCCCATAACGCCTGTTTCCGAACAGTTAGGGGAGCTTCCCGGGGCAGGTGGTTCGGGAAAGATGCAGCGGTAGGTGGGCCCGCCCCGGTAGTTGAATACGGAAAGCTGTGCCTCAAACCTGAAGATCGAACCGAAAATGACGGGTTTGCCACACATTACGGCAGCGTCATTTACCAGGTAGCGGGTGGCAAAATTATCCGATCCGTCCACAATGATATCGTAGGAGGAAAACAATTCCCGGGCATTGGCTGCGGTAAGGGCAGAGGGGTGGGGGGTGATCCGGATATGCGGGTTCAGCCGCGAGAGTTTACCGGCAGCGGTCACCGCCTTGTTCTTTCCGATATCGTCGACGGAAAACAATACCTGCCTGTGGAGGTTAGACCGGTCGACCCTGTCGAAGTCCACAATACCTATATGCCCGATCCCCGCAGCCGCGAGGTATGGCAGGGAAGCGCATCCCAGTCCGCCTGCGCCGATGACAAGCACACTGCCCTTTTTCAGGAGACCTTGTCCTTCGGGGCCTATTTCATCCAGTATCAACTGCCGGTGATAGTGTTGTTGCTCTGTGTTTGTTAACATGGTTGTTTTTTAGTTCTTAGTTGGTAGTTCTTAGTTGGTAGTTTGGTCAAACTTCGAGCTTCAAACTCCAAACCTAAAACCCTTTTCCCAGTCTTTCCACACTACGTCATATCCCTGTTCCCTGATCATGGCAGCGATGGTTCCGGTACTGCGTTCATCGGAAATCTCGAACTGTTCCAGCGATTGCGGGTCTACCACATAACCTCCCGGGTTGGTTTTGGATTCCGCACTGATGGAGTTGATGCCGAGCCTGACGATATTATCCCTGAATTCCGGGCTTTCGCGGGTAGAGAGCGACAGTTCCACATCTTCATCGAGCAGGCGGTAGGCAAAGATGAGCTGGGCGAGATCGGTATCGGTCATGACCACCTTGGGTTCCAGTCCGCCCGAATGAGGCCGCAGGCGCGGGAAGGAGATGGAATACCGCGTTTTCCAGTACTTTTTCCGGAGGTATTCCAGGTGAAGCGCCGTGAAGAAACTGTCTGTTCTCCAGTCTTCCAGTCCGAACAGGGCCCCCAGCCCGATCTTGTGAATACCAGCCTCTCCCAGCCGGTCGGGGGTGTGAAGCCGGTACCGGAAATTTGATTTTTTGCCTTTGGGGTGGTGTATTTTATAGCATTCTTCATGATAGGTTTCCTGGTACACCAGTACGGCATAGAGCCCTTCCGCCATGAGTTCCCGGTATTCTCCGGTGTCCAGGGGCTGTACCTCGATACTGATATTCGAGAAGTAGGGGCGGATAAGCCGTATGGCATTTTTAAGGTAGGACACCCCCACGGTACGGTTGGCTTCGCCGGTCACCAGGAGAATATGGTCGTATCCCTTGCCTTTCAGGAATGCAGCTTCCTTCAGGATCTCGTCGTCGGTAAGGGTGCGCCTCGGGATCTTGTTGGTAAGGCTGAATCCGCAATAGGTACAGATGTTCTGGCATTCGTTTGAAAGGTACATGGGCGCATACATCTGTATGACTTTCCCAAATCTCCTGAGGGTTATGGCCCTGCTGCGTTGTGCCATTTCTTCGAGGTAGGGTTTTGCAGCGGGCGATATCAGCGCCTTGAAATCTTCAAGGGTCCGTTTCTCCCTGTCCAGGGCACGAAGCACATCGCCCGTGGTTTTGTCCCGGATGGATGCTTCGGCCTGCTGCCAGGAATGTTTCCGGAAAATGTCGTAAAAAAGGCCTTCCCGTCCGTGGGGGGAGAAAGAAACCTGGTGTTGTGTGGAATACGGTATTGCAGACATGGGATAACTGTTATTTGTTAAAATTTATGGAGAAAGGAAGTCAGGGGGCTACTGGCTTCGGCATACTGGCGGACAGGGGCGAGGCTGGCCCGGAATGCTGTTCTGCCGGCATCGACGGCCCCGGCAAAAGCACCGGCCATGGCCACCGGGTCTCCCGAAACGGCGATGGCGGTATTGATCAATACTGCATCGGCCCCGGCTTCCATGGCGGCAGCGGCATGTGACGGGCTTCCTATTCCGGCATCCACAATCACCGGAACAGTACTCTGTTCGATAATGATCTCCAGGAAATCCAGGGTTTTCAGCCCCTTGTTGCTCCCTATCGGTGCTCCGAGGGGCATGACGCACTGGGCGCCTACCTCTTCCAGGCGTTTGCATAACACCGGGTCGGCATGGATATAGGGCATGACCACAAACCCTTCCCTGACCAGTATTTCGGCTGCCTTGAGGGTTTCAACCGGGTCGGGGAGGAGGTACTTCGGGTCCGGGTGGATCTCCAGTTTTATCCAGTGGGTTTCCAGGGCTTCCTGGGCCATCCGGGCGGCGAAAACAGCCTCTTCGGCTGTCCTGACCCCGGACGTATTGGGGAGCAGGCCTATTCCCGTACTGCGGAGCACGGCGTGGATGTCTTCTTCCGCTTCTCCCGGGTTTACCCGTTTCAGGGCTACCGTGGCCAGTTCGCTTCCGGAAGCCTCCACAGCTTCTTTCATCAGCCGGGGAGCACTGAACTTGCCGGTACCTATAAACAGCCGGGATGAGAATTTCTTATCTGCGATGGTCAATATGTCTTTCATGGTGCTGAATCTGCTTCCTTGTTAATGATGTTTTCTTGTTCCGGGAACTACCGCAAACTGTTGTTCAGGAACGTATTTAAGGTTTTCGATAGATTTTACAAGGCCTGTTATTTTCTCCTGATCGTTTCCGGGTGCCGTCAGCATGCCCGAAACGGCAATCCCCTGAACCCCGGTCTGTAACAGGGGTGTGATATCCTCTTCGAGAATGCCGCCGATGGCGATAACAGGAATACGGATACCGCGATGTGCAAGGGTTTCCGCAATCTTCGAATAACCTTCGATGCCCAGTACGGGGCTGAGATTTTTTTTGGTCGTCGTAAAGCGGTAGGGCCCCAGGCCGATATAATCCACGCCCTGACCGGCCAGGCGGATGATATCTTCGGCGGTGTTGGCCGTTCCCCCGATAATGACATTTTCCCCCAGTATCTTCCGCGCCTGTCCGGGAGGGAGGTCGGTTTTGCCGAGATGTACTCCGTCTGCTCCTGTAGCCCGGGCCACAGCCACACTGTCGTCAACGATCAGCCTGGCGCCGTATGCCCTGCATATTTCGAGCGCCTTGCAGGCCGTTTCGTACACCACCCCTTCGGGTTGTTCCTTGAGCCGGAGCTGTATCCATTTCACCCCTGCAGCACATGTGGTTTCTATGTGTCGCAGGTGCTCGTCCGGCGTGGCCCCGGAGGAAACATACTGCAGGGTCATGTCGCCGATACGGCCCTTACCTGTATGGGCCTGATATTCCGACAGGTACCCGTAGGTGTGTTTCTTGGCCAGCCTGCAGGCTTCCGCTTCCGGCGTTCCCAGGGCCAGGTATGCGGCCAGTGCCGAGGAAAACACACATCCGCTGCCGTGACGTCCGGAGGGGAGGATTTTTTCGGGGGAAAATTCTACGGGAGCTTGGTCTTTGCGGTAGAGGATATCTACCCCCTTGCGATCGCTCCGGTGTCCTCCCTTGAGCACCAGGTGGCACCGTCCGGCCAGCGTTCTGAGGCTGCTGTCCGTGACCTTATTGCCGCTGATGGCCAGGATCTCGTCGTGGTTGGGGGTGAAAAAATCGATATGTTCCAGTATACCGGGGATATCGTGATAATGCGCGGAACTGTGAAAATCATAGCCGCTGCTCGATTTCAGTACCGGGTCCCATACGATCTTTATTTCCGGGTTTTTCGCCTTGAGCATCCGGGCTATTTTTTCCACCAGGGCAATATGCCGGATGATACCGATCTTGACGGCCCTGACCGGATAAGTCTCTGCCATGAGCCTTACCTGTTCCAGGAGCAGGTCGGGGCTGGTCCATTCGCAGCGTTCGAAAGAATGCCCGTTCTGAACCGTAATGGCCGTACAGGCAGCTACGGCCCGTACGTTCAGTGCCCTGACTGTTGCCGTGTCTGCCAGTATGCCGGCGCCTCCCGAGGGGTCGAATCCGGCGATGGTCAATACAAATGGAGCTGTTGTGGTCATAAGGTGTTTTTTTGAAGTGTGTCCGGCAGGTTGCGGAGTGTTTGGACCAGTGCGGATACCTTGGTATGGGGAGACGGGCTTTCCCATATATACCCCAGGAATGCCGGTCCGTCAAAACCTTTGCTTTTTATGAGCGGAATATGTCCGGGGGTCAGTCCTCCCAGGGCATACACCGGAAAAGAACGCTTTACGGCCGACAGGTCATATCCCTTCCCCCGGTATCCTTTTTTGGATATACTGTCAAAGACAGGACTTAAAAAGGCGTAATCAAAAGTGTAGCGGCCATGATGTTCCGGCTCCGGGATACAGTGAAAGGAAGTGCTGACCGAAAATCCTGCCGTACGATAATCCGCCGGTATTCCTTCCGGTTCCTCCTCACAGGCAAGCCGCACCTTTTCCGGCAGGTGTATTCCCCTTAAGTTCAGCCGGGCTGCCAGTTCGTAGTGATGGTGTACCACGATACGGTTGTAATATTCCGATGGGAGCTGTCGTAGCAGGCCGGCCAGTTCCTTTATGCCTGTTCCGGGTTTGCGCAGGTGGAGCAGGGGAAGCCCTGCCTCGAACATACGCCTTATCCGGCCGGCTTCCCCGGGAAAATATTCCGCTTTGCTGATAACGATAAACTCGGGTATCATACGATTTCAGTGTCGGTGTATACTTTTCTGCTATAAATAGATCTCGCTTCCCTTTTCGGTAAATTCCCTGGCTTTTTCCTGCATGCCTTCTTTGATCTCCCGGTCTTCCAGCTGCCGTATCTCCTGCGAAATTTTCATCGAGCAGAACTTCGGGCCGCACATGGAGCAGAAGTGGGCTACCTTGGCCCCCTCGGCGGGGAGGGTTTCATCGTGAAACTCCCTGGCGGTATCCGGGTCGAGGGCCAGGTTGAACTGGTCTTCCCACCGGAATTCGAACCGCGCCTTGCTCAGTGCGTCATCGCGGTACTGCGCTCCGGGATGCCCCTTGGCCAGGTCGGCAGCGTGGGCGGCGATCTTATAGGTGATCACTCCCGTCTTGACATCTTCCTTGTTCGGCAGTCCCAGGTGTTCTTTCGGGGTGACATAGCAGAGCATGGCCGTCCCGTACCAGCCGATCATGGCAGCGCCGATACCGGAAGTGATATGGTCGTAGCCCGGGGCAATATCGGTAGTGAGCGGGCCCAGGGTATAAAAAGGGGCTTCGCCGCAGGCTTCCAGCTGTTTGTCCATATTTTCCCTGATCATGTGCATGGGAACATGCCCTGGCCCTTCGATGATGGTCTGTACATCGTGCTTCCAGGCGATTTTCGTAAGTTCTCCCAGGGTTTCCAGTTCGGCAAACTGCGCCTGGTCGTTGGCATCGGCCAGGCTTCCGGGGCGCAGGCCGTCGCCGAGGGAGAAGGATACGTCATACGCCTTCATGATCTCGCATATATCCTCAAAATGTGTGTACAGGAAGCTCTCCTGATGATGCGCCAGGCACCATTTTGCCATGATGGAACCACCCCGGGACACAATACCTGTTACCCTCTTTGCAGTCATCGGGATATACCGGAGCAATACCCCGGCGTGAATGGTAAAATAGTCTACCCCCTGTTCCGCCTGTTCGATCAGGGTATCGCGGAAAATCTCCCAGGAAAGGTCTTCGGCAATACCGTTTACCTTTTCCAGGGCCTGGTAAATAGGAACTGTCCCGATGGGCACCGGGGAGTTTCTCAGTATCCATTCGCGGGTTTCGTGAATGTTCTTTCCGGTAGACAGGTCCATAATGGTATCAGCCCCCCAGCGGCAGGCCCAGACAGCTTTTTCCACTTCCTCTTCAATGTTGGAGGTCACTGCGGAGTTGCCGATATTGGCATTGATCTTTACCAGGAAGTTACGGCCTATGATCATCGGTTCGCTTTCCGGGTGATTGATATTGTTGGGGATCACTGCTCTTCCCCGCGCCACCTCGTCGCGTACGAACTCAGGGGTGATCACTTCGGGGATGGCCGCCCCCCAGCTTTGTCCGGGATGCTGTTTGGTGAGTGCCTGTATTTCCTGTAATTTCTGATTTTCCCTGATGGCAATGAATTCCATTTCCGGGGTGATAACCCCCTTTCTGGCATAGTGCATTTGTGTGACATTATGCCCTGCCCTGGCGCGGAGCGGTTTCCTGATATGCGGAAAGCGCAGGTCGTCCAGCGAAGTGTTCCGGAGTCTTTCGTTACAGTATTCCGAACTGAATGCCGGCAGTTGTTCCACATCGTTCCGGGATGCGATCCACCGGCTTCGTACGGGAGGGATACCCTTTTCCACATCGATATCCGCATCCGGGTCTGTAAATGGCCCGCTGGTGTCGTAAACAGTTACCGGAGGGTTTTGTTCCGTGTCACCCGTAAGCGAGTTTTTGGAATCATGGAGACTGATTTCGCGCATGGGGACCCTGATATCGGGATACAGGCTGCCCGGGACGTAAATTTTTTTTGAAGCGGGAAGCGGGTCCCTGGAAATAACCTGCCTGTCGGGAGTCTTGTCTTTTTTCATCTGAATGGTTTTTAGGTTATGGCAAAAGAAGCGTACGGCTTACCCTCCCTGGGTAGCCTTTATGATCGTAATGTTCTGTTGGTCTGAAAGGGTGTACCGGGACCATTGCTGCCGGGATACGATTTCCCTTGATACGGCGGTTTCGGCCCCTGGAGCAGGAGCATTTACGGCAATGGCAATGCCCTTCGGGGCAATTTGCAGGTGCCGGAGCATGTCGTTGATGGTGCTTTTTACGGGCAGATCGACAGTGCTGTCGTTTACATGTACCTTTATTGTGTCCATTTTTCGGGTGTTTTTAAAAACGGAACAATTAGGAAATGCTTCTTTTCCGGTAAGCAATACGGAAATACAAAATCCGGGAACGGATTTTTGTAAACAGAAAGTCACTCGTCTTTTCCCTTCGCCGGTATTATCCGGATCAGGTTCGGAGGGTATTTCTCAGCCTTGTGACCTGTATGCTACAGGTTAAAGCACCCCTAAAGTTCGTTATACAAAGGTATGTAAAATAAATGAGAAGTTCTAACCTATTCACAATCAGCTTTTCTAAAAATAGTTATAAAAAAAGGTATAAAATATTTGTTTTGGAAGGGGAAGTGGTTTTATATTTGCACCCGCTTTGAGAGGGAGTATGGATAGCTGGAGATAAGCGAAAGTTCTTTGTAGAGGCATATATTTGA
>NZ_QLNV01000026.1 GCF_003285545.1 Sinomicrobium soli | reverse complement strand
AGAGCTGAAGGTAAAGACATTGCTTTTACAACCCAATACGAAGAAGAGTAACCAGGTGTAATTGCCCGGACGGATACCTAATTCTAGTCGAATCCTGAGGTTCTTTACCTTGATTACCTGACAAATCGTATTGAGATGAAATGTCTTTAAGTTGGTTCAATCGCCTTAAATCTTCCAAAAAAGAGTTCGAGTTTTGTACCAGTGGGTTCACTTCCCGGGACAAGTCTTTCTTTTTCAGACTTGTCCTTTTTTATTTAAATAAAAGTGTGAACACAGTGCCTTTGCCCATCTCTGAACTTACCGTAATCTCACAATCAATAGCCTTTGCCAGATCGCGGATAAGGTGAAGGCCCAACCCGGTTTTGATACCCACTACTTCGTGATCATCGTATAAGGCCTTAAACTGGTCTTTATCAGCTCCCTTGCCATTGTCGGTAATCGACAGAAGTTTTTGGCCGTTTTCCTGCCATGCTTTCCAGATGATGGTCGGCGTTTGTATATTACCCATCACCTTAATGGCATTGCCGGTGAGGTTGCGCATAATGGTTTTCAGGTAGTTTTCATCGGTGAAGAGTTGCATATTCTCAGGGTTATGGTATTCAAACCGGACGTTCAAATACCCCGAAAACACCTTTTTATGGTCAAGGAACAACTCTTCTACACTTATGGGTTTTGGCTCCGGCTTAAAGTTTTCCATTTGCCCTTTGCTCCACAGCAGAATGTCTTCCATAGAAGACAGCAGGTTTTCCGCGCCTGTTATGGTATTGGTTTCCAAACGTTTTTTGGTATCGGTATCCATTAGATTCTGGTGGTCTTTTTGCAAATGTAAAAAATGGATCAGGTTGGCCACCGGGCTTCGCAAATCGTGGTTCAGGATACTGAAAAAGCGCGTTTTTATTTTATTGGCCTGGTCGAGCTCCTGGTTGAGAAGTTGTAATTTCCGGTTGTTTTTTTGTCGCGCCCTGTTCTGATAAAAAAGCAGCCCTCCAATGGTGGCAAACAACACCATACCTCCCAACAGATACATTTGCTGCTTTTTTCGGGAATTAAGTATTAATTTGCTGACCTCTATCTCTTTGTCGCGGAGTTCGATTTCTTTTTGTGATTCCAGTCTGGCAAGTTTGTTTTTGTTTTCCTGAGAATAGAGCGAGTCATACATAGTATAATTCAACTCAGCATATTTCAGCGCCTCTTCAAACTCGTTTTTTTCTTTTTTTATTTCGTAAAGTTTTCCGTAACCAAACATCAGATTCTGAACGTAATTATACGATTTACTGGTGTCAATGCCTTTCCTGATGAATGCTTCTGCCTGATCCAAAAGTGCTTCTTTCGTTTCTGTGATATCAGCATTTCTTCTGACACTGTCATTTTGTGCTAACAAAAGGTATTCTTCCCCCAAAGCGATATCGTTGGAAGTAGCAGTGACGTAACTTGGATTGATACTGTCAAAAATGGTTTTTGCCTGGTAGTAGTTTGTCAATTTTTCTCTATGGTCAAGGGTAATGTCCCCAAGGTTCATGTAACCGGTTGCCAAGCTAAGGGGTACGTCCAGTTGTTCATATATCTCAATGCTCTTTTGAAATAATTGCTTTTTCTTTAAAGTATCCTTTTCAATAAAAGCAGCGTAGTTGTAATAATTCCCCAATTCATATTGATAATCCTCCTCTCGGGCAATTTCTCCCATTTTTTCGTTGTAGATCAGTGCCAGCGAATCGTTATTCTGGTGGTGATACAGCGTTGCCAAATTTCCAAAGGTTGATACTCTTGCCGCGGGAAGATCTTCGGAATATTCAAGTGATTTATGATAATATTCCAGGGCCTTGTCAAATATGCTCCTGTCATGATAATTGGCACCCATATCGTTGTAATAAATAGCAAAGCCATTGATCCAGTTGAGTTTTTTTATGATCACCAAGCCTGAATCCAGATATTTGATGGAAGTTTCGGAGTTTATGGCACGGGTTGAGTTTTCCAATAAGCGATAGGCCCTGGCCTTTGTAGAGTCGTCTGTGGTAGTCTTAAGAACCGTTTTTAAGGAGTCGATATATTGATGGTCAATTTGCCCAAATATCCGGGAGCAGAATAACAACAAAATGATCAGGCACCTCTTTCTCATCATCTATACATTAAAGCAAAAACGTCAAATTCTCCTTAAAACTCCTGCCGATAGGTACCGATGCCGCATTATCCATTTCCACCTCATGGGCCGATACTTTGCTGACACGCTGTTTCTGCACCGCAAAACTTCTGTGGACACGTACAAACGAAGCGAAATGCTCTGTATTGAGAAGTGTGCCCAAATTAGACGCCACACAATGCCGTTTTTTAGGTGTTATCAACAGTGTGTAATCTTTTAAAGCCTCCAGGTACAGGATTTCGTGCAACTGAACCTTTACCTGGTCATGGCCTTCCTTGATATAGATGACATCGCCACCCAAAGACGCTTCATATAAAGATGCCTTTTTATAGATCCCCATATACTTTTCAATCCGCTCAATTGCGGATGCGAATCTCTCGAATTTCAACGGCTTGACAATAAAGTCCAGGGTATCCAATTGAAAACTGTCCACCGCATATTCCGGATGCGCGGTAATAAAGATACAAACAGGAATCTGCTGTGCTTTTTTGCGAAGCTCCAATCCGTTTTCGCCCGGCATATCGATGTCGAGGAATAATACGTCTACGGGATGGGTTTCCAAATAGGCCAGCGTATCCCCGGCTTTTTCAAATACACCTTTCAAATCCAGGATCGGAAACCGCTTGACAAAGGACGTTACCATCAATCGGTCAACTTCCTCGTCATCGGTTATAACACATCTGAGTTCTTGCATATCCGCTTGGGATTTAATCAAATATAGCTCTTTTTTCTTAAAAACACATTCGTCTATTTAAACGGTTGTTCATCTATTTTCAGTTTTTTTTGACGGGATAGAGCAACAATTTTGAAAAACTAATTTCAAAACTCAAAACCATGAAAAAACTATCTGAATTTACCTTGTCAGGGATGGTAGCGGTACTGATATTGGGATTGACATGCACCATTACAGCTTATTCACAGTCCTGGCCGGAGGAAGGCGACTACTTCATCACAAATATTGCAACCGGTCGTGCACTCGCGCCTGTCGATGCCGGAGTGAACAGCAATACGCGCCTGAAGCCTTTCCATAAAAGCGGTATGCAAAAATGGGCTGTAAAAAAATATGCTGCCAAAGGCAAAAACGGCAAAGAGGTTATTTCCTATACCATTCGGCATATTGCTTCGGGGTTTTACCTGAGACCGTATCATGTACCCGATAACGGGAATGCCATAATCTCCGGAAATGACAGCTACAGCAATTTTACCATACTGCAAGATGGAGAAAATTTTATCATCAAAAACATACAAATGGGAGGTGATGCCATGTATTCCAAAAACACGGGATTCAGCGATGACGAACCCTGGTTTGGCCCGGACGAGGACGAAGATGGATACCGATGGCAGTTTATTCCTGCAGAGTAAAAATTTATTTGTTTAACCAAAGCCAAAAAAATGAAAACAAAAATTTTAACCCTTTGTCTGTTCGCGCTTTTCCAGTTTTCCTGCAGCACTGACGATGACAACGGAAACAATGATGATGACAATTCTTCAACTGAAGTAATTCCCACAGATTTATTGGATTATTATGTGGTATTTGAAACCAGCAGCATGCGGTGCTATGTACTTTATTTTACAGAAGACAATGGCAGTATTATGGCGAATGTTGATGGCTTGGGTGTGCACAGGGGAATGGAAGTCACGTCGCTGACGAAAGAAACCTTGGAATTTGAATACAACGAAGGCGTGATCCTGAATTTTAGTTTTGACAAAAACAATGACGACGTGATGTTAACGGATTATTCAACAGAAGGGACCGAATCCAGCATTACGCATGCACAATCCGACAAAACAGCTAATGCACCGGTGTTTTACAAGCCACCGGGAAGCAATGACACAAAAATTTGGCATTACACAAAAACAGAAACTTTCTGCGGCACAACTGATACGGAAGTTTACCTTTATTTTGATTACAACAATGAACACATATGGAAACATGACGGCGCCTGCGGCCCATCGGCTTATTGGGGATATTATTTTATCGGAGGAAACCCTGCCTGGAAAAGCGATGGCGAAAACACCTTCGGTGCTGTTATCAACAACTGGAAAGGCTCAAACGAACCCACTATGGTTCTCGAAACCTTTGTGGATGAAATGCAGCCCGGCAAAGTCCATACCGCATACCTTTTTTAATTTGAATACATTCTTAAACCCATTTTACAATGAAATCCATTTGTAAATTAGTATTAATCCCGTTTTTATTCGGATTAACTATCTTCTGCAGTTCATGCGGTTCAGACGACGATTCCGCTTCACCTCCTGAAAATGAAGACCCGCCGGTTGCGGAACAACCCGGCGACGGGACTTTAAGTGATTCCGCGATAAGCTTACTGACCAATATGAAAGCAAATGCCGACAACGGAAATACGCTGATCGGGCATCAGGCAACAAGCATTGCCGGCGTTGGCTGGCGACTATGGCAGATGCCGGACCACAGTGATTTTAAGGAAATCACCAATAAGTTTCCGGCGCTATACGGGTGGGAATTTTCGCCCCGGCCCGAAAATCAAAATGAAACTTATGATTACGTCTCATTTGACACCACAATCGAAGAAGCCAGAAAAGCATACTACCGCGGCGGTATAAACACTTTTAATATGCACCCTTACCGTTTGGACAACAATGGAAACTCCTGGGAGAATACACCGGGACTGGTTGTAAAACTATTGCCCGAAGGTGAATTGCATAACCAATACCTGCAATTCCTGGATAAACTCATCTCGGAACTCAAAAAACTGAAAGACAACAACGATAATCCGGTTCCGTTTATTTTCAGGCCTTATCACGAAGCCAACCACAATTGGTTTTGGTGGGGAAACACCGCTTGTTCGGATGAGGAATATAAATCGCTTTTCCGGTTTACGGTGGAATATATGAGGCAAAACGGTTTGAACAATATGCTAACCTGTTACGCGCCCGGATATTTCCAAAATGAAGCCACTTACCTGGCCCGGTATCCCGGCGACGATGTGGTGGATATTTTAGGGTTCGACGGTTATTATGGCAACAATGACGGACACGGAACGGACTGGAATACGTTAAAAAACCATTTGATAATTCTGAAAAACATTGCGGCAAACAAAAACAAACCCTATTGCTGGGCGGAAACCGGTGAACTCAATTTAGCGACCGATACTTATTTTACACAATTGAAAAACACACTAAATCAAGCCGGTGTAAAACTATCTTACCTGATGTTCTGGGCGAATTATGAAACCGATCAGTTCTATATTCCTTATGATGAATTAAACAACCAGGCCATTAAAACCGATTTCATCAATTTCACCCAAATAAATGAATATCAAACAGAAGGAGAAAACCCGGACTTGTACAATTAAATTTTTGTATTCATTATCAGAATTTCAGGGACTATGAATTGAAGAATTCAATTATGAACCACATTAAAAACCAAAAAAATGAAAACAAAAATTTTAATCCTTTGCCTGTTCGCGCTTTTCCAGTTTTCCTGCAGCAACGACGACGACAATCCCGGCACCCAGATTACCGCTGAAAACCAATTTCTCGGCAAAATCACAAAGCCGGACGGCTCGGATTATGTTTTGATCAATTATAATCCGGACGGAACCATACATGAAATCCGACAGGAATTTGAGGAAGCTTATTTTCTGGGGGTACAGTACGAATACAATAATGACGGTCAGATTCACGCTATTTACCTAATCGGAGGGGGTGTTAATACGTTTTTCTTTCATTATGATATAGACGGAACCCTGACTTCTTACGTATATGATGACATTGAATTTCCGGTTCGGTACCATCCCGCTGAAAACCTGTATGAGTTTGATGAAGGGGACGATCACTGCAAAGTTTATCTGAACGAACACGGCGATGTCATCAAGTTTTCCGTGCTCTATTTTGCCCACGAAGAAGAAGAAATTTACAATTTTACTTATGATCCGGATAAACGCGGTTCCCTATCCAATGCAAATCCCGTCGCGCTTCACACACTGATCACCGGATGGAGACTCTATCTTAAAACATTTATAAGCAACAATTTAACCTCCCGCCCTTTTATTGAATGTCAGGCAGATGACCTCGAAATAAATTCGGTGAACCGCTATGATCCAAACGGGTTTTTAAAAACGGCAAACATTACCAATACCCAAATGGAAACACCCGGAGCACTATCTTATGAATACATTCAACCCTGATCGCCCCCCCGTGCAATGACAACCACCGGCAATTTCAACAACTTCACGCCCTGGGACGAGCTGGTGGTGAACAACCCCATCTACGGATTGAAACCGAACAACGGCTGTGGTGTACAATGACAATTTTTCAGTCCATTGAAAAAGTTTAAACAAGTTCAATAAATATGGTTTCGGTAGCTTACATCCGACCATTAAAAAAATCAACAGATGAAAACAAATCTTAATTTTTTAATGATTGCATTTTTAGCAATATTGACGGCCTGTTCCCCCGAGGACGGAAAAGATGGCATTGACGGGATAAACGGCGAGCAGGGCATACAGGGCGAACCGGGGCAGGACGGCAATGCCAATGTAGTCAGCCGTACTTTCAGATTCTCTCAGATTACGTGGACAAGGACCACCCTGTTCGGAACGAATTACGCAGTGGCCAACCTGGATATTCCGGAAATCACGCGAGATATTATTGACAATGGCGTCGTCATGGTATACGGCGGGTTCTTCTGGGGACAACCCTGGTCGGCATTGCCTATATCTTATAATGAAACCGGAAAAACCGTTAATTTTTCATACGGAATAGCGACCGGGGGAGTAACGCTTCGTATGCATTATGCCGATAATGACAGTCCCACTTTCCCGGGAATTCCTTTCAGGGTTGTGGTAATCGAAGGTAATGCGGCAACGGATGGTGATGAAAACCGGATATCCAATAATAACGGTGGCGATGCTAAAGAATCCGTTTACCGGGAGCTTGAGCAGGCCGGTGTAGATATTAACAATTACAACGCCATAGCAAAATATTATAATCTTCAGGATTGAGCTTCCCAAACAATAAACCAATAAACTTTTAAACATATTTTTTATGAAAACAACACCTATTATATTGAAAACCGTAAGCGCATTAATGCTCTTTGCAGTTTTGCTTTCCTGTAGCAAGGACGACGACAACACTGATAACGGCGGTGACGGGGCCGGGAACTCATTTACCTTTCAGGGAGAAAATCACCCTACCGAAAGTGCTACCTACCAGCTTGCCGTGAACAACACCGTAATAAGTTTGAATTCCTTCGATCCCGACAACCAAATCATATTTCTTTTCAGAGAGGCCGCATATGACGACTTAGGAGGAAATTACACTTATAAAGATGTTTTTGACCCTGACTACGATCCGGAAATGAACTTTGGTGATATGACGGTTTATCTGGGCGATGATATTTACGAGGATTTTAATGAAGGCAGCCTGACCTTGTCCAAAGACGGCAATAACATAGATATAGCGTATAGCTTTAGTGGACAAAGCGGTTCGGTAACCGGAAGTTATTCCGGCCCGATTGCAGGACAGTAGTTTTTCCTGTTTTGTAACCCAAAGCCCGTTCAAACGGGCTTTTTTTTGAACTGATGCTATGCCGATATTACCGGGATATGCAGCTTTACGACTGTTCCGCACTGATTTCCGGGCAGGGTACTGCGGTCGGTTACCGAAATATCAAACACTTCGTTCTTTTCGTATTCCAGCATTTTTAAGCGTTCACGGCTGATTTCCGTAGAAAGCGACTTCTTTTTCTCCCCTCCTTTCTTCCCGCCCATAGTAGCGTAAATACCGGGGCCGTTATCTGTTATGGTTGCCGTTATATAAGTATCATTGGCACCTCTCGAGATCACGATATCAATAGCTCTCTCCTCTTTGGTATTATCCTGGCCATGTATTATGGCATTTTCCACAAAAGGTTGTATCAACATGGGAGGGATCAGCCAGCAATAAAGCTCATCCTCTTCAATAGAGCGGTGATCAATACGGAAGTCAAATTCCTCTTCATATCGCATTTGTTGCAGTTTGAGATAATACGATAGTGTTTGCAGTTCATCGGCCAGCGGAACAAAACTCTGCCTCGACAGCTCCAGGCTATTGCGCAGCAGTCCGCTGAACTGCCTGAGGTATTTCAATGCTTTCTCCTTGTCGTCCAGTCGGATATAACTTTGAAGCGAAGCAAGCGTATTGAAAATAAAGTGAGGTTCCATCTGTGCCCTCAGCAACCGTTGTTCCAGTTCGGCAGAATTTTTCTGCAATCTTGTACGTTCGGCTTCAGCCTGAAGCCTGCGCTGTTTCCTTCCCCCGTAGAGCAGGATAATGATCGTAAATGCCAGCAGGGCAGAGAGGGTTGTAATGATCAGCAACAAGCGGTTTTCCGCCAGCTGCCCTTCTTTGAGTACTACCTGCCGGTTGAGTTCGATAATAGATTTTTCCTTGACCTGAAGCTCATTAATAGCTGCTATTTCTGCGGTGGCCTGCAAATATTTATTTTCGTACACTTGTCTCGCTTCCTCCAGCACGTTCCGGAATTCATTATTGGCCCGGTCGTATTGCCCGGAAGCAAAAAAGTAGTTAGCCAGATTTTCCCGGTATAAAATACGGTCATTGCCAGAAAGGTATGCATCGTATTCTTCCAGGAATTGATCACTTTTATTCAGATAATACAGGGCACTGTCCAGCTGTTTTTTTTCCACGAAACGATCAGACAGGTTAACAAGGTCTTTAAACAGGTTTCCATATACCACCGGGGAGGTCTCTCCTTCAGAAATTGCGGTACTGTCCATCTTAAGAATGGCGCGGTGATAGCTTATCGAAGAATCCAGTTTGCCGATATCGGCATAATACAAGGCTTTGCGGTCGAACAGGAACCTCGGGGAGATTACTTCACCGGGATATTTTCCGGTCAATGAATCCATGCGTTCTATATAGACCCGTGCAGAATCCGTCTGTTTTTCAGTTAATCTGAGAAAATCGACTGCCAGCTGGTCGTACGCCCTTAAAAGCAATCGCACATTGATTACGGTATCCGACTTTAACAACCTCAACGCCTCATGATTATGCAAGATGGCCTGTTCATACTGATAAACCCCTGCATCAGACTGGGCTACGGCGAGATAAATAGCTGCCTGTTGAAAAGGGGTCAGCTCCAGCCTGCGGGAACCGGCGTGCTTCAGTATGGCAGCAGCCCGGCTGTAATAGTAATTGGCCTGGTGCATATTCTTTTCATAGGTGGCTATATTGCCTTCTCCAAAATTAAAAAGCACGCGCATATCATCTGCTCCACTCCGGTTTTCGATCAACGACCAGCCCTTGCGCATATACCATCTGGCCGAATCAAGCTTATTCCTGGTGTAATAAATCCCGGCCAGGCGGTAATAGACCCTGGACTGTAACAAGGTATCATTTAAAAACGGGCCAACGGTCATTTTTTCCTTCCAGTAAGCGACCTGTTGTTCGGGAGTATCGAGTTGCAGGGCCTCTTTTTCTGCTTCCTTCATATGGGAGATCCCATACCCTTGTTGCAGCTGTCCCGTATCCGGTTCCGTATTACATCCGCACAGCGTGAATACGATCAGCAATATACAACTTCCCTTCATAAGGTTCTCTGTTGGGTCAGCCGTTGCAAAACATAATCTTTCTTACGTACCGATACCGGTATCTGGCTATGATCCTTGAGATAAATATAGCCTGCCTTAACATACCTGTCAACAAACAGCAAATTGAGAAGATAGGATTGATGCGGACGTATAAACCATTTTTCGGGCAACAGGTCGTCGTAGTACTTCAAAGGACGGGATACCATGATCTCTCTTTTGTCGTGCAGTACAAAGGTCGTATAACTGCCTTCACTTTTGCAGTACACAATATCTTTGATCTGCAGTAACTGAAGGTATTCCATAGTGTGCAATACGATCTGGTCTTCCAGGGAAGCCACAGGAGCGGTTTCCTCCGGTTTACGATACATCTGCTCTTCCGCCACCTGTAATTGCTGTCGCACTTCCACGCCCGCTACCGGTTTCCGGAAGCCCGCGTACACCCGGTCAAGGGCCGACTGCAATTCATTCTCATCAAGCGGTTTAAGCAGGTAATCCAACGCTCCGAATTTGATCGCTTTTATCGCATGGTCGTTATATGCAGTAATAAAAATCACCTGCAGACCGGTATCCCCGATCCGCTTCAGGAGGTCGAAGGCAGTCCCGTCCGTCAGCTGAATATCCATTAAAAGCAGGTTCGGCTTCTTATCCCTGATCACCGACACTCCCTGTAACACACTTCCGGCAGTCCCCACCAACTCCAGGTCCGGCTGCTTACCAAGCAACCATTCTATCTCTTTACGGATTGCAGGTTCATCTTCAATAATAACCGTCTTTATCATATCTTATCGTTCTGATGGCGGAAAACAAATTTATCAATTTTATTCCATTATCAACAAACCGTTATAAAGAGCCTGCCCTGCCATAATCGCTCATCTTTATAAGGGAAAAATTTCATACCACGGATATGAAATAAGGATAACCGGATACCAAGTGGAGGCGCACACTTTTAAATCCGTTATTTACTGTTCCGGAAAGCCCGGTTACTTTAGCAATTCTGTTTATACAGAACAAATCATTATTCATTGTAAATCACATATTATGTATTTAGAACATGCCAATACAAAGGAGCTTACTGCCCGGGAACTAATAGAAACAACAGGGGGGAATGGTGGCCCGGTTCCTTACCAGCTCGACTTTAATGCTTTTGTAGAAGCCTGGATCGCATCCTTTCCGGAAGCACCCTCCAACAGGTAATACAAGGATGGACTGAAAAAATAAAACAGGTGTTCACTTCATTGCGACACCTGTTTTTAAAGTTTATTTAGGGTAGTTAGGAAGACCCTGCCGGCGGTATATTATGGATATAATATGCCGCCTGCTTATTCAGACAACAAGGCTACGCCGGGCCTTCCGAAAAAAGTTTCCTTTTTCTTTTTATAATAATTAAAAACCATTTACATTTGCACCGCTCCTTCCGGAAAGGGATTGAAGTCCCTTGTTTTTTAAACGGAAGAAGATCTTTTTATAAGGTTGTTAACCGGTCTTATAACAAAGAACATTCTGACTTTTGTGCAGGCTCACGTGGTGGAATTGGTAGACACGCCATCTTGAGGGGGTGGTGTCCTAATGGACGTGCTGGTTCGACTCCAGTCGTGAGCACATTTTTAAAAGGCAGTACATATAACGTGTATTGCCTTTTTTTATACTGATATTCTTCCGGCAGGCTCCCCTGAAAAATTAATCGTATTTTTATGTATTGATATCCGGTATTGCGTTTTCAGATACCGCAAAAAAAACTCCGAATATGCGAAAGCCATTGCTTATCAGTCTTGTTATCTTACTGCTTGTAGTCTGTATATGGCAGTATTATCACTATCGCGGGCAGGAGCAGCAGGGGTTGTTGCGGCAAACAGCTGTGATACAGGAGCAGATAAGGAATGTAGGGAAACTCATTGTTACCGAAGGGAGTTATTCCCAGGTGTTCACCTATGAAGACTCCAAAAAATTTTACCTCGATTTTCTTTCGGAAAAGAAAAGGGCCCTGGTAGTGGTCAATGCTACGGCACAGGTATCCTACGACCTGAGCAAAATACGTACTGAAATTGACGAAACCGGTAAAACACTGCGTATTACCTCCATTCCCGAACCCGAACTGCACATCAGCCCTGATATCGAATACTACGATGTGCAGCAGGGATATTTCAACCGTTTTGAAGCTGATGATCACAACAGGATCAAAAGGCGCATTGAGCGCTCCCTGCAAGACAAAATAAAGAATTCCCCGCTTATGGAAAATGCCGGAAACCGGCTTATCTCCGAGCTTTACAAGTTCTATATCCTGACCAGTTCGATGGGGTGGACCCTGGAGTACAACGAACACACTATAGACCGCGATAAAGATTTCCGCGGGTATTTTCCGGAACTCCCCGGGCAGGTCAGGTAAACATCATGTTCCGGTATTTGGTATATTCCTTCAAAACGGTATTGGTCCCTTCCACTATCGCCCTGAGTGGGTTCTGGGCTACACAAACCGGGAGATCGGTTCTTTGTGTCAGCCTCTTATCGAGTCCCTTTAACAATGCTCCCCCTCCGGCCAGGTGAATGCCGGTGTTATAAATATCCGCCGAGAGTTCGGGGGGCGTTGCCGACAATACTTCCATCACTGCCGCTTCTATGCGCTGTAGCGATTTATCGAGTGCCCTGGCTATTTCCGTATGTGACATCCTGATCTGTTTGGGCTTCCCGCTGAGCAGGTCGCGCCCCTGGACATCCATAGGGTCGGGAGGGTGCTCCAGGTGTTCCGTCGCCGCCCCTATGGTCATTTTTATTTTTTCTGCGGTTACTTCCCCGAGAAAAAGGTTGTGCTCTTCCCTGACATACTGAATGATATCATCCGTAAGGACATCCCCGGCAATTTTAACAGATTTGTCGCATACGATCCCTCCCAGGGATATCACGGCCACTTCGGTAGTCCCTCCCCCTATATCCACCACGAGGCTACCCCTGGATTCCATGATCCCGATCCCCATTCCTATAGCAGCAGCCAGGGGTTCCTGAACCATATAGACCTCCCGGGCATTGGCCCTTTCGGCAGATTCCCGTACGGCACGCATTTCCACTTCGGTAATGCCGGAAGGAATACATACCGCCATTCGCAGGGCCGGGGCAAATACTCTTTTTTTCAGGGCGGGAATGGTTTTCACATAAGCATTGATCATCTTTTCCGAAGCGTCAAAATCAGCTATGACCCCGTCCTTTAAAGGGCGTATTATTTTTATGTTATCATGAGTTTTTCCCATCATTATGCCGGCTTCCCTCCCAATAGCTATTACTTTTCCCGTCTGCCTGTTTATGGCTATAACAGATGGCCCGTCTACCACTACCTTGTTCCGGTGCATGATAAGCAAGTTGGCCGTACCGAGGTCGATAGCTACATCCTCCGTAAAAAACCCGAATATCCCCATATAAAAACTTATAAACTGTTTGATATATTATCTGCCCGGCTTCACAATGCTATCCCGCACTTTCGATCCTCACGCGAACCCTGTTCTTATACGAGGCAATAAAAGCATCCCCGAACCCCATTTTTACCAGGGCATTCCTGAGTATCTGCGCTTCTTCAAGCGAGTAGTACACTCCTATGGAAAATGTGGTCAGTCCTTTTACGCCCGGGCCGCTGATATAATTGATATTCCCTGAACGCAAGGGGAGCTTTTGTTTCTCCAGGGCGGCAACCTGTACCGTGTATACCACCTGATCTTCTGCGATCCTGCCCAGGAAAAGGGCATTTATTTTTTCCAGGGAGTCCGCTGTGGCCACCATCCCGCTGTATTGCTGCAACAGATCGGAATTACGGCTGTGACAGGATCTGAAGGAGTGTTCCATATGCTCCAGCTCCCTTGCCTGGTACCATATCGAAACCATACTTCCCACTATAATGATCCCCGATATCACCCAGGCCATATTCCTGCTCTGTACACTCCGGTCATACTCCTTGTTCTTTGCGTGGATCTGGTCGAGTAACCTGATATTGGTCTGCTGTTCCCTTTCTATCTGCCCGTGCAGGGCAAGAAGATCTTCTTCCTCAATATGCGGCATATTTCTCTTTAATTTATTACAGATTTATTGCGACAATTCCTTTTTCCCGTACGAGTTTTTTAAGGTTGATAAGAGCGTATCTCATCCGCCCGAGAGCGGTATTTATACTTATACACTGCGCCGTGGAGATCTCCTTGAAACTCATCCCCTCGTATATCCTCATGACAAGTACATCCCGTTGTTCCTGCGGGAGTTCTTTCACAAGGCTGTTCACAAGATTTTTCTTATGCTCCGCCACCAGTTTCCGGTCTATTTCAGAATCATGGTCATCTGCCAGGCCCAGCGCTGTTTCCGCAATATCATAATGATCGACGACTTTCATCCGCTCTTCCTTCCGGACGTGATCGACGATAAGGTTTTTTGCGATCTGTATACTCCAGGCATCAAACCTTCCTTCTTCCTTATAATTTCCTTTCTTAAAAGCCTGAATGACCCTGAATATGGTATCCTGAAAAATATCATCGGCAAGTTCACCGTCCCTGACCTTGAACAATATGAAACGGTATATCTTTGCGTAATTGCGATCTATGAAATTTTCCAGCGCCCTACGCTCTTGTCCTTTCAATCCGGTACCGGTCATGACATCAGATTCTCGGTTACTCATGATGGTTCTCATTTAACATTTACGGTTTTACCTCAGCAATCCTGTTCAACTTAAGGGAAACCGCAGTTTCCCAACAGATTGGTTTCGGTATTAAACATTCACTGTTTACAGCTGGCCATCAGCTATCAATATTTCGGCAAAACGCCTAATCCTCTGAAAAGGTCAGCCATTCTGTACCCGGACCCCGTTCTGTCTCAGTATCCCCGGAATATAGCCCTGGGTCATTTCTCCGAAAACCACGTGGGTTACCTGCCATATCTCAATAATTTCCCGGCGCAACATCCTCACCTTACATTCTCTTTCCGGACGCTCTTCATTGATCAGGTAAACCGTATCGAAAAAATCTTCATCGGCTTCCACTTTCCCTACAAAAATGCCATGAGCAGCATTGACCAGTACATAGATCTTATCGGTACCGGTCTGATCCAGGTCAGGAACATATTCACCTACCACATAAGAACTACCGCGATATACGGAAACCATGGAACCATCTTCTACCTCGAAAGCCCTGATCTTCCTTCTTAGCGGAGCTACCAGGTTTCCCCGGGGCATCCGCCTTATAAAATCTTTCTCATACAATCCGGACACATAGGAATACTGGTATTCCTTGGGGATCACCACAATATCTTCGTAGTATTTTCTCTCGAAATCGGTATTGAGGAACAACTCATTGATATCGATCCTGTACTCCCTGCAGATATCGATCACCCGCTGATAGTCCATGCTGTTCCTGGATTTCCACGTGGCAATAGTATTCGGTTTTACCCCCAGCAGGACCGCAAGTTCAATATCAGTCTTGAGACTCAGGAAATCCTTGATCTTTCTCAGAACATTTTCAACTTTCACAGCCATATCTAATGTTTCGGTTTAGTTAGGCAATACGCAACACCTTTTCTGCCACAACCACCGGAAAAACAAGCCCGTTTGCCCGTTTATGCGGTAATTGCACATAAAGACAGTTTTCTTAATTTATAACAGAGTTTACGGTCGGGCTTTAATACGCCAAACCATTTAAGGGGAGATTATACA
Organism: Sinomicrobium soli; assembly: GCF_003285545.1. Taxonomy (GTDB): domain Bacteria; phylum Bacteroidota; class Bacteroidia; order Flavobacteriales; family Flavobacteriaceae; genus Sinomicrobium. Next base: position 9,336 of record NZ_QLNV01000026.1, on the reverse strand, counting down.
CCAGACAAAAGAACGGGTACACCGCCGTACGGCATACCTACGGGAAACAGGAATCTAAACCGCGTCCGGATACTTGCGAACGATCCGCCTTAACCAACCATTTACGGCAAATCGTATACGCTGCTATTCCCTGCTTTTGTTACCTGGTTTTTTTAACGTGACAAAGGAGCTTTGCTCTTAATCAACAAATGGGGTATCCCTTCATCACCGGTACAAATATATCAATATGACACTTTCGGAAAGGTATCAGTATAATATGGATTGTTCAATATTTTCTGCAGACCCTTACCTGCATCCCGGCCATTCAGCGTATTTCATAACAGTGCATATAAAAATTAACAGCCTGGTACACATTGTCGAACTCAATTTCGAAACAATCCGATATTTTTTCAAGAATACGCCGGTTCAGTTTATATGCTGCCGCCTTGGTCTTGTTCAGCTTCTCCGCAATTTCTCCCGATGTCAGTCCCTCCTGTATCAAGCTAATGGTACGTACCTGTTCCCTGGAAAACAAGTTATGGATGGCCATCCTGCGCTTGATGTACGATGTTTTCAGATGGTCAGGCATACCCGAAGTCAGCACCTCCAGTTTATAAAAATCCTTTTCATACTTCTTGATAGGGATATTTACCAGCTGAAGGGCATAAAGCCGCCTGTTCTTTTTTTTCGGAAAAACGGTCTGCTTTACATAATAATAATCGCCCCCGTCCAGTTTCATGGGGATAAGCATCTGCAGTTGCATATTTTTCTCCGGATTACACTCCCGGTCCATATAGAGGGCCAGAAAAGACCCTATTCCCTTCAGGTAACTGTTCACAAAATAGGGTGGAACGAGCCTCACAAAATTTACAAAGGTGATACGCTCCAGGTGATTAAAAATGGAAGTCGTCCCCAGAAATTCGAATCTCCGGTCTTCGAGGTACAGTATCCATGTCAGGTTTTCAGGAATAAAGGGAGACGGAGGGGGCTGCTGTCCATTCTCGGGAAAATCGTTTCCGGATCTGTTCCGGTAATACGAAAACACTGTTGCATCAATTTCTTTTACTATACTCATAATTCATATCAAAAGGTTGTTATCGGATTTAATTGTGACGTGGAATTGTAAAGTTCGCGGGAGAACAGGACCAAGGTTCTCCCAAAACTGTCGAAGCCGGGGTACTGCATATGAAGCCGGATACAGGGTGCTGTGTTCTTCTCAGGGGTATCATTATTACTTTATCCTATTGGTTATCACGGGCAAACACAGGCGAAGGTAAATTTCAGATATTAATCAAAAGGTATCGGTATGATAACAAAATGACATAGCGCGTGTATAAATTCAAAAAAAACACACAACATGTGTTTATGTCACAAAAAAATGTCGCATAAGCAATGTCAACCCGGAAAAATGTCGTATTGACATCTTCCGGACAAGCTCCCGTTTACAGATTAGCCCATGCCATGTCTCCGTACTCGGCGGCCATTTTCCGCAAATTAATCAATGCATAACGCATTCTGCCCAAAGCCGTATTAACACTTACCTGTTGCTTCACGGAGATCTCCTTAAAGCTAAGCCCTTCATAGATCCGCATCGTGAGTACCTCCCGTTGTTCGGGAGAGAGCCCTTTTACGAGTCTGTCCACAATCATTTTCCGTTCTTCTTCCAATGATTGCCACTCTCCGGCATCCCTGTCATCCGCCAGGGCGGACGTTTCCACACTTTCAAAACAATCTGTCGTCTTATTCCGGGCCTGTTTGCGAATGTGGTCCGTGATCAGGTTTCTGGCAATCTGTATACCCCAGGCGTCAAACCTGCCCGTTTCCCTGTAATTGCCATCCCTGAAGGCCCTCACCATCCTGACCACGGTATCCTGGAAGATATCATCGGCATACTCCCTGTCTTTTATCTTAAACAATATAAAACCGTATATCTTTCCTGAATAATGCTGTATATACTGTTCCAGCATTTCCCGGTCCCGGGAGACTGTTTCCGCCTCCCCGGGTGTTATGTCATGATCCATGTCAAACTTGTTTTACGCGTTTATTTCAAGGGGTTACTTTCTTCATTCCATGAAAAATCCTTTCATCACTGCTCTTCTCCGGTAATCCGTCAAAGACCATATGGGTCACCTTCCATATTTCCATCACCTCTTCCAGGAACATTTTTACCTTGCACCGGTCTCCCTGGCGATCCTCATTGAGTACATATACAACACCTGCCGTATCTTTTGCAGGTTCTATCCTGCCTATAAAAACACCGTGAACAGCATTGACCATAACATACATCTCACCGAAGCAGAGGTCGTCCGCATCTTCTATATACTTCCCTACCACATAGGCATTTCCGGTGCTCATCGACATAAAATCATCTTCCACCTGGAAAGCCCTTAACTTTTTTTCCACGGGAAATGACAATTTTTTCCTGGGCATTCTTTTTATAAAACCGGCATCCTGAAGCCCGGCGACATAAGAATACTGACAGCAACGGGGGATTAACGGGACTTCGCCGTTAATCCTTCCCCCGCTATCGCCCCTGAACAACGCATTCAAATCAACATCATGCACTTCGCAGGTCTCCAGGACACGTTGAAAATCCATACTGTTCCTGGCTTTCCAGGTAGCTATGGTATTAGGTTTTACGCCGAGAAAGACGGCCAGTTCAATATCCGTCCTGAGGTTGAAGAACATTTTGAATCTCTTAAGGATCTCATCTATTTTCACCATGATTGAGAAGTTTCGTTGTTTTTACAAATTCCCTTTTATAAACTAAACCACTGCCGGGCCGGAAGCCCATAGCCCTGACAGGCAATTTTCCGTACTGCCCGGGGCTTCCCTTACAGATAGCAGGGATCACGATATTTCAAAACAGTTCGCAAAAAAGCTGACTGCTTCATGAACATTACAGAACTCTATTTCAAAACAATTGGATATCTTTTCGAGTATTCTGCGGTTCAGTTTATATACCGCTGCTTTGGTTTTGCCTAACGCTGCTGCTATCTCTCCCGAGGTAAACCCCTGTCTTATCAATACGGCGACCTGTACCTGCTCCTCGGAAAAAAAACCTTCAGGGGTTATTTTTTTTCTGATGTACGAGGTCTTCAGGTGATCGATGGCCCCCGAATTCAGGAGCTCGATCTTATAGTCGTCGGACTCATAATGTTTCACGGGGATATTCACAAATTGCAGGGCGCGGAGTTTTCCGGATCTCATTACGGGAAAGATGGTTTGTTTCACATAATACTCCTCCTCCTTCCGCAGCCTCATGGAAAGCAGTATCCGCAAGTGCATATCTTTTCCGGCAAAGTATGGCCGTTGGGTGTAAAGAGAAATAAAAGCCGCTACGGACCGGAGGTAACTGTTCAGAAAATATTCGGGAACAAGCTTGATAAAATAAAGGAAGGAAATATTTTCCAGGTGCTGAAAGGTCGCTGTATTTCCGATAAATTCAAACTTTCGTTCCTCCAGATAAAGTATCCAGGTAAGATTTTCCGGAACAAAGGACATTGAAGGTGTTTTCTGATTTTTTACAGCTGCCGCTTCCCTTTCCGGACCGGCATAGCTGACATCAGCAGCTATATTATTGCAACAGGCAAATACTGTGGCATTAATTTTCTCCATTAAGCTCATAATGATGTATACAGGTTATTTGGTTTATGAACTTTGACTTATCTCTTTCCGTGTCTGATCATTTTCCTGTTGTCATCAAGGGGGTGGACACAGCAAAATTCACAAAGGGGGAAACATCAAGAGACAAAACAGCCAAAGCACAACATCATCAAAAAGGCTCATTATCGCCTTTTATTCATATCGTATATTGTACTATTCCATATTCGATTTATCTGATTAAATAATATTGATCCCCAACTCCGGAACAGGACCTGCATGCATGTTGTTTTCCGGAAGCACTTATATTATTCCCGCTCCCCAACAAACTTCATCCCCGGAATTGAGATAAGCTAAGGTAATTTTTACATCTCAATAAGAAGGTATCAGCATGATAACCAAATGACAATACGAGAGGGATATGCTTCGCAAAAAAACTCATTATGTGTGTTTAATCTGAAAGAAACCGTAAAAAAAATGTCTGTTGAAGTATAAAATGTCATAACGACATCACAGAATATGCCCGGTGAGCACACACAGGGGCAAGTGCCGGAGCACCTCAGATCTCACCAGGCGAGGGAATGACTTTAATGGGCAGATGAGTAGCCGGAAGTTGTTAATCCTGATCACTATTTGACAGTCAGGTTAATAGGTTATTCAGTTAATCAGGCAACACCCAATAACCCAATAACTTAGTAACTCAGTAACTACTTTTTCCCCTTCTTCCTTCTTCTCCCCCACCATATGATAAAGCCTGTTACCGGCAGGGTTGTTGCGATAATCCCGGTCAGGAAGGTAGACAGTTTACCGAACTGTCCCCACCACTGCCCCATGTGAAGCTGCCATACGATATTTTCGGTTGCCTCGTGCCTGATATACTCCGGGGCCACTTCTATTTTCTCACCGGTATAGCGGTCGTAGATGGTGAGATCTGCATTTTCTATACTCTTGAGCCCTACCTTTCCGGAAGTAAACACATAGGCCCCGAGTTTTTGCTGATCGTAATTCCAGATACTTACCATTTCCTTGTCCGGGTATTCGTTTTCCAGAACGTCATAGGCAAAATCGACCATATCTTTTCCCGTCCTGGTAGAATCCGCTTTGGGCAATACTTCGGTCAAATGTGTGATTTCCCCTCCTGTCGCCCTGATCGTCAGACTGGCCAGCGAGGGGAAAAAGATAATCAGTCCGGTAATACCCAGCACCAGGCACAATATAAGAGAATAAAATCCGAATACGTTGTGAAGGTCGTAATTAAGGCGTTTGAACCGGGCCTTCCACTTTACGGTAAAACTGGCCTGCCGTGTGGTTTTTGTCCATTTTTTCGGCCACCACAGTACCAGGCCGGTAATCGTGCTTATCACAAAGATTATGGTGGCGATGGTCACGATCCAGTGCCCTGCTTCCCCGGCCAGCAAGGAAGCGTGGAGATGCGCCGTTACGAAGAAGAAATAGATCGTGTTGTCCCTTTTGATCACCTCTCCCGTATAAGGGTTCATATACACCATGGCCAATGAGCGTTCTTCCGGACTGAAAGCCCTTAACCGGATACTCCGTTCCGGGTTTTTGAAAAACACATACTCCGAAACCATAAAACCGGGGCAGGCCTCCTCCAGCTTGCGGTTTATCACCGCGACAGATACCCTTCGCCCAGCGGTCTCCTCTACATATCTGGCCTTTCCGGCCGTAAGGTCCATGATCTCGTCACAGTATACGATGACCGTCCCGGTAAGGCAGACAAAAACCAGTACAATACCAGATACGATACTGGGCCACAGATGCAGCCAGGCCACAACGCGGTTAAACAGGCTCTTTTTCTTTTTCCCTTTCTTCTTTGCCGGGACCTTGCTTTTTCGGTTCATTTCCTAATCGACATTCAGTGTTTTCAGTTGCGCACTGCCGGGATAGGTGTTCCGGGCATAGTTCAATAATTCACGGGCACTTTCCGTCTTGCCTGTGCTCTTCACATATTTTATCAGCTCATACAGCAATGACTCATCCGGTTTGAGCTCATGACCGAGTTTCCGGGACATCTTCCCATAGGTTTCCGCTACCAGTCCGGGATGCAGGGGAACTTCCTTAACCGGTAGCTGCGTTCCTTCGAAAAGAAAACTCAGGGCATCCATTGTAGCCGGTATCGGCACCAGTCCGTGATCGTGTTCCGGATAGTATTTCCAGTTTGTCCGGAGGTTATTCCCGGGATTGCTCATAAGGATATGCTCACAGAAATCCCGTATTGTTTTTCCGTGTTTAAACCTGTCTTTTGCATTTTCAGGCGCCTCATAGGCCAAGGCCACAAAAAGTCCCTTCTTTCCGAAATCGGTTGTCTTCCAGAGATCTTCGGCTTTGCGGTATACCAGTCTGTCATCCCACCAGAGACTGGGGTCGAGGGCAATATAGCTATCGAACAGCTCCGGATGTTCCAGAAGGGTATACACCGTAAAAAGTCCGCCGAAAGAGTGCCCCAGCAGTATATCGTAGCCATCGGTCCTGAATTCCGAATTCACAAACGGTTTGAGCTCCTCTTCCAGAAAGCGTATAAAATCATCAGCCCCTCCGCTGGTCCCGAAACGCGCTCTCCCGTGCCTGCCGGTTACCGGCACATTCGTAGGCGTAAAATCGCGGGTACGGTCGGTATTTTTAATCCCTATAACAATCATTTCGGGATACGGGCGGTAGAGGAATTTCGTATTAAACCGCTCCAGGGCCGCAGTAAAGGAAAAATTAAACTCCCCGTCCAGCACGTAGAGTACGGGGTACCCCGTTTTTGCAAACCGGGAATTATCGTAGTTTTCGGGCAACTGTACCTCTATTTCACGCTCCTCTCCCAGTATTTCCGAAGTAATCCCGTACGAGTGCCCGATAACCACAGGCTGCTGCGCAAAGGTACCGAAACAGAAAACCAAGGCCGGAAGCAAACTGAAATACGCTCTCATAATCATCAATCTTGATAAACAACAAAAATTGCTCATGGTGTAAGATCTCATGAGCAATTTTATTCCGTATAAATTACATCCTTAAAACTTAAAGGTCAGGTTGGCCAGGAATGTCCGTGTCTGCTGCGGGATAGCCCATGAGGCAGTAGTCCAGTACTCCTCATTGCCCAGGTTGTTCATCTTCAGCCCTATCCTGAATTTGGGCTGTTCGAAAAACACCGTGGCATCGACCGTATGGAATCCGGGCACATTAACCGTATTCATATCATCGAAATAGTAGTCATCGGAGTAATTTCCTCCGAAACCGACACCAAGTCCCTGGAATTTCCCGTAAGGGATCTTGTAACTCATCCAGTAATTGGCTGAATTATAAGGTACTCCCTGAGGCCTCTTTCCTTTAAGTTCCGGATTATTCTCATCTACCTTGGTATAACGGCTGTCGTTATACCCGTATCCCACGATAAGATGCAGCCCCGGCAAAGGATTCGCGATAAGGTCGAATTCTACACCTTCACTTTTCTGGGTCCCGTCCTGTACGGCCAGATAGGTGGCATCTCCCTGGTGCACGTAACGCACCTTATCATCGACCTGAATATTGTAATAACTCACTGTTCCGTTAACTTTTCCGTCGAGAAGCTCAAACTTCACCCCTCCTTCAAGCTGGTTGGCATGTTCCGGCTTGAACACCTGCCGGATATTGTCGACATTCATGCCCGGAGCCACGTTCTTAAACCCGTTCTGGTAGTTTCCGAAAACGGAAACCTGGTCGGGCACTACCTGGTATACCGCCCCGAATTTCGGAGACCAGGCCGTTTGCAGATAATCATTGGCCCGGTCGTAAAAACGGTCTACCCTTACCCCGGCCATAAGGTTCAGACGGTCGAAAAATGTAACCACATCGGAGAGATATGCACTGAACGTCTGGGTATCCCTGTGGTTTGCAGCCCTGTTTAACCCTGCCAGTCCGGCTACATAGGTGTCCCTGTTCAGGGCACCCGCCTGCCCGTTGACCACGATGGGAACAAAATCTTCCGGGTCATTACCTGCCGCTGCAAAGGCATACCGGTCATAATCCCCCAACTGGGTACGGGAATCTGTCGTATTCAACTGTGTATAATCTATCCCCACCAGTATCTTGTTCTCCGTATCTCCCCACCGGTGTATTCCCGTAAAATTCTGCTGAAACTGGGTCGTATTAAAATTGCTGGGGAGGTTCATCAACCGCCTTGTAATGGTTTTCTGCCCCTCGAGATCTCCCGTCCCTGCCCCTATCATAAGGAAGAGATAATTGGCATCGTTATCCGTATTGGAATACGACACTCTCGTATCGGATGTCCAGTTCGGGTCTATCTTGTATTCCGCATTCGCAAATACGTTCAACACCTTGGCCGAGCTCGTAATATCGTTGGAAGCATACGACCGCTTGAAATCCCAGTCCAGTTCATCAAAGCTGGAAATAACAGTATTGTTTGCAAGCCCCACATAGGTAGAGTTCCGCTCCGACTGAAAATATTCCATATCCACGTTTATGGTCAGTTTTTCACTGAGCAGGTATTTCAGGGCAGGTGCTACCATAAAGGTGCGGTTTATCCCCTGGTCCTGGAACGATTTTTCCCGTTGCACGGCAGTATTGATCCGGAACTGTACGGTATTATCTTCATTGAGCGGTGTATTGTAGTCCAGCGTTACCCTGCCCAGCCCGTAAGCCCCGGCGGTAATCCCTATTTCTCCCTGTTCGTATTCAAAAGGTTTCTTGGTAACCCTGTTCACCAGCCCCCCGTATGCGGTAAGTGTGGAACCGAACAGTGTGGCAGAAGGGCCTTTGATCACTTCCAGCCGCTCCAGGTTTACCGGGTCGGAAAGCGACACGAAATTGGTGGCCATCCCGTTGCGGATGGCTCCTGCACCATCGGCCCCGGAAAATCCGCGCAAACGCATAGACAGCCCCGTTCCTCCAGATCCCACACCCAGCATCACATTGGTCACTCCCGGAGAAGACAATAAGGCACCCCGGAAATCGACGGCCATCTGTTCGGCCAATAATTCTTTGGGCACCACACTGTACACCTGCGGATTTTCGAGATTATCCAGTGGCATACGGGCTACCATATCTGTCTTTTTTTCGGCAAATATCCTTGCCGCTCCCGTCATGGTTACCCCTTCCAGTTCTTCCGTGCTCTCCTGCAACCTGATCTGCGGCACACGGGTCACCTCCCCGGCAGTTATGTTCACCTGTCTTTCTACGGTATTAAAGCCCATATACGAAACCACCAGGGTATACGTTCCGGGAGTAATCCCGTTTATGGTATACACTCCCTGACCATTGGCCACGGTACCCCGGCTTGTTTCCCGGAGATGAATATTTACTCCCTCGGCAGCATTGCCGTCTGCGGTAATTACTTCCCCCCGGACTCCCCCGGTCTGCTGGGCATAAAGACCTGAAACTGTCAGTAAGCACAGCCCCAGAATGTGTAAATATGATCGCATGTCAGAATCTTTTATTTAGATTTATTAAAAACAAGGGCAAACTTAGCGAAAATCCGGGGTTGTTCCAATAAAAAAATGCTTTTTGGGGAAAATTCAGTGGCAGGTTGATCTGTATGACCGCAAAGCCGGGGATCTCTCCCCCGCCTACCGGCCGGCAGGGGCTACGCCCGGGATAAACCCCCTGTCATTCAGAGAACTAACATTTGAGCAACCGCATCAATGGAGATGACGTTTTTGTCTTCATAGATCAAATTTGATAAACCTACACATAACTCCTCCCTTCAGACGAAGGGAGGTGGCTCATCTTCGATGAGACGGAGGGTTCTGAAAG
>NZ_QLNV01000025.1 GCF_003285545.1 Sinomicrobium soli | reverse complement strand
TTAGACATCGTTCGTTTTGTGGTCAAAATTAGAACACTATACTATACCGGGAAAGATGTACTTAGACGGACGGATACGCCTAAACACGGAAAAATCGGGATATTATGCGTAACGGACAAGCAATTCGGAAATATGGAGGTCTTTTTCGGACAAAAAGAAGCCGATCTGCCCCCTCCATCCCAACAACTGGAATTGTTCTGACAGGATCGGAAAAACAAAAAACAAAAAAGCAGGCTGTTAAAAATCACCTGCTTTTTTTGATTTCGTTTCCAGTATCCAACTCCTTGTTAATAAAGGGATTCCAATGAGGTTGGAACGAATCCCTGTAAATCTACAAATTTTTGAAAGCAATTCACAACCCAACGTACTGAAGAACATTTACCAGCGCTGTTGGAACGAATCCCTGTAAATCTACAAATTTTTGAAAGCAATTCACAACCGATGTCAATTACCAGTTTTTTCCAATTGAGTTGGAACGAATCCCTGTAAATCTACAAATTTTTGAAAGCAATTCACAACTAGCGTACTATGATATATTCAAGCAATATTGTTGGAACGAATCCCTGTAAATCTACAAATTTTTGAAAGCAATTCACAACGAGCCAAATAGTACCCTTCATCTCCTTTGCGTTGGAACGAATCCCTGTAAATCTACAAATTTTTGAAAGCAATTCACAACGGTATTGAAAGATCAATTTTTTTAGCCATAGTTGGAACGAATCCCTGTAAATCTACAAATTTTTGAAAGCAATTCACAACACACTACTGTGTCGCAATCCAAGAGTACTAGTTGGAACGAATCCCTGTAAATCTACAAATTTTTGAAAGCAATTCACAACGGATAACCTTACTGGCGAAGGGGATTATCTGTTGGAACGAATCCCTGTAAATCTACAAATTTTTGAAAGCAATTCACAACGGGTAGCCGTACCAACCTTAGATACCGAAAGTTGGAACGAATCCCTGTAAATCTACAAATTTTTGAAAGCAATTCACAACTGGACCGGAAAAAGTATCTAATGCCTATAGGTTGGAACGAATCCCTGTAAATCTACAAATTTTTGAAAGCAATTCACAACTCAAGCTTCCGTGATATACGGGGTTTTCTAGTTGGAACGAATCCCTGTAAATCTACAAATTTTTGAAAGCAATTCACAACTTGTTCCTGCGTTCTTGCGCATTCCACTCCGTTGGAACGAATCCCTGTAAATCTACAAATTTTTGAAAGCAATTCACAACATGCTCCTGCGTTCTTTCGCATTCCACTCCGTTGGAACGAATCCCTGTAAATCTACAAATTTTTGAAAGCAATTCACAACTTTCTAAATTGTTTTCGGTTTTCATAAGAGGTTGGAACGAATCCCTGTAAATCTACAAATTTTTGAAAGCAATTCACAACAGCCATAGAAGGCTACACCTTGCAGGATTTGTTGGAACGAATCCCTGTAAATCTACAAATTTTTGAAAGCAATTCACAACGTGAGGCTTAATACCCCATTCGTCAAGTTTGTTGGAACGAATCCCTGTAAATCTACAAATTTTTGAAAGCAATTCACAACTGATGTTTTGTTTTTGTTTGATATTACAAAGTTGGAACGAATCCCTGTAAATCTACAAATTTTTGAAAGCAATTCACAACTTAAATACAGGTGTCCTGTATGATTGTATTGTTGGAACGAATCCCTGTAAATCTACAAATTTTTGAAAGCAATTCACAACGTAGGGGCTAAAGGGGTTGCGGGGCATTAGGTTGGAACGAATCCCTGTAAATCTACAAATTTTTGAAAGCAATTCACAACAATATGCTGTAGCGTGTAATCGTAGTCCTCGTTGGAACGAATCCCTGTAAATCTACAAATTTTTGAAAGCAATTCACAACTGTAGCTTATAGCATTTACGAATCCGGAAAGTTGGAACGAATCCCTGTAAATCTACAAATTTTTGAAAGCAATTCACAACAACCCTGCATTTCTTAAAGTTAAGCACATCGTTGGAACGAATCCCTGTAAATCTACAAATTTTTGAAAGCAATTCACAACGCGTCTGCGTTTGTTTTTCGAGTCTGGGCTGTTGGAACGAATCCCTGTAAATCTACAAATTTTTGAAAGCAATTCACAACGCTTTTTTATCAATTCTGTTTTTTGTTCTTGTTGGAACGAATCCCTGTAAATCTACAAATTTTTGAAAGCAATTCACAACTTTACACTCCATACATTTACCACAGGCAACGTTGGAACGAATCCCTGTAAATCTACAAATTTTTGAAAGCAATTCACAACTGTCGTTTACAACGCCTTTAAACAAAGTGTGTTGGAACGAATCCCTGTAAATCTACAAATTTTTGAAAGCAATTCACAACACATAGATTGGTATACTAACAGAGAAGACAGTTGGAACGAATCCCTGTAAATCTACAAATTTTTGAAAGCAATTCACAACGATCTCTCATGCGTGTACACGGCGTCTAACGTTGGAACGAATCCCTGTAAATCTACAAATTTTTGAAAGCAATTCACAACTGAAATTCGATGAAGATTCGGCCGGTACTTGTTGGAACGAATCCCTGTAAATCTACAAATTTTTGAAAGCAATTCACAACTCTTCTGTATATAGTTTGTTTCTGTAGTATGTTGGAACGAATCCCTGTAAATCTACAAATTTTTGAAAGCAATTCACAACCAAACTCCCGGGCTACAAAACGAAGCCCTTGTTGGAACGAATCCCCGTAAATCTACCGAACTGGAAATGGACGGTATTAAAATAGATTTTTACGATGTCAGGGAAAAGGTTATTCATGAAGTAAAAAAGAGCGATAAGGTAGAACACGCCCATATTATACAAGTAAAATATTATCTTTATGTCCTGTGTGAAAACAGTATTGAAGGCGCCACAGCTATCATAGAATACCCCAAAATGAAGCAACGCCAGGTGGTGGAATGGGAAGAAGGCGACCTGAAAACCGTTGAAGACTGGAAAAAAGAAATAAGCCAAATCTTGTTGGATAAGCAATGCCCGCCTTTGGAGAAAAAAAGCATTTGTCGTAAGTGCAGTTATCACGATTTCTGTTATGCGGATGAGGTGTGAGACTGGATCAATTCCAAAAAACCGTAATACTATGAACGAATTAATCATATACGAATCAGAAAATGGAGTTCAGGTCGAAGTACGCTTTGATGGAGAGACGATTTGGGCCACTCAGCGGCAGATTTCAGAACTCTTTGAAACCACCCCCCAAAACATCACGCTGCACCTAAAGAAGGTGTATGCAGAAAATGAAATTGAAAAAAAGGCAACTTGTAAGGAATACTTACAAGTTCAAACCGAAGGAAAAAGACAGGTGAAACGGAAGCAAACTTTTTACAACCTCGACGCAATTCTTTCAGTAGGTTATAATTGGAATTGAAATGGATATCCTGACCGATGAGGCCGCCTACGCCAAGTACCTTTAATCGTACTAACTGGAATTGAAATCATAAAGAAAAGAGAACGTTGTGTCCTCTGTTGGAACGAATCCCAGTAAATCTACAAATTTATACTATTGGGAAGGTATTATAATATGCTCTGGGTGAAGCGATCGTTGCTAAAATGGGCAGGGAGGAGCATCGTTAAATACTTTTGTTTAATTTCCGTTCAAACGGAGTTCTTCCTTTGTTTTGAGTTTCTTGATGGGCAACTCCTCACCGTTTTTACCCAGCCATTCGAGGTACTCATTGTAGGCAGCGTCATTGCCCGTGCGCATGAGGTGCGCATTGATGTAAGGGTTTTTTGTGTTAGCTTTTGGCCTGGGGGCCGGAAGAACCCAATACACAAACTTGATCCATCCTTTCGCAAGGAGGAACCCGATCGCTACTATCGCTATGATTAAGAAGGTCATAAAGCAAAGATACTGATTTTGAGGTTACCATTGCAATCTGCTACCAGTCTGTTTTTACCATGTAATTTTATCAAAACCTACCATATAGGCAATTACGTTTACGCCAAACGCAATTACGTATACGCCAAACCGAAACCCTTATGCGGTAAAGGTAATCCCTTGTGCTGCATACCGAAACCCTTATACGGTAAACATAATTACTTAAGCGGTAAACGTAATCACGTATGATGCAAAGAGGGTTACTTTTACGGTAAAGGGAATTCCTTATGCTGCAAACCGAAACCCTTATACGGTAAACATAATTACCTAAGCGGTAAACGTAGTTACGTATGGTGTACAGGGGATTACTTTTACGGTAAACATTGTCCCTTATGCCGAATACCGAAACCCTTATACGGTAAACATAATTACTTAAGCGGTAAACGTAGTTACGTATGGTGTACAGGGGATTACTTTTACGGTAAACATTGTCCCTTATGCCGAATACCGAAACCCTTATACGGTAAACATAATTACTTAAGCGGTAAACGTAGTTACGTATGGTGTACAGGGGATTACTTTTACGGTAAACATTGTCCCTTATGCCGAATACCGAAACCCTTATACGGTAAACATAATTACCTGAGCGGTAAACGTAGTCCCTTATGGTGCAAAGGGAATTACTTATGCGGTAAAAGTAATCCCTTAAGCGGTAAAGGTAACCCTGTCCGGCGTAAACATAATCCCGTTTATGGCATACTTTTGAAAGATCTGTGAGGTAGCTGTCGATAGTTGGCATGCCGGAAACCTTTTACGGTAATTCCGTTATTATTATGCGAAGACTTAAGATTCGATACTGTGTTAAACTTTGAATCCATCCGGGAAAGGCTACAGGATGAATTTGGATTAAATCAGAAAATATTAAAGAGAAACTCCTCTTTTTTCAATTTACTTCCCCTCAGAATAATCCAACAAATCCACAAAATCAATATCGAGTGTCTCTCGAAAGGTCTTTACATCCAAATCCTCAATAAGCTCAATCACATTGGGATACCGGTCTTCGTGATAGCCCAGGGCTTCCATACATAATTCCTCAATGGCACGTTCTTTGCTCCAACCCTCAAAAACAATACGGTAGGCAGCGCTTATGGCACCGGTCCTGTCACTACCGTGCCAGCAGTGTATCAATACCGGTTTTTCGGCCCCTTTAATCGCCTTCAGAGCTTCGAGGATCTGTGCTTCGGTCAGTTTACCGGCACGCAATGGCATCCACACCAAGTCCATCCCGGTATCCCGTGCCTTCCGGTCGTCCTTCCAAAGGCGCCTGAAATTGAGTACGGTTTTTACACCCAGTTTGTCCAGCTCTCCAAATCCTTTCCGGCCGGGCTGTTCGGAGCGGTACAGAGAATCGTTTAATCGGTAGAAGTTGTTCAGATATTTACATTCCACTTTAGAGCAGAAATCCTGTGCGATCATTGGAATGGAAAAAAATAAACTCATGGTGAAAATTATGACTGCCTTCATTTGAGTTGGCTTTATTTAAACTACTGTCGGCTACATTGCATCAGTTTACTTACTGATATATGGGGAGGAACAGACACAAACAAATAAACCTGGTCTCTTGATAGGTGACCCTTTATTATTTCCATCGTCTTGATCAGGGCGGATATCTATAACTTGTTGGAACCAATTCGCGTAAATCTACAAATTTTGACCGATTTGAAACAATATTGACGGAATGTTTTAATGACACGGAAAAGAATAAGACAGGCTTACTAAACGCGCAGTCATTCAACAAACTGTTTAAGAAGAAAACCGACATTTCGCCATTGGCGTTCAGACAATGTTAACGGACAGACAGTATTTTTTACCAAATGGTAAATCCTTACAACCAAACGATTGTTAACTTTGCATCAATGAAAGAATTGATAGATTATATATTACAGTTTGGCAATTTGAACAAACAGCAAATCACCCTTATTACAGGCAAAGCGACCGAAAAAGAGCTTCGCAAAGACGATTATTTTGTAGAAGCGGGAAAACTGTTTGACCAGGTTGTTTTTGTTTTGGACGGCATTCTTCGCATTTGTTATTACAACAACCAGGGCGATGAAATCACGAAGTATTTTGTCGATGAAAGCCACCTGTTCGCCAATCCATACAAAAACGAGCCGATGACGGAATACATTCAAGCTGTTACCGATTGTAAGCTCATAGTATTTTCTCAGCAAGATTGGGACGAGCTCTCTAATACAATCGTTAGTTGGAACGACATTGCAAACAAGATTTTTCAAAAAGCGCTGGTTGAAAAATTAGACCGGAGAAGCTCATTGGTTTCGGAAGATGCCACAACCCGTTACCTCACATTTCTGGAAAAATTTCCAACCCTCGTCAATCGCGTTCCGCTTTCTTATATCGCTTCCTATCTGGGTATTACACAGCAATCTTTGAGCAGAATCAGAAAAAAAGTCCGCTAAAACCACTTTTTACCAAATGGTAAACGATTTCATTTTTTGTTGCAGCAACTTTGCAGTATTAAATTTTAAATCGATAAAAAATGAAGAAAGCATTCATAACAGGAGCAAACAAAAGCATTGGCCTTGAAACCGCAAGACAACTTTTACAACAAGGGTTTTCTGTCTATCTCGGAAGCCGAAATTTAGAAAACGGACAAAAAGCAGTAGAACAGCTGAAAGCAGAAGGATGGATTGACGTTGAAGCGGTCCAAATTGACGTAGCAGATGATGATTCGGTAAAAAATGCACGGACTGAGATCGGCAAAAAAACAGATGTTTTGGATGTTTTGATCAACAATGCGGGAATTACCGGTGTAAAATTGGACGAAAACGGAAACCTCATCCCCCAAACCGCCGAAAGCACAAGCATCGATGTATTCAAAGAAGTTTACGAAACCAACGTCTACGGAGTCCTGAGAGTTACGCAGGCTTTCCTGGATCTGCTCAAAAAATCGGACGAACCGAGAATAGTGATGGTGAGTTCCAGTCAAGGCTCTATCACGCTTCACAGCGATCCGGGTTACAATTACAAATATTACCATCACAAGGGCGTGGTCTATTTATCGTCGAAATCGGCGTTGAATATGGTGACTGTAAATTTAGCTTACGAACTTCGCAACACGAATTTCAAAATCAATGCCGTAAGCCCGGGCTTTACAAAAACAGATTTGAACTTCAACCACGGAACAGGAACGGTAGAAGACGCAGGGAAACGAATCGTAAAATACGCTTTAGTCGGTAATGACGGGCCAACAGGGAAATTCTTCTGCGAAGAAACCAACCCCGAAACAGGGGAAATCCCTTGGTAATGAAGATCGGACAGAAGACGCAGGACAGATCCTGTACGGTTTAGGTTTGTGGAAGCCTATCTGTTTAGAAAACAAGTAAGCCGACTTCCCTGTCAGCCCCTGACCTGTACCAGGTCTATATGGAAGGGCCGATGGTTGACCCACTGGCTGAGGATGTCGGCTTCAGGCAACCGGTAATAACGCCATTCTCCGGTAAAGGTGATGGGATGATAACACCAATCGGGTAGGTGTTTTGTGTGGTATTTGTGTTTCAGGTGTTCCCCTGAACATCACTCCCCGGGCCATCCGTCTTTCCAGCGGACCTTCACGATACGGAGTTTCGGTTTGCCTTGATCGGTACTGTCATAACCGTGGAATACGAGGTAATCTTCTCCCCCGAAGGTATATATACTGTTATGCCCGGCACCGGCCCATCGGCTGTCCCCGGTAATGACAGGGGTTCCCCCTCCGGAGGTCATCAGTTGCCCCGCCTTGTCCCTGTAGGGGCCGGTTACCTGTTCAGATCGTCCGACCACTACCTTATAGGTACTTTCCTTTCCGCGGCAACAGTAATCAAACGAAACAAAAAGGTAGTAATACCCGTTTTTGTAAAATATAAAGGGGGCCTCTATGGCGGCATCTCCGGGGGCTTCGTCTGCGGTTTCGAAGGAGCGTTTTCTCCTGGCTATGGTATGCCATTCTTCAGGTTGGCGTACCGATAGGAGGTCATCGGACAGTTTTACCAGTTTGATGCCTCCCCAGAAGGAGCCGAAAGCCAGCCAGTGGTCACCGGCCTGCCCCGGTACGACATTGGGGTCTATGGCGTTCCACATATCGCGGTTGGGGACGGAACGCAGGATGATGCCGTGATCTTTCCAGTGGTAATCCGGGGCATCCGGGCGAAGGGTTTCATTGGTGGCAACTCCTATGGCACTGGTATTCTTGCCGAAAGACGATATGGAGTAGTAGAGGTAATAGCGCCCGTTGTGCCTGAAAATGTCAGGAGCCCAGATATGGTTCCTGAAACCGGGAACAACACTTTCTGCCCATGCCGGGGCTTCCGGGAAGACCGGGGGTTCCGGGTTCCAGTGTTTCATGTCGGGGGAAGAGGATACGGAAATCCCTTTTCCCGTACTGTACAGGTAATACCGGCCTTTTTCTGCGGCCATGACCGGATCGTGAACGGTGATTTCCTGTGATGTTGCACTGTAAACCAGGCACAGTGCAAACAGGAGAATGATATCTGAACGGAAGCTATTCATGGAGATATAAGGTTGATGATCATTTTCTGCCTACCCTGACCACGCTGAAAGAATACGGGGCCAGTGCAATATTCACCTTGTTGTTCCGCACTTCGATCTCTTTTTCCACGGGAGTGACATTTGCCGTATTCAACGTATTTTCTGCCTGGAGGTCATCGTTCTGCAGGATTGTTACCGACCCTTCGGACTGCACGTTGCCGCCCTCGAACAGGACTTCCTGCTGCCGTTGCCGGCCGGAGGTATTGACGATTTTCAGGATAATATCGTCTGTGTTCCTGTCCAGGGATGCGGTAGCATACAGCTCGTCCTGCCCGGTAAGGGCTTTTCCTCCAAGTGTAGCCGGGATAACATGTGTGCCTTTGTTCAGGGAAAAAAGCTGCTGTACGTAATAATTGGGAGTGGCGTAGGAGCGGAGGTTGTCAAACCAGATAAGATCGGGGGTCCATTGCCATCCTTCCACATGTGCCATCAGCGGGGCATAGGAGGTGAGGTGTACGATATCGGCATTGCGTTCGAGACCGGTTATGAATGCAGCTTCCGACAGGGCGCATTCCCAGTTGTTCCTGTTTTCGGGGCTTGCGATGGCCACGCTTTGGGCCGCGTATTCGCCGGCGAATATCCTGGGGCCGTTCCGGTCGTAACTGTCGTAACGGCCGGCATTGTCCCGGAACCAGGCGGGGGGCTTGTAATAATGTTCATCCACAATCTCGGCCCTGAGTTTCCGGAGCTCATCCGTACCGTATTCAAAATGTTCTCCTTCCGCAAAGGGGCCGCTTCCGGATACGATGGTCATTTCCGGGTATTTTTCCTTGATGGCTTTTTCGAATGCCTTATACCGTTTTATGTATTCCGGGCCCCATTGTTCGTTACCGACCCCGATGTATTTCATGGCGAACGGTTCGGGGTGCCCCATATCGTGTCTCAGTTTGCCCCAGTGCGAATCTGCGGTTCCGTTGGCAAATTCGATCAGGTCCAGGGCATCCTGGATATAAGGGTCGAGTTCGTCCATAGGAACCAGCTCCCCGGTATTGAACTGGCAGGCCATACCGCAATTCAGTATCGGCAGCGGTTCCGCACCCAGGTCTTCCGCAAGCTGGAAGTATTCGAAAAAACCGAGTCCAAACGACTGGTAATAGTCCGGTGTGGGCCGGTGGGCGAATTCGGTGTTCCACCGGTTAATGAGCAACTCACGCTGCTCCGTGGGGCCAACCGTTTTTTTCCATTGATATCTTTGCTCCAGGGTTCTCCCTTCAACAATACAGCCCCCGGGAAAGCGCAGGAATCCCGGTTTCAGGTCGTACAGGAGCTGGACGAGGTCTTTCCGGAGTCCGTTTGCCCGGTTTTTCCAGGTATTTGCAGGGAAAAGGGAGACCATGTCCATATCCAGCGTTCCCCGCCCTGTAAAAGAGATCTTCAACTGTGCTTTCGGGACGGTTTTCCCGGCTACCAGCTGTGAAGTATATGTTTTCCATCCGGTGCTGTCCGGACTTACCGACGTGGAAGCCAGTACCTGGCCGGTGGTGTCGGTAAGCTGAAAACGGACCCCGGTGATGTTTCCCTCCTTCAGGGCTGCTGAAAATGAAAGACGGTATGTTTCTCCCTTTTTTATTCCCATTCCCCGGAACCCTTCGTTGACCAGGTGGTATTTTTCGTCATCGTGTACCGTGATCCGGCAAAAACGGGGGTTGTGCTCCCGGGTTGGTTTCAATACGGATGCCGAACCGGAATTCTTGTTAAGCGAATGCCGGTCGGTGGCGGGCTGCGACCATCCCATCATCGGGTCGGTAAATTCGAAAGAACGGTTTTTGACCAGTTCGGCATACAAGCCTCCGTCTGCGGCAAAATTGATATCCTCAAAGAATATCCCGTACATGGTGGGTTGCATTTCAGCCATAATTTCATCGGCTTTGACCCTGAGCAGTCCGGACTGTTGTGCATGGGTACCGGAGACCAATGCCATGCAGGCTAATGCGGTTATAATTGATTTTGTCATGACAGCTATTGTATTTATGGGTAATGGTAAAATAAGAGATGTGTTTTCCCGCGCCCTGCTACGGGCAGGTTGCCTAATCTGCGGGATCGATGCCCTCGGAGGTCATCAGCACACGTTTCATGGTGCCGTCGGCATTGTAATACAGGTAATCAATGCACACGGAGCGCCGGAAACTTCCGCCATCGGTGGGGATGCCCCCGTTGTGATAGATAAAGTAATCCCTGTCCTTGAAACGGATGATGGCCTGGTGGTTCGTATTACTGTTTCCCGCAATCTCATTGAGTATTCCCTTGAATTCCCACGGGCCGGTGACCGACCTGCTCATGGCATAGGCCGTTTTTTCGGGAAACTGGTATGCATAAGAAAGGTAGTACCAGCCGTTTCGTTTGTGTATCCAGGGAGCTTCCGTAAATTCGGGGAGGTCTACAGTATGAATGTCGCCATCGATCTCGGTCATGTTTTCCTTCAGTTTTGCGTAGTAGCATTTCGTATTTCCCCAGTACAGGTAGGCCTGCCCGTCATCATCGATAAAAACGGTAGGGTCGATATCGTCCCAGCTGATGTCGGTTGCTGTTGTCATATCATTGGATATCAGTGCTTTTCCCAGCGCATCCTCAAAAGGCCCCACGGGGCTGTCGGACACTGCCACCCCGATGGCTTTCCCGGGATTGGTGGCATGGGTTACCGAAACATACCAGTAAAACCTGCCGTCACGTTCGATGACCTGTGCGGCCCAGGCATCGCCTTTTGCCCACTTGAAATCGGTTACCCGGAGAGGAACCTCGTGTTCCTTCCAGTTTACCATATCGGCAGATGAAAATACCAGCCACTCTTTCATATCGTAAAAATGGAAGTCCTTGGCGGCCTCGTCGTGCCCGGTGTACAGGTATACGGAATCATTGTGTACCAATGCCGCAGGATCGGCGGTAAATTTATGGCTGATAACGGGATTGTTATAGACCGGGGTTTTTGCGGTTACCGGGTTTTCTTCCGTAAGTACGGCCTGTTTCTTTTCTTCCCCGCAGGAGGCAAACCAGAGGGAGACGAACAGGGTGATAATAGCTTCTTTTTTCATTGCACTTGATTATTTTATATGCTGGGTTCGGTATTTCACAAAGATCAGTTTGCCGAATTGGGCTGCAGGTTGGGGTTCACATCCAGTTCCCTCTGGGGGATCGGCAGGAATTCCTTTCCGGCGGTCCATGTGTTAAAATCCGGGTCGTGTTGTTTCAGTTCGGCCAGTTTACCGGCATCGTACAACCATCCCCACCTGATGATATCGTGGATACGGATAGATTCTATGGCAAATTCCAGGGCCCTCTCATGGGCGATCTGATCTCTCATTTCTTCCGTTGTCATATCGGGGCGGGCGACGGCCAGGTCGGGCAGGTCTGCCCGGTCGCGTACCATCTGGATATAGGTATAGGCCCGGGCTGTTTCTCCCGATTCATTGAGGGCCTCGGCATACATGAGCAGGATATCGGCATACCTGAGCAACCGGTAATTGATTTCCGATTGTTCCACCCCTCCGTTACTTTCCGTGGAGAACCCCCAGCCGTTCTGGTCGTGTGTGTATTTCCGCGGGTATATCCTGTCTTCGGCATGTGGCCAGGGCTGCCCGCTGTAAACGGTGGTGGAATTTTCCGAGGGCTCATAAGAGGCGATCGTAACCAGGAGTCTCGGGTCCAGGCGGCCGTCTGCGGTAAGTTCCTGTTTGAATTCGTCATAGATCCACCGGGTGGGCAGAAAATCGGAATAACCGAAGCCGTCCATGGCATAGGTATGTCCTACTGAAGAATACTGCGTCCAGTTCGATCCGGGTTCTCCTCCGTAGTTCCATTCCGTACCTCCTACCTGTTCCTGGCTGGCAAACTGCACTTCGAACAGAGACTCCGCATTGTTTTCGGAGAAGGGGCTGAAATTATCTGTGTAATCGGGCATAAGGCTGTAAACGGCCTGCTCTCCTGAAATGAGTTTCTCAAATTCCTGTATGGCCGGTTCCCATTGTCGGGTGTACAGGTAGGCTTTCCCGAGGAACCCTGTAGCGGCTCCTTTCGTGGCCCGCCCCTTTTGTCCCTGGTCCGGCCCTGAAACAGAGGCGTAATCTACAGGCAGCAGCTCCTGTGCTGCCGAAAAGTCGGAAATAACCTGTTCCCAGACTTCTTCCGTAGATACGGTAGGAGGATAATAGTCTTCCGGCGTTTGCGGGACCGTTGTAAATACCGGCACCTTCTCAAAATTCGTTACCAGGTGAAAGTAAGCCAGTCCGCGAAGGAAATAGGCCTGTCCGAGGCAACGGTCCTGTTCTTCCTGGTCCATTTCGATTTCGGGAACAAATTTCAGTACCTGGTTTGCCCGGAACACCTGCTGATAATAAGAGGTCCACATCCATTCTACCGGCCCGGCAGTAGGCAGTATGGTGAAATTCGCTACCTGTACCAGGTCGAGCCACGGGCTGTCGCCGTTAAAATCGTCGCCGCGGCCATCGGTGAGGGCAGGGGTCATACGCATGTAATACCCGTCTGTGATCAGACTGTTGTATATGGCATTGACCCCTTTGTGTGCCTGCTCCGCCCCGGTCCAGTAATCTTCATTTGCAGGCTGGTTGTTCGGGTCTAAAAGATCCAGCTCATGATCACAGCCCGAGTTTAAAAACAGGGTGAGCATCGCTAATACGGATGTCGTGATTTTACTGTTCATCTTCCTAATTTTTTAAAGTTTGATTTGTACTCCCAGCATATACGTCCTGGGTCTCGGATAGGTGCCCCAGTCGAAGCCGGGGTTCCATACGTCTCCGTTAAAATCAGGATTAAATCCTTTGTAGCTGCTGAATGTATATACGTTCTGTGCCGTAACATACAACCTGAGGGAATTGATGATCTCACTGAAACCCTCCGGCAGGGTATAGCCGAGAGAAAGTGTATTGATCCTCAGGTAATCACCTTTCTGCAGCCATCCCGGACGGTTGGAGTCGCGTGCGTTACCGTTCGGGTCATTGGCGATGACCCGGGGGATATGGGTGTCGGTGTTTTCCGGTGTCCACCGGTTCAGGATATCGGTATGTGCATTGAGGTTGTCTGTAGACCACATTAATGTCCGGTACAGGTTGCTGTTGATATAATAATCTGCCGCTCCGGAAGCAAAAACCGTAAAATCCAGGTTTTTATATGATGCCGAGAAGTTCAGCCCGAAGGTGACGGACGGAATCGCGCTCCCGAGGTAGGTCCTGTCGTCGGCATTGATCGTACCGTCTTCGTTGAGGTCCTTAAACCGTATATCACCGGCTGCCGTGGCGGCGCTCTGGAAAGCATGGCTGCTCACCTCGTCCTGAGACCGGAAAATCCCGTCGTAGACATAGCCGTAATGCTCGCCGACTTCCCTGCCTACTTCTGTTCTGGCCCCCGTGCCATATACGGGTTCGTTATTCCCTCCGAGCGACAATACCCTGTTTTTTAACGTACTGGCATTTGCCGAAATGTCAAAGGAAAAGTCTTCTCCGCTGTTATAGTGGTATGCCAGTTCCATATCGATACCCGAATTCTTCAGGCTGCCCGAATTGGTGACCGGGGCGCTGTCGACCGAGCCGCTTGATAACGGGATGGGGACACCCACCAGGACATCGGTGGTTTTCTTTTCATAATATTCGACCGTCAGGTCCAGCGACCGGTCAAAAAAGGAGGCATCCAGCCCGAAATTGGCAGACCTGGTATTCTCCCATTTAATGTTTGAATTCTTCAGGCTGGTCTGTATGGCCCCCACAACCGATACCACCGAGCTGCCCTGGTAGAAATTGTAGGGGATATTGGCATTGATAACGGGCTGAAACAAATAATCCCCGATATTCTGGTTTCCGAGTTCCCCGTAACTGCCCCTGAGCTTTAGTTGTGAGATCGCCCCGTTGGTATCGGGGAAAAAGCTTTCATTAGACACATTCCATCCCAGTGCGATGGAGGGGAAGGTACCGTACTGGTTTCCCGCCGCAAACCTGGAAGAACCGTCCCGGCGTACCGTAGCGGTCAGAAGATAGCGGTCGTCAAAATTATAATTGATCCTTCCGAACATGGATACCAGGGTGCTCACCAGTTCAAAGCCCCCTGAAGTCTGGTTCCTTCCGTTCGACAGGACGGGATAGTAAGGCTTGGGCAGGTCTTCGGAATGACCGGTGCGGGTTACTGACCTGTTGCGTTGATAGGTATAGCCCCCCAGGATGTCGACATGATGTTTTCCGAAAACCTTTTTGTAGTTCAGTGTATTCTCGGCCAGGCTCACCGTATAGGTCCGGGTATTATCGTCCAGCAGGGATTTTCCCGAACCGAAAAAATATCCCATCTGGAATTCCGGTACGAAAGAGAAGTCCCTGGCAAAGGTTTTATCATAGCTCATGTTAAGCTTATAGGTAAGCTCATGGCCGTTATGGTCTATAATCCTGTATTCCGGGTTTACTATGGCAAAGGTCCTGTCTACCTCGGTCCAGTTGGTAAAAATACTGTTGATCCCGGGAACGTTCAGGGCTATGGTCTGGTGAACCTGTGAGTCGGTACCTCCCCAGCCGCCCTCGTTACCGGCATCGCGGAGCGGCATTGTAGGCGGTGCGATAACCAGGTCGTTGATCAGGGGCGGCCGCCCGCCTGTGAGTACATCGCCCCTGAACGTCAGCAGGTTTTCAAATGAATGGGTGTAATACAGTGACGGCGATATACGGAACCGGCCTTTTTCCACGGTGGTATTGATACGGCCGGAATACCGTTCGTAAGCGGGCCCTTTTCCGACAAACATCCCCTTGTTTTCGAAATAATCTACCGAGGCATTATACGTAATGTGTTCGCCTCCCCCGGAAAAATTGAAATTATGGTTCATTCTCATCCCTTCTTTTAAACCGGTCTTCTGCCAGTCGTTGTCCGTGTCAGCTACAAAAAGCGGGGAATCGGGGTCATTACCCGGTATAAGAGGCAGCCCGGCATTGACCCTTTTTTCATTGGTGATCAGCTGGTAATCCGATCGTTTGAGCACAGGTATTTTCTGCACCACATTATCGATCCCGTAGTAGCCGTTGTACTCTATGGCCAGCGGACTGTTTTTACGGCCGTTCTTTGTGGTGATGATCACTACGCCATTGGCTGCCCGCGAACCGTAAATGGCCCCTGCCGAAGCATCTTTAAGCACCTGGACAGAGGCGATGTCGTTCGGGTTGAAATCCCTGACCGAGGTACCCACCGGGACACCGTCTACGATGTAAAGGGGCTGGTTGTCGCCGAAGGTCCCGATACCCCTGATCCGTATATTGGGTGCCGATCCCGGATGTCCGTCATTGGTAACGGTTACCCCGGAGGACCTTCCCTGCAATAAAGAGGAAATATCACTGCCGGATGTCTTCTTGGCTTCGTCGGCATCCACTATGGCAATGGAACCGGTAAGGTCTGACTTCTTCTGTGTCCCGTAACCTACGACAACGACCTCGTCCAGGAGGGCAAGGTCTTCCTGCATAACCACGTCTATAACCTCACGCCCGTCTGCCGGTATTTCCTGACTGCGGAAACCGATATAGGAAAATATGAGAATGTCGCTGTTCCCGGTAACCGGGATGGAATAATTACCGTCAAAGTCCGTGACCGTTCCCCGGTCTGTCCCTTTTATGCGTACCGTTACCCCGGGCAGAGGTTCGTTATCTGTCTCCGACAGTACAGTTCCGCTTATGGTACCGTTTTGCGCATGCAGTCCGATCACCGCACACAGCATGGCAGCCAGGCATATCCATCTCTTGTACGACGGAAGTGCACAGCTGCTTTTGAGCAATCTGTTTTCCATAAACTTCGGTTTTGGTTGATGATTATCACAATATAAGTGTATTATATACATTTACGAATGTATCCAAAACCGGGACAAAAAGCAAACTTTTTATTGTAAATTTTACATTTATTTAGGAGGTACGGTTTTAAAATGGTAATTGTAAGCGGGATTCATTAATGATTTTATACGGTGCAGAGGTAGGGGGAGAAATAAAATTACGGCAGAAAGCCACCTGTTAAAAATGACTTTTTGCCGTAATAGTAAGTTACATTTAATTATGAGACAGTAGGTTGTGGTTATCGTTATAATCAGGAAAGTCATCTGAGAAATACAGATACTTTTCGGACTTTTGTTGTTTATTTGCATTCCTGACTCAACTTAATCATAGAATACATGAAGCAGAATTACCTTGCTACTTACCGGATATTATTTGTCATAGTGCTAACAGGCATTCCCCTTCATGCCGTACAGGCCCAGACTGCCCGGGGGCAATATATCCGGGCATCGATAGGCTTTGGGATGTCTGCACCTTACGAAGATGTGGACATCGATGGAACCGGGATGTACGCACAGGGAGAGTACCTGTTCAATATGCGCAGCTGGTTTAGCCTGCGGCCCTATGCGGGGGTAATATTTACCAAAACCCGTAAAAGCGGAGATGATTACCGGGACCGGGATTATAAAGTTACCTCCAATGCTTTTCTGCTGGGGGGCAAAGCCCGGTTTACAGCGCCCATACCCTGGGTGGCGCCATACCTGGAAACAGGGGTGGGGGCTTCCCTGGGGTCGTTTGAAACCTATATCCCGTCTGTTCATATAAAGAAAAACGGAATCTTGTGGCACATACCTTTATCGTTAGGGTTACTCGTAGGGCCCCGGCACGATGTGGATATCGGGCTGGTGTATTATTATCATCCCTCCGCCGAACAGTTTTCCGGGGCACTTGCTTTCGGATTGTCTTTTCCCATACGTTAAAGAGATCGGGATAAGGTGATGCTATAATATTCTGATAGCCTATTACCTTCATAAAAAGATATCCTTTCTAAAATTGATAGAATATTTGGGGATAGAGGAATATGAAGCTATTCAGGAATTTAAGAAAACATTGCCGGTGGGATAATTCCCGTTGTTGTTCCGGGTATATATTTTTCCGCCACCGGATGCCGGTAAGAATATTTATTTTATGGTGTATTTGTTCGGAATTGTTCTGCTACTGCACTGACATTTTATTGATTCGTATTTCATATTCTTCTATGGCCTCACGAACCATATCCACATTGTCGGATGCGCGCTGATGGGCTTCTTCCATTACTTTTTCGAGCTTTGTGTCGGGAAACTCGAACAGGTCGGTAATCACGTGGTTTATCTTGTCGATACTGCTTTCCTGGGTGTTCTTGATATCTTCGAGCTTGGCGAGGATCTTTCGCATACGCTCCAGTTTGTTTTCATCGCTCATATTGTGGTGATTTTTGTTTCAAATTAGCGATATTGTATCAATTCGGCAAGTTTTTTAATTTAATTTTAATTTATTTAATATGTTTTAACAGTGAGAATGAGGGGGGCTATATAGGGTGAGGTTCGTACAAACAGGATATGGAACCGTATATAAAATACCCTCGGGAGGGTATTTTTTCACATATGTCCGTAACTTATATTTGATCCTGAAGAAGCCGGGAAAACAAATATAGGGAACAATGCAAAAAATATTTATTTGCCTCGCAGTGCTTTATGGCGTGGGAGTGGAATGGTCTGCAGCATACGGGCAAGCGGAAAAATATCCGTTTTACCTGAAATATTACTGGGGAGACAGGGACAGGGATTTTGCTGTAAAGGTGACCGACAGGCTTATAGCCGTTACTGATAAGGGAGAAGTTTATATAGGGGAATACAACGAAATGGCCCGCCGTTATGAGGAGGCTAACAATGGATTTGAACGGGAGATCAACAATCTTGACAGTCCTGAATACGACAAGCGCAGATATGAGCAGTTGCAGGGAGAGGTGGAAAACCTGGAAAAACGGTACAATACGGTAAAAGTGGGATATTCGCTTACCGAGGCCAATTACAATATGTGCCGGAGCAATTGCCAGGGCATTTATAACCAGCTTGTGAATATCCGCAACAACCTGAGCAATATTGCCAATAGTTATAACCAGAAAGCTGCAGAACTACAACGCCTGTATAATTCACTGACCGGTAAAATAGAGCGCTACAACCGGAGCGTAAGCGATCTTGAATACAGGTATGATATTGACGGACTGCGTCAGGACCTGAACCGTATGGGAGATAAAATAGCAGCCTATATCCGGGAACAGAAAATATGACGGTACCCGGCATCCGGTAAGGCCCGACGGGTTTTTAAAGCCTGTCGGGGCCCGGGAAAAGAACTTTTATTTACCTTAGTCCGGTAAAAAGGAAAAACAGGACTATGACCATACCGGAAAAAGTGTATCGGGACAATATGGTGCGCTATGAACATGCACTGAAAGTGGTAAGGAAACAATTGCGGCTTATCAGCATGCTGAGAGTACTGACCTTCGTGCTTATGGCCTTATCGATGTATGTGTTTTATCCCGTAGCAGTGATGATGATAGCCCCGGCACTGGCAGGAGTGGTACTCTTTCTGGTCCTGGTGGTGCGGCACAACCGTTCAAGGCAGCAAAAGAAAAAGCTGGAAGAACTGCTGGCCCTTAACCATACCGAGGTAAGGGTGCTTCACGGTGATTTTAAGGATTTACCCGACGGGTCGGAATTTACAGATCCCCTGCATGCGTACAGCAATGATACAGACCTGTTCGGCCCCGGTTCTTTTTTCCAGTACCTGAACCGTACCGGGCTGATATCCGGCAGGGCAAAGCTGGCGGCATGGCTTACCGCAAACAATACAGAACGTATTTCCGAACGACAGGAAGCGGTGAGGGAACTGGCCGGAAAAACAGCATTCCGGCAGGAGTTTACCGCTACGGCCCGCATGATGAAAGGCCGCACCCCGGCAGAAGAAATAAAGAAATGGATGGAACGCCACACTCCTTTTGTACCTGCTGCCATGCGGTGGCTGCCGGCGGTTTTTACGGCGGGATCGGGGGTGCTGCTGGTACTGTTCTTTACCGGGATGGTACCCGGTATATGGATACTGTTGTATTATGTTGCCGGTTTGCTGCTTACGGGGTCCAGGCTCAGGAAGATCAATGCCCTGGCTGTGCATACGGGCAGGATACAGGATTTCTTCCTGCGGTACCGGCAGCTCCTGGAGCTGCTGGAAAAGGAATCGTTCTCCGCCCCGGTACTGGCAGCATTGCGCGGGCATATCACGGCCCCGGGAAAAAATGCTTCGTGGCTGCTGCGGCAACTGGCACGGGCTATCGATGCCTTCGACCAGAGAAACAATATGATCATGGCCCTGCTGGGCAATGGTTTCCTGCTGTGGGACCTCCGCCAGTGCTACCGTATTGAGCAATGGATACTGGCACACCGCGACAAGGTAGGGCAGTGGTTCGACACCGTAAGTGCCGTGGATGCCTGTAACAGCCTGGGAAATTTTGCCTTTAACCATCCGGATTATGTATTCCCGGAGATTACCGACCGTGAAGTGGTCCTGGAAACCAAAGGCGCCGTACATCCCCTGATCCCTGCCGATAAGGCGGTGCGTAACGATTATACGATAGCCCGGGAGAACTTCTTTATCATTACCGGCGCCAATATGGCCGGGAAGAGTACCTTTTTGCGTACGGTATCGCTGCAGATCATTATGGGGAATGGCGGGCTGCCGGTATGTGCCCGGAGCTGTTCGTATTCGCCCGTAAAGCTGGTCACCAGTATGCGTACCGTTGATTCGCTTTCTGACGAAGCTTCCTATTTCTACGCCGAACTGAGCCGCCTGAAATATATCGTGAATACCCTGCAAGGGGAAGAACACCGCTATTTTGTGGTATTGGACGAGATTTTAAAGGGCACCAACAGCACCGACAAGGCCATAGGATCGCGCAAATTCGTGGAGAAACTGGTGGCCCTGGGCGCTACCGGTATTATCGCTACCCACGACCTGAGCCTTTGTGAGGCAGCCGATGTATTGCCGCAGGTAAGCAACTATTATTTTGATGCGGAAATAACGAATGACGAACTCTATTTCGATTACCGCTTTAAAAAGGGGGTCTGCCGGAATATGAATGCTTCTTTCCTGTTGAAAAAAATGAAAATAGTGGACGGATAGATTCTTCACTTTCCCTGTGTTCGGGAGAGGCTTTTCTGAATGACATTTGCTTCAACCTGCAACCAGAAATGAAGAATTATAAACCCGTAACATTTCTTTTACAACTATATAATTGTCCCTATCTTTAATAGTTTAAACAAGTACGGTTCTGATATGGAATTTATAGATTACTACAAGGTACTGGAATTGAACAAAAGCGCTTCCCAAGCCGATATAAAGAAGGCCTACAGGAAACTCGCCCGGAAGTATCACCCGGACCTGAACCCGGATGACCGGGAGGCGCAGCAGAAATTCCAGCAGGTCAATGAAGCACATGAGGTGTTGAGCGATCCTGAAAAGCGGAAGAAATACGATGAGTACGGCAAAGACTGGGAGCATGCCGAGGCTTATGAAGAGGCCAAACGCCGGCAGAAAGCGCAGAACGGGAGAACTTCCGGGGGTACGGAAGGCGGATACGGGTATCATACCTACTCCGGGGCCGGGGGAGAGGATTTCTCCGATTTTTTCGAATCGATGTTCGGCGGGGCTGCCGGGGGAAGAGGCCGGCGTACTACGGGGTTTCGCGGACAGGATTTTAATGCGGAACTCCATCTCGACCTTCGCGAGGTATACACCACCCATAAACGTACCCTGACGGTAAACGGGAAGAATATCCGTCTCACCATTCCCGCCGGGGTGGAGAACGGACAAACCATAAAAATTTCCGGGCACGGGGGGGAGGGGATAAACGGCGGGCCCCGCGGCGACCTCTATATTACCTTCGTAATCAATAATAACACCGGTTTCAGGAGAGATGGCAATGACCTCTATACCGAGGTAGAGATCGACCTGTACGATGCCGTTCTGGGGGGCGCCGTAACCGTACCGACCTTCGACGGCAAGGCAAAACTTACGGTAAAACCCGGGACCCAGGGAGGGGCTAAGGTAAAACTCAAGGGAAAGGGGTTTCCGGTGTATAAAAAGGAAGGCCGCTTCGGCGACCTGTACCTGACGTATAAGATCAGGATCCCCGCCAAACTGGACGAGGAAGAGAAAAAACTGTTTGAAGCACTGAAAAAACGCAGATCATGAGCCAGCGACAATTAATAGAAGTGACTACGTTCTGTACGTATCATAACATAGAAATAACCTTTATCCGGGAACTGGCCGAATACGACCTCGTTGAGATTGTGAACAAGGAGGGTAAGGAGTTTTTTTATTTTGACAAAATTCCTGGTGTAGAGAAGTTTATACGTCTTCATTTTGATCTTAAGATTAACATGGAGGGGCTTAGCGCAGTCTATCATTTGCTCGAACGGATAGAAGATTTGCAACAAGAGGTGAGGACGCTGAGGAACAGGGTGTAAAGATAGTCGGCCGTCGCCGGCCCGGATGTGTTAACTGATATAATTCCAAATATTTTTCTTTTTGCTGATCTGGGCGTAGGTATGCCGTATGGGAAGGTTTCTCTCCGCAGACAGGGAAGGATCGTCCCTGAGCAGTTGCTGCGCATACTGCCGGGCCAGTTTCAGGATCTGGTTGTCTTTTACGATATCCGCGATATTCAGGTGGAGTACCCCGCTCTGCTGGGTCCCCATGATATCACCGGGCCCGCGCAATTTCAGGTCTGCTTCGGCAATTTCGAAACCGTCGTTGGTGCGCGTCATGGTTTCCAGCCGGGTTTTGGAGTCGGCAGACAGTTTATGCCCGGTCATGAGAATACAATAGCTCTGTTCGGCGCCGCGCCCCACCCGGCCCCGGAGCTGGTGTAACTGCGACAGTCCGAAGCGCTCGGCACTTTCTATGATCATGACCGAGGCATTGGGTACATTCACCCCGACCTCGATCACCGTAGTGGCTACCATGATCTGGGTCTCGCCCCGTAAAAAACGCTCCATTTCGTAATCCTTATCGGCCGGTTTCATCTGGCCGTGCACAATGGAGATCTGGTATTGTGGCTTCGGGAATTCGCGCTCTATACTGGCATAGCCGTCCATCAGGTCTTTGTAGTCCATTTTCTCCGATTCCTGGATGAGAGGATATACCACGTAAACCTGCCTGCCTTTTGCAATCTCGTCCCGGATAAAGGCAAAGACCTTAAGCCGGTTACTGTCGTATCGGTGTACGGTCTTGATGGCTTTCCTGCCGGGGGGAAGCTCGTCGATCACCGAAATATCGAGGTCTCCGTACAGGCTCATGGCCAGGGTGCGGGGTATGGGCGTGGCGGTCATGACCAGTATATGGGGAGGCGTGGTGTTCTTGTGCCACAGTTTTGCGCGCTGTGCCACCCCGAACCGGTGCTGCTCGTCTATAACGGCCAGCCCCAGGTTGTGAAACCGTACCTTGTCTTCGAGGATGGCATGGGTGCCGGCAAGAATGTGCAGGCTACCGTTTTCCAGTTCTTCGTGTATGACTTTCCGCTCCGAAGCCCGGGTAGACCCGGTGAGGAGTTTTATGTTTATGCCCAGGGGTTTTACCAGCTCCGCGATGCCGTTAAAATGTTGTGTGGCGAGAATTTCGGTAGGGGCTACGATACAGGCCTGGAAACCGTTGTCAAGGGCCAGGAGCACAGACATTAAGGCTACGATGGTCTTGCCCGAACCCACATCACCCTGCAAAAGCCGGTTCATCTGTGCGCCGGTACCCATATCGTGACGGATCTCCCTGATCACGCGTTTCTGCGCCCCGGTGAGTTCGAAGGGCAGGTGCCGGTCGAAAAAATCCCGGAAAAGTGCTCCCACCCGGTCAAAGACATAGCCCTTGATCTTCTGCTTGTGCACCAGGTTCCTGATCAGTAACTGTAGCTGGATAAAGAACAGTTCTTCAAATTTAAGGCGGAACTGCGCCCTGGCCAGGAGTTCCTGGTCTTTGGGAAAATGGATATTGAACAGGGCTTCCCGCATGGGCAGCAGCTTGAGTTCCCGGATCAGCGGGGCAGAAAGGGTCTCCGAGAACCGCCCGCCGGTCTCGATAAACAACTGCTGCATCAGCTTGTTGATCACCCTGTTACTGATCCCCTTGCTGGCCAGTTTTTCGGTGGAAGGGTAAACGGGCTGCATGGCCGTGCGCAGGCTCTGCTCGTGCTCCGACAGCAGTTCCATCTCGGGGTGGGGCATGGAAAATACATTTCCCATACGGTTGCATTTCCCGAAAACGACATAGGGGACATTGAGCTTTAGGCTTTCTTTCATCCATTTGTGGCCCCTGAACCAGACCAGTTCCATTTCCCCGGTATCGTCCCTGAAAGTGGCCACCAGGCGCTTGCCTCTTTTCTGTGCTACGGTTTTGAGGTGTACGATCCTGCCGACAACCTGTACCTCGGAAGAGTTTTCCTGCAGCTGTCTTATTTTGTAATATCCCGTACGGTCTATATAGCGGTTGGGAAAGAGGCGGATAAGGTCCTGGTAGGTATGAATGCCCAGTTCCTTGCGGAGCAGGTCGGCCCGGCCGGGGCCCACTCCCTTCAGGTAGTCGATAGGCGTTTGTAGCAACTGAGGATTCATAGGGACGAAGATAATTAATATAGTGCAATTAAATATCCTGGATAAATCGTTAATTATGCCGGGAAAATTTTCGGATTGATCCCGAATGTGTAATTTAGGGGGCCTTATGTATATAGCCGCTATGAAAAAACAGCTGTGGTGCCTGTTGCTGTTCCTTCCGGGATTAGAGCTGCATGCACAACAATACCCCGATGTCGATTTTACCCGGGCCGATGCCCGGCTTCACATAGACCCGTATAAAAAAGAGGTGTCCGGAACCGTAAGTTATGATTTTGACATACATAAACCGGTAGATACGGTTTACCTGGATGCCCGGAATATGACTTTTGAGCATGTTGTCCTGAATGGCAGCCCTGCACCGTATTCTTATGATGGCAATCGCTTATTGCTGACACCGGGTTTTAAGGCCTCTTCGGGCAACAGGATAGAAATAACCTACCGGGCTGTACCGGAAAAGGCGATGTATTTTACCGGGTGGGACAGCGATACGGCGGTACGGCAGGTGTGGACACAGGGGCAGGGACGCTTTGCCAGTAACTGGCTCCCTACCATTGACAACCGGAACGAAAAGGTGGAGTACGATCTGTGCCTGAGTTTTTTAAAAGAATATAAAGTTTTGATTAACGGTAGGTTAGAAAGTGTTTCTGAGAGTGATAGTTTAAAGGTGTGGTGCTATGACATGAAGCGTCCTATGAGCAGTTACCTGCTGGCGGTAGCCATAGGGAAATACGATAAGCTGACAGAAGTATCCGGAGAAGGGATACCTCTCGAATCTTATTACTACCCGGGAGACAAGGAGAAGGCAGGGCATACCTATGAGCATACCAGTACTGTTTTTGATTACCTGGAAAAAGAGATCGGGGTAAAATATCCCTGGCAGAATTACAAGCAGGCACCGGTACGCGATTTTCTCCATGCCGGTATGGAGAACACGACGCTTACCCTGTTTGCCGATAGTTTTATGACTGATGCGACAGGGGTAAAGGACCGGAATTACCTGAACGTAAACGCCCATGAAATGGCCCACCAGTGGTTCGGTAACCTGGTGACGGCACACGATGATGAACACCACTGGCTACAGGAAGGGTTTGCCACTTATTACGCCCTGCTGGCTGAGCGGGAGGTGTGGGGAGAGGACTATTATTACTGGAAATTGTACCGTTCTGCAGAAATGCTTGCGGAACAGTCAGACGAAGGGCTGGGAGAAGCTGTAACGGACCCGGGGGCCAGCAGCCTCACGTTTTATGAGAAGGGGGCACTGGTATTGCACAGGTTAAGGGAAATTACGGGAGATGCCGCATTTCGTGAAGCGGTGAAACAATACCTGCAAAAACATGCCTATGCCAGTGTGGTGACCTCCGATTTCCTGGAGGAAGCAGAAGCAGCTTCCGGAGCGGACCTTTCGGAATTTGGCAGGATATGGCTTAAGGACAGCATTTTTCCGGAGGAGGAGATCATGGCCTCGTTGCGGAAAAACAGCTTTATAAACACCTATATGCGCCTGGAGGCGGGGGACATTTCAGAAGAGGAGCAAAACGCTTTGCTGGGATCGGATATATACTATCCCGCAAAACAGTATATCATTTCGAGGCGGAATACGGATAGTGTGGATGTGGCGTGGAACAGGGAACTGTTTGAAACAGGCAACTTTCATATCAGGCAGGCCCTGGCTTTAAGCCTGGACCGCATTCCGCCGGAGCTGAAACCGGAATATGAAACCCTGTTGTCCGACAGCAGTTATGTTACCGTAGAGCAGAGCCTGTTCCGCCTGTGGAGAAATTTCAGGAGCGATGCCCCCCGGTACCTGGACCAGACCAAACACCTGGAAGGATTTTCAGACAGGAGCCTGCGTATATTGTGGCTCGCGCTGGCCGTACTCACCCCGGACTACCCGGAAACTGCGGAAAGCAGGGAGGTGAAAAAGGCAGTATGGCGCAATGAACTGATCGGGTACACTTCGGATAATTATGCCTATGAAGTGCGGCGTAATGCTTTTGCCATTGCTTCCCAGACAGGGTTGTTCAAAGACAAGGCCGCCCTGAGAAACCTGGTGAGAGCCTGTGTACACCATACGTGGAACTTTGCCAGTTCTTCCAGGGAATTGCTCGGTAAATTGCTGCGGGAACAGGAATATGCAGACAGGCTGAGAGAGCTTTTGCCTTCTCTGGGGGACAAGGAGAAAAATTACCTGGAAAGTGTTTTGAAGTAAATCGCTTAGAGCCCTTCGGAGTTCCCCTATCCTGATGTTCGGGAGAATGATAACTATGGACCGGTTCAGAGTTATATTCAAACCTGAATAAACCATAGTTAGTTTGTAAACGATGAAATGGCAGGGAGTCGGGGGTCAGAAGTCGGGAGTCGGGAGTTGTCATTCCGACGATAGGAGGAATCTGCGGGGCTTCCGTTATGCTGTTGAAGCTCCTTTATGCCTGGGTGTAGATTCCCTGCCTGTATCCTATGACTCAGACAAGTTTTGTTCATAAATTTTTTCTATAATTCTAAGGGACGTACCTCATTGTA
>NZ_QLNV01000024.1 GCF_003285545.1 Sinomicrobium soli | reverse complement strand
TTAGTCTCCCCCCAGACCCCCCCTCTTTCAACATCATCATTATAGATTTTATTTATATTTACAAATCTAAAGGCCGGTCAGGCAGGGAATCTCAACCCCAGATCAAAGGAACTTCAACAGCATAACGGTACAAAAGAGATTCCTCCCCGGCTAACTTGTCCCGGGCATCGGGGGAGGTCGGGACAGACACTATCGCCGGAATGACAAAACCACTACAAACATAGGATGACATTTCATTTAAACCTGTTCACGGCTCCTTATTCCCGCAATAACCTGTCCAACACGGCCCTTACCGAATCGCTATTCCAGTCGGCTGCCCCTTTCTTTGCCATAACGAGATTGCCTTCCTTATCGATCACCCAGGTAGCGGGAATGGTCCGGGAATACAGTTTTTCCGGAACCTGGCTCACAGGAAAATACACCGGGATGTTCCAGTTGTCCTTATCCAGGAAACGCCGTACCACATCCCTTTCCTCTCCGGTCACAAAAAGGAATACCACCCGGTCACCGTAGTCTTTATACAGCTCGTCGAGAAAAGGCATTTCGGCAATACAGGGCGGGCACCACGTGGCCCAGAAATTGACCAGGACTACCCGGTCACGTGCCGTGTTAAAGTCGTATATCTCCCCGTCTATCGATTGCAGGTCCCATCGATAGCTGCCTATATTCTCCCGTTTCCCGTCCGGGATTTCCGAAGGGCTGAAAGCCATCACCCTGTTGAGCCACACCTTGACCGTTGTTCCCACCGGTGTAAAAAGAACAATCACCGCTGCGGCAATCAGCAATATATTATATAACTGTTTCCTTGAGATTTTCTTCATACCCTATCTGTGATAATTTGATAATGTGTCAATGTGATAATGTGCCAATGTGATAATGTGCCAATGTGATAATTTAGTCATTGGCTAATTGACTAATTGGCACATTAAAGAAAGGCCGCCCGGATATTTCAGGCGGCCTTCCTTCAGGCATTAACACTTATATCAGGCCATCAGGCTTTTCCTGCGGCGATAAGATTAAGCGCAGAACCGGCCCTGAACCAGCCGATCTGCCCTTCGTTGTAGCTGTGATTTGTTTTGATGACGTCTTTACTGCCGTCTTTGTGAGTGACCTCTATGGTAATTTGTTTGCCCGGGGCAAATTCTTCCAGGTCCACCAGGTTAAAGGTATCATCCTCCTGGATCAGGTCGTAATCAGCCTCATTCGCAAAGGTCAGCGCCAGCATTCCCTGTTTTTTGAGATTGGTTTCGTGAATACGGGCAAACGATTTGACCAGTACCACTTTCACACCGAGGTGACGGGGTTCCATCGCAGCATGTTCCCGGGAAGATCCTTCCCCGTAGTTGTGGTCTCCCACGACAATGGTAGGTATCCCGGCAGCCTTATAGGCCCTTTGGGTATCGGGCACTCCTCCGTATTCTCCCGTAAGCTGGTTTTTTACGAAATTGGTCTTCATGTTATAGGCATTCACCGCACCTATCAGGCAGTTGTTCGAGATATTGTCCAGGTGTCCGCGGTAACGCAGCCAGGGTCCTGCCATGGAAATATGGTCGGTAGTACACTTTCCGAAAGCCTTGATCAGCAGTCTGGCCCCGGTGATATTCTTACCGTCCCAAGGCTGGAAAGGGGTCAGCAATTGCAGGCGTTCCGAAGTGGGTGCGACTGCCACATCAACACCGCTACCGTCTTCTGCAGGGGCCTGGTATCCCGCGTCCTCTACGGCAAAACCTTCGGGCGGAAGTTCGTATCCCCTCGGTTCGTCGAGCATCACTTCCTCTCCGTCCTCATTGATCAGTTTGTCTTTCAGCGGATTGAAATCGAGCCGCCCTGAAATGGCGATCGCGGTAACGAGTTCCGGAGACCCTACGAATGCAAGGGTGTTGGGATTACCGTCTGCCCGCTTGGCAAAGTTCCTGTTAAAGGAATGTACTATGGTATTGCGTTCTTCCTTGTCTGCCCCTTCGCGGTCCCACATCCCGATACAGGGTCCGCAGGCATTGGCGAATACGGTGGCCCCGATCTTGTTGAAGGTATCGATGAGCCCGTCCCTTTCTATGGTATACCGCACCTGTTCCGAACCGGGCGTTATGGTAAAGTTCGATTTTGTCCTGAGTTTTTTATCCGACACCTGTTTGGCCAAGGATGCCGCCCTGGAGATGTCTTCGTAGGAAGAGTTCGTACAGGACCCTATCAGCCCGTATTCCACCTTAAGCGGCCAGTCGTTCTCCTTTGCAGCTTCTTTCATCCTGGAAATAGGCGTAGCGAGGTCCGGTGTAAACGGTCCGTTCAGGTGAGGTTCCAGTTCGTCAAGGTTGATCTCGATCACCTGGTCGAAATACTGTTCCGGGTTTGCGTAAACCTCGGCATCCCCGGTAAGGTATTCCTTTACTTCATTGGCCGCATCGGCAACATCGGCACGGCCGGTAGACCTCAGGTAGCGGTCCATGGAGGCATCGTACCCGAAAGTGGAAGTGGTAGCCCCTACTTCGGCTCCCATATTACAGATGGTGCCCTTACCGGTACAGGACATGGCCTCGGCACCTTCCCCGAAATATTCGATAATGGCCCCGGTTCCTCCCTTTACGGTAAGGATCCCCGCCACTTTAAGTATAACATCCTTGGGAGCGGTCCATCCGGAAAGT
Organism: Sinomicrobium soli; assembly: GCF_003285545.1. GTDB lineage: Bacteria > Bacteroidota > Bacteroidia > Flavobacteriales > Flavobacteriaceae > Sinomicrobium. The sequence continues at coordinate 28,202 of NZ_QLNV01000024.1, read as the reverse complement.
TTTCCGGTGAGCTTCACCCCGATCAGCTTGGGAAACTTCAGTTCCCAGGGCATTCCCGCCATAACGTCTACCGCATCCGCACCACCTACTCCGATGGCGATCATTCCGAGCCCCCCGGCATTTACCGTATGCGAATCGGTACCTATCATCATTCCTCCCGGGAAAGCGTAATTTTCAAGCACTACCTGGTGAATGATCCCGGCTCCGGGTTTCCAGAACCCGATCCCGTATTTATTGGAAACCGACCCCAGGAAGTCGAATACCTCATTACTTGTTTCATTGGCTCTTCTGAGATCCTTGTCTGCCCCCACTTTGGCCTGGATCAGGTGATCGCAGTGTACGGTAGTGGGTACGGCAACCTTGGGTTTACCGGCATGCATGAACTGTAACAGCGCCATCTGTGCCGTAGCGTCCTGGCAGGCTATCCTGTCCGGTGCAAAATCCACGTAATCCACCCCTCTCTCAAATGCCTTTCCAGGAGTCTTGTCCCACAGGTGTGCATACAAAATCTTTTCAGCCAAGGTCAACGGTTTTCCTACTACCTCCCGGGCACTGTCAACCCGTTCGGCCATTTCTGCGTAGACCTTTTGAATCATATCAATATCAAAAGCCATTGTGTATAAAGTTTTTTATTTTGAAAGTCCAGCAAAAGTACGAAATAGCCAACACTTTTTAAAGTTTTTAATATCTGCTTTTATTTCACGAATAATTCGCAATTTTCACAACGAAAACCTTTTGATTTTTACATATTCGGTATTTTGGACCTATAGAAAATACAAAGTTGTTAATAACCGGACTTTCGTCCCGTCAAAAACAACCTATTGATTTTATTTATAGAGAGATAATAAAACGAAATCGGGAAGGAATATTACCCCGGCCAGTGAAACACGATCTCCTTCTCAATATCGGGATGAAGACTGTAATGCACCGGGCAGGTACGGGCCGTGTGTTCGAGTATCTTTTTCGTCTTGTCATCCGGATCGATACTGAAATCAATCACAACCTTAATCCCGGATATCCTCCGGGGTCCGGCCGACATGGTCTTGGTCACTTCTGCCTGCGTCCCGGTGAGGTCTGCCCCCATTTCCCGGGCCTTGATGCCCATTACGGTAAGCATACAGCTGGCCAGGGCGGTAGCTACCGTATCGGTGGGAGAAAAGGCTTCTCCCCTGCCGTTATTATCTACGGGTGCATCGGTAACAAAAGTATTTCCCGACCGGATGTGTTCGCAGGAAGTCCTGAGGTTTCCCTCGTAAATTACTCTGGAAGTCATAGCTGTGTTTTTGTTATTGGGTTACCGGGTTATTAGGTTACTGGGTTATTGGGTTATTAAGTGTTGCCTGAATAACCCAATAACTTAATAACTTAACAACCTAACAACCAATTAATTCCCCGCTTCTTCTATTTCAAGGTTATCCGTATACCTTACGATATAGGCCCCGTTATTGTAAAACCCTTCTCCCCGGGATTTCCTGTGGTATTTGAACTTGTTCTCCACATATTCGGTTTCCCCGATCTTCGGTGCCGTATCGAACAGGTCCTTGTTATACGCAAGCCTCAGGATGACATCGAGAGTCAGGTCGTATCCCCTTACCGCATACCGGTTGGGCGAGGTCCCGAATTTCTTCTCATAGGCCTGTGAGAACGCATTATCTTCAGAAGATACCTTGTCTACCGCAGGATAATGGAAATTGAGGTTCGCCAGGTGAAAATTGGAAATACTTTCGGCATCGTATGCGCTTCCCCTTTTTGTCGTAAACATGACAATCCTGTGTTTGTCCGAACGTGCCGAGTTCAGTATCCCGGTCACATTGGTCAGTAAAACAATGTCGTTCGTTTCCACGATAACCCGGTTTTCCCTGGTGTCACTGAGCAGTTTCTTCAGGTCGTCGAGCCGGATGTATTTGTCTTCGGTAGGAGAAAGTATCTTTGCCCCCGGCAATTCCTGCTGTAAGGTGGCCCGTATTGCAGCATTTTTGGAGTCTGCGATAATAATAACCTCTTTGTCCTCACCTCCTGACCTGAGGAAATTCAGCATCTTCCCCTGCAGAACGTTATCATCGGGCACCGTTTGAAAAACATTTGCAGACGACCTTATATTTCCGGAAAAAGGCAAAAACACGGGAGTGTGCCTCACCCCGGCAACCACCTCATTAAAGGGTTTGGAAAGAAAAGGTCCGATAATGGCATCGGAGGTCCTGAATTCATTGGCAGCCAGCAATCCGCCTGCACCCGTAACATCTCCCCTGCTGTCCAGCACATTGAGGTTTACCGAGATTCCCATCTGCCGTGCCGTATCCAGTGCGGCCAGCGCCCCGGTATAAAAATCGAGCGAACGGCTGAGCAGTTTGCTTCCCTTCAGCCTTTCGGTATAGTCTGCGCCTCCTCCCATTTCATTGAGCCGCAGCGGAAGCACCAGGGCCAGGCTGGTTGTTTCCCCCCTGCGGATACTGTCTTCAAGATGAAAGGACTCGGTAACCACCCCGTCTTCCACCTCAAAATTCCCGGAGATGTCTTTAGGCAGTTTGAGTACCATGCCCGCTTTCAGCCCGCCGTCCCTGAGTTCGGGGTTGAGAGCTTCGAGTTCCTCTTTGGTTACCCCCAGCTTTACCTTCAGGCGGTAAAACCCTTCTTTGGGCTGTACCACGTAATAGTTATGAGTGTCATCGACCTCCTTCTCGGGTTGTTCCGGGCTGTCGGGCACCAACAGTTCCTGTCCCGGCTTCAGGACATCTCCCATGTCGGGGTTCAGTTTTTCCAGCTCTTCAATGGTAATACCGTGTTTATAGGCCACCCGCCATTTTCCTTCACTGGCCTGTACCGTATATACTTTCGTATCATCCGGTTCCGGGTCCTTAAAAACCTCTACAGCCTTGTACTCATAACGGGGAATACGTATTTTTTCCCTTTTCTTGAGCTGTCTTCCATAGAGCTCCTTGTTATATCTTTTTATATCGTCTACCCCTACATTGTACAACCGGGCAATACTGAACAGGGTCTCCTTACGCCTCACCTTGTGGGTGATGAAAGACACCACTTCCTGGGTCATCTCCGGCCCTTCCTTTTTAGCCTGGTCCGAGATCGGGATGATCAGGATGGAATTTATCGTTAAGCCATTCTTTACCTCCGGATTGAGACGGACAATATCAGACGTGCTCACCTGGTATTTCCGGGCTATGCTCTCCAGGGTCTCTCCTTTTTTTACCGCATGGGTATCGAACTCCTGTGCGTGGACAACCGCACTCAGAAAGAAGACCAGTAAGACTGTGACAATTCTGTTCATCTGCTTGTATTTAATTCATTGATTACTCCCATTCTATGGTGGCCGGCGGTTTTGAACTTATGTCATACACTACTCTATTAACGCCTTTTACCCTGTTTATTATATCGTTGGAAGTCTTTTGTAAAAAATCATAAGGCAGGTTTACCCAATCGGCCGTCATCCCGTCGGTACTTTCCACCGCCCTCAATGCCACGCATTTTTCATAGGTACGTTCATCTCCCATAACCCCTACCGAGTCTACCGGAAGCAGGATGGCCCCGGCCTGCCATACCCTGTCGTACAGTCCCCAGCTCTTGAGCCCGCTGATAAAGATATCGTCTACCTCCTGCAATATCCTCACCTTTTCCGGGGTGATATCGCCGAGAATGCGTATGGCGAGTCCCGGTCCGGGAAAGGGATGTCTTCCCAATTGTGCCGGATCGATATCCAGGGAAGCACCTACCCTTCTCACCTCATCCTTAAACAACATGCGAAGGGGTTCCACCACCTTGAGTTTCATAAAGTCGGGCAATCCTCCCACATTGTGATGGCTTTTTATGGTAGCCGAGGGGCCGTTGACCGAAACCGACTCTATCACATCAGGGTATATGGTACCCTGTCCCAGCCATTTCACATCCTTTATCTTATGGGCCTCATCGTCGAACACCTCGATAAAGGTCCTCCCGATGATCTTCCGTTTCTCCTCCGGGTCACTGACCCCGGCCAGTGCACCGAGAAAACGACCGGAAGCATCCACTCCCTTCACATTGAGCTCCATGCCTTCGTAACGCTTCAGTACGGTCTCGAATTCATTCTTCCGCAACAGGCCGTTATTGACAAAGATACAGTGCAGGTTTTCACCTATGGCGCGGTGCAACAGCACTGCGGCCACGGTAGAATCGACCCCTCCCGAAAGCGCCAGGACCACCTTGTCGTCACCTACCTGTTCGCGGAGGACATCCACGGTCATGTCTACAAAATTATCCGGGGTCCACGACTGGGATACCCCTGCAATCTTTACCAGGAAATTTTCCAGTATCTTCTTCCCGTCCGTAGAATGATATACTTCCGGGTGAAACTGTATGGCATAGGTGTGTTCTCCCTCTATGCGATAGGCCGCATGCTCTACATCGGCAGTACTTGCCATCTTCACGGCATTGTCCGGAAGCCTTTTTATGGTATCGCTGTGGCTCATCCACACCTGCGACCCGACAGAAACCCCCTCAAAAAAGGGTTCTCCCCCGGCAATATGGGAAAGATTGGCCCTGCCGTATTCCCGGGTCTCCGAGGGCTCTACGCTTCCCCCGCCGAAATGGGCCAGGTACTGCGCTCCGTAGCATACGCCAAGCAGCGGCACTCTGCCCCTGATCTCCGACAGGTCGGGGTGAGGAGCATCTTCGGCCCTTACCGAGTACGGGCTGCCCGAAAGGATTACTGCCTTGTAGTGCGATATATCGTCCGGCAAATTGTTGAATGGGTGAATTTCACAGTAAATATTGAGCTCGCGAACCCTGCGAGCGATGAGCTGGGTATACTGCGAACCGAAATCTAAAATAAGTACGTCGTGTTGCATGCGCAAAAATACTACTAAATATCAAATAACAAATTCAAATCGGGGATTTCCGTTACCGGAATTATCCACAGGCGGCACAAAACACCCCGCGGTGCTATACCATGGTATCCAGGATCATTTTTATATCTTCTTCCGTGGTATCCGGGTTGATAAAGCAGAACCGGGCCACGGTCTCATACGAATTTCCATGCTTCCATTTGGTAGGGGTCACAAGGGCCAGTCCGTCGCGATGGTTTTTATACGTCCAGTGGGTATAATCGTCCGGCAACCAGCCCTTCCTCCTGAAAAGCACACACGACAGGCTGGGTTCCCGCACCAGTTCCAGTTGCGGGTAACTTTCTATCATATCCCCGGCTATTCCCGCCAGGGAAATACCTCTTTCCACAGCCTCTTTATACATTTTCGTACCGTGCATGGCCAGGGAAAACCACAATGGCAGTCCCCTCACCCGCCGGGTCAGTTGTATCTGGTAGTCGGCAGGGTTAAAGCCCTGTGCCCCCTCATCCTTGAAAATATCCAGGTACGACCCTTCCTGTGCGTGGGCTTTCCTGGCCAGTTCGGGGTCCTTATAGATCACCGCCCCGCAGTCGTAAGGCGAAAACAGCCATTTATGAGGGTCTATGGTAATGCTGTCTGCCCTTTCTATACCGTAAAAAAGATGGCGTACCGAATCGGCGGCCAAAGCCCCTCCTCCGTAAGCGGCATCCACATGAAACCACAGCTGCTCCTGCCCGCATATCCCGGCAATTCCGTCCAGATCGTCAATAATACCTGCATTGGTAGTGCCCCCGGTAGCCACCACGGCAAAGAGCCGCTGCCGCTGTTCTGCCGAAAGGCTGTCGATAGCTGCTTTCAGGCCCTCTCCCGAAAGCCTGTCTTCTGAATCCACGAGATACACGTCCACATCTATTACCTTGGCCATGGCCTTAATGGAAGAATGCGCCCCGACAGAAGTGATCATCAACCCCCGGTCACGGCCGTGGGCTTCTGCGGTATTTCTCCAGTGTTCCCTGGCCGTGACCATGGCCGACAGATTAGCTGCCGTACCTCCGCTGGTAAACACCCCGAAAGCACCTTCCGGCAAACCGGTAAGGGATACCAACCACTTCATGGCTTCATTCTCACAGAAGATCCCTCCCGCGCCTTCCATCCAGTAAGCTCCGTGAATACTGGATGCAGAGGTAATGAGGTCGAACATTACCGCAGCCCTGGTAGGCGCTGCGGGCACAAAGGCCAGGTGCCGGGGGTGGTCTATGGGCACTGTTGCCCTGACCAGTACGTCGCGGAACAGCCTGAAGGCTTTCTCTCCGCCAATCCCCTCATCGGTGATGGTTTCTCCCACCAGCCTGCGGAGCTCCTCCTCCTTTTTGGGGTGCCCCAGTTCGGGGGCCGTCTGGGTAATCCGGCTTATGGCATACTTCATGACATCGAGGGTCATGTCTACCACATCCATATCTATGTTGTGCATCGTGTTTTTCTTTTCCGCAAAGATAGTGATTGACATGCTACTCTTTCATGGTCAATATCGTAAATCCTCCTTCCAGCGGTTCCAGCACCTCCATCAGTACGGCGATAAAACCGCTGCCGTACTCGCGGTAGAACCAGGAGAAGTTAACCGTTCTTTCCTGCAGGGACCGCCCCGGAAACAATTCGTCCTGCAGGCCGGTAATACGGACCACGTGGTCGGAAAGTTTGCGGCGCTGTGCCTTCAGCAGCCTCTTTTCCAGCTTTTCCAGCCCTTCCAGCTGTTTTACTTCCTGGGCTTTTACGGCATTCTCAAAGCTCTTGTCTGTGCGTTCCGCAAGGGCGTACAAGCCCTTGAACTGTTGCCTGAGGTGTGTTTTCTGAGGAGTGAAATCAATATCTATATCGCTGATCTCCCTGACTTTCCTGTTGATAAAGGCATCCCTCTCCATAAAGAGGGAGGCAGGTTGCAAATGCAAGCGCTCCATTTTTTCCCGCTCCCTGGCACTGATCACCAACACCGAATTACGCACCAGCAGCACGGGGAAGGGTACCTTTACGGCATTGAAAAAATCCTTCATCTGCAACCAATACGCAATTTCACCACCGCCGCCTATATAGCAAAGGTTAGGCAAGACCACTTCCTGGTACAGCGGGCGCATGAGCACATTGGGAGAAAAGCGCTCAGGGGCTTCCCTGAGATGTTTCAACAACGCGTCCCGCCCCCATGAAATATCCGTACCGTGCACGGTATACCCGTCCCCGTCTTTTTCTATACGTTCCCGGAAATCCTCCCCGAGGTAAAAGAGATTGATCTCCCTCGGGTTTACCTGGATGCCATACCCGGCCTCCCGGAGTTTTTCCGAGGTATGCGACACCTGGTCATAGGCGGTATGCTCCAGTAGTTCGCCCTCCATATACGGCACAAAACGCTCCTTGAGCAATTTGTCGTCCCCGTCAACGATCACCAGCCCGTAATGCCCGAAAAGGCGGTTGACCAGAAACCGGGTGGCCTGTGCCAGGTTATCACGACCGAGATAGGCCTCCCGGAACAGCTCCCTGAGCTCATCGGCATGCGTGCCCGGGCCGAGTTCGGCTGAGAACAGCTGGAACACCTCCTCCAGCCCGTCGGTAGAAAACCTTCCTACCGCTCCCCCGGACGGCCTGTTCCAGTTAAAATTCTTCCCGTTAAAATAAAAATGGCTGATCTCTTCAAAATCGTGATCTTCGGTGGCCATCCAGTATACCGGGACCACTTTTTTCTCCGGGTAGGTCTCGTTCAGGCGCGCTGCCAGTTTTACAGCGGATACTATCTTATAAAGAAAATAAGACGGCCCGGTAAAGAGGTTTAATTGATGGCCGGTAGTCACGGTAAAGGTACCGGGAGCGGTCAACGCCTCCATATTGGACCGGGTTGCAGCAGACACCTCCGTACCTTCGTACTGCCGTTTCAATACTTCCCCGAGTATCTTACGCGCTTCAGGGGAGTAAAAAGACTGCTTCTCCTTCATCTGCTCCCCGAGGGCCGCAGGCTCCGGGAAACGATGATAAAACGGCGAAAGCCTTTCCTTTTTTTCCACATAATCACATATCAATCCGGAAAAATATCCTGTTTCTCTCAACGAAATACACTCTGAAGGCATAGTTACTCCTGCAATTTTAGAAGATGTAAAGATAGAATTCTTTAGCGGACCGTTTCTAAAAATTACGTTAAGATGTCGCCCCGTATCCATACCGGTATTTTCTTCTCCCTGTCACAGTACGCTTTCTCCGTATAAAGCATCATATTTTTTGCCTTCTTCCTCTTATTAACTATTTTAGCCCGGCCTAACAATACATTCCATGCGATTATTTCATTTTGCACTTGCTTTCCTGGTCATTTCAGCCAGCTTTGCCCAGCAACAGGCTTACCCTGACGATTATTTCCGTGCCCCCCTCGACATTCCCCTCCTGACATCGGGAACTTTCGGCGAACTCCGGGGGAGCCATTTTCATGCCGGGACCGACCTCAAGACACAACAACGCGAAGGGCTGAAGGCATATGCCGCAGCAGACGGATATATCTCGGCCATAAAAATATCACCCTGGGGATATGGCAAGGTGCTTTACATCACCCATCCCAACGGCTATACTACGGTATATGCACACCTGAAAAAGTTCAATACCGTCATAGAGGCCTATGTTAAAAAACAGCAGTATGAAAAAGAAAGTTTCAGCATCGAAATCAGCCCTGATGCATCCGAACTGCCGGTAAAAAAGGGAGATGTCATTGCCTATACCGGCAATACCGGAAGCAGCGGGGGGCCACACCTGCACTTCGAAATAAGGGATACCGAAACCGAAAAGCCCATCAATCCGTTTTTTTTCGGTTTAAAGGTCAAGGATACACAAGCCCCCGTTATCCAGGGGCTATACGCCTATTCCCTGAGCGACAGTACCCGGGTAAACCAGTCGCAACACCCATTACCCATACGCTTTTCAAGACAACCGGACGGTACGCTGCTCGCCGACGGGATCACGGCCTTCGGGGATATCGGTTTCGGGATACGCACCTACGACCGGCAAGACCTTTCCTATAACAAGAACGGGGCGTACAGCGTACAGCTATCGGTAAACGGAAATGCGAGGCTCTCTTACGATTTCAGGACATTTTCCTTTGCGGAGACCCGGTATATCAAGACCATGATAGATTACAGCCACTATGTACGTCAGCGACAAATCGTACAAAAGTGCTTTATCGATACCGGCAACAGGCTCAGCATTTACGGCAGGCAACACCAGAACGGCATTATACACATCGAGGAAGGGTCACAGTACAACGTGCTCATAGAAGTGAGTGATTTTGAAGGGAACAGCAGTACACTTCAAATCCCGGTGTCCGGTAAAAAAGAGGACATACGACAGCCTGTAAAAAAAGAAATCACCCCTTATCACCTTCGGAAAAACCGGGACAACATATATACCATAGGAAAAAACACCGTGTTTTTCCCGGCCAATTCCAGTTACGGCGACCTGTACCTCGACCTGGAAGATCTCGGGAACGGCAGTTGCCGGGTACATCACCCGGAAATTCCGCTACACGACAACTACACCCTCACCATGGATGTTTCGGAATACCCGGAAGGCGAGCGAAAGCAGCTCTTTATAGCACATACCGACAGCAGGGGAAGGCCGGCATACCGGAAAACCTACAAAAGAGGGAATTCCTTTTCTACCCATACCCGGGACCTCGGTGTGTTCAGCATTGTCAAAGACAGTACCCCTCCCCGGGTAACGCCGGTGAATTTTAAAAACAAGCAGTGGCTGTCCAACTACCACTCCCTGAAAATAAAGATCACCGACGATCTCAGCGGCATAGATACGTACCGGGCCACCATCAACGGGAAATGGATCTTAATGGAATACGAGCCCAAGCAGAACATGCTTACCTACGATTTTGAGGACATGAGTTTTGACGAAAGCAAACAGCAGCTGGAAGTCGTGGTTACCGACAATGTAGGCAACAGTACCACATTTAACGCCACCTTTTACCGGGCAAAAAAAACCAAGAACCCCGGGGCAAGGCCGTAAGGTGTGTAACAGAAGCCTGTTTTTACAATTTCGAGGCAAGTACAGGAGTTTAAATCCCGATTATCGGGTAAAAGCAGTACCTTTGTCACATCTTTACAAAAAAATACAGTGATGTTCCGGCTGACTGGCAAGCAGTGCTGTTGATATGGATTAAAAACACTCCGGGAAAAGTGAAAAGGATATTCTTTATATTGGCATTTCTGGGTTTTACCACCGGTTTTGCCCAGAAGACCATCTACGAAAGCAAGCGTTTCGACCAGCTGAGCAAGGACCATAAAACCCTGGCCATTGTACCCTTTCTGGCCACCCTTCATCTCGAACATACCGACAACATCAGCAGGGAGCAGATGAACGAACTACAGGCTACGGAAGGCTATGCCGTACAGGAGGCCCTGGAGAGCTATTTCTCCCAGAAAAAAAACAGGAAAGGCTTCCGGGTGGGCTTCCAGAACATCAAGAACACCAATGCCATACTGAGTAAAAACGGTATCACCCTCGACAATATCGATATCCACACCACCGAAGACCTCTGTAAGATCCTCGGTGTGGACGGTATTATCAGCGGCAATATGACGCTGAGCAAGCTCATTTCCAAAGGCGTGGAAAACCCCGGCTTTTTTGATATCGTGAGCGGTAAAAGCGACTACGGCCGGATCGCCATAAAACTAAGTGACGGGGATACGGGAAAACTATTGTGGAAATTCGAAAAGACCATGACCCGCAAGTCGGGAAAGAACACCCGCGACATCATCGAATCCATCATGAAAAAGGCCTCCAGGAAATTCCCTTATGAAAAATAATTCCCGGAAGCACTCAATCCGATAATTGGTTATTGGGTTATTAGGTTATTGGGTTAATGAGTTGTTGCCTGAATAACTCATCAACCCATTAACTTATTACCCCCCCCTGCCCGGCAGCAAATTCCGCCAGCGTATCGACCACGTAATCCAGCTCTTCCTTCGTATTAAAGGATGAAAAGGAAAAGCGCAGTGAAGGTTTTCTAAGCGCTTCCTCACTCAATATGGCATTGAGAACATGCGACCCGGAAAGGCTCCCGCTCTGGCAGGCACTTCCCTGGGAACACGCGATCCCTTTCAGGTCGAGGTGAAAGAGGAGCATCTGCGCCTTATCCTCACTAAAAGGCAGGCGAACGTTTACCAGGGTATACGTACTCCTTTCGGCGCACTCACCACTGCCGTTGAACACCACCCCGGGAATACGCGCGCTGAGCCGTGCCAGAAAATGATCCTTCAGGCCGCTTACATATGCCCTTTCCTCTTCCAGGCGGTCATAAGCCATTTTAAAGGCTTGCTCCATTCCCGCAATATTGTGTACAGCTTCGGTGCCCGCACGATAACCGCGTTCCTGTTCACCCCCGAAGATCAGGGGTTGCATCCCGGTTTTTTTCCGGATAAAGGCAAACCCCACTCCCTTGGGACCGTGAAATTTATGGGCCGAAGCCGCCAGAAAATCTACCGGGGTTCGCTGCAGGTCCCATTCCCAGTGGCCCACAGACTGTACGGCATCTGAATGGAACAATGCGCCGTACTCCTTGCAGATACGGGCAACCGTATCGATATCTATCCTGTTCCCTATCTCGTTGTTTACGTGCATGAGGCTTACCAGCTTGCGGGTGCTGTCGCCTTTCAGGAGTTCTTCCAGGTGACCGGGGTCCGGGGTTCCGTCGGGGTCCGGCGAAACAAATTTCAGGCTTGTCCCGTACTCCCTGCCCAGCTGTTCTGCCGTGTTCAGTACGGCGTGATGCTCGGTCCGGGAAGTGATAATGGTCTGTACTCCCAGGTCGCGTACGGCACTGCGAAGGACCATATTATCGGCCTCGGTACCTCCCGAAGTAAAAACGATCTCAGAAGGAGAGGCATGCAGGTAACCCGCAATGGTTTTCCTCGCCTTTTCTATCAGTGTCCGGGACGAACGCCCGAAACTGTGTATCGAAGAGGGGTTGCCATAGTGTTCTTTCATTACGGTATGTAATACATCGACGACCTCATCCCGCATCGGAGTGGTCGCTGCATTGTCGAGATATATCCTGTGCATCCGTTCCTTAAAATTATAGATGATTTTATCCGTTATACATACATTTCCCGTACTTTTGTTTCGGAAATGCGCGTACAAATTTAAGGGATTTGTCCGGATACAGCACATCCCGAACAATGTAAAAAGACTGTTATCTTATGAATCGTATAAGCCTGAAAAATACCGTAGCGGTACTGCTTTTACCGCTCTTCCTGCTCTCTTCATGTAATGACGGCGACCTGGACATCGAACGCGTGGACCTCTCTGAATCCGATATATCTTCCTGCGATACTTTTGGCGAAACCGGCATTATATTCAAAGCTGCCGAAAGCGAAGCCCTCATCCTGAAACTGCCGACCAATTTTTTGAGGAACAGGGCTACGACAGACAGTATCGAGAGCCTGATCCCCGGAAGTTCCGAGCTGTATTACCGTTTTTTTAACGGTGAAGTAGACAATAATTATTTCTGCAGCACCATCACTCCCGCCACACCATCGGTAGAAAAGGAAATTACCGCAACCGGGGGGATCGTACGCGCTGCCACTACCGCCAAGGCAGATGGTACCGGGTTCAATCACGGCATCAGGATACACGGCGCCGTACTCCAGAATGAAGCCGGGGAAAGTATCATAGAAGACGAATTCTACCTCGGTACTTTCTCGACATCTCCCGAAAGTGCAGATCTCGATATCACCTATGCCAACACCGTTTCCTACTGCAACGACACCCTGCTGTACAAAACAGGGACTACAGGCGACGGAAAGGGCGTCGCCATTGTTCTCGATCTCGAGGAAGGCATGCTCCTGGACCAGGTGACCGAAGAAGACACACTGAGAACAAGCACGATCGGTACGGGATCGAGGGTCTTTTTCCATATCTTTAACGGGGCGGTCCCCGACGATTATTTCTGTATGGAAGAAAGGCCGGGAACTCCCGAAGAACAGGCCGTATACGAGGCAACACAGGGAGAGGTTACCATTAGCACTACCGAAAACGGGGAGAACAACGGTTATGTACACCAGATCAATTTTGCCAGGATGATGCTGCTCGACAACCAGGACAGGAGACTCGTCCCGGCGAATTCTGCCCTGGGGCTCCTGACCACGGGAAGCAGTGAAGAAGAGGATACGCCGTAGCCGGGTCATTAAGTTGTCAGGTTATTCAGACGCACATATTGCCGTGGGAATCTCACAGTACCCCCCGGGACTGTTTCAGCCCCACCGGATGACAGCACTTCCCCAGGTAAACCCACTGCCGAAGGCCGCCAGGACGAGCAGGTCTCCGTCCCTTACCTTTCCGGCTTCCCTGGCTTCTGCCAGCGCTATGGGAATGGATGCCGCCGTAGTATTGCCGTAACGCTGTATATTGTTGTAGACCTGCGTATCGGAAAGCCCGAATTTCTGCTGTATGAACTGTGAGATCCTCAGGTTTGCCTGATGCGGTATGAGAAGATCAATATCCGAAGGGGCCAGGCCGTTTTTCTTCAGCCCTTCAACAATCACCTCGCTGAACCGGGCCACGGCATGCTTGAACACGAACTGCCCGTTCATATGCGGATAATAGGAAACATCAGCCGGGTCGTTTTCTTCCAGGATCTCCGTCACCCACCGTTTTCCCATTCCGGGGGCGATAAGGGCCAGTTCTTCGGCATGCTCACCTTCGGAGTGAAGATGGGTAGACAACACCCCTTTCGACGGGTCCTCCTCCCTGCCCAGGATCACCGCTCCGGCGCCATCCCCGAAAATTACCGAAACCGCCCTGCCCCGCGTGCTCATGTCCAGCCCGGTCGAATGCAGTTCCGAACCTATGACCAGGATATTCCGGTACATGCCGGTCTTTACAAACTGGTCGGCCACCGAAAGCGCATAAATAAACCCCGAGCACTGGTTCCTGACATCCAGGGCGCCTACCGTTTTTATCCCCAGGTCCCGCTGTACCTGGACGCCGGGCCCCGGAAAATAATAGTCCGGGCTCAGGGTCGCAAATATGATAAAATCGATATCATCCCGGTCAATCCCGGCATTTTCTATCGCTTTTTCCGCAGCTTTCACCCCCATACTGGCCGTGGTATTCCCGTCCCCCCGTACTACATGTCTCCGCTCCCTGATCCCGGTACGTTCCTGTATCCACGCATCACTGGTGTCCATAATACCGGCAAGGTCGTCGTTGGTAACCACGTGTTCCGGCACATAATATCCTGTTCCGGAAATTCTGGAATTATACATCATTTTACTGTTTTTAGCACTTAAGAACATTAAATCTATAAAATAAAAATCGCAATTTAATCCAATCTGCATAAAAAAGTAGGGAATCCTTCCCCGGAGCTGCTTCCTGATCTTTCTTATGCCACTTTGGCAGCCGTTTCCTTCTTGGTATTTTTTTTGGAAAAGGTCTGATCGGAAATTACTATTAAAATATCATATACAATGACAACCGGAAATATCAATGTATCGGTGGAGAACATTTTCCCGCTGATCAAGAAATTTTTGTACAGCGACCACGAAATCTTCCTGAGGGAGCTTATCTCCAATGCCACGGATGCTACCCTGAAGCTCAAACATCTGACCAGTATCGGTGAAAGCAAGGTGGAATACGGCGATCCCGTTATCGAGGTCAGAATAGACAAAGAGGGGAAAAAACTTCACATTACCGACCAGGGGATCGGGATGACTGCCGAAGAAGTTCAGAAATACATCAATGAAGTCGCATTTTCAGGAGCCGAAGAATTCCTGGAAAAATACAAGGACTCTAAAGATACGGGGATCATCGGGCATTTCGGCCTCGGTTTCTATTCTGCCTTTATGGTGGCCGGCAAGGTAGAGATCATCACCAAGTCCCATACCGATGCTCCGGCGGTGCACTGGACCTGCGACGGAAGCCCGCAGTTCACCCTCGAAGAAGCAGACAGAACAGAACGCGGTACGGAGATCATCCTCCACATCGCCGACGATTCCACCGAATTCCTGGAAGAAGGGCGCATACAGGAACTGCTGGTGAAATACAACAAATTCATGCCCGTACCCATCAAGTTCGGAACACGTACGGAAACACTTCCCAAACCGGAAGGTGCCAAAGAGGAAGATCCCGCACCTACCCGGGAGACAGACAATATTATAAACAACACTCAGCCGGCATGGACCAAACAGCCCTCCGACCTCAGCGAGGAGGATTACAAGAATTTTTACAGGGAACTGTACCCCATGCAATTTGAGGAACCGCTGTTCCACATTCACCTCAATGTAGACTATCCGTTTCACCTGACCGGCATACTGTTTTTCCCGAAACTCAACAACGAGATCAATCTTCAGAAAGACAAGATACAGCTGTACCAGAACCAGGTATTTGTCACCGACAATGTAGAAGGCATCGTTCCCGAGTTCCTGACCATGCTCAGGGGGGTGATCGATTCCCCGGATATTCCGCTTAACGTCTCGCGAAGCTACCTGCAGGCCGACGGCAATGTCAAGAAAATTTCCAACTACATCACCCGTAAGGTGGCCGACAAGCTCTCGTCACTCTTCAAGGAAAACCGGGAGGATTTCGAAAAGAAATGGAACGATATCAAGATCGTTATAGAATACGGTATGCTCTCGGAGGAAAAATTCTTTGAAAAAGCAGATAAATTTGCCCTGTATCCTACTGTAGATAACAACTACTATACTTTTGAAGAACTACAGGAAAAAATCAAGGACAGCCAGACCGACAAAGACGGCAAACTGGTTATCCTCTACGCCAGCAACAAGGAAGAACAGCACGGCTATATCGAAGAAGCCAGGGCCAAAGGTTACGAGGTCCTCTTACTGGATTCTCCCATAGTGGCCCACCTGATCCAGAAACTGGAAACCGGCAAGGAGAATATCTCCTTTACAAGGGTAGATTCGGAACCCATCGACAACCTGATCAAAAAGGATGAGGAAAAGATCTCAAAACTCTCGGATGAAGAAAAGGAATCCCTGAAAGAGGTCATAACGGCTGCAGTACCCAAGGAAAAATACACGGTACAACTGGAAGCCATGGACAGCGATGCGGCGCCCTTCGTGATTACTGAACCCGAGTTTATGAGGCGTATGAAAGAGATGAGCGCCACCGGCGGCGGGGGCATGTTCGGCATGAGCAATATGCCTGAAATGTACAACCTGGTGGTCAATACAAATAACGAGCTGGTATCACAGATACTTCAGACCAAGACCAAGGCCAAACAGGAAAGGCTTATAAAACAGTCCCTGGACCTTGCCCGCCTGTCTAAAGGACTGCTCAGGGGAGAAGAACTGACCAGTTTTGTAAAGCGCAGTTTTGACATGATAAAATAGATCACGGCAGTTATCCACGGAAAACGCCATTCTCATACGGAATGGCGTTTTTTGTTTTCACGGGGGCCATCACCATACCTTTGTGATTCACTGCGGGTGAAAACCGGATTTTTTTCGTATATTTAGGAGGACACCTTTCATCCGATATTTTCACAACACCCTGTATTATGGAAAACCTGTTCAAAAAACTAAAACTGGAAGATCAGAAGGAAATTCTCATCCTCAACGAGCCTGAGGGATTTTCACAGCAGCTGGCAGAATTGACCGGCATAGACATCTACGAATCGCTGGTACAGGTAAACAAAGTAGAGTTTGCCCTGGTATTTGTCACCACCATCCGCGATTTCGAACAGCAGATGCTGACACTCGGCCCGAAACTCAAGGACGATGTGGTCCTCTGGGTGGCCCATCCCCGCACCATCTCGGCACATTTCGATACGGATATCACCGACGCCTATGACTGGGGGCCGCTTACCAGAAACGCATACGATGCGGTAAATACACTTACGATCAATGAAGACTGGGAGGCGATCCGGTTCAGAAAAACCGAATACGCCAATCCTTTATACCGCAACCGGGAGAAGGATATTAAAGAAAAGAATTAATAATTGATAAGTTATTGAGTTACCTGGTTATTAAGTTATTAAGGCAACAACCCAATAACTTAGTAACCTTAATAACCCAATAACCATCCCCCCAACGGAAACAGGCTGCCTCCCTCAGGAAAGCAGCCCGTTTCTCGCTTTAAAATCAATCAATCTATTAAAAACCCAATATTTTAATCTCTTTCTTTTTCCGTATTCTGTCGGTTAAGACTTTACGGCAGTAGTCTGTACGCTTTCTACGAAAGTCTTGTCCTTGTGGGTCATAACGAGCCTGTAAGTCCCTTTATGTACATTGGAAAAATCGTACATCTTACCGAGTTCGTATGCTCCTTTCAGTGTTTCTTCGTAAAGCAGGTTGTTCTGGGCGTCGTAAACCTCCACATGCAGGGGAGATTTATCAAGACTGAGCAGGTTTACGTATACCATACTCTTTTTGACCGAAACCACGGGCTTGTACATTTCGTCGTTTTTATCGTAGAGCAGCATTGCAGAGCTATTATCTACCACTATGGGATAACGCTTAATTTTGGTAGCGCTCTCCACTTCGAGATAATATTTACCTTCGGGAAGCTTGTCAAAATTATAGGTTCTCTTGTACTCCCCGTTAACCTCAATGTTCTCTGCATACAAAACCCTGTCATTCATGTCTATTAAAGACAAGCCCACAGTTTTCTGCACACTGTTCACAACAAAACTTACGGTTTTTCCCTCATACCCTTTAACTTCAAGGGATACGTCAAGATCTCCGGTCTTTGCTACGGCTGTTGCTACCACAAACATCATGGCGGCAACAATACTGATTTTGTTAAACTTCTTCATAACAGCATTTTTTTTAATTAAACGGATTAGGTTTTGTTGACGATGTAAAATTATAACGGCCGTCTTCTCCCTACTACCAATAAATTTTCCTATATATGTGCTATTTTAACCCTCAACCAATGTTAAGAAAATGTTACGGTTAATATTTCATATATTATTATTAAATTTGCATACAAATCTCTAAAATCGTTGATTTTATTTTAATAATTTCTTAACCCGAAAAACGGAACACGATGGAACTAAAAAGCCCGAAACCCGCATTTGAAGTGATACACCCGTCTTTTGGCAATTCTTTTTCCTATACCCTGTATACCCAGAAAAAGAACAACAAGGCCAAATTGTGGCATTATCACCCGGAAATAGAACTTGTTTATGTAAACGGGGGAGCTGGAAAACGCCAGATAGGAAGCCATATCTCCTATTATACGGAAGGTGACCTTATCCTTATCGGGAGCAATCTGCCCCATTGCGGCTTTACCAATGAACTCACGGGAAACAAAAGTGAGACCGTTATCCAGATGAGACCTAATTTTCTGGGGAATGATTTCCTGAAAATTCCGGAAATGAAGAATATACAAACCCTGTTCGACCGGGCCAGGGGTGGCATTGCCTTTTACGGCGATACCAAAACGGAGATCGGAAAAAAGATCGAGCAGATGTCCATGCAATCGCAGTTCAACAGGTTACTGACTATGCTCAGCGTATTACACGAGCTCCAGGACTCCAGGGAATACAAGGTGCTCAATGCCGACAGTTTTTCCCTTGAGACCGACATCCAGGACAATCAACGCATCAATACGGTGTTCAACTTTGTCAAGGATAATTACCAGAGGGCCCTCAGCCTGGACGAAGTGGCGGCACTGGTAAACATGACCGTACCTTCTTTCTGCAGGTACTTCAAGAAAATATCCAACAAGACCTTTACAAAATTTGTCAACGAATACCGGCTGGTACACGCCTCAAAACTCCTGGCAGAAAAACCCATGAGCATTACGGAGATCTGCTTTGAATGCGGGTTCAACAATTTTTCCCACTTCAACAAGTCGTTCAGGGAATTTACAGGCAAAAGCCCGTCGGAATACCGCCATGAACACCAGTCCGTATTCCAGTAGGGGGAATGGGTTATCAGGTTGCTTAATTTATGCTCAATAACCTATCAACCCAATAACTTAGCACCATCAACCAAAAATATCATTGAGCACCGCGGCCAGCCGTATTCCGCCTTTGCGCAATTGCTCCCTGACCGTATCGAAATGATCGTACATATACTTATACCCCAGTTTGTCCCCCATTCCGGCGGAAGCATAAACCCTGTCTGCCAGTAATCGTGATTCTTCTACCCACTCCCCTACGGTCCCCCCGCTTATCGCCCTGAGGTCGTCACGTGAAATATCGGGGTAACTGTCCGCCAGTTCCGTATAGCTCATCTTGTAATGGTCGATCATTCTGGAGTCCCATACGCTGTGCAGGTTGGTACCTTCGTTAAACCATCTTACCTGTATGTCGTTACCTCCCTTATCTTCGGCCCTGCCTACATGCAGGGGCTGGTGCAGATCGCCGATAAAATGGACCAGCAGTTTCAGGTAGAACACCTTGTCCTCTTCCGTCGCATTGTCGTCCCGCAATACTTCCGCACACTTTTCAATGGCCGTTACCAGGTCGCCCTGCGGATTTGCCGGAGCCTCCCCGTAATGTTTGCCGGGAGCAATATTTACGTAATGCCAGGGATTGATATACCGGTAACGCGGATCGGATTTTATTTCGTCGGCATACGCAGCCCCGACCGCCAGCTTTTCCCCGTGCAGTAAACTGCTGATTTTCTTTCCCGCTTTCCTGCTCAGGTATTTTTCCGCGATCTCCGCAACCGTACGGTGACCGGTTGGCCCCCAATCCGAAGTTCCTTCCGCAGCCCACAGTAATGGCCCCGAAACGATCAGCAGTAAAAAGAATGCTTTTTTCATTAGTTTAGTTTATTAGTTCTTAGTTTGTTAGTTGCTGGTCTAACGCTGAACTGTCATTCCGACAGCCTGTCCCGAGCATCGGGGTAGGAAAACCCCGAAGGGCTCAGCACAGCAGTTAAATCGCCGGTGCTTCCTGCCATTTTTTTACCCTCGAAGGAAGATATAAAACAGTTTCAAAAGTAAAAACATCCTGTAAATATTCACTACCCGGGAGGGAGAAAATAATATATCAGGATAATATACCGCAACCTGTAACTTTCAACCTGCAACCCAAACACAAGACACTATCGCAAATTGTGTACCTTTGCAGATACAGAACCTGATTGCCGCCAATATCGATATTTAATGAAACGGACAAAGAACATGCTGCTGTCCGCTCTGATATTTTGCAGCCTGCCCTACACACAGTGCCTGGCCCAGATACCGGAGCTTGTAAAAGACGAACTCAAAACCCGGGTAGAACAGGGCATATACCCTTCTATAGCCCTGGGTATCTGGAATAAAGGGGAAACACATTATTACATCTACGGCAAAGCCAGCAGGAACCCGGCACAGGAAGCCGATAAAAATACACTTTACGAAATAGGAGACGCCACCCAGATATATACGGCACTCCTGCTGGCCAGGTATGTATACGGAGATAGTACCAGGCTCGGGGAACGCATCCCCCCTGCTCTCAGGGACAGTAGCGGGCAATTTCCGGACACCGGCATAACCTGGAAAGAACTGGCCACACACACCTCAGGGCTACCTTCACTTCCGGAAAAACCGGGCTATCCGGCCAAAGCCGACCCTTATGCCGGTTACAGTCGTAAGGAATTATTCACTTATACAAACCTGCACTCCGATCCCGGGCAGAAAAAAAAGTACAGGTATTCCATTACCGGTTTCGGATTGCTGGGGGAACTGCTTTCCGACATACAGAAAACCGATTACAATTCGCTGCTGAAAAAGGACATCACCGAACCTCTCCGGCTACAGCATACCTTTCTCGAAGTACCTCCCGGAATGCGCAGGCACTATGCCACGGGATATACAGACACCATTGCGGAACACTGGCACTTTAAGGCTCTTGCCGCTGCAAGGGGCATCAAGAGCAATATCACGGATCTGCTGTCATTTGCAGCGTCCTTTATCGAAAGTGACACTTCGCTGAAAGGTCCCGCATCCCTTACATTAAAAGCACATTTCAATGACCGGAAAGGCCATAAACAGGGACTGGGCTGGCACTTTCGGGGCAATGTTGCCTTTATCAACGGCAATACCGGCGGATTTCACTCTTTTGTAGCCCTGAACCCGGACCGCAGAACAGCAGTGGCAGTTCTGGCCAATTCAGGGGTCAACCCCGTAGATGATGTAGCCCTGTACCTCGCCGATTCCCTGAGGAACAACATCCTGAAAACCCCGGAACCCGTCGCCATCCCATCCGGAATGCTGAAACAATACGCCGGCAGTTACCAGAACAACGGCTTGGGGGCATCCCTGGAGATCACTTACCGGGACAACAAACTATATGTCTCCGCTCCGGATATAAAGCCCAAAGTCATATACCATTACGGCCATCACCGTTTCTTTTTCAAGGACCTGCTGGCCCGGATCACTTTTGAAACCGATGGCAATGATATCCCTGTGGGGCTGCTCCTTCGTCAGAACGGACGTGAAATACTGCTGATCAAGGACGACAACCCCGGCACGGACTGATTTTTGTTTCAGTGATTCAGCCCTTAAAAAAATACCTGAATAACTTAATGACCTAACAACACCGCATTTTGAATATCCGCAATATATTTGCGTAATTGCAGCACAATAAATATATCATATATGGCGTACCGCATACTCTTTTCAGACATCGACGGCACTCTTCTGAATGCAGAAAGAGACCTGTCTGTAAACACCATCCGTGAGATCGGCAGGATAAAGGCCAGTATGCCCGTGGTCCTGGTATCGGCACGGATGCCCAAACAAATGACGCATTTGCAGGAAAAACTGGGGATCACCGACACTCCCCTGATCTGTTATAACGGGGCCCTGGTCATGACAGGCGATACAGCCATTCATTCTACGGAAATCCCCCCGGAAACCATACACAGGATCGTGGCATACAATGAAAACAACCCGGACGGCAAATTCCATATCAGCCTTTTCCAGCACGATTCGTGGTATGTGGAGGCCTACGATTACTGGGCACAACGGGAAGAGAACAACACCAGGGTAAGTCCCGAGATCAAGGCCAACCGTATCGTGGCGGACGAATGGAGTCGCAGCGGTATCGGGGCCCATAAAATAACCTGTATGGGAGATGCTGCCCTGATCGAAAAAGCGTATCAGTATTTCCGGGAACACCTGGGCGACGGTCTCCATCTGTACCGTTCCAAGGATACCTATATAGAAATCGCCAGCAAACAGGTTTCCAAGCTCACCGGAATAAAAAGGCTGCTGGAACAGTACGATATTCCCCTGGAAGCCGCCATCGCTTTCGGCGACAACTACAACGATACCGAAATGATCGCAGCCGTAGGTCACGGTGTAGCGGTGGCCAATGCCCGCGACGAGGTCAAGGCCGTAGCCAAGGCCATCGCCCGGCATCACAAGGAAGACGGGGTAGCCCTCTATCTGCGGGAACTGCTGTAAGCTCTCCGTAACAGGGAAAAGCAGGCAGAAAACAGGCCTATATGCTTTCTTTTTCTTTCCGCCGGGCCGTAACGGACTGGTCCTCGGCCACTCCGTCCTTCCAGTAGGAATAGGCATAAAGTTCGCCGGAGGTCCACCCGAGGTCCTTGCGAAGATAAGCCCGGATCTCCCTGACACTTGAAAACTCGGCAGCCACGTAACCGAACCTGGAAACATCTTCGGGGATGCTCACTTTTTTTACAAACGCTGCCAGTTCACTATCTTTTCCGGGAAAGGGGTTGTATACCCATTGTATATCGACATCAGCCTTAGTGTACAGCTCCTGCCGGTCTTCTTCTGTGGGAATTTCAATAATAACCCTGGCCCTGGCAGTCTCCGGCAGGGTTTCCAGGATGGCCCCGAGCACAGGTATGGCCGTAATATCGCCCACCAGAAGATACCAGTCTGCCGGGCTGATCAGCGGTTTTTTGCCTTGTTTCATCAAAACCCCCAGCTTGTCCCCCTCTATTGCGGAGGCCGCCCAGGCCGAAGCAGGACCGGAATCGCCGTGATAGGCAAAATCGATGATCATCTCATTTTCAGACAGGTTTATACCGCGGTGCGTATATGTTCTCACTACAGGCTTCAGGTGCTCGGGCGGAGCAATCCATTCGCCCTTCTGTTCATCGTATTCCGGGAAGTGAATTTCCTTTACTCCCCGGGGTGGAACAAGTATCTTGTTATTGACCCCGATGGTGG
Organism: Sinomicrobium soli; assembly: GCF_003285545.1. Taxonomy (GTDB): domain Bacteria; phylum Bacteroidota; class Bacteroidia; order Flavobacteriales; family Flavobacteriaceae; genus Sinomicrobium. The sequence goes on along the minus strand of NZ_QLNV01000024.1, from coordinate 5,235 downwards.
TATCTTTAAAAAGGGGAACATCATTTCCCTCCAGGACTACCCTGATATAATGGGGCGTAAGAAATGTTCTCCTCTTTACCGTCAGTACCCCGCGGAGCACTCCATTGTTCTTGACAGCCATATGCAAAATGTTTAAACGGCTAATTTAATTCTTTATTTAAAGTTGTTCTAAATAAAATAGTTAAATTTGGAAGCCGCTAAGTTTGTCTGCAGTTTCCCCGTTCTCCCCGATTTTCGTATTTTGCCGTGCTAACTACAACTAATATGGAAAAAACTACTCTTTTTACGGACGATACCATCGTTTTCGGACTGCTAATGCTTTCTCTCGGTTTTGTTTTCTACACTTCTTCGAAAAAGACCGGTTTCTGGAACAAATTCTACAGCATCATTCCGGCATTGCTCATGTGCTACATGATCCCGGCTATACTCAATTCGGCAGGGATCATCGATTACCGGGAGTCCCAGCTGTATTATATAGCCAGTCAATACCTGCTTCCGGCAGCCCTGGTGTTCATGACCCTGAGCATTGACCTCAAGGCTGTTTTCAACCTGGGTCCCAAGGCCCTGATCATGTTTTTCACAGGTACCCTGGGCATTGTTCTCGGAGGCCCCATAGCTATTCTGATCGTTTCCATTTTCTCTCCCGAAACCGTAGGGGGCGCCGGCTTCGATGCGATCTGGCGCGGACTGGCTACCCTGGCCGGAAGCTGGATAGGCGGAGGTGCCAACCAGGCTGCCATGCTGGAAATATTTCATTACAACCCGGAAAAATACGGGGGTATGGTACTGGTAGATGTGGTCGTGGCCAATTTATGGATGGCTATTATCCTGTTCGGAATCGGTAAAAACAGGCAGATAGACCGATGGTTCAACGCAGATGATTCGGCTATCGAAGCATTGAAACAAAAAGTTTCCGCTTTTGCCGAAAAGACATCCCGTATCCCCACTATTTCAGATTATATTATTATCCTAACCCTCGCTTTCGGGGCTGTCGGCGTCTCTCACTGGGGCGCTGACCTTATTTCCGGGTTTCTGACCGCAAATTTCGAAGCCATCAGTAACAAACAAAGTGCCCTGTCATCTTTCGGGTCGCAATTTTTCTGGATGGTCACCATAGCCACCCTTATAGGCATTGTATTGTCGTTCACTCCCGCCCGTAATTACGAAGGGGCGGGAGCCGGAAAGTTCGGTAGTGTATGTATCTATATCCTGGTAGCCACCATCGGAATGAAAATCGATCTCAGGGCCGTATTCGACAACCCGGGATTACTGGCTATCGGACTGATATGGATGGCATTTCACGCAGCCTTGCTCATCCTGGTAGCCAAATGGATCAGGGCCCCGTTCTTTTTCCTCGCTGTGGGGAGCCAGGCCAATGTGGGAGGCGCCGCATCGGCCCCGGTAGTAGCGGCGGCATTTCATCCGTCCCTGGCTACCACAGGGGTACTGCTGGCCGTATTCGGTTATGCCGTCGGGACCTACGGGGCCATGTTGTGTACATGGCTTATGGAATTTGCTTCCACTCTTTAGCATATATGGATCAGATTAAAGATATTTGCAACACTAATTTTATAACTGTTAAAACCATCATGATATCCGCAAACCGATCTATCGCACTTATCATACTGCTCCTGGCAGGTTTTTCATGCAGCAAAAACGAAAACGTCATGCACCTCACGGGGCAGGTCAAGGGACTGAAAAAGGGAACCATATACCTACAGAAAATCCAGGATTCCACCCTGGTAACCCTCGACTCCCTGGTGGTTGACGGTAACAGTAATTTCGACTTTACCACGGCGATAGAAGATCCGGAAGTATTTTACCTGTCGGTAAACCGGTTCAACAGCATAAACAAGGATACCAGCCTCCGCTTTTTCGGGGAGAAAGGTGATATAAATATTGAAACCAGCTGGAATTTTTTCTCTGCGGAAGCTGAGGTTACCGGATCGGAAACCCATAAAAAACTGGAACAGTACGAAAGCATGATGAAGCGGTTCCGGGAAAAAAACCTGGAACTGATAGCAGAACAGATCAAGGCTTCCGGCGATTCGGCCAGGATCGACTCCCTGGCCCTGCTTTCCGACAGGAACACTACACGCAGTTACCTGTATACCCTCAATTACGCCCTGGCCAATAAAGACTCTTATATAGCTCCCTATATCGCCCTGGTGGACGCCGGTAATGTCCGCCTGAAATACCTCGATACCATCAACAAGTCACTCACCCCCGAGATCGCTGGCTCCAGGTACGGAAAAGAGCTGGACCAATATGTAAAACTCCTTAAGGAACAGGCGGAGAAAGACGGGGATTAGCCCAACGGGAACTCACCACCCTACTGTTCCCCTCCCAGCTTGCGAATGACCAGGATGGCAACAATGATGAGAACAAGGCCAAAAGACCATATAAGAAAGGCATTGCGGGTTTTCCGTTTTGCCTTTTCCTTTTCCCACCATTTCCCCGGACGGATTCCCGCCAGGTAAAACGTTATTATCCCCGCGATATTAAGACAGATAATGTTAGTGGAAAATATAAGAAAAGAATTCAGGGCATCCGTATAATAGCCGCCGCCGAAAAGAAGTCCCGCCCTTACCAGTGGCGGTACCAGGGCCGCTGCCACCATAACCCCTACCAGGCTGCCTCCCTGTCCGCCCAGAACAGATATCACACCTGCAAACCCGCATACCAGGGCCAGTACGATATCCTGCATCCCCAGGTCGGGGTCCATCGTAATATCGCCTACACCCGAGGCGAACATGCCCCAGAAAAAGGAAATCGCCAGGGTGATCAGGGTAGAAACGATCCCTGTAAGCATCGACTTTCTTATAATATGCCAGTCGCCCAGGGTAGTCCCGAATGCCATCGACATATTTGGCCCGAGAAAAGGGGCAATGACCATAGCTCCTATAATAATGGCCACATTGTCTTTCAGTATCCCTATCCCCGCTACAAAAGACGACAGGATAATCATCAACAGGAAATTTACCGAAAGGCTTACCGGTTCATCCACATCGCTGTACAGCTCTTCCTTGCTGATCGTTATAAACTTCCCGAAACTTATCTTATCCTTTTCTTCCGTATCGGGCAGGTCTACCTTGGGCAAGGTCCCTTCCACAGGATGTATAATAACACGGTGATAAGCCTCCTTCTCCAGCTCCTGTAACAGTGTAGTGGAATATTCGTCCTGGAGAAGTACATTCAATATCACATAGCCTTCGATAGTCTTTACCTCCCATTTCTCCACCACTTCACTACCTTCCAGTAATGCGGATACCCTCTCCTGCTTATCCTTTTCAAGAATGATTTCTAAACGTCTCAAAGACTTCCGTTTTTTATAATTATCAGACCGATTACTTCAGCCCCCCACGAGGTTTTCAGTTAATACCTGGCCAGGCCATTTCTGTACAGGGCACCGGGAAAACCAGGCCGTTAACAAGGCTAAAGATAGTAATTTTAGACATCAATGTATCAAAACACATCTCAGGGCATAAGTTTGGACTGCCTTTGCAACCAATAAAAAAAGCCGCTCTATCCCGAAAGGACAAAACGGCTTAAGTATTGTATTGAAAAAATTATAAGCTGTTAATTATTGAGCATCACGGGCATGACGAGCATGGTTATATACTCCCCTTCATCCAACCCGTCTGCGGGCGTCAGTATACCGGCGCGATTGGGCAGTGACATCTCCAGTGACACCTCGTCTGACGAAAGGTTGTTCAGCATTTCTATAAGAAAACGGGAATTAAATCCTATCTGCATGTCATCCCCCTGGTAGTCGCATCCGAGCCGTTCTTCGGCCTTGTTGCTGTAATCAATGTCTTCAGCCGATATATTCAGTTCCGCCCCGGCGATCTTGAGCCGTATCTGGTGCGTTGTCTTATTGGAAAATATACTCACACGTTTGGCAGAACCTAAAAACTGTACCCTGTCTATCACCAGTTTATTCGGGTTCTCCTTGGGGATCACCGCCTCATAATTCGGGTATTTTCCGTCGATAAGCCGGCAGACCAGCTCTACGTTGTCAAAGGTGAACTTGGCATTACTCTCATTGTATTCCACCTTGACCTCCGCTTCACTTCCGGCCAGTATCCCTTTCAGTAGGTTTAAGGGTTTTTTGGGCATAATAAATTCAGCCACCTCACTTGCAGACAGGTCGGTACGCTGATACTTTACCAGTTTATGCGCATCGGTAGCCACAAAGGTCAGGTTCTCCGGGGAAAACTGGAAAAACACCCCGCTCATCACAGGGCGGAGATCATCGTTTCCAGCCGCAAAAATGGTCTTTGCAATAGCCGTTGCCAGAACATCTCCCACAATGGAAGTAGCACTGGGATCGGACAGCTCTACGGTTTTCGGAAATTCCGCAGCATCGGCATAGGCCAGCGCGTATTTCCCGTGATTGGAACTGATCTCAATCGTATTGTTGTCTTCCATCACAAAAGTAAGGGGCTGCTCCGGAAAAGTTTTGAGGATATCCAACAACAACCTGGCAGGAACGGCAATACTTCCCTCCGCATCCGATTCTACCTCGAGCACCGAGCTCATGGTAGTTTCCAGGTCAGAAGCCGACACCGTGAGCTTAGGGCCGCTCAACTCGAACAAAAAATTATCTAATATCGGAAGCGTATTACTGTTGTTGATCACACCTCCCAATACCTGCAGTTGTTTTAATAAATACGAACTGGATACTATAAATTTCATCTGTAATTTTTTAGGGCTCCTTCCTGGTTAAAACATGCGCAAAAGGAGATTTCTTATCTTCAACTACAAATATATCCTAATTATGGGTTCTATTGAAACATATTTATTAACATCTTATGAATACAGAAGATCATACACAAGGCTTTACGGCTACACCCGGAATAAACACGTCCGGGAAACAACAGATAGCACACAAACAACTAAATTCATGTAAAAAACTGAAAATCATACGTCTGAAAAACAACAACTCAAAACACCTGCCCACATACGGATTTACTGAAGAAAGTTCAAACCCGAAAACTTTTCCTGCTCCATCGAAAACCCCTGTTTATCAACAATAAATTCACAATAAGGCCTCATTTAAAATCGTACAAAAAACCTTTAAAAAAGGCGAGCCACCCTAAAACCTGAGGTGAAGAACTAACAGGCGGAATACGGACGAAGACGCCCTCCCCCCTGGCATGATGCCATAAAAAAACCCTTCACCGTAATGATGAAGGGTTTAAAGAAGGCGGCGACATACTCTCCCACGAATGC
>NZ_QLNV01000023.1 GCF_003285545.1 Sinomicrobium soli | reverse complement strand
GCCAGAGATGCCCTGGAAGCCGGAAAGCATGTCATGCTCGAAAAAGCCATGACCTTTACCCCGGAACAGGCCCTTCAACTGGTAGATATTGCCGGCAGACATAAAAAACAGACCCTGCAGGTAGGACACCAGTACCGGTATTCTCCCGTCTATTATAAGGTAAAGCAGATGATACAGAACGGTTATCTCGGCAAGGTGACCCAGATCGATGCCCGCTGGGACCGCAATTCGGACTGGCGCAGGCCGGTACCCGACCCTGGTCTGGAACGAAAGATCAACTGGCGGATGTACCGGGAATATTCCGGGGGGCTTCCCGCCGAACTGCTCTCCCACCAGATGGACTTTATCCACTGGGCCTTCGACTGCAGGCCCACCACCATCTACGGCACCGGGGGCATAGACCGGTATAAGGACGGCAGGGAAACCTATGACAACGTTCAGGTAAATATCAGGTATGAAAAAGAGGGTATGATAGGCAATTTCGGGGTTACTTGTTCTAATCAGCACGACGGGTACTCCTTCCGTATCAAGGGTTCCAAAGGCACTGTATCTCTATTGATACGTAATGGTCTCTTTTACCCCGAACCCGAAACCCGGAAAGAGCTGGAGGAGGTAGACGGGGTAAGTGGCGCTACAAAACTAACCTGGAGTAAGGATAAAAAGGGTATCAAGCTGAGTAACGAAAAGCTAAAAGACGGCAGCTATTATGCCTTCAGAGATTTTTACAGTGCCATTTCCGAAAACACCTTGCCTGATTCCAATGTGTATACCGGGGGTACCACTGCCATATGTGCCGCTTTGGCCAATACCTCCCTGTACACTGGAACCGTTCAGTCATGGAATCCCGAATATAACTTACATCCGCTGTAAAATAATCTCGGGCCAAAAAAAGAATTCCTCTCCGTACGGAAGGAGAAAAAAGCACCTGGACACTGCCACCAAAGCATTTTTAATCTTATGTGAGGTGTTAGAAATTTAAATATAAATACTTTATAAAACCCTATGAAAAAGACACAAATTATCAAACTATCTGTTATGAGCCTCATGACATCTTTATGCCTTGCTCAATGCACTCCTGAAAAAAAACAGCAGAGTGACGAGTGGGATTACCTGTTTGATGGAAAAACCCTCAACGGATGGACAAAAATTACGGGAACAGCAGACTTCATTGTAGAAGACAGCGCCATTGTGGGTATCACCAGATCTAAAACTCCCAACACCTTCCTCGTCTCTGAAAAACAATACGATGATTTTATCCTGGAAGTGGATGTCAAAGTAGAGGATGATTTCGGCAACTCCGGAGTTCAGATACGAAGCCATTATGATCCGGACGGAAAGAACGGTAAAGGATTGGTGTATGGTTATCAGGTGGAAATAGATCCTACAGAAAGAAACTGGTCTGGCGGAATTTTTGATGAAGGGCGTAGAAAATGGTTATATCCTCTTTCTCTTAATCCGGAATCACAAAAGGCATTCAAAAAGGGTCAATATAATACTTTTCATATCGAAGCTATAGGCCATGAGATCAAGACATGGATTAATGGTGTGGAAACATCTTATATCGCAGATGACGCTGATGCCCGCGGATTTATAGGCTTTCAAGTGCACAAGATTGCAAACCCGAAGCATGAGGGTATCAGGACCTATTTCAAAAATATCAGGATAAAAACAAAAAACTTGAAGTCCACGCCTTTTAAAAAGGACGTTTTTGTGGTTAATAATCTAAAAAATGAACTTACAACATATGAAAAAGATCACGGATGGCAACTGCTCTTTAATGGAAAAAATGGTCAGGGATGGGTTGGCGCATATAAAGATCAATTCCCCGCTTCCGGATGGACCGTAAACAACGAGATACTTTCTATAGAAGCCTCCGGAGGAGAGGAGTCTGCCAATGTTGGAGATATCGTTACCAAGAATGAGTATAGTACTTTCGACCTCGCATTTGATTTTCAGCTAACAGAAGGAGCAAACAGCGGGGTAAAATATTTCGTTACCCTCTCCGAAAATAACCCGGGATCAGCCATAGGCCCGGAATACCAGATTCTGGATGACAAAAGACACCCCGATGCTAAAAAAGGGCGTAACGGTAATCGCACATTGGCCTCCCTATACGACCTGATCGCTGCCAAAAAACAGTCCCGGTTCGTAAAACCCGTAGGAGAATGGAACAAAGGTCGGGTAATCGTATACCCAGACAACAAGGTAGAGCATTACCTCAACGGAGCTAAAGTGTTGGAATACCATCGAGGGTCCGAAGCATTCCGGAATCTCGTAACACAAAGCAAACACAAAATATGGAAAAATTTCGGTGAAGCTACGGAAGGTCATATTTTACTTCAGGATCACGGCAACAAAGTCAGTTTTAAAAATATTAAAATAAAAGAATTAAAATAGCAGCTATATGAAACGAAGGTCTTTTATAAAAAACTCGGCTTTGGCTACTGCAGGGCTCTCCACTATAGGCACCCTGGGATTTACTGCCAAAAGCTATAATCGCATAATAGGGGCTAATGACCGACTCAATATAGCTATTGTAGGGTTAGGCAGAAGGCTCGGAGCTTATATAAATCCCGTAGTTCGAAAGGAAAGTAATATTAATCTGAGTTATTTGTGCGACGTCATGAAATCACAGCGTGAAAAGGCCGCAAAAAGATTTGCGGAAAAGGGGCTTTCCGAAACTCCGATACTCGAAAACAGTTTCTTTAAGGTACTTGAAGACAAAAATGTGGATGCCATCCTGAATGCCACTCCAGATCACTGGCACGCGCCGGGAACATGGCTCGCACTGGAAGCAGGTAAACATACCTATGTGGAAAAACCCTGCAGCCATAATCCGAAAGAGGGAGAACTTATTATCGCCTACCAAAAAAAATATAATAAGATCGTTCAAATGGGAAATCAGCAACGTTCTTCCCTCCCCAGTATAGAGATTATCCGGGAGATCCATAATGGTATCATCGGACATCCATATCAGGCTGTCGCTTTTTATTCCGCAAACCGTGGTCAGGTTGTTGCTCCCCGTAAAGCTTCCGTACCTGAAGGCCTGGACTGGGATCTCTTCCAGGGGCCTGTTCCGAGAAGGGAATATACCCACGACACCTGGGATTACAACTGGCACTGGTACGGATGGGATTTCGGAACCGCGGAAGCGGGAAACAATGCAACACATGAACTTGATATTGCAAGATGGGCCCTAAAGGTAAATTTTCCGGAAAAAGTGATCTGTCAAGCTGAAAAAAGACACTGGCCAGAGGACGGATGGAGCATGTATGATACCATGAACGCTACTTTTGAATTTGAAGGCAACAGTAAAACCATTAACTGGGACGGAAAAAGCCGGAACGGATATAATACCTATGGCAAGGGAAGAGGAACCCTTATTTACGGAACGGAAGGTTCCGTTCTGGTAAACCGCACGGGGTATACCTTATATGACCGTAATGGAAAATCTATAAAAGAACGTAAAGGAGGTGGTTCTGAAGCAGGAACCCAGCTTGGTGGCGGCGGAGATATCTCTACTGCTCATGTAGTCAATTTCTTCGAAACCATTCGAGGAAAAGAGCAGCTCAATTCCCCTATTGAAGAAGGGGTCAAAAGTACATTGCTCTGTCATCTCGCTAATATTTCATACCGCACCGGAGAGACTCTGGAATGTAATCCTGAAAACGGACATATTAAAAACAGCAGAAAAGCCAGAGCCTTATGGACAAGGGAGTATGAAAAAGGATGGGAGCCTCAGAGGTTACTTTAACTCACCCCTTGATTTACCATACCGAAAACATAACCAGTTTATGGTTTTCTGAAAGAATTATTACGACAATTTAGTTCAAAGAATAATCATGAAAAAACATCTCCGGCACTATATACTGCCTTACCTTGCAACACTGGTCATTGTCCTTTCCGCTTACGGAAACCCCATAGAAGCCTGCCCTGTGATCTTTTCGGATTCCGTATCCCGAAAGCCGGCGATCCCGCGGCAGGTTATTGACATAGACGGGACCGCCATCCTGAACACCTTCAGGGGGCTGGGCGCCATACCGAGTTATGAAAAACTGCTGTACGACTATCCCGAACCGCAGCGATCAGAGATCCTCGACTACCTTTTCCTGCCCGGTTACGGGGCATCCCTGCAGGTACTCAAGGTGGAAATAGGCTACGACGGGAACAATACGGCTGTTTCCTGGCCCAGTTACAAAAGGACTCTTGAGGAAACACCGGATTTCGAACGGGGATATGTCTGGTGGCTGATGAAGGAAGCCAAAAAGAGAAATCCCGGTATTAAACTTTCCGCCCTGCACTGGGGGTATCCCGCATGGGCGAAAACAGACGACCAGAAAGCGGAATTTGTTTTCGGTTTTGTACGGGGAGCAAAAGAAAAGCACGGCCTGCATATCGATTATATCGGGGGTAACCAGAACGAGCAATACAAAGACCACAAGGCACATGTCAATACCGCAATGACCATAAAATTACGGCAGCTGCTCGACAATAATGGTTATGACAGTGTAAAGATCGTCGCGGCCGATGAAGGGGCTATGGTAAAAAAGTTCCAGGTCGTCGACAAAATGCAGGAAGAACCTCTTTACGCCAAAGCCGTAGACATTATCGGGGTGCACTACAAAAGCCGCCCCTCCGGTTTTATGCCCGATGCCGCCTATACGTTCAATAAGGAGATCTGGTCTACCGAAGACGGAGGGGGAAGCTACAGGAACATAAAAAGCGGATATGGCTGGGTAAACCAGATCATCAGGCTGTTGCTGGAGGTAAAAATGAACGGTATCATACGCTGGTCCATGACGGCTTCCGTATACGATAATATGCCGTGGGCTTCCAACGGTTTTATAAATGCCGACGAACCCTGGAGCGGGCATTACGAGATAGGTTCCAACCTTTGGGCCTTTTCTCATTTTACCCAGTTCACAGCACCCGGATGGGATATCCTGGATACCGGAAAACATCATGTGTATGAGCAGAACGGGACCCGGGCGGGACAATTTATTGCCTTCAGGGCTCCTGAAGGAGACAACTATACCCTGGTGTTCAACACTTATGACAAAAATTTTCCGGAAGAAGGCGTAGACGTGGAGGTCCGGTTATCCGACGATCTCCCGGAAAAGCCTGTACAACTTTGGCGCTCTGACTTCATGAAGCCTTCGGAATGGTTTAAACAGCGAGAGGCCACTCCAGCCGGCAAAAGGAAAATTAAGGTTCACCTCGATAAGGATTGTGTCTACACCCTGTCTACCACAACGGGACAAGGCCGCGGAACTACGGTAATTCCCCCGTCCGGAAAATTTCCGTTCCCTTACACCGAAAATTTCGACGGCTATAAAAAAGACGGGATGGCCCGGTATTTTATCGACGCCAACGGGGTGTTTACCATTGCAGATTCGGGAAAAGGCCACAAGGGAAATTCGCTGAGACAAGTGGTTACTGAAGCTCCGCGTATGTGGCATACCAGACCGCTGAAACAGCCCCTCACTGAAATAGGAGATATCGCGTGGACCGACTACAGGGTTCAGGCAGATGTGTTTATGGAAAATCCCGGCAAGGTCATGTTAAGCGGAAGATTTGACGGTAACGGGGACAATGGCGGGACTTTTCTGTTAGAAGGATACTGGCTCTCTCTCGACCACCACGGAACATGGGAGCTCCTCAGAAAGGACCCTTCTGAAAACCCGAGCAACTGGAATACGGGCGAGTTTATCAGCCTGTTGTCCGGTACTGTGCCGGGGATAGACACTCAACAATGGATCACCGTCGCGCTGGAGCTCAACGGTCCTGTGATCAGGGTATTTATCGGAGATGAAAAAGTAGGCGAAGTGGTTGACGATACTTTTAAAAACGGCAATATTGCCCTCGGCTCTCTCGGGGAAGGATGCAAGGATTTTTTCTCTGCGAGTGATTCCTGGTCGAATGTCCGTTTTGACAACCTGGAAATAACTCCTGTTTCCGCAGAACACTAAATGAACGCGCTGTGAGTTCTTCTATTACCTATAAAATCATCATTTTGTCTCAATCTGTTCATTTATAATTTATCGCTACATTTTTTTAAGGAATTGCCACAAATTTGCAAAGTATTTAGCAAAAATGACATTTTATTTGAGGATAATTAATCAGCCGAATGTAATGCCTTCGGGTCATTACCGGTACACCAATTATGCTCAATATGAAAAAAAGCGATCTCCCCGGTCTGAAACATCTGTTTATCCTGTTCTTCCTTTGTGCTTCCGTTGGCACGGTTGCCGCCCAGCAACCCGGGGAAAAACAGATAAGGGGAACAGTATCTGATGAAGACGGAATTCCCCTTGCCGGGGTAAACATCCTGGTAAAGGGGACTGCTCACGGTACCCAAACCGACTTTGACGGTAATTACAGCATTGAAGTACCTTCACAAGGGGCTGTCCTTACCTTCAGTTATATCGGTTTTAAAACGGAAGAAATAGCAATTAAGGAACAGTCCTCCATTAATATTACCCTCTCTGCCAGCGAGCAGTCCCTGGATGAGGTGGTGGTCATCGGGTATGGCAGGCAGAAAAGGGAAACCGTTACCGGGGCGGTTTCGCAGGTGGAAAGCGAGGAAATATCAAAAGCTCCTGTTGCCAATGTTTCCGAAGCCCTGGTAGGAAAGCTCGCCGGCGTTTCGGCCCGGCAGAGCGACGGCCGTCCGGGAAATACCACCAGTTTCCAGATCAGGAACTTCGGAACGCCCCTGTACGTTATAGACGGGGTCCCCCAGGGGGCCGATCAGTACAACAACCTCAATCCCGGCGATATCGAAAGTGTAAGCGTCCTCAAGGATGCCGCCGCATCGATCTACGGGGTGCGGGCCTCCAATGGCGTCGTCCTGGTCACCACAAAATCAGGGAAGTACAACCAGAAAAGCACCATTAAAATAAACAGCTATTACGGCTGGCAGAGCCTGACAAGGTTTTATAAACCGGCACTTGCAGGCGATTATGTAAGGGCCATGGCCGAAGCAGACATCAATCAGAACGGTACTTCCAACTGGACCCGCGAAGAGGTGGCCAAATGGCAGGAAGGCACAGAACCCGGCTACCAGGGCTTCGACTGGTCGTCCTATATCCGGAAGGGGGTTCCGCAACGGTTTATCCAGGGAAGTGTTACCGGGGGCTCCGAAAAGATACACTACTATTTTTCGGCGAGCAACATCAACCAGGAAGCAGTCTTCGAAGGATATAATTTTAACCGTACCAACCTGCAATCCAATATTTCGGCAAACATCGGGAAGAGGATCAAGGCAGGGATCAGGATCAACGGAAAGATCGAAAAAAACCGAACCCCGGGTGTTCCCGGCACCGACGATTATATGCAGGCATTGCGCAGCCAGACCAAAAACAGGCCTACCGAAACCCCGTATGCCAATAACAACCCCGAATACCTGAACACCACCAGTTCCCTGCCTACCAACAATGCCATGTTTGCCGTTGCGGGATATGCCAGGGATATACAGCGCACCGTACAGACCAATTTCGACCTGGAATACGACGTTCCCGTAGAGGGATTAAAGCTAAAGGGCATCTATTCCTATTTCTATAACAACCTGTTGTACGATGTTTTTGAAAAAAGCTACGATACCTATACCTACAACCGCGAAACCGACACCTATGTAAAAACAGGCGGCCGGTCGAACCGGTACCGGTCTAAGGAGAACCGCCATATCCAGAAAAATATCTTCCGGGCCATGGCAGATTACAACAGGACGTTCAACGGGCACCATATCGCCGGGATACTGGGAGTCGAGGCGGAAGAGATAGAGACCAAAAACTTTTTCGTCCGTTCCATTCCCTCCACCAATGTCATCGAACTCATAAACGACGTCAGCGAGGTACAGGAAACCACCAACAGCCTGGACGAGCAGGCCCGCCAGGGCTATTTCTTCAGGGTGAATTACGATTACGAGAACAAGTATCTCCTCGAAGTGGCGGGACGATATGATGCCGCCTGGAAATTTGCCCCGGGAAAGCGGTGGGGGTTTTTCCCTTCCGTATCTGCGGGATGGAGGATGTCGGAAGAGCCTTTCATGAAAAACACCGGTGTTCTGAGCGACCTGAAAATACGGGCCTCGTACGGGGAAATGGGAGATGACAATATAGGTATAGGCCCCTATGCCTATTTACCCGGCTATAATTACGGTGCCGGTAATGCCGTCCTCGACGGGGAGGTTATTACGGGAATTGCTCCCCGGGGTATGCCTATTTCCACCCTTTCCTGGATCCGTTCCCGGATAACAAATGTAGGTATAGATTTTTCCATGTTCGATAATAAACTGGATGGCTCCCTGGAAGGTTTTTACCGAAAACGGACCGGGCTGCCGGGATCCAGAAATGATGTGATCCTTCCTGTAGAGGTCAATATCGACCTGCCTCCGGAAAACCTCGGGGCAGATGCTAACATAGGAATGGAATTCTCCCTGAATTACCGGAACAGCATAGGAAAGGTGTCCTATACTATCGGGGGAAATGCCACCCTCTCCCGTAAAAGGAACCTCTACACCTATAATCCGCAGTTCGGCAGCTCCTGGGACCACTACCGGAATTCGAGCGAGGACCGCTGGGCCGGCGTACAGTGGGGAAAACACGTGATCGGGAGGTTTAAGAGCGAAGAGGAGATCTCCGGTTACCCCGTAAATATAGACGGACAAAACAATACGACCCTGATGCCCGGAGATTTTATCTATGAGGATGTAAACGGCGATGGCGTTATCAACGGTATGGACGACAGGCCTACCGGTTATGGCGAAGGGCAGCAACCCTACCTGATGTACGGCCTGAACGGGGGGCTTAAATACAAGAACTTCGACTTCAGTTTCACCTTTGCGGGAGGCAGCATGCAAAGCCGGGGCCGGGGGTCGGTGGCCAAGGTGGCCCTGCTGAACAACCAGAATTCCCCCGATTACCTGCTGAACGACCGCTGGCACCGTGAAGATATTTTCGATCCGGACAGTCCCTGGGTAAGCGGTACCTATCCCGCCCTGAGAAGAACAAACCGGGAAGCCATAGACATGGGGTCGGATTTCTGGTTTCTCAATATCACCTACCTGCGCCTCAGAAATGTACAGCTGGGGTACAACCTGCCCGAAAGCATACTTTCCCTACTGAATATCGAGCAGCTCAGGTTTTATATCAACGGCTTTAACCTGTTTTCCGTCGACAATATGAAAGGCACCGGGATGGACCCGGAAATAATGGACCCCGGCGGGCATGATTATCCCCCGAACCGGGTGGTCAATGCAGGGTTTAACCTCACCTTTTAAAAGGCATAACATTATTTTCAGAATAAAGAAAAAACGATATTCCATGAAAAAAACGATTTATATTCTCATCCTGGCTTTATGTCTGGGCGGCTGTGAAGATTTCCTGGACCGCGAGCCCACCGATATCCTTGTCGACGAGCAGGTGTGGAGCGACCCTGAACTGATCCGGTCATTCCTGGCCAACCTTTACGGCAGAATGCAGCATTTTTCAGGGTTTGACGATGGCACAAGGGTGCAGATCATCGATACCGACGACGCCATGTGGTCTGCCCATATCAACGAAGACGGAAGAACCAACAACCGGCAACAGTACAATTACGATTTCAGGGGAATATGGGCCTATCCGCTCATCAGGGACCTCAATATCTTTATCGAAAACATCCAGGCTACAGACCTGCTTTCCGAAGAAGAAAAGAGCTCCTTTCTTGCAGAAGGACGGTTTTTAAGGGCTTATATATATTTCCTTGAAGTCCGCAGCATGGGCGGGGTGCCCCTGGTGCTGGAAAGTTATGATTACGACGGCACACAGGATGTGTCGGAATACCGGGTGCCACGCAGTACGGAAGCCGGGATATACGACTTTATCGCCTCTGAAATGGATGCTGTAAAAGACGACCTGCCCCAGGACGGGACCAGCAGGACCCGGGCCAACCGGTGGACTGCCCTGGCCCTGAAATCGCGTTCCATGCTTTATGCCGGTGCTATTGCCAGGTACAACAATCTCATGGACGCCCCCATAACAACCCCGGGAGGGGAAGTAGGCATTCCGGCAGACCGTGCCGAAGATTATTACCGGCAATCCCTGGAAGCTTCCCTCGAGATTATCGGGGAAGGGCCCTATGACCTGTACAATAACAACGCCGATAAACAAGAGAATTTTTACGAAGCACTGGTCAATAAAAACTCCCCCGAAGTGATCTGGGCCTACGACTACAGCCAGGACGGGAAAACCCACAAGTTTACATTTTACAATATTCCGCGTTCCCTGAGGGAAGCACCGGACAATTCTTCGGGTACCGCGCCCTCTCTCCACCTCGTGGAAACCTATGACTACCTGAACGGCGATGAAGGTGAGCTCAGGACCATGAACAGCGCAGGAGACGACTATGTGTATTATGACCATCCCGAAGATATTTTTGCCGGCAAGGACCCCAGGCTCTGGGGTACAGTCATCTATCCCGGGGCCGCCTTCAGAGGAGAAAAGGTAAGTATACAGGCGGGAGTACTGGCCTGGAACGGAAGTTCCTATGATATGGCCTCCAGTAATAAACTGGGAGACACCTATTCCGACGGCGGGCTCATGGTTGGGCTCGACGGACCACTGCCGAGTATCGGTTTTAACACCAATACCGGGTTTTATATCAGGAAACATCTCGATACCCGAACCGGCTCCGGCAACCAGGGCGACGGAAGTGATGTGTGGTGGGTGCGCTTCCGCCTCGGGGAGATACTGCTGAATGCCGCAGAAGCTTCCTTTGAACTGGGAGACGAGGCCACTGCCCTGAAATACATCAACCGGCTAAGGGTACGGGCAGGGTTCCCGGAAAACAGCCTTACCGAACTCTCTCTTGAAAAAATCGCGGAGGAAAGACAGGTAGAGCTGGCCTTCGAAGACCACCGCTGGTGGGACCTGAAACGCTGGAGACTGTCTCATGTATTCTATGACGGAGACCCCGATTCCGACATCGCCAAGATAAAGGCCCTCTGGCCCTATCGCGTGGTTCGTCCGGACGATCCTGCGAAACACAACAAGTATGTCTTTATCAGGAGAAACGCACCGAGATTCGGTTCGCCCATGTATTTCAGGCTTGGTAATTACTATTCCAAAATTCCCCAAAATGCGATAAATGCCAACCCCCTGCTGGTTCCGAACCCGTTCCACTGACAGTGAAAGCCCGGAACCCGGGGCTGGAAGCCAGGTCAGTAACCGTTCGGGGTATTGACCCGCTTAAGGCAACAGTCATAAACTCAACCAGACACAACCTGATGTACATAAGTTGTATAACTAAATTTTATTTCGATGAAAAAAATAATCCCCGTAGTTTTCGCTATTTTAGCACTTATGATGTTAATCTCCTGCGAATACGACAATTACGACGAACCCGGCTCCGTACTGGAAGGCAGGTTTGTCTATAACGACCGGCAGGTGGGGGTCAAAAACGACCTGGACGTCATACGCCTGTATGAAGAGGGCTGGCAGAACATGACCCCGATCGACGTATCCGTAAATCACAACGGCATATTCAGGGCCGCCCTTTTTGACGGAGATTACAGGCTCGCCCTCAGTCCCGGAAGCGGGCCCTGGGAAGACATTCCGGATACTCTTGACTTCCGGCTGGAAGGGAGCAGGGTGATCGATATCCCGGTACAACCCTTTTTCTGGATCAGTAATGAAACTTTTGAAGTAAACGGCTCCGAACTGACGGCTACCTTTGATCTTGAGAAGGTCACGACAGACCGGGAGCTCCATTCCGTAGCCCTTTTTGTCGGGAATACTTCCCTGGTGGACGAACAATACAACGCAAAAGATGTCAGGATAAACGCTGAGGATATAAACGGGCCGGACGATCCGGTCTCCATAACAATCGATATTGCCGGCATCCGGGAGGATTTCCTGTATGCGCGCATCGGGGTGAGAGCTACCGGCAATCAACAATTCATTTTCTCCCCCGCAAAAAAAATAGAATTCTGAACGGAAGGAAACACTTAAAACATCAAACACATGAAAAACTTAATATCCGGTTCCGTTCTTGCCCTCGGTATCGCCCTGTCGGTCTGCGGTTGTAAACAGAAGGAAAACCGGTCAGGGGAAGGCGAAACGGCTACCCCCGACAAACCCAACATCATCCTGATCATGTCAGACGACATGGGATATTCCGATATCGGCACCTACGGGGGCGAGGTCAATACTCCTAACCTGGACCTCCTGGCAGAAAACGGATTGAGGTTTACACAGTTTTACAATACGGCGCGCTGCTGCCCTACAAGGGCATCGCTGATGACCGGCCTTTACCCGCACCAGACCGGGATCGGGCATATGACCAATCCGCCGAAGTCTGACCAGCACGATATGGGACTGCCTGCCTATCGCGGGTTTCTGAACAAAAACAATATAACCCTTGCCGAGCTGCTGAAACAGGCAGGCTACAAGACCTATATGGCCGGAAAATGGCACCTCGGTATGGAAAAAGAGGACCAATGGCCCCTGCAACGGGGGTTCGACCGCTTTTACGGTATTCTTCCCGGGGCGGCCAACTATTTTGAACCACGCGCCCCCCGGGGTATTACGGCAGATAACGAGCAGGTGGAGATTACGGATAAAAACTATTACATCACCGACGCTTTCACCGACCATGCCCTGCAATTCATAGACGAATCGCGGGAGGGAGACGAGAGCAGCCCGTTTTTTCTGTACCTTGCCTATACCGCACCACACTGGCCTTTACAGGCCCCAAAAGAAGATATAGACAAATACCGAGACAGGTACGGTGCAGGGTGGAAGGCTGTAAGGGAGGAACGTTTCGAACGCATGAAGGAAATGGGGATTATCAGTGAAGGCGATATGTTGTCGGAACAAGATTCGCCGGAGTGGGAAAGCCTTTCTGATGAAAAGAGAGCGGAAATGACGTTGAGGAGAGCTATTTATTCGGCACAGATAGACCGTATGGACCAGAATATAGGACGGCTGGTAGATCATCTCAGGAACAGCGGGCTGCTGGAAAATACCCTGCTGGTTTTCCTGAACGACAACGGGGCCTGTGCCGAAGGTGGCATGCTGGGCGGGGGCAAGGCAGAAAACCTCGAGACCACTACCGGGTATTTCCTCAGTTACGGGCAGGCCTGGGCCAATGCCTCAAACACCCCTTTCCGCAAATACAAGCACTGGCTGCACGAAGGCGGGATCGCCACCCCGCTTATCGTACACTGGCCCGCACATACCGGGAAAGAGGAACGGGGTAAGATAATACGCGAATACGGCTTTCTCCCCGATATCATGGCCACCTTTGCCGAGGTGTCAGGAGCGGCCTATCCACGGAATTACAAAAACCACGATATCCCCCCCATGGAAGGCAAAAGCCTTGTGCCCCTTATCGAAGGGAACCCGGGACAGGTACATCAACAGCCCATTTTCTGGGAACACGAAGGCAATAAGGCCGTTCGCCTGGGCGACTATAAACTGGTTATGGAATGGAAAGGGAAGGACAAAAACCACTGGGAACTGTACAATCTTGCGGAGGACCGCAGCGAAGAACACGACATTTCGGAAGAAGAACCCGGCAGGGTAAACGAGATGGCCGCCATGTGGACAAAATGGGCAGAAGAAAAACAGGTGGAGCCCTGGGACAGGATACTGGATATCATGAACCGGAAAAAATAATGATATGAAGCATATATGTGCCGTGCGGGAACGTCTGAATTACAGCATAAATAACCCGCTTTTATAATTTCAAAACCTTTAATCATGTCAAAGATCAGAAAAATAACATTTCTGTTTTTCCTGCTGGCCGTCGTGTCGAACGCGCAGCAGAAGCATCAGCCCAATGTAGTTATCGTCATGGCCGACGACCTGAACAGTAACGAACTGAGTTGCTACGGGGGCGAAAACCTCAAGACCACCCATATCGACGCCCTTGCGGAAGAGGGGATGAAATTCGGGCAGATGATCTGCTCCGAAGCCATGTGTGTGCCTACGAGAGCCTCCCTGTTTACAGGGCTTTACCCGGTACGCCACGGGTCCTTTCAAAATCACAAAAGGGTGTACGACAGCCTGGATATCAAAAGTGTACCGCATTACCTGGGCGCCCTGGGATATCGTGTAGCCCTTACCGGGAAAGATCACAGTACCCGGCCGAGACAGGTATTTCCCTTCGATATCGTCGAAGGCTTTGAGCCCAATTGCGTATCGCCTACCGACGACTATTCCCTGGACCAGGTCAGGGAGTATATCACGGGCTCCGACCAGCCTTTCTGCCTGTTTGTGATGAGCACGAACCCTCATAAACCCTGGACGATGGGCGATCCTTCCGAATTCGATGCCGATAAACTGAAACTGCCCCCGAACTGGGTGGACACCCCGGAAACGAGAACGGCCTTTACAAAATATCTGGCCGAAATAAGAAGACTGGACAACCAGGTGGGCGATGTCGTAGCCATGCTTAAGGATACAGACCTCTACGACGATACCATTGTCATTTTCCTCGGCGAACAGGGAGGCCAGTTTGCCGGAGGGAAATGGACCCTGTGGGACATGGGGCAAAAGAGCTCCATGATCGTGAAGTGGAACAAGGAAGTGGAAAAGGGATCGGTAACCGATGCCATCGTACAATATGAGGATATCACCCCTACCCTGATCGATATCGCAGGAGGGGACCCCGTAAAAAACCTGGACGGAAAAAGTTTTCTCCCGGTACTGAAAGGGCAGTCTGACCATCTCAGGGAATACGCTTTCGGTGTTCACAACAATATTCCCGAAGGCCCGCCCTACCCGATCCGGAGCGTCCGGAACGAGCGCTATAAGCTGGTCAGAAACCTGTTGCCGGAAGAGGACTATTACATCAAGTGGTTTATGAACCCCGAACGGCTCGATAAAGTATGGGCGTCGTGGGTCAAAAAAGGGGAAACTTCGGCACAGGCAAAACAGCTGCATACACGGGTTACCAAACGTCCGGCTATCGAGTTCTACGATCTGCGTAACGATCCCTACGAACTCAATAACCTGGCCGGTGATCCTGCTTACAAGGGTAAAATAGCTGATTTCGATGCCGCACTGGAGCAGTGGATGGAAGCGCAGGGAGACCGCGGGGCATCAATAGACAGGAAATATAATAAGCGAAAATAACCCCTCAACAGCAATAGCCCACCCGGAAACCCATCCGTACTTTTTGAGCGGCAGCATGGAAGAAAGTACGGGTGGGCACGGTGTGTAAGAGAACCGCAAAAACCGGCCCGAAGATTGGAACGCATAACGACCTCAAACCCTGTCAGAATACTCTGTTTTTTACTGTGGGCAGCATGTATACAGGCGGCCGCACAACGGAATATTACCTTCAGGAACTATTCGGTGGAAGACGGCCTGGTTTCCAATACCATATGGACCATCGCCCAGGACACACAGGGGTATATGTGGTTCGGGAGCAGGAACGGGCTGAGTCGTTTTGACGGTTATGAGTTCAAGTCTTACCAGTTTTGCGGTGACTCCCCTGCCCCGCTCGGAAATAATTTTGTTCATTCCACGCTCTTCTACGATGAGGATAACCTGTGGATAGGTACCGACAAGGGGGTTTACATCCTGCGGTTGCAGGAAGAACGGTTCAGCCATTTCAAACCCCTCGGGAATCTCATAGTCAAAGACATAGCAAAGGACAAAAAAGGAAATGTATGGATTGCCACAGCGGGCAGGGGCCTGTTCAAATACGATCCGGATAAGGATTCCTTCACTGATTATTCCGAAAAGGCCGGGTTGTCGTCAAAGAAAATACGAAAGATCATTTTTGACGATACGGGGAATTTATGGCTTGCCACTTTCGGGATGGGCATTGACGTCCTGGACCCGGAGACCAGCCGGGTAAAAAACTACAGGGGCAGGGAAGACGGCCTGCACAGCAATTTAATGCTCACCGTATACCAGGACCTGAAAGGACGGATATGGGCGGGAAGCTTTGATGGCGGTTTAAGCCTGTGGCAGCCCGAAAAAGGAAAATTCAGGACCTATACCAAAGACACCAATGGCCTCAGCAGTAATATTGTGCGTTCCATACTACAGGTAGGTCCCGGCGAGTTACTGGTAGGTACAGAGAAAGGGCTGAATATACTGGACCTCTCCAAAGAGGAGTTCCGGGCCTATGTCCACAACCCGGGAGACCCGCACAGCCTTAGTGGTAATGCGGTATACAGCATTTTCAAGGACAGGGATAACGGTATCTGGCTGGGCACCTACTTCGGGGGGCTGAGTTATTACAGCAACAAGCCCGTAGGGTTTGAAAAATTCTATCCCACCCGGAATGGAAATGCCCTTACCGGCGGGGGAATAAGCAGTATCGTGGAGGAAAAACCGGGAGAGTTCTGGATAGGCACTGAAGATGAAGGCTTGCACTACTACGATTCCAAAGCAAACATTTTCAGAAAATATCCCTTCAGGGAAGATCAGGAACCCCTTTCGTATTTCAATATCCTGTCTCTTGAGGATGTCGGTGACCAGCTGTGGATAGGGACCTTCTCCGGCGGACTGAATGTCTACGACAAAACGACGGGAAAGGTATCTGTCTATAAGCACAAGGCGGGAGACCCGGGCTCGCCGGGTGCAAATAACATTTTTTCCATATACAGGGACCGAAGCGACGTGATCTGGGTGGGTACCTCACACGGCTTGAGCACATATGACAAGGCCCATGACAATTTCCGCAGCGTAGACCACATGGGACTCTCCCGGAAATTTATCACCGACATCTACGAAGATAATACCGGGACGATCTGGATTGCCGTTTACGGGGGAGAACTGATCGCCCGGAAAAGGAAATCGGGAGAGTGGATCAGTTACCCCCTGGGGAATAAAAAGGAGCTGAACGGAATAGGCAGGTTTACCATCCTGGACGACAACGAAGGCCACCTCTGGCTGGGAACGGAAGGGAACGGCCTTATAAAGTTCAGTTTCCGGGAAGAGACCTTCGAAAGATATGGTAAAGAGCACGGTATCGAGGCCAACGTAGTCTACGACATCCTGCAGGACGACGACAGGACCCTGTGGTTCTCCACAAACAACGGGATATACCACTTCGATCAGCACCAGGAAAAAACAACGCATTTTAACAAATGGGATAACCTGCAAAGCAATGAGTTCAATTACAAGGCGGGTTATGTGGCCTCCGACGGAAAAATGTTCTTTGGCGGGATAAAGGGCTTCAATACGTTCTATCCCGACAGCCTGCATTTCAGCTCCTGCAACAATAACATCGTTATCCACAATTTCCAGGTCTTCAACAAAGACATCTCCCTGAACCAGCCCGGTCAGAAGATACTGTCCAGGACCATCAATTATACCGACCGTATAGAGCTATCCCACCGGCAGTCCATGATCAGTTTTGAATATGCCGCCCTGAATTACGAAGCGCCCCAGAAAATACGGTATGCTTATAAAATGGAAGGGTTCGACCAGCAGTGGAACAAGGTGGGAAAACAGCGCAAGGCCATTTATACCAACCTCCCCCCTGGACATTATACCTTTATGGTAAAGGCCGGTAGTGACCGTGAAATGCGCAGCAGTCCCGTAGCAAAAATGGAGGTTGTCATACATCCGCCGTTTTACCGGCATCCGGCAGCCTATATGCTTTATGCCGTACTGATCGCCCTGCTGGTCCTGCTGGTACGGAAAATACTGCTGCGCCGGGCCGAACGCAGAAACAGGATAAGGCTGCAACAACTCGGTGCAGAACAGGAAAAACAATTCTACAATCAGAAAATCGAGTTCTTTACCGCCATGGCCCACGAGATACGGACCCCGCTTTCCCTGATCACGGCGCCCCTGGACAAATTAATGGAACAGCAGTCATTGCCCCGGAATGTGACCAGCGAGCTGGATATCATGCACAAAAACTCAAACCGCCTGATCAACCTGGTAAACCAGCTTCTCGACTTCAGGAGAATAGAAAGCGATATCTACAAGATCAGGAAGGAAAACCTCGACCTGGTAGCCATGATCCAGGCCATATATTCCCGTTTTTCCGCCATGAAGTACCAGAAAGACGTACAGTTTACCATGAGCACCAGGGTGAGCCGGCTTTCGGTAATGGCAGATCCCGAAGCCCTGACCAAAATATTTAACAACTTGCTGATCAATGCCTTTAAGTTTACCCGGTCGGAAGTAAAACTGGAAGTACAGGAACCCTGTACTGACGAAAGCGGAAAAAGATATGCGGTGGTCACGGTAACGGACAACGGTACCGGTATCCCGGAAGAAGAACTGGAAAACATCTTTAAAAAATATTTCAAGGGCGCCGCAAATTCGCCTTCCTCAAACCTGATCGGCACCGGTATCGGCCTGTCCCTGTCCAAGTCCCTTATCGAAAAACACGGGGGGTACCTGGAGGTAAAAAGCATCCCGGAGGTGAGGACCGTGTTTAAGGTATTCCTGCCTTTCCCGGGCAACCCTGTCGAAAATACACCGGCAGAAGACCCGGAAATTCATGAAAACAAAACAGGTGCGGAATCCGGGGACGTTCCGGGAACATCCGTTCTCGTAGTAGAGGACGATGTTCCCATGCTGGATTTTTTCAGTCATAACCTGAGCCGGGAAGGTTTCAGGGTTTTCAGGGCTGCCAACGGCATACAGGCCTGGGAGATCATGGAGCAACAGGAAATAGACCTGGTACTTTCGGATGTGATGATGCCCGAAATGGACGGTATCGAGCTCTGCGAAAAAATAAAGACCACACCCGATTACAGCCATATTCCACTGGTTTTGCTCACCGCGAGAACCAATTCGGAATCCGAGATCTCCGCCATACGGCACGGGGCGGACGCCTATATTCCGAAACCGTTCAAATGGAACCACGTACAGGCCGTTATGGACAACCTTCTGAAAACAAGGGAAAAACTCAGGGAAAAATTCTCCAACCAGCCCTTTATCCCCTTACACAGCCTCGGAGGAAATGCCGGCGACAAAAAACTCCTGAAAAAAATTACCGAAATCGTCGAAGAACGTATCATAGACCCCCGGCTTTCGGTAAAGGAACTGAGTTTTGAACTGGGCATGAGCCGGTCGAGCCTGCACAGAAAGCTGAAATCCATTTCCGGAAAAGTCCCCAACGAATTTATCCGGCTCTTGCGATTAAAACACGCCGCCCGCTTACTGCACGAAAACGAATACACCATTTCCGAAGTGAGCTATATGAGCGGATTTAATTCGCCTTCCTATTTCTCCAAATGTTTTTCCGAACAGTTCAGGATGACCCCGTCCGAATTTATGGAAAAACACCTGAGCTCACACGATCATACCGGCTGGGATCCATGATATGGCAACATAAAACGGGTTTTTCTCCCCTTTTGGAAATTTTTTACAGTTTTTGCTACAAAAATGATATCTGGTGCCGCTCGGTAAAAGTATCATTGTCACTGCATTTTATATCGACATTCGCTAATACTATTCCCTTAAAATATGAAAAGACCCGTTCAATCCCTGTTTCTCATATCCCTGCTGAGCCTGACGGCCCTTTACGCACAGGAAATAAAAAAGACTGCCATACAGACCCCCTGGGCAGAAGAAGTGACCGCAGAAAATGTATGGAAAGAGTACCCCCGCCCGCAACTGGAACGAAAAGACTGGCTGAACCTCAACGGGCACTGGGATTATGCCATCCTGGACAAGGATGCACCCCGCCCGGGGAACTACCAGGGAAAGATACTTGTCCCTTTCTGTGTGGAATCCGAACTGTCGGGAGTACAAAAAAAGGTCCTTCCCGAACAGCAGGTATGGTACCGCACCTCCTTTACACTGCCCTCATCGTGGTCCGGGAAACATATCCTGCTCCACTTCGGGGCGGCAGACTGGGAAACCAGGCTCTGGATAAACGGCGAATACGCAGGGAGCCACAAGGGCGGAAGCAATCCGTTCTCGTTTGATATCACTCCCTTCCTCAACGGGAAGGAACAGGAGATCACCCTCTCGGTATGGGACCCGACAGATACGGAAAGCCAGGCCAGGGGAAAACAGGTCCTGAACCCCAAAGGCATCTGGTATACTGCCGTAACAGGTATCTGGCAAACCGTGTGGCTGGAACCCGTGGAAAAAACCTATATCGCAGATATATATCCCGTGGCGGATATTGACCGGGAAAAGGTGGTCATCAAAAACCATATAAAAAATGCATCGGAGCACACCACGCTATCGGTAAAGGTGAAAAGCAAAGGCAGGGTCATCACCGAAAAGTCGGTCAATGCCAACAGTGACCTGGAGATCCCCGTCAAAAACCCGGAACTGTGGTCTCCCGACCACCCTTTTCTGTACCAGCTCGAAATATCACTGTTCGAAGGAAAGGAAAAACGGGATGAGGTACGGTCGTATTTTGCCATGCGGAAAATTTCCCGGGAAAAGGACGCCCTGGGGTATGAGCGGCTTTTTCTCAACAATGCCCCCCTCTTTCAATACGGTACCCTCGACCAGGGCTGGTGGCCGGGCGGTCTGCTCACACCACCGTCTGACGAGGCCATGCGCTATGATATGGATATGCTGAAAAAAATGGGCTTCAATATGCTCCGCAAGCATATCAAGGCAGAACCTGCCCGCTATTACTACTATGCTGACAAGGCGGGAATACTGGTATGGCAGGATATGGTAACCGGTTTTGAGACCGCCCGGAGCAAGGAACAGCATATCCGGCCGGAGGCGGAAAAGGACTGGGAGCGCCCGAAGAGTTCCGCCGACCAGTTTGAAAAGGAATGGAAGGCCATTATCGATCATCTCAGGTTCTTCCCCTCTATTGTAACCTGGGTCCCCTTCAACGAAGGCTGGGGGCAGTACGATACCGGACGTATCGTGAAATGGACCCAGGAATACGACCCTACACGCCTTGTAGACGGGGTCTCGGGATGGACAGACCGCGGGGTAGGAGACATGAACGATGCCCATCAATATCCCGGCCCGGGCATGGAACCCGCCGAATTAAATCCGGGAAGGGCCATTGTTCTGGGAGAGTTCGGGGGCCTCGGACTGCCGGTAAAAGGACATATATGGAACCCGGAAATGCGCAACTGGGGTTACAGGACCTATCACAGTACAGAAAAACTGGAACAGCAGTACACCGAACTCATTCACAATATGGCTCCCATGATCAACAAGGGGCTCGCCGCAGCCATCTATACCCAGACCACCGATGTGGAGGGCGAAGTCAACGGCCTGATGACGTATGACAGAAAGGTGGTGAAAATAAAACCGGAAAAGCTGAACAAACTCCACGCACTTCTCTACCGGCACCCTCTTAGGGCCACGGAAATACTCCCCGATTCCGAAGTCAGGCCACAGACCGTCGGGGTGAGTTACCGCAATCCGTTACGGGGAAATGCCGCGGTTAAAGAACTCTTCACCGAAAAACAGGGCCCCGTAACCGTAAAAAAGGGAGAAGAAGCATGGTTCCTGAAAACCTTCGAACTACAGGAAATCCCCCGTAACCTGCAATTGCGCATCTATGCCACGGGAGACATAAAAGTACTGCTCAACGGCAAACCGGTGGTAGAAAAATTCCTGAGAACAAAACGGCACTACGACGAGATCAATCTGAACCACCATATCTCCGCATTACAAAAGGGAAATAATGAGATCGTGGTCATTACCGGGAATGTAAAAAACGATATGGAAACCGATTTCGGGCTTTACACCTATCCCGATAAGTAGGCCCCAGGCGTGCGGGAAGCTGTTTGCACTGATCCTATGTCATATGTTGAGGTCTTTAGCCCCAGGGAAATATTGTCGTGTGCATCAGAAAAAAGATATTACCTTTACGGGATAACGGGCCTCTTCAGGAACGGGAAACAAAAAACACCATACCCTGCGGATGCCTGTAACCCGGTTTAACTTTATACGTTGTAAGCATGTATGACTTTTATCTGAAACCCTGTATATACCTTTGTTTTTCCCTGCTGCTCGCAGGATGCGGAAACAAAAAATCCCCCGGGGAGTCCGGGGAGGACCAGGCAGATCCCCGGCCCAATATCGTACTTATCCTGGCCGATGATCTCGGTTATTCCGACCTGGGATGCTACGGGGGAGAGATCCGGACCCCCAACCTGGATTACCTGGCGGAAAACGGCCTGCGTTTTACCCGCTTTTACAATACCTCCCGCTGTTGCCCGAGCCGGGCCTCGTTGCTTACCGGCCTGTACAATCACGATGCGGGAATAGGCGAAATGACTACCGACCGGAACATCCCGGGATACCGCGGATATATCACCGAAAATACTGTTACCCTTGCCGAAGTGCTCGGGGAAGCCGGGTACCAGACCGGGATGTCAGGCAAGTGGCACGTATCCAACACCGTAGTCCAGGACACCCCGGAAAAGCAGCTCGCATGGCTGAACCACCAGGAATTTCACCCGCTGTTTGCCCCGATAGAACAATATCCCACCCGTCGCGGGTTCGACAGGTACTTCGGCAATATCTGGGGGGTAGTAGATTTTTTTGACCCGTTCAGCCTGGTAAGCGGCACCACCCCGGTAAGGGAAGTGCCCGAAGGATATTACCATACCGATGCCATTAACGATACGGCAGTAGCCTATATAGACGATTTCAGCCGGAAAAAGTCCCCCTTCTTCCTGTATGTGGCCCATACGGCGCCACACTGGCCTCTTATGGCCCCCGAAGAGGACATCGAAAAATATGCAGACACCTATAAAAGCGGATGGGAAGCGATCAGGAAAGAGCGCTATGCCCGTATGACCGCCATGGGGCTGATAGACTCTACCACTACAGTGCTGTCGCCACAGGTACAGGAAGACCTTTCCTGGGAAGACAACCCGGACAAGGAATGGGACGCCCGGGCAATGGCCGTTCACGCTGCCATGATAGACCGGATGGACCGGGGTATAGGCAGAATTATCGACAAATTAAAAGCCACCGGGGAGATCGACAATACCATTATCGTCTTCCTGAGCGACAACGGGGCCAGTAGCGAAAATGCCGCCGCTTACGGGCCGGGATTTGACCGCCCCGGCGAAACCCGTAACGGGGAGCAGATCGTCTACGACACCGAAAAAGAACACCTCCCCGGCCCCCAAACCGTCTACTCCTCTATAGGAAAGCGCTGGGCCAATGTGGCCAATACGCCTTTCAGGCTGTGGAAAGCACAATCCTACGAAGGGGGGATACGCACACCCATGATCGCATTCTGGCCCAGGGGAATACAAGAAAAAGGCGGTATTACCGACCAGGTAGCACATGTCATGGATTTTATGGCCACCTTTGCCCAAATGGGCCAGGCCCCTTACCCGGAGTCGTTTAACGGCAATGACATTCTGCCATTACAGGGGAAAAGCCTGGTCCCGGTTTTCGAAGGCAAAAAACGGGAAGGGCACACCGCCCTGTTCAATGAACATTTCGGGGCCCGTTATGTCCGCCAGGGCCATTGGAAACTGGTAAAGCGAAACAGGCAGGACTGGCATCTCTACGACGTGGAAAAAGACCAGTCGGAGACCCGTAACCTTGCCGCAGCACACCCGGACAAGGTAAAGGAACTGGACAGTCTGTGGCAGCACTGGGCAAAATCCCACCAGGTACTTCCGAAACCATAGCGGCAGAAATGTGCTGCCCCGGCTGGCAGGAATCCCCTGAAAAACTGAAAAAACCGGTAGAGCCTGAGGTCCCCGGATGCGTGATTTTGCAGTTCCTTCCAATGGATAGAGGCAAAAAAAAGAGCGATTTTCTGTCACAAAAATATCAAATGATAAGATCCCGTGATATTTCATTTCGTAATTTTGATATATGAAAAAATTAGGATTTTTATCGTTCGGACATTGGGCAGATCATCCTGCTTACGAGACGAAAACAGCAAGTGACACTTTCCTGCAATCTATTGATCTTGCGGTTGCTTCGGAAGAGCTCGGACTCGACGGTGCCTATTTTCGGGTACATCATTTTGCCCGTCAACTGGCTTCCCCTTTTCCGCTGTTAGCCGCTATTGGCGCCAGGACCCGGAATATTGAAATCGGAACGGGCGTGATCGATATGCGTTACGAAAATCCGTTGTATATGGTAGAAGATGCCGGTTCGGCCGATTTGATTTCCGAAGGACGGTTGCAGTTGGGGATTAGCCGGGGTTCACCGGAGCAGGTCATCGATGGCTGGAAATATTTTGGCTATGATCTGCAGGACGGTGAAACCGATGCGGACATGGGACGACGGAAAGGGCTCGAATTTTATGAGAAACTAAAAGGGGTTGGTTTTGCACAGCCCAATCCCAACCCGATGTTTCCCAATCCTCCCGGATTATTGCGTATAGAACCGCATTCCGAAGGTTTAAGAGACCGTATCTGGTGGGGGTCCGCTTCCGATGCTACTGCAGTCTGGGCAGGAAAAATCGGCATGAATTTACAAAGCTCCACCCTGAAATATGACGAAAGCGGAAAACCATTCCACATTCAGCAAGCTGAACAGATCCGCCTGTACAAGGAAGCATATAAAAAAGCCGGACATACCCGTGAGCCAAGAGTCTCGGTAAGCCGGTCTGTTTTTGCCTTAGTCAATGACCAGGATAAATATTATTTCGGACGAGAAGCTGAAAGGACCGATAAAGTCGGGGTCCTGGAAGGAAATCAACGGGCAATTTTCGGAAGGAGTTACGCTGCAGAACCAGAACAACTCGTCAAAGAACTGGCTCGGGATGAAGCGATTCAGGAAGCCGATACCTTGCTGTTGACCATACCGAATACTTTAGGTGTAGACTACAATCTGCATGTGCTCGAATCGATTTTGAAATATGTCGCTCCGGAATTAGGCTGGCGTTAAGAAATAAGCGAATGGCTGGCACAGTTCGGTACAAAACCAAAATCGCGGTAATAGGAGCGGGGCAAGCAGGCCTGTCGGCGGCTTATCATCTCAAAAAAATGGGATTCCGCACCGGTCCGGATTTTATTGTTTTAGACGAGGCTCCCCGTCCTGGTGGCGCCTGGCAATCCCGGTGGGATTCTTTGACATTGAGTACGGTAAATCGTATCCACGATTTGCCGGGAATGTCTTTCGAAGAAACAATTGCAACTGGTGAAACCGAAGTCCGTGCAAATGTTGCCGTTCCACATTATTTTGATCTGTATGAAAAGAAATTCGGGTTGCAAGTCTATCGACCGATAAAAGTGGAGAAGGTAAGCTTACATGGGGAACGGTTTTATATCGACACTTCTTCGACTGCCTTTTCTGCCCAGGGCATCATCAATGCCACCGGAACCTGGGAAAGTCCTTACATTCCGGAATATCCGGGAGCGGAACTTTTTCAAGGAGAGCAGTTACATACCCGGAACTTCAGAAAGGCAGACTATTTCAAAGGAAAGCATGTCATCATAGTGGGTGCTGGCATTTCCGCCATTCAATTATTGGACCAGATTTCGAAAGTAACATCTACAACCTGGGTTACGAGACGACCGCCGGAATTTCGGGAAGGTCCGTTTGATGACATGGCAGGAAGAATGGCCGTCGCCACGGTAGACAAAAGAGTTCGTCAGGGGTTGTTGCCGTTATCGGTAGTTTCGGTAACCGGATTGCCCGTAACTCCCGAAATTAAAGACATGGAAAAACGAGGTGTCTTAAAACGTTTTCCGATGTTCAGGGAAATCACCAAAGATGGCGTCAAATGGGAAGATGGAAAGGAAGAAAAAGCCGATGTTATTCTTTGGAATACAGGTTTCAGATGGTCATTATCCCATTTGGATCCGGTTTTACCGCGAGAAGAAACGGGAGGGATCATCATGTCCGGAAGATTAGCCACCGAAGTCTCAAAAGAACCAAAAATTCATTTGTTGGGTTATGGTCCATCTGCTTCTACCATTGGCGCCAACAGGGCCGGAAGTGCCGCAGCGAGGGAATTAGTAAAAACCCTGGGGATTTGATCTGCAAATCAACCGGGGCGTGTTGCATTCAACTACAACAAAATGCGATTGGGCTACATCACTTTTAAAAGTTAGCCGCAACTTTGTTTTATTAAAATCCGAGAAAAATGAGCACTGAAAACAAAACGCCTGCCAAACGGGCAGGAATTGCATTAATCACCGGTGGAAGCCGTGGTTTAGGAAGAAATATGGCGATTGCAACCGCCAGAAAAGGTTTGGACATCGTCCTGACGTATCACAACAACAAAAAGGCTGCGGAAGAAGTCGTTGCAGAAATCGAAGCTTTGGGACAAAAAGCATATCCTTTTCAGCTCGATACCAGAAATCTCGCTGCATTCGACCGGTTTGTGAACGAAGTGACCTCTTTTTTGCAGGAAAAAACCGGAAGTCCCAACATCGATTTTTTAGTCAATAATGCGGGAACAGCCCTCTATGCTCCAATAAATGAAGTGACCGAGGAGCAGATGGACGACATCTACAATATCCATTACAAAGGCGTGTTTTTTCTAACGCAGAAATTACTGCCCTTTATCAATGATGGAGGTGGGATCGTCAATATTTCCAGCGGATTGACACGTATTGTTATTCCCGGTTCTTCGGTTTACGGCGCACTAAAAACTGCTGTAGAAACGCAAACCAGGTACCTGGCCAGGGAATTAGGTGAGAGAAAGATCAGGGCCAACGTGATTGCCCCAGGTGCGATAGAAACCGATTTCGGAGGAGGAAGGGTACGCGATGTGAAAGAATACAACGATATGGTTGCCGGTTTTACCGCATTGGGCAGAGTGGGACTGCCGGATGATATCGGAAGTGTTGTTGCCTTTTTATGTTCCGAAGAAGCCTATTGGATCAATGCTCAGCGCATCGAAGTTTCCGGCGGACAGTCTATTTAAACAAAAAATGCAGACGAATAAAATACCCGCAAAGATATGGGTATTTTATTCTTTCTTAAATTTGGATCATGAAACGAACATGAAAAACTTTAATCAAATATTTCACACAGGGAAATGATTAAAATTTTTCATGTGAGCGCGCAGCGGTTCCTGAATGTGCAGAAATTTTTTGCACATTTTGGTCGGTGCAAAAAATTTTAAACAGATGAAACCATATCACCTCAAGACGATAAGGGAATTCCACGAACTACATCAGCTGAAATCACCCCTTCACCCGCTGATCAGCATCGTAAATTATGCAGAAGTTGCAGCCGGCAAACACGAAAATCTGCCACAAGCCACATTTGCAGACTACTACTCTATCTCCAAAAAAAGAGGTTTGAACGGGAAGATGCGGTACGGACAACAGGATTACGATTACAACGAAGGCGTGATGTATTTCATGGCACCCGGCCAGGTTTTACACGCTTTACCCAAACCTGAAAAAGACGAAAAACCATCCGGTTGGATCCTGCTTATCCATCCCGATTTTTTGTGGGGAACGGCATTGGCAGATCATATCCGGCATTATGAGTTTTTCGATTATGAAGCCAATGAAGCCTTGTTTTTATCCGAAAGAGAAGAAACCATTATCAACCAGATCATCCGGAATATAGAAGAAGAATACAGCCGGAACATTGATCAGTACAGCCAGAAAATTATTGTTTCGCAGCTGGAAACGATGTTGCAATACAGCGAACGGTTTTACAATCGCCAGTTCATCACCCGGCAAAAATCGGGACATGAAATCCTGAATAAACTGGAACACATCCTGAATGCTTATTTTTCGGATGAAAACCCGGTAGATAAAAGACTCCCTACCGTCAGGTACCTTTCCGGACAGTTGCATATTTCCCCCGGATATCTGGGCAGCCTGCTTCGCAACCTCACCGGGATCAGCACCCAGCAGGTCATCCAGAACAAGGTTATCGAAATGGCAAAACTCAAACTTTCTACCACCGACCTGAGTGTAAGCCAGATTGCCTACGAACTCGGTTTTGAACATTCACAAAGTTTCAGCAAACTCTTCAGGCAAAAGACCAACCAAAGTCCGATGGAATTCCGGGCGGGATTTAATTAAAAATCACAAACACAACCAGTTCTGCGCATGCCCCCGGCCTCGCAGCCTTTTGCACATCAATGACCGGCCCCATACATCAGGCCGCTCTCCGTGACTTGCCGGGATTATTCAATTACCGGAACTTCCATATAAAAAGCGGCCATGTCTATATAACCGGTGGTCGCTTTTAATCTGTCGGTAAGTATCTTTTCTATGGCGGTAACCGGAGCATCGGGGTGGGTTTTAATAGCTCCTACCCCATAAAGTGTCAAGTATTTTGTTTCGTTTACCGACAAAAATAATGTCAAGTTTTTAACGCAAAAAACTTGACATTCCAAAAACTACGCTTACCTATGCACCTATGACTTTGGCAACTCAAATACGCAATTAGGATAAAACAATTCCCCGAAGGAAAAACCTTTGGTTATAACGATTTGCGTATTGCCAAAGAAGATTATTCCACAGCCGCCAAAGCATGGTGTAGCCTTCTCTAAAAACACGGATGCCATTCGGTTTACGGCACAACAGAAAAACTTACCCCCGAATACATCGAAAAGGATTATTGGGTAATTGACCACCAGAAATCGGAATGTTGGGAATAACAAGGAATCAAACACTGTGGAAGCTATATTCAAAACAAAAGACACTTTGGAGCTTCTCCAATTTAAGGTGGCAGATGCAGCAACTACCACTATGTGCCGTTCCCGGAATTGGACATGCGGTTATCCCATATCATCCATGGTTCCCCTTCTGGTATATGGCGATATATAATTACAAATTTACCCATAACACATTACAAATTTACCCATAAAAAGAATGGTGTTTCTTCAAAAAGCCTATATTTGTCGTATGTACAATCGTTTTATAAGCCATTCCGTTGCAGAGGCATTGGAGGACACTCCTGCCATATTGATAACCGGTGCACGCCAGACCGGTAAAAGTACACTTTGCAGACAGCTTATTGAAACAGGCAGGTTCAAAGGACAATCCGTCACTATGGACGACCCGGCCATACTCACGGCTGCACTCGCCGACCCAATGGGCTTTCTGGAGGATTTGGACAAGCATGTCATCATTGATGAAGTTCAAAGAGCCCCCGAACTATTTTTGAGCATCAAAAAACTCATTGATGAGGACAGGAACGGTAGGCGTATCATCCTGACCGGGTCGGCCGATGTAATGACCTTACCAAAAGTAGCCGATTCCCTGGCAGGACGCATTGAAATTCATAATCTTTGGCCCCTATCCCAAAACGAGATACAGGGACGGGCATCGGGCTTCCTCAAAATGTTGGTTTCGGAGAGTGCCCGGTTCCCGGGGATAAAGACACCATGGAAGGATATTGTACAAATGATCCGGAAAGGAGGATATCCGGAAGCTGTGCTAAGAAAATCAGATACCCGTCGGGCCAAATGGTTTGAATCTTATATCATGGCCATATTACAGAAGGACATCAGGGAACTTGCCAACATTGAAGGTCTTATGCAACTGCCCAATGTCCTTCAATTGATAGCAACAAGGGTAGGAAGCACGGTCAATCTGTCCGATATTGCCAGGCTCTCCGGAATTAAAAATACCACGTTGCAACGATATATCGCACTTCTGGAGCAGGTTTTCCTGATTCTTAAAATTCCCGCCTGGACCCCCAATGCCGAAGGCCAATTTGTGAAATCGCCAAAGATATTCATCAATGACACGGGACTTCTATGCCATTTAAGGGGCGAAGGAGACAGTTTGCTCGAAAACAGGACAATGGCAGGAAGTTTTTTAGAGAATTTTGTGGTCATGGAGCTTATCAAGCAGTTAAGCTGGAACGATGACGATAGCTTAAAACCATACCATTTCAGCATCCATAAAGGGGCAGAAGTTGACCTTGTGCTTGAAGATCGGAGAAAGCAGCTTTATGGCATCGAGATCAAATCAACCGCCACAATCAGGGAAAATGATTTTAGGGGCCTGAAAAAATTAGCGGAACTGGTCGGTAAGCGTTTCAAGAAGGGCATTGTTCTTTATACAGGAGAGCATACCCTGGGAGGATTTGGTCGCAAAGACCTATATGCGGTTCCCATCACCGCTTTATGGTCCACATAAATGGCAAATCAAGTTTGTGTCCCGGTGATCCGGATTGACAAATAACCCAGGCAAAAAAGGGGGACAAGTTGACGAGCAGTAAATTTTGACGGGAAATCAAAAGAATACGTAAATCCCTGATTTTAAATCATAACAAAAGCCCAAACAACATTTTCATATCATTTGGGCTTGTAAGCCGGTGAACCCGGAGATACATATTTCGAACCAATTCTTGGAAGATTTGAAACTTTTAGGTGAGATTATGGCATCTTTAGAGTGCACTCTTTAACGCATCGACCATGTCTTCGTATTTTGAGGGATTACCGTTTTTAAGCTTAATAAGGTTCTGTAGCTTCCATTGTACCGCAGGAAAATGTTCAAAATCATAAATGCTCCAATCAGGTGTCCCTTTTCCAAAACCCAATAGGAACTCCCTATCTTCGTCCGTTAGCTTTTGATGGATCACATTTACCAGTTCCTCCCGTGCTTTTTCAAAATCCCCATAGGTAAAGGGTACCTGGCTCATACCTTCAAATTGATTGACCAACGTTTGTCTTTGGTCGATAAAATTGGGGCTTAACATTTCGTGCAGAGGTCGGCTGCTACTCAAAAGGAACAATAGGACCCCTTTCCTGATCTCATCGGTAAAACCTTCATTTTGCAGCAGGTATTTCACATCGAACAAGTCTCTGGGGTGTTGGCGGTCCAATGCCGCACAGATTTTCCCACCGTACAATTGTCCAAAGGGAACCACCGGAACGGCACAGAAAGCATCAAATTCTACTTGGGCTGTTTCGCACAGCGGCAATGTTACCGTTTGGTCCATCACCCCTCTGTTGATTTGGTTCACTTCTATTTTTATCTGTGCATTTGCAGCAGCAACCTGAAGTTTTAAAATTTCCGGCCTTAAGGAAACTTCCGCTTCCGGCAGGACCTTTTCTATCTTGGTCTTTAAGTAAGCAAGGCCCTCTATAATTTGCTTGAGGGACGTTTCCCTATCCTCTATGGGGATGTAAGTCAAATCAATATCTACGGACAATCTGGGCATGTCCCGTACAAATAGATTGATTGCCGTGCCCCCGTGCACGGCAAAAACTGGTTCCTTTGCCACTTCTGGCAA
This sequence comes from Sinomicrobium soli, assembly GCF_003285545.1. GTDB lineage: Bacteria > Bacteroidota > Bacteroidia > Flavobacteriales > Flavobacteriaceae > Sinomicrobium. The sequence continues at coordinate 3,300 of NZ_QLNV01000023.1, read as the reverse complement.
CACCTGTAGCAAAAGGGAGACCTGTTGCTTGTAATTACTCATAGTTTTCCAATGCTTTAGGGACAGTGGTACGGTATTTGGATATATAGACACCATCTTTTACCAAGGAGCGTTTCCCTTTTCCTAAATCTATATTCTCAAAATCGATATATTTAAACCAATCGTGGCCTGCCTTTTCCGCCATATATAGAAAAAGCCGCTTTACCTTTATGGACGTACATGCCATCAAAAGTTCCTGTACCTGTTTGGGCCTAAGGTTATTCAACCCTTCCATGATCTCATAGCACTCCACCAATTCTTGTTTTTGGGGCGTTAGGTACAGACATTCCATCAAAGCCCTTGCAGGGGTTGACACCAACAGATTGAATGCTCCCTGTTCCAAAGATCGCAATCCCATTTTGGGTGGAAGGAAAGAGGAACTGAAGTAGTTCACCGTTACCCCCCAATCGTATTTCAAAAACCAAGCGGGCAGTCGCTCATTGCTTCCCCCGAACAATGTTATTTGTTTGGTGGCCAGCTCCAGATAATGGGCCTTTCCCAATAAGGATAAAGCCGTCTTTCCTCCAAGATGTATGTTCAGGTCAGCCTGTCGTTGCAAAGCGAACAATGCTCCCTGATAGGTTGGGCTGTCCCCCACCCGCATCCAAGCTCCCGTTCCTATGGAATATATCCAATTGCTGTTCTTATATCGGTTTAGCAATTGCGTGGAGAACCCGTTTTCCGTAAGCCACGAACTTAAATAGACTACACCGGATGGTTGCGCATTAAGAAGATGGTTTATTTTTTGTTCCTTTTCCAAACTAATAGTTTCTGTTTTCGACCTTTTTTAAACTACAAGAATTTTATCGTGGTTTATTTTATTTCAAATATACAAACTATAAGTTTGTTAATTCATATATTTTTAAACTTTGTTATGGCAAAATATGGAATTTTGACTTTCTTGATTGACTTTTCCATTGGTTAAACGTCCGCGATAACTTTTCTTCGTCAAAATCTGCCATTTCCCGATAGGCCAATCCAGTGTAACAACAAAAGACAAACATATCCTTTACCTGTTGTAACCGTCGCTGAGAGAAGTTTTGTTTTTCCACTCTCTTGTTGTGCTCTTCAAATACCTCCAGAACAGCTTTATCATTATTTTCAGGTCCTCCTTTGAACTGTCTGTAAATATCGTCTACGGTAAAGGGTTCTCCCTGGTATTGGAGCAATAAAAAAGCCTGGTTAATTTGTTGTTTAACCAGGCTTAATTGTGCATTGATAAAGTCGTTTTCCTTGTTAGGAGGATGGGCTCGTTGGTACTTGCTATTCCAGTGGTCCGGATTGACGAATAATCCTGTGGAGAAGGGCTTTCTTTTTTTCTTATATGTTATCCTACACTTTATAGGACATTTGTCTTGCTTGTTTATTTTTGTCTTATCTAATAAGAACAATATATTTACTTTATTGATATTCATTGTTTTAAATTTTAAAAAGTGGGGTCCCTAAAATTAATTTTGGGGTACCGGATAGGGTACCTTTTCTGCAAAAAAACTTGACAAGTTGACGAGTATTGGATTTTTATGAAAAATGAGAAGAACTCCTGCAAACCCCAGTATTTACAAGGTATAAAACAAAAAATCCAACCTAAATGAATAGATCGGATTTTCTGATTTGTGGTCCCACATGTTTTATTCGTTTATACATTTATATACAGTAACTTACACTAATATAGCGTATTTGTACTTTCTATTTTCCAAGTCGAAGAGTAATATATAGCTATGTAGATGTATAAAGGTTTGAGCATCGATTGAATTGAATTTTTATTTTTACAATAAATCCGCCATAATCACTTTTTCAAAATCTTTAATGTTTGGTAATTCAATTTCATTTTGTAAATACTTGAAAATTAAACTACAATACAAATTCATATATTTTCCCCAATTCAAGTTAGAATTATGTAATCCGAACATTAGAATCGAATTGGATATGAGAATTGCGTTTTTTAGAATATTATCCAGTTTAAAAGTATCACTCCGTTGGTTTCTTATAATTCTCAAAGCATCCAGATGACCTTCTTCAGCTCTTGGATGAATATACGATGAACCAACATCATATCCGAAATTGTATAAGGCTCCTAAATTTAATTCCTTTGCTAATTGCTCTAATTTTGGTTCAATCATTATAAACCTCATTTATTATCAGTTGAAGATCAAGGTTGTATTCCAATTTGATAGTTTCTTTCAGTCTTATCAATTCCTTATAAGTATTATATATTGCTGCCTCATTACTAATTCTAACGATTGGAGACCAAAGCATTGGAATTACTACGAATCCTTCAAAATATCTCTGTGCGTATTTAATGTCCTTTTTAAACTTAGAATATAATCGGTTGTAATTATCAGGTCTTTTATTTGTTGATGCTATATATTATCTATTAGTTTTGGAATATTTTCAAATCCATCCGATAAAGTTTTAAATATCTCTTTGACAACAGTTTCTTCCAAGACTTTGCTCACAGATAAATCAAATAATTTCCCTTTTAGTAATTGAAACCAGTTCTTTTTACCCAAATTAAGATGCTCTTTTAGCTCATCCAATTCATCAAAAATTATCTGTTGCCCAAACCCAAGTTCCGTTAATTTGGTCTTTAATTCATTTAAAGTACTGTATAATTCAGATTGTTGTTCAGGATTGAATTCGTCAGAATACTTAGGCTCATACTCATACGATTGAGAAATGTCATCTATTTCTTGATCTATCACAAATAGCCCCATATTTTTTTCCTGAGAAAATGAACAGTTCACCTTCTTGCAAGTTTTTTCATGTTCCTGTTTCTGTTTCTCAACTTCCTTTCTCAACACGTTTAAAAAGAATAATTTATCCTTTTTCCGCTTGAAATTATACAGTTTTGAAGACAGTTCACCCGTAAGGTTTTCCATGTTGGAAACTAATTGTCCGTCAAAAAATCCCCTTTTAGCATAGTCTATTGCTTCTTGTTCTACGATATTTATTTCCACTTTATAAACGGTCTTTATTTTCAATTATCCAATTTCTTATCCGCTCAAGATTTTTCAACCCAATTTCCACATGGTCAATTTGCTCATTAAAATCCTTTGTCCTATCAATTTTTCCCGAAAAAACTCGAATTGAAAAACTTTTGCCATGTTTTTCAAGTTTTGCCCAATCAGGCAATATCTCCTTTATTTTAAATTCAACTTCCTGGGGAAATCCCTGAAAAGTTGCATTGTAGCCTTCCCTCTTTTAGGACACCGCTAAATTCGATAAATAATTATTATTTAGTTCAGATTTGATGAAGAATTT
>NZ_QLNV01000022.1 GCF_003285545.1 Sinomicrobium soli | reverse complement strand
TTAGTCTCCCCCCAGACCCCCCCTCTTTCAACATCATCATTATAGATTTTATTTATATTTACAAATCTAAAGGCCGGACAGGCTGGGAGGGGTGGGCAGCTCCGCTGGCCGGGGAGTTTTGACCGGCCCGAACTTTAGCGTATATCCCCAAACGTTTGGGATTATCCTTATGATCCGGGCTTTCAAAACCCTCCGTCTCATCGAAGATGAACCACCTCCCTTCGTCTGAAGGGAGGAGTTATGTGTAGGTTTATCACATTTGATCTATGAAAACAAAAACGTCATCTCCATTGATGCGGTTGCCCAAACGTTAGGTTTCGGGATGAACTCCAGGCTCCGGACTTCAAGCATCAAACCTCCATCTTCAAACTCTCCTGAAAAACAGTTTGTATTTATTCTAAATAATGATTACTTTCGTCCCCGAAATGGAAGAGATCGTATTCAAATCAAAACATTACACCGCCTACCAGTCGGACAGGGCGCGTTGTTTTACCGTGGAGATCCAGGATCGCAGGATTGCCTTGTCTTTCTGCCAGCTGCTGGCTTTTCGCCAGAAAGTAATGACCATAGACATCGATGCCCATTTCGACCCCGAACGAAATCCCCACGGTTTTGAGATCCTGACACTCTGCAACAGGGAGCACCTCTTTATACTCGACACCCTCGAAATCGTGGATCTAAAGATCTTTGTCGAGGGCATATTTGCCCTCTCGGGAGCCGGAAATGCCGTTCCGGTCTGAACACATATATCCCACGTCATCCACCCCTTAAAAATATATCCCCTGGTCCGGACCACCGGGAAAATGAAACCGGAAAGCGCAAAATGACACCTCCTGCCGGCAACCATCTGTTTTTTCCGCATTTTTTCCACAAAAACACCGAAGGGATACCGGCATAATAAAAAAATTTATACTTTTAACACAATCATCTAACCTGAAATTATTTTCAATCATGAGTGAAGAACATAAAGAAGAAGACAAAGACTTTACAGAGAAGGCCAAAGATACCGCAAACGAAATAGGTTCCGAAGCCAAGGAAACCGCAAAAGAGTTTGGTGATGCCGTAAAACAGACCGTAAACAGTCAGGACAACAAGAAGATACTGGCAGGCGTACTGGGCATTATTTTCGGCGGATTGGGAGTACATAAATTCATACTCGGGTATAACAAGGAAGGAATCATCCTGCTGGTATTAAGCCTTCTGGGAATAGTGACTTGTGGTATCACTTCCGGACTGGCCTGGATAGTAGGACTTATCGAAGGGATTATCTACCTGACCAAATCCGATGAAGAGTTTTACAATACCTACCAGGCAGGCAAGAAACCGTGGTTCTAAAAAACATGTGGTTTCTTCCTTAGGTTAAGGAGAATTTTAACGGGCAGTATCGTTAAACAGCATAGAAAGACCGTCTGAAGATCACCATCACGACGGTCTTTTACTATATGGTATCTCCCGTCGGCTTCAGTATCTTTGTTCAACACCGAACACCATCCATATGTTAGAAGTAAAAGGCATTTCTTTTGGTTTTTCCCGGCATCCCGTACTCCGCGGAATCAGTTTTTCCCTGGCCGGAGGGCAGATCCTCTCCGTTATCGGCGAGAGCGGTTCGGGCAAGAGCACCCTGCTGAAGGCCCTGTACGGGCTTTACGATCTCGACGGAGGTACGATACGGTGGAAAGAGAAAAAAATACTCGGCCCTGCATACAACCTGGTCCCCGGAGAACCCTACATCAAGTACCTGGCACAGGATTTTGACCTGATGCCCTATATTTCGGTCCGCGAAAACATCGGGAAGCATCTCTCCAATTTTTATCCCGGGGAAAAAGCCCGGAGAATCTCGGAATTACTCGATATTGTAGAACTTTCGGAACATGCCGGAAAAAAGCCCGGCGAGCTCAGCGGCGGCCAGCAACAGCGGGTTGCCCTGGCCAGGGCAATGGCCCAGGAGCCCGAATTACTGTTGCTGGACGAACCGTTCAGCCATATCGACAGTTTTCGTACCAGCGCCCTCCGGAGAAATCTTTTTTCCTTTATCAGAAAAAAGGGGATCACCTGCATTATCGCATCGCACGACAGCGTAGATGCCCTGTCTTTTGCCGATAAGACGCTGGTCATGAAAAACGGGGAAATTATCAGGGAAGATTCCCCGCAAAAGATATATTCCGACCCCGACAGCTACTACACCGCCTCCCTGTTTGGCGAGGTCAATGAAATTCCGGTATCACAGATATTCCCCGAACTGGGCACCGAAAAAAACATCTTTATCTACGCACACGAATTACATCCCGATGAAGCTTCCCCCCTGAAAATAAGGGTCAAGGCGTCGTATTTCGAGGGGAGCCATTACCTTATCCGTGGACTGCATCAGGGCAAAACACTCTTTTTCAGCAATCCGAACTCCATTCCGGCCGAGCGTATCATCGCGGTCAGGCCCGATATCCGCATCGTTAAAGAAAGATTAAATACCAAAAACGGAATATAGACAGTTTCTTATATTTGTGGCATAGTGATACCGCGTTCCCGGTATTAAACATCAACTATGAAAAAAATACTGTCTTATCCCATATCTGCCCTTTATTACCTTTGTTTCGGGCTTTCCCTGGTGGTCTTCCACCCCATTCAGTGGATATGCCTCAGGTTTGGCTACGAGGCACACAAGCGGAGTGTTTCGGTACTCAACCTGTTTCTGGTACGCTGTACCAATATACTCGGTACCACCTACCGTTTCGAAAACATCGCCCTGGTCCCGGAAGGGGTACCGCTGATCATCGTTTCCAACCACCAGAGCATGTACGACATTCCGGCCATTATATGGTATATGCGAAAGTTTCATCCCAAGTTTATCAGTAAAAAGGAGCTGGGCCACGGAATTCCGAGTGTCTCCTTTAACCTGCGCCACGGGGGGTCCGTACTGATAGACCGGAAAGATCCCAAACAGGCGCTTCCCGCCATCAAGGCCATGGCCGGATACATAGAAAGATACAAGCGGTCGGCCGTTATTTTCCCCGAAGGCACCCGCAGTAAAAACGGGGCCCCGAAACGTTTTTCGGAAAACGGGCTGAAGATACTGTGCAAATATGCGCCTTCGGCCTATATCGTCCCCCTGAGCATAAACAACTCCTGGAAACTTGTAAGAAACGGTAATTTTCCCTTAACTTTGTGTAACCATCTGACCTTTACCGTACACCAGCCTTTTGCTATAAAGGATGTTCCTTTTAAAGAGATCTTTGAACGAACTGAAAACGCTGTCAAACAAGGAATAATCAAATAGTTATGTCTGTTAAAAACGTTAGACTGGAAGTGATGAACCTTCTGGAAAAAGATATCGACTCCTTTGTCGAAAGATACCTGATCCCGGTGGATACCATCTGGCAACCCAGTGATTTCCTTCCGGATTCGGAAAGCGAGCAGTTTATGGAGGAAGTAAAAGAGCTCCGGGAACTGGCCAAGGAAATGCCCTATGATTTCTGGGTGGTGCTGGTAGGCGATACCATCACCGAAGAAGCCCTGCCTACCTACGAATCCTGGCTGATGGATGTAGAAGGCATAGACCAGGTAGCCAATAACGGATGGTCGAAATGGGTAAGGCACTGGACCGGGGAGGAAAACCGCCACGGGGATGTGCTCAACAAATACCTCTATCTCTCCGGAAGGGTAAACATGAAAGAGATCGAGCGCACCACGCACCATCTTATCAACGACGGTTTTGACATCGGTACCGACACCGATCCTTACAAGAACTTCGTATACACCAGTTTTCAGGAACTGGCTACCTATGTATCCCATAACCGGGTGGCCAAACTGGCCAAAAAATTCAGTAATCACAGGCTGGCCAAAATGTGCCGTATCATCTCGGGAGACGAAATGCGCCACCACCAGGCCTACAGTGAGTTTGTAAAACGGATCTTTGAAGTAGACCCCAGTGAGATGATGCTTGCTTTCCAGTACATGATGAAGCAGAAAATAACCATGCCCGCACATTTCCTCAGGGAATCCGGACAAAAGCTGGGAGCCGCCTGGGAACATTTTTCCGATTCGGCGCAGCGCATCGGGGTATATACGGCGCTGGACTACGTAGATATTATCCAGAACCTGTTGGGCAAATGGCAGGTAGACAAGATCTCCGGACTTACGGATGAAGCTGAAAAAGCCAGGGACTACCTGATGAAGCTCCCCGAAAGAATGCGCAGGGTTTCGGAACGTATCAAGGTCCCTGACGAATCGCATATATTCAAATGGGTACAGCCCGCCCTGGCCCGGTAAAAATATTTTATGACAGACTCTCCCCTGATCACAGCGACCACGGCTTTTGTGAAAGAACAGCTCCGGAATGCCGAAGGAGGCCACGACTGGTTTCATATAGAGAGGGTATATCACAATGCCATGCGTATTGCCTCCGGTGAAAAAGCCGATATGACCGTCGTACAGCTGGGGGCCCTTCTTCACGATATCGCAGACAGCAAATTTCACGGAGGTGATGAAACCATAGGCCCGGACATCGCCCGGCAGTTCCTGGAAAGCCGGAATGTGGAAAAAGCCGTCACCAACCATGTGATAAACATTATCAGGCATATTTCATTTAAAAACAGCTTCGGAACACAGAAGTTCCGTTCTGCAGAACTCGATATCGTACAGGATGCAGACCGCCTCGATGCCATCGGGGCCATCGGAATTGCCCGTGCCTTTAATTACGGGGGCTTTAAAAACCGGGAGCTTTACAACCCGGAAATCCCTCCTGTCGAGCATGTTTCCGGCAAAACCTATAAAAACAATACTGCGCCTACCATTAATCATTTTTACGAAAAACTGCTACGGCTCAAAGAGAACATGAACACCGGAACGGGAAGAAAAATGGCAGAGGAAAGGCACCGTTTTATGGAAGGTTTTCTCAGGCAGTTTTACGCCGAATGGAAAGGGGAATGCTGATCTAAGGGACTAAAACAGTTTCAGCTGCCCGTCCTTATAGCTCTCGTGCAAGGTCGTGTTCAGGTGAGGATATGAAGTACCGGCAAAGTACTTTTTTCTGGCGATACGTACCATGCTGCCGATCTGGGCGGCAATTTTTCCTTCACCTACCATCCGGGTACCGTAACGGCTGTCATTGAGACTTCCTCCGTGACACTCCGCGATCTGGTGCAGCACACGATCGGCCCGGTCCGGCAGGGCCTTCCTGATCCAGTCTGAAAACAGTTCGCCTATGGCCCCGTTAAGCCTTACTACGGTATGCCCTATGGAAACCGCCCCGTGAGCTGCCGCCGCCTTTGCCAGGGGCAGTATCTCATGACTGTTTATGGAAGGGATGACCGGGGCGATCATGACGTTTACCGGGATATTGCGTTCCGACAACTGCTTTACCGTGTCCAGCCGTTTCCTGATGGTAGCCGTCCGCGGTTCGAGTATCCTTCGCGTCTCTTCCGAAAGCGAGGTGATCGATATACTCACCGCAACCAGTCCGTCTGCCGCCAGTGCTTCCAGGAGATCCAGGTCGCGGGTCACCAGCGCATTTTTTGTGATGATCCCCACCGGGTGGCGGTAACGGAGAAACACTTCCAGGCATTTCCGGGTAATCCCGAATTTCTTTTCCGCCGGCTGGTAGCAGTCGGTGTTGCCCGACATTACGATCGTATGGGCCTTCCAGCTCTTTTTCCTGAGTTTCTCTTCGAGGAGCTGCGGTGCGTTTTCCTTGACCAGTATGCGCCTTTCAAAATCAAGACCTGCACTATACCCCCAGTATTCATGGCTGTTCCTGGCATAACAGTAAATACATCCGTGCTCACATCCCTGGTACATGTTCATGGAATAACCCATCCCCACATCAGTGCTTTCCACCTTGTTCACAATCGTTTTGGGAAAGACCTTTATAAAGCGCGTCTTATCGCTCTCCGCCTCTTCCCCTTCCTTCCGGCAATATTCCAGAAAATCATCACGCAGCTCATGAGACATCTCGAGAAACCTGTTCCTCACATTGCCCTGGGCACCTCTTCCCTTGATATACACCTCCTTTTCCATAGCATAAATTTAAACCAAACTATTTACATATGGTAGTTTATGTTTAAAGGGATTTTTGTTGCAGCTTGGGGCCAAATGTCATTCAGAGCGCAGGGAACCCGCCTGTCCGGCCCGAAAGAATCTCAACAGCATAACGGAGCAAAAGAGATTCCTCCTATCGTCGGAATGACAACAATGTCATTCAGAGACCTAACGTTTGGGCAACCGCATAAATGAAGATGACGTTTTTGTCTTCATAGATCAAATGTGATAAACCCACACATAACTCCTCCCTTCAGACGAAGGGAGGTGGCTCATCTTCGATGAGACGGAGGGTTTTGAAAGCCCGGATCATAAGGATAATCCCAAACCTTTGGGAATATACGCCAAAGTTCAGGCCGTTCAAAACTCCCCGGCCAGCATAGCTGCCCACCCCTGCCGGCCAGGCAGGGAATCTCAACCCCAGACCAAAGGAACTTCAACAGCATAACCGAAGAACCGGAGATTCCTCCCCGACCGAAAAGGCCGGGACAGGCTCTATCGTCGGAATGACAAACCAAGAGTTAAAAGACCAGCTAAAATCCCTAAGATTTCATATTGTAAAAATACGTCTCAGAATCGTGCTAAAATGTTAAATCACATAAAGGATTTTCCATATTAATGGATTTTAACCCTTTTTTTATGTAACTTTTTCGGCTAATAACATAAAAAACCTAATATTCAAATCACACCCATGAAAAAAAATAAGAAATCGAAGGCGGAAGCAAGCCGTCGGAATTTTATTAAAACAAGTGCTGCAGCAGCTGCAGGCTTTATGATCGTTCCCCGTCACGTTCTCGGGGGAACAGGTTTTACAGCACCCAGTGACAAACTCGTCATCGCCGGTATAGGAGTAGGGGGCAAGGGAGAATCCGATCTTCTTAGTTTCTACGAGAGCGGCAAGGCCGAAATTGCCTATCTGTGTGATGTAGACGACCGCAGGGCGGCAAATTCGGTAAAGCGTTTCCCAAAAGCCAAATACTACAAGGATTTCCGGGAAATGCTGGAGAAGGAGCACAAGCATATCGATGCGGTTTCCGTATCCGGGCCGGATCACAACCACGCGATACACGCATTGCCTGCCATGCAGCTCGGCAAACACGTTTACGTGCAAAAGCCGTTAACCCACGATGTATACGAGGCACGGGTACTGACCGAGGCCGCAAAAAAATACAAGGTAGTCACCCAGATGGGCAACCAGGGAGCATCCGGAGACGGGGTACGTATCATGAGGGAATGGTTCGATGCCGGGCTCATCGGAGATGTTCATACCATTTATGGCTGGACCGACAGGCCCGTATGGCCGCAGGGAATTCCGTGGCCTGCACAGAAAGCGGAGATCCCCAAGGAACTGGACTGGGACCTCTGGCTGGGCACAGCGCCCTACAAAGAGTATATAGACAAACTGGTGCCGTTTAACTGGCGCGGATGGTGGGATTACGGTACGGGGGCCCTCGGCGATATGGGATGCCATATCATGGAAGCGCCTTTCAGCATACTGGGACTGCAATACGTAAAAGATGTGCAGGCCAGCGTAGGCACGGTATATGTGGACGAATTCAAACGCGGGTATTTCCCGGAAAGCTGTCCGCCATCCAGCTCTGCGGTCCTGACCTTCCCGAAAACGGATAAAACATCGGGTGATGTGAAGATCCACTGGATGGACGGAGGCATACAACCCGCACGCCCGGAAGAACTGGGGGCCAACGAAGTATTCGGCGACGGGGGCAACGGTATCCTGTTTATCGGTACAAAGGGCAAGATGATGGCCGGCACCTATGCGGAAAACCCGCGGTTATTACCTACTTCACTCACGGAACAACACCAGCTTCCCGTAAAATACGAACGTGTACCGGGAAGTGCTTCCGGGCATTATGCACAATGGGTGGAAGCCTGTATTGCCGGGTATGGCAACAAGGAGGTCAGCGCACCGTTTGAAATCTCCGGTCCCCTTACCGAAGCCCTGTTGATGGCCAATCTCGCTATCCGCGGATCAGGCCTGCGTGTTGAAAACAGGTACCCGGGAAGAAACCTCAAACTGCTCTGGGACAACGAGGCGATGAAAGTGACCAATTTCGACGACGTAAACCAGTTTGTAAAACGGCAATACCGCGCCGGATGGGAGCTCGTCAAGTAGGTTATTAGGTTATTGGGTTATTGGGTTATTAAGTTATTTAGGCAACACCTATTAACTCAATAACCCAATAACTTAGTAACTTAACAACCAAATCAGTCCTCCAAACGCATCAGCCAGGTACGCATATCGGTTTCCTTCAGGATAATGGCACGTACTTCCTCTATGGCTACGCGTTGCTGTTCCATGGTATCGCGATGGCGGATGGTCACCGTATTGTCTTCCAGGGTCTGGTGATCGACGGTAATACAGAACGGTGTTCCCGCGGCATCCTGTCTGCGGTAGCGGCGTCCAACGGCGTCCTTGTCGTCATACTGCACCATAAAATCCCATTTCAGTTCGTCAACGATCTTCCTGGCCACTTCGGGCAGGCCGTCTTTCTTTACCAGGGGCAAAACCGCCGCCTTGGCAGGGGCCAGTACCGCCGGTATCCGGAGTACGGTACGGGTAGTGCCGTTGTCCAGCTCTTCCTCCCGGAGGGAGTTCGCGAATACGGCCAGGAACATACGGTCGAGCCCGATAGAGGTCTCGATCACATAAGGCACGTAACTTTCGTTCAGTTCCGGGTCGAAATACTGCAGTTTCTTACCGGAGTATTTTTCGTGGTTCCTCAGGTCGAAATCGGTTCGGGAATGTATACCTTCCAGTTCCTTGAAACCAAAAGGGAAACGGAATTCGATATCGGTAGCCGCATCGGCGTAATGCGCGAGTTTTTCATGATCGTGAAAACGGTAATTATCAGGTCCCAGCCCCAGTGAAAGATGCCACTTCAAACGGTTTTCCTTCCAGGTCTCATACCACTCCTTCTGGGTGTTGGGCCGCACAAAGAACTGCATCTCCATCTGTTCGAATTCACGCTGCCGGAAAATAAACTGTCTCGCCACGATCTCATTCCGGAAAGCCTTACCCGTCTGGGCGATCCCGAACGGTATTTTCATTCTCCCGGTTTTCTGTACATTCAGAAAATTAACAAAGATCCCCTGTGCCGTTTCCGGGCGCAGGTACAGGTCCATGGCGCTGTCTGCAGAAGCCCCGAGCTTGGTGCCGAACATCAGGTTGAACTGCTTGACATCCGTCCAGTTTTTCGACCCGGTTTCCGGATCGGCAATTTCCAGTTCCTCTATCAACGCCTTTACGTCGGCCAGGTCTTCATGTTCCAGGGATCTCCCCAATCGCTTGAGAATGCCCTCGGCCTGTTCGCGGTATTTGACTACCCGGGCATTGGTGGCCAGAAACTGTTCCTTGTCAAACGATGCTCCGAAACGCTTTTGTGCCTTGGCTACTTCCTTTTCAATCTTGCCTTCTATTTTAGCCACATAATCCTCCACCAGTACATCTGCCCGGTAGCGTTTTTTGGAATCCTTGTTGTCGATCAGCGGATCGTTAAAAGCATCTACGTGTCCCGAGGCCTTCCAGGTGGTGGGATGCATGAATATGGAAGCATCGATACCCACAATATTCCCGTGTATCTGAACCATGGCCTTCCACCAGTATTCACGGATGTTCTTTTTTAATTCTACCCCGTTCTGGGCGTAATCATATACTGCACTGAGCCCGTCATATATTTCGCTGGAAGGAAAGATATAACCGTATTCCTTCGCATGGGCTATTACTTTCTTGAAATGTTCGTCTTGATTTGCCATGACGCAAAAATAGGATTTTTAAGGGCGAAAGATAAGATATTGCCCGGTAAAAAAGGGGTTTTCCCCGTTATTTTTGTTACAGGTGAAAAGTTCTGCAGGGCACGGTCATATCCGTTGGCAAGAGTATTTTAATATGAAGTCTTTTTCTTTCTTTTATACAAGATTATACTTATATTGTATCAATATTTAAGTTCGTGAGATTTACAACCGTCTTTTCCGACATATTCAACCTGCTTTTCCCTTTAAGCTGCCCGGGATGTACTTCGCATCTTTCTGCCGGAGAACAGGTGCTGTGCACCTCCTGCCGGCACTGCATTCCCGAAACCACCTATCACCTGCAGGAGGAGAACCCCGTAGTACGGCTGTTTTACGGACGTGTAAGAATAGCCTTTGCCACCTCTTTTCTCCTCTTCCGCAAAGAGGGGATCACACAACAGCTCATCCACCATCTCAAATACAGGAACCGTCCCGACATAGGGCTGTTCTTAGGCAAATGGTACGGGCACCTGCTCAGGGAAAGCCCTTTTCTCCATACGGTAGACCTTGTCGTCCCGGTACCACTGCACCCTAAAAAATATCGCAGGAGGGGCTACAACCAGGTATCTGCCTTCGCCCGGTGCCTGGCCGACGCACTGCATGCACGGTATTGCGACACCCTTCTCGTAAAAAAGGACAATCCGCGTGCGCAGGCATTCCGGGGAAAGGCCGACCGCTGGGAAGAAACGGAAAACCTGTTCGGCATCAGGCCAGGCCAGGACATCGGGAACTGCCATATCCTGCTTGTCGATGATGTGGTAACTACCGGGGCCACCCTCGAGCACTGTGTGCTGGCCTTTCAAAAGTCCGGGAATGTTAAAGTAAGCATTGCCACCATGGCCTTTACGATATAATTATTAAAAATAATCGTTACTTTGTCAGCGATAAACAACGATCTCCGGATGAGACAAAAACTGATAAATACGGGGCTGTTCCTTTTTATATTCCTCACCCTGCTCAACTGCGCCAAAAGAGGGTCTCCTACCGGGGGTGAAAAGGACATGACCCCTCCTACCATGATTTCGGCAGAGCCCGACACTTCCAGTATTCATTTCAAAGCCAAAAGGATCCGCATTTACTTCGACGAATACATCAAGCTGAAGGACATGCAGAAGCAGCTTATCGTATCGCCCCCGATGAAAACCACTCCCGAGATCATGCCGCAGGGAACGGCAAGCAAGTATATCGACATCAAAATAAATGATACCCTGAAGGAGAATACCACCTATGTGCTGAACTTCGGACAAAGTATTGTGGACAACAATGAAGAGAATCCGTATTCGTTTTTCAAATACGTCTTTTCTACCGGCGACTATGTAGATTCGCTTAAAGTAAAAGGGTATATCACCGATGCCATACAGAAGAAAACGGATGATTTTGTTTCCGTACTGCTCTATGAAGTAGACACCACCTATACCGATTCCATTGTTTACAAACAGCTGCCCACCTATATCACCAATACCCTCGACAGCACCACGACCTTCGAGATCACCAATATCAAGGCCGGCAAATACCTGCTGATAGGCCTGAAAGATCATTCGTCGACCAATACCTACGTTCCCAAAACGGACAAGATCGCCTTTATCAGTGATTTCATCGAGGTTCCCACAGATTCGGTATACCGGCTTAACCTGTTTGAGGACAGGTCCTACTACCGTGCTGCCCGGCCCGTACTGGCCGCCAAGAACAGGATCATTTTCGGTTATGAAGGTACGGCAGACAGCCTCGATGTCGAACTGCTGTCGCCCCCGGCCCCGGCCGATTTTGCATACCGGCTTGTAAAAGACAAGGAGAAAGATACCATACACTACTGGTTCAAAAACCTGGAAGCCGACTCCCTGATATTCCAGGTGACAAACCCCCTGTCGATGGTCAGGGATACTTTTACCGTAAAGACAAAAGAACTGTATAACGACACCCTGGCCATTGCTCCCGGCCAGAAAGGAAGCCTGTCGTTTAAAAATCCGTTCACCATAGGCGCAAACACGCCCATCACCTCGGTTTCAGACAGCTTTATCTCCCTGCTGGACAAGGATTCTGTCGCTGTCGAATTTATCACTTCCATAGACCGGGAGGAAAACAACGCCGTTCTGAAATGGGACGTACAGCCCAATCAGAAATACCAGCTCACCCTGCTTCCCGGTGCCATAGAAGATTTTTTCGGGGAGACCAACGACACCCTGGGCTATAACCTCAGTACCCGGAGCCCGGCCGATTACGGCAACCTGAGAATGATACTCCACAATATCGAATCGTTTCCCGTTATCGTACAGCTCACCAATGAAAAGGGAGAGGTACAGGACGAAGTTTTTGCCGACGAAGCACAGCCCCATTACGATTTCGATTACCTCGACCCGGGCAAATACCTGCTTCGCGTTATCTACGACGACAACGGCAACCGCCGGTGGGACACCGGGGATTACCTCGAAAAGAGACAACCCGAAAGGGTAAGGCACTTCCCCGGAGAGCTGGACATCAAGGCCAACTGGGAGATCGAGCAGGACTTCAATATAAAACCGCCTTCACCGCCACCCCCTAAGCTGATACCGAAAGACAGTATTCCGGGAGACAGCATCCCGGAAAGGGAGTAGGGTTATACATTTAAAGCAAAATCATCCCTGTCGTCCAGGAAACGGTATTTATCGCGGCAGGATATGATATGTTCTCTATCCAGTACGCTGTAGAGTGTTTCGTCATGTTCCGAGAATACCGAAAGGTTTCCCAGCGCGTCGTATACCGCCGAGTGCCCGGGATACCGGTGCCCGTTATGGTCTTCCCCGACGCGGTTTACCCCTATACAATAACTCAGGTTCTCAATAGCCCTGGCCCGTAGCAGGGTATCCCATGCCCCTATCCTGGGCAGGGGCCAGTTGGCCACATAAAGGATCATATCGTAAGCCGTGGTATTCCTCGACCACACCGGGAAACGCAGGTCGTAACAGATCATCAGGCATATTTTCCAGCCCCGGTATCTGACCACAAGCTGTCTGTCCCCGGTACCGTAAACCTTCTCCTCACCGGCCAGGGTAAAGGCGTGCCGTTTGTCGTAATACTCCACCTTTCCTTCCGGATGTACAAACAAAAGCCGGTTGTAATACTTGTTGTTGTCAGCGATAACCACACTTCCGGTTATTGCAGCATCTTTTTCCGCGGCCCATTTCCGCATCCATTCCAGGGTATTCCCCTCCATGGTCTCCGCCACCCCCTCCGGGCTCATGGTAAATCCCGACGTAAACATCTCCGGAAGGACCACGAGACCGGTATCTGTTTCCAGCGCTTTTATACGGGTTTCGAGAAGCTTCCTGTTAGCCTCCGGGTTTTCCCATTCCAGGGTGGTCTGTATCAGTGCAACCTTCATGATCCGTTATTTTTCCACTAAGTTATGCTTTTTTATGGTTTTCCTATCGCTCTCCCAGGCCGCTCACATCGTCCTGCGGATACATGTCCCATTCGCTTTCGTCATATCCCGGGTTCGGAGCGGCCACCCCGGTTTTTCTCCTGAAAGTCGTGTCTGCTCCCCAGTTATGGTCTCCAGCAACCCCCACACGGTCAATGACCCTGCCGTTCCTTATCAGCACCACCTGGTCATTCCCGTTAAAGCTCATCGGCGTCCCGGCGGCTCCCGCAATCTCCCCGGAATATATCAGGGCACGGGTATGGGCATACACTCTTGTTTCCCCCGGACCGATCTCTCCCGCAAGCGGCAGCATATAGCTTTCGCCGAAATCGCCATCCCCGTTATTGTCCCTGCCCAGGGCATACCACCTCAGCGCCACGGAATGAGGTGCGGGGTTGTATATTTCGACATACTTGTTATACGACGACCCTTCCACATATTCGGTAAGCATCAGATCAGTGCCCTCCATACAATCCTCCCGTTCTGCCTTAAAGTCAATATCCGCGGTATCGCGAAGTACAAGAAAGGGTTGTCCGTCTTTAAACGATACTACTGCGGTAACATCCCCTTTTCCGGAGGGCAGGGATTCTCCTGAAAAAACCGCTTCCTCCGGGGTGTATACTCCTGCATAGTCCACACAATCGGTAAGCAGGCTGATACCGGAATAGGCATGTTCGTCATGGTCGAACTGTACATGTCGCAACCGTACCAGGGTGCTTTCATAAGAAGACAGGTCATCCGAAACCGACAGGTCCGCAGGCGTTACGGCATCGCCTTCTGCCACGGATATAATCCTTTCCGCCGCAATTCCGGTAATGCTCATGCCTTCTCCCTTTACTTCCAGATCCGCCCCGGACAGATCGAGCACCACCCGGTCGTTCCGGTCCAGGGAATGTGTTCCTTCAAAGACACAGCGTATTCCCCCGGTTTCGTCCTGTACCACTGCCACCGTACCGGGCGTAGTCCCGGAATTCCGGTCCGATATCACCGTGGCATTTACCCGTATTCCCTCCGGAAGAGGCGTTTTCTCACCACTGTAGAGTTGTCTCACAAAACGCAGCGAAGCCGTTTCTTCCTCCCCGCATTCCTCCAATACCATTCCCCCGCAGCGTTGACTGTTGAGCTGTACATCACTGGTATCCCTCACCACAAGCTGGTATTTTCCGGCATATTTTTCCAGCACTCCCGTAACGGTCCCGCTACCGCGGGGAAGCATGACCTCCTGAAAATCCGCATATCCGCTGTTGCGGAGTATTATGGTATTCCCACTGCAATCCTGCAGCATTCGTTCGGTAACACTCTCTCCCCGCACGGCATAAGAGGTACACAGGTCTTTAACCGCAACTTCCAGGCTGTCGAGCTGTACCAGGGTGCCGATCATCACATCGCTTAGCTGTTCCGGGCCTGCTTTCACGGGGGAGATCTTCGCGGGCAGGTCGCAACCGGTAAAAAGATGGAACTTTACCTGCGATGCCGGAAGCCTGCCTACGCTCAGGTTTCCTCCTGCATTGGCGTACACACCTCCTACCGCATAACTTCCCCGGCTTTTCCCCAGGTACATCCCCTGCAGGTTCAGCACGACCTTCTGTCCTACAGGGAATAGCAGGTGGGCATCCCTTATATCCAAGTCTACCCTCAGGCCCTCCCGGGGCGATTCCGGGGTGTCCTGCAGGTAGAGGTTCCCGTAAAAATTCCCGGCCCGGTCATCGGAAACCACGTATCCCTCCGCGACAAGGGGTTCCGTAATCCGCATCACGGCCTCTCCGTACAATTCCTTTAACCCCGAAAATGTGATATTGACTTCCGGGCCTTCCCCCTCACAATCCGCTTCGGGAGCATCGTATTTACCGGCAATACACCCCCATAGAAAAAGGGTTGGAAGGAGGATAAGGTATCTGTGGTTTCTCATTGGTTATTAGTTATTAGTTATTTAGTTTGTAGTTGTTAGTCAACGAAATACGGAAGCGCCGGAGATTCCTCCTATCGTCGGAATGAACAAGATCAATGTCATTCTGATCGAAGCGCAGCGGAACGAACGATAGGTTATTCAGGCAGCACTCAATAACTCAATAACCCAATAACTGAGTAACTGAATAACCCTAATAACTCAGCACCAGATTTAAAAAATAGGTACGTCCGTGCCCGTACCAGTATTTATTTCCGAATGACGGGTTTCCGCTTTTACGGTCGGCTTCCATCTGCCCGAAGTTTCCGTTCCTGCTCTGCTCATAGCCCCCGGTGGGGTATACCCGGTCGAACACATTGTTGACGCTGACAAATACCCCGATGTACTTTCCCTTGATAAGCCACGATTTTCCCCCGGTAAGGTTGAGCAGGTATACCGGTTCCAGTCTTTCCTGCCTGAGCATGGCCCCGACCCGTTCGGGGGTGGCATCCGGGAAAGGGCTGCCGGTTTCGGGGTCGAGAAAAAAACTCTGTGTCCGCGTAATTGCGGACACATCGACAAAACTGTCGGCCAGGTAGTTTGCCGTCATCCCCGCCCACCAGTAGTCCGGATCGCGGTATTCGATACCGATGCTAACAGCCTGTTGCGGACCGGTAGACAAACGGTATCCCTTAAGGTCTGCCATACCGAGATCGAGAAATCCGTCGGGATTAATCAGGTCTTCTTCCCTCCCGGCCGTATCAAAGTTTATGGCCGTCCGGGGGTTGCGGGAGTATGTGAATTTTCCGAGGGCTCCCACAGCGGTAAGCTTAACCTCGGGGGAAAGTTCATAAGACACGCCCAGCTCTCCCCCGGTATATCGTTTGCCGATACCGGTGAGCGCCTGCTGTACAAAATCACTGCCTACCCCGGCATCTACATAGAAAAAACTGACTCCGGCAGCATGGTCAATCTCCGTAAAATACCCGGTCAGTTTCGCTTTAAGCCCCGGCAGGCGCAGCAGGTATGAAACATCTGCCGTCCATACGGTTTCCGTGCCTATATGGTCTACAGTACGGTTATTTTCCCTCGGGTTTACAAATACGTTCTGCAATACCGGCGCCCTCAGTATATACCCTCCCTGCAACCGCAGAATATGCCTGTCGGTAAACCGGTAGCCCGTTCCGCCCTTGATCCCATAGCCTGAAAAGCGCAATGCTTCTCCCTTCCCTTCGGAATTTTCGGGGAAACGCCCGTTCCTGTACAACCCGTTTCTGCGGTAGGAGGTATGCTCCGCACTCCCGGACAAAAAGGCATCCCATTTTCTCCCCTCGGCCTGAAACTGTACGAACCCCCGGTATTGTGAGGCATCGATGATATAATCATAACTGAACCTTTCTCCCTGCCGTTTTTCCAAAGGGCCCTCCATATCGTTAAGCGTCTCCGTAAAAGGGTCTTTATCCACGTGAAAACCGGCCCCGAGCAAATCCCTGATCTCCGCGTAATTATGTGAATTCACGCTACGGGCGGAGCCTCCCGCATCCATCCTGAGCCAGGGGGCAATGCGATAGCTGCCCGCCAGGTTAAAGGCAAGGGTACGGTCGTCAGTATGGTCGGCATACAGCATATAGGCCGCCTGCCCGTTCAGTCCGGGATTGCGGTTGATGCGGTATAGCGAGGCCCAGTCCAGCTGGGGCGATCTCAGGAAACTTTCCCGGGCGAGAAGTGCATTGTCAAAGTTGGCCCCGGAAGGGCTGTTGATATAAAATCCGGGGAGATAGCGGTAATAGACCGGGTCGGGATTAGGCGCATTGAAATACCCCAGGCGGTCACGGGCATAACTGCCCGACTGCCACATGGCCCCCGCATGAAGTTCGAGCCGTTCCCCTTCATGGTCATAAGACAACAGGACCAGCGGTTCGGAAATACGCCGTTCCCTGGAATTCCGGATTTTGCCGTCCTGTGTGCCCCAATACGGGTTATACCGGGCACCTGCAAGCTCACGGACCTCTTCGGTCAGTGCTGCAGAGCCGCCCCTGCGGTTGGGGGTCCACATCCCCGTAAACTGAATGCTGTTCCGGGGGTTCCAGCGGTATTCCACCGCTCCGAAAAGCGACCAGGCATCGTACAGGGTACCGTCTGTATAAGCCTCTACGGCCCACCGGCGGGAGGCCGACAGGGAAAATGCCAGGCCGCTGCCCCGCACTCCCGAATTATAGGTAGCCATCAGCCGGTTGTTATAGAACCTGTCGGAAGCCGAGGCGGATAAGCGGAATCCCGGGCGGAGGGCAGAAGGCCGGATACGGATATCGGTACTGCCCAGTATCCCGCCGAAATGACGGGATGAAGGCGACAAGCCAAAAGAGAATTCCCGGTTTCGCAGCACATCGTTCAGCCCGCCCCAGTTGTTCCATTGCGGGCGCCCGTTGAACAGCTTGTTTACGGGAATACCGTTGAGCATGACCACTCCTTCGGCGGCATCGTATCCCCTCACCTTAAAAAAAGCCTGCCCGAGATCAAAGGCTGCACGCTGCAGGTAGATATCCCCGGACGCCTGCAATATCCCCGGGGCCACCTCCGCCCCGCTTTCGTCGTCTTCCAGTTCGGAAGCCGTGATCATCCCGGCGCCTTCAGCCATTTCCTCCGCTATGTCAGACCTCAGGAATACTATTCCCAGGTCGGGGCCGGGTTCTTCTTCCCCGGGTGGTTCTACAGGGTATGCGGCTTCCAGGTAACCGTCGGCCCCTATGTACAATACGATCTCTTCCCGCCTCGGGACCAACAGTATAAAAGAGCCGTCTTCCCCGCTCAGCACTCCGACCGCTCCCCCGTTCCCGGTACGGATATATGCTCCCGCAACAGGCAGGTGTGACCGGGAATCCGCAACCTTGCCCCTGATACGGACGGGAGACTGGCCACATGCGGAATACCAGGTGACGCAGCACAGCAGGAGGAATATCTGTTTCATTTCGGACAGTTTTATTTCCATGATTTAAGAAAAGAAGCTAATTTCTTACTCAAATATAAGAAAAAACTTTATTTAATATTAAGCTATTTTTTATGTATATTGATAGGCAGATAAAAAACAAGACATTCCAAACCGTTTAAAAAGCCACCATGAAAGCACCTGTTTACCCGGTCATCCTCATCATTAGCTGTCTCTTCCACACCTTCCTTTTACCCGGGCAGGAATACTATCATATCCGCACCATAGCATTTTACAATACCGAAAACCTGTTCGACACCATCCGGAGTTCGGTATGGGATGAAGACCGGACCCCGAACGGATCGTACCGGTGGACTTCGGAACGCTATTCCGATAAAATATCAAAGCTGGCCAGGGTCATTTCCGGGATCGGGAAGGAGGTCACCGCTACCGCTCCGGATATCGTGGGACTGGCGGAAGTGGAAAATGCGGAAGTGCTGCGGCACCTGGTTTCCCACCCCTTGCTGCGGCCTTACGACTACGGCATCATACATTTCGACAGCCCGGACCGCAGGGGGATAGACGTTGCCCTCCTGTACAAGAAAAAGGTATTCACCCCCATACACGCCTCCGGTATTCCCCTGAAGCTTTACGATGAAGAAGGGAACAGGAATTATACCCGCGACCAGTTACTGGTAAGCGGTATCCTGGAAGAAGACCTGCTGTATTTTATCGTAAACCACTGGCCTTCGCGTTACGGCGGGGAAAAACGCAGTCGTCCGCACCGTATGGAAGCTGCCAGGCTGAACCTGCACATTATGGATTCGGTACGGTCTCTACTCCCCGAAGCCAGGATCATCAGCATGGGCGACCTCAATGACGATCCTTCCGACCCCAGCCTGAAAAAAGTACTGAAAACCCGGGGCAAAAAAGAGGCCGCCACTGCGGGCAGCCTCTATAATCCCATGGAAGAACTGGCCGGAAAAGGCATGGGGACACTGGGTCACGGGGACCAATGGCATCTGTTTGACCAGATATTTTTTACTGCTTCACTGCTGGACACTTCGACCACTTCCTACCGCTACTGGAAAGCAGGTATCTACAACAAACCCTTCCTGATCACCCCTTCGGGAAAATACCGGGGATACCCGCTCAGGAGCTATGCCTTCGGGGCGTATTCCGGGGGGTACAGCGATCATTTTCCGGTATACCTGTACCTGGTCAGGAAAACGGACCTTTCTTCATCGGCCGCGGCTTCCCCCTAATGGGAATGTTCTGTTTCGCCTTTCTTCATTTCGGCAAGCAGGTAATAGGCCCCGGCCGTGACCACTTCCCGGTATTCCGGAACCGGTCCGGAAATCTTTACCTCTACCCAGCCATCCGACGATTTTCCGGTAATTACTTCGGTCCTCACAAACGCCCACCGGTCCTCTTCCCTGTCGGCAGCGTGATGCTTTTCATGATTGTCCTTATGAGCCGTTTCACGGTCTTCCCGCTCCGTTTTCAGAAAAATATACGATCGCCCTTCGTCCCGCACTATGGCCGATTCCGGTAATCCTCTCGCAGTAAGGTTTTCTACGGCAACATTCCCTTCTACATACATCCCGGGCACATAATCCTCTTTATCTCCTTCCAGGCTTACATGCATACGTACCGCACGGATATCGCTTTCATAATTCTTCCCGATATCGGTAACCTCCCCCTTCACCGGGTTTTTGTTGTCGTTGGCTATAAACATGGTTACCTGTTGTCCTTCCTTTATTTTGCCGAGATCCTTTTCATATACCAATAGATCGGCGTGGATATTCTCCTTGTTTATAACATGAAAAAGCGGGTTTCCCGCGGCAATGCGCTGCCCCAGGGTTACCCCTATGTCACTGACATACCCGTTGACCGGGGAGACGACAGGCAGGGCCTGATAAGTCTTTCCGCCGATAACGGCATCCGGATCTGTTTTCAGCAGCCGCATTTTGGCCCTTGCGCTCTGCAACCTAGATGCCACCGAGGTATAGTCGGCCGTAATGCGCTGAAAGTTCTTCCCTGAGGCCACCTTGTTCTCATAGAGTTTCTTCTGCCTTCCGTATTCCTGTTTCAGGTAATCATATTCGCTCTGCAATTCCCGCAAACCGGACTGCAAGTCTATAAATGCCGGGTCCTCGATGTAGGCCATGACCTGTCCTTTCCTGACCTTTTCCCCGGGTTTTACCAGCACCCGGCTTATATTTCCTTCCATGAAAGATCCTACCGAAGCCTCGTCCTCCGGGTAAAGCTCAAGTTCACCGGTAACCCGGATAATCCCATCCAGGTTAATTTCCGTAAAATCTCCCACCTTCAGGCCCACGGCTTCCCGTTGCCGTTTTGTAAGAGACACCCTGTTTTTGTCTGTATCGGCATGGCCCTGGTCCCGCCTCCCGGATTCGACCTGTCCTTTTTCTCCTTCCGGATACCTGTTTTCGTCACGGCCGCCACAGGCGGCCAGGGACAGGGCCGTGATGATGTATATAATGATCTGTATTGTTTTCATGTTTTTTTATTTTATATGGTGTGTGCTGTATGGGCTGTATGGTTTTTATGGTATGTGGAGACGCAAAATTTTGCGTCTCTACGGGGGTATCGTTTTACGGTACCATACTGCCGGGGTCCAGAAGATACTTCAGGCGGATTACCGTGATATGGTATTCCAGCAACTTTTCGAGATAAGCATGCTGCACTTCCCTCGCATTATTAAGGTTCTGGATAAACGACACATAATCGATCTCGCCTTCGCGGTAACTGAGGTTGGCCGCAGCTATCTGCTCCAAGGCCAGCGGAAGCAGTTTGTCGCGGTAGAGCACCACGGTGGCCCGCAACCGCTCATAGTCGTTTTTCAGGATGGCTGTGCGTGTACGGAGCCCGGTTTCCTGCTCTGCCGTTTGTGCCCGGGCCATTTCCACCTGTACTTTCGCTGCTTTTACCCGGGCCCCTTTACTCCAGAAGAACAGGGGCACCGAAAGCCCAACATTCCAGGAATAAAAACCATTATTCCCACCTGTTTCCTGCCAGCCGTACGAGGCGTTAAGTTTAGGGAGAAAGCCGGCCTTTTCTGTTCTCAGCAAAGCCTGCCGGGTCCCGGTCTGTTTCCGGGCCAGTTGCAGTACCGGGTGTACGGTTGTTCCGTCATCGTCCTCCTTCGCCACAAACTCTTCCCCCGGCAATATGGCATGTGTAGCTTCCACTTCGAAAGGAATCTCCAGGAGCAACCACCTGTTAAGTTCGTTCAGGCTCTTCCTGTAATTGTTCTCCGCCTCGATTTTCCGTGCAGCTATGGCCCCGTACTGCCCTTCAGCGGCAAGGAGTTCCAGCCTGCTGGTCGCTTCGGTTTCATACCTGAGTTTCGCTGCTTCGAGAAACCCGGAATAAATACTGTCCATCTGAACGGCCAGCCGCTGTCTTTCCCCGGCATTGACCGCCTCGCAATATGCCCTGCACACTTCGGCGGCCAGGTCGAGCCTGGCTGTGCGCAAGCGTTCCTCCTCTTCGGCAATCCGCGCCCTGTTCAGGGACGACCTGGCGATACTCCCGAAGATATCGATATCACTCTGCCCGAGGGTCAGGGTATTGCGTACCCTGTCATCACCGCCGAACTCCTCTCCCCCGGTGCTCACCGAGGTCAGTCCGGGATCAAAGGCCGTGGCCCGGAGCGCCTTCTGCTCTTCAACGGCCAGCCTGGCCTTTTTCATCCCGGGATAATTTTCCAGTGCCATCTCTACAGCCTGGTCTGCATCAATGATTACCGGAGATTGCTGTGCACGCACCCCTTCCGGCAGTAACAGCAAAAACAGCAGCCCCATACCGGCAATGATCGTATTGCGGTGAGTTCCCATATCGTTATTGTTGTTTTTTCGTGTTTCCATAAAATAATACAGTACCGGAACCAGGATAAGCGTGAGCAGGGTTGCCGTCACCAGCCCCCCGATGACCACGGTAGCCAGCGGACGCTGTACTTCGGCCCCCGCCGAAGCAGACATTGCCATCGGGAAAAACCCGAGCACATCGGTCAGCGCAGTCAGTATAATGGGCCGCAGCCGTTCTTTGGTTCCCGTAAATATCCGCTCCCTTACATCGGCAATACCTTCCTCTTTCAGGCTGTTGAAACGGCTTATAAGTACCAGTCCGTTGAGCACGGCCACCCCGAAGAGCACGATAAAGCCAACACCCGCAGAGATACTGAACGGCATTCCCCGTATCCACAATGACAATATCCCTCCTATGGCTGCCAGGGGTACGGCCATAAAGATCATTACCGTTTGTGTGACGGACTTCAGGGCGAAGTACAGCAGTATAAAGATCAGGGCAAGGGCTATAGGCACCACTACCGCAAGCCTGTCTCTGGCCCGTTGCAGGTTTTCGAAGGCCCCGCCGTATTTCAGGTAATACCCCGGCGGAAGATCGAGCCCGGCTTCCAGTTTTTCCTGAATTTCCTCCACCAGGCCCTGTACATCCCTGCCCCGGACGTTCACCCCTACCGATACCCTCCTCGAGGTATTGTCGCGGCTGATCTGCATGGGCCCCGGTTTATACCCGATCTCCGCCACCTCCCCCAGCGGGACCTGCCTGCCGTCCGGCAGGTCTACGAACAGGTCGTGCAGGTTTTCTATCCCCTTCCTGAATTTTTCACCGAAACGGAGCACCAGGTCAAACCGTCTTTCCCCTTCAAAGACCACCCCGGCCGTCCGGCCTGCAAAAGCCGTACTCACATAGGTATTAAGTTTATCCACCGTAAGCCCGTATTTCGCCATTTTCCGGCGGTCATACGTCACCGTCATCTGCGGCAGTCCGGCGGTAGCTTCGGGATTTACATCGCCAACCCCGTCTATGCCCCGTATGATCTGCGCCATCTGCTGCGCCTTTTCGGAGAGCACCTCCAGGTCGTCACCATACAGTTTTACCGCTATGTCTTCGCGTACCCCGGTAAGAAGTTCGTTAAACCGCAGTTCCACGGGCTGGGTAAACACCGTATTAATGCCCGGTATCACCGCTATGGAATCCTTGATCCTTTCGATAAGTTCTTCCTTGTTCCCTGCGGAGGTCCACAGTGAGCGGTCTTTTTCCAGGACCACGATACAGTCGGCGATATCCATGGGCATGGGATCGGTCGGGATATCGGCCACCCCGATACGCGAGACCATGGTCCTGACCTCCGGAAAAGCGGTCACGATCTTTTCCACCCTGGTGGTGGTCGAAATGCTTTCGGACAATGAACTTCCCGGTCGCAGCAACACCTGCATAGCCATATCCCCTTCGTCGAGTTTCGGGAGGAACTCTCCCCCCATGCTGCTGAATACCAGCAGGGACCCCCCCAAGAGCAATACGGAGATCCCCGCCACCGCATACCGGGCCCTGAGTGAAGCTGACAATACCGGGAGGTACCCCCGCTGGCAGGCAAGGATCACTTTATCCCCGAAGTTCTTAATCCCTTTTTCAAAGCGGGCTACAAGGGTATTTTCCTTGCCTGGCCGGAGGAACAGGGCCGACATGGCCGGCACATAGGTAAGACACAGTACGATAGCCCCTATCATCGCAAAACCGAAGGTATATGCCATGGGCCGGAACATTTTCCCTTCCACACCGGTGAGGAACAGTATAGGTGTAAAAACGATCAGGATGATCAGCTGTCCGAAGAATGCGGAATTCATCATCCGGCTTCCGGACCCGACCGCAATATCATCCATATCCTTCCGGCTCAGGCTTCCGTTGCGCCCCCTGAGCCTTTGATCCACAAAATGGACCGTCCCTTCAACGATAATCACCGCCCCGTCCACAATAATCCCGAAATCGATGGCCCCCAGTGACATGAGGTTTGCCCATACGCCGGAGATTTTCATCAGGATAAGAGCCACAAAAAGGGAAAGCGGGATCACAGATGCCACCAGCAGGCCCCCGCGCAGGCTTCCCAGCAGGAGCACCAGCACAAAAATAACGATCAGTGCTCCCTCCACCAGGTTTTTGGTCACCGTACCGGTAGTGCGCTGTATCAGGTCGCTCCGGTCTATAAACGGAGCAATACTGATGCCTTCGGGGAGTGACTTTTCGATGTCCCTCATCCGTTCCTTTACTGCGCCTACTACTTTATTTGAGTTCTCCCCCTTCAACAGAAGTACCATACCGCCAACGGCCTCTCCCTTGCCGTCGTGCGTCACCGCACCGTAGCGTACCTGGTTACCGAAGCGCACCGCCCCGGCTACCGAGCCGATCAGCACCGGCTGTCCGCCGACTGTTTTTATCACGGTATTCCGGATATCGTCAAGCGAGGTGATCAATCCTTCTCCCCGTATAAAATTGGCCATGTGGTTTTTTTCTATATACGCCCCCCCGGTATTTCCGTTGTTCCGCTGCAGGGCATCATAAACCTCATGAATGGAAACCCCTGCGCTTTTAAGCCGTGACGGGCTTAAGCTCACTTCATACTGTTTTATCCTTCCTCCGAAAGAATTGACTTCCACCACTCCGGGCAGCAGGGCCATCTGCCGCTTCACGATCCAGTCCTGTATGCTCCGGAGTTCGGTAACAGAATACCGGTTTTCAAATGCTTCGTCTACCTTGAGGGTATACTGGTATATTTCACCCAGGCCCGTAGTAACAGGCCCCATTTCCGGGGCACCGAAACCATCCGGGATATTTTCCCTGACTTCAGCCAGTTTTTCACTCACCAGCTGACGCGGGAGGTAGGTACCCATACCATCGCCGAACACCACGGTGACCACCGAGAGCCCGAAACGGGATACCGAACGTATCTCCTCCACGCCCGGGAGGTTAGACACGGCCAGTTCTACCGTATAGGTCACAAACTGTTCGATATCTTCAGTGCCCAGGTTAGGGGCCACGGTAATGATCTGTATCTGGTTGTTGGTAATGTCGGGCGTCGAATCGATATTGATGGTTTTAACCGCATACCATCCTCCGCCGATAAGGCCTGTGACCATAAGGAGCACAATAAACTTGTTCCTGACGGAAAAGCCTATGATCTTATCAATCATAAAAATATAATTAGGTTTAACAATAAGTCAGGGCACCCGCTTTTCTGCAGATGCCGGGAAAACAGATGTTAAACCGTACGCGGAGGTTGTAATAAGGAGGGATAATATCCTTTGGGAGAAAGGGTATAGTGTGAAAAATTGTCTGTAAACACTTCTGCAGCATACAGTCCGGGAAATACCGGCAGTTCTTCTACCGACACCACAATACCACAGCAGGCGCAGACGCAAAGGGGAGAACATTCCAGGTGGCCGGCAGCACTGCCCGCATCGCAATGCGCCTCGGTCAGTACCGTGGCATGACTATCGGGCTCCGCCCGGTCTGCACAGGGCATCACGGCCAGGGCGAGAAGATAAAGACTCAGTATTACGGTCAGTGTTTTTTGCATTGCCTGCTTTTTCCGGTGATAAAGATACGGTTTTCAAATATAAACTCATCCGGGCATCTCTTTTAATCGGCCGAAAAAGACAGGCCCTTCACCCGTTTTTTTCTTATCTTTGTGTAAAAGAGTGAAATATGGTAACGGTTCGTATAAAAGAAAACAGCAAACAGGCCAGGGCCTTTATCGAGCTCATAAAGACCTTTTCTTTTGTAGAGTTTATCGAGAGTCCGGAAAAATCCGAAGATGCCAAAATCACCGCCTTTTACAAGAAATTTGAAAATGCGGCTGAAGAAGCCAAGGCTATTGCATCCGGAAAAAAGAAAGGGAAGCCCTTAAGCGAAGTCCTTGATGAAATTTGAATATAGCAGTACTTCAACATTTAACAAGGAGCTAAAACGCCTGTCGAAAAAATATCGTTCCTTAAAAAAGGATATTGCTCAATTATTAGAAGATATTGAAAATAATCCTGATTTAGGAACAGACCTGGGACAGGGATTCAGAAAGATCAGGTTGAAAATAACTTCCAAAGGAAAAGGTAAAAGCGGGGGAGGGAGAGTTGTAACCCACAATATCATCGTCAGTACTTCTCACCGAAAAATCGTGATGGTCATTCTGTGGGACAAGTCGGAAATAGAAAATGTAAATACCGATATCCTCAAAACACTCCTCTGAAACATTTTTGATGTTACCGGGTTTTTATTGAAAATCATAAAATTTGAAAATACACAATTATTTTCGGATATTTGTGTATTATGATCCCGATATGGCAAGGCTTATTATCATATCTGCAATACCTCATCAAACGTAACCCGGAATGAGGCAGGTTGACTTTTGTATTCTTTTATAAAGTTTAACCTTAATAACCAGCGTATGCCTTTTTATCACAAGCTGGGGAAAATCCCCCATAAGCGACATACCGCTTTCCGGAAACCGGACGGCAGCCTCTATCGCGAGCAATTGTTCGGCACCATAGGTTTCGATGGGATGTATTCCAATATATACCACGAACATCATCCCACACAGGTAAAGGAAATAAAAGGCCGCACCGATGTTGCGCCCCGGATTGCCGTAGGGAACAACATCCGGTCTTATCGTTTTCACGGGTTTAAGACGGCGCCGGAAAACGATTACCTGGAAAGCCGGAAAACCGTGCTTACCAACAGCGACTGCAGCATTATCCTGGCCGCACCGAAACGCAGTACGGAAGATTATTTCTACAAGAATGCCGATGCAGACGAGCTGATCTTTATCCACCGGGGCAGCGGTACCCTGCGCACCCACCTCGGAAACCTGGATTTCAGCTATGGCGACTATCTGCTGGTACCGCGCGGAGTCATTTACAAAATTGATTTTGACACGGAAGACAACCGCCTCTTTATCGTCGAATCGCACCGGCCGGTCTACACTCCGAAAAAATACCGGAACTGGTTCGGGCAGCTCCTGGAGCACGCTCCCTACTGCGAACGCGACATCCGTCGCCCGGAAACACTGGAGACCCATGATGAAAAGGGAGATTTCCTGATAAAGATCAAAAAGAAAAACGAGATCTTTGACGTGGTGTATGCCACTCACCCCTTCGACGTGGTGGGCTATGACGGCTTCAATTATCCCTATGCCCTCTCCATTCACGATTTCGAACCCATTACGGGACGTATCCACCAGCCGCCGCCGGTACACCAGACCTTCGAGACCGACGCTTTCGTGGTATGCAGTTTTGTGCCCCGGATGTACGATTATCATCCGGAGAGTATTCCGGCTCCCTACAATCACAGCAATATAGACAGCGACGAAGTACTGTACTATGTAGACGGCGATTTTATGAGCAGAAACGATATTGCCGCAGGACATATATCCCTGCATCCGGCGGGAATCCCCCACGGGCCGCACCCCGGTGCCGTAGAGCGCAGCATCGGCAAGAAAGAGACCGATGAGCTCGCCGTAATGGTAGATACCTTTAAGCCGCTGATGCTTACCGAAGAAGCCATGAAGATCGCAGACGATACGTATTACAGGTCGTGGTTTGAGTAATGAGATCACATTTTCAAATTAACAAATAATCAAATCAAAAAAAATGAAAACCGACAATACATCACTGAACCTTGAAAAAACGGTACCGCAGGCAGAAGATTTCCTGCCCATACTGGGGACTGATTATGTGGAACTCTATGTAGGCAATGCCAAGCAGGCGGCGCACTATTACCAATCGGCCTGGGGGTTTCAGCCGGTGGCTTATGCCGGACTGGAAACGGGGATAAAAGACCGGGTGTCTTATGTGTTGCAACAGGACAAGATACGGCTGGTGCTCACATCGCCGTTACAGTCCGGGGGCGATATCAACAGGCATATAGACGCTCATGGCGACGGGGTAAAGGTGGTGGCGCTTTGGGTAGACGACGCTACAAAAAGCTATAAAGAAACCACGGCAAGGGGCGCCGAAAGCTACCTAAGACCAAAGACCATAGAAGACAACCACGGGAAAGTGGTTCTCTCGGGGATACACACCTACGGGGAAACCGTGCATATCTTTGTGGAAAGAAAGGATTACAGGGGCGTGTTCATGCCCGGGTACAGGCCCTGGAACCCGCTTTACCGCCCGGAGGGCACCGGGCTTAAATATATAGACCATATGGTGGGCAACGTAGGCTGGAACGAGATGAACAAATGGTGTAAGTTCTACGCCAGGGTGATGGGGTTTGCCCAGCTGATCTCTTTTGATGACAACGATATCTCCACCGAATATACCGCGTTGATGAGCAAGGTAATGAGCAATGGCAACGGAAGGATCAAGTTTCCCATCAACGAACCTGCCGAAGGCCGTAAAAAGTCACAGATCGAGGAGTATATCGACTTTTACAACGGCGCCGGCGTACAGCATATCGCCGTGGCCACCGATAATATCATAAACACCGTGTCCGAACTCCGCGACAGGGGGGTGGAATTCCTGCATGTCCCCGAAACCTATTACGACACCGTACTGGACCGGGTAGGCGAGATAGACGAAGACCTGGAACCCCTTAAGGAGCTCGGCGTACTCATAGACCGGGACGATGAAGGGTACCTGCTGCAGATCTTTACCAAACCCGTACTGGACCGCCCCACGATGTTTTTCGAGATCATTCAGCGCAAGGGGGCACAGTCTTTCGGCAAAGGGAACTTCAAGGCCCTGTTCGAGGCCATAGAACGGGAGCAGGAACAGCGGGGGACACTTTGATTACGGAGGGAGTTGCAGGTTGCAGGTTACAGGTTTGTTGTTAGAGGTTGTATGTCATTCAGACCGCAGGGAAGAATCTCCACCCCGGCCCAAAGGAAATTCAAGAGCATTACGGCTCAAAAAGATTCCTCCCTCACTAAAAGGTCGGGACAGGCACTATCGTCGGAATGACAAAGCCACTACAAACATGCGATGACATTTTAACCCATAAAAAAGCCGCCCCGTAAAACACTACGGGGCGGCTTTTTTATCTGTTCAATGATCAGAAACAGCGATCAGTCTGCGAGTACAATAATTTTATTGTTTCTCATTTCCACCGTTCCGGAGCCGATCGGCAGCAGGGTTTCCCCTTTTTCCCCTGTTGAGAATTTTTCCGCAAACCCGGGTTCGATACTGATCTCCCCGTAAATTTTCACATTCCCTTTTCCCAGCAGGGAAACGATAGGAGCGTGGTCCTTTAACATCTGGAACTCCCCGTTTACTCCCGGAACGGCAACCGAAGTGACTTCTCCGCTAAAAAGGGTTGCTTCGGGGGATACTATTTCTAAATACATTCTTCTTTATAGTTTGTTAGTTTGTAGTTCTTAGTTGTTAGTTGCTGGTTGAATCTAACTTCCGACTTCCGACTTCCAACCACAAACAATCCTATGCTTCTGCCAGCATTTTCTCTCCGGCTTCGACAACCTCTTCTATGGTCCCTTTCAGGTTAAAGGCGGCTTCGGGAAGATGGTCCAGTTCCCCGTCCATGATCATGTTAAAACCTTTTATAGTATCCTTGATATCTACCAGTACCCCGGGAATCCCGGTAAACTGTTCTGCTACGTGGAAAGGTTGTGAAAGGAAGCGCTGTACCCTTCTTGCACGGGCCACGGCCTGTTTGTCTTCTTCCGAGAGCTCCTCCATACCGAGGATGGCAATGATATCCTGGAGTTCCTTATACCGCTGCAACAGCTCTTTTACACGCTGGGCGCAGGCGTAGTGTTCTTTTCCGAGAATTTCCGGTGTAAGTATCCTGGAAGTGGAATCCAGCGGGTCTACTGCAGGATAAATACCGAGTTCGGCGATCTTACGCGACAGTACCGTAGTAGCATCGAGGTGGGCAAAAGTGGTTGCCGGCGCCGGGTCGGTAAGGTCATCCGCAGGTACGTATACGGCCTGTACCGAAGTAATCGACCCCTTTTTGGTAGAGGTAATACGCTCCTGCATGGCCCCCATTTCGGTAGCCAGGGTAGGCTGGTAACCCACCGCAGAAGGCATACGCCCGAGCAGTGCGGACACCTCCGAACCTGCCTGGGTAAAACGGAAGATGTTATCCACGAAAAACAGTACGTCCTTACCCTGTGCATCTCCCGCCCCGTCACGGAAATACTCCGCAATGGTCAACCCGGAAAGCGCCACACGGGCACGTGCCCCGGGAGGTTCGTTCATCTGTCCGAACACGAAAGTAGCCTTAGACTCCTTCAGGCTGTCCTTGCTCACCTTGTTCAGGTCCCATCCCCCTTCTTCCATGGAATGCAGGAAATCGTCACCGTATTTTATAATGCCGGACTCCAGCATCTCCCTCAAAAGGTCGTTCCCTTCACGGGTACGCTCACCCACTCCGGCAAATACGGAAAGTCCGCCGTGCCCCTTGGCAATATTGTTGATCAGTTCCTGGATCAGTACGGTTTTACCCACACCTGCTCCTCCGAACAGGCCGATCTTACCCCCTTTGGCATAAGGCTCGATAAGGTCGATCACCTTGATCCCGGTAAACAGCACTTCGGTAGAAGTGGAAAGTTCATCGAATTTCGGGGCCTCCCTGTGAATGGGCAGTCCCTGGTCTCCGGCCTTTGGCAGGTTGCCCAAACCATCGATAGCATCTCCCATAACATTGAAGAGACGTCCGTAAACATCATCCCCTATGGGCATTTGTATCGGGCTCCCGGTAGCTACTGCTTCGGCTCCCCGGCTCAGACCGTCTGTGGAATCCATGGAAATCGTTCTCACGGTATCTTCACCGATATGCGACTGCACTTCCAGTACGAGTTTTGAACCATCTTCCCTGGCTATTTCGAGGGAATCGTAAATTTTCGGGAGCTCGGCATCCGCAGCAAACGCGACATCTACTACCGGACCAATGATTTGCGCAACTTTACCTGTAACTTTCGACATTATTTAAATCTTTAATGTATAGCTTTTTATAAACCTCAAAAAACCCGGTTCGCAAGGTTATCAACCTGTTGTCAACAAGATTTTTTTTCGCGGTGCAAAGATATATTTTTTATGAAGATATGGAAACTGTTTACTCCTGTTTTTATAAAAAAGTTCAATCCTGTGATATTTTTACCAGGCGGATTTACACCGGATTACATTTTACATTACAGAAATCACAGGTAAACACTTTCAATATCCGGCAGCCCCGCAATACTCCGTTTGCTGAAAGGTTCACAATTTCCGCTTAAATTCATACTTTTGAGGTCGTAAGCCGGAAGCTTGAAGTTGTCCTCCGGACCGAAGTGCCCGTCCCGATGCCCGGGGAATGACAACTATAAACTAAACTATCTGTTATGAGTTCAGAATTCAGAGTTATAATGAAGAACTAAGAACTACGAACTAAAAAACTAAAAGACTATAATGAAACATCACGTGACCACCAAATGGCTGGGCAAAATGGCTTTTGAGTCTACCAACCCCGCAGGAACCCTTAAAATAGATGCCAGCCCCGAAGACGGGGGAGAAGGAAACGGCCTCCGGCCAAAGGCGCTGATGCTTTCCGCCGTAGCCGGGTGTTCGGGGCTTGATGTGGCCTCCCTGATCAGAAAAATGAAACTGGAAGTAGACGATTTTGTCATTGAGACCGATGCCGAGCTTACGGACGAACATCCTAAATATTACAGTGAAGTCACCATCGACTACCATTTCCACGGGCCTGCCCTGGACGAAAAAAAATTGCAGCGGGCCGTAGACCTGTCCGTGGAAAAGTACTGCGGTGTCATGGAAATGTTCCGTCATTTTGCCAAGATCAACATCAGGACTTTTTTCCACGGGAAATAAGCAGCCTCGCGAAATATTCCCATATATCACCACGCCCCCGGGCCAAAGAAAATACCATGCGCTGGAAAAAAAAGCCACTGCCGGACCGAAATACCACAGAACAACTTGCCCGGAAACTGGGGGTAGACGAACTTATCGCCACCTTACTGGTACAACGGGGGATCTCCGGTTTTGAAGAGGCCCGGCATTTTTTCCGCCCCTCGCTCAGCGATCTGCACGACCCCTTCCTGATGAAAGACATGGACAAGGCGGTAGCACGTATCGAAAAAGCGGTATCCCGGGGAGAAAAAATACTCGTATACGGCGACTACGATGTAGACGGCACCACATCGGTAGCCCTGATGTCGTCTTACCTGAACAGCTTTTATCCCGGGTTGTCCACGTATATCCCGGACCGTTATGACGAGGGCTATGGCGTTTCTTACAAGGGTATAGACCATGCCGCCGGCAACGGCATTTCACTGATCATAGCGCTGGACTGCGGTATCAAGGCCACCGACAAGATCGCCTATGCGGCCGCAAAGGGCATCGAATTTATCGTATGCGACCACCACCGCCCGGGAGCGGAACTCCCCCCGGCGGTTGCAGTTCTCGACCCCAAACGCCCGGACTGTAATTACCCCTACGATGAACTCTGCGGCTGCGGGGTAGGTTTCAAACTCATACAGGCACTGGCCTCCCGCAAAGGGCAGCCCGTGGAAAGCCTGCTGCCTTACCTCGACCTGGTAGCTACGGCCATCGGGGCCGATATCGTGCCCATGACCGGTGAGAACAGGGTGCTGGCCTACCTGGGGCTAAAGCAGATCAACAGCGCTCCCCGGCCCGGTATCAAGGCCCTCACCGGTTCGCTGGATAAAAAACAGCTCAGCATCACCGATGTCGTCTTTGTCATAGCCCCCCGTATCAACGCCGCAGGCAGGATAAAACACGGCCTGCACGCCGTGGAGCTGCTGACGGAAACCGACACCGGCCGGGCAGCGGCATTTGCTGCCGGAATAGAACAGTTTAACCAGGACCGCAAACAACTGGACAAAGACATTACCGAAGAAGCCCTTCAGCAGATCGCCCGGCAGGGCGAGCAGGACCGTCACACCACAGTGGTCTGTCACGAGAGCTGGCACAAGGGGGTTATCGGTATTGTGGCGTCGCGCCTTACCGAAACCTACTACCGGCCCACCCTGGTGTTTACCAGGACGGGCGACAGGCTGGCCGCCTCGGCGAGATCGGTAAAGGGATTCGATGTGTACAATGCCCTGGAACAGTGCGCCGATTGCATAGAACAGTTCGGCGGACATAAATATGCGGCCGGACTTACGCTGCTTCCCGAGCAATACGAGAACTTCAAACAGAAATTCGAGACCGTGGTTTCCCGAACCATCACCCCGGAACTACTCATTCCGGAGATTGCCATCGACATGCAGATCACGCTTAACGATATCACCCCGAAGTGCTATCGCATCCTCAAACAGTTTGCCCCTTTCGGCCCCGGAAACCCCGCCCCGGTATTCCTGACGGAGGGACTGGAAGATACGGGCTACGGGAAAACCGTCGGTGAAAACGGGAAACACCTCAAGGTCTCTGTCCGGCAGGGCGATTCTCCCGTGTTCGGCGGAATCGGGTTTAATCTCGGGGACAAACACTCCCTTATCCGGAACCGGAACCCCTTCAGCGCGGTGTATTCCGTAGATGAAAACCACTGGAACGGCTCCGTAAGCCTGCAGCTTAAACTGTACGATATCAAATAGGGGCCGGGGCAATTCACTCAAAATAATCCCCTGTAATTGGATGAAAACTTCTTAAATTTGTCGCTCGATCTCCCTTCGGGGCAAACAGGATTTTCAATATAAAAACCTATTTACCATGTTACAGGTACAATTTATCAGAGACCATAAGGACCGGGTTATCCGCGGACTGGAAAAGCGCAATCTCGGGGCGGAAGCATCGGAACTGGTCGGGGAGGCCCTCCGGCTCGATGAAGAGCGCAGGGCCATACAAACCAGGCTCGACAATATCCTGGCATCGTCCAATAAATTGTCGAAGGAAATAGGGAACCTGTTTAAAAGCGGCGAGCAACAGAAAGCCAATGAACTCAAGGAACAGACCGCCGCCCTGAAGTCGGAAGCCAAAACACTCGGGGAAGAACTCGGTAAAACCACCGATGCCCTTACGGAGCTGCTATACCGCATTCCGAACGTCCCCCATGAATCCGTACCCCCGGGAACTTCGGACGAAGACAATACGGAAGTCTTCCGGAAGGGAGACATCCCGCAACTGGACGAAACAGCCTTACCCCACTGGGAGCTGGCCAAAAAGTACGACCTTATCGATTTTGACCTCGGAAGCAAGATCACAGGGGCGGGTTTTCCGGTCTATAAGGGAAAGGGAGCACGGCTGCAAAGGGCCCTGATCAATTATTTTCTCGACAGGAACCGCGAGGCCGGGTATTTTGAGTATTTCCTGCCCTATTTTGTCAACGAGGCTTCCGGCCTGGGCACGGGACAGCTGCCCGACAAGGAAGGGCAGATGTACCATATCGAAAAAGACGACCTCTATGTGATCCCCACGGGAGAGGTCCCCATGATAAACTGCTACCGCGATACCATCGTGCAGGAAGACGAACTGCCCGTAAAGGCCACGACACATACCCCCTGTTTCCGCAGGGAGGCCGGGTCTTACGGGGCGCACGTAAGAGGGCTGAACCGCCTGCACCAGTTTGAGAAAGTGGAGATCATCCAGATCACCAGGCCGGAAGAATCGTATAAGGCCCTCGACGAAATGATAGCCCATGTAAAGGGAATCCTGAACGAACTGCAGCTCCCTTACCGCATCCTGCAGCTCTGCGGGGGCGACCTGGGCTTTACCTCGGCCATAACCTTTGATTTCGAGGTCTTCTCTACGGCCCAGGACCGCTGGCTCGAGATCAGTTCGGTATCGAACTGCGAGGATTACCAGAGCAACAGGCTCAAGCTCCGTTACCGGAACCGCGACGGAAAAATGACCCTGTGCCACGCCCTGAACGGCAGTTCGCTGGCCATCCCGCGGGTACTGGCCGGCATCCTGGAAAACTACCAGGACAAAGACGGTATCAGGATCCCCGAAGCACTGGTACCCTATACCGGTTTCGACAGAATTTCATAAATTAGGGGTTTGCATTCCCGGGGAACCTCCCGGGCTACCCCCTTAAAACCGGAATACCATGAGCGTTACAAAAGCCATCTGCAGCCTGGCAGGCCTCCTTTTCGCTTTTCAGGTATTCTCCCAGGAAGAGATACTGGCCAAACAGTATTTCGACGGGGGAGAATTCGGGAAAGCCCTGGCATTGTATGAAAAACTGCACAAGGCAAATCCCGGCGGACCTTACATCCGCCAGCTCGTGGCCTGCTACCAGCAACTGGAGCAGTACGACCAGGCCGGGGAAATGCTGCAACAGGCAGCGGCACAACAAAATGCCTCCCCGCTCCTTTTTATAGAAACAGGCTACAACTATGCCCTCCAGGGAAAAGAGGACGAGGCCGACAAGTATTACGACAAGGCCGTCGACGCTGTAATACAGCGGCCCGCCTATGTGTATTCCGTAGGGCGGGGGTTCCAGGACAAGAACCTGCTGGACCGTGCCATTGTCACATACGAAAAGGGCAAAGAACTGGACCCCAGGATCAATGTCGATTACCAGATCGCACAGCTTTACGGCGAAAAGGGCGATATGGAAAAGATGTACAACAGCCTGCTGGACCTGATCGCATCCAGGAAAAACACCAATCTTTCCACCATCCGGCAGATCATTGCCCAATTTATCTCCGACGACCCTTCCGATCCCAACAACATACTGCTTCGCAGGCTGGTACTCCAACGGGCACAGGATGCTCCCGATATACTGTGGAACGAAATGCTCAGCTGGCTTTTTGTAAGACAGCGACAGTACGACCGGGCTTTCAGCCAGGAAAAGGCCATTTTCAACCGCGGGGAAGGGGCCAGCCTGCAACCGGTCATAGAACTGGGCCTCAAGGCCATGAATGACGAAGATCACGATACGGCGACCGCTGTTTTCGAATATGTCATTGCCCATACCGCTACCACGCCGATACAGGTACAGGCCCACCTCTACATACTCGAAATAAAAACCGGGAAAGCCCGGGATGCCCGGGATAACGACCGGATAAAAAACGAATACCTGCACCTGCTGGAAGAATACGGAAAGGACGAGCACACCCTCGACCTGCAGATCGCCTACGCAAAATTCCTGGCTTTTACCATGGACGATCCCGCCGGTGCGGAGGCTTTGCTCGCGGAATGCCAGGACCTCCGGCTGAACGCCTCCCGGGAGGCACAGCTGAAAATGGCCCATGCCGACGTCCTGCTATACGCAGAAAAGTTCAGCAGGGCCCTGATCTACTATTCTCAGGTACAGAAGATGATGAAGAACGATGTGGCCGGGCAGGAAGCCCGGTTCAAGGTAGCACAGGCCAGTTTTTACAAAGGGGATTTCGACTGGGCCCTGACCCAGCTCAAGGTACTCCGCACCTCGGCCTCGCAGCTTATCGCCAACGACGCCATGCAGCTGAGCCTGCTCATCTCCGACAACCTGCAGGAAGACAGTACGAATACCGCGCTTAAGCTATACGCCCGGGCCGACCTGCTCGCCTACCAGCACAAATACGGCCCGGCCGTGACCCTGCTCGATTCGCTGCTGGACGGTCACAGGGGGGAAAGCCTTGAAGACGAGGCCCTGCTGAAACAGGGCAGATTGTATGAAAAACTGGGGGATTATGAAAAGGCGGAGTACAATTACCTCAGGATTGCGGAGTTCTACCCGTTCGACATCCTGATGGACGATGCCCTGTACGCCCTTGCCGAACTGTATGAAAAACATATAAACAGCCCGGAAAAGGCCCTGCCCTGTTACGAAAAGATCATTTTTGAGCACCAGGACAGCATTTATTACGTGCCGGCCAGGAAGGCATACCGCAGGCTGAGGGGCGACCACACCGGAGAAGGAACCTAACACGAAAACCAGGAAACATGTATATCTACAACGTGACCACCAATATAGACGAAGCGCTTCACGACGAATGGCTGCACTGGATGCGGGAAGAACATATCCCCGAAATACTGGCCACCGGAAAATTCAGCAATGCCCGGATACTCCGCGTACTGGTGGAAGAAGAGATGGGAGGTATCACGTATTCGGTACAATACATTGCCGACAGGCGGGACATGCTGGAAAAATATTATAAAGAAGATGCCGCGGCGTTCGATGAAAAGGCCCGGCAGCGTTTCGGAGACCACATGGTGGTGTTCCGTACCGAACTACAGGTGGTAAGCGAACATTAGGCCCCGCCGGAAAGAGAACAAGGAATGGCAACACGCGACAAAACAACCGGGGCCCCACACGGGGGCGACGGAAAGGTAAGGGCAAAAAAGCACCTCGGGCAGCATTTTCTCAACGATGAAAACATCGCCCTTAAAATAGCCGGCACACTTACCCTGGAAGGATATGAAAAGGTCCTTGAAATAGGCCCGGGAATGGGAGTGCTTACCAAGTACCTGCTCAAAAAACCCCTGCTTACCTATGTCGTGGAGATCGATGACGAATCGGTAAGTTACCTGAACGCACACTATCCGGAGTTGTCGCAGCGGATCGTAAACCGGGATTTTTTAAAATACGATATCAGGGAGGTCATGGGCAATGACCCCTTTGCCATTATAGGGAATTTCCCCTATAACATCTCCTCGCAGATCCTTTTCAGGATGCTGGAAATGCGGGAGCAGGTACCGGAATTCTCGGGCATGTTCCAGAAAGAAGTGGCCGAAAGGGTCTGCGAACCCAAAGGGAGCAAGGCTTATGGCATACTTTCGGTACTGGTACAGGCATTTTACGATGCGGAATACCTCTTTACCGTATCGGAACAGGTATTTACCCCGCCCCCGAAAGTGAAATCGGGCGTATTGCGGCTGCGGCGAAAAACCGCGTTCAGGCTGCCGTGTGACGAGTTGTTGTTTTTTAAGGTCGTGAAAACCGCCTTCGGGCAGCGGAGAAAAACACTTCGTAACAGTTTAAAAACTTTCGGCCTGTCTGATAATTTGAAAGAAGATAGTATTTTTGACAAACGTCCCGAGCAACTCGGCGTCGACGAATTTATCGGCCTAACCCAAAAGATAGCTTATGACATTCAAACTCAGCGATGAACTTCTGGAGCAGATAGAGCAACTGGTAGCGGACAGGAATAACAGCGGGTTATTACAGATCCTCAACGAGCTGCACTATGCCGATATCGCCGAGATCATCAACGAGCTCAACCTGGACGAGGCCACCTACCTGATCAAGCTGCTGGACAGCGAAAAAACGTCTGAGACCCTTACCGAGCTCGACGAAGATGTGCGGGAGCGCATCCTTAAAAACCTCTCTGCGCAGGAAATTGCCGACGAGCTCCTGGAACTGGATACCGACGACGCGGCAGATATTATCGCGGAACTCTCCGAAGAGCGGAAAAAAGAGGTCATCTCCCATATCGAAGACAAGGAGCACGCCAAGGACATCGTGGAACTGCTGCGGTATGACGAGAATTCGGCGGGGGGGCTGATGGCCAAGGAGCTGGTAAAGGTAAACGAAAACTGGAACGTGCTCACCTGTGTCAAGGAAATGCGGTTGCAGGCGGAGCACGTGACACGCGTACACTCCATCTACGTGGTAGATGACAATGAACGGCTCAAGGGGAGACTGTCGCTCAAAGACCTGCTCACCACCTCTACCCAGACCCATATCCGCGATATCTATATCCCCAAGGTCGATTATGTATCCGTAACCGACAAGGCAGAAGATGTAGCCAGGGTGATGTCTAAATACGACCTCGAAGCCATCCCGGTAGTAGACGAATCAGGAAGGCTGGTAGGGCGGATCACCATTGACGATATCGTAGACGTCATACGCGAAGAGGCCGAAAAAGACTACCAGCTCGCCGCCGGTATTACCCGCGATGTGGAGGCCGACGACAGCGTCTGGAAACTCACCAGGGCGAGGCTGCCGTGGCTGCTGATCGGCATGTTCGGCGGACTCGGCGCCGCCAGTATTATCACCGGGTTCCAGGATGCCCTGGAAACATACCCCATACTGCTGAGTTTTGTGCCCCTGATGCAGGCTACCGCCGGAAATGTGGGAGTACAATCGTCGGCCATTGTAGTCCAGGGACTGGCCAACAATTCGATCAAGGGAGAGATCCTCGGTCGCCTGGCCAAGGAATTTTCCCTGGGGCTTATCAACGGGCTGGCCATTGCTGCCATCGTACTGCTTATCAGCCATTTTGCTTTCGGCACCTCCTACCTCGTTTCGTCAACCATAGGGCTGGGGCTCATTACCGTTATTGTGAATGCTGCCGTAATAGGCACCTTTATCCCTATCTTCCTGGACAAAAGGGGCATTGATCCGGCAGTTGCCACCGGGCCGTTTATCACCACGAGCAACGACGTGCTGGGCATACTGATCTACTTTACCATTGCCAAGGTGATACTGGGATTTTAAGACCGCGCCCGTACCAATCCCTTATTTTATTACCTTTGCCTGTAAGAAAAAAGCCTGTTTCCAGGGCTGAAACCAGAGCGTACATGCACATAGCCTTTTTCGATTCCGGTGTGGGCGGTCTTACCGTATTACACGAAGCCATACAGCGTATGCCCGGAGAGCGGTTTATTTATTTCGGCGACTCGCACCATGCCCCTTACGGAACCAAAACCCGGGAAGAGATCACGGAGCTGGTGTTCCGGGCCTGTGCTTTCCTGGCGGAGAAAAAACTCAAGGCCCTGGTCGTGGCCTGTAATACGGCCACCAGCGTGGCGGTAAAGGCACTCCGGGACACCTACGACTTCCCTATAATAGGTATGGAGCCTGCCATAAAGCCCGCTGTGGAAAGCAGTGACGACAAAAGAGTGCTGGTATGTGCTACCGATCTCACCCTGAAAGAAGAAAAGCTGGACCGGCTGGTACAGGACCTCAATGCCGGGGACAAGGTAGACTATCTTTCGCTGCAGGGGCTCGTGCTCCTGGCAGAACGCTTTCAACTGGATGCCCCCGAAACGGAAGCCTATCTCAGGCACCAGCTTTCCGGCATCCCGTGGAGCCGGTACCATGCCATCGTACTGGGATGCACCCATTTCATATACTTCCGGGAGCAGATACGCCGGCTGATCGCCCCCCACGTCCGCATCCTCGACGGCAACAGGGGCACGGTAAACAATCTCATGACCCGGGTACACCCCGAAAGCAGCCCGGAAAAAAAGGAAATACAATATTTTATTTCCGGGCAACAGGCCGATGCGGGCCACTTCGACAAATACCTCGATTACCTCACTGCCATGCAGGCATTGTAAGTTTCCGGACCGGTATCAGCTGGTTTTCAACCACCCGGTAATACTGAGACGCTCCCGGTCTACCCGTTTTACTTCGTGTTCGAGTACCTGGCTTTCGAAGATAACCATCCTGCCCGGGAAAGGATAAATGGTCACCTCTTCTTCTTTTCCGTCCCTGCCGGTGTATATCACCAGCTCTCCCCCGTACTCCGGTTTCCAGTCTTCCCCGTTCAGGTAGAACACCACGGAAAGTTTCCGGCGGTCATCGTTCTGAAAAGTGTCCAGGTGCCGCCTGTAAAAGGTCCCGCAGGGATATACCGCATAGTGAAACTCCTTCTCCCTGATGCCCATAAAACAGGTTTTGTTCAGGTAAGCCACCAGGTCGTTGATACGCTCGAAGAACCGGCGTTCGCCTGCCCGGGCTTCCCCTTCGTTCAGCCAGAAGATAAAATCACCGCGTATCTCCTTTTCGACCACTTCGCTGGTGCGGTTGCCGATAGCTGCCTTTTTAAAGCAGTCCTCTTCATATTTTTCCAGCAGCGACCTCCGCAGGGCAGCGACTTCTTCCACAGGAAAGAAATTCTCAATGATACTGTACTGCCGTTCCATCAGGTCGGCGATCATTTTCTCATACAGCGGATCTTCCTTAAAATCCAGCTGTTCAAACAGTTCGTTCACTGCCATTGGCCATAAAAATAAAAAGCCTGCAAATTTATGAAGAAAACAAATCCGACAGATTGAAATTTTTCGGTAAATCGAAATCATTCTCAAAGGTCAGAACATTAAGAGTATTATTTCTTTTCGCAGTTTTAAGATATAAATCTATAATATAAGTACTATATAATGAGTTGTATAACTCTGAAGTAAAAAT
The DNA here is from genome assembly GCF_003285545.1 of Sinomicrobium soli. Taxonomy (GTDB): domain Bacteria; phylum Bacteroidota; class Bacteroidia; order Flavobacteriales; family Flavobacteriaceae; genus Sinomicrobium. The sequence continues at coordinate 27,540 of NZ_QLNV01000022.1, read as the reverse complement.
ATTCATAAACAAAAAACTGACACGAAATGACAACAGTTGATAAAATAAGAAATGGATTGATAGACAAAATACTATCTATAAAGGACAAAGATTTTTTAGAAGCTCTTGATAAACTGATTTCATCCGGTCCTCCTGAATCTGAAGTCATCGAATTGACAAAAGAGCAAAAAACAATGTTGGCTATGAGCGAACAGGATATCAAAAACGGGAAATTAATTTCCCAGAAAGCAATGGACAAAAGAAACCTGGAGTGGCTAAACGCAATGTAATACCATACATTCGGATTAATGAAAATCCCCTGCCTGCAAACCAGCCCGGTTAAATATTTCTGTACCGTTTTAAAAAGCCCCTCTTCCTAATTGGTTATCTTTGTGCCGTAGAAGTTTAATATTCCAGGCAGATATGAGTAACATCCGTCTTACCAAGTTATTTGGTTTCGAAACCGGGCATGCCCTTTACGGCTATGATGGAAAGTGCAAGAATGTTCACGGCCACAGCTATAAACTTGCGGTAACGGTAACGGGCACGCCCATTACCGACACCTCTGATGTGAAATACGGCATGGTCATCGATTTCGGCGACCTGAAAAAGATCGTGAAGGAAGAGATCGTAGACCGGTTCGACCACGCTACCGTATTCAACAAAAATACGCCTCATGCACAGCTGGCCGAAGAGCTCATCAGGCACGGGCACCACGTGCTGCTGGTCGACTACCAGCCCACCAGTGAGAATATGGTGATCGATTTTGCCAAAAAGATCGGGCCCCGCCTTCCCGAAGGAGTGGCACTGCACTCCCTGAAACTGCACGAAACCGAAACCTCCTATGCCGAATGGTATGCCAGCGACCAATAACAACCCTGCAACCTGCAAAGTAACCTGCAACCCGTAGCAACCACTGTATTTGAACACCGAAACCATACATATAAACCTGCCTGAAGGAAAAAAGGTCTATTTTGCCTCCGACAATCACCTCGGCGCTCCTTCTCCCGATAAGAGCCTGCCCCGGGAAAAGAAGTTCGTACAATGGCTGGACGAAGTAAAGGCCGATGCTGCGGCCATCTTTCTGCTGGGAGACCTGTTCGATTTCTGGTTTGAGTACAAGACCGTCGTTCCGAAAGGGTTTACCCGTACCCTCGGGAAACTGGCAGAGATCACAGACCGCGGTATTCCCGTTTTTTTCTTTGTCGGAAATCACGACCTGTGGATGGATGATTATTTCGAAAAGGAACTCGGCATCCCTGTGTTCCATCGCCCGCAAGTGTTTAATATCGGCGGAACACGCTTCTTTATCGGCCACGGTGACGGACTGGGCCCGGGAGACAAGGGGTATAAACGGATGAAAAAGCTGTTTACCAACCCGGTAGCCAAATGGTTTTTCAGGTGGCTCCATCCCGATATAGGGGTCAAACTCGCGCAGTACCTTTCGGTCAAAAACAAACTCATCTCGGGAGATGAAGACGTGAAGTTCCTCGGAGAAGACAAGGAATGGCTGGTACATTATGCCAGGCGAAAACTCGAAGCGCAGCACTACGACTATTTTATCTTCGGGCACCGGCACCTCCCCCTGGAGATCAGCCTCGGCGGGAACTCCCGTTATATCAACCTCGGCGACTGGATACACTATTATACCTACGGCGTTTTTGACGGGCAGAGGACGGAACTCCTGGAATACAAAAAGTAGTAGTGGTACTCGTTGCAAACGAGCACCAGAAACGACGAGCTTAATTGTCGCAGATCTGGTTCAGGTAACCGTCCAGTTTTATCTGGAACAGCGTTCCTTCTATAAGGTCTTCGATCTGGTACAATTCGTCAATATTAACCGCCAGGTCTACCTTATCGGCAGGGGTACGCAGCAGAATAGACCGGTACTCCCTGTTGTGACGGCATTCCGCACAACGTTCAAACTGCCGGGCATTCTTTACGCAGTGGTAAAAATCGGTGACCTCATCGGGAGAAAGATAGAACCCCATGTCGCGGAAAACAATCTGTAATTTTCCGAAATTATTCTTTACAATGTCCCGTTTCCATTGAAAGGCGATGCCTATATCATTCCTGTAAATGCAATATATCTCGTTCATAACAGCAGGTTTAACGGCTTTTAAGCATTCTTCCGGCCATGAACAGTACACGGCTCTCCATATATACAGGTACAAAGATATAATTATTTTTATTCAATCTAAATAAATTAAATAATATTCCCGGTTCCTGGTCAGGGGGATAATTTTGTAAGTTTGAAAAATTATAGCAAGACGGCAACGCACTACACGATGTTAGCAAATCATTTCTAAAAACTTAATTATCTTTAACAAAGTATTAAATAAGAGATATGCTTCAAACATTAAAAAAACTTGCTATTACCGAAACTGGTAAAAGGAAAATACTGTATACCTTTTAAAAATAAAATCCGCATTTTTCCTTATCTTTAAATCATTAAAATTAAATGCTATGGAAATCACCATTTCAGGAAAAGATAAGAAACTACTGCAACAGGTAGAGGCCCTGGCAAAACGCTTAGGGCTGGAAATCAAACGTCCCGTAAAAAAGAAAAACAGATCGGAAAAGTTATATAATCTTATGGAAGAAATGGCGGCTTCCGGAGGTATTAGCAGTATAAAAGATCCGGTAAAATGGCAGCGTGAAATGAGAAAAGACAGAAAACTTTACGGACGTGAGTAAAACAGTACTTTTAGATTCCAATATTATAATTTATACGGGGCTCCCGCAATATGCCGAACTGCGCAATTGGTTAAGAACAAATCATATTGCAGTATCGGCCATTAGCCGGTTGGAAGTTTTGGGTTATCATAAACTGGTAGCTAAAGACCGAACATATTTTCAGAATTTATTTAATCAATTTGACCTATTTGAAATTAACGCTGAAATAATTGATTCAGCCATATTATTCAGACAGCAAAAATCCATGAGCCTCGGGGATGCCATTATAGCAGCAACTGCAAAGGTTTATAATTTACTTTTGGTTACTGCCAACACAAAAGATTTTAATCATCTTGAGGAATTGGAGCTTTTAAACCCATTGGAAAAATACTAAAAAGGAAACTGAACGGAGACACGAATTTGGTACGGCCTGAAAAGTGGGAATAAATATGATGAAACTTTGGTGAATCTGGAAAACATCAATCCCAGGGGGCAGGGAGTATCCACGGGCTGTGGCGGAAGGGGTCCCACTTTACCGAGGCCAGGTCTGTTTCGGGATCGATCAGGGCGTGCAGGGGTTTCCGGTTCACGCTAACCTTGCCTATGGCATATACGGCCACGTCTTTACCCTGGCGGGCATATTCTTTTTTCAGCCGCTGTGCGAACTGCCAGATCACATCGGGCTTGGTCGCTATCATACGCTGCTGTTTTACCGTCAGCCGGTCTTTGGGAGATATGGTCTCCGTGGCCCCGGTCTGCTTGTCTACTACCTTAAAACGGATATAGCCTCCCTTGCTCCTCAGCATCATGCGCCAGCTCATACGGTGCCCTTCCTCGGTCCACAGCACATCGCCCGGTATGGCGTGATGCCGCAGGGGCAGCCCGACCTGGACCAGGAAATAAACAATGCCCGCCAGCACGAGGAAATTCCGGTGTTCCGGTACCCTTATTTCACCTTCGGTATACCGCGGTTTTCGTTTCAGGAAGATACGGCGTATGGTTTCCGGGGCAAAGAAAAACACCGTAAACCCCAGCGACATATAGGGGAATATCCCGATCTGGAACACTACCGAATTGAACAGGTGAAATACCACCGACGCCGCAAAAGCCAGTTTCCTGGTGGGTTTCCACAACAGCAACGGCACCACGAGCCCGTCGAAAAGTATTCCCGCCCAGGTAATAAACACGTGCAGCCAGTGCTGTTGCAGCAATCCGCCGATAATCGGGTAATCCTTTCGCCCCAGCATCAGGTTTTCCGCCATGGAATAATTGAGCCAGTCGGGGTACAGTTTGGCTGCGGCAGCATACGTATACACGATCCACACCTGCAGGATAATGATCAGCGCACTCCATCGGGGCATGGAAATATCGCGAATGGCCGGGTTCTGCCGGGCATCGACCGACAGGTAGCGGTTTGCGGGCTGTACCAGCATCAGCAGGCACAGCAGGATAAGCAGGTAATAATGATTATTATAAGATGCTTTCTGCATCAGGTATACCGCTGTCCACATCAGGGTAAAGGCAGCGAGGCTCCACCGGTATTTGTACCCTATCATCACAAACAGGCCGAAGAGCCCCATCAGTGCAAAATAGAAATACATGCCGTTGCCCGGCAGGGGTTGTAACCAGTCGAACCCTATAAAGTTGAAGGTAAACCCGGGGCGGATGAGGGTTACCTTGATCCAGCCCGTAAAAATGGCCCCCACCGATTCCAGGAAAATAAGCAGCCCGAATACTACCCGGAACACGATCAGCGGGGCATTGTCAATGCGCTTAAACAGCAGTGTATTCATACGATCATAAAATTGCGCTCTGTGCGAGATTAAAAACAGGCCCTCCACCTTCCGCAAAGGCCGGCATTACCGTCGTTCCCGTAAATATTCCAGGGCATTTTCCTTATCCTTGTGAAGCTGGAGGGTAAGCGACTCCACCGAATCAAAACGCACTTCGTCCCGCAACCTCTTCAGCATGTCTATCCGGATCTTTTTTCCGTAAATATCCCTGTCAAAATCAAAAAAATGGATTTCGATGGACTGCCTGTCGCCGTTAACAGTAGGGTTGAACCCTATATTCATCATCCCGTATACCACCCTGTCGTCTATTTCGCTTTTCACCACGTACACCCCTTTTGCCGGGATCAGTTTATAGGTCTCCGCGATGTGCAGGTTGGCCGTGGGATAACGCATCTGCTTCCCGAGCCCTTTGCCTTTTACCACCTCGCCCGTAAGCATAAAATCGTACCCCAGGTACTGGTTGGCCGTCTCCATATCTCCCTCTTCCAGGGCCCTGCGTATCTTGGTAGAACTCACAGAAACCGCATCCACCTCTTCCACCCCGATCTCCTCCACATCAAATTCGTAGGTTTCGCCGTATTCCCTGAGGTCTTTTATGGTAGCGGTCCGGTTGCGGCCGAAACGGTGGTCGTACCCGATAATCACTTTCCGCGCCCTGAGTTTGTCTACAATAATGTCACGGACAAATTCTATGGCGGTAAGCCTGGAGAATTCGCGTGTAAAAGGGTAAATGATCAGCTGCTCCAGCCCGCTTTTTTCCAGGATGGCGATCTTCTCGTCCAGGGTGTTGATAAGCTTGATATCGGCATCCTGCTGCAATACCATACGCGGATGCGGAAAAAAGGTGAGCAGGGTAGATTTCAGGTTATTGGCCCTGGCACTTTCTATCAGCCTTTCCAGTATTTTCCGGTGGCCTACATGTACGCCGTCGAACGTGCCTATCGTTACGACGGAAAAGCCTGTTCCGCTATTGTCGGCAAGTGTTTTTTTAATGATCACGAATACGGTTTTTTATCCCACACTACAAAGTAACAAATTTTAATCTTTAGTTGTGTTATGTAGTTGGGGGTTGAAGGTTTGAATCACAACTCTGAACTCCTAACTGTTTTGTGGCAGCAGGGTTACAAATTATTCTTTACATTTACAGGTATCAACCAGATCCGGATGCCTATGAAAAGACCCCTACTACTACTATTCCTTGGTTTTCTGCTTATTTCGTTTCCCCTGGGGGCACAGGAGTCTCCCTGGCAGAAAACGGCCCTGCGCGATATTCCTTCCGGGCTGGTAAAAAATGCCGGCACGCCGGACGGGTACCTGTTGCGGAGCGATGCGCTGCGGGCGCAGCTCGGCACCGCTACTTCCCGCTCCCTGTCGGCCAGGAGCGGCGGTACCGTGGTAAGCTTCCCGGTACGCCACGGCGGTACCGAGGCCTTCAGGATATCGGAGACCCCGGTCTTATCCCCGGCGCTGGCCGGGAAATACCCGGGTATCCGGTCGTACCGCGGGGTGTCCCTGCAGCATCCGGGCACGGAGATCCGCTTCAGTATGGACCACCTCGGCCTGCATGCCACGGTACACGATGCGGAAGGCACCTATTACCTCAATCCTTCGGAAACGGAAAAAGACCGCTATTACCTGGCTTCCCGCCAGGACTTTTCGCCCTATGAAAAAGCATTTACCTGTGCTTTCATGGCCGATGCACGGCCCATGGGCATCATCCCTCCCCAGGGCAACCCCTCCGGCAATGGCCCCGACGACGGCGTATTGCGCACCTACAGAATGGCCCTGGCCTGTACCGGGGAATTCGCACAGTACCATATCGCCCAGGCGGGGGTTACCCAGGGTACCGACACCGAAAAAAAGGCCGCCGTACTCGCTGCCATGAACACCATCATGACCCGGGTAAACGGTATCTACGCACGCGACCTTTCGGTTTTTTTACAACTTGTAGACCACAACGACACCCTTATTTTCCTGGACCCCGACACCGACGGGATGACCAACGACCGGGGCAGGACCCTGATCGAAGAGATACAGCCTATTATCGACTCGCTCATCGGTGCGGACCATTACGATATCGGGCACGTATTCAGTACCGGCGCCGGGGGCATTGCGGAACTGGGATCGCTGTGTACGGAGAACAAGGCCAGGGGGGTTACCGGCACCTCATCGCCGATAGACGACCCCTTTGCCATAGACTATGTAGCCCATGAAATAGGCCACCAGTTCGGCGCTACCCACACCTTTAACAACTACTGCGGCGACGAGCGCAGCAACCATACGGCAGTGGAGCCGGGCAGCGGTTCCACCATCATGGGCTATGCCGGGATATGCCCCCCGAACATCCAGGTAAACAGCGATGCCTATTTTCACGCGGTAAGTATTTCCCAGGTATGGGAGCATATCGCTTCCGGGAGCTGCGCCATAACGGAAAGTACGGGAAACCTCCCTCCTGCGGCCGATGCCGGAGACGACCGGGTGATCCCGGCCGGGACGCCCTTTGTACTGACAGGTACGGCTTCCGACCCCGACGGCGATGTACTGACCTACTCCTGGGAACAGGCCGACAACCAGATCTACGAAGGATATCCCGATGCTTCCTCGCCCGGCGGGCCCCTGTTCCGTTCCTATCCCCCTTCGGAAATCCCCGAACGGTATTTCCCCCGGCCGGAAGATATTTTTTCGGGAAGCCTCTCCAATGCCTGGGAAGTACTCCCCGCCACAGGCCGGGAGCTGAATTTTTCCTTCCTGGTACGCGACGGCCACCCGGGGGGAGGACAGACCGGCAGCGACCGGGTACGCCTTACCGTCACCGCTGACGCGGGGCCCTTTACCGTAAGCTCCCACAACACGACGGCCACGCTTACCGCCGGTCATCCCGAAACCGTTACCTGGGATGTGGCCGGTACCCACAGCGGGGCGATCGGGGCAGAAACCACCGATATCTTCCTGCTTCCGGGCAACGACCTCAACAACAGGGTACTGCTGGCCGAAGGAGTGCCCAACAGCGGGGAAGCCACCGTGGTGGTCCCCGGCGGCATAAGCACTTCCGAAGCGCGGATCATGGTAAAGCCCGCAGACCAGGTGTTTTTCGCCGTCAACGGGGCCAACCTTACCGTCGTCCCGGCAGATTACACCATGGATTTCGAAGCGCTTTCGCAGACTGCCTGTACCGGCGAAGAAGCGGTATACACTTTCGTATATCACACTTATAACGGTTTTCCGGGCACCACCCTTTTTTCGGCAACGGCCCCGGAAGGCATCGATGTGACCATCGACCCGGAAAGCGCTACGGCAGACGGTACCGAAGTTACCGTGACCGCTTCGGGCAGTATACCGGGAACATACACATTACAGCTTACCGGAACCTCTGGCGACAGTACACCGGAGATACCGCTCACCCTCACACTTCACGACACCGGGTTTGCCCCCGTGGCCCTTACCCTTCCCGAAAACGGGGCTACGGACATCCCTCCCGAAGGCGTTGCCCTGGAATGGGAAGCCCCGCCCAATGCCGGCAGTTACGAAATACAGCTATCGGAAACCCCTGATTTTGCAACGGCGGTACAGCAGGACACCGTGGCTTTTCCCGTATTCCGCCCTTCCTCCCTCCGGAACGACCGCACCTATTACTGGAGGGTAAGGCCCCTGAACCCCTGCGGGGCGGGAGCTTACGGCAGTCCCTTTTCTTTCAGTACCCCGGCCACGGGATGCCATACCTACACCAGCAGCGACACGGTAGTGATCCCCGAAAACAGCTCAGGTACGGTGACCTCCGTGCTGGAGATCACCGATAACGACATGATCACGGGCGGCATCACGGTAAGCCTGGATATTACCCACAGCTGGGCAGCCGATCTTACCGTAACGCTGACCTCTCCCTCCGGTACCGCGGTACGGCTTTTTTCGGATATCTGCCCGGGATCGGAAAACATCAATGCCGTTTTCAGCGATGCCGGGGCGCCCGTAAACTGCAACAACAACCCCGCGATAGGCGGAACAGTACGGCCCGAACAGGCCCTGACGGCATTCCGGGGAGAGCGTACCGAAGGGACGTGGACCCTGAGCGTTACAGACAACCATATTTCCGATGGCGGAACGATAAACGCTTTCGGCATTACCCGCTGCCCCGATCCTGCCGCAGACAATTTTGTCATAGAGACGGCGGAAGTTTCCTGCGAGGGCAACAGCGACGGTATCATCTCGGTAACGGCCATGGTGGCGCTGCCCTACCAGGTGACGATCAGCGGGAACGGCATTCAGCACACAGAAGACTTTACGGAAACCTGGTCGGCAGAAAACCTGCCCGAAGGGACTTACGAACTGTGCTTTACCGTAACCGGCAATTCTTCGTTCCGGCAGTGCCATGAGACAGCGGTCGCCATATCGAGCGGGCTTTCGGTAATTCCCGTGGTACACGGCGGCAACAACACCCTGGAACTGCAGATGGACGGCGGGCACCGCTATACCATCTCCCTTAACGGAACGGTTACCGAAACCGACGCGGAAAACATTATCCTGCCCCTGGAACCGGGTGAAAATATCCTTTCGGTAGTTTCGGAACAGGACTGCCAGGGCACATACGAAACCCGTATATTTTTTGCTCCCGATGATATTGTCGTCTATCCCAACCCCTTTACCGGCCCGGTATATGCCCGGATAGGGAACGATGTGCAGGGTCCGTTTCACATACGGGTATACAACCTGTCCGGTGTGCTGATGGCTTCCGGGAGCTATGAACAGGCCACGGCAGACATCCCCCTGGAGCTCCAGGGGCTCAGTCCGGGAGCCTATATCATAAGCATAAAGGGAAAAAATTTAAAAAAGACGGTCAAAGTCATCAAAAGTCCGCAATAATTTCGTACTTTCAAGACCGGAAAGTTGGCATTTGGGACCCTATACCCGGTTCCGGGTACTTATAACGGGTATACTGCCCATTGTTGCAATAAAAAATTACTGCTGTTTATTTTTTTGGGGTAGTTTAACATATTAATATGTTAATGGAATAAGCACAGTAATCAGGCCGTCTGGATCAGGCGGCCTGTTTTTTTGTGTTTCCGGGAATAACCGGGGCAGCAACAGCCCGGCAGCAGACGGTTACAGGGTTTCCGATATCTCGTCTATCATCCTGTTTACGGAGATAATCCCCCCGCCCGAGAGGTACCACACTTCCGGGTTAAGGTATATGATCTTCCCGTTTTTATAGGCATCGGTTTTTTGTACCAGGGCATTTTCAAAGGCTTCCTTTTCCAGCGGTTTTTTGGTCACCACGGCACCGCGGTCTATCACATAGATATACCCGGGATTGATTTCCTGTATAAACTCATACGATATTTTCCGCCCGTGGTGGCTTTCGGGCGAGGTCTGCAGGTCTGAAGACGCTACCGGCACCCCCAGCACATCGTGGATCATCCCGAAGCGCGAACCGCTTCCGTAGGCACTGACCCTGCCGTTGTTGGAAAGCACTACCAGTCCTTTTTCCTCCATACCGGCCGTACGGGCCCTTACGGCTTCCACTTTTTTCCTTATAGCATCAAGAGCTTCATCGGCCTCCTTTTCCTTGCCGAATATCCCGGCCAGGGTATGTACGTTCTTTTCAAAACTGCTCATATACTCCTTCGGGTCGAGCTCCACAAAAACGGTAGGGGCGATCCTGGAAAGCTCGGGGTAGTCTTTCTGTAACCGGGCCGAGGTAATGATCAGCTCCGGGGCCAGGGCGTTGATCTGCTCAAAATCCACCTCCACCAGGGTGCCCACATCGGCTATCGAGGCATCATCGCGGTATTTTGCCAGGTGTGAAGGCAGGAAAGACGATTTGGGAATCCCCGCCACCGGTACCCCCAGCACATCCAGCGTCTCGAGGGAGCCGTAATCAAGTACCACCACGTTTTCAGGATGCTGTTTTACCTCCGTCGTACCCAGGGAGTGTTCTACGGCAATTGTTTTGGATGCAACGGTTCCGTCCGCAGCGCCATCCTGTTTTTTCTTATCGCCCTTACAGGCCGACAGGGCCACCAGGAGGCTTAACACCGAAAGAGAAAGATATTTTTTCATAAGAAATGTATTTAGGTTTAACTGTTTATATATAATTGTCATTCAGGCCGTAGCCCCTGTCATTCAGACCGAAGGGAACCCGCCTGTCCGGCAGGCAGGGAATCTCCAACCCGGCCCGAAGGAACCTCAACAGCACAACGGAGCAAAAGAGATTCCTCCTATCGTCGGAATGACAAAGCCCTGTCATTCAGAGCGGAGCGCAGCGGAGGGAAGAATCTCCAACCCGGCCCGACAGGCACTATCGTCGGAATGACAAGTCCGGCTTCGGGATAACAGCCCCCGCACTTCCATCTTCGGACCTCCGACTTCCCTCTCCCCCTTCATCCGAAATAATTACAAACGTTCTTCCCGTTCAGGGATACGATCTCAAAATCCATATCGAAGACCTCGCGGAGTATTTCGGGGCGGATGATATTTTCTGTTTTGTCGAAATACGCGATCTTCGAATTTTTCAGGGCTGCGATATAATCGGAATAACGGGAGGCAAAATTGATATCGTGCAGGACCACCACGATGGTTTTTCCCAGTTCGTCCGTAAGTTTCCGCAGGACCTTCATAATATACACCGCGTGTTTCATATCGAGGTTATTCAGCGGTTCATCCAGCAGAATATGGTCGGTATCCTGGGCCACGACCATGGCCAGGAAAGCCCGCTGCCGCTGTCCGCCGCTGAGTTCGTCAAGGTACTGCTGCTGTATCTCCTCCAGGTTCAGGTAGCCGAGGGCCTCGTCTATTTTCTGCTGGTCTTCGGCCGTAAGCCTGCCCTGGGAATAGGGAAAGCGCCCGAAACCCACCAGTTCCCTTACGGTAAGCCGCATATTGATGTTGTTCGACTGTTTGAGGAACGACAACTGCCGGGCCAGGATGCGGTTTTTGTAATCATTGATATCCCTGTCCCCCAACAGTACCGTCCCCCCGTCGTGTTCCAGCAACCGGCTGATGATGGAGAGCAGGGTACTTTTTCCCGCCCCGTTGCTCCCGATCAGGCAGGTGATCCGGCCCTTCGGGACCCGGATGGAGACCTCTTCCAGTATGGATCTCTGCCCGTAGCGTTTGGTAATATTCCTGGCTTCTATCATATCTTTCTGGTTCTTAGCAGGAGGTATATAAAATAGATCCCCCCTATAAAATTGATAATAATACTGATCACGGTGTTGAACCTGAACAGGTGCTCCACCACAAACTGCCCGCCCACCACGGCGATCACGGACACCAGGCAGCAGCTGAGGATCAGGGTACGGTGCCTGAAGGTCCTGAAAAGTTCGTAGGTCAGGTTGGTCACCAGGATGCCGAGAAAGGTGATGGGCCCTACCAGCGCCGTAGACACCGATACCAGTACGGCGATCAGCACCAGGTATACCCTTACGGTCCTGTTGTAATCCACTCCCAGGTTTATGGCATTTTCCCGTCCCAGCGCCAGTACATCGAGGTATTTCATATAGCGCCAACCGACGATAAAGGTAATGCCCATCAGCCCGAAGGCATACCAGAACAGGTCGAAATTGATCCTGTTGAAGGAAGCGAACATCTGCCCTTCGACCATGAGAAACTCGTTGGGGTCTATCAGGATCTGCATAAAGGACGACAAGGTGCTGAACAGCGTACCCAGCACCAGCCCCATCAGCAGCATGAGATAGAGGTTTCGGTGCCTTTTCCTGAAGAGTACCGCAAACAGCCCGAGGGCAAAGAGGACCATCAGGACCACCGAAATGAAAAAGTTATTGCTGTGGGTCAGCACCTGGAAGGTCTTGTCGCCGTAAATAAACACGATAACGGTCTGGAACAGCAGGTATACCGCCTCGAACCCCATGATGGAAGGGGTGAGTATCTTGTTGTTGGTAATGGTCTGGAAAATGACGGAAGAATACGCCACACAGCAGGCCACCACGATCATGGTCGCTATCTTATACCCCCGGCGTTCCAGCGCATAGGCCGTTCCGGGCCCGAGGTTGTACAACAGGAACAGGGCGCACAGCAAGATGCTGATACCTGCGAGGACCGCTATTTTTTTCCTGAACGGCTTCATCGTCTTCGCAATAAGAGGATTACAAATACGACACCGCCTATAATGCCCACCACCACGCCTATGGGGATCTCGAAGGGGTAGATGATCACCCTTCCCGCAATGTCGCAGGCCAGCAGGAACACCGCCCCGAACAGGGCCGTAAGCGGCAGGGTACGGCGCAGGTTATCGCCGAAGAGGATACTGATGATATTGGGAATGATAAGCCCCAGGAACGGGATGGTACCTACGGTGATCACCACCACGCTCACCGTAAGCGACACGCAGAACAGCCCCAGGTTCATAATGGTGCGGTAGTTGAGCCCGAGGTTCCGCGAAAAGGTTTCCCCCATGCCCGCCACCGTAAAGCGGTCGGCATAGAGATAGGTAAGCAGTATGGCCGGGACACTCACATATACCAGCTCATACCTGCCCTGCAGTACCGCCGAGAAATCGCCTATCATCCAGGCGCTTACATTCTGTACGATATGGTGTTTATAGGCAAAGAACGTGGATATGGAATTCAGGATACTCCCGAAGATGATCCCCACCAGCGGGATAAAGATCACATTCCGGTGCCGGATGTTGTCGGTAATTTTCAGGAACAGCAGGCTGCCTGCAAAGGTAAAGGCAAAGGCAAACAGCATCTTGTACATGGGCGACAGCTGCGGGAGGAGTATAAACCCGAAGAGCAGCCCCATTTTGGCCGCATCCAGGCTCCCGGCCGTAGTGGGCGACACAAACCTGTTCTGTGTCATCTGCTGCATGATCAGCCCGCTCACCCCTATGCCCGCCCCTGCGAGAATAAGCGATATGGTACGCGGAATACGGCTTATGGTAAGGACCATCACCTCCTCGTCCCCCAGGCGGAGCATATCGGCCGGGGCGATCCCCCTGACCCCTATAAAGAGGGATACCACGGCAAGTATGACCAGCAGGAATATGAAGATGGTGATTCTCAAGTGTCAGCAGTTTCTCAAAACAGCCACAAAGATAGATTGATTCTAAATAAAATAAAAATATTAACGAAACGATAACAGTTCCGGAGAGCCCTCCCCGCCTGTCCGGCCGGCAGGCAGGGAATCTCCAACCCGGCCCGAAAGAATCTCAACAGCATAACGGAGCAAAAGAGATTCCTCCTATCGTCGGAATGACAATACCCTGTCATTCAGAGACCTAACGTTTAAGCAACCGCATCAATGAAGATGACGTTTTTGTCTTCATAGATCAAATGTGATAAACCCACACATAACTCCTCCCTTCAGACGAAGGGAGGTGGCTCATCTTCGATGAGACGGAGGGTTTTGAAAGCCCGGATCATAAGGATAATCCCAAACCTTTGGGAATATACGTTAAAGTTCAGGCCGGTCAAAACTCCCCGGCCAGCATAGCTGCCCACCCCTCCCAGCCTGTCCGGCAGGCAGGTTCATCTGAAGAGGGGAGTTTTTAAAATGGAGCAACTTACCATAGATACGTCATGGGTAGCGAAGCGAACCCGCCTGTCCGGCCCGAAGGAACCCCAACAGCACAACCGGGAAAAATTCCGTATTTTTAAGAAAAACACGCCCTGTTATGTTCAGATCACTGAAAACCTTTTTTATCCTGCTTAAAAAATCATTTGTCCGCTGGAACACGAACGACCCTTTTCCCAAAGGGGCCACCATTGCCTATTACACCCTTTTTTCGTTGCCGTCGCTGCTGATTATCGTGATTACCATAGCCAGCATGTTTTTCGAGCGCGAGGCCGTACAGGGCCGGATCACGGCGCAGATAGGCAGTTTTGTAGGCCAGGATTCGGCAAAGGCCGTAGAGAACATGATCGTCAACGTATCCGATTCGGGGGGGTCTGCCTGGGCCATTGCCCTCAGTATCGGGATGGTACTGTTTGCGGCCACGGGAGTGTTCCTGCAACTGAAAAGGGCGATGAACGACATCTGGAGCGTCGCGGCCCGGAAGGCCAATTTCCGCACCATGCTTATCGACCGGCTGATCTCCTTCGGCATGGTGCTGGTTATCGGTTTCCTGCTCCTTGTTTCGCTGGTAGTCTCAGCCCTGCTCAACGTACTGAAAGAACACATAGAGCAGCTTATGGGCAGCCTTACCGTAAGCCTGGTACACCTGCTGAACTTCGGCATTTCTTTCCTGGTCATCACCCTGCTCTTTGCCGCGCTGTTCAAGCTGTTGCCCGATGTGAAGATCCGCTGGAAAACCACCTTTACCGGGGCGGCCCTTACCACGGTTCTGTTCCTGATCGGGGAATCGCTGATCAGCTTCTATTTCGGCAAGAGCGAGCCGGCCTCGGTATACGGGGCGGCAGGATCGCTGGTCATCATACTGCTATGGGTAAACTATATCTGCCTGATCCTGTTTTTCGGGGCCGAATTTACCGTACAGTATGCCGCCTACAGGCACGAACCGGTAAGGCCCAACCAGTTTGCCGAACCGGCCATTTACCAGGAGATCAAAAAACTCAGCACCCGCCACCTCAGCCCGGAAGAGGAAAAGAAAATACTAAAACGGCTGCGGGACAACCTGGAGATTACGGAGGAGTGAAGCAACCACGCACAGGAGCAAAAGCGCTTTCAACAGCAGTACGTCAAGCCCGGAGATTTAACTGCGTTGAGCCCTTCGGGGTTCTCCTTTCCCGATGCTCGGGACAGGCTGTCGGAATGACAAGTCCGACTGCGACCGGGATGAACTCAATGTCATTCAGACCGTAGGCCTGTCCCGCCCCCTGATCGGATAAGAATCTCCAACAGCATACCAGTAATTCCCTCCCGCTACAGGGGCTTCCGGGTATAACGTACCCCATCGCTGATCGCATCGGTACGGATGTTCCAGGTAAAGGAGAAGGCCAGGGAACCGAAGCCGGTGGTAAGCCGCCATACGTCCTTTCCTGCCGGCATGGCATAAACCTTATACCCGGTGAGCCAGGAGGTTATAAAGTCGATATTGTCTGCAGGGTTTTCAGACAGGCGTGCCTGTATATGATTCAGCACATTAAAATACCCGAACTCTGAGACCGACATGGCTTCGGACAAACGGTAGGTTCCGTCACCGCTGCGTTCCAGGGGCAGGACAAGGTCATCGACCACCGGGTCTTCCTTCCGGGCATAGTTTTCCTCCCAGTCTCCCGGGAGCCGGGGCAGCCTGCCGATACGGCTGTTCCGCAATGCGGCATAGCGGTCGCTGTTGGCCTCCAAAAACCCGGAAGCACTATCACAACCGGTGTCTATACCGTGGTATTTACGGTCGTAGAGCGACCACAAACAGGTGGTGACATCGCGCATCAGTTCCAGTTCGGGGGTGTTAGCCTTAAAGGTGGCATCACTCAGCCAGCCGGCCGGCTGTATTTCCCCGTCAGTGACCCACACTTCCACCCGGTCTACGATATTGGTTTCCATATTCCACCGGTAACGGGTAATATAGACCCGGTTTACCCGGGTCACCTGCCAGTGCTCCCGGTCCTGTTTTTCGGTAAATATCAGGCTCCCACAGCCATAGGTTTCCATCATTTCGGCCAGCGAAAGCCCGTATTTGTCCTGCAGGTATTTAAACACCGATGCGAGCAATGCATACTGCACTGTTGCACTCTCCTCGACATCAAGCGTCCTTATATTGGTTAGTTGCTGCACCACAGTCCCTATCTTGTCCAGTGCTCCCTGTTCCATATCAAGCTGCGATACAGGAACGCGGTCATAGCCGGGAAACCTATCGGGCGGCGCCGGGTAGCGCTCCAGGCTTTGCAGGCGCAGCTTGCGGTAGGCCTTCCGGTTTTTGGTATAAAAAGCGTTGAACGCCATATAGGTACTGTCGTCTTCGGGCAGGGACTGCCCCGCCTCTATCCGGGTCAGCAAAAGGTGCAGCGCTTCTTCCTTACCGGAACGGTACGGCTGCATAAACGCATCGATCTTCGCCTGTAAGCGTTCTTTTTCCGTTTCGTATTTTTCCCGGGCCGTGCTGCTGTTGACCAACAGCAGAAAAAACAGGCCCCATAGATACAAATATCTGCTCATCATTATGTGTTTACCCCGCAAAGGTAGGCTTTCGGGCAGGACCATACCATCGCGGAAATCCGGGAGGTTCAGCCGCTCTTCGGACGAAGAGATGAAACGGTACATACGGAACAAGGCAAAACGGAGTGAAGAATCTCAAACGTTAACCAAAAGAAATTCAACCTCACAACGGCAGAACGACAAAACCCTAAAAAAATATTAACACACAAAACACCTGCTTTCCTGAAAGAAAAATCATCATTCCTAAAAATTTCGTACCTTATGGTCTCCTAAATCTTTAAAGCATAAACCCCAAATGCTATGGACACACCGTATAACCTGATCTTCGGGCAGGATGAATTGCTGTCCGATACCGCGATCCGTACCCTGCCCGACTGGTGTTATCATCCCATCACCTTTGCCGGGGAGCGACGTTATTACCGCTTGCCCGAAGCCGAGATCCTCAGCCAGCGGGTCAACCAGCGGCCCTTCTATATAGACCTGGTACAAGTCAGGGCCCGCAGGCCGAAGCGTATAAGGTTCAGCCTCCCACGCCGGCAGCTATTCCTTTATGTTATGCTGGAAGGCGGCCTGCTCCTTACCACCCCCGAAAATTGCCCGATCACCCGTACCCGGAACAACACCTTCCTGTTGCTTTACTACAACAAGGGAGAGTATATGGTACAGGTCGGCACCGGCCACCACACCGCCCTGATAGTCACCTTTGCCCCCGAATGGCTGGCCAGGGCAGGCCGGGACTTCCCGAACATCCTGCCGGTGTTTGAACGGTTCCGCAGCAGTGATACGCCTTACGAGATCATGCACCCCCAGCCCATCGGCCGCCGCGTACACCGTTGGCTGAACAACATATTCAGCTATTCGGAAAACAATATCAGCGCACTGGACGGCAACCTGCGGAAATATTTTTCGTATATCCTCGCCCATTACGATACCACGCTTGGCGTCCAGAGCCACGACCTCGCCTACCGGGTCAGGGTATATCTCAACGAACATTACCGCGATGCCACACTAAGCAACCAATACCTCGCTGCACACTTCCATGTAACAGCACGTACGCTCCGCAACCATTTTAAGCGGGAGTACGGTACGACACCACATGAATATTACAGCAGGCTCAGGATCACAGACGCCATCATGCAGATGGAACGCAATGATCTGAACGCAAGCGACGTCTACCTGTCCGTGGGGTACAGTGACGAGAGTTCCTTCCGTTATGCCCTTAACCGGTTCCTGAAAAGACAGTAAAAGTGAATTTTAACACTTTTCAGGAAAAAACGGAAAGCTTTCGACCGAGTTTGCAGCATTTTTACCGTTTTCCCCTTTCAGGCGTAAAAACCCCGGCATAATTTTACATCTATAATCCCACCGACCCGGCAGCCCTTCGGGATTAGGGGTTGCCTGTAAACTCGTGCCACCCCGATGGCACGAATCATTTAACCAATTTATTAATCTTAAAATTTACGAATATGAAAAAATTAAAATTTGTCATTGCGGCTATGGTTATAGCCGTTGGCGTAGTCGGAGTGTTTGCGTTTAGTGTAGACGAAAAGGAGCCTGTACAACAAATGTATGACCTTAGAGAAACCCCTACTGGTCCTATACTAGAAACTGGAACTGCTGCAGAAATCAATGCTTATAGTAATGAGCATTACGATGAATGTACAGGAAACGGTGAAAATTGTACCTACGTATTTGAAGCTGGTACTTCAACTCGTGAAACTTCGTTAGAAAGACATGAGGTCGAATAAAATGAGTTTAATTTTTCATCTAATGGCAAGCATGACACGTCTTATACAGATAGTGCCATGCCTGCCTATTTTCTATTGAATCATCTGCCCATTACAATGTGCCATTAGATAGAAAATAATCCAAGTTTTCCTTATTAACCTTTTTTGGTTCTGTTATAGCCTTTAGAATCCCATGCTGGTCTAACCAAAATTTTCTCGATACCCCATCATAGCTCATGAAATCTTTATAAAGATCCCCAGATACACGGTTAGTCCTAACACCATCTTCATTATAGGTGTAGCTTGCACTATTGATGACAAATGTTAATTTAAGATTGCGTAAGAGTGATTTACTATCAAGAAAATCTTTTACTTCCTTAATGTCTTCTTCTGGTTCCGGACTTACACACAGAATAAGTATGTCATTACCAAACTCACGTTGAAGAGAATCCAATTTGGGCAACTCTCTAACGCACGGTTTACAACGCCTGCCCCAGAAATTAATAATCAGATTTCTATCACCCTGCAATTCTTTGACGGTAGTCCATTCGCCGTTGTATACTAATTGCACTTTATAGTCCTGGAGCAGGCTATCTCCAATTTTAACCTGTCTTTTATCCTGACCATACACGATTGATTGTACGAATAATAGTCCCAAAATAATACAAATACAGTTTTTCATCATCTTTTATTTAAATTTAATATCCAAAGTTTTGAGTAAGTGAAGGGTTTTTATCCCTCTCTGTTCTGGGGATGGGGTACAGTACCATAAATTCCTGCCAGTTTGGTTTCCGTTGTGGCATTACCTCATTTATAGTTTGCCATCGTTTGAGATCGAAAAAGTGGAGTCCGTTTTCTGTAAAGAGTTCTCTCTCCCGCTCAATAGCCACTTGGTTAATTGCTTGCTGTTGGTCCCCCGTCAGTGCGATATCCGGTAAACCTGCCCTATTACGGATAACATTCAAATCATCGGTAGCTGCATCATACTTGTTTAATCGGACGTTGGCTTCGGCTCTTATGAAGTATTGTTCTGCGAAACGTAACAACATGGTATATTCAGCTCTGTCACCTGTTGTCGTACTCCGCAATTTATATTTAGTAGGGTAGACATAAATGTTTTCGCTTATTGCCCTACTTCCTATCCATAAGTTTTTACGCATATCCCCTTCATCAAAACTGTCAATAAATTGAGGTGGAAGCAGGATTGTAGGGACCGAGCTTTCTGATGAAGGCGGTATCATAACCGATAAATGACTATAACCATTTTCTCTCCACAATTGAAGAATGGCTTCATCACCATTTTTGATGAATACATCATTCAATGGCGGTAGTTCATCTAAATATTCCAAATTAATCACTTCTGTTGCATAAAACAGGGCCCGTTCCCAATCCTCGAGGTAGAGGTAAACCCGCGATAAAAGTGCATTGGCGGCAATCTTATTCGCCCTGGTCTTCTCTTCATTCCGATATACGGACAATAGTTCTATTGCCTGTTCCAGGTCATCTATTATTTGCGTGTAAATAGTAGCACTTTTTTCACGAGGGGCAATGGCTGTTTGATCAACATTGGTTCCGATAATTAATGGCACATCACCAAAAATATTAATCAAGTAAAAATAACAGTAGGCACGCATAAACCTGCTTTCGCCAACAAGCCTATTTCTCAGTTGATCTGAAAATGCAGATGTTGACGATAGACCTTCAAGCGCCGCATTGGCCTGGTAAATTACATTATAAAGGGCTCTCCACACATTAAGAACGTAACTATTGTCCGTCTGAAGATTATTATTTAGGAAATCGATATATGACGAACTTGTACTTGTTGATGTGACCTCCCCTGTGTATAGCGCCACTCTCGAAATGAAATTGGTTTCAAAGGTACCCAGCGAAGCATACAGGTTCAAGGTAGCTTGAAGGGCAAGCGTTGAATCGGAAAAAATCCTATTGGCGGTTACTCGGGTAGAAGGTTCCGGAATTTCGATCATTTCCTCGCATGAGTATATGGAAGACATACTCACTGCAAAAAGGAGGATATATATACGTTTTCTCATTTTCAAAAGGTTCAAGTTTTACAATCTGATAGAACAACCTATAGTAAAGGAACGTAAGGTTGGTGCCCCAAGGGATGAATTAGCAACTTCAGGATCATTAGCACTCAATGGTGACCATGTAATCATATTCTGAGCTAAACCAAATACTTCAACTGATGAAAAACGAAGCTGTTTGGCAATGGCATCCGGGAATCTGTACCGCAAGGCTATATTTTTCAATCTCACATAGGAAGCATTCTTTAAGGAAGCGTTTGATCCATTCATGTAAGATAATGCTGTACCGACTTCTCTGTTACTTATTAAATAAGCCTTTTGCACATTGGTAATATCTCCAGGATTTTGCCACCGACTAAAAGCACCAGAGAATTTGTTGTTATTCAGAGGACCAGGAGCCATATAAGAGTAAATATCTACTATGGATTGCTGCTTTACAAATTGAAAGAATATATCCAGGCTTATACCTTTAAACTGAAACTGATTGCTCCAGCCCCCGTAAAAATCGGGACTGGTTTTCCCTCGCGCGATAAGATCGTGGGGATAGGTAATAGCCCCGTCTCCATTCAAATCCTCAAACATGGCAATACCGGTTTCCGAATCAATACCCAGATAATGATACCCTTTAACATTACTTAGGTCTTCACCAACGGTATATTGATTGGCATAGCTTGAATTTTCCAGTCCGGGATATCGTACCAGTCTATTCTTTGGGAAGGTAATATTAAAAGAACTGTTCCAGAAAAAGGATTCCTGTTTTACCGGCACTGAGGATAATTCAATTTCCCAGCCCGTATTTTTGACTAGTGCAGGGAGGTTTGCCTGATAATCGCCAAACGGACCGCTTATATAAGGAATGGGATAGGCGATCAATTGATTATCACTTTGATGGTTAAAATAGGAAAAGGTAGTCTCTAAGCGGTTATTAAAAAAACCTAATTCCATTGTTCCTTCCAATTTTTTTGTAGTTTCCCATTGGTAATTTGCGTTTGAAATGTTGGAAGGATTAAGTGCACTCATACCCATGTAGGTATAAGTATTGCTGTATGTTGCTAAGTATTGATAATCCGGAATTTGGTCGTTTCCGACGATCCCAAAACTGCCTCGTATCTTACCGAAACTTAAAAACGACCAATTGTCCTTAATGCTTTTTTCTTCGGAAAATACCCATCCTATACCTATTGCCCCGAAATTCCCAAATTGATTACCCGGTCCGAAGCGGCTTGATCCATCTCTTCTCAGGTTGATGTTTAGTAAATATTTATTCCGGTAATTATAGTTTATGCGGCTGAATATTGAGGCGTACTTATATTGACCATAAGTGTTACCTGCACTGCTTATTCTTCCCGCAGCCCCTAAGTTTTCCAAAAAGAGATCATTCGCGTAATCGTCGGCATAGATTCGTTCCATTTCTCTTTCGGTTTTTTGCCACGACATCCCTAAGAGCACACTCACTTTCCCAAATTTATTGGACGTGGAAAAGTATAATTGTGGTTCAGCAATTAGTGTCGAAGTATTTTGGTTTCCGAAATAAGCCTTGTTTGTTGCCCCGCCCAGCGGAGGGTTTTGCGAAGTAGCAGGGTCTCCCGCCCAGCTTTTCATCGCTGTCGAAGTATATCCTAAACTTGTCTTGAACGAAAGGGTAGGGAAAATTTGATAACTGAGGACTAAATTAGTAACGAAATTACCTGTTTTGTTGGTCGCTTTCTGCTGTAAGTAGGCCGCCGGATTTCGAGAAGCCTCCCAATTGTAGGAACCATCTTCCAGGTAAATAGGAAAATTGGGAGGTAATGATGCCATTTGCAAAACTCCCATGTCTTTTAAGGTTTTATTGTCATCTATCGTATAATTTAAGGTGGTCTGCAGACTGAATTTTTTGTTTGAAGAACGATGATTAACATTTAGGTGTCCGCCATATCGTCTATATAGTAAGTCTCCGGGCAATACAGAACCTTCACGGTAATAATTAAGACCAAGCAAAAATTGTGTTAATTCTGATCCGCCAGAAAAAGAACTTTGCAAACGGGTCAAGGGAGCACTATTTCCGATCAGGTAATCCTGCCAATCCGTGTTTTGGGTTGTATCCCACACCATAAGATCGGGTGCATATCCGGGATCGAGGGGATTTGCAGAGGGTTCCACTCCTTCGTTGCTGTACGCTTCCCGGCGTAACATTAAATACTCTTGAAGAGATAGATATTCTGCTTTACGGCTTACCTGGCTAATACCTTGTGAAAAATTAAGGGTGACTGTTGGGGTATGGGCTTTGCCCTTTTTTGTGGTTATCAAAATGACTCCATTGGCACCGCGGCTTCCATAAATTGCAGTTGCATCCGCATCTTTTAATACTTCAATACTCGCTATATCATCAGGAGAAAGACTATTAAGAGGGCTCACCTGGCCATTAAGAAAACTGAGGTCAGAAGTTCCAATGGTGAGGGTATTGGATGAAAACGGAACTCCGTCAACAACAAATAGCGGCTCCACTCCTGCTGCGATTGACTGCCGGCCGCGTATTTGCACATTAACCTTCCCTCCTGGTAAACCATTTGTAGTTTGTATGAATACACCGGGAATACGACCAGACAAAGCGGATAATACATTTGTCACAGGTTGATTTTCTATTTCTTTAGCTTTTAGTTTTCCAACCGATCCTGTGCTTAGCCGCTTTGTTGTTGTTCCATAGCCGATTACTACCGTTTCATCCAACACCGACAAAGAAACCTTTAGTTGAACGTCAATTCTTGCAAGGCCGCTTACCGACCTTTCCTCTGTTTTAAAACCTATAAATGAAAAGACCAAAACATCCGTTTCCCTTACAGTTATGCGATATACCCCGTTTTCATCAGACATGGTACCGTTTTGTGTATTTTTTATAATGATATTGACCCCTGGAAGCGGCAGACCGCCTTCGTCGGTAACCGTTCCGGTGACCTGGTGTTGATCATTAATTTGTAAGGGGGATAATGCCATAGCAGGTAATGGCAGGCTCAGTAAAATAAGGGCAATAGTTATGGGGCACCAGCAGGACAGGCCCGCTAATGTAATGATCTTCATAATTCTAATATTTGAGTGTTAGTACAAAAGCCCTGCGGGGTTGCAGGCCGTTAAGTTGCTGGTAACAGGTTACAGGTTATCATACATTTTGACCCTTGAAACCAGCCGGAGCTGCTAATTCATCCAGTTTTTGTACACACTCCCGGAGTTCCTCTGTAAGGACCTTATTGGTTTGTTGTAGTTCCTGAAAAGTGGCCATCTCGGCGCTCCATTGCTGTTGGAGCTCTTGTAGTCTTTGGTGTGGTGTTTTCATAATACGTGTGTTAGTGTGTGATATTGGTATAGAAAACCGGCCCTTTTACCGTCAGAAAACAGATTACGCTTGCACGTCAGGGAAAAAGAAGTTACTTTTATGAGCATTGCGAGTACCCGATAGATGTAACGGTCTTTTACCCCTGTGGCAAACCCTATGGGTGTTTTTCGCGGGTACGGGCCGGTGGTACCGGACAGCATGCATGGCCTGACACGCCTTGCGTTTACTGCCGGTGGTGCCCTCATTCCGGGGCACGTTTGATGTTTTGAAATAAGGATGGTATCGCTTGGGATTGTGGCCGGGTGTTACGGCATAGGGTAAAGCCTGTTGCCGGTGATAGACCGTAGAAGTGCTCTGGTGGATGTGGTGTGCTAATCGTTTTCATAATCGTTGGTGGTTATGTAAACGAGCTCCTTAAAAAACATAAGGGGCGAGACCTTACATCAACCCACTCTTCTCACAGGAGTCAAGACTCTTGTGCAGACCTAAAGCGTTTGCTTTAGGTGGTACCTGGAAGCGGACTTCAGTAAGGCTCACCCCTACGTCATTATATGGCGAATATATAATATCCGTAGGAAATGAGCTGACCTTACCGCCTCCTTCCCAGGTACCAAGTGAGAAGTTGGAGACTCGTTTAATCGTTAGACAAATTCTAAATCAAGCTCAAACCGTATGACTTGTTAATTGTCTAATCATATGCAAATATATGAAAGTTGATTTTAAAAGTCAACAATATTTAAAATAAAATTATGTCTAATTATTAAATCAATCGTATAGCAGAAGTTCTAGAGGAAAAAGACATGAAGAATAATGACCTGGTCATTCACCTGGAAGTAAAGAAGGAGACTGTTTCTAGGTGGGTGAATAACAAACAACAACCCACTTTAAATACGCTTAATGAAATTGCTAAATTTCTCAATGTTGACATAAGGGAATTGCTTCATCAAAGTGAATGGATGAAGGCTAAATAATATAATTGTATTGATATGCGTAACCCCAAATGGCACCCCGATGAAATTTTATTGGCTCTAGAGTTATACTTTCGTTTAGAACCGGGGCAAATCCATGCCAGGAACGAAGAAATAATCCAGTTATCTCACCTTCTTAATAAGCTTCCTATCCACAATAACATCCCCAATATTACTAAACTCCGTAATCCTAATGGCGTCGGGTTGAAACTCAGCAATTTCTTAGCTATTGATCCCAACTACAAGGGTAAAGGCATGCAAGCCTACAGTAAACTTGACAAGGAACTCTTTGACAAGTTTGTCAATAATAAAGAGGAACTAAAGAGAATAGCGAAACAGATAAAATCTACCATTGACGGTGATACCAACCTTCAACTTTACCATATAGAAACAGAAGAAAAGGAGTTTTTCGAAGCTAAAGAGGGCGAGATTATTTACAAACTACATAAGCTAAGAGAGCGCAACCCTACCCTAACCAAGAAAAAGAAAGACAGCTACTACAAGAAACACGGCAAATTGGATTGTGAGGTTTGCAGGTTTGACTTCTATGAAGTGTATGGTGAATTAGGGAAAGGGTTTATTGAATGTCATCATAGAGTGCCTTTATCTCAGTTGGACGGGAAGTCTAAAACGAAGTTGGAGGATTTGGCTTTGGTCTGTGCTAATTGTCATAGGATGCTGCATAGGGATATGGAGAGTGTTGGGGTTGAGGAGTTGAGCAAGAGGGTGGAAAAATAGGTTTTTTCTTCTTTTTTTGTTGTTTTTACGGGAATCCGTATGGATTGTTTGATGGGATTTGGTTATTTTGTACTAAATCAATTAATTTTAATTCCCCATAATTATTGAAAGCATGTCTCAAAACAACCAACCAACTAGGAATCAATTCCTGAAATTTTTATCTGACTGGGGATTATTCACTATTTCTCTTATTATTATAATATCTTATACTGTCTTTTCTTCTTTACCAGAAAAAAATAATACCACTATTTGGGTAAATATATTGTTTGTGGTATTGAACTTATTAGCCGCTTTCTATATTTCCAGACAGGTTGCATTATGGGGGTGGCAAACAGATAATGCAGCTAATCAAAAACGAATTGCCAAAACAGCCATTAGACATAATAGGGCAAACCTATCCTCAATTATAAAGCTTATAAAAATTGTAAAAGAGAAGACAGAATCTGTGAAAGACCCTCTAATATTCCAATACCTAAAAGAAATCCAAAACCATTTGGAGATATTGTACAATGGTATCAAAAATTCTGAGGCAGACTTCTACGAAATAGTTAATGAAGAGTTACAAGAACAAAATGTATTAGAGATAGAAATTTCAGAAATTTTGGAACAAAAGGAAGTACTAAAAAACGAGCTTAAAAGCACAAAAGCGGAAGGTGAAAGATACAAAGAAACCATTCAAACACTTAAAAAGGCTATAAGAGAGAAAGAATATGAAGTATTGTCTAAGGCAAGCGAGCTCCCCTTTGGCCAATTCTCAATTTCTCCAGATTCTCCATTAAACGATATGGAAACGAACTTTTGGAATTCGAAGGAAAGTAAGGATTTAATTAAACAAATAAGTGACAGTGTTGCTAACCTCGAATTCCTTTCTAGTGAAGAAACCAAAGAATAGTATAGGGGTTAATTTATATATCCTGTTCGGCGAAGTTTAAAATTTCACAGGTAGACTCAAGGTACATATTGAAAAGGCAGGAGAAAGAATCAATGCGAACAATAATATCGAATACACATTTATACTGATAAAGAAATTACCATCGAAAATGGTGGAGCAAGTGGTACAGAATGTTGGTGAATAATTGGTTGGATAAGCACTGAAAATGATGAAAAATAGGTATTACAAGTCAAAGGGTTGCTAGGGATATATTTTCCACAAAGTTATGGAAAACTAAGGGTATACTTTTAAATTATAGGAAAAATGAACGAAATATTTTCAATAATGTATAAAGGTAAAAGCTATTACTGTGAATTGGATGAAGACGGATTTGTTTGGATCTCATTAGAAGATGATATAAATTCTAAAACAAACAACGGGCAGGTCAAACCTGCCAGAAATTTGCAAGAAGCGAAAGAAATAGCAGAATTAATGCTTTATTCAATGGGGTATTGAGAGATCAGTAAACAAAATTGCAGAACTTTTAAGAGAGGATATTAGAAACCTTTTGCATAAGAGCGATTGGTCAGCAAGTAAGGCTCCTACTTACTTAGAATTTAAAAGGCAACTTAAAAAAGAAAATAAGTAATGCATAAGCTTA
Organism: Sinomicrobium soli; assembly: GCF_003285545.1. Classification (GTDB taxonomy): domain Bacteria; phylum Bacteroidota; class Bacteroidia; order Flavobacteriales; family Flavobacteriaceae; genus Sinomicrobium. The sequence continues at coordinate 700 of NZ_QLNV01000022.1, read as the reverse complement.
ATAATCCTATACAATTTTTTGAATTGGAGATTAATACTGCTGATAATATGGTATGTTCATTTGGATTAATCCCAATTGTTAATTTGGGGACACTTGGGTGTTGGTAATTAAATTATGAAGACAATTACACGGAAATATTATGAAGAAATTTTAGACTGCTATGATGCTATATGTAGCTCAAATGGAGAGGGTATACTAAAATATTTCGAAATCAAAAACAACCTAATTCTTTTACTAAAGAAAATAAATCAATACAACTTATTAAACCTCAATTTATCACACGAATTTTATAGTTTATTAGAAACTAAAGATGAAAAATCGATAGATGAAGAAAGAGAAAAATTATTACAGAGTATTTACCCTTCCTTATTGAATGTCTCCATAGAAAAAAATCATTTCTCTACTAATGAACCGAATTATTTAATTTCATTGGAGAAAAGCCTTATAAAACTTCCCTTTAAGACCTACTCTAACATTAATGACCATATATTAAAAACAGCATCTGACTCATATCCGTTAAAGTTCCATTACCAAAAATTCGAAACTTTTTCAACTCTGAATACCGAAAAGGATTATACCTTATACAAAAAAGAGTTAGAAAAAGATAAATCCGCGATTAGGTTTGTAGGCTTCCCTAAAAATAGGACAGTTTTAAATTCGAATTTACTAACTTTAAATTCAAACTGTCACAATGAAAAGC
>NZ_QLNV01000021.1 GCF_003285545.1 Sinomicrobium soli | reverse complement strand
CAAAGAACGATTTGGACCAAATGGGCCAAGTTTATTTAATTTTTAACAACGTCCCAATTTTAATGGGACACTAGTGATTTAATGTATATAATAAAAACATATCCATTTGATTTTAAGTTCGCTAATCCCTGTCAACTACCGGTTTGAGAACCGGTACTGTCCGTTTTTAAGGATACTCACGGCGCTACGGCGGATACTTTCATACCATTTTACCACCGCCAATTTATCAGCAGGATCAACCATATCCAATACCTGATCAAGGGTATTTTATCCGTAAACCATAAGTACTATTTTTGTATACAGACGAACATATCTATGCTGCAGATCATTTTATACTTGTATACGGCATGTGCCTTTAACCTGGCAGCGCTGGCAAAACCCTTGCCTCGTGTACCGGTACCGGAGATACTGCAGGATATTTTTGCGGTCTCTGGGGCCAATACCGAGCATTTATCCGGATATGTCAGTTATTACATTGACCACAACCGCAACAGTAATGCCGGGGAGGTGTATACCGCACTGGAACAGGGAAAGTTCAGGAAATGGCCGGAAAATACCACCCTGAACATAGGGCTGAACCCCTACCCGTTATGGTTACACCTGGAAGTTGCCAATACCACTTCCGAAGCACGTACCTACTGGTGGAGCCTGTACAATCAGGCAGATAGTGTACTGGTATACAACAGGTCGGCTGCCGGCAGCTTTGCCCTTATCGACAGCTTGTCGTATCGCACTCCCGTAGCACGACGGGAAACCGCCGTACGCTTTCAGGCCATTCCACTGCACTTCGAAGGGCATGAACACAGGACACTGCTGGTAAAGGTGATAAACCTGCGCACTCCCCAGTATTTTGTGACCGACTTCACCCTGCCTTCAGACAACTTGTTATGGGAAAAGGACTTTTACTGGTCCGTAGGCGTATTTGCAGGATGCTTTCTCGCCATCATGGTCATGAGCCTACTCATAGGGGCAGTGGCTTCGGAAAAGGCGTTTTATCGCTACGGGCTATACCTGCTGGCTGTTTTGTTTTTAATCCTCTACCAGGAGTTGCTGATCACCATACTCCCGGAAAGGCTTTACCTCATGCTGAGCCGCATACATCCCCTTACTGCGGTATTGCTGGCGCTTTACCTGCATTTTCATGTGGTCTGCTACGTGCTTAACATACGGAAAGAAGACCACCGGCTGTACAGGGCATTGTACAGTATAAACCACATAAGCTTGTATTATACACTGCTTACCGGGATTGTTTATTTTGTATTTATAAATAACCTGTCTGTAGCGCAATGGCCCTTCCTGCTGTTTTTTTATCTGAGTGTGGCCCTGGTCTTTATTCAGCTCCTGCTTATCTTCCTTACCATAATGGGAGCTGTAAAGGCGAGGAAATATATCCTGCTCCACCTGTCTGCCGCTTTCGTGGTGGTTTATTTTAACCCGGCCGGTTACTATCTCAATTATGACGGGTTTATCAATTACTACAGGATCACCTACCCCAATTACTTCTACTGGATCATGTGTACCGAGATCATGATCCTCGGGGCCCTGGTCTCCTGGCGTTACCGGTGGACCTTAAAAAGGAACTACACTCTTATGTCTGAACGTGCACAGCTAAAGAAAAAAGCCTATATACGGGAACTGGAAATACAGGAAGACGAGCGAAAAAAAATAGCGCAGGACCTCCATGACGATCTCGGGGCGACATTGAGTGCCATCCGGCTGGTGGTCACCAACAACTACAGCAATGACAGTGCGCTGGTGAGAATGATCACCAAGGCCAATCACGATCTCCGGCATTTTTTCAAGCAACTGATCCCGCTGCCGCTAAAAGGGGGCAGTCTCTTCCAGGCCCTGGACAGCAAGACCGCCGAACTCAACCGTCTCGGGGAGACCTCTTTTTCCTTTATTCCCGTGGGCGACGATACCCTTGTTCCCGACAACCATGTCGTTTCGCTGTACAGGGTGTCTGTAGAATTACTGACCAACATCGCCAAACACGCCAGGGCAAGGGAAGCCACCATACAATGTATTGCAGACCGGGAACAACTGCTCATCATTACCGAGGACGACGGCACGGGGTTCAATATCAAACGCCCCGGTAACGGCATGGGCCTCCAGAATGTCTACGACCGCGTATCGCGTATGGGGGGAGATACTCATATTTCGAGTAACAGCAACGGTACGACAACCATAATTACCATACCACTGATAACCATAACCGATGATGGAAGCACAGAATAACTACAGCATATTTCTTACCGACGACCACCAGTTGTTCCTGGATGGCCTGGTACGCATCCTGGAAAACGAACCCGATTTTTCCATTGCAGGCATATACCGTTCCGGCGAAGAATTGTTGCACGGGCTCAACAGGATGGTCCCCGACCTGGTCATACTCGATGTACAGATGCCCGGTCCTGACGGTATAGCCCTGTGCCGGGAAATCAAACGCCGTCTTCCCGGCATTAAGGTATTGTTTATCTCCATGTTCGATCTTCCCCAGCTCATCAGGGACAGTAAAGCCGCCGGGGCCAACGGGTACCTTACAAAATCCACGGATGCGGATGTAGTCAAGGAAACCATACGGGCCGTGCTTCACGGAGAAGACCTGTTCGCCAGAAGTGAAAAGGGAGAAAACAGCCAAGCGGTCATAAACCCCACGGTATATGTGCTCACCAATAGGGAAAAGGAGATCATCCAGCTTGTCAAGGACGGAAAAACCACCAAAGTCATTGCCCATATGCTGCACCTAAGCCATTATACGGTAGAAACACACCGGAAAAACATCTTCAGAAAACTCCGGATTTCCTCGGTATCAGAACTGATCGCCTTCGCCTATAAAAGCGGATTATAACCGGATTTTCACCATCCCGGTCCCGGTATTCCCACGATCCGGTTCCGCGTCCCCGGCGGGAAAACCGGTATTGGCCGGCACACCTCAGAGGCAAAACACCTGATGCCATCAATCAATACCCCGGGTTCTGGTCATCCGGCCCCATCGCCCCGTTAAAATTGAGTTCGGCATCGGGTATGGGCCACAGGTAGTGTTTTTCCGCAATGGTGATGCCCTTTACCTCCAGGATGGTTTCTGCCGCCGTACCGGTACGTTTCAGGTCGTACCAGCGTTTTCCCTCGAAAATAAACTCGTAGGCCCGCTCCTGTAATACCAGTTCCGTAAAAGAACCGAGATTATAATCTCCGGCACTGAAATCGAAAGGTCCCGGAGTTTCCGCATCCTGACCGTAAGCCCGGCGATGCACTTTATTCAGCGCTTCCGTTCCTTCGGGGGTGGGAGCCCCTGCTTCCCTGGCCGAGGCTTCTGCATAGATCAGCAACACTTCGGCAAACCTGTATACCGGGAGGTCATTTCCCGCTCCCCTGTTGTTTACGGCCTGCTGGTCTACATATTTTTTGGATACCAGCGTATTGGGGCCCAGGCCGAAATCTATCCGGTCCCACAGTGCTTTTCGCAGGTCGTTATCATTCCAGTGCTCATAGAAAGGATTGGTTGCTTCACTGTAATGGGCATAACTCCCGCCAAAATTGAACAACCCGGTATCGGGGTGGTTCAGCACAAAAACCAGCCAGTTTCCCTGGTCTATCTCATGCGTGTATTTCAACGAAAAGATATCTTCCGCCGACGTCTCGATATCCGGGCCGAAAAGGTTGTACTGCAGGTCTTCTGCAGTCGTGGCCGGCACCAGGGCATATTTTCCCGATTCGATAACTTCCAGGGCTTCCGAAGCCGCTTCGGCATCATTGCCAAGAGTAAGGTGCACATCGGCCAGCAGGCTTTTTACCGCATAAACCGTAGGCCTGCCGATATTGCGGGGCTCCTCCGGAAGTATGTCCCCCGCATACTCCAGGTCTTCCAGGATCAGGTCGTAAACTTCCGCAGTGCTGCTTCGCGCTATATCCACCTCTTCCATATTCTCCTCCGTACGCAATGGCAACCCGCCCCAGTTCCGCACCAGTGAAAAATAGTTCAGTGCCCTTATAAACCTCGCTTCGGCGATATACAGTGCTATTTCTTCTTCGGTGGCCTCCAGCGCCTGCGGGGCATTCCGGATCAGCAGGTTGGCATTCCGGATGCTCAGGTAAAAAGCGTTCCACCGCGTTGCCGCCGTATTGATATTTGCCGAATTCAGCCCCTGGAAATCATTGTAATTGGCCCTGCTGCCCCGTCCGTACCCCCAGTCGGTATGAGCGTCCAGTACGGCTACCTGTTCGGCATATTCCGCCCTGATGGGGGCATAGCAGGCATTGACGGCCGCCTCCAGTTCCTCCCGGGTATTGTAAAAAAGTTCTTCCACTACCGACTTGGGGTTTTCGTCCAGCTTGCTGTCGCTGCAACTGCACAGGAACATCAGGAGAAGTCCGGTACAGGCCGAAACGGATATGCTGAAAATTCTTTTTGTGATACGGGTATGATTTACAAAATTCATGTGCTAAGGTTTTCCTGTTAAAGAAGCTGGTTTAAAACGTCATCCGCAATCCTACCGTAAACCCTTTGGCTACCGGGTAAGACAGGTAATCGATCCCGGGACTGTCCGCTCCCTGCGAATTTACCTCCGGGTCCCACCAGGAATAATCCGTTATGGTAATGAGGTTCTGTCCGCTTATATAGAGCTGTGATTTTTCTATAAAGCTGTTTTCCAGCGGTATCGAATAGGCCAGTTCTATATTTTTCAACCGTACATAAGAACCGTCTTCCACCCACCTGTCGGAGGCATAGGCAGACGTGTTCCTGCTGATCAGCGGGTATTTGGCATCCGGGTTACCGGGACTCCAGTGGTCCAGGTATACCTCTCGAAGCGTATTTAATCCCTGCCCGTAATCCATCGTTACGGGAATGGCGCTGACATTAAAAATATCATTGCCCTGCGACCCCTGTATAAAGAACGACAGGCTGAAATTCTTATAGCTCATATAGGAGTTAAGCCCGTAGATAAAATCGGGATTGGGGTCGCCGATATAGGTTTTGTCCTCCGGAGACAGGGTACCGTCACCGTTCAGGTCCATCAGTTTTATCTGCCCCTGTTCGTCATAACCGTCTTCGCGGTATCCCCAGAACTGGCCCATGGGCCTGCCTTCGCTGAGAACGGCAATATTGTCCTGTACCACCAGTGCGGAAACATAGGACGTGAGAATATCTTCCCCGCCATAGAGATGAACCACCTTATTCTTATTGGATGACAGGTTTGCCGAAAGGTCCCACTGAAACTCCCCTGTAAACACCGCTCCGGATACCCCGACCTCAAATCCCTTGTTCTGCACCTCGCCCACATTGCGGATAGTAGACAGATAGCCCATCGAACTCGGCAACGGAACGGTATTGAGCAGATCGCGGGTATTCTTGACGTAATAATCCAGGGTCAGTGAAATACGGTTATTCAGCAAACCGATATCCATCCCCACATCCCACTGCTCCGTCGTTTCCCATTTCAGGTCTCCGGGCAGCCGGGTACCGGGGGCCAGGGTATTGTACAGCTGATCGTCAAAAACCGTTTTTCCGGAAAGCAGTACGTTCAGCGTGGTATAGGGATCTATGGCCTGACTTCCTACCAGTCCCCAGCTCCCCCTTAACTTCAGGTCGGAAAAGAAATTCAGCTTTTTTATAAAAGGTTCCTCACCGGCCCTCCATGCCAGGGCGGCCGACGGAAAATTCCCCCATTTGCTCCCCTCGCTGTAACGGGAAGAACCGTCCCTCCGCATACTGAAGGTGAGCAGGTACCGGTCTTTAAAAGCGTAATTGATCCGCCCCAGGTAAGACAGAAGCGTAGATTCGGAATACCCGGAAGAGGGAATTCCCGGTGTTTCCGATACCTGAAGCTGGTACGATTCGAAAGCATCGCTGATAAAACCTACCCCGCTTCCGGCCACGTACTCCCGGGTGAAGTTCTGATAGGTAAACCCGGCCAGGGCCGAAAGCCTGTGGGCGTCGTTAAATGTCTTTTCATAGGTAACGGTATTTTCGCTGAGCAGGCTTCGTTCCTGGTTAGTCGTTACACTGGCCGAACCGTTGGAATTGTGAAAATTGCGGGAAGTATAAGAATCCGTCCGGTCGTCCCTGTTCTCAATACCCCCGGCTATCCTGACCGTAAGTTCGGGAACCGGATTAAACACAAAAGCCAGGTTGCTCAGCACCACATTGGCCTTGATCTTGTTGGATTGTTCCCTGATAAAATTGACCGGATTCACGATATCCGGCGCTACAAACGGGTATTCGTCCGCCAGCACACGGTAACTTCCGTCCTCGTTATACGGCGTAGAGATGGGCGCCGCGGCTATGGCCGCACCGATAAGCGAGTTTCCCCTGCTCCCGCCCCGGCTGTCTTTCCTGTAGGTTTCCAGGTACGACAGCGAATTATTCCACTCTACCCGTACCTTGTCACTGATCTCATGGCTCAGGTTCAGCCGGCCGGAATACCTCTTGTAATCGCTGCCCTCTACAATACCTTCATTGTCAAAAATACTTCCCCCGAGAGAGAATTTTGTTTTTTCATTCCCCCCGCTTACGGTGATCGAATGCGATTTGACAGCGCCTTCACCAAACACAAAATCCTGCCAGTCGAAGCCCCTTCCGAAACCGTTTACCTCATTGTCGGAGAAATAGGGTGCCTGGTTGTCGTTCTGTGCCTGGAGGTTCATCAGCAGTGCATATTCCCTGCCGTTGAGCAGATCGAGTTTTGAAGTCTGCCACTGCATGGAATAACTGGTTTCCAGCTCCACCCGCGTAGCCCCTTCCCGGCCCTTTTTGGTTGTGATCATCACTACCCCGTTTGCCCCGCGCGAACCGTAAATGGCCGTAGCCGAGGCATCCTTGAGTACTTCTATACTTTCTATATCGGCATTGTTGATATTGGTAGGCGCCCCGGAATAAGGGAAACCGTCTATCACATAGAGCGGGTCATTATTACCCTGTATGGAATTGGAACCGCGGATCCTCACACTTACCGCAGCGCCGGGGGCACCGGTACTCTGGGATACCTGAACCCCGGGAGCCCGCCCCTGCAGCGACTGCATGACGGAGGTTGTCGGAAAGGCACTGACCTCTTCGGCACTCACCTGGGATACCGCCCCGGTAAGGTCGCTCTTTTTTACATTGCCATACCCTATCACCACCACCTCATCCAGACCGGTGACGTCCTGTTCCAGGGTTACCGTAATCTCCTCCTGTCCGTCTACCGGTATCTCCCTGGCCACAAACCCTATAAAAGACACTTCAAGCACCGCATCGGCATCCGACACCTCCAGGGTAAACGCACCGTCCATATCGGTCTGCGCCCCGTTATCCGTACCCTTTTCCGCCACGCTGGCCCCCGCCAGGGGCAGTCCCGTGGTATCCCTCACTGTTCCCGAAATCAGCCATTCCTGCCCGTTAACGGCGGCCAGGCCTGTAAAGAAAAATAAAAACAGGGAATAAAGTACATTGTTGTTCATGGAAGTCGTTTTTTACAAGATATTGATAGCCAGAATATAACATCATGCACACGTAATAATGTGCCATACCGTAAAAACAACTGGTTTCCAGTAATTTAAGATTTTTTTAAGACAGGTAACCCCTCTTACCGCTGTAGAATTTTTATACACATACCTGTTCCTGTGTAATTCATACACAATATTTTGCAGAAAAAAACAATACGACATGCTTCCGGAGGCCGTGCTGCCGGACGGGAAACATTTCGTTTTTTAACCTCTCTTAACAAAGGCAACGACCTTTTTGATCCCTGTAATCAATACCACCATCACTATCCCGGCCGCCAGTCCGGTTACGAATTCCCGGACTACAAAGGGAAGATCGGGCAACAAGTGATGCAGGGCATCGATATTGTGTACAAAAATCCCTCCCGAAACCAGGATCAGTGCTATGGTACCTATAATACCCAGCAGGCGGATCACCACAGGGAGCGACCGCACCAGTATGCGTCCCAGCCACGACAAAAAACCGCGGTCGCGGGAAAACCTGATCAGTTTATATCCCGCATCGTCCATACGCACTATAAGCGCTACAATACCATATACTCCAACGGTAGCCAGAAAGGCCACTACCGTTACGGTTACGGCCTGTACGGTAATACTCTTGTCCAGCACGGTACTCAGTGCAATGATGACAATCTCTATAGACAGGATAAAATCGGTAACTATGGCCGATTTTATTTTGGTACGCTCCGCCGTGGCATCCGTTTTATCTTTTTCTTCGACCACCTCGTGCGCTTCTTTTTTACGGTGAAAAAGAAATTCCACTATTTTTTCCATGCCTTCATACGCCAGGTAGCAGCCCCCGATAACCAGCACGACCCTGATGGCTGCGGGGAAAAAAATGTTGAGCACCAGGACTATAGGGATAATGATCAGTTTGTTTACAAAAGACCCTTTCGTAATGGCCCATATTACCGGCAATTCCCTCGACGATAAAAAACCCGTAGCCTTTTCGGCATTTACCGCCAGGTCGTCTCCCAGTATCGCTGCCGTTTTCCGGGTGGCCACCTTGCTCGTCACTGCAATGTCGTCCATCAGTGCAGCAATATCATCCAGAACAGCAAAAATACCTGAAGCCATATTTTCTCTCTTTTCGGATATTAAGAAACTGTTTAAATTTTATCCTTCGGTTCTTTTATGCGTCTTTTTCTACCATACTTCGGCTATTTGTTCCCCACGTAGCTACGGCTATGTGGCTCCAAATACCCTCGTCTGGTAAAAAAATACACTATAAAATATTCCAAAAACAAAATCAAAACAGTTTCTAAAAATAATACTTCCTGTACATATATAGCACTCCTTTGAAAATATTTCCGGTGTCCGGTTTAATTCTCCCTTCATCCGCAGCTGAAAGGAATCCAATCGAACAGGTCATGCCACTTTTGTATCAGGCACCAGGGCGGAGAAGTACTCTTATAACCCTCCGAAAGGGATCTGAGGAAGATTCCCGTTATCCGGTAGTTGTAGTTGGCAAACAGGAAAGCCTTCAAAACGGGTAAGTCTTCACAGGCTCTTCACCGGGTTTAACGTTGGGCAAGCTGTAATTTTAACGGATTCTGGGTATAGGCCCGTATGCCATTCCGGTGTAATTTTACCATCGTATAAAAACATTAAAATATATGGCTTCTTTTGACAGAGATGCATTTTTCCGGATATTATTTTCCAGGGACGAGCATGCGCTCCTGGAATATCTGAAGGAACCCGACGGAAAAATTCCTGCAGAGCAGCTGGACCGGCTGTTCCAGACTATCGTACAGAACAGGTACTGGAAAACACTGGAATTCTGTATCGAGAACGATATCGCAGAACCCGACCTGTTCGAATATGAGTCGTTTGCCCGTACCCCGGTACACACCATGCTGATACCCAACCTCTCCAGGGAAGAAGACTGGCAGGCCTATTTACCCCTGTTCAATGCTTTTCTCCGCAGGATAGAAGATATCGACGAAGAAGTAGCCGGTTATAACCTGTTGTCTTATGCCATCGAAAACAAATCGCCGGTCGCCATCCTGAAAGCCGTTATAGATACGGGGATATCCATGAATTACCAGTCCGTGTACGGTGTGTCTTACCTGTATCAGTGCTGCCAGAAACTGCGTATGCCACGACCGGATGCCGGGGAGGTCGTACAGCTTTTACTGGACAACGGGGTCGATGTCAATGCCCGGACCACAGCACATAAGACCGCATTGTTCCAGGCCGTGGAATGTGCTCATATTCCCGTAACAAGACAACTGCTGGAAGCCGGGGCCGACGTCAGCCAGGCAGATACCAAAGGCCTTACGGTGTTTTATATTGCCGCCGTACACCTTCAGAATGCGGAAATGTTCAAACTATTGCTGGAATACGGCACCCCCGATTTTACCCGCCGGAACAGCGATAACGAAAACATGCTCAATGCCTTTCTGAAATATGTACAACCCGGCACTTCTTCCCTGGATATCCTGAAACTGCTGCTCGATAACGGGGCATCGCTGACCGATACTTCCGAATATTATCACAGACCCAAATCCGGTATAGACTGGGTTGCCGAAAAACCGCCTGAATTACTGGCCTTTTTACTGGAACACGATTATATAGATGTCAATGCACGCGATGATAACGGTACTACCTTGCTGATGAAAGTCTGTGCCTATCCCAGCAACCATGAAGAATCCAGGGCAAAGGACACTTACCGCAAAGTAAAAATGCTGTTAAAAGGGGGAGCCGATCCCGAAACGGAGAACAACGAAGACAAAAAAGCCGTAGATTACGCCATGGAAGACCAGCTAAAAGCCAAAATAGTTCAAGTATTATTAGAAAGATAAACATACCGCCATGTCTCAGTCATTTTTAATCGCCTGCGAGGGCGGGAAAAGGAAAATTGCCGAAATACTGCTGGAAAAAGATCAGGTAGATGTAAAATATACCGACGAAAAGGGACGCACTGCCCTTCATTATGCTGCTTACCAGGGGTATACCGGTATTTCGGGACAACTCATTGCAGCCGGGGCCACGATCGATTATGAAGACCACAACGGCGAAACTCCCCTTTTTTTTGCCGTGCTCGGCAAGCAGAAACAGACCGCGTTACAGCTCCTGGAAGCCGGTGCCAAAACCGGGATCAACGATTTTAAAGGCAACAGCCTCCTGCATATCGTTGCCCATACCGGGCAGCAGGATATCGCACTGAAACTCATTGAATCCGGACTGGATGTCAACGCATTGAACAAGGACGGTATCCCTCCCCTGCTTATCGCGGTACGACACGGGTTCCCCCCACTGGTCAGGATACTCCTGGAAAACAGTGCCGATGCAGATTTTACCGATACATCGGGAAATACGGCCCTGGGGCTGGCCATCGGGAATAACGCTGTTCCCATAGTGAATATGCTGCTGGACCACGGGGCTTCGGTAAACCTGCTCAATGACCTCAACGAAAGTCCGTTACTGCTGGCTACACGGTCCGGCAACCGCATTATTGCAGAAAAACTGATAGCACAGGGCGCCAATATTTTCTCGGAATCCAAAGAAGGGATCTCTCCCGTATGGTATGCCGTAAGCGCCAATCAGAAAGAACTGGTAAACATCTTTTTGCAAAAGGGCCTTTCTCCCGATTATGCCCGAAGCACCGATGCCTGGGACGGAAAGGACGGGCATTATATCAGCAGGCTTATCTCCAATACCGGAACACAGACCTTTATCCTGGGATTCGAACCGCACTATGCCGGGGAAACCCTGTTACATACCGCTACCAGGTTCGGATACCTGTCCCTCGTAAAACTGCTGCTCGACAAGGGTGCCGATATAGACAAACAGGATGCCTCCGGCAATACCGCCCTGCATTACGGTGCGGCGTATGGCAAAAAGGATGTGGTCAGATTTCTCCTCACACACGGAGCCACAACAGGGGTGGTAAATGTAATGGAACAGAAACCTGTCGATTATGCCAATATAAAAGGGTTTAACGAGATCACCGCATTACTGATAGACTTCGGGGCTGCGGCCGGTACCGTGGAAGAAGTCACAGCAAGAACGCCAGCAACCACATCTTCCCCCGTCTCCTCCACAGATATGACGGAAAAGAAAAAAGCGCTGTTCGATCTCAAGGAACTCCTCGATGCCGGGATTATTACCGAAGAGGAATTCCTTGAGCAGAAACAAAAGATACTGAAAAGCTGATACGTATCGCATAAGAACCAGGTACGTTTCGGCCCCAATACCTGAAGATTAATCACATACTTAATGCATGGTCATTCCGCCGTCTACCACGAGTTTGCTTCCCGTGATAAATTTGCTGTCATCAGAAGCCAGGAATAAAACACCTTTTGCGATATCGTCGTTGGTGGCATACCGCTTCATCGGGATAGATGCCTCAAAGCCCTTTTTCACTGTTGCTCCCTCTCCCGGGGCATATCCGTCTTCCAGCGAACGCATCATCCGGTTATCTACCGGTGAAGGGTGAACGGTATTTACACGAATACCGCGTCCCGCGGTTTCCAATGCAACAGTACGGGTAATCCCGATCACCGCGTGTTTGCTGGCCACATAGGCGCTCATGGACTCAAATCCGGCCAGCCCGGCCACCGACGAGGTATTGATGATACTTCCCCCGTCATTCATTTCCGGCAGTACGTACTTCAGTCCCAGCCATACCCCTTTTACATTAATACTGATCAGCTTGTCGAACGCTTCTTCAGGATATTCGGTAACGGGTTTTACCACTCCTTCAATTCCCGCATTGTTAAAAAAGACATCGATCTTTCCGAAGGTCTTTACCGTATGCTCCACATATTCCTGCACATCGGCCGCCTTCGAGACGTCGGCCGTCACATAACTCACATCGGGACTATCCAGCTCCGAAGCTACCCGTTCAAGAGCCTCCCCATCGATATCCACGAGGACTACCCTGGCCCCCTCGTTCAAAAACAATCTTGCCGTAGCAGCGCCGATAGCACCGGACCCCCCGGTGATCACAGCTACCTTGTTCACTAACTTTGCCATAATATTCACGTTTTTCCGTTATACTTTCAGGCAAAGTAAGTAATCACACCACACAATTCTCATTACCAAAATCAGGGGCCATCCCGATATTTTTTAGTATCTTAACGGGTTTATGGAGCTGGTAACGATATCATGCAAACCCGAAACACACCCCCGTTATCACATCAGCTAATCCGCCAATTATCACATTGGCACATTATCACATCGGCACATTATCACATTGACACATTATTCATACGGAACAAACCCTTCGTGGATGACCAGTTCTGCGGTAATGTCTTCCGAACCTCCTTCAGGAGATAAGCACCTGGGCCAACAGCACTATTCCGATACCTGCAAGCCCCATATACACATAGTTTAAAAAGGCCCCGTCCCTGAGCCGGTGATTAAAATACCTTCCGAGAAGAATGGCAGGGACAATGACCGGAACGGAGACCAGGAAATAATGGGTCACCGCCGCATCCCAAAGTCCTTTGTACCAGTACCCGGACATCCCGATAATGCTCGCCGGCAGAAAATAGGCCTGTAAGGTAGCCCTCAGGTGCCCGGCCGTCCAGTTCCTCATATCGCCGTATATAACGAGCGGCGGACCGTTAACGCCATAAGCCCCGCCAAATACCCCTGAAAAAAAACCACAGATAAAAAGCCAGAAGATATTGTCCTTTTTCAATTTGAAGCTGCTTTTTGAAAACAGGGAATAAAGTGAATAGAGTATAAGAATGATACCCAGAACAGACTTTATCAGGTTTTCATTGCCGTAAACAAGCAGTAAGAGCCCTGCCGGAATTCCCATAACCGCAAAGACAAGCAGCCATTTTGCACTGTGAAAATGTATTTTTTTCCGGTCCTGTACGACGATAACCGCCGCGATCAGTATGGATATCAGTACCGAAAGGGGCACTGCAATTTCAACAGGGACCAGAAAAACGAGCAGGGGAACTGCTATCAGGGACTCGCCGAACCCAAAGGTGGAACGGACCAGGGTAGCGATAAATACAATGGCCAGAATATAAAATGTCAGTACATCCATGTAAAAAGCTGCTTTCCCGGAATTATCCCGCAATAAGGGTCTCAATATCTTCCGGGGTCTTGGCCAGGGGATCCCCCAGAAGCGCTTTCCCTGAAGATGTGATCACAAAATCCTCCTCTATACGTATTCCCCCGAAATGGCGGAATTGGTCTACAGCATCATAATTTATAAACCCGGCATGTCTCTTTTCCGCCTTCCAGGCATCCATCAGGAAGGGATTAAAATAGAGACCGGGTTCTACGGTAAGTACGAAACCAGGTTCCAGGGCCCTGCCCAGACGCAGCGACTTCAGTCCGAACTGCGTACTCTTTTTCAGCGTATCGGTATAGCCTACATAGGCTTCGCCCAGGTTTTCCATATCGTGAACGTCCATCCCCATCATATGCCCCAGGCCGCATTGAAAAAACAGCGCATGGGCCCCTGCGGCGACAGCCTCTTCCGTATCCCCTTTCATCAGCCCGAGTGCTTTGAGCCCTTCGGTAAGCCGGCTGCAGGCCAGCAGGTGGACATCCCGGAACAATACCCCCGGCTTCAGGGCTTCTACCGCCGTGTTATGGGCATCGAGAACAATATTGTAAACATCTTTTTGCAGGGAGGTATACGTCTTTCCTGCCGGAAAGGTCCGGGTCATATCTCCCGCATAATTCATGGCCGTTTCGGCCCCGCAATCGCAAAGTACCAGGTCGCCTTCCCGCAATAAGGCTTCGGAAGCGTGATTGTGCAGGTACTGCCCGTTACGGGTAAGGATAATGGGAAAAGAGATATTGCCCCCTCCTCCTATGGCTATGGCCTGTAATTCGCCTGCGATCTCCTTTTCGCTCCTTCCGGCACGCGCATTGCGAATGGCATGCGTATGCATGGCGGCGGTAATGTTTACGGCCTTCCGGATCTCCTCCAGTTCTTCCGCAGTCTTTACCGATCGTTGTCTTACCACCGCCCTGGTCAAAGCCGACGAGCTGTTTTCCGCCACCTGTGTCACCGGGATACCGAGCAGCCCGGCAAGGAGAATGGTCACTGCCGGGCGGTACGGCGGAAGAAAATGCAGCACATTGCCCGACTGCCGGTGTTTGCCAAGATAGCCCTCCAGTTCACGGAGCGGCCTTACCCGGGTAATCCCCGATTTCGCTGCCAGTTCGGATAAGGGAGGCACAGTCCCGGTCCATACGATCTCTTCCGGGGTGGCATCATCGCCAAAAAGTATTTCGGTATTGTTGTCGACATCAATAACAAAAAACAGGTCGGGAATATTATTGATCCCGGTATAGTACAAAAAGCAACTGTCCTGCCGGAATGGATACCAGTTATCCCTGTAGTTCATGCCGCTTTCCCCGTTTCCGGGAAACAGCAATATGCCCTTTCCGGCTTCTTCTTTTAATGCCTGTCGCCTTGCGGTATAGGTTTCTTCTGAAAACATATAGATGATCTTTATTTTCCTGTTGTCACGGGCACCGTATTTTTTCCCGGAACGGGGATAATATATACGTGTTCCCTATTCCATACAAAGATAAGGGTAAGCCACTACCCACAATAATAATCTTCCGTTTTTATACCGGCTTTTACGGGCCCGGCTCACTACAATACGACCCTTACCTCCTGTACTCTTCCAGATAACGGAATACGATAGGCCCCGTTTACCATTTCGTAAGGGAGTTCCACCTCCCGGTCTATCCGGAGATACGCATAAGAGGTATATTCACCGGCCGGATCGAGGTGCAGGGTAAGCACCCGTTTTCCCGTATCCCAGTCCACCTTGTTTACGGTCCCCGCATCAAGGCTTACGGCCAGTTTTTCCGGGGCGAGGAATATACGGTTCCTGGCTGCCGTGGTCAGGCTCACCTCGATCTTTTTCCCCTTCTGCTTTAAATTTCCGCCGAAGGCCAGCCATCCGAGATCATCGGTTTTAGCAATAAAGGTCGCCGAATTCACCGCATACCCGAAAAAACCGGAACCGTAGTCCCCGGACAGGTAGTCTATGTCCAGGGTCGAAGGAAAGGAATGAAAGGCTGCGGGCCCGAAACCATCACGGGTAATATTGGCGATCCCGCCCATAACACCACCGTACCCTATCCTGAGCAGACGGAAATTGTCCGGGGTATTGCGATAGGCCTGCAATACGGGAATGGCATTGAGGGCCGAACCGTAATGGTGTATCTGCCGCTCGATACGGGAGAGCTTCCCCCCGTAGAGAAAATCCCAGTACCTCCGGGCATTGCCGTTGTAAGCCCAATGAGGCATTACAGGCATATAGGCCAGGATGGCGCTAAGGGTAACATCGGCTTTCCGGTCGAAACCGAAATAGTCCGACCACATGAACACTTCCTCCTGCCCGGTAGAATCCCAGGGCATTTCACTGCCGAAAGGATAGTTCAGGGAAGCCCAGTGCTCTGCCCTTTTTTTCATCTCTTTTTCGAGTTCGCGGGCTTCTTTGTCCATCCCTTCGCGTTGCAGGTCCTTTAAAACCAGCAGGAAAACAGTGCCTTCCATCTGTCCGAACTGCGCGTAATGCGGGGCCAGGGAGGTCATGGCCAGCGAGGTACGGTAAGCCTGTTCCAGGTACCATTTCCACGGTTTTTCCTCTACCAGCCCCTGGTGATAACGGGCCAGGCGGTACATCACCCACCAGGCTGCGGTTACATGCGGGTAGTTATATGACCTGCCGGGATCGGCGGCATGTTTTTTATCCCAGGCCGCCCAGGTCTTATAATTGATGGTATCGCTGTAAGTTCCGGAAGGCATGCTGTCAGGTTCGTAAAAAAACACACTTTTCCTGACCCCGTATTTACGGCTCCCTTCGTTATACTGGATTCTGCCCCACAGCGTCTGGTGTACAAAACGGCTGAGCTTTTCCATTTCCTTTTTATCGGGTTGCACCAGTTGTTTCATCACAGCCGCCAGCCAGCTCCCGGCCCCGCCCTCGTCACTGAGGCCCGCTATCCACGCCCTGCTGTCCTGGGTTACTCTGGAACGGGTCTCGTAGTCATAAGAGATTACGGAAGGGCTTCGCCCGAACGGGTCGCCGGGATCGTCCAGCCATTGTTCCGTGGTCAGGAAGTGGCCCAAAGCAGCGACAACCTCTTTTTCCGGGGCAATAACCTTATAATTTACGGTTTGTACGCTTCCGTCTTCATAGGTAATTCGCAACCGTGAGCGGCCCCAGGTTTTTCCCTTTACCCGGTATTCGGTATACCCGTTTACGGTCCCTTTTTTCCTAACGGTCAGCTTACCCTCCGGTTCCGTCTCCAGCTGCTTTACCGGTACCGCTGATCTCAGGTATAATTTTCCTTCCACATCCTCCGGCAACACATATCCCGGAATCCCTATGGCTACGGGTTTTCCGTAGTTTTCCAGTGTTTGTTCTGCGGCCCTGAGATCTTCGGC
Source organism: Sinomicrobium soli (assembly GCF_003285545.1). GTDB lineage: Bacteria > Bacteroidota > Bacteroidia > Flavobacteriales > Flavobacteriaceae > Sinomicrobium. The sequence continues at coordinate 52,391 of NZ_QLNV01000021.1, read as the reverse complement.
CAGCACCAGGCGAAGTGCAAACTCGTAGTCTTTTCCGGGCTGCAATGTCATACTCCGGGGCGTATTCCACTGCTCCGCACCTTGCCATTCGGTATCGGCATAGGCCCTGCTCAGCGCCATCCATTCGTGGAACCCTTCGAATACGATGCTTCTCGGGGTGGGATCATCCGGCAGCGGGCGGTAAGCTTCAAAAGGCATGTTCTTTTCGGGAAGCACCAACAGTGCACTCCCCTTTCCGCTGAGTCGCTTTACCTCCAGGTAGCCCGCATCCATACCGATATAGGGATCAGAAAATACATTGTCGGCATGTGCCTTATCCAGCGATTTTCCTTCCAGGATGTTATTGAAGACCAGGGGAACACCAAAGGCTCCCATCTCTACCGATTTGCCGGAAGTATTGGTTATGACAAACCGCAGTACCAGGTCGCCGTCCCTGTCTTCGTAATATCGTTTAATACGCAGCGGGACCCCTGCAGGAAGTGCGGGGGTGAGATCGGCTGCGGCAAGGACAGGGCCTTCTGCAGGGAGGGATTTTACCGGTTTTCTTTTCCAGGCCGTGGCATAATGCTGCCACCGGCCCTGCGGCATTTTAAGTGAAAAGTTAATATCCCCCAGGTGGTAGGCACTGTCTTTGTCCCTGATGTCTAGCCTTTCTCCCGGGGTAAAGTCGAAGCTTTCTTCTCCCGCCGGTGACAGGCCTGTAACGGTTTGCGAAGTTTTTAAAAGTCTCAGGCGGAATGTTGAGGTCCCCGTTTCCACATATCCCTTTTCCACTCCCAGAGTAGCAGGTCTGCGCTCCATGCTCTTCCAGTATTCCTGGGCCCCGGCAATATTCATTCCGGAGAAATGAAGCAGTACTATGTACAACAAATATTGTCTTCTCATAAAAATTTTCCTTAATGGTCAATGCAGGCATTTTCCAGGCTTCCCGTTTACTCAAACTCTGTCGAGAACTTCCACCGGGTTTTAAAATTCTGTTTTAACGGCTGTTCGGTGAGTACTGCCCTGAGGATCTCAACGGGCATGAAATTTTCCTTCATCACCCTGTCGTGAAACTGTTTTTCGGTCCATCCCTTTTCCAGCAGTTCGTTACGCAGGGCATAAAACTGCAATCCGCCTATCATATAGGCTACCTGGTAAAGGGGCGGCGTATAAGTAGTGGCAAAGGATCGTCTTACTTCTGCTTCGGCATTGGCGTACTCATGGCCCACCTCGTCTACGAGCATGTCTATACATTCCTGCGGGGTCATTTCGCCCAGATGGTATTTGAGTGAAAAGATAATACGGGCACAGCGGTGGATACGCCAGAACAACATTCCCATTTTCTGTTCCGGAGTTTGGGGAAATCCCTTGTTCCACAAAATAATCTCCCAGTACAGGGCCCATCCCTCCATCCAGAAAGGCGTATCGAACGCCCTGCGATAGGTCTTGTGACGGGCATTCATAAAAAACTGAAGGTTATGGCCGGGCAGTAATTCGTGCTGTACGGTAGCCCTGGAAAAATTAGGATTGTTCCCGCGCATGCTCATCAGCTTGTCTTCCTGCGACATTCCGGTAGTAGGATACGAAATACTTATTTCCCACCCCCCTGTAAAAAAAGGGTTAACCTTTTGCCTTTCGGGGGTCATCATGATCATTCCCCAGGTCTCTTCGGCGAGTTCGGGCAGGGTGATCAGGTCGCGTTTCCGGATAAAATCCACAGATTGCCTGTACAGCTCATAAATGGCTTCCGGCTGTTCCCCGGCAGGCACATACGTTTCCTTGACATGCTCCAGGGCCGCTTTCCAGTCGTCGCCATATCCCAGTTCCCGAGAGGCCCGTATCATTTCTTCCTTGCACCAGTCGAACTGCTTTCGGGCAGCAGCTATAAGTGCTTCGGGGGTGTAAGGAATAAATTCGAATTCCAGTTCCTTCATCAGTCCGTCCCTTCCTGCCGGTTTACCGATAATACCGCTGCCATCGTCCTTAGTACTCTGGTCGGAGTAATTGGTAAAGAGGAACTCCCGGTATTCTCCCAGTGCAGCAGCAAGTTTTTTATAGGGCCCTTCCATCCACCATGTAAAATCGGGGTCGTAACCGTAATAGAATGCGTAAGCCTCCTTCAAGGGCTTGCTCAGTGAGGTCACCACTGCCGCAGCCTTATCCGCCTGTACCCAGTCGGCAAAGGGCTGCCCCTTCAGCACTTCCATTTGTTCCCGGATCTTTTCGGAGACCTGTGTAAAGGCCCTGGCAAGTTCCGGTGCGTCGGGCTTAGCCCCGCGGCGGCGTTCTTTGACGAAGGCGTAGATATCCCCTGCAAATCCGGTTACATGGGCAACTTCCTTAAAGGCCTTATACTGTTGTTGTAATTGATAGTGTTCCCTGGCGATAAGATTGGACAACATGATATAATCAGCCTTTCCTTCCTGGTCAAGAGTATTGAAATCCAGTTGGCCCAGCTTTTTCTCCCAGCCGGTGTAAAAAGTACCGAACCGCCGGTAGTACTCTTCGGATTCCCTGATGGTATAGGTACTTCGAAGCGATTGCTTATCGGCCTGGTAGGTACTGACCACATCAGTAAGCTCCCCGGCCTGTGCGATACCACAGACCGATACGAGGAATATAAGGGTATTTAGTAGTTTCATTCGAAATTGATTTATATTAAACTGTTTGTTGCAGGTTACAGGTTTGGACAGAACTCATAACTCTCAACTCATAACTCTCCTTACCGGTTATTCCACAAAGAAGCACAGAGCACCTCAGAGATTCACGGAGGGGATGCTCTACTTTGTACTTCGGGCTTCCCCTACTCCAGGCCGACATTCAGGTATACCGAATGGCGCCCGTAAGTGTCATAGAAGGGCTTGAAAAGTATGCCGTCTATGGTAAATTCCAACGCAGCCGGGTTCCCTTCTATCGATTTCCCGATGTCACCGGCATCCAGGCTCACCTTTCGCCACTCTTTCCGGGGTTCCTTTTCCTGTGCCGCCAGCAATACCGGGCCATAGAAAAGGCTGGCAATATTTTGCTGGTCCATCACCGGTTCCAGGCGAAAGGCAAAAGGCATTTGCAGGGCCACGGTATCGCCGTCCTTCCAGTTGCGGCTTATGGTGAGGTAGCTTCCCGGTACGGCCTCAACCTTTTCCTCCCGGCCGTTGATCTTTACAAAAAAACCTTTGGTGGCCCATTGCGGTACGCGCACCTTCAGGTCGAATTTCCCTTCTCCCCTTATGGTAAGCAGGGTATGATCTTCCCGGGGGAAACCGGTGGCCTGTTCAACCGTGATATTGCGGTCGTTCCACTTCAGCGTAGACGGGATATAGAGATTTACGTACAGGGCACTGTTGTCCCTGCTTTTAAAATAAATGGAATTCTGCAGTTTGGTACTGCTTTCTATGGCAGTGCCGTTACAGCAGGTAAAACCGGTCATATGCGGATTTCCGAAATGCTTGACCGATCCGGGCCTCAGCGGTACGTGATAGGTATTGGCCGGACTGTCTTCGGCCACAGAGGCCAGAATATGGTTATAGAGTCCGCGTTCGTAATAATCCATCAGTTCCGCACGTTGGTCGAACAGGAAGAGGTTCCTGGACAGTTTCAGCATATTGTAAGTGGCACAGGTCTCGTTCTGCCCGCCGGCGGAGAAACCGTTTTCATACAGGGTAGCGGGCTCACTGATAAAACACTCGGCATTGGCCGGGTTCCGGGCCCCAGCTACCCCGCCTATGCTATACATATAATCGCCGGTGGCCTTGTTCCAGAAATTATCGGCCACGCGATAGTACTCCGCCATATCGGAATCCCGGTAGATCTCGAGGGCCCCGACGATCTGGGGGATGTGCTGATTGGCATGCAGCCCCCGGAAAGTATCCACATTTCCGGCCAGTCCGTGCGAATGTCCGGCATCGCCGAAAAACATATCGATATTATCAAAAAGCCGTGCTGCCCTGAGATAACGCTCTTCCCCGGTAAGCCGGTACAGGCGTGCCATCGCTTCGTTCATCCCCCCGAACTCTCCCGCGATATAAGTGTTCCACATTTTGATCAGGGTCTCTTCTTCCAGGCGGCTGAGCCGGGCATAGACCCAATCGCTCATTCCGGAAGCAATATCAAGGGCTTTTTTATTACCGCTCACTTCATAGATATCCATAAGCCCTGCCAGGATCTTGTGGAGGGTGTAATAGGGCGCCCACACCTGGCTGGCCTGCCCGCCATAAGTCGCCCCCTTTTCCAGCATGATAAACTGGTCCGGGGGATAGGCACTGATATACCCTTTTCCCCAGTTCCGGTAATCGGTACGTATACCGCTTTCACTGAGATCGGAATCGTAATCTTCCTTTCCGGGGCCGGGAGGTACTGCCGTAGGATCGGACACATAATCCTGCCCTTCCCTTCCGGGACTTCCCGACAACCGGGCCAGGGCATACAGCTCCTCTACCATATAGTCCATCTTCTGCCTGAATTTCTCGCGCAGCGCCGGGTCATGACCGGTACCCGCATAGGCCTGGGCAATGGCCGTGAGATAATGCCCCGTGGCGTGCCCCCTGAGTTTGGTTTCCTGGCTGTCCCACACCCCCAGCGGTTTGGCCCCTTCGGGCTGCTCCTGTCCGAAGGCATTGCGGAACATATAGAGGAAGGAATCCGGATCGGTTTCTGCCAGGGTACGGATAAACTTGTCCCTGTTTTCGATGAACCGGGTGCTGTTTCCCTGTGTATCGGGGTCCAGGCTTACCTGGTCCAGCGCAAAAGGTTGCAGCCCGATCTCCGGCGGTTCCGGCAGGTTACCGGCTTTTACCGTGACCACGGCCCCGGGCCGGAAACCGGTGCCCGGCACCCTGCCGGTAACCGTATACTGCCCCGGTTGCAGCACATCGCTGTTATCTGCGGGGGCCGGCCATATCACCCGTACATCAGGGCCACTCATCCCTTTTTCATAAGTTCCGGGAACATACCGGGGCAGCCGCGGCAAATGCCCTGTCCGGGTTTCCGCCTCAATACCGGCCACCTCCACGAGGTAACGGTTATACAACTGTGGTGTCCCGGCATCAAACTTTTGCAGGTCGTCTTCTGCTTTCCCCATCTTTACCAGGTCCTGGCGCACATTTTTCAGTGCATTGAAATAAATACGGGCTACCTGCCTGTCCTGCAGGGGGACACGGTAAAGACGAAAATCGTGTACCGCAGCATCCAGCCCGGGATCTCCCGCATTCCTGCCCTTTCCTATAAACAGGGTATCGTACTCATCCGGTACAAATGCCATATTACCTGTTTCGTCCGCCTTTTTCCCGTCGAGATACAAACGCATCGACCCGGAAGGAACATCCATCACCACTGCCACATGCACCCATTTATTCCGGGCCGGTACCGGGGCAACGGTCCGGACGGCGGGTTTTCCGTTTTCTGTTATCGCAGCGACACATTCCGGAACGTTACCCATACCTGCAGGCGCCAGGGAAAGATACGTGCCGCTACCGGTCCCGAACTCAAAAAAACACTGTCCTTTCCGATCGGAACGGAGGTATATCCACCCGGTTACACTCAGCGATTCGATCCCGCCGAGGGCTTCTCCCGGAAGGGTGATAAAGGCATCATCGCTGCCGGAAAGGGATAGCACCTCTCCAAAGCGGCTGTCCTTGATGAATTTCACGTCAGACCCGTGAATACCGGCATGCAGGTTATTCCGCGACCAGTCCCTGGCATCACCGTCAAATACATAACGGGCTATCAGTCCCGTCTCCCCGATCCCGTCCAGTATCTGGTCGCCCTGTGCCCACACCTGCCCCGTCCATACTACGGCCAGGCAAAATCCGGTAAGCAGTGTTCCTGTAATTTTCTGTAAGATCATTTTTTATAGGTTCTTTTATGTGTTTTTTCCAAATTGCTGGTTGCCGGTTTGTACGGAACGTTACCGGTACACTTCGTCCCAGACCGGGGGGTCTTTGTCCATCAGGCTTTTTACAAAGAAATCGCGCCGCTTGCGCTCTCCGTAATCCCCTCCTGACGAGTGGCCCATTCCGGGAATGACTACCAGTTCGAAATCCTTGTCTTCCCGGATCAGGGCATCGGCAAACTGCATGGTGGTGGCCGGATCGACATTGTCGTCCACTTCCCCGACAATAAGCAGCAATTTACCGTTCATTCCGGCGGCATTTTCCACATTGGAGCAGGCGGCGTAATGCGGCCCTACGGGATACCCCATCCACTGTTCGTTCCACCATATCTTGTCCATACGGTTGTCATGGCATCCGCAGGAAGCTACGGCCGCCTTATAAAAGTCAGAGTGAAACACCACGGCTGCCCCGGCATTCTGCCCGCCGGCGGAAGTGCCGTGGATCCCGACCCGGTCTGCATCGATATAAGCATATTTCCGGGCCAGAGCTTTGATCCATAACATGCGGTCGGGAAAACCCGCGTCTTTCAGGTTTTTCCAGCACACATCGTGAAAGGCCTTGGAACGGTTCGAAGTACCCATACCATCTATCTGGACCACGACAAACCCGAGTTCCGCAAGGCTGCTCATCCCCGAATAGAACGACCTGAAACTTTTGGGAACAAAGGAATTGTGAGGCCCCGCATATATGTATTCTATAACGGGATATTTTTTTTCCGGATCAAAGTTTGTGGGACGTACTACAATACCCCAGATATCGGTTTTCCCGTCCCTTCCCTTGCTGTGAAATACTTCCGGCATTTTCCACCCGGTAGCCAGCAGGTCTGTAATATCGGCTTTTTCCAGGGTGAGTATTTTCTTTTGTCCTGCCGCTTGTTTCAGCTCGGTAACCTGGGGGGCATCTACACGGGAATACCGGTCGATATAATATTTGTGGTTTTCGGAAAAAAACACCTCGTGGTTACCGTTTTCCCGGGTGTACCGCAACAGTCCGGAACCGTCAAAACCGATGCGGAAATAGTGCAGCAGATACGGGTCCTGCCCTTTGTCGACACCGCTGGCCGTAAAATAAATATACCTGTTTTTTTCATCCACCTTTACGACATCCCGTACCGGCCACTCTCCCCGGGTGATCCGGTTCTTTACCTTCCCCGACCGGGCATCGTAGAGATACAGGTGGTTATAGCCGTCTCTTTCGGAAGCCCAGATAAGTTCTTTACCGTCTGAGGTATCGTAACGGTATTTCTTACCGCTGTAATCTATAAAAGTGGGACTGGTTTCCCCGACAATAACACTTACCTCCCCGCTTTCGGCATCTGCCGACAGCACCCGGTATACCTGGTGCCCGCGCTGGTTGTATTCGAAGGTAAAAGCACTGCTGTCGTCTCTCCATCTGAATGCGGAAAGGCTGTACTGGCTGCGGAACAGGTCTGTAGAGATCCCGACATGTTTTCCCGTGGAGATGTGAAACAGCTGCGGGCTCCTGAACGGCAGTTCATCACCGGGTTTCAGGTAATCCCGGGATTCCAGTACGGGTTGCAAGCGGTCCCTGGGACTGGAACGTACAAAACGGATCTTGCGATCACTGCCCGGGCGTACTTTATAGGCCATGATATACCTGCCATCAGGCGACCATTGCATATAGGTCGAATAGTAGTTTCCGGGAGCCCCGTCGTAACTCAGCCGGGTTTCCTTACCGGAAGCCCGTTCCTTTACATACAGGTTGTGATCTTTGATAAATGCCACATACAGGCTATCGGGAGACTGTACCGGCTTGTTTGCGGTCTCATCAAAACGACCGCCCCAGTAGCCCCTTTTCCGCTGTTTGTTACCGGGGCGCTTCACAATTTCCAGTTCGTAATTTCCGGAGCTGCAAAATATTTCAAGGCTGTCCGTTTTAAAGGAAAAACCGTTTTCCCGGAAATGCAAATCGTCTATACCGACGTTCCTGGCATCCACTTCCTTTCCCAGGACACTTCCCAGGGAAACCGCCAGTTTCTGATGGTCAAACGCCGGCTCCCTGGTTCCCTTTTCGGGGTTCACCACAATATATTCCACTCCCTTTCCGATGGTGTTTTTGTACCAGCACAGGCTGTCGCCCTGCCAGAAGAATTTCGAAGGAGCGCGGTATACCTTGTTTGCAAACAGCGTATCGGCAGCTATGGCACTCCGGTATTCGTCAGGCGTACCCTGTGAGTACCCCTGGAATATGCTTAATACAAATGTAAATAAAACACTTTTTAATAATGCGTCTCTCATACCAGTATAATAAGGTATAAACCTATTAATAATTACTGCAACATTGTTGGCAAATGTTACCCTATACCTGTACTTTATTATCCGTATTAACAGTATTAATAGGGAAAATACGTTATTTTAAGATTGTTGTTGGGGGAATCAGTTCTTAGTTCTTAGTTCTTAGTTCTTAGTTCGTAGTCTGTCATTCCGACGTAGGAGGAATCTCCGGTGCTTCCTTTATGCTGTTGAAGCTCCCTTGCTCGTGGGTAGAGATCCTTCCCTCCGGTCTGGATGACAACTTCCGACTCCCGACCATTTCGTCGTTTGCAAACCAACGATAGTATTCAGGCATCCCTCCAAAAAACCAATAACCCAATACTTCAATAACCACGAAACCGCTCGGGCCGCAATGGCTTCAGGTCTATATCGGTCTTCTCCCCGTTGATCACCTGGGCAACCAGCTTCCCGGTTACGGGCCCCATACTGAACCCCATCATGGCGTGCCCCGTAGCTACGACCAGGTTGGAATAGATCCTGCTCTTTCCGATATAGGGCAGCCCGTCGGGGGATACCGGGCGCAATCCGGAAGTCGCAAGTGATTTCTCCCCTTCCGATATTTCGATGTCATTATAATAGTGTGTGACAGCATCGGCAATGGCCTGTACCCTTTCCTTCCTGATAATATCGTTATTTCCGGAAAATTCCATACTTCCGGCAAAGCGGGTAAAACCGTTCATGGGGGTAACCGCCACCCTGGCTTCGGCAAGAATGGCCGGTATGGAGATCCCCGTGGGACGGCGTACGTCCATACTGTACCCCTTACCTCCCTGCACCGGTATATAGAGGCGGAGTTTCCGGGCCAGCTCAAAAGTCCAGCTACCTGCGGCCAGGACCACATTTTCCGCCGTATAACCGCCTGATGTGGTATGGACTGCAGTAATCCTGTTACCCGAGGCCCTTATGGCCTTTACCTCCTGGCCCAGGACAAAACTTACCCCCTTATCTTCCAGCCATTTCCGGAGGGTTCCCATAAACTCATTCGGTGTAATATGCCGGTCGCACAGGTAGTGTACGGCCCCAAGGGCCTTATCGGAGAACACAGGCTGCAGTGCCTTGAGTGCTCCCGCATCCAGGCTATTAACTTCCAGCCCTTCCCGTACTGCCCTTTCGGCAAGCTTCAGCTCTTCTTTTCCTTCTTTTTCGGTAGCATATACCATGAGCACTCCGTCGCGGTGGTATTGAAAATCGAAACCGGACGTGGTGTACAGTTCTTCATACAGCTCACGGCTTCTCAGGTTAAGCGCTTTTAATACGGGAATGGAAGCTTCCACTTTTTTCGCGGTGGCCGACCTGCTGAACAGCAGTCCCCAGCGCAAAAAATCCATATCCCATCTCGGCCTGATGTACAACGGGCTACGGCTGTCGAACATCCATTTAAGCCCCCTGGCAACCATTCCCGGGGCCGCCAGGGATATAAAATGACTGGGGGTGAGGTACCCGGCATTGATAAAAGAGGCCCCGCCGGAAATATCCCCGCGGTCTATTACGGTAACCCGGTGCCCGGCTTCTACGAGATAGTATGCCGTACACAACCCGCTGATCCCCCCGCCTATGATTATTGTGTGTTTCAAATGAATAAATTTAAGTATATGATCACAACACCTGGAAACCGTGGGCATAGGGGTCGTCGTCATCTATGATAATGGTGTTATACCCCGTAACCCGGGCCCAGCCTTCGATACTGGGCACTATGGCCTTCTTTCCGTCCAGCTCGGTTTCTTCTTCTATCCTCCCGGTAAAGACACTTCCGATAATACTTTCGTGAACAAAGTCGTCTCCCTTTTTCAGTTTTCCCCTGGCGTACCACTGCGCCATACGCGCCGAGGTGCCCGTACCGCAGGGAGAACGGTCTATGGCCTTGTCGCCGTAAAACACGGCATTCCGGGCCGTACTTCCCGGGTCCAGTACGGTACCCGTCCACAAAATATGGCTCAGGCCGCTGATGGACGGATCCTCGGGATGTACAAAATCATATTGTCCCCCGATACGGCTCCGGAGCACGCGGCTCCAGGAAATAAGATCCCCTGCCTGGTAGTGTTCCAGTCCCCTGAAACCTGGCTGTACATCGACTATGGCATAAAAATTTCCCCCGTAGGCCACATCCACTTTCAGCGGCCCGAGTTCCGGACACTGTACTTCAATACCGGTCGCAGCGAGATACGACTTGATATTCGTGAGTTTTACCGAGCTTACCCTTTTACCTTCCCGGCGGTATGTGACCCTTACCAGTCCGGCAGGGGTTTCCAGCCGGAGTTCTCCCGGGACCCTGGGGGTCACCAGTCCCTCTTCGATCATCACGGTTACCGTACCTATGGTACCGTGACCACACATGGGGAGGCAGCCGCTGGTCTCTATAAAAAGTATGCCCGCATCGTTCTGCGGATCGGACGGGGCAAACAACATACTGCCGCTCATCATATCGTGCCCGCGGGGCTCAAACATGAGCCCCCTGCGGATCCAGTCGTATTCCTCCATGAAATGCCGGCGTTTTTCGCTCATGGTGGCTCCCCGCAGGAAGGGAACTCCCCCGGCAACAACTCTTACAGGGTTGCCGCAGGTATGGGCATCCACACAAAAAAAGGTTTTTCTCGCCATAGGCTATACAGCGTTTTTGGTAATTACACCGTTTAAATTCCTGAAAATATTTAAGGGATTACTGTTTCTGAGGGCATCCGGAAGCAGGGCATCGGGCCAGTCCTGGTACGCTACGGGACGTACCCACCGCTGTACCGCGGTAAGCCCTACCGAAGTAAACTTGCTGTCTGTAGAAGCCGGAAAGGGGCCGCCGTGCATCATGGCGGCACAAACTTCCACCCCGGTGGGGACCCCGTTAAGGATAAGCCTCCCCACCCGTTCTTTCAGGGCATCTATGGCCGGAGCATATTCCTGTAATTCCTGTTCTTTTTCTGCAAGTACCGTACCTGTCAGTTGTCCTTCCAGGTGTTGCAGTACTTCCGTAAGCTGTGCCTTGTCCCTGCATTTTACCACTACCGAAAAGGGACCGAACACTTCCTGGTGGTATACCCCGTTTTTCATAAAGACCTCCGCATCTGCGGCAATCACATGCGGCAGGGCAAAATTGCCGTCCGCTTCACGCTCCGGAGCCGTAACCACCGAGTACCCCGGCTGCGATAACACCTCATCCCTCTTTTTAAGGTACTGTGCCTTGATATCCGGGTGGAGCATACACGAAGCTGCCTTCTGTCCTATAGCCTTGCCGAGGGCTTCGGTAAAACTGTCCAGTTCCCTGCCGGCTATGCCCAGCAGGAGCCCCGGGTTGGTACAGAACTGCCCAGTACCCGCAGTAATGGAGCCCGCGTATTGTGCTGCCCAGAAGTCTTTCTTGTCTTCCAGGGCAGACGGCAGGACCACAACGGGATTGACACTTCCCATTTCCGCATAGACGGGTATGGGCTCTTCCCGGTTGCACGCCAGGCGGTACAGGGCGGTTCCACCACTAATACTCCCTGTAAAACCTACCGCTTTTACCTTTGGGTGTTTTACCAGCCGTTGCCCCGTTTCAAGGCTTTTGCCGTTCAGGTGGGAAAATACGCCTTCCGGCATTCCGGTTTCCCGGGCCGCATCGGCTATGGCGAGGGCTACAAGTTCGCCCGTAGCAGCGTGCATGGGATGTGCCTTGACAACAACCGGGCACCCTGCAGCCAGGGCACTGGCCGTATCTCCACCGGCCGTGGAAAAAGCCAGCGGAAAATTACTGGCCCCGAACACGGCTACCGGCCCCACCGGGCATTGTACCCTCCGGATATCGGGTTTGCCTTCCGGGTTGCTGATAATGGCCTCGACCCACGAGCCTTCGCGCAACATCACCGCAAAGGCCCGAAGCTGCCCGGTAGTACGGGCAAATTCGCCCCTGGCACGGCCTTCCGGAAGCGCCGATTCGCGGATATAACAACTGATGATGTCCTCTTCGGAAGCTTCCAGCCGTGCAGCTATCGCTTCCAGGAATGCCGCCCGGTCTGTTCCACTCGTTTTTTTATAGATGCGGAAAGCTTCCGAAGCAAGGTTCACCGCCCGGTCTGTCTCCGCCGGGGTTGCCTCAAAAAACTCCTGCGGATTCTCCTTATCCGCCGCGGGATCGGTGGTTCTGAAAGTCTGCTGTCCTTCTGCCGAAAATGTTCCGGCTATCTGATTTTTTCCTGTAATCAAACCGTACTGTTTTTTAGGGTTATAAGCAACTGTTTAAACAAGTGCCAAATTCTTGTATTCGGGAAGTTCCGGCCTGTTTTTCAAGGCAGTATCTATAATATCCAGTACCCTTTCCCGTTCCGCTCCTTCGAGGGGTAACCGGGGTGCCCTCACATTTTCGGTACCGATGCCGGTAGCTACTTCCGCCAGCTTGATGTTCTGTACCAGCTGGGGTGTTATGTCGAGTTCCAGCAGGGGCATAAACCAGCGGTATATATCCAGGGCCTCCCGGATCCTTCCCGCCTTGATCAGCTTGTATATAGCCACGGTCTCTGCAGGAAAGGCGCAAACCAGGCCGGCCACCCAGCCATCTGCCCCGGCCACCAGGTTTTCGAATGCCAGGGTGTCTACCCCACCAAGTATTTTCAGGCGATCGCCGAAACGATTGCGAATACGGGTCACATTGGTAATGTCGCGGGTAGATTCTTTCACGGCCTGGATATTGTCCAGTTCCAGCAGTTCCGCAAACATATCCAGGGTAACCTCTATCTTATAGTCTGTCGGGTTGTTGTAGATCATGACCGGCAAACCGGTATTTCCTGCCACTTCCCTGAAATAAACTACGGTCTCCCTGTCGGTCGACCTGTACCTCATGGGCGGGAGTACCATGAGTCCGTCCGCACCCAATGCCTCGGCTCTCCTGGTCACTGCTATTGCATCGCGGGTACTCTGCTCGGCAATATTAATGATCACCGGCACCTTTCCCTCCACGATTTCGAGGGTTTCCCTGATCAGGGTCTCCTTTTCCTCCTGTGTCAGCGTACTGGCTTCCCCGAGGGTTCCCCCGAGAATGATCCCGTTTACGCCTGCTTCCAGTTGTGCTTTTACATTTTTTTCAAACATTACCATGTCCAGCCTGTCATCTGCTGTAAACTTGGTAGTCACTGCCGGCATTACGCCTTGCCATTGAATTGCCATATCGATTGATTTTTAAACAAAATTATAGTTAATAATGGCGTGGTAATTCACCATTATTAGCGTATACTTACACTATATTACCATATATAAGCAACTATTTGTATTTTATTAGTAAATTTAATCGATAATCCCAGGCAGAAAGCCCGTTAGGCCTGTGTTCCGGAATACCGGATACATATTCCGGCGCAGGGATCAGGATATTTTTAACCGCACCCGATGAGTCAACAAGCTCGGGGCAAACCCATGAGGCATACATGGGAAACCCGAAAAAAAATTTCAACGCAAGCGTCGGAGCGTTTCAAATCTCACTTAATGAGTAAAAACCAGCACCATTTGAAAGTACTGCCATTTAAAATACCCAAACCGGAGCAGGAAGCCCTGGTATACCAGGAGGACTGCGAAACCGTATTTTATGACCAGCTCCACCAGCACGAGGAAATACAGATCAGCTATATCGTGGAGGGCGCCGGCTCGCTCATTGTGGGAGACACCATAAATCACTATCAGGCCGGCGATATTCTCGTGATCGGTGAGAACATCCCCCATGTGTTCAAAAGTGATATTAACGCTGCCCCCCGTTCCGTAATGTACACGCTTTTTTTCGCCAAAAATTCTTTCGGCAGGGAATTTTTCACCATCCCGGATATGGCCGGGACCGAAACCTTTTTCAAGGAATCGGAATACGGGATCACGGTACTGTCTGACAGGAAAAAGATCGTGAGACATTTTAACAAGCTCAAAGGACAGGGCAAAATTTCACGTATCGGAACACTCCTCAAGATCATACACCTCATTATCATTGCAGATAAACAGGCGCTCTCTTCCTTTGTATACCGGAAAAAATATACCGATGACGAAGGAAAGCGGATGAATGCAGTATTCAATCATGCCATGCAGCACTTTAACGAGGTGATTTCGCTGGATACCATAGCCCGGAAGGCCAACATGAGCAAGAATGCTTTTTGCAGGTATTTCAAAAAACGGACCAACAAGACTTTTTTCCAGTTTCTCATTGAAATACGTATCGAACACGCCTGTAAGTTACTCTACCGCAACCCGGAAATGCCCGTAGCCATCGTGTCGGAAATGTGCGGGTTTCAGAATATCACCAATTTTAACCGGAAATTCAAAGAACTGAAAGGGGTTACCCCTACACAGTACAGGATGCAGCACCAGAAATAATAAAGGCGGATGCCCTGTTGCATCCGCCTTTTATATTCCTGAAAATCACGTTCAGTACCCCGGGTTCTGCCTGAGATTGGCATTGGTATTCAACTCTTCATACCCGATGGGAAAAAGGGCTGTATGTGCTCCCTTCGGGGTATGGTTATACCAGTTTTTGGTTTGGTACACCCCGAACCTGATCAGGTCTGTCCTCCGCCTTGCTTCACAGGCAAATTCCCAGCCCAGCTCATCCAGGAAACGGCCGTAAGGCACCAGAGACTGATCTCCCGGATCATCAATACTGCCATCCACGGCCAGGGTACCATAGGCCATATTCGTATTCCCTTCCAGTTCCGTACCGGTAACCTCTGCATCGGCCGGATTGTCAAAAGAGCGCCTCCTCACATCGGTCACTATCTGTGCAGCGGCAGCACTTTCCCCGGTGCGCAACAGTGATTCGGCTTTCATCATCAGTACATCGGTATACCTGAAAAAGGGAAAATCATTGCTGAGAGATCCTGTGGCCCCTTCCTCGATTTCATATTTCCCGCACCGGAACCCTTCGGTGAATTCGCAGTCATAAATACTGGGCATGTCTTTGGTCAACGTCATCACCACAGTGCCGTCACTCGCATTGAGTTGATCTCCCATAAGCCAGGTATCTTTCAGACGGTTGTCTTCCGGGTGATAACTGTCTATAAACTGTGGGTTGGCCCCCGAACCTCCCCAGGGTTGTGTTTCCATACCGAATACATACCTGTGATCCGGGAGAAGCATTTTCATGTGACCTCCCCATTGCGGTGCGTAAATACGATCGTAAGGGATGGCAAAAACCATTTCGGGGTTGTCTTCATTATTTGTACTGAAAATAGCCCTGTAATTCTCGGAAAGGTTGAATTTCCCGTCATTGATGATCTCATCACAGGCAGCGATACATTGATCCCATTGCGGTGTCCCCGTATACACTTCGGCATTGAGATATAACCTCGCCAGTACGTGCCATGCTGCGTAGCGGGTCATACGTCCGTAAGTGGATTGGTCTACCACATCGGTAAGCAGCGGAATAACTTCGGTGAGTTCAGAGACTATGAAATCGTATACCTCCTCCCGCGTATGCTGTACCGGCAGTTCTGCAGTATAATCGGATATGACGGGTACATTGCCATGAGTATCGATCAGTATGGAATAATACAAGGCCCGTAAGCCCCTCATTTCCGCCATAATATAATCTACCTGGCTTTCGTCTACAGGGTATTCGCCCGAAGTAATCTGCAGGATAACCCTGTTTATATTGTTTATCCCGTTAAAACAGGTAATCCAGGTATTCCTGGGCTGCCAGTCCGTATTCGTCCAGGTGTGAAAATGCATCCTTTTATAGATTCCCCCGTCATCCCATCCGTTGGGGCGCGTAGGAGTCACAATAACATCTGCCGGTTCTTCCTGCAGGTCGAAATACCCCTGCCAGTCCATGACAAAACGCAACGGAGTATATGCCGAGGCCATAAGTGCTATGACATCGGAATCAGCCGGAATAAAGGAATCTTCCGTGACTTCGGAGAAAACTTCTTCGGAGAGATCGGTACATGCAGCCAGAAACACTGCGACCGTAAGACCGTATACCCATAATTTTAACCTGAACGGGGCTATATGTTTTGTTTTCATGATATGCTGGTATTAAAAGGTTAGATTTATTCCCAATGTGAATGTTCTTACAGACGGGTATTTGTCCCGTTCATCGTTACCGGGAGCAAGGCCGTCCCGATCGACCTCGGGATCGATTCCCTTATACCCGGTAATGGTAGCCAGGTTGATCCCGGAGGCATATATCCTGCAATTCTGAATAAATTTGAGCAATGATGCGGGCACGGTATATCCTATGGTCACATTGTCTATTTTCAGAAAATCACCGTCTTCCACATAATAGCTCACAAGTCGTTGCACATCACTGAGAACCGCTTTTCCGTAGACCGGGTCATAGGCCGTGTTCAGCGTGTTGTAATCTACTGTGGGGTTTTCGTAATACATCCTTGAAAAGTTGAGGATCTGGTACCCGAATGCCCCTCTCATATTGACATTGAGGTCCCAGTTTTTATATTTTACCGAGTTGTTCCAGCTGAAATACGATTTGGGGAGGCCGTTACCAAGCACCTGCCTGTCATCTGTGGTCGTTTCGGTTGCCGGCTTTATCTCCCCGTCCGGGGTCTCGATCAGCCAGATACCATCGTCGGTGATATCCACGCTCTTCCACCCGAAGAAATTGCCTATGGGCTGGCCTACCTGTATGCGGTGTGTGCTTACCTGTATGGGTTCGCTGGCATACCCCTCATCAAAAAAATCATTGGTCAGCTGAAACTGATCATTCGACAGAGAAACGATTTTATTCGAATTAGTGGAATACGTCATACCGGCCGTCCATTCAAAAGTATCGGTCTTTACCGGAATCACGTTCAGCAATACCTCCAGTCCCGAATTTTTTATCTGTGCGACATTGGCCAGTATGGAACCGTAATAATAAGGAGGGGTAGGCACATCATAATTATACAGTGCATCCTTGGTCTTCCTGCTGTAATAATCGATGGTCCCGCTTATCCTGCCATCGAGGAAACCGTAATCCAGGCCGAAATTGAGCTCTTCCTTTTTCTCCCACCTAAGGTCCGGATTGGCATTCCTGGCCGGCACCAGTTCCCGCACCCAGCTTCCGTTATTAAAAAAATACCCTCCATAGGTAAGTCCGCTGAGCGATTCGTAATTAGCCCCGGCATTGGTTCCGGTGATCCCGAATCCTGCCCTGAGTTTAAGATCGTACATCCATTTATTATGTTCCAGGAAAGACTCCCTGTTGATACGCCATCCAACGGAAACACCCGGAAAATAACCCCATTTGGTATTGGCACCAAAACGGGAGGAACCTTCTCTTCTCAAACTGGCCAGCAGCAAATAACGGTCGTCAAAGTTATAGGTGATCCGGGTAAAGAAGGCGATCAGCTTATCCGAATCCTTATAGCTCCCCATTCCGGCCTCTCCCAGTTCCAGTCCCTGGCCGTTTCCTATGTTATTATAGGTAAAACCGTCTGTTGAAAAACGCCGGTTATTGGCCCAGAACCCTTCATTGGTGTTATCTTCATAATTATATCCCAGTAAACCCGTTACCCTGTGTTTTCCAAAGGACTGATTGTAATCCAGCGTTACCTGCCCGTAATTACCCGTATAATCGTCAGTTCCCCGCGAAGCAAATCCATCCTGCCCGTACTTCACGGTGCTGACGTGTTTTTTTGTTTGATAAAACCCGCGGATATTGGAATTTCCTTTCCTGGTGTACAAGCCTTTCACAATAAAATGTTCATTTATATCATAGCTCACACTAAAATCAAAACGCATATTCCTATACCTGTTTTCTCCTATGGTTTCTTCTATATAGCCCACAGGATTATCATAAAAATAAACGTCACGCTCAAACCAGTTGCCCTCAGCATCCCTGACCGGTTCGGTAGGGTTCCTGATCAGTGCCTGCCTGTAGATATACGGATTGAAACTGGTGCCATCTCCCAAAGCATTATAGGTCTGTTCACTGACAATAACCCCAAGATTGGTTTTCAGTTTATTGTCGAACATGGCGTGCCCCACGTTTATTCTGCCCGTATATTTTTTATTATCGGATTTCAGGAATATCCCCTGGATATCCCTGTAGTTTAAAGAAGCCGTTACACTGGTCTGCTCATTCCCTCCCCTGAAGGTCAGGTTGTGAACATGGCTAAATGCGTTGCGGGTAATTTCATCGAGCCAGTCGGTATCTGCCCCGAAATCTTCCACATTGGCACCGTTAAATTCATATCCTTCTCCCCATCTTTTCCTGAGGTCCGAAGCATCCATAAAATCGAGCTTTCTCGCTATGGCCGACATGGAAAGGTAGCCGTTGTATTCTATGGTAGGTTTCATATTATAATTTCCCCCTTTCGTAGTAATAATAATAACCCCGTTGGTTCCCCGCGTTCCGTATATCGCCGTAGCCGAGCCGTCTTTAAGTACATCTACGGACTCGATATCTTCGGGAGCCACGGTATTCAGGTTTCCCGGAACTCCGTCTATGAGAACAAGCGGGTCCGTCCCCCCTGTAAGCGAAGACAATCCGCGTAACTTGATCTGTGAGTCGGACGTCGGGTCTCCGGATGGTGTCGATACCGTTAACCCCGCTACTTTTCCCTGAATAAGCTGCGCTGCGTCCCTGACGTTCCCCTGTATAAAATCTTCCGACTTTACCGAGGCCACCGCGCTGGTAACATCGCCCCTTTTCTGGGTCCCGAAACCGATAAGCACCACCTCGTCCAGCTCCTGAAGGTCCTCTTCCAGTATCACCTGCACTACTGCTCTGCCCTCCGTATTGACCTCGGTAGTCTTAAACCCCATATACGACACTTCAAGAACAGCATCGTCGGAGGCTAACACTATCTCAAAATTCCCGTCAAAATCGGTGACCACCCCATGGGTTGTTCCCTTTTCAAGTACGGATGCCCCGGCAATGGGAATCCCGGCCCCATCCGTTACCGTACCCTTAATTTCCTGCGCAAAGGACCACAGCGTACATAATAAAAAAAACAGTGTACAGCACAAGGTATAATTGCTGATACTGACACTCATTCCAGGTTGATTCTTGTGTTTCATAAATAAAATTTTACCGGTTAATTTTGTACATTCTCCTGTATGCCTGCATTGTAAAAAGTTCATTTACAGTAAAAAAGAATATAGTGTTTATTTAACACTTGTAAAATTATATGCTATGGCTACAGGAACTTATCCGAATATTACCCGATGATTACACTATATTATCCTATTAGCACATAAAAACACAAAACCCGGAATAAAAAACACAAAAAGATATAATTATATATTAAAAATTCATCCTGAACCGGTTTTTATCAAACAATACACAATACGGATACATCGATTACCGGTTCCGGCGTATAAAGACCGGGGCGGGAAGGTTAAGGAGGGCCTCCGGACCGAAGGACAGATTTTTACCAAAACTGATCAATATCATATTTTGTCCCGATCCATCCCCATAGCTTTGTCACAAATCCAAAAACCTATGAGCGACTCCCTTTTCCGAAAATACGATATTCCGGGCCCCAGGTATACCAGTTACCCCACAGTGCCCTACTGGGTTCCTGAAAGCTTTTCGTGCCGGGACTGGATATCCTCGGTAAAGGGAGCGTTCTTAAACAAGGATCATTCCAGGGAGATCAGCCTTTACATTCACCTTCCGTTCTGCGAAAGCCTGTGTACGTTCTGTGCATGCCACAAGCGGATCACCAGGCGCCATGAAGTGGAAGAACCCTATATAGAGACGGTTTTAAAGGAATGGAAGCTCTATGCGGAAAAGCTGGGAAGCATTCCCCGGATACGGGAACTGCACCTCGGAGGGGGCACTCCTACCTTTTTCTCCCCGGAACACTTGGAACAACTGATAACAGGTATTTTCAGATATGCCGAAAGAACACCGGAGGCTGAATTCAGCTTCGAAGGGCACCCCAACAATACCACCGAAGCACATCTCGATACACTGCATGCCCTCGGGTTTACCCGGGTAAGTTTCGGGATACAGGATTATGCACCTCATGTTCAGAAGGCCATAAACCGGATACAGTCTTTCGACACGGTGAGAAGCATCACCCGGCAGGCCAGGGAATCGGGTTTCTCCTCGGTGTCGCACGACCTGGTATTCGGACTGCCTTTCCAGGCCCTTGAAGATATCAGGGATACCACCGCAAAGACCATAGCTCTGAAACCGGACCGTATCGCCCTGTACAGTTATGCCCATGTGCCCTGGTTACCGGGCAACGGGCAACGGGGTTTTAACGAAGGCGACCTCCCTTCCGGAAAGGAAAAAAGGATACTCTACGAAACGGCGAGACATATGCTGGAAGCCGCGGGATATGCAGAAATAGGTATGGACCATTTTGCCCTCGAAGGCGACCAGCTTTTCAAGGCTGCGAAAAACGGCAGCCTGCACCGGAACTTTATGGGGTATACTACTACGGACACCCCGTTGCTTATAGGGCTCGGGGCATCGGCCATCAGCGACAGCGGCAGCGGATTTGCCCAGAATGTAAAAAGCGTGGAAGAATACACTTCCCTGGTAAACAATGACGTGCTGCCATTGCTCAGGGGGCACCTGCTCAATAAAGAAGACCTGGTGATCAGGAAACACATCCTGAACCTGATGTGCTCTTTCCGGACCTCGTGGGAATCACCCGCCATGCGGCTTCCGCAGCTCGCATATATCGTGGAGCGGCTGGAAG
This sequence comes from Sinomicrobium soli, assembly GCF_003285545.1. Classification (GTDB taxonomy): domain Bacteria; phylum Bacteroidota; class Bacteroidia; order Flavobacteriales; family Flavobacteriaceae; genus Sinomicrobium. Next base: position 31,640 of record NZ_QLNV01000021.1, on the reverse strand, counting down.
AACCCGTGCGGGACGGCCTGGTGGAAATTCTGGATCACGGCATACGGATAACGCCGGCCGGAAAGCCCTTTGTTCGCAATATCTGCATGGCCTTTGACCTGCGCTTACAACGCAAAAAACCGGATACCCGCCTTTTCAGTGCTACCGTATAATGGAGTTATTAGTTTGTAGTTCTTAGTTGTTAGTTCTTAGTTGTCAAAAAATGTCATTCAGAACGCAGTGAACCTGCCTGCCGGCAGGCAGGGAATCTCCGGGCTTTCGGTACTGTTGTTGAATTTCCTTTGATCCGGGGTTGAGATTCTTCGACTCCGCTGCGCTCCGCTCTGAATGACAGGGCTTTGTCATTCCAACAACCAACTACAAAGCATCCGGTTCGAAATCCAGGGATACGGAATTCATACAGAACCGTTTGTAGGTAGGAGGCGGGCCATCGTCGAAAATATGTCCCAGGTGTGAATTACACCGGGCACACTCCACTTCGACACGGTGCATACCGTGGGAATGGTCTTCCTTGTAGATCACACTGTTCTCCCTCTCCGTTTCAAAAAAACTGGGCCATCCGCAACTACTGGCAAATTTGGCATCGGAACGGAACAACAGGTTCCCGCATACGGCACAGTAATAGGTACCCCTGGTTTCGGTATTCCAGTATTTTCCCGTAAATGCCCTTTCCGTACCCTGCTCCCGGGCCACATAATACAATTCCGGGGAGAGGATCTGCTTCCACTCCGCATTGCTCACCTCCAGGTGAGAGGTATCGGTTCGGGAATAATAGGGATTGTTCTCGTGTTTTGTATCCATGTTTTTTCCTTTTTGTGCCATCGCACTGATCACGCATATCATCAATGCCGTGGTGGTTATCATCTTCCTCATCGACATACCGCTACAATTTAATGTTTTAATTTGTCTTTAAAAACCTTTTTGAATTTTTCCAGTTTGGGTTGTATGACGTACTGGCAATAAGGTACCGACCTGTTCTGGTCGTAATAATCCTGGTGGTAATCCTCGGCTTCGTAAAACACGGTATACGGAGCAACTTCGGTAACCACGGGGCTGTCGTAGGCTTTCTCCTCGTTTAATCTTCTGATATAGTATTCTGTCTTCTGCTTCTGCGCCGCACTGTGATAAAAAACCGCAGAACGGTATTGCGTACCGACATCATTCCCCTGTCTGTTGCGCTGGGTAGGGTCGTGAGCGACAAAAAAGGCCTCCAGGAGTTCGTCAAAACTGATCACCGCCGGATCATATACGATATTACAGGCTTCCGCATGCCCGGTGGTACCGGTACAGACCTGTTTATAGGTAGGGTCTGCCACCGTACCTCCCGTATATCCCGAAACCACCTTCCTGACTCCCTTAAGTTGCTCGAACTGTGTTTCCACACACCAGAAACATCCCGCCGCAAAGGTTGCCGTATCCCTGTCCGCCAGCATTCCACCCGTATCCCCGGGGTTATCTTTTCCCGCTATGCCCCGGGCCGGGAGCATTACAGCCATACCGGTAAGAACGACCACCCAGGCCGCTGTTTTCATTACATATTTCATCTTCCGTAATTTTATCTGCTGACCATCACAAAGATACGCCAAACCGTTGATCTTTTAATGATCAGAATTCCCCGATTACCACACAAATTTCCTGCCAGACAATTATTTTGTACCCGGCCTGCCGGTACGACAGACTGAAAATTACCGGTATCCCGTAAACTTTTTTCTTTATATCGTCACTACTCTTCTTCCCTGTTCATGGCTTTCATAAGCAGGGCATAAGCATTTTTCACCACCACTTCGGAGCGGTCGGAAAGTTTTTCGGAAGAAACCTGCTGCCAGCCATCCTGTACAATTTCCGTAGTTACGGGAACCATTTCGAAATAATTTCCTTTAGCCAGATATACATAGCTCTTTCCTTTCCAGCTCACTACACTCTCTTCCGGCAATACCAGGCTGCGAACGCTTTTTACAGCCAGGTCGGCATTGACAAAAAGACCCGGTAACAGATCGTGTTCCTGCTGTTCCGGCATCCGGCAAATGACTTCAACAGCACGGTCCCGGTCAAAACTTCTATTGAGATAAGCGATCGTTGTCTTATACTTTTTTTCCGGATTATTATTGGAGTATACGGCAATCTCCTGCCCTTCTTTCAGCAAAGAGACATCTTTTTCAAATACCTTGAATGTCAACATAATATCATCCGTATTGATGATTTCGAAAAGGGTTTCCGAAGAAGCCACATATTTCCCTGAATGTACATTAACCTTGGTAACTACGCCGCTTTCCGGGGCCCGGACAGGTGCCGACCGCTGTATTCCGGAAGCTGATAACCGATCAGGAGCAACCCCTATAAGCCGGAGTTTCTGTGCAAGGGAGGCCATGTTTATCCGCTGTGTTTCCCTTTCTGTTTCTGCCTGCTCCAGTAATTTATCACTGCTGGCCTTGGTACGGTTAAGTTCTTTATAGCGCCGGTATGTCTTTTCGGCCAGGGAATACTTTTCCCTGGCATTGAGATAATCCTGCTGCAATTGTATATATTGCAGGTCTTCCAGTACTGCCAGCCGGTCTCCTTTACCCACTCTCATCCCGGGCACTACTTTTACCTCGCGTACATATCCTCCCAAAGGGAAAGTAATCCCTATCATGTGCTGTGGAGATACCGTTACCGTACCGTACAGCCGAATGGTACGGCTGAGTTCTTTTTCCTGCGGATGTCCCGTCTCTATTCCGGCATTTTTCGCCTGTTCCGGGCTCAGTACAATCAGGCTGTCATTTTCTTTTTCCTGTTGCCGTGAGGTTCTTTCTACTTTTTTTTCGCTACAGGCTCCCAAAAGAGACAATACCAGGATGCCTGCTGTTATATATATACTGTTCATCGTTATTTATTATTGAGTTTAAGTATGTCGATCACTGCCTTATTATAATTATTTACGGTGTCGAGATAGTCATTTTTGATCGCTATGGCCTGGTTGACCAGTAAAACCCATTTCAGATAATCTATATCCCCGCTGCTCAATCTCCGGTTGGCAGCATCAAGTATATCCCCTGCATTTGCCAGTCCCCGATTCTCGAAATATTCCAGGCTTTCCTCGTATTTATACAACTCCTTATAGGCATTGTCTGTCCTGGCGATCATTTCAATTCTCGCCTCTTCGGCCCTTGAGTTATAAGCCTCCCATTCCGCCCTTGCCGCACGGGCTTTGGCCTTCTGGCTTCCAAAAAACAACGGTATGCTAAGCCCGGCACTGATATAATCAAACCGGTGTCCCCGGTCCAAAAAAACTTCTTCCCCACCGGATGGAGTATACATCCCCATTATGCTGAGGTTGTTATATCCCAGGGTAATATCAGGCAACAGGCGGGCGCGCTCTGTTTTCCATCTCCATCCGGCCGCCTTCGCCTCGTATGCGGCGAGCTGTACCGCCGGTACACTGTCTGTCTCTACCCGATCGGGCACAAAACGGCTGGCTTTGATATTTTCTACCCGGGGAACATACCGGATACTGTCCTGTATCAGGGCATTAAAAGAATTTTCTACCACCTCCATATCCCGGCGGATCATATTCAGCTGGTTGGTGTAGAACTGCCGGGATGATTCCGCCGCACTTTTTTCCATGATGTCTGTTTCCCCGAACTCAAATCGCAATCGCGATTTCTCTTCCATTTCACGATATATACTATCGGCGTAATGCAGGAGTTCTTCCTTGCCATGCAACCATAACCATTCATAATACAGTATCCGCACCGCAGCCTTTATATCTGCTTCCGCCAGCCTGGTATGTACCCCGGCCACCTTGTATTCCCAGTCATATGTCTTTCTCTGACGTGTGTATACCGTTGGAAATTCAAAAGTCTGGCTGATACCGAACCGGGTATCCTTATATGTACTGTTGAACTGCCCGTAATCCATATCCACGACCGTTTTGGAAACCGTATATCCCGCCCCGGTTTTCAGGCCGGCAGCATTTTCATCATGCCTGACTGCCTGCATTCTCCGGTTATTGGATAGTGCAAGATTTTCCGCCTCTTCCAGGGGAAGTGCATTATCGTGCTGGGCAAACAACCCCGCTATGGGGGTCAGCAACAGCGGCAAAAACAATATCAGGGACTTTTTTCCCCTTTTTATTCCGGGTTTACTGTTAAGATTATAGGTCATAAGATAAATAGCCGGCAGGACAAACAGCGTGAGAAAAGTAGCCGATATAAGTCCGCCTATGACCACCGTTGCCAGGGGACGTTGCACTTCGGCACCCGCACCATTGCTCAGGGCCATGGGCAAGAACCCCAGGGAGGCCACTGCGGCAGTCATAAGTACAGGCCGGAGTCGTGTCCTGGTCCCTTTCAGAACAATCTGAAGCGGGTCTGTGATATCACCCTGTTTCCGGATACGGTTAAATTCCGATATCAATACGATACCGTTGAGTACTGCCACACCGAAAAGCGCTATAAACCCTACCCCGGCAGATATGCTGAACGGCATATCGCGGAGCCCAAGGGCAAAGACGCCCCCTATGGCCGATAAGGGAATGGCTGTAAAAATGATGATCCCTTCCTTAAAAGCGCCAAAGGCAAAGTACAACAAGGCAAATATCATAAGGAGTGCCACGGGAACCGCCAGTCCCAGCCTGCTTTTCGCTGCCTTCAGATTCTCAAAGGCACCTCCGTAAGTAATGTAGTACCCCGGATCGAGTTTCATTTCACCGGTCACTTTTTCCTGTAATTCCGCAACCAGGCTTTCCACATCACGTCCCCTCACATTAAAACCGACAATGATCCTGCGCCGGGTATTTTCCCGTTGAATCTGGTTAGGACCTTCCACTTCCGACACCGACGCCACCTGGTAAAGCGGTACCTGCATACCCGAAGGTGTAGCCACCAGCAAATTCTTTACATCTTCCACACGACGGCGCTTCTCGTCTTGCAGTCGTACCACAAGGTCAAAACGTTTTTCCCCTTCATAAATGGTCCCTGCCACTGCTCCGGCAAAGGCAGCGTTTACGGTACGGTTGATGTCCTGTACAAAAAGCCCGTATTTTGCCATCTCCGCCCAGTGATAGTCTATGACGATCTGGGGCATTCCCGTAACTTTCTCAACATAGAGGTCTGCCGTCCCGCTTACAGTGCGGCTTATATCCCCGAGTCTTTCAGCATAGGCCGCAAGCTTGTCGAGGTCTTCCCCGTATATTTTGCAGACCACATCCTGCTTGGCCCCCGTCATAAGTTCATTAAACCGCATCTGCACCGGAAACTGGAAACCGGTAGTCACCCCGGGCGCTATCTCCCGGGCTGTCCTCGCCATTTTCCCGGCCAGCTCCTCGAAAGAAGAGGCACTGGTCCATTCCGATTTATCCTTCAATACCACAATCATGTCTCCCCCTTCTATAGGCATGGGATCGGTAGGGATCTCCGCACTCCCGATACGGGACACTACCTGTTCCACTTCGGGGTATTTTTCACGCAGTCCGGAAGATATCTTCTGTATGGTAGCCGTCGTAGTGGTAAGGTTGGTACCGAGCAACAAACGGGTTTCCACGGCAAAGTCTCCTTCTTCCAGCTGTGGTATAAACTCTCCTCCCATCCTGCTGAACATCCAGAAAGCTATACCGAATAACAGCAGGGCCACCACAATAATTCCCGTGCGCATCTTCATGGCTTTTAACAACCACTTTTCATAAAAACCTTCCAACCGTGCCATCACCCTGTCAGACAGATTGGGAACATCCTTGATTTTCCGGCTTATAAACAGGGAACTAACCATAGGCACATAGGTCAGTGACAGGATAAAAGCTCCCAGAATGGCAAAAGCCACTGTCTGTGCCATGGGTTTAAACATTTTACCTTCTATACCCTGAAGGGAGAGGATGGGCAGATAGACGATCAGAATGATAATCTGCCCGAATACAGCGGCATTCATCATCCTTGAAGCAGCCCCCGAAACTTCCTTGTCCATATCCTCTGCCGCTATGGTCCCTTTGTATTTTGAAGAGCTATGCAAGTGATGCAGGATAGCCTCTACAATAATTACGGCCCCGTCCACGATCAGGCCGAAATCCAGTGCACCGAGGCTCATAAGATTACCACTTACCCCAAAAGCGTTCATCATGCTTATGGCAAAAAGCATAGACAGCGGAATTACCGATGCCACAATAAATCCTGCCCTGAGATTACCGAGGAAAAGCACCAGGACCAGCACAACGATAAGAGCTCCTTCCAGCAGGTTCTTTTCTACCGTACCTATGGCATTATCCACCATTTTGGTGCGGTCCAGGAAGGGAACTATCTTCAATCCTTCCGGCAGCATTCCCTGTATTTCTTCCACCCTCAGTTTTACGTGAGTGATCACCTCATTGGCATTTTCCCCCTTGAGCATCATTACGATACCTCCCACAGCTTCACCGGTATCATCGGTGGTCAGCGCACCATACCTGATCGCAGAAGATTCCGAAACTGCGGCGACATGTTTTACCAGTACGGGGGTGCCGGAGGAAGTATTCTTGATCACAATATGACCGATATCCTCCATAGACCCGGCCAGCCCCATACTCCGTATATACAATACAGACGGTCCTTTTTCTATATACGCGCCGCCGGTATTCTCGTTACTGCGGCCCAGGGCGTTAAAAACATCACTGATGGTAAGATCATGTGCCTGCAGCCTCGAAGGATCGACAGCAACCTCATACTGTTTGAGCTTGCCTCCGAAAGTAGATACATCGGCTACCCCCGGAGTGCCCAGCAACTGCCGTTTTACGGTCCAGTCCTGGATGGTCCTGAGTTCCGTAAGCGAAAAACGATGTTCATGGCCGGGTTCCGGTTTTAATACGTACTGGTAAATCTCTCCCAGTCCGGTAGTTACCGGGGTCATTTCGGGCGTATTGGCATTTTCCGCGATCTCTATATGCTGGAGCCGTTCCGCTACCTGCTGCCGGGCCCAGTATACATCGGCATCTTCGTCAAATACTACGGTGACTACCGATAATCCGAAGCGGGAAATACTCCGGCTTTCCTGAAGCCCGGGTATATTGCTCAGGGCCTGTTCTATGGGAAAAGTAATAAGGCGTTCCACATCCTCCCCTCCCAGGGAAGGTGCAGTGGTAATAATCTGTACCTGGTTGTTGGTAATATCGGGAACCGCATCTATGGGAAGGCGGGTAACCTGGTAGATGCCATAGGCAATCCAGAGCAGGATAAACAAACCTATAGCTAATTTATTCCTGACGGAAAACCGAATAATTTTATCGAGCATAACTTCATTGCATTAATCATTTAAAATATCGGTAACGGGGATTCCTTTTTCACATCCGTCGCATATTTTGATGCCCGGGTATAAAAAGCAGTATACTTCCTGACCGAACGGATCTGTAATTACCCTTTCGGAAAAGACATCCCGTTACCTGAAAATAAAAATCAAATATGAAGAAGTTATGCCATTGGAGGCCTGAAGAGTTCTCCCGGATTCGGATCGGGATACAGTTTATTCCTCCCGTTTGCCTTACATCCGGGAATATCCGGAACAAAGCAATTTAAGCTAAAAGACTTGACGGGGATATATATGGTATGTGCAGCGCCGTAATCTACCTGCTTAAAGGGAAGCTGCATATCGCGGTCATCATCGTCGTCATCCAGGTCGTGCCCCCAGTAATGCATAGTCAGAAAATCGACAAAGTCGAGCTGGTATTTCTGCTGATGTTCCGTATAATGCTGGATCAGGACAGGAACCTTGAACAATTGCTGAAAAAAGCAGTTGTTCATATTCAATACGAATACGAGTATGTAAATACTAATCCTGGACACCCTGCAAAAATAGTCCGTAGAATAAAACCGGCAAAATTTCAGGGCATAACAATCCCTTTTTTAACACATCCGTATATCCACAGAAAAGGCAGGGACTTTCCCCCCCTAACATCCCAAACCCGTATTACCACATTATCACATTGGCACATTATCACATTAAAAAAACTACCCGAAATTTTTCCTCAGGCTGTACTTTAACCGGTTGAGCAGTCCCGGTTCCAGGATATCGATGCCCAGCCCGAAATTACTGTCGGCAATAAGGTGATGTGCATCCCGGAAGGTTTCATAATCTTCAAAAGGGATCTCCTGGTTTGCCAGCGGATGGTATTCTATATATACCGACCCGCCGTTTTTCGTGATTTTTTTACGGCTTTGATAGGTGAAATACTTGTTGTCTACGGAACTCTCCTGTACCGTATATTTCTCCTGCATATCGATCTTCTGATCGGTACGGAGATGTATCTCGTAGCGTTCGCTGTCGAAGCTGTGCCAGAAGGTGATATCTTCGTGGAGATAATCCCGGGCAACATTCTTAACGACATTCCTGTCGAAATACATTAAAAAACGATTGCCCCTGCTATCGGTAAAATAAGGGTTTTCTATCGTCGCGGAATAGTGCACCGTAACTTCGTTGAGCTCCTTGTCGTCCCTGACGATGGCTATGGCGGCATCTCCGAATACCTGCCTGGGATCGAGCTGGTTGCGGTCGTTATTGTAATTGAGGTTGTGGAACATGATATTGTTCCAGTTATCGACGATCTCCCGCTTGTTGGTGTTTTTAAAATACCTCCGGATATTGTTGGCCCGGTTATACCGGAAGACGGAGGTAACATTGAGCGTCCCCGTATTGCCTTCCACCCCAATATCTATTTTCTCGTCAATACAGAACTCCGGGTAACGGTGAGGTTCCCGCTGCGCCAGCTCCTGTCCCGGTTTTATCTCGAGGTAATACAGGAAGTTTATAAAATTCCGGTGTTCTATCCTGCCAAAATCGTCCCGCATGGTAGCATCCACAAAATAGGTGGCCCCCTGATAGTCTATTTTAACCACCACATGATTAAAAGAGAGCAGCGAAGGCAGGTAATACTTAAAATAGAAATCGGTATTGTAGTTTACCAGGGCAATGGACGAGGTTATGCCCAGGTAATCCAGGATAACCTTGAGCAGCATGGTCTTTGCCTTACAGTCGCCCTGCCTGTTCCTGTAGGTCACCGAAGGGGCCTGCGGTTTATGCCCGTTCATTTCATAGGCGTTGTACACGTAATACACATGGTTCTGCACAAAGTCCAGCGCATATTGCAACCGCTCATCTGTCGTGGCCATCGCATCGAGTTTCCCGGCGAGATCCGGGGCAAAAGACCCGAGCGGTTCTCTTTGCCATACCTCTTCGTAAAAGGGGTACATATAGTCTGAAAGCGACTTCCAGTCGCTCTCCGTGGCAAAATCTACAAACGGGGCTATCTGCCTGTTGTTGTCGGTCGGGTTGATATAGTTTTCCCTCACAAGCTCATAGGTTTCCCCGCTTTGGAGCGTATCCGTATGTCCGGACTGTACCCTGCCTTCCTCATCCCGGAAAAAGTTCTCCTTATACACCACCGGGCTTTTCCTGTTATTGACAAAGCGGAAATGGTACTTCCCGTATGCCCAGTAACTGTTGGAACCGAACCACAGGTACCGGCAGTATTCCCTGCGCAGAAAGTCGTTATCCGTAAATATCTTGGTTCTCGAATCCTCGAGGATAAGGATGTCGTACAACCGTAAATCACGTATGGTCACATTGATCTTCTTGGTGCTGTTCAGTATGCCCGCCCCGCTCCGGTTTTCCTCGTCCAGTACCTTTATGGTGGTATCGGGGATCTTGTCGACCAGCTGTCCGTCACGGTACACACTGATGCGGTGTATCAGGTAAGTCTCATTATCCTCCAGTACCATGTCATAGGCCGAAGCCTGTTCCAGGTTGGCAGGTTCGTTCAGCGTATAGGCCATACAGACGTAATCGGACTCCTTCTCATCATCGGTATAAAATACCTTGTCCAGAAAATAGCAGTAATCCCGCCCCTCGTCAACCTGTTTTTTTGAAAACCCGGTCTCTTCCAGCCGGTTTATCAACTGCCCGTTATCCGGACTGTTCACCCGGTGATCCGGGGCCTCAAACCTGTACTTCTCTTCGTTTGCCACTTGTTCCATAACATATAAAAAATCAGAACGTGAATGTGTTCTTATATAAAAAAATATCTTTCCCGTAACCGGATGCAAAAATATAAAACTTCTGTACACCTTCTGTTCCCTTATACGCACATATCGGCCAAAACACCTGAAAATACCGGATATCAGGGAGGCCGGTGCCGGGAAAGACAACGTGTTAAAAACGATATTAGGACGCGTGAAGAACTCCGGAAAAAAGTTTTTTTCTCTTCAGGATAAGCAGGAGAATCCGCGGGGTGCCCCTCAACTTTTTTCTGATCTTTATAATGGCAATACGCAACTGGGCTTCCACGGTTTTGACCGAAATCCCGAGCCTGCCGGCAATCTCCTTATAAGACAGGCCTTCTTTCTTATTCATTTCAAATATTTTACGGCATTTCGAAGGGAGTTCCGCAATGGCTTCTTCCAGAAGTTTTACCTGCCGCAACAGCTCCTCTTCACCCAGGTCATCTACTTCTTCCAGGGCCTCTTTCCTGAGTCCCTCCAGGTAATCACTGGTCTTGCGGGCCTCCTTATACTCATCTGCAAAGAGGTTATAGGCCGTCCGGTACAGATAACTTTTGAGGGAAGTGTGAACATCGAGCTTTTTCCTCTTTTCCCAGAGGATCACGAAACTCGCCTGCACAATGTCTTCCGCAAGATTACGGTCGCGGGTATATGTGGTGATATAAGCTAACAGCGGACCGTAATAACTGTGAAACACCGCTGTAAAGGAGTCCTCGTCTCCACGGGCCAAAAAGGAATGTAATTTCGTCTTTCCTTTCATTTGTCTAATTTTTTTGCCAAACCAAAATGTGCAAAAATTTCCGCACATTCAGAAACCACGGGGACATCATTACTAAAAGGGCTTTCCCGGCATTCCATAAGCAGGTATGGAGAACAATCCGGGAAAGGGTATCACCCTCCACTTTTCGACAAAGATTAAAAAAAAATAAAATTTTTTAAGGGTTTTGCTTCATTTTTAAGTCATAGCCTAAAACCCATACCCATTTTTAGAAATTTTATGGAGAATATAATAATTAAATATTTAAACAATACCATCAGTAATGAGGAACTGGACAGCCTGGAACAATGGCTCCGGGAAGACAAAAAGAACGAAGCGTATTTCAAGGAGTTCGTACGGCAGGATTATACTACCGAATTATGGAGCGGGGGAAAACCGGGGCCGGAACAACTCCATACCATATTGAAAAAGACCCGACGATCCGGTTATCGCTTCCGGCCCGGACGATGGCTCCCATATGCCGCTGTACTGGTCATTGCTCTGGGAATATGGTATACGCTGTATACCGGTACTGTAGAAAACAGGCTCGATTACACCCCCGATCCCGTAACCCTCAGGCTCAGCGACGGTACCCTTAAGGAACTCCGGACGGAGCGCAGCGACAATATCAGGGACCCCCGGGGAAAAATCGTGATCAACCAGCGGAACAACCGGATCAATTACAGCAAGGAAAAAAGGCATGAGACTCCCGGCCTGGCCTACAACGAACTCACCGTTCCCAAAGGCAGGAGGTTCAGCGTCCTGCTTTCCGACAGCACCGAGGTATTCCTGAATTCCGGTTCCACACTGAAATTTCCCGTCAGTTTCGACCGCCAGGAATCCAGGGAGGTCTACCTGGAAGGAGAAGGTTTTTTTGCCGTGGCCAAAGACCCGGACCTTCCGTTCAGGGTGTATGCCAGCGGCGTTACCGTACAGGTACTGGGTACCCGCTTTAATGTAAGGGCATATCAGGAAGACCGGCTGGTGAAAACATCCTTGCAGGAGGGAGCGGTACAGGTGAGCTCCGCATCATCACCCGAACCGGTAACCATCGCTCCCGGGGAAGCCGCCTCGTATGACAGTGAGAGTCACAATATACGGGTCACCGATATAGATATCGAAAATGATGTAGCCTGGACCGAGAACCGGCTTGTGTTTATCGATGAACCTTTTTCGGAGGTCATCAAAAAAATAGAACGCAGTTACGGGGTAAGGATCGCAAATGAAAACAGGGAACTCAACGATGTACGCTTTTACGGAGACTTTAACATCGCTACCGAAAGCGTGGAAGATGTACTGAAGGCTTTTACCATTATCAAATTTTTCGAATATACCCTGAAAGACGACCTGGTCACCATAAAAAAATAACATACACCCCTGCCACGACGGCTTTCCGGACGATCTTCAAATAAATATAAACCATTAAAACCGACATGTCCATGACAAAAAACTGAACCGATAAAAAAAGGGAAATGCGCCAACATTTCCCTACACTCTGATCAACGATTTACAATTGCACACGAAACCATTAAAAGAGCTTTTCAAAGTTATGAAAATAAAATACCTGAAAGTGAAGCTATCACTATTTTTTGCGTTGTTTTCTGTCTTTCAGATCATAGCCCATACGGGGTACGGACAGAAAGTAGACCTTGCCCTGGACAACGTTCCCATCAAGAATGTACTGTCTGAAGTCAAGGCCAGGACAGGCTATAGTTTTTTTTACCGGGAAGATGTTCTCGATCCCGACCGCGAAGTTTCCGTTCACGTAAAGGATGCCCTGATCGAAGAAGCCCTGAATGCCATCTTCGGAAACCTTCCGGTAACCTTTGAGATCCGGGGCAAACGAATATACCTGATGAAACACCTGCCCTCCCGGGAGCAGGATACTGCATCGGCCCCGGGCCAGCAGCTTCAGGTAAGCGGTACGGTTACCGATGCACAGGGTGTTCCCCTGCCCGGGGTAACCGTTATCATAGAAGGTACTTCCAACGGGGTTACTTCCGATTTTAACGGTAATTATACCATCCTGGCCCAGCAGGGAGATATTCTGGAATTCCGGTATGTGGGGATGAAAACCCGCAAAGTTACCGTAGAAGGTGAGGAGATCAATGTAAGTCTCGAAGAAGATATTGCCGAACTGGAGGGTGTTGTAGTTACCGGTTACCAGGACATCGACAAAAAGGTCTTTACCGGGGCCTCCCAGACCATCAAGGCGGAGGAAATGAAAATAGACGGTATTATCGATGTGGGCCGGATGCTGGAAGGGCGTGCCGCGGGGGTCAATGTACAGAACGTGACCGGTACCTTCGGGGCAGCGCCCAAAATCACCATACGGGGCGGGTCGTCCATATTCGGGGATACCAAACCCCTCTGGGTGGTAGACGGGGCCGTACAGGAAGAGATCGTCAACCTGTCTTTTGACCAGCTGGTTTCCGGCGATGCCGCAACCCTGGTGAGTTCAGCCATTGCAGGACTGAATGCAAACGACATTGAAACCATAGAAATCCTCAAAGACGCCTCGGCCCTCTCCCTTTACGGTGCCAGGGCACTTAACGGGGCAGTTATCATCACGACGAAACGGGGAAAGAAAAACACCAAGAGTACGGTAACCTACCAGGGGGAATACACCGTCAGAAGCATCCCCCGGTATTCAGAATACGACCTCCTCAACTCACAGGAGACCATGGCCGTATACAAGGAAATGGAAGGCAAGGGTTTTTTAAGGCTGGCCCCTACCACACAGGGAAGATACGGAGGTGTGTATAATATCATGTACCGGGCGATCAACAACTATGATTCGGAAGACGGTTTCGGACTGGTAAACACCCCCGAGGCCAGGAACAGATTTCTTCAACAATACGAAATGGCCAATACCGACTGGTTCAAGGTGCTGTTCAGGTCATTACCCACCCAAAATCATACTCTGAGTTTTTCAGGAGGAGGAGAGAGTTCTTCCCAATACGCTTCCATAGGATATTTTTCCGATCCCGGATGGAGTATTGCAGACCGGATAAGAAGGATTACCGGTAATATCCGGAATACCTATTACTTATCCGACAAGGTCACTGCCGGACTTCTCGTTCAGGGTTCCATAAGAGAGCAGAAAGCGCCAGGTACCTATAACAGGCAGACCAATACGGTAGACGGGGAGTATACCCGGAATTTCGATATCAATCCTTTCAGCTATGCGTTGAACACAAGCCGTACACTCCGGCCCGAAGACAGCGAAGGGAACCTGGAATACTACAGGTTTAACTGGGCTCCCTTCAATATTATCAACGAGCAGAAGAACAATACTACCGATCTCCAGGTACTCGATCTCAAGCTTCAGGGTGATCTCCAGATAAAATTAAACAATGACCTGAAATACAGCTTCCTGGGCTCTGTGCGCTATGTAAAAAGCAGCAAGGAGCACAATATCACGGAAAACTCCAATGTTGCTGCAGCGTACAGGGCTAATGAGACCAAAGTGGTAGCCGACCAGAACATTTTTCTTTTTAAAGATCCGGACAATCCCACATCACTCCCCCAGGTCGCACTGCCATACGGAGGTATCTACAATAAGAATGAAGACAATTTACAGAGTTTTTACTTCAGGAATGCACTGGATTTCTCCAAAACTTTCGACAACAAACACGACCTGAAGCTGTATCTGGGCCAGGAATACAGGCATACCGACCGGGACAATAACTTCTTTACCGGTTTCGGGTACCAGTATACCCGGGGAGGGATTCCCTTTACCAACTACAGGATCTTGCAAAAAAACATCATCGACAATCTCGATTATTTCGGAAAGACCGAAGACCGTGAAAGGGGAATTGCCTTTTTTATGCAGGGCACCTACGCCTTTGACAACCGTTATGTGATCAGCGCCACCGGGAACTATGAAGGGTCCAACAAACTGGGAAGGGCTACAAGTGCCCGATGGCTGCCCACCTGGAACATCAGTGGTAAATGGAACGTTTCCAACGAGCAATTCCTGCAAGATTCGAATGTGATCTCCAACCTGTCTCTCAGGGCAGGTTACGGATTGGTTGCCGGACTGGGATCTGCCAGTAATGCCCTGGCCATTTTCCGGAATGAAATCACCAACAGGTTCAACGCAGACGACAGGGAAAATGTAATCAATATAGAAGAACTCGAAAACAGTGAACTCACCTGGGAAAAACTGTACGAGGCCAATATCGGCCTGGATATAGGTTTCCTGAATAATGATGTTTCACTGACAGTAGATGTATACCGTAAGAGATCATTCGATCTTATTGATTATGTAAGAACCACAGGCATAGGAGGCCAGGCATACAAGCTGGCCAACAATGCCGATATGCTGACCAGGGGAATAGAAGTCGCGCTCCGCACCAACAACATCAGCAGTGACCACTTTAAATGGACTTCAACGGTAAACTTTGCCTGGTTTAACCAGGAAATCACCAGGCTTCAGAACGAATCTTCCGTATTCAACCTGGTTCGCGATGTAGGAGGAAATGTAGTCGGGCGACAACGAAATTCCATTTACTCCTTTGATTTTGCCGGACTGGATGAAAGCGGACTTCCGACATACCATTATCACGACGACAGAGACCCCCTGAGAGATGCTAATTTTCAGGAAACCCAGGACATCCTGAAGTACCTCAAATATGAAGGACCTGTTGAACCCAACATTACCGGAGGATTGTCGAACACATTGAAATGGAAAAACTGGGAATTAAGTTCGCTGATCACCATGCAGGCGGGAAACAAGATAAGGTTAACCCCTGTATACTCCTCTTCGTATAACGATCTCTCCGTATTTCCCGGGGAATTCAAAAACAGGTGGCTTATCCCGGGAGATGAAAATACGACCAGTATACCGGTACTCCCGGATGGCCGTACACTCCAGAATTTTAGCGAAACCGGGAGCGACAGGGACCTGTCCAGAGCCTATAATGCCTACAATTATTCTACGGAAAGGGTTGTGGACGGATCATTCGTACGAATGAAAAATATTGCTCTTACCTACACTTTCCCTCGAAGTCTTACAGAGAAAATGGGAATGCGTACCTTTTTGCTCCGCTTTCAGACCACCAACCCTTTCCTTATATATTCTGACTCTGCACTCAACGGACAAGACCCAGAGTTTTTCAGATCCGGAGGGGTAGCTTACCCCATTACCAGACAGTACACCTTAACCCTTAACGTTGGATTCTAAAAACAGAGAAAAATGAATATATATAAAAAACACCTGTTATGGATATGCGGAGTTGCATTGCTTACTTCCTGTGACTCCTTCCTGGACGAAGTCCCTGATAACCGGACGGAATTAGACAGCGCGGAAAAAATCGGGGAATTACTGGCAGGGGCCTATCCCGAATCCTCATATTTTATGATCGCGGAAAGCATGAGCGATAATGCTACCGATATAGGATCGTCGGGTACTTCAAATATAGACCTCAACACCACGATGTATTATTGGGAAGACACTTTTGAAGACGGAAGAGATACACCTACCCATTACTGGAATGCATGTTACAGTGCCATTGCCCAGGCCAACCAGGCTTTACAGGCCATTGAAGAGCTGGAAGGCGGAGAAGCACTGGATGGTAAAAAGGGAGAAGCTTTACTTTGCAGGGCCTATGCCCATTTTATGCTTGTTACACTCTTCGGAAAAGCCTATGACCCTGAAACATCCGGGTCTGATATTGGCGTACCCATAATTACCGAACCTGAAAAAACGGTGCTGGTAGAATATGAGAGAGCTACCGTAGCGGAAGTCTACGAACAGGTGGAAAAAGACCTGACAGCAGGGCTTGAGCTTGTTACGGATGATTACGAACAACCCAAGTTTCATTTTACCAGACATGCAGCGTATGCTTTTGCTTCACGATTCTATCTCGTAAAAGGGGAATGGGAAAAGGTGATTGATTATACCACCCGCACCCTGGAAGGAAACCCTGCCAAAAATATACGGGACTGGAATTATTACCGGACACTTACATTCGACGAAACCAAACTGCGCCATCAATCCAGCGAAGAACCTACGAATCTGCTGATAGTAGGAGCAAGTTCATATTATGCCCGGCAATGGGCATCGGGAAGGTACGGAGCGAGTATAGATGTCCGCAATGAACTGTTCAGCAACTCCCATCCGCTTTCCAAAAGCTGGGCTTACAGTATTTTTGTCTATTCTTCGGTCAGGTATTTTATTCCGAAATATGAGGAATACTTTAAATACACCAATATAAGCTCGGGTATCGGGTATCCCTATGCCATGAATGTGCTATTCACCTACGACGAGGTACTGCTGAACCGGATTGAAGCAAACATCATGCTCAACAATTTTGAACCGGCCGTACAGGACATCAATGTCTACCTGTCGAAAAAGACAAGGGAATACGATCCGGAAAATGATATGTTAACACTGGATGAACTGGTCGGTTTCTATCAGCCAAAAGTTTCCCAGGACCAGTTCTCACCCCATTATACGATAGCCCAGAACCAGTTGCCCCTCATAAAATGTGTTTTAGACTGCCGGCAGCGTGAATTTCTTCACGAAGGGATCCGGTGGATCGACAACAAGAGACTGGGTATGGAGATCATCCATCTGGATTACGACGGAAATGAATACACCTTATCAAAAGATGACAACAGACGACAGCTACAGATACCGGAAATAGCGCAGGCCCTGGGCATGGAAGCTAATCCGAGATAGGAGAACCTTGTTCATTATGTTTTATACAGCTAATTTCATTAAAACACGATCAAAAATGAAAATTTTAAACACCTATATACTATACCTCCTTATCATACTTTCGGCAACTTCCTGTGATAATGAGGCCCCCATAAAAGAAAGTCAGCTCGACACCGAAACCCCCGACTTAAGTCCGCTGGACATCTGGATAAGGGAAAACTACATAAGGCCCTATAATATCGAGGTCCTGTACAAATGGGAGGACGGCGAAGTAGACCGTGGGAGATATCTTTACCCTCCTACCGAGAACAATGTACAACCCCTGATGGAAATTGTCCTCGATATCTGGATCAATTCGTACAATGAGCTCGGAGGGGACGAATTCGTTAAAGTAATGGCTCCGAGACAGGTTGTTCTTGTCGGCGGACATAATGTCAACCCGAGCGGAACCAGGACGCTGGGGCTTGCCGAATCGGGCATGAAAATCACTCTCTTCGAAGTAGATGAACTGGATCTGCAGGACAAGGAAAAGACCAGGCGTTTCTTTAAGACCATCCAGCATGAATACTGCCATATATTAAATCAGACCAAACCTTACACCCCGGAGTACGGTAAAATAACACCGGGAGGATACGACGGGAGCTGGCATCTCTTTACCGTGGAGGAAGCCAGGGAGCAGGGGTTTATCACCAATTATGCCAAATCGAACGATTTTGAGGACTTTGCCGAGATGACCTCTATCATGCTTACATACTCCAACGATGAATACGAGGCCATCCTGAACAGTATTCAAAGCGATGAAGGCCGTGCGGCCATCCGGGCAAAGGAAGATATCGTAGCCACATACTTCAGTAAGGAATGGGGGATAAATATCTATAACCTGCAGGATCTTACATTCCAGAAATTAATCGAACTGACAAACTAAACCGGAATATGATGAAGACAAACAAATTACAGGTCAAACTCTGGTATGCCCTGATCATCTGGGGGATTATAATATCCTGTAATGATGATAACGGAGCCGATAATCTTTTCGAAGACAACACGACGGAACGGATCAGTAATGCGCAAAACGAACTCAGAACAACACTGCTGTCTGCCGAAAACGGGTGGAAAATGGTATACTTCCCCACCGATGACGAATTCGGGGGATTTACCATCCTGATGAAATTCAATACAGACGGGACGGTAGACATGACTTCAGACATCGACGAAAATACCGATATGGTAACGAGCAGTTACGATATCGATTACGGGGCTACGGTAAAGCTGAACTTTGCAACCAAAAACCACCTCCATAAACTGGTCGATTCCTATTACCCCGAAGCCCTGAGAGGAACGGGATACAAAGGAAGCGGAGAATTCCTGTTCTACGGTACGGACGAAGAGAGTAATGTAGTATTCAGGTCTGTCCGGGACAAGGAACATGAGAATATCACCTTTCACAGGGCAGATGCGGCAGACTGGGAGTCTGCCATTGAAAACGGGCGGGACACCGGGGTCAGGCTTGAAGGGATTCCTTCCGACCCGGTATTCCGGGGCGTAGTTATTACGGCCAACGGAGAAGAAACCTTATACCCGTTCTCCTACGATCAACTGAGAAGATATGTCAGTATATCCGGTACTTCCTCGGAAGGAAAAATAACGGATAAATCCTTCGGAGTAGCCTTTGCCCCTGATAAACTACTCCTTTCACCTTCACTTGAACTGGAAGAAGATACTTTTTCGGAATTTGAATGGAAAGAGGCCGAGGAGAAATTTGTATCTCAAGGCAATACCGGAATAACTGCCGAGATTAAATTTCTCGACCGGCCGGTATTTATTACAGACGATTATCTCCTGATCTACGATATGGCCCGGGGCGGGCACGACAGGTTCAGCTATCGTGACGATACACTGGCAGAGACGCCATATACCTCTGAGGCCTATAAAGAATTGTTCAATGAAGCAAGAGATAACTTTGCGGCTACCCAGGGAGGGCGCGAAATATACCGGTTTGAAATATTGTTCGACAGTGAAACTGAAGGACGCGTAAGGTATCTCTATTATTCCGGGTCCAGTTCCTTCAGCCTGTACCACAATTTTACCTGGGAAGTGGTTGACCAGAAAATCCTGATCAGCGACAACGGATGGGATGATCTCAATTTTAACCCCGGCAGGGAAACAGCCCTCGCACCCATAGACCAGATGATCTTTAACAGTGAAGGTTTATTTGTGGAGCAGGTTCCCGAAACATTCACCTACAGCAACCAGGTATATACATTTATCGCTGCAGACGGGGCCACGGTCAGGTTCCCTACTTATGCCGCCGTACAGTAACAGCAAAAATATATAACTACCCCAAAATAAACTTTGTTCTCATGTTTTATTAAGTTTATTTTAACCGGGCTGCTCCTCAGATGACGGGGCGGCCCTTCTTTTCCCGCCCCGCTGTACAAAAACGGTATAACCGCCGGGACTTGCTGCAAATTATGAAATGAAACAAACATGAATAAATCTTAATCATTATACTGTATTAAACCTCATTTCTATTTATACAAACATGATACAATGAAGTGGAAAAAAAGACTAAAATCTATCATCCTCATCGGAAGTATATATGCCGGGATACTGTTTTTATTCGACTATCTCTCGGAAGACAAACTGCACAGCATAATCAGATATATTATCCAGGGAATGCTTTTTGGTATTATATTTCATTTTTTCTGGGGGGGTAGGCAAACGCGGAATAATACAATGGGTAACGGATCACCCCTGCCAAAAGCGGATAAAATAGAGGATGATGCTGATCCCGGAAAAAAACCGGAAAATTAAACCCTGCTCTGCCCGGGTACAAAAAATCCGTACCAGCCCATGTCCCGGGCCCGGTACGGATTTTATTTTGTATTGAAATGCTCAGCTTACAATGCTCCCCATTCCTTCAGGCTGTCGGTATTGAGCTTTACATAGTCCGGATTACCGGCTTTTTTCGCCGCTTCCAGCGAGGCTTTTGCGGCTTCTACAGCCCCATTCTTATCCCCGGATTTCGCGTAGATCAATGATTTTTGCCGCAACATCCAGTACGGCACATCCTGCTGCATGGATACGGCCTTGTCTATCCACTCCTTTGCCTTGCCGATGTCCTTGCCGGCCTCCATATAATACACGGCTGCTGACATGTAATCACGGGCGGAAGGCCCGTTAAGCGTATTTTCGATACTGGCTGTCGCCTTCTTTTCGGTGGGTACCTCTATGGTTACCCCCACATAGGTTTTCTCCCACATGATCCCCAGTTCTGCCGAATTGTTGGTAATGTCGCCCAGCAAAATGGTAAACGAGGTGATATCGAAGGGAAGCGTATCAGGGCTTACCGTCGTTTTAAGGGCTACTTTGCTTTCGTCCCACTCCTGCGGGTTTCCCCAGTTGCCGGTATCGGAATAGAAAATGACCTCCCAGGATGTTTTTCCCGGAATGGTATACAGGGCATAAGTTCCTTTTTTGAGAGACTTCCCCCCTATGGTCACGTCGTCACCAAAGGTAACCCGGGTATTTTCGTTGGCCCCGGTCCGCCATACCTCCCCGTAAGGAACGAGGTTGCCGAAAACCGTCCTCCCCCTCATGGCCGGGCGGGAGTATGAAACGGTAATATCGGTAAGTCCTACCTGCTGTTCTATTTTTGCCGCAGGGCTTGCAGCGGGGGTCTGTACCTGTGCTGCTGCCGTAAAACAGGCCAGGGCAAACCCGAAAAAGGAAATAATCTGTTTTTTCATGGATGTGTTTTTTGGTAATTAAATATGCTTAGTTTATAATAACACGCTAAAGATAGGAAGAATTACCATTTCGGAATAAGGAATACCGGATTCGGCAGCAGAATTCTGACCCGGCTTTCATTCTGTCGGTTGCCACAGGCCTGTAGCCGTTATTTTGCCGTATCTTTGTATTTGCAATTTGCCGGAATAAATATGAACGGATCAGAAAACAGCAAAAAGATCATACTGTTCGACGGGGTGTGCAACCTGTGCAACAACGCTGTCCTGTTTGTCGTCAAAAGGGACAGGAAAGACATTTTCCGTTTCGCCTCGCTGCAAAGTGACACCGGGCAAAAGATGCTTGCCGAGCGGGGAATTGACCAGGATGAAACAGATTCCATCGTCCTTATAGAACCCGGAGTGGCCTACTACACCCGCTCGGAGGCCGCTATCGGGATCGCCTCCTCGCTCGGAGGACTATGGCCTTCCGTCCGGATATTCCGGTACCTGCTGCCTTCCGGGCTGCGGGACAGGCTCTATAATTTTATAGCGAAAAACAGGTATAAATGGTACGGCAAAAAAGAGCAGTGCATGATCCCTACTCCTGAACTCAGGGCTAAATTTATAGCGTAGTTATGAAGTCGGGAGTTGTTATTCTCCCGAGCATCGGGATAGGAGAACCCCGAAGGGCTCAACACAGTTAAATCTCCGGGGGTTCCGTTATGCTGTTAAAGTTCCTTTGGGCTGGGTCGGAGATTCTTCACTGCGTTCTGAATGACAGCTTCCAAACTTTCGACTTCGAACTTCACCCCTCAAAACTCAAACCAGGACTTCACCATTCCTCCCGTATCCGCGGCATGCGATTTGTGAAGGAATTCATTCCTGGATTTATCGTAGACATAGTCCTCCGCCCACTCCCTGTGATGTTCCGCGAGAGCGCGGATACTCTCGCACACATACCGTATTTCGTCGCAGCTCAGTGTAGGGTGGATGGACATACGTATCCATCCCGGTTTCCTGATCAGGTCGCCCAGGCTGATCTCCTCCACCAGTTTGCTGGAAGTCTCCTGGTCTACGTGCAGCAGGTAATGCCCGTAAGTCCCGGCACAACTGCACCCTCCCCTGGTCTGTATCCCGAAACGGTCGTTGAGGAGCTTGACCCCGAGGTTGTAATGCAGGTCGTCGATAAAGAACGACAACACCCCCAGCCTGTTCTTGTGCTGCGGGGCCAGTATCTTTACATTGGGAATATCGGAAAGGAAATTAAATACCTGTTCCAGGATCTCGTGTTCCCGGTCCAGGATATTCCTTACCCCCATCTGCTCTTTCAGCCGGATGGAGAGGGCCGTTTTTATGGCCTGTAAGAAGCCGGGAGTTCCCCCGTCTTCCCTTTCTTCTATGTTTTCTATGTATTTGTGTTCCCCCCACGGGTTGGTCCACGTCACCGTACCCCCACCCGGAGAATCGGGGATCATGTTCTTGTACAGTTTTTTATTAAACAGCAAAACGCCCGAAGTTCCGGGCCCCCCGAGAAACTTATGGGGCGAAAAGAAGATGGCATCGAGCGAGGCTTCTTCGTCTTCCGGATGCATGTCTATATCCACATAAGGCGCAGAACACGCAAAATCCACAAAGCAGACCCCGCCGTGGCGGTGCATGACCTTGGCGATATCGTGGTAAGGGGTCTGTATTCCCGTAACATTGCTACAGCCGGTTATCGAGGCTATCTTTAAAGGCCGGTCGCGGTGTTTGTCCAGCAGTTCCAGGAGGTGGTCCATACAGAACAGCCCCTCCCCGTCTGCGGGGATCACCTCTACAATGGCCATGGTCTCCAGCCAGGAAGTCTGGTTGGAATGGTGTTCCATATGGGTCACAAAAACCACCGGGCGCATGTCGTCAGGGATCTCCGTATGTTTCCGGAGGTTCTCCGGCACCTTAAGCCCGAGAATACGCTGAAACTTGTTGATCACCCCGGTCATCCCGCTACCCGAGGTAATGAGTATATCGTCTTCCCTGCCGTTAACGTGTTCCTTGATGATATGCCTGGCCTCGTGGTACGCCAGGGTCATTGCCGTTCCGGATACCGTGGTCTCGGTATGGGTATTGGCCACATAAGGGCCGAAGTCCCGCAGCAGTTTTTCCTCTATGGGGCGATACAACCGCCCGCTCGCAGTCCAGTCGGTATACACGATACGTTTAGTTCCGTAAGGAGATTCGAATTCCTGGTCGATCCCTACGATATTGTCCCGGAAGGGTTTGAAATACGCTTCCAGCTCGGTGCGGAATATTTTGGATCCTTCTGCTGTTGTTACCATAATACCTGTTTTATTGTTGGGTTATTGGGTTATTCGGTTACTGGGTTACTGGGTTATTCAGGCAGTACGCATGAAATAAATAACCTATTAACCTATTAACCGACCAAGCCCCCGATCTCAGCGATGATCTTATCCGCAAGTACATCGGCCTCTTCCTGGCTTTTGGCTTCGGTATAGACACGGATAATGGGCTCTGTATTAGACTTCCTGAGATGTACCCAGTTTTCGGGAAAATCAATCTTGACCCCGTCTATGGTCGATATCTTTTCGTGTTTATAACGCGCTTCCATTTCCTTTAAAAGGGCGTCCACATCGATCTGCGGGGTAAGTTCTATTTTCTTTTTACTCATAAAATACGCAGGATAGCCCGCTCTCAGTTCGCTTACCTTTACTTTTTTCTCTGCCAGCAGGGAAAGGAAGAGCGCCACTCCCACCAGGGCATCCCGCCCGTAGTGGAGTTCGGGATAAATGATCCCGCCATTGCCTTCGCCCCCGATAACGGCATCGGTCTCTTTCATCAGGGCCACTACGTTCACCTCTCCTACCGCACTGGCCTGATAGCTTCCCCCGTGCTTCCGGGCAATATCGCTCAGGGCCCTGGTCGACGACATATTGGATACCGTATTCCCGGGGGTCCTGCCCAGAACATAATCGGCACAGGCCACCAGGGTATACTCTTCCCCGAACATTTCACCGTCTTCACTCATAAAGGCCAGCCGGTCTACATCGGGGTCTACCACAATACCGAGGTCGGCTTTTTCCTTTACCACCAGTTCCGAAATATCGGTAAGGTGCTCCTTCAGGGGTTCCGGGTTATGGGGAAAATGGCCGTCGGGCTCGCAGTAAAGCTTTATTACTTCCACTCCCAGTCTTTCGAGCAGGCGCGGAATGACAATCCCCCCGGTAGAGTTTACCCCGTCTACCACCACCCTGAACCGGGCTTCTTTTATGGCCGGGGCATTGACCAGGGATAATTTTAATACCTCGTCGATATGGATGTCTATATAGGCTTCGTTAAGGCTCACCTTCCCGAGATGGTCCACATCGGCAAACTCGAATTCCTCTGCCGCTGCGAGTTCCAGTATCCTGGCCCCCTGTGCCGCATTGAGGAATTCCCCTTTATGGTTCAGCAGTTTCAGGGCATTCCACTGCTTGGGGTTATGGCTGGCGGTCAGTATAATCCCGCCATCGGCATGTTCCAGGGGTACGGCCACTTCCACGGTAGGAGTGGTAGACAGGTCGAGTTTTACCACGTTTATGCCGAGCCCGGTAAGCGTCCGGATCACCAGTTCCTGTATCATTTCGCCGGATATACGGGCATCCCTGCCGATAACCACTTTGAGCTTTTCCTTCCCCGGGTTCTCCCCCTTCAGCCAGGTCCCGTAGGCTGCGGCAAATTTAACGGTATCTATGGGGGTAAGGTTATCTCCCGGAACTCCTCCTATGGTGCCCCGTATCCCGGATATGGATTTGATCAATGTCATTTCTGAATTTCTTTTTTTATGTTTTAATCAGAGCTTGTCTGAACAACCCCTTAACTTGTACTGCGTCAAAACGGAACAAATATACAATTATATACGCAGGATGTCCCATACTGTTTTAATCCGTTTTAACATCTTTTTTCCCGCCTGTCCTACCGTACTGTGAAAATTCTGCCATCACCGGGAACCGGAATGCTTTTTTCGTATATTCGGAAAATGAATTTTCTCGCACATATATATCTTTCCGGAGATGATGAACTCCTCCGTATCGGCAACTTTATCGCCGACGGCATCAAGGGTAGAAAATACCTGGAGTTTCCCCCGGGAGTACAGAAGGGAATACTCCTGCACCGCCATATAGACACCTTTACCGACCAGCACCCCATAGTGCGGCGGAGCACACGGCGGCTCCATCCGGGATACGGCCATTACAGCGGGGTGATCGTAGATATGTTTTACGATCATTTCCTGGCCGCCAATTGGAAAGACTATTCCGCCATCCCCCTCGAGGATTTTGTGGAAGGTTTCTATAACACCCTGGAAAAACACTACGATATTCTCCCGGAACGCACGAGAAACATGATGCCCGTGATGATACGGGAAAACTGGCTCTGCAGTTACGCTTCACCGGAAGGCCTGGGATATATCCTCGAACAGATGAACCGCAGGACCAAAAACCGCTCGCAGATGCACCTGGCCATCGGCGACCTCAAAAGGCACTACAGGCTGTTTGAAGAGGAATTCACTCTCTTTTTTAAGGAGCTGATGGAGTTCACACAGGCCCGGATAAGCGAAACCGGTATTAAAAAGGAAACGGGAGATCCCGGCACTTCATAATTTTGAGCAGGATGAGAAAAACATATTCGCAGGTAGCTCTTTACCTATCGATCTTTTTCCTTATTGCGGGTTGCAGGACCCGGCATGTTTCCTCCGGACTGGTCACGGAAAAGGCCATGGTGGTCTCTGCCCGGGAAGAAGCCTCTGCCATTGGGGTCGAGATCCTGAAAAAAGGGGGCAATGCCTTCGATGCCATGGTAGCTACCGAACTCGCTCTTGCCGTGGCTTATCCCTTTGCCGGCAACCTGGGAGGCGGCGGTTTTATGGTATACAGAAAGGCCGATGGAGAAACCGGCGCCCTGGATTACAGGGAAAAAGCCCCCCTGGCTGCACACAAGGACATGTACCTGGACAGCCTGGGCAACGTGATCCCCGGAAAAAGCACCCTGGGTGCAATGTCTGTCGGGGTTCCCGGAACGGTGGCCGGGGTTGCCGAGGTACACCGGAAGCTGGGTTCCCTGCCGTTTCACGAGATCCTGGAACCGGTAATACGCCTGGCAGAAAAAGGGGTTGCAGTCACTGCAAAGCAGGAAAAAAACCTCGAAAGGAACCGGGAGCTGTTTATCGAAGTAAACGGCGACAGTACCTTTTTTTCCACGCCCTTTCACCAGGGAGATACCATAAAGTACCCTGCCCTGGCCCGGACCCTGAAACGGATACAGAAAGAAGGCCGGGACGGGTTTTACCGGGGGGAAACAGCCCGGAAACTGGCTGCTTTTATCCGGAATACGGGAGGGATCATTACCGAAGAGGATCTCGCCCGGTACCAGGCCACATGGCGGACACCCGTTACTTTTGATTACGGTGACCTCAGGATAATCTCCATGTCCCCGCCGAGCAGCGGGGGGATTACCCTTGCACAGATCATGAAAATGATAGCCCCCTATCCCCTTGAAGAATTCGGGCACAATTCGGTAAAAAGCATACAGCTCATTACCGAGGCAGAACGAAGGGCCTACGCCGACAGGAACCATTTCCTCGGCGATCCGGACTTTGTACACATCCCACAAGACAGCCTGCTGAGCAGCCACTACCTGCAGCGGCGCATGCAGGACTTTTCTTTTGAACATGCCACGAGATCATCAGATGTGGGCCACGGGGAAATACAGCTTACCGAAAGTGATGAGACCACCCATTATTCCATAGTGGATGCCTTTGGCAATGCGGTATCGGCCACCACCACATTAAACGGGGCCTACGGTTCCAAACTGTACAGCGATGAACTCGGTTTTTTCCTCAAT
The DNA here is from genome assembly GCF_003285545.1 of Sinomicrobium soli. Classification (GTDB taxonomy): domain Bacteria; phylum Bacteroidota; class Bacteroidia; order Flavobacteriales; family Flavobacteriaceae; genus Sinomicrobium. Next base: position 4,622 of record NZ_QLNV01000021.1, on the reverse strand, counting down.
AACGAAATGGACGATTTCAGTGCCAAACCCGGCGTACCCAATATGTTCGGGCTTACCGGTACAGAAGCAAACAGTATAGCCCCCGAAAAACGCATGCTGAGTTCCATGACCCCGACCATAGTGGAAAAACACGGTAAACTCTGGATGGTAGTCGGTACCCCGGGAGGATCTACCATTATAACATCGGTATTGCAAACCATTCTCAATGTCTACGAATACGGTATGGGGATGCAGGAGGCTGTCGATGCCCCCAGGTTTCACCACCAGTGGCTGCCGGACACCATTACTTTCGAACCCGGGGCCTTCTCTCCCGGGATACTGGACAGCCTGAAACAAAAAGGGTACCTGATCAACGAAGAATACACCCCCGTACTGGGCAAGGTAGATGCCATCCTTATACTTCCCGGCCATACCCTGGAAGGGGGCGCCGATAAAAGGGGGGACGATTCCGCCGCAGGATATTAACGCGGGCAGACCATTCCCGATATTTAAAATAATGTTAAAATCACCTCTCTCTTTAAACCTGCCGTAAATTGTAAAGTCTAAACAAAGCCAACCGGATAACACTGAACTCGTCCCGGGTTGTTCCATTCAGGCGAAAAGCCGCTCAAGACGAGTTCACTAATACTGTGTTAAACAATATTAATATTATGATAAGGAAATAGGAATACTTCAGGAATACCATTAATATAGCCAATCACAATCACGTAAATCACATCACCGTAATAATGCACCAGAAAATACTTTTACTGTCCCTCACCCTTTTGTCTACCTATGCCGTACTGTCTCAGAACACCGTGGAAATCAGGGGAAAAATCACCGACGCCTCCGACAATTCAGACCTGGAATCCGCAACCGTATACCTGTCGTCCGTAAAAGATTCTACCGTGATCAATTACACGACCAGTAACCGCAACGGGGAGTTTCTCCTGGAAGTCAGAAAAACCGATGTTCCGACCTATCTCAAGATATCTTTTATAGGCTATCGCATGTATTCCAGGCAATTGGACAAGATAGATGCTTCCGTAGATCTCGGTACCATAAAGTTACAGGAAAACGCCGACCGGCTGGATGAAGTGGTCGTACAGGGCGAAGCCCCTCCTATCAGGGTAAAGCAGGACACCCTGGAATTCAATGCAGCTTCCTTTAAGGTACGACCCGATGCCAATGTAGAAGGGCTCCTGAAACAGCTTCCGGGAGTGGAGATCGATATAGACGGAAAAATGACCGTAAACGGCAAAGAGGTAGATAAAGTACTGGTAGACGGAAAGGCATTTTTCGGGGAAGACGGCAAAATAGCCACCAAGAACCTGCCTTCGGACATCATTGAAAAAATACAGGTCTCCGATACCAAGACCAAGGAAGAAGAGCTTTCCGGGGAAATGGCCAGTTCGGAAAACAAGACGATAAACCTGACCATAAAGGAAGGCAAGAACAAGGGATATTTCGGCCGTGCGGCGGGCGGTTACGGTACGGACGACCGGTATGAAGGCAACCTGTTCTTCAATTATTTCAACGAGGACCAGCGGATCAGCGTACTGGGAAGTTCCAACAACATTAACAGTATCGGGTTTTCCATGGACGAAATATTCGATGCCATGGGCGGCGGACGTAATGTCTGGGCCGGCGGAGACGGCGGAGTGAATATAAACGGGATATCCTTCGGGTCTACCGGGTCCGGAATCACTACCTCGCATATGGGCGGGATTACCTTTGCCGATAACTTTTTCGGAGAAAAGCTCGAAGCCGACGGCAGTTATTTTTACAGCCAGACCAACCGGGAAAATGACAATCGTACCGAACAGACCAACCTCACCCCCCAGGGAGAGTTTATTACCAACTCCGAAAGCCATACCGAAAACGAATCCCGGAGCCATGCCTTTAATGCCAACCTGGAATTTGATCTCGACTCGCTGACTACCATAGGGTTCATTCCGGATATCAACATGACCGAAACCAGTTCCGGCTCGTCCCAGACCTCGGTCTCCACGGACGAGAACGGCGACCTGCTCAACGAAAGCGAATCGGTCAGTAACAGGAACAATACCAACAACGATTTCGGTTCGAGACTGTTTATCATCAAACGGTTCCGGAAAAAGGGGCATTACCTCAACTTCCGATTCAACAACAACAACTCTGAAAACGAATCGGAAGGCTTCGACCAGTCGTCTACCGTATTCCACCAGAATGACGAGCCCGACGATATACGGAACCAGAGAACGTTCAACAACAACAAGACAGACCGCTACTCCCTAAGCCTCAGGTATACCCTTCCCCTGACCGATTCGATAAGGGCATCGGCCGGGATGTCTTATAATACCAATAAAAATACCACAAACCGCGAAACATTCAACTTCGAGGAAAGTACGGGCGACTTTACCGACCGGAATGACGAGTTGTCCCGTTACATTACATCGAAGCAGAATGATCTCAATCCCTATGTCAATTTTCAGCTGAGAAAACACAACCTGAGGGGGCGGCTGAACCTGGGGATGAACTTTACACAATACGACAATGCTTCCCTCTATATGGGAGAGGAAATAAAACTGAAAGAACAGTATATCTACCCGGAAATCCGCGGTAACCTCAGGTATGAAACAGGCAAGGGAAAAACCTGGAACATGGACTACAACTACAATGTCTCCCCTCCCCCGGCATCCCAGCTGTTACCCGTGGAAGACCTTTCCAACCCCCTGAGGACCACTATAGGTAATCCGGACCTGGACCCTACCAGGTCACATTCCATCAACTTCGGGTTCAACAATTATGACTTTGCCAAAAGAAGGGGAATATTCACCTTCATGCGGTTTAACTATGACGAAAACAATATCGTATCAGTCACCGAATACGACGAAAACTATAAAAGTACGACGACCTATAAGAACATAGACGGCACCTACAACTCCAGCCTGGGTGCTTTCTGGAGCAAATCGTATAAAAAAGGGGAAAGCACTTTTCAATACCGGTTGGGGGCACGTGCAAACCTCAGCCTGAACAAGGGGATCACCAATAACGAAGGGTTCAAGTCAAGGAACCTCTCTTTGAGCCCGTCTACTTCCCTTGCCTGGGAATACGGCGAACTGCTGACTGTCGAACCCTCCTATAATTTTAATTACAACCAGTCGTCCTACACCAATTACAACATAGACCGGACGTCCAACTTCCGTCACAACTTCAGGATACAGACCACTTCCTACTGGCCTGAAAATGTGGTTTTCGGGAACGACTTCGGGTATACCTACAATTCCAATATAGCCGACGGGTTCCGGAAATCGTTCTGGCTCTGGAACAGCAGTATCGGGTATAATTTCTACAAGGATAAAATGACGTTCAAGATCAAGGTATACGATCTGCTCGACCAGAATGTAGGCACCATGCGGAACATTTCCGAATCGTATATCCAGGACGTCGAGAACACGGTACTGAAACGCTATTTCATGTTCTCCCTGAATGTAAAACTCGACAAGTTCGGCGGGTCGTCAAAGCAGGAACGCGGTCCGGGAAGACGTGAAGGAAGAGGACGTTACCGCAGGGCCTTCTGACCACAGGCCGGACCCCGGAACAACACCCTGTTATATGGAGCAACTTACCATAGACACGTCATGGGTAGCGAAGCCCCGTCCCGACCCTTCCCTTGGTCGGGGAAAGAATCTCCACCCCGGACTAAAGGATATTCAACAGCATCACCAAAAACCCGGAAATCCCTCAACTATGCTCGGGATGACAGGCCACTGCAGTCAGGAAGACAGTGACGGGCTACAAAAAAACCTTGTTGCGGATGGCCCATGAAAGCAGCGCCCCGTAATGTGAAGGCAGATCGAGTTTCTTCCTGATATTCGTCTTCAGCTTTTCCACATTCTTCTCACTGCAACACAATACCCCGGCTATGCTTTTATTGGTATTTCCCTCTACCATGAGCTTCAATACCTCTATTTCTCTCGGGGTTAGTGTATGCGATTCATTATCTGCCTGGTCCAGCTGTTTACGGATTTCAGTCGACACATAGTTCTCTCCCCTGCAAACGGCCTCTATACACGCTTTGAATTCCTCCGTGCTACAGCCCTTTACCAGGTAGGCAGATGCCCCGGCTTTCATGGCCTTTTCATAATAGGATATGGAATCGTGCATGGTAAGCACTATAAATCTGGTATCAGACTTTTCCCTGTTTAACACCTTCATGACCTCAAACCCGTCCATATGCGGCATGGTGATATCCAGGAATGCCACATCCGGCTGGTAATGCCTGATCTTTTCCACAGCCTCATTGCCGTCTCCGGCTTCAGCTACTACCATAATGTCGGAAAACCTGGAAAGAATAAGCCGTAAGCCCTCTCTGACTACGACGTGGTCATCGGCGAGTAAAATTTTAATCATAAACGGTTGTTTGGTTAGGATGATTTACTAATCAAGATTAAAACTAAGGGGGAGGTCTCATTATCGTTTTTTATATATGCGCATCAATGACAATACGAAAGTAAAATTAATTTTAAATTCTCAAATAAACATGATTTATATCAATTCAGTACTTTAGTATAGATAAAATGACATTAGTGGGCACTTAAAACCCATTGATTTTCAATTGATTATTTTTTAGTTCTTTGATATTCTTGTAATCGCAATCA
>NZ_QLNV01000020.1 GCF_003285545.1 Sinomicrobium soli | reverse complement strand
GCCAGAGATGCCCTGGAAGCCGGAAAGCATGTCATGCTCGAAAAAGCCATGACCTTTACCCCGGAACAGGCCCTTCAGCTGGTAGATATTGCCGGGAGACATAAAAAACAGACCCTGCAGGTAGGGCACCAGTACCGGTATTCCCCGCTGTATTACAAGGTAAAACAGATGATACAGAACGGTTATCTCGGCAAGGTGACCCAGATCGACGCCCGCTGGGACCGCAACTGGAACTGGCGCAGGCCGGTACCCGACCCCGGCCTGGAACGAAAGATCAACTGGCGGATGTACCGGGAGTATTCCGGGGGGCTTCCCGCCGAGCTGCTCTCCCACCAGATGGACTTTATCCACTGGGCCTTCGACTGCAGGCCCACCACCATCTACGGCACCGGGGGCATAGACCGGTATAAGGACGGCAGGGAAACCTATGACAACGTCCAGGTGAATGTCAGGTATGAAAAAGAGGGCATGATAGGGAATTTCGGGGCCACCTGTTCCAATCAGCACGACGGGTACTCTTTCCGTATCAAGGGCTCCAAAGGCATGGTATCGTTGCTGGTCGATGACGGCATTTTTTACCCGGAACCCGAAACCCGGAAAGAGCTGGAAGAGGTAGACGGGGTAAGCGGCGCTACCAAACTCACCTGGAACGATGACAAAAAAGGCATTAAACTGGCCGACAACAAATTGAAGGACGGAAGCTTTTATGCTTTCAATGACTTTTACAGGGCCATTTCGGAAAACAGCCTGCCCGACTCCAATGTTTATACCGGGGGCACTACCGCCATCTGTGTTGCCCTGGCCAATAATTCCATATACAACGGGCCGCTGCAGTCGTGGAAACCGGAATACGATCTAAACGTATAGTTATGAAAATATACACCAAAACAGGAGACCAGGGCAACACTTCCCTGTTCGGGGGCACCAGGGTCCCAAAGCACCATATCCGGATAGAAACCTACGGCACTGTAGACGAGCTCAACTCATGGATAGGGCTTTTACGCGACCAGGGGACCGGGATACAGGGGAACATCCTGCTCCGCATACAGGACAGGTTGTTTACCATGGGGGCCGTACTGGCTACCGACCCGGAAAAAGCCGTTCTGAAAAACGGAAAATCACGCCTGGATATTGCCGGGATCTCCGACCAGGATATTACCGGGCTTGAAAAGGAGATAGACCTGATGAATGAAGACCTCCCACCCATGACACACTTCATCCTTCCGGGAGGGCATCCTGCAGTGTCATATTGTCATATCACCCGCTGCGTATGCCGGAGGGCCGAAAGAATGGCCACACAACTAAATGAATACCAAACTGTTGACCCCGGAATACTACAATACCTCAATCGCCTTTCCGATTATCTCTTCGTATTGGCACGAAAGTTGTCTCAATCGCTGCAAGCCGAAGAAATAAAGTGGATCCCCGAAAAAGGCACTTCGGAATAACGGCATTTTAAGGCTGAATGAAATATACCCTATTCGGACATCCCGGGTACCTGTTCCTGTTCTCCAGAACATGGACAATACTTGATGAATATGCAGGTTATACCGGGTTTTAATGATTTAAAACCAACAAAATAGGCATTTCATTATGTTCTTGGAATTAATGCGCAATTAAAACAGTTTTAACTTGACTTTTTAGTTTAAAAATTTATTTTTGCAGAAAATAAAAAACGAATAGCAATGTATTGGACATTAGAACTGGCATCCTACCTTAGCGATGCACCTTGGCCGGCTACAAAAGACGAATTGATCGACTATGCTATAAGGACGGGTGCTCCGCTGGAAGTGGTGGAAAACCTTCAAGCCATGGAGGACGAGGGAGAGATCTATGAGTCTATAGAAGAAATATGGCCGGATTATCCTACAGAGGAGGATTACCTCTGGAATGAAGATGAATATTAGAAAAATCACTAAAATAAAAAAGTCTCCCCGGGAGGCTTTTTTTTATCCCTGATAAAAAAGTACCGAAAGGTTGTCAGAACGTGCAGGGCAGGCACCGGGACCGTTAATACCATACCAAAATCCCGCCTGTCGGCCCCGCTTTGCCCTTTTTTCATTAGCTTTGTAAGGACATTGGAAAATCGGCCCGGGATAATGACCGCTCACGCCAACGGGAATGCAAATTCCCTTTTTTCGAATTTAAAATAAAACCATTATGAGTTTACTGAATTCTGTTCTCAAAATTTTTGTAGGAGATAAAGCGAAGAAGGACATCAGAGAGATACAGCCATTGGTGGATAAGATCAAGGAGGTGGAAAAACAGCTGTCTTCCTTGTCCCACGACGAACTCCGGGCAAAAACCCTGGATTTCAAGGCCCGGATCAGGGAAGCAAGGGCTTCTTATGACGAAAAAATAGCCGCACTGCAGGAAGAAGCAGATACTTCGGAAGACATAGACCGCAAGGAAGATATCTATACCGAGATAGACAAACTCAACGACGAGGCCTATAAGGCGACGGAAAGCAAACTGGATGAAATTCTTCCCGAAGCCTTTGCCGTAGTCAAGGAAACCGCTAAAAGATTTGCTGCCAATCCTACCCTGACCGTTACTGCCAGTGCTTTCGACAGGGAACTGTCGGCCGCCAAAGATTACGTGACCATCGAAGGGGACAGCGCCACCTGGAAGAACTCCTGGGACGCGGCCGGAAAGGAAGTTACCTGGGATATGGTCCACTACGACGTACAGCTTGTAGGAGGTATTGCACTGCACCGGGGTAAGATCGCGGAAATGCAGACGGGGGAAGGTAAAACCCTGGTCGCTACCCTTCCGGTATACCTCAACGCACTTACCGGGAACGGCGTACACCTGGTCACGGTAAACGACTATCTCGCCAGGAGGGACAGCGCATGGATGGGGCCGCTGTTTGAATTTCACGGTCTTTCGATAGACTGTATCGATAACCACAGGCCCAATTCGGAAGGGCGGAGAAAAGCGTATAATTCCGATATTACCTACGGTACCAATAATGAATTCGGCTTTGACTATCTCAGGGACAATATGGCCCACACTCCCAACGACCTGGTACAGCGTCCGCACAACTATGCCATCGTGGATGAGGTCGACTCCGTACTGGTAGACGATGCCCGGACCCCGCTGATCATATCCGGCCCTGTGCCCCAGGGCGACAGGCATGAGTTTAACGAGCTCAAGCCCGTAGTGTCTGACCTGGTACAGAGACAGCGGCAGTACCTGACCGGCGTACTGGCCGAAGCCAAAAAACTCATTGCCGAGGGAAATACCAAGGAAGGAGGCTTCCTGCTGCTTCGCGTACACCGCGGGCTTCCCAAGAACAAGGCCTTGATCAAGTTTCTCAGTGAGGAAGGGATAAAGCAGCTGCTTCAGAAAACGGAGAATTTCTACATGCAGGACAACAACCGGGAAATGCCCAAGATAGATGCCGAGCTCCTCTTTGTTATCGACGAAAAAAACAACCAGATAGAACTCACCGACAAGGGGGTGGAATACCTTTCGGAAGATACCGACCCCGATTTCTTCGTCATGCCGGATATCGGTACGGAAATCGCAAAGATAGAGAACCAGCTTCTCCCGGTAGAGGAAGAAGCGGAGCTCAAGGAACAGCTTTTCAGGGACTTCTCGGTAAAGAGCGAGCGCATCCACACCATGAACCAGCTGCTTAAGGCCTATACCCTTTTTGAAAAGGATACCGAATATGTGGTCATGGACAACAAGGTCATGATCGTAGACGAACAAACCGGCCGTATCATGGACGGAAGGCGTTATTCCGACGGACTGCACCAGGCTATCGAAGCCAAGGAAAATGTCAAGATCGAAGACGCCACCCAGACCTTTGCCACGGTAACCCTCCAGAACTATTTCAGGATGTACCGCAAACTCGCCGGAATGACCGGTACGGCCGTCACCGAGGCCGGGGAGTTCTGGGAGATATACAAACTGGACGTCATGGAGATCCCCACGAACAGGCCCATAGCCCGGCACGACAGGCAGGACCTCATATACAAGACCAAAAGAGAAAAATACAATGCGGTTATCGACGAGGTCACACAACTGTCGCGGGCCGGAAGGCCGGTACTGATAGGGACCACCTCGGTAGAGATCTCCGAACTGCTCAGCAAGATGCTGCACCTGCGAAAGGTTCCCCATAATGTACTCAACGCAAAACTGCACAAAAAGGAAGCGGATATCGTAGCCGAGGCCGGTAAGGCAGGCATCGTGACCATAGCGACGAATATGGCCGGTCGGGGTACCGATATCAAGCTTACGGACGAGGTCAAAAAGGCAGGCGGACTGGCGATTATAGGTACGGAAAGGCACGACTCCAGGCGGGTAGACCGGCAGCTGAGAGGGCGGTCGGGACGTCAGGGAGACCCGGGAAGCTCACAGTTCTACGTGTCGCTGGAAGATAACCTCATGCGCCTTTTCGGCTCGGAACGGGTGGCAAAAATGATGGACCGCATGGGGCTCAAGGAAGGAGAGGTAATACAGCACTCCATGATGACCAGGTCTATCGAACGGGCCCAGAAAAAGGTAGAGGAAAACAACTTCGGCATACGTAAACGACTGCTCGAATACGACGATGTGATGAATGCCCAGAGGGAAGTGGTCTACAAAAGAAGACGGCACGCCCTTCACGGACAACGGCTGAAAGTGGATATTGCCAACATGATATTCGATACCGCAGAAGCCATTTCGGAAACCAACAAGGCTGCCAGCGATTACAAGAATTTTGAATTCGAACTGATCAAGTATTTCTCCCTCGTGGCCCCGGTAACGGAAGAAGAATTCTCCAGGCTGTCGGCCCAGGAGATCACCTCCAGGGTATACAAGGCGGCTTACCAGTATTACGATGAAAAAATAGAGCGCAATGCCGCTACCGCTTTCCCGGTGATCAGGAATGTCTACGAAAACCAGGGCGACAGGTTCGAACGTATTGTAGTGCCTTTTACCGATGGTACCAAAACCCTGAATGTCGTGACCAACCTGAAGGATGCCTATGAAAGTGAAGGAAAAAAACTGGTGGCCGATTTTGAGAAGAACATCACCCTGGCCATCATAGATGATGCGTGGAAAACCCACCTGCGCAAGATGGACGAACTGAAACAGTCGGTTCAGCTTGCCGTACACGAACAGAAAGACCCCCTGCTCATCTATAAATTTGAAGCCTTCGAGCTCTTCAAGGGCATGATGGACAATGTAAACAAGGATGTGGTCACCTTCCTGTTCAAAGGGGAATTACCGGCCCAGGACACTTCGAATATCCAGGAAGCCAGGGAACCGAAAAAACAGGAAGACTACCAGACCTCCAAAGAAGAGGTACTCAACAGCGATGAAATGGCGGCCCGCCACCGACAGGCCGGGCAACAGGCCCAGTCCAGGCCGCAGGTTACCGAAACCATTGTAAGGGATAAACCCAAAATAGGAAGAAATGACAAGGTAACCATCAGGAACGTCATGAGCGGCGAAAGCCAGACCGTGAAGTTCAAACAGGCAGAACCCCTCCTCAAAAAAGGGGAATGGGTACTCACCGAAGAATAAAGCTTTACGGTTGAATACGATTACAAAAAACAGCTGTTCCGAATACTGTCGGAACAGCTGTTTTTGTTTATAAGAACCTTCACCGGGGACACTTTTTTATGTAAGTTTGGGATAGAAAACCAATAGTATGCATTTTAAACATCCTGAGATCCTCTGGGCATTGTTGTTTTTAATGATCCCTGTCGTTATCCACTTGTTCCGGCTGCGGAAATTCCGGCACATGCCTTTTACCAATGTCAGGTTTCTCCAGGAAATACAACAAAAGAACCGCAAGAGTTCCAGGCTTAAAAAATGGCTTGTCCTCGCCTCACGCCTGTTGCTGATCGCTGCCCTTGTCCTGGCCTTTGCCCGGCCGTATACCCAGAAAAATGCAGCAGCCCTCAAAAAGGCGGAAACCGTTATTTACCTCGACAATTCCTTCAGCATGCAGGCCGGGGGAGCACAGGGGGAATTACTCGCCCAGGCGGTCCGCGACCTGCTGGCCTCCCCTCCCGAAGGGGATGTCTCGCTCTTTACCGACAACTCTTCCTTTTCACAAACCCCGTTGTCTGAAATAAAACAGGAACTGTTACAGCTCGGCTATTCCGCTACCCCCCTCTCCCCTGAAAACGTGATACTCCGGGGAAAAAACCTGCTGGGCAGCGATACGGTTACCAGGAAAAACTTTATCCTGATCTCCGATTTCCGCGGCTGGGCTCCCCATACCATACCCGGCAACGACACCCTGGTGAACTACTATCCTGTTGTGCTGCGCGCGCAGCACAATGACAATATCGTGCTGGACAGCGTATACCTTTCCGATACCGAAGGGCATTCCCTGGAACTATCCGTACTGCTCTCAAAAAATGACAGTACCGGGCTTACACTCCCCGTTTCCCTCTATAACAACGACACCCTTGTCGCAAAAACGGCAGCGACCTTCGAAGAAAGCAATACTGCCGAAACCCTTTTCCGCATCCCGGAAGACGGACTTGTAAACGGGAAGGTCCTTATAGAAGACCAGGGCCTCTCTTACGACAATACGCTTTATTTTTCCATTAATCCCCGTGAAAAGGTCCGCACCCTGATCATAGGGGATGTCCCCGACCAGTACCTGCGGAGAATTTTTACCGAAGACGAATTCGACGTACAGACAGCTGCCACGGCACAGTTGGATTACAGCGCGGTCTCCGGGCAGGACCTGATCGTCCTGAACGAACCGGAAAACATCCCCGTTTCCCTGGTCCGCGCAGTGCATGCAGTACACCAGGAAGGCAGCCCCGTCCTGGTGATCCCGTCGGAAAAAATCCCGCTTGCCGAACTCAACAATCTCTTCCGGGACCTGAATACCGGCATCGCCTCCCCGCTGCGCACCGGGGGGGCAGAAAAAGCAAGAAAAAAGGTGACAGATATACAATTTGCACATCCCGTATTCCGTGGGGTCTTTGAAACAACGGTCCGGAAAACCGATAATTTTCTGTATCCCGAAGCCCGCCCTGTCTTCAATATCGACAGCCGGGGCGGAAAGATCCTCGGTTTTGAAGACGGTTCCTCTTTCCTCGCGGAAAAAGACCATGTATACTTCTTTACGGCCCCGCTGAACGGGGAATTTTCAGATTTCCGGAACTCCCCGCTGATCGTCCCCGTGCTCTACAATATCGGCCGCACGGCCCTCCCTGCTCCCGCACTGTACTACCAGACCGGGATCACGGGGACCATAAGCAGCAGAAAACCCGTTCAAACAACAGGTGAAGACATAGTATCCCTCCATCAGGAGCATCGGTCCCTCATCCCGCAACAACGCTCATTTCCGGAAAAAATTCAATGGAATACTTCCCGTGAGGTTCCCGGAAAAGACGGCCCCTATCAACTGAAATACGGCGACAGCCTGTTACAGTACATCAGCTTTAACTACAACCGCAACGAAAGTAAGGCCGCCCTCCCTCCCCCTATGGCGGGGAATGCCACCCCGGGCTACTCCTGGGAAAGCACGGCACTTGAAATAAAAAATGCCGGGAGCATCCGTGAGCTTTGGAAATGGTTTGTTATTTTTGCTCTTGTATTCCTCATCACGGAAATACTCCTTTTAAAATATTTTAAATGAAGATTCTCCTAAAATCTGCAAGGGTCATCAACCCGCAAGGTGAATACCACAAACAATCACTCGACATACTGGTTTCCGACGGTATTATTTCCGGAATTTCCGAAAACATCCCTGCTCCTTCGGATGCCGAAGTCATTTCACTGCCCAACCTGCATGTGTCACCGGGATGGACAGATACGAGTGTCAGTCTCGGGGAACCGGGATACGAGGACAGGGAAACCATAGCCAACGGCCTGCTTACGGCAGCAAGGAGCGGGTTTACGGCCGTATTGGTCAACCCCAATACTTTCCCGGTGGTAGACACCCATGCCGATGTTGCCTTCCTCAAATCGCGCGGAGCGGGTTACGGTACCGCGATTTACCCCATAGGGGCGCTGACCGCCGGAAGTGAAGGTACAGACCTGGCAGAGCTCTACGACATGAAGAATGCAGGTGCGGTGGCCTTCGGGGATTACCAGAAGTCCGTCAATAACCCCAACCTCCTGAAAATCGCCCTGCTCTATACCGCAAGTTTCGGCGGGCTCGTATGTTCCTTTCCCCAGGAAAACAGGATCGCGGGAAAGGGTGTTGCCAGTGAAGGGGCCGTTTCCACAAGGCTCGGACTAAAAGGCATCCCGGCCCTGGCGGAAGAACTGCATGTCGCAAGGGACCTTTTTATCCTGGAATACACCGGCGGTAAATTGCATATCCCCACGATTTCCACGGCAAGGTCGGTAACCCTGATCAGGGAAGCCAGGACAAAGGGACTGGACGTTAGCTGTAGTGTGGCTGTCTCCAACCTCGTCCTTACGGAAGAGACCCTCGAGGCCTTTGACACCAACTACAAACTCCTCCCCCCGCTACGCGGAAAAGAAGATGTTACGGCCCTTTTGAAAGGCCTGAAGGAGGGGGTGATCGACTTTGTCACCTCAGACCACAATCCCATAGACGTCGAACACAAAAAAGTGGAATTTGACAGGGCCATGTTCGGCAGTATTGGCCTGGAAAGTGCCTTCGGGGCCCTTCAGACCGTGCTGGACACCGAAAAGACCATTGCCCTGCTCACTTCCGGACGACGGCGTTTCGGCATACCGGAGGCAGAACTCCTCCCGGGAAAAAAGGCCGACCTCAGCCTGTTTGACCCGGATACCGGGTATACTTTTGAGAACAGTCATATACTGTCGCGATCAAAAAACAGTGCTTTCCTCGGACGCCGGTTAAAAGGCCGGGTATACGGAAGCCTGGCCAGCGGCATACTGAGCCTGGCACAGTAACAACCTTATTATTCGAGATCATGGAAGACCAGACCGTACTATCCGGGAAAAACACCGCCATCATAGCCTATATCACCATCATAGGAAACATTATCGCCATCTTTATGAATATGGAATCCAAAAACGAGTTTGCCCGGTTCCATATCAGGCAGGGCTTCGGGTTATGGATCTCCTTTTACGCCATAGGCTTCCTGGTGGGTTTTGCCGACAGCTGGCCGGCCACCATAGGTTTTTACCTGTTTTTTATCATCCTGATCGTATACGGCCTTTCGGGAGCCATCACGGGAAAAAGACAGAAAGCGCCGCTGTTCGGGGATTATTTCCAGAAATGGTTTACATTTATTATGTAGCCTGTGCAGGAAAACGGAAAAGATAATTAAGACAGCATTTAAATCAGAGTACATCATGCAAACCCGGGAACTCTCCCTTTATCACCTTATCCGAAAACCCGGAAGACACACCGGGAAAGCCCCCGTATTATTTATGTTTCACGGATACGGAAGTAATGAAGAAGACCTCTTTTCCTTTGCCCCGGAACTGCCGGAAGCACTGTGTGTCATTTCGGTAAGGGCCCCCTATTCCCTGGCCCCCTACGGCCATGCCTGGTATGCCATACACTTCGATGCCGAAGACGGCAAGTGGTCTGACGATGCCCAGGCCATAACATCACGAGACCGGATGGCGGCCTTTATCGATGAAGCCGTAGACGCTTACGGACTGGACCCGGAAAGGGTAACGCTTATGGGCTTTAGCCAGGGTACCATTCTCAGTTATGCCGTGGCCCTGTCCTACCCGGAAAAAGTAAAGAATATCATTGCCCTGAGCGGGTATATCAACAACAATATCCTGCTTACGGGCTACGAGAAAAACGATTTTTCCGGGCTCAGCTTTTACTGCTCCCACGGCAGTGCCGACCAGGTAATCCCCGTAGCCTGGGCCCGGCAGGCCCCTCCCTTTCTCGAAAAGCTGGGTATCGATTTCACCTACGAAGAATTTCCCGTAGGCCACGGCGTCGCCCCGCAGAACTTCCGTTCCTTCCTGAAATGGCTTACGGAAAGATTATGATGAGCTCATAACTCGTTGCAGGTTATTTCACAAAGAGGCACAGAGGGCTTCAGAGATTCACAGAGAGGGTTTTTATTTTGTACTCCGGGCTTAGTTTAATCTACAAAGGCCTCCTTTATAACCGCCTTACATCTTTTTATTTCGGCCCCGGAAAGTTTGCCCGATGTTTTTATTATTCTGACCTTATCTACCGTACGTATCTGATCGATCGCGATCATTCCTTTTTTTCCATGATGTTTAACTGCAACCCTCGTAGGATATTGTTTCAGATTTGTAGTCATCGGGGCAAGAACGACGGTATTCAGGTACTTATTCATCTCATTGGGTGAAATAATCACACAGGGACGTGTTTTTTTTATTTCACTCCCTATGGTCGGATCGAGATTGACAAGGACCACATCATATTGTTTTAAATCCATTCATCAAGATTTTCGTCTTCAAATACATCATTCATAAGCAGTTTATCATCGCCTTTTTTACTCATCTCCTTAAATTCCTTTTCCCAGTTATGTCTCGGCACAGCAACAGGTCTGAGGACAATCTGCCCTTTTTCCAGGATCAGTTCCACCTTGTCCCTGATATTATATTTTTCCAGAATGGTCTTGCTCAGGCGAAGTCCTTTCGAATTTCCGATTTTGATGATCGATGTTTCCATAAGTTCTAAATGTTATTACAAAGTAAATACATTTAGTTTAATTATCAAAATCTGTCCCATCCAGAGGATTGTGTGGAGTTGTCCGGCCACCTACCCCCCTGCATACAGAAGGTGGTCTACCAGTGTAAAGTCGATGCCGAGGTCCTTTTTCAGCTCATAGCGTATAAAGAGTTCGCCCCAGTGCTTTCCGTCGGAGAAATCGGCGATGATCCACCGGTGGTTGAGCACCTTGATCTTATTGATCTTCACAGGCCCTTCCATTCCCTCATACGGCACCAGCGGATTGTCCCCTTCGCGCTCATTGGTCTCCAGGAGCTTGTCCGCAATATACCCGGCGGGGTTCTCCAGGTCGTAATCATCGAAATAGGACAGGGCCTCTTCGTTGTTTTCCAGTGAAAAATACTGCAGATCCATGGCATCCATCAGCAGGGTCTGGGTAGAGTCCGACAGTTTGCCGGCACTGTCTTCCAACCCGGCGAGTTTTGTCTTCAGTTGCTCTATTTCCCGGTCTTTTGCTCTCAGCCCCTTATCTGAACTGACATACAGGAAAAGGGCGAGGAGCCCTGTAAATACGAACAGGTATAAAAACAAGCTTTTTCTCATAACGATAATATTATAGCTGCCGGAACATTATGCATTCCGGGCATCTCACCTGCAAAGGTAAGACATACCGGCCGCGTAGGCATCAAGTTGTCTGTTCCCGGTTAAAACAGGTCCGTTTTTAATACCGCCCCGTTACTGGCATTGGTCACCAGGGCCCTGTACTGCCCGAGCCACCGCGAGGTGATCTCTTTTTTTACCGGGACAAATGCGGCCTTTCTCCTGGCAATTTCCTCATCACTCAGGTCTACCGACAATATATAATTGTCTACATCGATATGTATGGTATCGCCATTCTTAAGCAGGCCTATCATTCCTCCTTCGGCAGCCTCTGGCGAAACATGGCCGATCGACGCTCCCCTGGTAGCCCCACTGAACCTGCCATCGGTGATAAGGGCTACCGAACTGCCCAGTCCCATTCCCATGATAAGGCTGGTAGGGGTGAGCATTTCCTGCATTCCGGGACCGCCTTTCGGCCCTTCGTACCTGATGACCACCACATCCCCGGCTTTTACTTTTTTACTCAGTATACCGGCAATGGCCTGGGACTGACCGTCAAAACACACGGCTTTTCCGGTAAACACCCGGTCCCCGGTGATCCCTGCCGTTTTGATCACCGCCCCTTCTTCCGCCAGGTTACCGTAAAGAATGGCCAGCCCCCCTACTTTACTGTACGGGTTGTCTATGGTATGGATAATACGGGTATCCCTGATTTCGGCATCTGCAATTTTTTCAAAAAGGGTCTCTCCTCCTATGGTCAGGTTGTCGGCCAGTACATGATCTCCTCTCCGGGTCATCTCCTTCATAACGGCATTCACCCCGCCGGCCCGGTTGATATCCTCCATATGTACCGTACTCAGGCTGGGGGATATCTTGGCGATATGAGACACTTTCCCGGAGATCTTGTTGATGTCTTTCAGGCTGAAATCTACACCGGCCTCATTGGCGATCGCCAGCATATGCAGTACGGTATTCGTACTTCCGCCCATGGCCATGTCTACGGCAAACGCATTTTTTACCGCGTTCTCATTGAGTATGTTTCTCAGCCTGAATTTCTCCCGGGCCGCCTTGTCCTTTGCTATTTCACAGATCCTCCGGGCCGCCTCTCTGTACAGGGCTTCGCGCTCGGGAGTCCGGGCGAGGATCGTTCCGTTACCGGGAAGTGCAATTCCCATGGCTTCCATAAGCGTATTCATGGAATTGGCCGTAAACATGCCGGAACAGCTTCCCCCGCTCGGGCAGGCATTGCACTCGATATCCTTCAGTTCCTCATCGCTCATGTTGCCGGCCTCGTGCTTCCCCACGGCCTCAAAAGCTGACGCCAGGTCTATGGGCGTCCCGTCCTTCTTATGCCCCTTGGCCATGGGACCGCCGCTTACGAAAACCGTAGGGACATCTACCCGGAGCGCCCCCATGATCATCCCGGGAACTATTTTATCGCAGTTCGGAATGGCGATCATGGCGTCCAGCTTATGGGCATTCATCACGGTTTCCACCGAACTGGCAATAAGTTCCCTGCTGGGCAGGGAGTACAGCATCCCGTCGTGCCCCATAGCGATACCGTCATCTACTCCAATGGTGTTAAATTCAAAAGGGACACAGCCGTTTGCCCTGATCTCCTCCTTGATGATCTCCGATACCTCGTTCAGGAAAAAATGCCCCGGAATGATCTCTACAAACGAATTGGCCACCCCGATAAAAGGTTTGTCAAAATCGTCGTCTTTCAGTCCCGTAGCCCTGAACAATGACCTGTGCGGCGTGCGCTGATATCCTTTTTTTACTTCGTCACTTCTCATAATAAACCTGAATATGCTAATATGTTTTCAATGTTTTTAACTACCGGCGCCCAACATCATATCATCAAACCTCCAGCTGTAAATTGTCATAGGCCAGGAACACTCCTTCGGGAAGTGTTTTTTCCACTTCAGCATGAAAGCCCAGCAGGTGGCTGATATGGGTAAGATAGGCTTTTTCCGGTCTTATTTTTTCAATTAAACTCAACGCCTCTTCGAGGTTCAGGTGAGAGGGATGCGGCTCTGTCCGGAGGGCATTAATGACCAGTACCTTTACCTTTTTTACTTTCTGAAGTTCCTCATCCGAAATGGTCTTTACATCGGTCAGGTATGCAAAATCGCCAAAGCGATAGCCGAATACCTGGAGGCGGTTGTGCATGACACTGACCGGAACCACGGAAATACCCCCGAGTTCAAGCGTCCGGTTACCGGTCACTTCGATCTCCCTGACTCCCGGAGCACCGGGATACTTTTCCTTACCGCTCACAAAAATATACGGGAACCGCTGCCTGAGCTCCCCGAGCACCCGCGGGTGGGCATAGATGGGAATATCGCCCTGGCGAAAAAAGAAAGGCCGTATATCGTCCAGCCCCATGGTGTGATCTGCGTGTTCGTGGGTAAAGAGAATACCGTCTATACGCGACACCCCCGCACGTAGCATCTGCTGCCTGAAATCAGGACCGCAGTCTACTACAAAGCAATGATCTTCCCACTCCACCAGCACCGAAACCCGGAGGCGCTTATCCCTGCTGTCCTCACTGAGACAGACCGGGTGATCGCTTCCGATAACCGGAATTCCCTGTGACGTACCCGTACCTAAAAATGTAATTCTCAAGAGTGAAGCTTTTGCTTGGTTAATGCCCTTTGGTGTGGTTTGTAAAACCATCTGCTAAAGTACAAAAAAACACCGGCCGGAAAACCGGGACCAGCAGTAAAATACACTATAGTACGACCGGATATCGCCCGTCGTACGGATTCTTTAATCCCGGCCTCCGATTTTTACTATATATTCACCGTATTACTTAACGATAATTTTTAACTTTGTGCTAAATAAAACACTTAGCAGATGACGATTGTTTTAAAGGGCGACAAAGAGATAGAGCACATTCCTTCTACAAAATCCAAAACCCTGAGGATAAACCTGAATGAGGACATCTACGGTACATTTGCAGAGATCGGGGCCGGACAGGAAACCGTCCGTAATTTTTTCAGGGCCGGGGGGGCGTCCGGAACCATCGCCAAGGCGATGAGTGCTTATGACAAGGATTTCAGCGACGCCATTTACGGTCTTGAAGAAGACGGGCGATACGTCACCCAGTCGCGTCTGAAAAAAATGCTGGACCACGAAATAAGGCTGGTAGAAGACCGTATTTCCAGGAGAAAGCACCCCAATAAACTGTTTTTTACGTATGCCAATACCGTGGCTACCATAGACTTTACCAAGAAATACAAGGGGCACGGATGGGTAGGTATACGTTTTCAGGCTGATCCTAAGGAGAATTACAACGAGATCATAATACACATCCGCTTTCACCTGACCGATGCGCGCATGCAGCAGGAGACCCTCGGAATATTAGGGGTCAACCTGATCTACGGGGCCTTTTACATGCACGACCAGCCCAAAAAACTGCTCAAAAGCCTGTACGACAATATCGATCAGGACACCCTGGAGATCGACATGATCAATTTCTCCGGGCCGAGGTTCCTGCAGGTCGATAACAGACTGATGAGCCTGCAATTGCTGAAAAACGAAATGACCGAGGCCGTAATGTTCGGCCCGGACGGAAACAATATTCTTCCCGCAGCCCTGCTGTACAAGAAAAACCTTCTCGCCCTCCGGGGGAGCTTCAGGCCGGTAACCAAGGTGAATATGACCATGTACAAGAGAGCCTATGAAATGTTTATACAGGAAAACAGGGTAGACCGCAAGAAAACAGAAGTCATTTTCGAGATCACCCTGTCCAATCTCAGGGCGGAGGGAGAGATCGACGAGCAGGATTTTATGGACCGGGCCGAATTGCTGTGCTCCCTGGGGCAGACCGTCATGATATCCAATTTCCAGGAATATTACCGCCTGGTCGAATATTTCTCCAGGTATACCAAATGCCGTATGGGGCTCTCCATGGGCGTCAGTAACCTGATCGACGTATTCGACGAAAAGTATTACAGGCACCTGAGCGGCGGCATACTGGAAGCCTTCGGGAAACTGTTCTTCAAAGACCTGAGAGTGTACCTGTACCCCATGAAGGACCCGAAAACCGGGGAGATCATGACCAGCGACAACCTGAGAGTCCATCCCAGGATGAAAGAGCTCTACAAGTTTTTCAAATTCAACGGCAAGGTGGTGGATATTACCGAATTCGATCCGGACACCCTCGATATTTACTCCAAGGAAGTACTCAGAATGATAGCGGAAGGCAGGGAAGGCTGGGAAAACATGCTCCCCGAAGGTGTGGCCCAGCTCATCAAGGAGAAAAAACTGTTCGGGTATGTCTCCAGCAGAAAGACCGAAGATGTAAATCACTAAACACACAACCAGCCTGTCTACATTATGCAGATAATACTAAAGAAACACCGCCTGGAGTTAAAGCATACTTTTGGCATCTCCAGGGAATCCCACGATGTTCAGGATACGCTTATCGCCTGCCTGTCGCTTGACGGAAAAACGGGTTATGGCGAGGCCACTTCCAACCCGTACTACCACATCACCGTCGATTCCATGATGGATGAGATCCGTGCCGTGGAAGACCGTATCGGGGAATTTGACTTCACCACTCCCGAAGCCTTTCACGATTTCCTGGCAAAACAAAAACTGAGTAATTTTTCCATATGTGCCCTGGACCTTGCAGCCAACGACCTTTACGGCAAATTACTGGGCAGTCCGCTTTACGAAATATGGGGATACCCCACCGGTAAATATCCCGTGACCAACTACACCATCGGCATTGCATCTATTGAAAAGATGGTAGAGAAAATGCAGGAAAAGCCGTGGCCCCTGTACAAGATAAAACTGGGAACCGATCATGATGTAGCCATTGTAAAGGCGCTCCGCCAACATACGGATGCCACCTTCCGGGTAGATGCCAACTGTGCCTGGACCCCGGAAGAAACCATAGCGAACTCCTATAAGCTCAAGGAACTCGGGGTCGAGTTTATCGAGCAACCCCTAAAGGCCGATAACTGGGAAGGGATGAAAAAAGTCATGGCCGGGTGTGCCCTTCCGGTCATTGCAGATGAAAGCTGTATCGTGGAAAGTGATGTGGAAAAGTGTAAAGGCCACTTTCACGGCATCAACATAAAACTCACCAAATGCGGCGGACTTACCCCGGCCCGGCGAATGATAGCAAAGGCCGGAAACCTCGGCCTTAAGGTCATGGTAGGATGTATGACAGAATCTACGGTAGGAATCTCTGCCATCGCACAGCTGCTTCCGCAACTCGATTATGTGGATATGGACGGGGCCATGCTTTTGAAACACGATATCGCCACAGGAGTGGTTATTGAAGATCACGGAAAAGTAATCTTTCCGGAACTGCCCGGATCGGGAATAGTGCTCAAAATATAATGTTTACCACAGACTCTTCTCCGGGCCGGCTGCTGTTTTCCGAGGGAAAGCATTATCGCTATTTCGGGGGGACTGCCTACCTGGGACTGACCACCCTGCCCCGTTTCCGGGATATCCTTATCCGGAACATACATCGGTATGGCACGGGCTATGCCGCATCGCGCAAGGCCAATGTAAGCATCGGTATTTACGAAAAATCGGAAGCCCGGTTCGCAGCCCTGACCGGGAGTGGGGCTGCCCTTTCCGTATCCTCGGGTTTTCTTGCCGGGCAACTGGCCCTACGGGCTTTTGAAGGGGACACCCATACATTTTTCAGTATAAAAGGCACACATCCGGCACTTTCCCATCCGGATACCCTGGTCCTGGAATCCGTAGAAGACCTCATAGCCGCAGTCAGGGCCTTTACCGCGTCCTATCCGGATAAAACTGCCGTGGTGCTATGCGATTCCGTAAGCCCGGAAAACAATCTTTACGAAAACGACTGGTACGAACAATTGCCCCTGGAACATACCGCATTTGTGGCAGACGATTCCCACGGACTGGGCGTACTGGGAACCCGCGGCGGAGGCATTTTCAGGAAACTGCAGAAAACGCCTTTCCGGGAACTCCTGGTATGCGGATCGGCCGGTAAAGGGTTCGGCATACAGGCCGGGGTTATATGTACTTCCTCACGCATCATCCGCAATTTGCAGGAGCACCCGTTCTTTGCCGGGGCCAGTCCTGCAGCCCCGGCCGCTATGGCTGCCTTTGCCGAGGCATTGCCCCTGTACGACATACAGCGGGAAAAACTGCGCGACAACATGAAAATATTCGACCGGGCTGTTTCCGGCTCGGGCATTGTCTTTAACCGTATAGAGGGGCATCCGGCATATGCCCACAAGCTGGATACCCTTACCCTGCACCTGGTGAAGAAGGACATACTGACCACTGCCTTTCACTATCCGGATACTACCGCTCCCATGGTACGGCGCATAGTGCTTTCCGCATCCCACGAAGAAGAGGATATCACCGTATTGTGCGATGCCCTGCAGAGTTTCCGCTGATATTGCTGATATTGTCCGGGAAAGCGCGGAACCAGGGGGATAACCTGTCATCCCGACCGCAGTGCCTGGCCCGAACCCGCGTTGCGCGGAAAAAGAATATATGGAAAAAATGGATTTTTTGTGTAAGTTTACCACTTGTTAAAATATAAAACCACACCATGAAACAGTTATTCCTGCTCTTTTGCTTAGGGACTCTTATCACCTCCTGTGAAACCGGAAAGAAGAAAAAGACATCCGATCCCGACCCGCAACCGGCAACGGAGGTACTCCCCGGATGGACGCCCCTTTTCAACGGAAAGGACCTGGACGACTGGACCGTAAAAATATCAAAACACGAAACCGGCGATAACTACGCCGATACCTTCCGGGTAGAGGACGGCCTGCTGAAAGTGAGCTATGACGGTTACGAACAATTCGACAAGCAGTATGGGCACATATTCTACAACACGCCTTTCTCGGCCTATATCCTGCGGCTGGAGTACCGGTTTACCGGCGAACAGGCACAGGGAGGTGAAGGCTGGGCCTGGAGGAACAGCGGGGCCATGCTGCACGGGCAATCTCCCGAAAGCATGCATAAAAACCAGGATTTCCCCATCTCCATCGAAGCACAGATCCTCGGAGGTGACGGTACCAATTCCCGGCCTACGGGAAACCTCTGTACACCGGGTACCAACGTGGTACTGGGAGACAGCCTCTATACCGATCACTGCCTGAATTCCAGCTCAAAAACGTATCACGGCGACCGGTGGGTACGGATGGACATGCTGGTACTGGCAGATTCGGTAATCCATCATATCGTGGAAAGAGATACGGTGCTCACCTATTACAAACCGCAGTACGGGGGCGGAAATGTCTCCGATTTCGAGGCCGGGATAAAACAGGACGGCACCTTGCTGAAAGGCGGATATATATCGCTGCAAAGCGAAAGTCACCCCATCGAATTCAGAAAAGTGGAACTGCTGGACCTCGAGCCTTATATGGAAAAGCAGGAAAAGCTCAAAGCCGTACTGAAGGCCGTAGCAGAGAGGGATAAGGAATAATAACCCCGCCACGGGGACCGCTAATTTACCCTGGAAGACTCCTCGTCGATCACCTTGCCGTGTTTTTCCGTTCCGGATTTGCTGCCGAAAGTATATTTCACGCCTATGGCTATTTCCCTGCCATCCGCAAAAAACACACTGTGGGCCCTGACCCCATGCATCTGATATGACTGGTGGAAGTTCATCTGCCTGAAAATATCTTTCAGGTTAAGGCTCAACTGCAGGTTTCCGAAAAATGTCCGCGACAGGGAAGCCCCGGTTACGAACAGCGGCTTTCTCCTGTATATTCCTTCGTAACGGCTGGTCTGCCCCCATAAATCAATGGCGAGATCCATTTCCGGTATTAGATCCAGTGCGATATTCGAATAATAATACAGGAATGGTCTTGACCTGTAGGCCGAAACCGCATCGTTGTCCCGGATATCCGTCCAGACCAGCATTACGGTACTGGTCGCCGTCAGGAACTTATAGGTAAACGGGGCAGAGACTTCTGCCTGAAGCACCTCTTCCCGGTCCAGGTTGTCCATAGACATCAGCAGTCGTTCTTCCTGCCCCTGGTACCTCACCGTAAGGTATATGGGGTCGTTAATGTAATGATAGGAGACCCCGAGGTTATATGCCTTCCATTGGTAATTCAGCCCCACCTCACTGGTATAGGTAGGTTTCAGGCTGATATTTCTCGAAAATTCCAGAAAAGGATTGATAAATGCGGTAATACTGCTCGCCATAAAATAGCTGGGACGTTGCACGCTGCGCTTGTAATTGAATGTCAGTTCCCTGTTTTCCCCGGGAATATAAGACAACTTTGCGAACGGCAGGGCGTTGGTATTCTGCCGGTCGATCTCAGGTGCGGATGCCTGCCCGAATTTTCCGGAAACATCACTGCGTTCCAGCCTGAGTCCCGCAGCATAAGTCCATTTTTCCAGGCTACCGGAAGCCTGGGCATACCCGGAAAAAACATTCTCGGTATAATCATAGGTCGTCACCTCTTCCCTTCCTGCCGGCTGTTCCGCGATGGAGGTAAAGGACCGGGACCCGGCCAGGGCCATATTCAGGCCCGTTTCAAAAAGGAGTTTATCACTGCCCTTGTGCTCATAATCGACCCGTACCATCCCCCTGTGCGTCCTGAAATCCTGGTCCCTGAGATCACCGGCAATAAAGCCCTGCCCGTTTATATTATTGTAGATACCGGTTTCCAGTTTCTGATAAAAACCGGTGTATTGCCCCCCTATAAAAAGGGTATTTGTCGTGTCTATTTTTCTGGTAAAGCTCAGCCCGGAGGTAACATAATCCCTTCGGTCCTTATTCTCTGTCAGCGTGACTATATTTGAAACGTCGTCACCCTTTCTCAAATATGTGTCCGTTCTTATGGGAAAATCCTCCTTTTGCGTCCGCAGGTCAGCGGTAAATGACAAGGTTGTTCTTTGGTCGGGCCTGTAGTGTACATGGCCTCCGGCCACGATCTGGGGACGGGGAGACGAGGTAACCACGTGGTAATCCGAGGCAATATCCTCTTCCGGCAGCACAAATCCGGACTGGTTGCTCTCCCAGTGGTGCAGGCGGTTAAATGCCACATGGGCACCGGCCGAAAACTTTCCCTGATTATAATTTGCAGTAAGGGACGAGTAGTTGTTGAACCTCCGTTTGAAAGAAGCCGTTTCAGACAGTGCAAAACCGTACCCCTGTTCCGGCTCTTCCCTTAAACGGACAATAATCACGCTTCTCCCCTCGCCTTCATACCTGGCAGACGGATGTTTCAGTATCTCCACGCTTTCGATACGGCCGGCCGGGATGGCCCGGACCTCTTCGAACCCCACCCTCCGGTCGTCCATATAGATCAGCGGCGTACCTTTGCCCACAATGCTGATTTCCTCTTCACCGGGGCCCGTCATGACTCCCGGCAGCCTTGACAATATGTCTTTAAGCCCGGGCAGGGTTTCCAGGTATGAGCCTGCGACATTTACGGTGATATTTCCCCTGTCAAAACGTATCGGCCGCCGCTTCCCGGTCAGGGTCACTTCGTCCAGCTGCTCCGGCTCCGGTTCCAGGCCGATCTCCAGTTCCAGGTCGCGGTTTAGCTCAAGTGTTTCTTCGTAAAACGCACATCCCGGTACCTCAACCCTCAGTTGATAATACCCTTTCAACTGCCCGGCAAGCACGAACCGTCCGTTCTCCACAATGGCATAGTCCTGTAACGTCCCCTGCTTATCCAGCAGGTAAACCTGCCCCGCCATATTTTCACCATCGCAACCGCTTACCCTACCGGTTACCCGGAACAGTTCCTGGCCAAAAGCCGGAACGGATACCATGAGGGAGAATAAAAGAATCAAAGAATTTTTCATCGTTCGGGTTTTGGGGCCGAAGTAATGAAAATCCTTATGAGTTCCCTGTTTTTACAGGGTTGAAATAGGTATTAGTCCCTGCTTTTTCCGGTATTTCCGGGCCAGTTCCTTCCGGTTGGCCACCCCGAGTTTGCTGTAAGCACTGGTAATATGTGTCTTTACGGTACTGAGGCTGATAAAGAGTTCCGAAGCGATCTCCTTATTCGACCGGCCGAGAAGGACCAGGTCGACCACCTTTCTCTCCCGGGCACTTAAAAATTCCATTTTTCGACCGGGCGCCCTGTTTTTTCTTTTGAATACGGCTATCCCGAATACTCCGAGGGAAATAAAACCGACCACATTAATGAAAAGGCTGGTCGTGTATTTTGCCCGGATGGCCTCGTTGTTGATCTCCCTGATCTTGTTTTCAAAATACAGGTAATACCTGGGGGCCAGGTCACTGTCCCTGAACTCCTGTATCAGGTCCAGGTAATACCCCTGGTTTTCGCGAATGTCTTTTTCCAGCAGTCCCTTGTGGTCGAGGGTTTCCAGTGCCTTCAGCTTTACGATAAGGATCTCGGTAGAATCTTTGATAAATGATCTCGACTTTTCCAGATATGCTTCTTCCGGGCCGGAAGCTATTTTCCTGTTGAACAGTTCGTATTTTTTCCATTCTTCAGCATGCAGGTCGGCATATTCCGGGTTTCCCTGCTTTTGCGACCTTGCTTCCAGCCCTCTTTCGATCCGCCTGAGCATATCCAGCAGGATCTCCCTGTTTCGCTCCTGATCATCCCTCCCATCCGTGAACCGCACGCCGGGATCATCATCAGAAAAATGGCCCGGATGATGACCATGGCCATAGTGCAGAAAAAACAAAACACACAAAACGAAAAAAATCCCTGATCTCATGATGGTTTCTTTTGACTCCTGTCAAGATAAGAAATAAATTAAAAAATGCCGTCCCGGTTTTTAAACAGGACGGCATTTTTACAGGTTAGTTTATTAGTTCTTAGTTCGTAGTTGGTAGTCTTTCGGTACTGCTGTTGAATTTCCTTTGGACTGGCGCGGAGATTCTTCACTCCGCTGCGCTGCGTTCTGAATGACAACTCCCGACTCCCGACCATTCCGTCGTTTACAAACCGGCAATATGTATTAAACCCTGATTTAACTTTCCACTTCTTCCGGGGCCTTTACTTCGGCCAGGTATCTTTCGGCATCAAGGGCGGCCATACATCCCGTTCCCGCCGCAGTGACTGCCTGCCGGTAATCCTTGTCCTGCACATCGCCGCTGGCAAATACTCCCGGTTTGCTGGTCCGGGTGGTTTTCCCGGAGGTCAGGATATAACCCGTCTCATCCATTTCCAGTTGCCCCCTGAACACATCCGTATTCGGTTTGTGGCCGATAGCGATAAACAGGCCGGTAACCCCGATATCTTCTTTCTCCCCGGTCTGATTGTTCACGATACGGATTCCTTCCACGACCTGCTCTCCCAGTACCTCTTCGATTTCCGAGAAATACTTTACTTCCAGGTTGGGCGTGCTGTTTACCCGGTGTTGCATGGCCTTGGAAGCCCTCATCTCTCCCTTGCGCACCAGCATGGTCACTTTGGAACAGATATTGGCGAGGTAGGTCGCCTCCTCGGCAGCCGTATCCCCTCCGCCAACGATGGCTACGTCCTGCCCCTTGTAGAAAAACCCGTCGCAAACGGCACAGGCCGAAACCCCGCCTCCACGGAGGCGTTGCTCACTGGGTAGCCCGAGGTATTTTGCCGAAGCACCCGTAGCTATGATAACGGCTTCGGCTTCTATCTGTTTACTGTCGTCTACCACAACCTTATGTATCCCTCCTTTTTCATCGCTAAGCGTTACCCCGGTTACCATCCCGATCCTCACTTCCGTTCCGAAACGCTCTGCCTGTTGCTGCAACTGCAGCATCATTGTGGGGCCGTCTACCCCTTCCGGATACCCGGGAAAGTTATCTACTTCGGTGGTAGTGGTAAGCTGTCCTCCGGGTTCCATACCCGTATACATCACAGGCTTGAGATCGGCCCTGGCTGCATAAATGGCTGCCGTATATCCGGCAGGACCGGACCCTATGATAAGACACTTGATTTTTTCTGCTTGATCTGACATGGTTAATTCCTTATTTATTTGCTTAACAAAATTAGAATAATTAACAGGAAACAGGCATAAAAAATCATCAAAAGTTGTTATGGCACCATTGTGCGAAGTGATATTTATATCTCCGGGGGAATTTACCTGCCTCAAATCCGCGGATGCAGGGCCACTGCTTTTCTATTTTCCGGAAATCCCGTCTTTTTTACGGAGCAGTATCCTCGACACCCTTCCCTTACCGGCAGCATAGGCCGTAGAGTCGTTGAGAAACCGTACGGTATAAAAACCTTCGTCCGACAGTTGTTTCCAGTGCTCTCCGCCATCGGCAGAAAAGGCCACTCCTTCGAAGCCGGCAGCGACCAGTTCCCTGCCCTGCCTTCCGGGGACATACTGTACGCACGAACGGTATCCCGGCGCCCTGTTACTGGCCACGAGCTGCCAGGTTTTTCCGCCATCGCCGGTACGCGCCTTATTGGCGGTCCGGTATTGGGGGCGGGTATAATCCCCTCCTATGGCATAGCCGTGATCCTTATCCCAGAAATCCACAGAATACATTCCCAGCGTAGGCTCTCCCTGAACGACCGGTACATCATACACTTTCCAGCTACGGCCCTTATCCGGGGAATAAAACACCCGGCTGCGCGTCCCGCCGGTAACGATCCAGGTACGGTCGCCCGAAATGGCTATATTCGTATTGCTGGCCGCAAAGGCCGCTTCCCCTTTTGCTACCTGTGGCAGGAGTTCACAGGGTACTTTAGACCAGGAATCCCCGCCGTTACGGGTTATGAGCACCGAAAGGCACCCTTCCTCCACAGGATCGCCCATCGCTATCCCTTCTTCACCGTTCCAGAATTTCATGGAATCATAGAAGGCAGCGGGATCCGTTTCCCGGTATACCAGGGTGGTCTCCAGCTTGTGATTGGTCTTATACAGCAGGGCAGGGCTTCCTATACTCAGCAGGAAGATATGATCACCATTAGACGCCACGGCCCTGAAATGGGGAACTACCGTGTCGTATGTCACCGAGTCCATAACCACCCGGTCGCGGTGGTCAAAGTAACCGAACCTGCCCCTGTCGTCTGCAAACCACAGGGTCCCGCCCGGTGCTATTTCGAGGGCACGGACGCTCATGGAGTCCTCCAACAGGGGAGTGACCTCTATCCCCGAGATCTCCCGGGGTTCATATTTCCCGGCGGAAGTACCGCAGCTCCCCAGCAATAACAGGACGCCGGCAAAAAACAACCTGTTCATAACGCAGACATTTTAAAAACCAGGTTACAAGATAAGATAAATTATATCAGGCAGGTTCCCCGTAAAGATCGAAATCGGAGGCCCCGGTGATCTTTATATCGGCAAACTCCCCTGTTCTCAGGTAATGACGGGCTGCATCGATAAGTACTTCATTATCCACATCGGGAGAATCGAACTCGGTGCGCCCCACAAAGTAATTCCCTTCTTTCCGGTCGATAATACACCGGTAGGTATTCCCCGTCTTTTCCTGGTTGAGCTCCCAGGAGATGCGCGACTGTATTTCCATGATCTCTGCAGCTCTCTGTTGTTTTACCGCTTCGGGAACATCGTCTTCCAGCGTATAGGCATGGGTGTTTTCCTCGTGCGAATACGTAAAACATCCGAGCCGTTCGAAGCGCATTTCCTCTACCCATTCCTTCAGTACCCGGAAATCTTCTTCGGTCTCTCCGGGATATCCCACGATCAGCGTGGTACGGATGGCCATCTGCGGCACCGCTTCGCGGAACTGCCGGAGCAGCCTGGTGGTCTTTTCCCGGGTGGTACCCCTTCGCATCGATTTCAGTATCGGATCGGCAATATGCTGGAGGGGAATATCGATATAATTACATATTTTGGGTTCCTCCCTCATGACCTCCAGTACATCCATGGGGAAGCCGGTCGGAAAGGCGTAGTGCAGGCGTATCCACGAAATACCTTCCACTGCCGCCAGCTTCCGGAGCAATTCGGCCAGGTTGCGTTTTTTATACAGGTCGAGCCCGTAATACGTCAGGTCCTGCGCGATCAGGATCAACTCCTTTACGCCGTTTGCCGCGAGTTTCTCAGCCTCCCGTACCAAGTCTTCCATTGGAGTACTCCGGTGTTTCCCCCGCATCAGGGGAATGGCACAGAACGAACAGGGGCGGTCACAGCCCTCCGCTATTTTGAGGTAGGCATAGTTCTTGGGCGTTGTCGTAAGCCGCTCCCCGACCAGTTCATGCCGGTAATCCGCCCCGAGCGCCTTTAAAAGCACCGGAAGGTCCGATGTCCCGAAATACTGGTCTACATCGGGAATCTCCTTTTCCAGGTCGGGCTTATACCGCTCGCTGAGGCAACCGGTCACAAACACCTTATCGACCACACCTTCTTCCTTTTTCTGAACGTATTCCAGTATGGTATTAACACTTTCTTCCTTGGCGTTATTGATAAACCCGCAGGTATTGATCACCACGATATTCCCTTCTTCTTCATGAACGACATCCTTGCCTCCGGCCTTTAACTGGCCCATCAGCACCTCACTGTCGTAAACATTTTTGGAACATCCCAGGGTAACTACATTTATTTTATTCTTTTTCAGAGACTTGGTCCGCATGATTTCACTGCTTTAAAGGACTGCAAAAGTAAGGAAGATAAGCGACATTTTACAAGCAAAGGCAGGAAAACAAAACTCCCGGTCATCTGCAGGAGACAACCGGGAGGTATCGGATTGTTATTCGACGTCCCTGAGCAGCTCCTTGACAGCGGTCTGAAGCTGCGGGTCCCTTCCTTCCAGGAAATCGTTATAGGGAAGGGTCACCTTTATGTCAGGATGCAGTTCCAGGTTTTCCGTGGGCCTGCCTTCCTTACCGATAGTACCCACCATCGGTATGCCGAAAACGATGGAAGGGTCTATCTGCCTCTCCCACCATACGGCCGTTCCGGTACCGGCTACCGGCATCCCTACCAGTTTGCCTATGCCGTTCTGTTTGTAGATATACGGAAAGATAAAGGCGTCGCTGTAATTGCCTTCGCTCATGACCACTATACTCGGTTTGGTCCACCGCGACATGGGCTCCCCTCCTTTTACCACCTTTCCCTGCGGCGCAAACTTCAGATATTCCTTCCCGCTCAGGAAGGTATTGAGGTCGTCGTGAAGCCATCCTCCGCCGTTGAAGCGGGTATCCACCACCAGGGCTTTCTTGTCGATATTTTTCCCCAGTACATTTTCATAGACATCCCGGAAACTGCCGTCGTTCATGCCCTGTATGTGTACATAGCCCAGGGCACCCCCGCTGAGCGAATCGACCATCTCTTCCATGATCTTTACCCACCTGCGGTACATCAGGTTTCCCTCTTCCCCGGAGGATACCGGTTTCATGTGTTCTTCGAAAGTCCCGGTTTTCCCTTTCACGGTCAGCAGTACATTCTCATCCTGTATATTCAGGAGGTATTTGTTCCAGTTCTCACCGGCCCTTATGTCATTCCCGTTGATTTTTACAATGACATCCCCGGCCTGTATCTCACTTCCCGACTTGTATAAAGGCCCTCCTTTTATCACTTCGGATACCCTGATGCCCGCTCCCTCAAAGGTCTCGTCAAAGAGAAGCCCGAGCGAAGCCGTTTTGTCGGCATTTTTATGAGACGGGTAATAACGCCCGCCGGTATGGGAAGCGTTGAGTTCACCGAGGAATTCGCTCAGGAGTTCCTGAAAATCGTAGTTGTTGTTGATATGCGGCAGGAATTTCGCGTATTCCCGGTAATACATATCCCAGTCGATACCGTGGATATCCGGGTCGTAGAATTTCTTTTTTACCTGTCTCCAGGCGTGCTCCAGTATGTAACTTCGCTCTGCGGTGTGGTTTACGGCCATATCGGCATCGATGGAGATATTGCTCACCTTACCGCTCCCTGCATCTACCTTAACCAGTTTCCCCCTGTTGCTCAGGTACAGGGTTTTCCCGTCATCGCTGATCTCTATCCCGCTCGGGCTCCCGCCCAGTTTGGCCAGTATTTTGGTCTCACGGGTACGGGGTTCGGTAACCCACAGGTCGTAACCCTTTTCAAAAGCGGCGAGATAAAAGACCTTATCCCCTTCCTTATTCAATACGTAATCGCTGATACTCGAACTGTTGATGGTCAGTTTCACCCTCCGGGCATCGAGATCCTCGAGATCCAGTACCAGCGTTTTATCTTCTTCTTCCTCTGCGGATCTTTTCTTTTTCTTTTTGGATTTCTTTTCCTCTTCCTCCACTTTTTCCTTCTCTTCTTCCTCCTTTTCCTTTTCTTTCAGGAGTTCGAATTCCTCCTTGCTGAGCGTATAACGCTCATAGGCTTCGCGATCGAAGAAGACTGCGTAAATATCCGATTCCCGGCTTCCCTGGAATGCCAGGGATTTTCTTCCTTCCCTGCTGCTCATATACGTCATCATCTTTCCTTCCATCCCCCACTTCGGGGCATCTTCCCCGAAGCCTCCGTTTACGGGATGAAAGAGCTCACCCGAACCATCGGCCTTTATCAGTGCCGCGTTGGATTGTATAAAATACCCGCGGTTGTCGTCTACCAGCAGCCATTTGCTGTCGGGGCTCCACTGGTAGGACCAGTCTCCGTCGGAATAGGAATAATTTCTCCCTTCGGGGAATACCGTGATCTTTTTTCCGGTATCCAGGTCGAGCACCTTAAGGATATTGCGTTCTTCCACGAAGGCGATCTTTTTACCGTCGGGCGCATACGCTGCCTGGAATTCTTCGGCATCGGTAGCCACAACAGCTTCGGTATTGATCACTGTGGCCGCGTAGAAATACTTCTCGTCAGGCCTTCTCAGGGTAGCCTTGTAAATATTCCAGCTTCCGTCCCGTTCTCCCGAGAACAGGAGGGTTTTCCCGTCGGGAGACCAGCTGATCATCCGTTCCTGCTCCGGGGTGTTGGTAATGCGTTTGCTTCGCTTGTCCTCTATCCCGGTCACAAATACTTCTCCCCGGTTTACAAAGGCGATCTCCTTTCCGTTCGGACTGGCGGCAAATTCGGTTACGCCGGTGATATCCATATTCTTCACCACCTGATAGGCGGCATCGTCCATCACCCTGATCTCTAACTTCTGCGCCTGTTTCCCGGGCGTTTTGATATAAATATCCCCTTTCCAGGTGAAAGACAAGGTATTATCGTCGGCAATACTGAGGTGGCGTACCGGAAAACCGGAAAACGCAGTGAGTTGTTCTTCTCTCTGATCAGACAGGGACCATCTGTACAGGTTCTGGGTACCATCCTTCTCATTGAGATAATACACGGCCTCCCCGGAACGGTCAAAAACCGGGTTGCGGTTCTCCCCCTCAAAATCCGTCAGCTGCTTATACGTATCCCCTTCGAGGTCATACACCCATATATCCCTGGTAATCCCCGCCGTATGGTGCTTTCTCCAGGGATCTTCATACCCTTTGCAATCTTCAAAAACGATATGCCTGCCATCGACGCTGTACTGCGCCTCTTCAGCTCCAGCGGCAGTGAGCAAAAGCGGCCTGCCCCCGTTTGCGGCCACAGTATAGAGGTTTTTAAAAAGCCGGGGGCTCGGAAAACGTACACTCGATGCCGGAGCGGTCCTCCCGCTTCCGAAAAGAACGCTGCTGCCGTCGGGGGTAAAGTCGTACGGGTAGTCGTCCGCACTGTTATAGGTAAGCCTGAGGGGGGTCCCTCCCGTAGCCGGCATGACAAACACATCGAAGTTGCCGTAACGGTCACTCGCAAAGGCAATGGTCTTTCCGTCCGGGCTCCATACCGGGCGCATATTGTGGGCTTCCCCCACAGTAATGGGAATAGCCGTACCTCCGGCAGTACTCACCCGGTACAAATTCCCCATATATCCGAAAACAACGGTTTTTCCGTCAGGCGAAACAGCCGGATACCGCAACCAGTGCGCAGTTTCCTGGGCCCATGTCCACCCGCTTAGAAGGCAAAAGATAAAGACAATAGTAATTTTCCTCATGAAGTTCGTGATTATTTAAGTTAGTATAAGTGTAAGGTCGTAACATACGAACTTCAAAAGACGCAATTTTGTCGCATTAATGCTTTTCAATTAACACTATTTAACATATAGCCGGTAGTCTCGATATATTCCGCCGGATGCGGAACACCCCATCACCTCAAGGGTGTCGTTTTAATTCAGGACAGCAACCCAGGGCCGGAATGACAAGGTCTACTGCGGTCGGGATGAATACCTGTCATACAGAGCGCAGCAAAGGGAACCTGCCTGCCGGCCAGGCAGGGAATCTCAACCAGCCCAAAGGAACTTCGACAGCACAACGGAAACAACGGTTATTTAAAGAAAGAATCTATAAACTCGTACTTATTGAATACCTGGAGATCTTCTATCCCCTCGCCGACGCCGATGTATTTTACGGGGATACGGAACTGGTCGGATATACCGATAACCACTCCCCCCTTGGCGGTACCGTCGAGTTTGGTGACGGCAAGGGATGTGACTTCGGTAGCCTTTGTAAACTGTTTTGCCTGCTCAAAGGCATTCTGCCCGGTAGACCCGTCGAGAACCAGGAGTACGTCGTGAGGGGCATCGCCTATCACTTTTTGCATCACCCGTTTTACCTTGGAAAGTTCGTTCATGAGGTTTACCTTGTTGTGCAGTCTCCCCGCGGTGTCGATAATGACCACGTCGGCATCCTGGTTGGCAGCAGATTTAAGGGTGTCGAAGGCCACAGAGGCCGGGTCACTTCCCATTTGCTGTTTTACAATAGGAACATCCACACGATCGGCCCATATCTGCAACTGGTCTATAGCGGCTGCACGGAAGGTATCGGCGGCCCCGAGCACTACTTTTTTGCCTTGTTTCCTGAACTGGTAAGCGAGTTTCCCAATGGTCGTAGTCTTTCCTACGCCATTGACACCGACTACCATGATCACATAAGGTTTTTTATCTGCAGGAATGGAAAAATCGGTAGCTTCGCCGGTATTGGTTTCCGAAAGCAGGCCCGCGATTTCCTCTCTTAAAATACGGTTGAGTTCTTCCGTTCCGAGGTATTTATCCCTGGAAACACGTTCTTCTATCCGCTCTATGACCTTCAGGGTGGTATTTACCCCTACATCACTGCTCACCAATACCTCTTCGAGGTTGTCGAGGACTTCGTCATCTACTTTAGACTTCCCGGCTACGGCCTTACTCAGCTTACCGAAAAAACTGGTTTTGGTCTTCTCCAGTCCCTTGTCCAGGGTCTCTTTCTTCTCTGAAGAGAATATTTTCTTAAACAAATTCATCTAATAAGACTATTGAGTTGACGTATTGCGGCCCTGAAGTACTGCTTTGACGGTATGGGACCGGGATAAAAAACAGTTTTGACCACCTTATATCCTCCAAAGATATAAGAACTCATTTAAACTTTCCCGATTGAAGTCAAAAAGTTTAAACGGCCCAAAAAACAAAAAGCTACTTCCGACACGGAAGTAGCTGATATAGAAAAATATTGTGAACTTCTTTATTTTTTGTTCAACCAGTCATTAACCAGGGTAGGGTCCATAACCGATTCTACAAAAGTATATGCCCCTGTTTTGGGAGATCTTACCATTTTAATGGCCTTGGTCAGTCTCTTGGACTTGGTTTGTAACGTTGCTACGGTTTTCTTTGCCATGACTCAGATTATTTTATTTCTTTATGAACAGTCATTCGCTTCAGGATGGGATTGAATTTCTTGATCTCCAGCCTGTCGGGAGTGTTCTTCTTGTTCTTGGTTGTTATATATCGCGATGTTCCAGGCATACCGGACTCCTTGTGCTCGGTGCACTCTAATATCACCTGTATTCTGTTACCTTTCTTTGCCATCTCTCTATGCTTTTCTTAAAAAAACGATTATTTGTAATATCCTTTTGCCCTGGCTTCTTTCAACACTGCAGAGATCCCTTTCTTGTTGATGGTCTTCAACGCAGACGTAGATACCTTGAGGGTAATCCAGCGATCTTCTTCAGGAATATAAAAGCGTTTTTTGGTAAGGTTGATATCGAATTTACGCTTCGTCTTGTTCATAGCGTGAGAAACATTGTTCCCCACCATTGCCTTTTTTCCGGTAAGCTCACAAACTCTTGACATTTCTTCTATACTTTTGTGTTTATTTAAAACAGGGTGCAAATTAACGAATTTTTTCAGTGACAGACAAGAGAGCAGATCAAATTTTTAAAATTTCTTTCCGGAGCATTTCCAGGGCCCTGATCACGGCTTTGTTTACGACTTTTTCCCGGTGATTTCCAAAGTTGAATTTTTCGGCCCAAACCCTGCCGGGCACAGCCAGTCCGATAAACACCGTTCCTACGGGGGCATCGGACTCTCCTCTGGAAGGGCCTGCATTTCCCGTGGTGGCAATGGCATAATCGGTTTTCAGCAGCTTCCGCGCCCCTTCGGCCATGGCGCACGCCACCTCTTCACTCACCACGCTATGTGCTTCGACCAGGGAAGACGGCACACCAAGCACCTCTTCTTTGACCTCCGTGGCATAGCTCACTATCCCACCCTTGAAATAGGCTGAGGCCCCGGGTACCGATGTCAGCTGCTCCGCGATCTTGCCCCCGGTACAGCTCTCCGCCGTAGCCAGCGTATATCCTTTCTCCGTCAAAAGCCGCCCCAAAAGCACTTCCAGGGGTTCATCCTGCTCCATATCGTAAATCACATCCCCCAGAATGGTATAGAGTTCTTTTACTTTCTGACCGACGGCTTCCTCTATATGTTCCCTGCTGCTTCCCCTTGCCGTAAGGCGCAGGCGTACTTTCCCGATATCGGGCAGATAGGCCAGCCTGATGAAATCGGGCAAGGTATCTTCCCAGGTTTCAAGGATATTGGCAATATCACTTTCTCCCATGCCATAGGTTATAATGGTACGATGCAGTATGAACGGGCGCTCGAAAGCGCCCTGCAGCCGGGGCAATACTTCATCCCGCATAAGGGCTTCCATCTCAAAAGGCACCCCGGGAAGGGATATATATATCTTTCCCGCTTTCTCCATCCACATCCCCGGGGCGGTCCCGTAGCGGTTCATCAGCACCTTTGCCCCGGACGGCACCAGGGCCTGGCTGCGGTTCAGGTCAGATATCGGGGTCGTGATATGGTTCCTGAACAACTCCTCGATATGGGCCAGCACCGTTTCGTCGGCAACAAGGGTATCCTCAAAAAAACGGCACAATGCGTGCTTGGTCACATCGTCTTTGGTGGGCCCCAGCCCCCCCGTAATAATGATGATATCCGCCCTTCGCCCGGCCTCCCCGAGGGTAGTAAGTATATGCTGCTCCTCATCCTGTACCGAGGTGATCTGGTATACCGAAACCCCGATACTGTTGAGCATTCCTGCAATAAAAGCAGCATTCGTATCCACGATCTGCCCGATCAGAAGCTCATCGCCTATGGTTACTATTTCTGCCTGCATCAGCCTCTGAAATCAGCAATTAAAACCTTGATCGTATCTTCGATCATCCCGCAGACACGTTCTACCTTATCTTCTATAACGGCAAGAGGTTCCCTTTTCCGGGCATCGTTCTCAATCTCCAGGACCAGGTTCTTTGCTTCCTGCATTCCCAGGAGGTCCAGGTTGGGTTTTATTTTATGTGCCTGCCGGTATATGTTTTCAAAATCTCCCGATGCCACAGCCTGCTTCAATGCTTTTACATCGGCAGGGGTATCTTCCACAAAAACGGTGATGACCGAGTCTATAAACTCCTGGTCCCCTCCCGACAGTTCTTCCAGTTTCTCCAGATTATATGTCATACTCATAAAGATGATTATCGGCGGTAAGCCATACCTGTTCCGACACAGTTTATTTTATACCCAGGGCGAAAGACATTTCATCTTCCAGGAAACCTTCGAGATGGTCCCCGGCTTTTACCGGCCCCACCCCGGCGGGAGTTCCCGTAAAAATAATATCTCCCTTTTTCAGGGTAAAAAACTGTGATATATACGCTATAAGTTCATCTGCTTTCCACAGCATAAGTGCCGTATGCCCCTGTTGTACGGCCTCCCCGTTTTTCTCCAGGCGAAAGCGGATGTCGTTCAGGTCTCCGAACTTCTCCTTCGGGTGCCATTTACCGACCACCATGGAGCCGTCGAAAGCCTTGGCTATTTCCCAGGGCAATCCTTTCTCTTTCAGCCTGCCCTGAAGGTCCCTGGCCGTAAAATCCAGTCCCAGCCCCACCTCGTCATAATACTTATGCGCAAAACGGGCATCGATATACTTCCCGACTTTCCCTATCTTGACAAGGACCTCGACCTCATAATGGACTTCCTTACTGAATTCCGGGATGTAAAAATCCCTTTCCCTCAACAGGGCCGTATCCGGCTTCATAAACAATACCGGGGCTTCCGGTCTCTCGTTGGCCAGCTCTTCGATATGATCGGTATAGTTCCTGCCTACACAGATTACTTTCATTGATCCCTTTATTTACGATTGCAGAAATAGCTGCAAAATTTTAACAATACGCTCAACACCTCGTTTTACGGACGCCCCGTAAATATCAATTCGTTATTCTCAACCGGAATGCGGGAAGGGGTATACGACGACCAAAAGCCGGGTCGGAAGTATCGAGCCTGTCCATTTTTCTCCATCCGCCGGTACCGAGATAATACGCCCCGGAACCTTTATCTTTGTGCTCCAGAACCCCTTTAAACACCGGCGCATATTTCACCACGGGTATATCGCGGTACACCAGAGTATCGCTGACCCTGAAACTCCGGAGTTCCTCATAGGCATTCTGGCGGACGAAGAGGTGTTCCACCGCAACAAAAAAACCGTTTTCCGGTATGCGGATATAATGCGGCAGCATATCGACCTCCATACTGAAACGCAACGGTTCCCTTTTCACGACAAGGTTCCCCGCCAAAATATCTTTACCCGGTTTCCCCCCGGCATCTGCCTCCAATACACGTATGCGAAACAGTGCAGGGAGATTACGCTGTCCTTCGGCAGGATAAAACCGTACCTGTATACTTTCCAGAAAACAATTTCCGGAAAATTTACGTGGTTTTTCATAATAACGTGCCACCGCCGAAGGGTAAGCTCCTCCGCTGAAATTCCCCAGGCCTACGGAACGCTTTCCGGAAAAATCGTTGATTACCGCATGGCGTGTCCCTTTTATCAAATAGACCTCAACTTCATTCAGGGTCTCTACGGACGGTTGCATATAGACCTTTGCCCCGTTCAGCGCGGATATCGGCAACTCCAATGACTTAAACCCTACACAACTGAATCTCACCGTATCATCTGCTTCGGCCGCTGAAAGTTCCCAGTGAAAACTACCATTTTCATCCGTTGTAGTCCCGGATGTTTTTCCCACAAGGATAAGGTGCACGAAGGGAATCGGTTCGCCTGTAGCCTCGTTCCGCACATTTCCCGTAACGATCTTTTCCTGGGCCATGATACCAGGAGAAAAGAACAGCAGCAGATACAGGGGCCCTTTCACCTTATGTCACGAAAGTTTATTGTTCAGCTTGCGAAGTTTTATCCCGGTCAGCACCTTTTTGGTATACAGGGGAAAATCGGCATTGAGCAACCACCCGAAATATCCGGGTTCTTTTTCCAGCACCTCTTCTACCAGTTTCCCCTTGTGTTTTCCGAAACCGAAGATCTCTTCCCCTTTTTCATTATACACGATATAGCCCGCAAAATCCGCCGTCTGTTTCCTCGTGGTAAATTCCGAAAGGAAACCGATGTCATTTTCCAGTTCTTCATAACGGTCCAGCTGCGACTTCAGTACCTCGTAGGTTGCCGTAGTATCTGCTTCGGCAGAATGTGCATTTTCCAGCGTCTTGTCGCAATAGAACTTATAGGCAGCTTCCAGGGTCCTTTTTTCCATCACATGAAAAACGGTCTGTACATCCACGGCATACCTGTTCTTCATATCGAAGTCTACCTCTGCACGCAGCATTTCCTCCGCGAGCAGCGGAATGTCGAAACGGTTGGAATTATACCCTGCGAGGTCGCTGTCCTTTATCATGTTGTAAACTTCCCTGGACAATTCCTTAAAGGTAGGCTCCCCGGCTACTTTTTCATCGGTAATCCCGTGAATGGCCGTGGAATATGCGGGAATAGGCATTTCAGGGTTCACCAGCCAGGTCCTGCTCTCCTTATTGCCATTGGGGTATACCTTGAGTACCGATATTTCCACGATACGGTCTTTTGCCACATCGGTCCCTGTGGTTTCCAGGTCGAAAAAACAGATGGGTCTGGTAAGTTTAAGTTCCATGGATACAATAAAAATTTCTGTGTCTAAATCCCGGTAAAGATAAAAATTGTAAAAGAAAACCCCCGACAATGCCGGGGGTTTTTTCCTTTTATATCGTCCGGTCTGTATCCCAGGCTTCGAGGTACTCTGCAACGCGTTTCACAAACATTCCCCCGAGGGCCCCGTCTACCACCCTGTGATCGTAGCTGTGAGACAGGAACATCCGGTGCCGTATCCCTATAAAATCACCTTCGGGAGTTTCGATCACCGCGGGCACCTTTCTTATGGCCCCCAGCGCCAGTATACCTACCTGGGGCTGATTGATGATCGGGGTTCCCATAATGCTGCCGAAAGTCCCCACGTTGGTCACCGTATAGGTCCCGTCCTGTACTTCGTCGGGTTTCAGCTTATTCTCCCTCGCTCTCCGGGCCAGGTCGTTTACCTGCCGGGCCAGTCCCACCAGGTTCAGCTGGTCTGCATTGCGGATCACGGGCACGATAAGATTACCGTTCGACAGTGCCGTAGCCATACCGAGGTTTATATTTTTCTTTTTAATGATCCTCTCGCCGTCTACCGAGATATTCATCATGGGGTAATCGCGCAGCGCCCTGGCTACCACTTCCATAAAAATGGGGGTGAACGTAAGCTTTTCGCCTTCCTGCTTCTCAAACGCCGCCTTTGTCCTGTTGCGCCAGTTCACCACATTGGTCACATCGACCTCCACAAAACTCTGAACATGGGCCGAGGTCTGCACACTGTGTATCATATGGTGCGAAATCAGCTTCCGCATCCGGTCCATTTCTATGATTTCATCTTCTCCCGTATTCACGCTTACCGGGGCGGCGACAGGCGAAACTGCCGGCGCAGGTTTCTGCGGTACAGCTTTTTTTCCGGCCGGAGCGGCTTCCCTGTTTTCAATATAGGAGAGCATATCGTTTTTGGTCACCCTCCCGTCTTTTCCGGAACCGGGTATGCTTTCCAGCTCTTCGGGCGACACCCCTTCTTCCCGGGCTATATTCCTGACAAGGGGAGAATAAAACCTTTCCGAAGCCGAAAAATCGACAGTCGCAGGTTCTTCCGGAGATGCTGTCGCCCTGGCGGTTTCCACGGTTTTTTCCACTTCGGATACCGCTTCCTGCGACACCTCTTCTCCTCCTTCACTACGGGCGGTCTCTTCCGTCCCTTCCCCCTCGGTTTCTATCACGGCTATGGTTTGCCCTACCTGAACTACATCATCTACTCCAAAACACTGCTCCACCAACACACCTTCCACTTCACTGGGCACTTCAGAATCCACCTTGTCGGTAGCAATTTCCAGAACGGCTTCATCCATCTCTATACGGTCTCCGACTTCCTTCAACCACGAGGTAACCGTTGCCTCAGCGACACTTTCCCCCATTTTGGGTAACTTAAGTTCAAATTTAGCCATAGTACTGATTTAAAGATCTACTCTTGTTTTTTCGTTGCGAAATTAATCAAAAAAACCGTTTTTCGTTGAAAATAAAATATTTTATTCGCCTGAAAACAGCTTCTCACCATCGATTTTTCAAACAAAGCTGCTCCCGGCCGGAAACCCACAACCCGTTTTTTTCAGTTCAGAACCCCGAATTCAGCCAACTTCGGACTTCCGACTTCCAGCTTTCTCAACGTTTCAGCGAACTCTCAAAAGGTATACGGTTCAGGATACTCCGGCCCAGCGTGATCTCGTCGGCATATTCCAGCTCGTCTCCCACTGCAATCCCTCTCGCTATGGTAGACGTTGCCACGCCATAGGCTTCGATCTGGCGGTAAATATAAAAATTGGTAGTATCCCCTTCCATGGTAGAACTCAGGGCAAAAATAATTTCTTTTACCTTTCCCTCTTTTACCTTCTCCACCAACGAAGAAATATTCAGGTTATTCGGGCCCACACCGTCCATGGGCGATATTTTTCCTCCCAACACATGATAATGCCCCTGGTACTGACTCGTATTCTCGATAGCCATCACATCGCGGATATCCTCTACCACACACACCAGCGATCCGTCTCTTTTCGGGTTGGCACATATTTCACACAGGTCGCCATCTGAAATATTGTGACAATTGGAACAGTATTTCACCTCCTCCCTCAGGCTGCAGAGGGCATGGGCAAGACGCTCCGTCTGCCCGGCAGGCTGCCGCAGCAGGTGAAGTACCAGCCGCAGGGCCGTACGCTTCCCTATCCCAGGAAGCTGTGACATTTCCCTGACCGCATTTTCCAGTAAGCCCGAAGAGAATTCCATAAGTGCAAAAGTAAAAAATTCGAAACAGATATTTATGACCTGTAAAAAACAAATAAAAAAGAACAGGCGGAACTATCCAAGTTTTGTACTTTGGTCTCCCTAAAATTCTGCCTTATGCAAGCTGGTTATATCCTCCTGATCATCGCAGCCTATTTCGGACTCCTCATCCTGATCTCCTACCTGACCGGAAAGGACGGCGACAGCAACGATACCTTTTTCAAGGCAAAACGGCAATCGCCCTGGTATGTGGTGGCTTTCGGGATGATAGGGGCCTCCCTGAGCGGGGTCACCTTCATCTCGGTCCCGGGATGGGTCGAGGCCTCCCGGTTCAGTTATATGCAGGTCGTACTGGGGTACATTCTCGGGTACCTGGTCATCGGCACCGTACTCCTCCCGCTGTATTACCGGCTCAACCTGACCTCCATCTACACCTACCTCGGGGAGCGCTTCGGCAACAGCAGCTATAAGACAGGGGCTTCCTTTTTCCTGGTCTCAAGGGTAGTAGGCGCCAGTTTCCGGCTGTTCCTCATCGCCAATGTCCTGCAGGTGATATTGTTTGACGAAATGGGCATCCCATTCTGGGCAACAGTGACCATGACCATCCTCCTGATCTGGCTGTATACCTTCAGGTCAGGCATCAAGACCATCGTATGGACCGATACGCTGCAGACCCTCTTTATGCTCCTGGCCGTGGGCGTGGCCCTGTTTTCCGTATATCACGATCTCGGTATCCAGGAAAAGGGACTGATCTCCTATGTTTCGGAAAGCGAACTCTCCCGGATGTTTTTTTTCGACGACTATAAAAGTGCGGACTATTTCTGGAAACAGTTTTTTTCAGGGGCCTTTATCGCCATCGTCATGACCGGGCTGGACCAGGACATGATGCAGAAAAACCTCACCTGCAGGAGCCTCGGGGACGCCCAGAAGAATATGTTCTGGTTTACGGTCGTGCTCACCGTGGTCAACTTCTTTTTTATGGCTCTCGGGTTACTGCTTACGGTATATGCCGGGGAAAACGGGGTAGATGCCCATAAAGACGAGCTCTTTCCCGTTCTGGCCAAAGACCATCTCGGGCCCTGGGTATTCACCTTCTTTCTCGTAGGGCTGATCGCAGCGGCATACAGCAGCGCAGACAGTGCACTGACATCGCTTACCACCTCTTTCAGTGTGGATATCCTGGATATTGAAAAACGCTATGACCGGCAAAAGCAGGTCAGGATCAGGAAAAAGGTACATATTCTCACCTCCGCGGTGCTCGTACTGGTTATTGTCGTGTTTAAATATATCATCAGGGACGAAAGTGTCATTGCCAAACTTTTTGTCTTTGCCGGATATACCTACGGCCCCCTGCTGGGGCTTTATGCATTCGGGCTGTTTACCCGGTGGAACGTCAGGGACAGATGGGTCCCGCCGGTGGCTGTTGCCGCTCCCGTACTGTCTTATTTTATCTCCCGGGCCGCCCTGGAATGGTTCGGTTTCGACTTCGGTTTCTTTATCCTGATCCTCAACGGCGCCATCATGTTTTCCGGATTGCTCCTGTTGCTGGATACCGGCAAAACATCCCGGAGGCAGAACACAAACGGCAAGTTATATCCGTTAAAGTAACAAAAAGCCTGTACCCGTATCACTTAAAACACTGCTGCGTATTGCAAGCTTCCGCAGTTCCCCTTATCTTTGCACCCTAAAAACCGGAAATTAATGATTGAGATTACCTTACCCGACGGGT
Source organism: Sinomicrobium soli (assembly GCF_003285545.1). GTDB lineage: Bacteria > Bacteroidota > Bacteroidia > Flavobacteriales > Flavobacteriaceae > Sinomicrobium. The sequence goes on along the minus strand of NZ_QLNV01000020.1, from coordinate 30,300 downwards.
CTGTAAAGGAGTTTCCTGAAAACTCCACGCCTATCGACGTTGCCAGAAGTATCAGTGAAGGACTGGCGCGTAACGTGATATCCGCAAGCTTTAACGGCACCACCGTAGAGACGGGGACCCCCCTTAGCACGGACGGTAATCTCGTATTGTATACCTGGAGCAGCGACGAGGGAAAAAAGGCATTCTGGCACTCCACCGCCCACGTACTGGCACAGGCCCTGGAAGAACTGTACCCGGGGATAAAACTGACCATAGGGCCGGCCATCGACAACGGCTTTTATTACGACGTAGACCCGGGAGACCATACCATTTCGGAAAAGGACTTCCCGGCCATCGAGAAAAAAATGCTCGGGATCGCCAGGGGCAAACACGATTATAACATGAGGGCGGTATCCAAGGCCGAGGCCCTGGATTATTACAAAAAGCAGGGCAACGAATACAAGGTTGAACTCATAGAAAACCTGGAAGACGGCACCATTACCTTTTGCGACCACGACACCTTTACCGACCTGTGCCGGGGCGGACATATTCCGAACACCGGGATCATCAAGGCGGTAAAGCTGCTCAACACGGCGGGGGCATACTGGCGGGGCGACGAGCACAAAACCCAGCTCACCAGGATATACGGTATTTCTTTCCCCAAACAGAAAGAACTCAACGAATACCTCCAGCTGCTGGAAGAAGCCAAAAAACGGGACCACCGGAAGCTCGGAAAGGAACTGGAACTGTTCGCTTTCTCCCAAAAGGTAGGGCAAGGCCTTCCGCTTTGGCTTCCCAAGGGCGCCGCACTGCGCGAACGCCTGGAGAATTTCCTGAAAAAAGCCCAGAAAAAGGCCGGGTACGAACAGGTGGTATCCCCGCATATCGGGCAGAAAGAGCTCTACGTAACTTCCGGGCATTACGCCAAATACGGCGCTGACAGCTTTCAGCCCATTCACACCCCTCACGAAGGGGAAGAGTTCCTGCTGAAACCGATGAACTGTCCGCATCACTGTGAAATATACAACGCCAGGTCCTGGAGTTACAAGGAACTCCCGAAGCGCTATGCCGAGTTCGGTACCGTATACCGCTACGAACAGAGCGGAGAACTGCACGGGCTTACCCGGGTAAGGGGCTTTACCCAGGACGACGCCCACATTTTCTGTACCCCGGACCAGCTGGACGAAGAGTTCAGGAACGTCATCGACCTGGTACTGTACGTATTCGGATCGCTCGGTTTTGAAAACTTTACGGCACAGGTATCCCTCCGCGACCCCGAAACCCCCGACAAGTATATAGGGAGCAACGAGAACTGGGAAAAGGCGGAAAGCGCCATCATCAATGCCGCAAAGGAAAAAGGGCTCAACTACGTGATCGAGACCGGGGAAGCCGCATTCTACGGGCCCAAACTCGATTTCATGGTTAAGGACGCCCTCGGAAGAAGCTGGCAGCTGGGCACCATACAGGTCGATTACAACCTCCCGGAGCGCTTCGATCTCACCTACAAGGGCAGTGATAACGAAATGCACCGTCCGGTAATGATCCACAGAGCCCCTTTCGGCAGTATGGAAAGGTTCGTAGCCATCCTGTTAGAGCACACCGCGGGTAACTTCCCGCTATGGCTGATGCCCGACCAGGCTATTATTCTCTCTATCAGCGAGAAATACGAAAAATATGCCGAAAAAGTTTTAAATTCATTAGAAAATTACGAAATTCGCGCCCTGACAGATCACCGGAATGAGACCATAGGCAAGAAGATCAGGGAAGCTGAGATGAAGAAAATCCCCTACATGCTTATCGTAGGTGAGAATGAAGAGAAGGAAGGAACGGTTTCCGTGAGAAAACACGGTGAAGGCGACCTTGGCAGTATCAGTACAAAAGCCTTTGCCAAAATAGTGGAAGAGGAGATAAGCCGCACCTTAAAACAGTTTTAGAACGAAGTTTAATTAAAAATTTGTAAGCCATAGCAATTAAGAGAAGATTTAACAGAAACCGTCCGCCCCAGAGAGAGGACAAGAACCCGCACAGGACCAACAGGGATATCCGCGTGCCGGAAGTTCGTCTGGTGGGCGACAATGTAGAAACGGGGGTATACCCTACCAGAGAAGCACTGTCCAAAGCGGAAGAGCTGGGACTGGACCTGGTGGAAATTTCACCCAAGGCAACTCCCCCGGTCTGTAAGATCATGGACTACAAGAAATTCCTCTACGAACAGAAAAAGAGGGAAAAAGCCTTAAAGGCCAAGGCTGCCAAGATCGTGGTCAAGGAAATACGTTTCGGTCCGCAAACGGACGAGCACGATTACGAATTTAAAAAGAAACACGGCGAAAAGTTCCTTAAAGACGGGGCCAAGCTAAAGGCTTATGTCTTCTTTAAAGGGCGCTCCATCGTGTACAAGGACCAGGGAGAAATTTTACTGCTCCGCCTGGCCCGCGACCTGGAAGAGTTCGGAAAAGTGGAACAAATGCCAAAACTGGAAGGTAAACGCATGACCATGTTTATCGCTCCGAAGAAAAGCAAGAAATAAGCGAAGTAATCACAATAATTAGGAATTATGCCTAAAATGAAGACCAAATCCAGTGCCAAAAAGCGCTTTAAGCTCACAGGCTCCGGTAAGATCAAGAGAAAGCACGCTTTTAAAAGTCACATCCTGACCAAAAAAAGCAAAAAGCGTAAGCTTGCGTTAACGCACAGTACCCTGGTACACGATCACGACGTTAACAGTATTAAAGAACAACTGCGCCTCAAGTAATTACAGCGCAGACCGTTCCGGTTTTATTTTATTGTACAACCCTGGAGTCAGGCCCTTTAAAAGTATTTTGAGTTGTAAATGCTGAATAAAAAATTGCAGTTCAATGTTTTAAAATTCAGAATTCACAATACACAAAATCGCCTGCTACAAAAAACAAAAGATTATGCCAAGATCAGTAAATTCAGTAGCCTCAAGAGCCCGCAGAAAAAAAATCATGAAGCAGGCCAAAGGTTACTACGGAAGACGTAAAAACGTTTGGACCGTTGCCAAGAATGCGGTTGAAAAAGCCATGCTTTACGCATACAGAGACCGCAGGAACAAGAAGAGAACATTCAGGGCACTGTGGATTACCCGTATCAATGCGGGGGCCAGATTGCACGGACTCTCCTACTCCCAGTTCATGGGTAAACTCAAAGCCAATGATATCGAGCTCAACCGCAAGGTGCTCGCCGACCTGGCCATGAATCACCCGGAGGCTTTCAAGGCAGTCGTAGACAAAGTAAAGTAAACGTTATTAACAAGATATTTCGCTTATTGAATGGATCCGGCCCGCAAGGCCGGATTTTTTTGTGCCTGTCTGTCCGGTGCGCAGAAACGCGTACCTCCAAAAAGGACCCTCGTGAAATAACAGCGATTTAACGACCCCATCCCGCTAAAAGTGTAACTTTGCAGAAAATTGCAACTTTATGGACTTGACCCGGGTAAAACTTATCGCTACCGATATGGACGGCACATTGCTCAATTCGCAAAGCGTGGTAAGCCACAGGTTCTTTACACTTTTCGAAGAACTTAAAAAATACGACATTCATTTCGCAGCCGCCAGCGGGCGCCAGTACCACAGTATCGCCGACAAGCTGAACGCTATCGTAAACGACATTACCATTATTGCCGAAAACGGGGCCATTGCCAAACGCAGGGAACAGGAGCTGCTGGTTACCCCGCTTTCCCGGGATACGGCCGTAGAGATCGTAAGGCACGTCCGTCCGCTTGACGATGCCTATACGGTGATCTGCGGAAAGGAACAGGCTTATATAGAAACCGATAACCCCCGTTTCGAAAACATGTTCCGCGAGTACTATCACGCCTACACCCGGGTACCCGATCTCACCGCCCTGGAAAATGACGAGATCCTCAAAATAGCGATCTACAGTTTCGAAGGGTCCGAAAAGAACATATACCCCTATGTCACCCCTTTTGAAAAAGACCTGCAGGTAAAGGTTTCGGGAGAGCACTGGCTGGATATTTCAAGTCCGGACGCCAACAAGGGCCACGCGCTCGGCCTGCTGCAAAAAGAACTGGGGATAAGCGAATCGGAAACCCTGGTATTCGGCGATTACAACAACGATCTCGAAATGATGGAGAAAGCACATTTCAGCTTTGCCATGGAAAACTCCCATCCCAATGTCATAAAGGCAGCCCGGTACACCACCCTGAGCAACGACCATTACGGGGTAGAACATATCCTGGAAAAGCTTATTGCAGCCAGGCAGCCGGCCGCGCAAAAAGGCTGACCTGCCTCAGATCCCGGACAGGGTCACCACCACTTTCCGGCCACCTCCGCGATTGCGGTGTTCACAGAGATAAATACCCTGCCAGGTACCCAGGTTCAACCTCCCTGCAGTAACGGGAATGTTTACCGAACTTCCCATAAGCGACGCCTTGATATGAGCAGGCATGTCGTCATCCCCTTCATAGGTATGCGTATAATAGTCCGCTCCTTCGGGGACCATGACATTCATATGCCGTTCGAAATCCACCCTGACAGACGGATCGGCATTTTCATTAACCGTAAGCCCGGCCGAGGTGTGTTTTATAAAAGCGTGCAGCTGGCCGATACGCAATTCCGACAGTTCGGGCAGGGCGTCCAGTATTTCCGAAGTGACCAGGTGAAAACCGCGTTTACGAGGCCTGAGCACTATTTCCTTCTGAAAAAACAACATATTATCCGAATTTAATCCCTCAGGAGAGGGGATGTATATATATTACCCGTCACCCACATAATAAGCTGCGTTTGAAACTGTAACCTGTAACTGACTAAAAACTACGAACTACGAACTACCAACTAAGAACTAAAAACTTCTCCCCCCATCAGGTCTTCTGTTTCTTTTTCTTTGCCGCCGGAAAGAGGATATTATTAAGGATCAGGCGGTAGCCGGGCGAATTGGGGTGCAGCTCCAGTTCGGTTTTCGGGTCGCCTACCCTGTGCTGGTAATCCTCCGGGTCGTGCCCGCCGTAAAAGGTAAAGAACCCCTTGCCTTTTACCCCGTGTATATACCTGGCTTCGCCGTTGGCCTTATTCTCCCCGAGGATCAGTACATTCGACTTGATCTCTCCCCTGTTAAAACTCGTGGTCTGCCCCATAAAACCCTTTATGAGTACGGTGTGGTTCTGGCACAGCATGGTGGGTACGGGGTCCCATTTGGCAGAGAACTCCATCAGCGTAAAGTAATCCACCTCTTTGGCCATCCTTCTTTTTGCAGTCATATCAATAGACGAGAACTCGTAGACATCCGGGTTGCGTTCCAGGGTAAACCCCGTAAAGGCAAAGGTCCTGTCATAATCTATCCTGGCCTGGTAATTGGGCGTAGCGGGGTCTCCGTCAAACATGGGTTCGCATATATCCACTCCTTCTGCCGAAAGGGCGATATCAAAACTGTCGGTAGCCGAGCACATGGCAAACATAAAGCCTCCGCCGACCACAAAATCACGGATCTTGAGTGCCACGGCAAGTTTGGAATCGGAAACCTTGTCGAAGCCCAGCTTTGCCGCCCTTTCCTCCGCTTCCTTTTTCTGCTGAATATACCACGGGGCCATTTTATAAGCCCTGTAAAATTTACCGTACTGCCCGGTAAAATCTTCATGGTGAAGGTGAAGCCAGTCATACATCAGCAACTTATCGGCAAGGACCTCTTCGTCATACACCACGTCATACGGGATTTCCGCATACGTGAGCACCATGGTCACGGCATCGTCCCAGGGCGGGTTGTCCTTGGGCGAATACACCACGATTTTCGGGGCCTTTTCCAGCACCACGGCATCCTGGTTTTCTGCCGGGCTGCCGATCTCCCTGAGAATACCGGCCGCATCATCGTCGGAAAGCACCTCATACGAAACGCCCCGTATGGTACATTCCTTACGGATGTCTTCGGCATCGGGCAACAGGAAAGAACCGCCCCTGTAATTGAGCAGCCATTGTACCTTGACATCTTTAGACAAGGTCCAGTAGGCCATGCCATACGCCTTGAGATGATCTTTCTGGTGATCGGCATCCATCGGGATAAGGATACGGGATGCATAAGCGGAAGATATTCCACTCCACAGTAACACTAAAAGCAATCCCCTTTTCAGCCATTGATCAAAACCCATATTCCGAAACTTTTTCCCAAAGTTAATGAAAAGGCCGGGAATTTTTCCCGAAACGCGGAGACGGACTGAATTTTATCAGAACGGCACGTCGTCATCCCCCGGTCCGGGTCCGTCGTTCATCGAGCTCCCGAAAGCATCCTCCGCACTGGGGAAAGCCCCGGGGTTAAAGCCATCGTCATCGGACGCATTCATTTTGGACTGGAACTCAAAAGGCGAATCGAACTCATCGAGGTTGTCGAACTTACCGAGGTGCCCTATAAACTTCAGGCGGATGTTCTCCAGCCCCCCGTTACGGTGTTTGGCCACGATAAACTCTCCCTGTCCCTGGGTAGGCGAACGTTCCTCGTCGTCCCACTCTTCGATCTTGTAATATTCGGGCCGGTAGATAAACGACACGATATCGGCATCCTGCTCGATGGCCCCGGATTCCCGGAGGTCGGAAAGCAGCGGGCGCTTGCTCCCTCCCCTGGTCTCCACGGCCCGTGAAAGCTGTGAAAGCGCTATCACCGGTACATCGAGTTCTTTTGCCAGCGCCTTGAGGTTACGTGAAATGGTGGAGATCTCCTGTTCCCTGTTCCCTCCTTTCTGTGATCCGCCGGCGGTCATCAGCTGGAGGTAATCAATGATAATAAGCCTGATCCCGTGCTGGGAAGCCAGCCTCCTGGCCTTGGCCCGCAGGTCGAAAATGGAAAGCGAGGGGGTGTCGTCTATAAACAGCGGCGCCGTTTCCAGGGCCTTCACCTTTACGTTCAGCTGTTCCCATTCGTGCTTTTCCAGCTTCCCGGTACGCAGCTTTTCAGAAGACAGGCCGGTCTCGGAAGAAATAAGACGGGTAATAAGCTGTACGGACGACATTTCCAGCGAGAAGAAGGCCACGGGAGTATTGGAATTCACCGCAATATTCCTCGCCATAGACAGGGTGAGTGCCGTTTTCCCCATACCGGGGCGGGCGGCCACAATGATAAGGTCGCTGGGCTGCCATCCGGAAGTCAGTTTATCGAGTTTGTCAAAACCGGAAGGGATTCCGCTCAGCCCCTCCTTATTGGAGATCTCCTCGATCTTCTTCTTGGCCTGCATGACCAGGCTCTGGGCACTTTCGGAAGATTTCTTGATATTGCCCTGGGTCACTTCGTACAGTTTGGCCTCGGCACTGTCGAGCAGGTCGAACACATCGGTGGTCTCGTCATAGGCTTCCTCGATAATCTCGGAAGAGATCTTGATCAGGCTTCGCTGGATAAACTTCTGAAGTATGATACGGGCGTGAAACTCGATATGCGCCGAAGAAGACACTTTCTGGGTGAGCTGGATAAGATAGTAATCTCCTCCCACATTCTCGTGCTTCCCGTCTTTTTTTAACTGGGCCGAAACCGTAAGCAGGTCGATGGGCTCCGTGTTCTCGAACAGCTTTACGACAGCCTCGTAGATCAGGCGGTGTGCTTCCTTGTAAAACGCTTCCGGGTGCAATATATCGATCACCTCATCAACCCCCTTCTTATCGATCATCATCGCGCCGAGCACAGCCTCTTCCAGGTCTACAGCCTGGGGAGGTATCCTTCCCTTTTCCAACGGGATAACGCCTGTTCTTCCCGAAAATTCCAATGGTTTCCCTATTTTTATCCCTGATACGGAGCCTGTTTTTTCCATAGGTGCGAATGTAAAAAATGCTGTTTCAACTCTCCCAAAAAAGAGGTAATTAATATCCCCCGTTAATAAACATTTAGCATGTTAACAAGTTACAACTTTATGTTCATAACGTAAAAAAAACCGAAGTTCATTACCCCGGTTTGTCTGTTTCCCCGGATATACTCCCGGGATCAAAAGTTAATATTTTAAGAAGATCAGTCCTTGTAAACTCCCATCCCGGCATATTTTTCCATACGCTCTTCCACCAGTTCTTCCGGGCTCAGTTTTTTCAGGTCGTCGTAGTTTTCCACAATCACCTGGGCTACAGTCTTAAAGGTAGTTTCCCGGTCAGAATGCGCACCTCCGAGGGGTTCTTTGACAATATCGTCTACCAGGTGCAGTTTTTTCATATCCTTGGCCGTAAGTTTCAGGGCTTCTGCCGCCTGTTCCTTGTATTCCCAGCTACGCCACAGTATGGACGAGCACGATTCCGGGGATATTACCGAGTACCAGGTATTCTCCAGCATGAGCACCCTGTCGCCCACACCTATCCCGAGTGCTCCCCCGGAGGCACCTTCACCTATGATAACGACAATGATCGGCACTTTCAGCCGGGTCATTTCCAGGATATTCCGGGCAATGGCCTCTCCCTGTCCCCGCTCTTCCGCTTCAATTCCGGGATAGGCACCCGGAGTATCTATAAGGCAAACCACCGGCAAACCGAATTTTTCTGCCATTTTCATCAGGCGCAGGGCCTTGCGGTATCCTTCCGGGTTGGCCATTCCGAAATTCCTGTACTGCCGGGTTTTGGTATTGTACCCTTTCTGCTGCCCTATGATCATAAAACTCTGCCCGTCGATCTTGCCGAGCCCGCCTATCATCGCCTTATCATCTTTTACCGTACGGTCTCCGTGAAGTTCCAGGAAGGTATCCCCGCATATCGCCCTTACGTAATCAAGGGTGTAGGGACGGGACGGATGCCGTGACAACTGTACCCGCTGCCAGGCCGTGAGATTCTTATATATGTCTTTTTTGGTCTGGGTCAGTTTTTTATCTATCTGTTTACAAGTCTCGGTAACGTCCACATCACTCTCCTCCCCGATAACACGGCATTTGGACAGCTGTTCCTCCAACTCTTTGATGGGTAGTTCAAAATCCAGATATTCCATTATCTCCTATATTTTGATTTAATTGAGCCTACAAACTTAAGCATTTTTTTGTGTCTGTTTTACCATCACGGGCGATTTATAACATCAGCACACCCCCACTCCCGGAGGAGCCCCCATGCCTTTCCCGGGGCCGGGGCCTTTTCTTTTCCTGGCCTCATCCCTTTGTTTCAGCAGGGCATTGGCCAGTACCGTAGCCATGATAACAACACCTCCCACGTAAAACCCGGAACTCATTTTTTCCGAATCTCCCAGCACAAAAAAAGCCAGCAGTATACCGTAAACGGGTTCCATGTTAATGGTGAGCATTACGGTATACGGGCTCAGGTGTTTCATCACCTTTACCGACGATATGACCGCATAGGCCGTACATACGGAAGCCAGGATAAGGAGATAGGTCCAGTCGGCAGCGGACAAGGCAAAGAAATCATCTGTAAAAATATCGCCGGGCATTACCAGGGACAGAAAGAGTACCCCGGCCAGCAATTCATAAAACGAGATCACCGAAGGGCGGTACTGTTTCGCAAACCTGCCGTTCATCAGCGAAAACACCGACGACAGCAATGCGGCCAGCAGCGCCAGCAATATACCTTCTACATAAGACGATTCCACCCGGAAGATGAGATACAGTCCGAAAATCACCACCAGCCCCAGGGCCATCTCATACCAGATAGGTTTCCGGCGGTACCAGAGCGGTTCCAGTACAGCTGTAAACAGGGCACCTGTAGACAGCATGGCGAGGGTCACGGAAACATTAGACAGCCTGATGGCCATAAAAAACATCACCCAGTGCAGCGCCAGTACCACCCCGGCCAGGGCAAAACCCAGCAGGGCTTTCCGGGAAACGCGCCAGGAGAGCCTGTTATAGCCTATATAAGCGCCTACAAAGGCTACGGCAAACAGCATGCGGTACCACACCAGCGGTATGGCATCGACGGTGATCAGTGCTCCCAGCACTGCCGTAAACCCCCATATAAAGACCACGAAATGGAGGTGAAGATGATTTTTCTGGTTATCGTTTAGCATTGTTCAGCAGGTAAACGGCAAGTACGCCAAATATCAGGTTGGGAACGGCAGCCGCCAGAAAGGGTGAAAACCCGGACTGCTCCGCCATAGTACCAAAGATCCGGTCGAAGAAAATAAATATGAATGCCAGGGCGATCCCCAAAGCGAGGTTAACCCCCATTCCTCCCCGTTTTTTCCTCGAAGATACTGCCACGGCGATAATAGTGAGAATAAAGGCCGATACCGGAAGTCCCCAGCGCTTGTATTTTACCAGCAAATACGTATTGATGTTCGACGACCCTTTCTGCCGTTCCTTATCGATAAACCTGTTGAGCTCAAAGAGGTTCTTGGTCTCCGCTATATAGGAGACCGGGGTAAGGTCGTCGAGATTAAACTCAAATACGGTATCAAACCTGCTTTCTTTCCTCAGGATATCATCTTCAGGGCCTATCTTCCGCTTTACGTAGGAAGACAACCGGTACACACTGTCTTTTTCTATCCAGCGGATGTTTCTCGCAGACAATTTATAGATAAGCTGCTCGCCCTCGAAGTGTTCGAGGGTAAAATTATACCCGATCTTGTTTTTAGGGTCAAAACTGCTTACATAAATAAAGTCATTGTCATTGATCTGGTTGTACAGGTTGGTGGTCTGCCTGTCCTGCTTGCCCTTCTTGAGGTATTTAAAATAAAACTCCTTATACCCCTTACTGGCCTCCGGAACGATAAACATCCCCATTACAAAAGCGATCATGGCCACGACCCCTGCCCCCAGCAGATAAGGCCTCAGAAACCGGGTATAGGGCACCCCGGAACTCAGTATGGCCGTAATCTCGGTATTGTTAGCGAGTTTGGAGGTGAACCAGATAATGGACAGGAACAGGAAAATGGGAAACAGCAGGTTGGCAAAATAGAACGTAAAATTGATATAGTATTTTACGATCTCCCCGGTAGGCGCTTCCTGTTCTATCATTTTACCCACCTTTTCCGAAAGGTCTATCATGATACCAATAGGGATAAACAGCAACAACATCACCGTAAAGGTCCCGAGGTATCTTTTAATGATATACCAGTCTAATATCTTCATGCGAATAAATTCAATTTAAATTACCGGTAACAGGTTCTAATTTCTAACCCCCATCTCCAAACCAACAACTATGAACTAAGAACTAACAACTAAGAACTAAGAACTAAATGACTAATCACAACCGCTGCGCCAGTTTCCCTGTCATCGCATTTTTCCACGTATGAAAATCCCCTTGCAGGATATGCTTTCTGGCCTCTCTTACCAGCCACAGGTAAAAACCCAGGTTATGAATGGTAGCAATTTGCTTGCCAAGAAACTCATTGGCAGCAAAAAGATGCCTCAAATACGCTTTCGAATATTGCGTATCCACGAAAGTGATTCCCATTTCATCTACAGGAGAAAAATCGTCCTCCCACTTCTTGTTCTTGATATTGATGATGCCGCCGGCTGTAAACAGCATACCGTTCCGGGCATTCCGGGTAGGCATGACACAGTCGAACATGTCTACGCCGAGGGCAATGTTTTCCAGTATATTTACCGGGGTCCCCACACCCATGAGGTAGCGGGGTTTATCCTCCGGAAGTATGTCACAGACCACTTCGGTCATGGCGTACATCTCTTCCGCCGGTTCCCCCACCGAAAGTCCGCCTATGGCATTGCCGTCGGCCCCCGCTCCCGCGATATATTCTGCCGACTGCATCCGCAGGTCTTTGTACACCGACCCCTGGACAATAGGGAAAAGGGACTGCCCGTAACCGTATTTCTCCGGGACTTTCCCGAGGTGTTCCACACAGCGGTCGAGCCACCGGTGGGTCATATGCATGGAACGCTTTGCATACCCGTAATCGCACGGATAAGGCGTACATTCGTCAAATGCCATGATGATATCAGCCCCTATACTGCGCTGTATTTCCATAGCCTTTTCGGGAGAGAAAAAGTGGTAGGAACCATCGATATGCGACTTGAACTTCACCCCCTCTTCCCTTATTTTCCTGTTGGCGGAAAGCGAATACACCTGGTACCCCCCGCTGTCGGTAAGGATATTCCGCTCCCAACCCATAAATTTATGGAGCCCCCCTGCCTTTTCCAGGATACCGGTCTGCGGCCTGAGGTACAGGTGATAGGTATTCCCCAGAATAATATCGGGGTTAATATCCTCCCGCAATTCGCGCTGGTGCACTCCTTTTACGGAAGCCACGGTACCTACGGGCATAAAAATGGGAGTCTCAATCGTTCCGTGTGCCGCAGTGATCTTCCCCGCCCTGGCCTTGCTGCCGGGATCTTTCGCTAATAGCTCAAACTCCATATAAAACAGATTCAATCAGTCGGCAAAGATACAGATTATGTGCGAATGAGAAGTTAACTCTTTCTTATAACAGGAGATACTCCCACGGCCGTAAAACACCATCCGGCACACATCTCTCTCCGCTTCCCTGTGAAAAGTGACCAAAATCCAACAAATTATTGATTAAAGACCTGAAACTAATATGGAAATCTTTTGAGGGATACTTTTTTAAGGTTATTTTTGCCGGGAATTAATTTCAACTCATCAAAATGTCTAATATTCAACAACTAAACGACTTAGCAACACAGGTCCGCAGGGACATCCTCCGGATGGTACACGAGGTAAATTCCGGTCACCCGGGAGGTTCCCTGGGATGCACGGAATTTTTTGTGGCTTTGTACAACGAGATTATGGAACTGAAAGAGCAGTTCGATATGGACGGCAAGGGAGAGGACCTTTTCTTCCTTTCCAACGGACATATTTCTCCGGTATATTACAGTGTACTGGCCAGAAGGGGATATTTTCCGGTAGAGGAGCTCAACACCTTCCGCAAGATCGACTCCCGTTTACAGGGACATCCCACCACACACGAGGGGCTACCTGGAATTCGCATCGCCTCAGGTTCTCTCGGACAGGGAATGTCGGTAGCCATAGGTGCTGCACTGGCCAAGAAACTCAACGGCGACAACCACCTGGTATACAGCCTGCACGGGGACGGAGAGCTGCAGGAAGGCCAAAACTGGGAAGCCATCATGTATGCGGCCGGAAACAAGGTAGACAACTATATCGCCACGGTAGACTATAACGGACAACAGATAGATGGCGCTACAGACGATGTATTGCCGATGGGGGACCTCAGGGCCAAGTTTGAAGCTTTCGGATGGGACGTCATGGAGATTGCCGAAGGGAACAATATCGAAGCGGTCATTGCAGGCCTGAAAGAAGCCAAAGGCAGGACCGGTAAAGGCAAGCCCGTATGTGTACTGCTGCATACCGTAATGGGGCATGGAGTTGATTTTATGATGCATACCCACGCATGGCACGGAAAAGCGCCGAATGACGAACAGCTCGAAAAAGCACTGGCGCAAAACCCGGAAACGCTGGGAGACTATTAAGTTCCTGGTTTCCTTTCGAATTTCTTTAAAACAGAACAAGCAAGATGAAAAAATATACAGACACAGGAAAAAAAGACACCAGGAGCGGATACGGCGCGGGAATGACGGTTCTCGGACGGACCAATCCCGATGTGGTAGCCCTTTGTGCCGACCTTATCGGATCGCTCAAGATCCAGGAATTTATCGATGAAAACCCGGAACGGTTCTTCCAGGTGGGTATTGCCGAAGCCAATATGATGGGCATTGCGGCCGGACTTACCATAGGGGAAAAAATTCCCTTTACCGGCACCTTTGCCAATTTCTCCACCGGCAGGGTGTACGACCAGATACGCCAGTCGATAGCCTACTCCGGTAAAAATGTAAAAATATGCGCTTCTCACGCCGGGCTTACCCTGGGAGAAGACGGGGCTACCCACCAGATACTGGAAGACATCGGGCTGATGAAAATGCTTCCGGGCATGACGGTGATCAACCCGTGTGACTACAACCAGACCAAGGCGGCTACCATTGCCATTGCCGAACACGAAGGACCGGTATATCTCCGTTTCGGGCGACCGGCAGTAGCCAATTTCACCCCGGAAGACCAGAAATTTGAAATCGGCAAGGCCCTGCTGCTGAACGAGGGTACCGATGTAACCATCGTAGCCACCGGCCACCTGGTATGGGAGGCCCTTATTGCGGCAGAAGCCCTTGAAAACCAGGGGATTTCTGCGGAAGTGATCGATATTCACACCATAAAACCGCTGGATGAAGAAGCTGTTCTCGCCTCCGTGGCCAAAACCGGGTGTATTGTTACCGCGGAAGAACACAACTACTACGGCGGACTCGGGGAGAGTGTGGCCAGGGTACTGGTTCAGAACCATCCCGTACCACAGGAATTTGTTGCGGTGAAGGACTCTTTCGGCGAAAGCGGCACCCCGGCACAGCTGATGGAAAAATACGAACTGAACAATAAAGCCATAGTAAAAGCCGTTGAAAAGGTACTGAAAAGAAAATAAGAGTCTTGCCTCGTTTGTGGCACGGACTATCATTATTAACCCCCGCGGTTTGATATAAACTGCGGGCATTAAATCGTACCTATGAAAAAAACACTTCTGATTATCGGTGCACTGCTGGTGTGTGCCACAGGATTTTCCCAGATCGATTTCGGTGTGAAAGCAGGCCTGAACTATAACAAGACGGGAAAACTAAAAGATCAGGCGGAAGATATCCTCGACGGGGGGAAAGGCAAGGCCGGGTATCACGCCGGGGTATGGCTCCGGGGAGATGTGCCCATCATCGGGCTGTACCTTCGTCCGGAATTCATGTATACCCAGATCAGCAGCCAGTATGAGTTCGAGGGACAGAAAGGTGATTTCGACCTGCAGAAACTGGATGTTCCCATCCTCATAGGAAAGAAATTCCTCGGGTTTGCCCATGCCTTTATCGGGCCTTCGTTCCAGTTTGTGGTAGATTCAGATTTTGACGTAGACGACATCGACGATATCGATACCGACAGTTTCACCCTCGGCATGCAGATGGGCCTCGGGGTGGAATTCGGAAGCCTGGGGCTCGACGTCCGCTGGGAAAGGGGACTGTCCGATTCCGAAGCCGACATCGTAAGGAACAACAGTGAAAACCTGAAAATAGACAGCAGACCGAACCAGGTGATCTTCGGTCTTTCGTATAAGTTTTAGGTTGTTGGGTTATTAGGTTATTGGGTACAGCCTAAATAACTTAGCAACCCAATAACTCAATAACCATAAAAAAAGGCGATCGGTTTTTCCCCGATCGCCTTTTTTTATATCCTGTAAAATCTACTCCTCGTCTACCTCTATTTCCCTTACGCGAAAAAGATCTATGGTAAAGGCCAGGGGGGAATAGGCGGGAATACTGCCCTGACTGCTGTAGTATCCCAGTCCGGCCGGCATAAACACCACTCCCACCCCGTAATCTCCCGAATACCGGTATGTTCCGTCTTCTTCATCAACCGTAATTTCTCCACCGGACCTGAGGGCAGGCATAAATTCGTAAAAACCCTGGACTACATTGTTCAGGTTGAACCAAACCGGAATATTACTGCGGTCAAAAACCACGTCATTCAGCCGGAACCCCTTATACCGTACCAGGGCAGAATCCGTAACCTTGGGAGCTATGGAGTCTCCCTGCCGCGCCACCAGGTAATAAAGCGTATGATTGAGCGTTTCATTTTCACCGATCTCAATGGGGATCACCGTATCCCTTACCTGGTCGATCATCGGGGTCTTGTCACTGTTCTCCCCGCTTATGGAATCTATCACAATTTTATAGTCGAAATCGTCCAGTTCCCCGGAAGCCGCCGCTTCGAATTCTTCGTAATTGTAGAAATGCGAACTCAGGTAATCCCTGATATCCTGGTCATTTTCCGCCTCCACTTCAACCGGGTCCCTTACTTCTATCTGGCCGCCGTCATCATCCTTTTTACAGGAATGCAGTAAGGTGAGCACCCCCATGACCGCCAGACCTAATTTTTTTGTCTTCATCATTGTCCAAAAAATTGAATGCGCAAGATACAATTTTCTGTACATTTGTTTTATAAATTAATACAGATTTTCCTTATCCCATGCGTATCGACAAGTATTTGTGGTGTGTGCGCTATTACAAAACCCGTAACATCGCTACCGAAGCCTGTAAAAAGGGACATATAGAAATTAACGGCCAGAAGGTAAAACCTTCGCGGGAGGTATACCCGGGCGACAGGATTAAACTGCGCAAGAACCAGGTCAACTACGAGCTCACCGTACTCGATA
Organism: Sinomicrobium soli; assembly: GCF_003285545.1. Lineage (GTDB taxonomy): Bacteria > Bacteroidota > Bacteroidia > Flavobacteriales > Flavobacteriaceae > Sinomicrobium. Next base: position 14,217 of record NZ_QLNV01000020.1, on the reverse strand, counting down.
TCCCGCAAAACAGGGTCGGTGCAAAACTGACGGACATATACCGCACAGACACCACCCCGAAAGAGGCTTTTGAAAATACGGAACTGCTCAAATACGCCAAAGACCATTACCGGAAAAAGGGAACCGGCAGACCCACCAAAAAGGACCGGCGGGATATTGACGGCTTTCTCGATGAGGACCCCGACTGATATTCCGTTTTAATCGGTACATTTGTAACGGATTATCAAATAACAGCTATGACCACCATTGAGAACAAAATACTGGGGCACGAAGAGATAGGGCACAAGATACGAAGGATCGCATACCAGATATACGAAACTTTTGTCGATGAAGAGGAAATTGTCATTGCCGGGATCGTTTCGGGCGGACTCACTTTTGCTGAAAAAATTGCAGGGGTATTCTCGGAGATCTCCGATATCCCCGTAACCCTGTGTGAAGTACGTATCGACAAAAACACCCCGACCAACCCCGTCAGCACCTCGCTCTCCGAAGATGCCTACCGCCATAAAGCCGTCGTGCTTGTAGACGACGTGCTCAATTCGGGGTCTACCCTGATCTACGGGATCAGGCACTTTCTGAACGTGCCCCTGAAAAAACTGAAGACCACCGTACTGGTAGACCGCAATCACAAACGCTACCCGGTCAAGGCCGATTTCAAGGGGATTTCGCTGTCCACTTCCCTGCAGGAGCATGTAAGCGTCGAGTTTTCCGATAACGGAAATGCCGTTTACCTGCGGTAATACAGGCGGTATCAGGCGATGTGCAATATGATATCACCGGTTATTTCCGCAATCGTCCGTCCGTCTACTTCAATGACATGAGGTGCCCTGAGATAGTAGGCATTGCGTTCAAAGAGGTGTTTCCTGATAAAATCTTCCAGTGCTTCATCGGAGAGATGCCGGATCAGCGGACGGTGCTGTTTTTCCTTTCCCAGCCTCGCCACGAGTTCTCCCACGGAGGCTTTCAGGTAAAAAACCTGATCGGCCCGTTCCAGCAGAACGTCCATATTACGGCCATAACAGGGTGTTCCTCCCCCCAATGCCACCACGGCATCTTCCGTATCCGAAAGCAGCATTTCCATATAACGGCTTTCGGTCTTCCGGAAATATATTTCTCCCTTCTCACTGAATATCCCGGAGATTGATTTCTGCTCCTTCTCCTCGATAAAATCGTCCAGATCAACAAACTTCAAAGACATCTTCCGGGCCAGTTCCCTGCCCACGGCACTTTTCCCGCTTCCCATATATCCTATCAATACGACCACCATAAAATTTAATTTATTTAAAAACAATGCATTATATTGGTCTCCCAAAAAAAAGACAAATTTATATCAAAATCGGCTTGAAAAATAAATAATTGCCCTTATATTTGCACCCGCCTACCGAAAAGGAGGTTTACCTTCATAAAAAGAAGGTATTTTAATGTTTAACCGTTTTGTTTCAGACCTGGTAGCTCAGTTGGTAGAGCATCTCCCTTTTAAGGAGAGGGTCCTGGGTTCGAGCCCCAGCCAGGTCACACCGTGATAACAAACCCGGGTGCTATTTGTAAAAAGACAGCTACTCCGGAAATTTTTAAAAGTGTTCTTTTTGTAGTTATAATTTAATCTGACGACCTGGTAGCTCAGCTGGTAGAGCATCTCCCTTTTAAGGAGAGGGTCCTGGGTTCGAGCCCCAGCCAGGTCACCTCTTGGGACAAGTCTAAAAAAGAAAGACTTGTCCCATTTTTTTTACCTTGTAACTTACTGTTATTTTGATAGATAAGAGCAATCGCAGAATTTAGCCTCGGAGTTCGATGTTGTGTTCCGTCAAATTCCAAAAAATCGGGGAACATCGAACTCACAATAAGTCTTCTTTCCTCAATATCGTCGTTTTCATAGCGTCTATCAATGTTTGCGACCTTTTTTAAGGTAGATGCTACTAAGTCTTTAATCTCCGTTCCGACTACTGCCAAGTCGTTTAATCTTCTTTCCAAAACCTCAATCTTCCCTTTGGTCAATTTCTTTACTTCTTGGAAATCATCGTCTGCCATTTCCCCATCGGCATTCTTTAATAGTGCATTTTGATAGCGTTTATTCAACGCATCAATCTCACCTATGATATTTGTGCGTTCGGTGTTTTGGGCTTTGGTTTTGTTATTAAAGTCTTTTATAAAGGCTTCAATAAAAACATCAACCATACCCTCTTTTGGCGACATATACCGCAGTTGTTTTAAGAAAGCCTCGTTAGCCGTGTCTGCTTTGAACCGTGTTCCGCAGGGGGAACTACAATGATAGTAATAATAGTAGTTTCCCATCTTTCCCTTTGAAGCACTTCCAGTCAGCATACGCTCGCATTTAGGACATTTGAGAAAGCCTCTTAGCGGTAAATTGTCCATAGCCACGATTTTAGGCTTTACAATCCTCTTTCTCCCATCGAGAATATCCTGTACATCGGCAAACGTCTTTTCGCTGATTATTGGCTCATGCTGCCCTTTGACAAAATATCCCTTTTCCTCTTTATAGGGAGGAATGAATATTTTACCACAGTACAACGGGTTTCGGACAGCTACCCAAAAATTATTTTTGCTAAACCGACCTTTTCCTTCGGCTTTCTCCCGCACCATTTTCCAAATCTGTTCTGTATTGAAATTATTGGAAACGATTTGTTCAAACGCCCATTTCAAAAGGGGTGCTTCAAACTCGTGGGGTGTAATGTATTTCTTTTTGCCTTCTGTTATCTTGTTCGCATACCCCAATGGAGCAGTTCCCATATACCGCCCTTCTTTTTTCGCCCTGCGCATTCCGTGAAAAACATTTAATGCACGCCTGTCGTTTTCAACTTCCGGCGATGCAAGATAGAATGCAAGCATGATTTTATTTTCGGGAATGGTAAGGTCTAAGGGCTGTTCTATTGCCACAGGCTCAACACCGTGCGACCGTAACTGGTTAATCATTTGATAGGCATCCCCTGCGTTCCTACTGAACCTATCCCATTTAGTAAATAATATTATTGACCCCGATTTGTTATTCTTTGATTTACGTAGGTTGGATAAATACTTCTGCCACTCTGGGCGTTTGAAAGATTTTGCCGAATGGTCTTCTATGTAAACATCCCTTACCGGAATGCCTTTTATCTCACAATATCTTCTTAATCGGTCTTCTTGGTCACGTTGCGAATATCCCTTGTCCGCTTGCTCATCTGTCGATACACGTATGTATAAATCTGCCTTTCTCATCACAACAATTTTCCTTGTTCATTGGGTTAAAGTTTTCCTCTTAGATACTGGTTAACGGCACACTGTCCGGCAGTCTTGATACAATCCCGTCTGTCGGGCTTGCCATCGTTCGTTCAATCAGCCGTGCCGTCATTCCGGCTTTCACACGGGCAAGACCGATGGCTTGCCTGTCGTCCTGCCTGTTGGAATGGCTACCGGATAGTTTTCATGCCGTCCGGTATTCCTGCCTGCCGAGCGGAACGCCGTCATGTGTTCCGGCATTCCTGCGCTCCGTCTTTCACAACTGCCATCGGGAGCGGATGCCTGCAAACAGGCTTGCGTGACTGATAGCGCAAAGAAGCAGGTTATTCCGCTCCATTGATTTAAAGCGGTAATCCACGGCATTTTTTGGCAATGTTTGGTCGTGGCGGATAGGTCAATGCTTTGAAAAAGCTACCCTTACTTTGTAAGGGCTTAAATGCAAGGGGTGAATGGAAAAATCATTGGAGTATGGACGTTATGGGCGGAACGGCACAAAGCCGTTTTTTTCCGCTTTACCCAATCCGCATCCGCCAACAGGCGGACGGATTTTCTGTTCACCCGAACAGAGCAAGTTATGTTTTTAGCTGCTCGAAATGCTTTCCGCAGCTAAAAACAACTTGCCATTGCATGGAGCCGGAAAACGCCCTCCGAAGTCGGGGTTTATTTTATAATGGATTTAGATATGGAAGACAACAGAAGAAATCGAACAAACAAAGTTGGTCGCAAGCCTAAGAAAGACCCTGCCATCCACCGTTATTCGATTAGTCTCAACGACATGGAAAACGCACAGTTCCTTACGTTGTTCGAGCAATCGGGAATGAAAGTAATGGCACATTTTATTACAGCCTGTATCTTTCAGAAGCCAGTCAAGACCGTAAAGATTGATATGGATGCAGTCGATTTTCATACGAGGCTGACCAATTTTTACAGCCAGTTCAGAGCGGTCGGCGTGAATTACAACCAAATCGTGAAGATACTTTACCGCAATTTCTCGGAGAAAAAGGCATCGGCTTACCTCTTTAAACTGGAAAAGCAGACAGCAGAAATGGCGGACTTGTGCCGGAAAGTGATTGAGCTAACACAGGAATTTGAAAAAGAACACCTGCAAAAACATAGATAAGATGATAGCAAAGATTGGAAAGGGTGAGAATTTATACGGTGCTATCTCCTATAACCAAAAGAAAATTGACAGTGAAAACGCGCAGGTTTTATTATTGAACAGAATGCCCGAAACGTTGGATAATACCTATTCGACTATTTACCTGCAACAGTGTTTCAAACCGTATCTGTCCGCAAATATCAGAACGGAAAAGCCAGTGCGCCACATATCGCTGAACCCCGATCCTGCGGATAGGGTCAGCGATGGGCAATTCGTGGAAATGGCACAGGAATATATGGAACGTATGGGCTACGGCAACCAACCTTATATCGTTTTTAAGCATACCGATATTGAACGCACCCATATCCACATCGTAACGGTCTGTGTGGGTTTGGACGGAAAGAAGCTACCGGACAGTTACGACCACCCACGTTCGATGGCAATCTGTCGGGATTTGGAACAAACGTACAATCTTATACCTGCAACGGAAAAACAGCGTACCGGAAACGAGCAGGTATTCCGTCCGGTGGATTACAGAGCCGGAGATATTAAGAGCCAAATCGCATCGGTGGTGCGACACCTGCCGAAGTATTACGGGTACGCAAGCCTCGGAGCATACAATGCCTTGCTTTCACTTTTCAATATCACCGCCGAGGAAGTCAAAGGGGAATTGCACGGACAGCCTAAAAATGGTATTGTCTATTTTGCGCTGAACGAACAGGGAGAAAAAGTGAGCAATCCTTTTAAGGCATCCCTTTTCGGCAGGCAGGCAGGACTGGACGAACTGCAAAACCAATTCACAAAGGCTAAGGAGAAAATGAAAGCCGACCCTGTAAGAGCCGTACTCAAAAGCACCATTGAAGTAGCGATGCACACCGCCACTAATGAAGCCGATTTTAAAAAGCAACTGTTGGAGCAGGGCATCAATGCTGTGGTACGGCGCAACGATGAGGGGCGTATCTACGGTATGACTTTTATCGACCACGAAAGCCGTACCGTTTGGAACGGTTCAGCTTTGGGCAAAAACCTATCGGCTAATGTCTTTAATGATTGGTGGAACGGGCAGGCGGTCGGGCAACGCCAAGAAACTGAAAAAGCAACCGCACAAAATCAGTCATCGACCACAGGCAACACCGTAGAGAAAGAGGAAGCCCATGCACTTTTTAACTTCCTAAATAAAGAACAGCAGACCGATGATTTGTTGATAGACGGATTGGGTGGGCTACTACCGGAGGCACAGGGCGAAGACTACGAGGAACAGGAATTTGCCAACCGTATGAAGAAAAAGAAGAAACGTAACAGCCGTCATCTCAGAGCGAATTGATTTACTATTCATCTATCGAACAATCATAAATTTGTCCATAGTCGTAACCATTACTCCCTTTTGAAGAGTAAACCTAATTTTCTAACGATAACACTTGCTAACCCTAAATCGAGCGCTTGTACATTTCTTGTCGCAAGCTGCTTTCTGATTACGGACAACTATCCGAAGTTTTTTCGTTTCTTTGTAAAGTACTAAATGGTATTTTTATGAAATTTGAACAATTCCATCTGACCATAAATAAATAGAAGATAACAGATGAAAAAGGCGGAAGCAACACGGTTGATGATTTTACAGAAAGCGTTTGAGCTGATCTACGTTAAGGGGTACCAAACGACAAGCATTGACGATATTATCGCCACGACAAAAGTAACGAAAGGAGCCTTTTACTACCATTTCAAAACCAAAGACGAAATGGGGCTCGCCATCATAAACGAAATTCTAAAACCCACACTTACAAATAGTTTTATTGAGCCGCTTCAAACCGAAGAAAATCCACTGGAAGCCATTTACAACCTAATGGATAATCTATTGATGAAAAATGAATTTTTGAAGGTGGAATACGGTTGCCCGGCATCCAATTTTACGCAAGAAATGACCCCGTGGAATTCGGAATTTAATAAGGCTTTGAATGAATTAACCCAGGAATGGACAAAGGCAATAACCACCACCATTGAAAGAGGCAAGAAAAACGGCACCATCCGCAAGGACGTAAATGCGAAACAGGTAACCATCTTCGTCATGTCGGGCTATTGGGGCATTCGGAATTTGGGAAAATTAGAGAATAGTAAAAAAGTGTACGTTTCTTATTTAAAGCAACTTAAAATCTATTTAGATAGTTTGAAATAATTTCCACCAACCAACAACATACTACATAGTATTTTTAGTAATTTTGCTCATTACTAAGAAAATAATTGAAAGAAAGATGTCCATAACCAAACACGAAGAATTAATCGGGATGCAAAAAGTAAGCGAAGCGGTTGCTTACACCTTGAAAGAAATGCGCAATTATGCAAAACCCGGTATGACAACCAAAGAATTAGACGACTTCGGCGCAAAAATACTTTCGGACTTCGGGGCAAAATCCGCACCGTATCTGACGTACGGTTTTCCGGGTTGGACTTGTATCAGTGTGAACAATGAGTTTTGTCACGGCATTCCGTCCGAGAAAAAAATACTAAAAGAGGGCGATTTGGTGAACATTGACGTTTCTGCCGAACTTGACGGCTTTTGGTCGGACAACGGAAGCTCATTTGTGCTTGGAGAAGACATCAACCAACATCAAAAATTAGTGGATGCCTCCAAAGAAATCCTGCAAAAAGCCATCCGTAATATCAAAGGAGGGGTTAAGGTTTCAGAAGTCGGACACATCATGGAAACCGAAGCCAAAAAAAGAGGTTTCAAGGTTATTAAAAATTTGGCCGGACACGGTATTGGAAGGAGTTTACACGAACAACCCGATGAAATAATGAACTACAAAAACCGATTTGACCAAAGACGGTTTAGAAAAAATGCAGTCGTTGCCATTGAAACCTTTATCACCACAACTTCAACCTATGCAACAGAGTTAAATGATGGTTGGACCATGGTGGGAAACAAAGGTGGTTTTATGGCGCAACACGAACATACAATCGTTGTCACCGACGGAAAACCCATCATACTGACCGAAATGAATGGGATTTGGAATTAAAAAATCGAAACAACGTTTTGGATAAAACTCGGTTGTAAATTTTTGACCAAGTAAGTCGGTGGTATATTTTGAATCTTAGGTAGTACCAGTTATTTTATTATTCTGAAATGTAGAAAGAAAAGGGCAATGAAATCATTTTTATTGATTGGACAATCGAATATGGCAGGTCGCGGGTTTGCTCATGAAGTGAAACCGATATACAATAAAAGGATTATGATGCTGCGAAACGGCAGATGGCAAATGATGGTCGAACCTGTTCATTATGACAGACCTGTTGCGGGTATCGGGCTTGCTGCGTCATTTGCAGAAGCTTGGTGTTGGGACAATGAGGAAGAAGAAATCGGCCTTATTCCCTGCGCAGAAGGTGGTAGTTCCATTGATGATTGGTCAACAGATGGAATTTTATTTCGTCATGCAATAAGCGAAGCTCAATTTGCAACCGAAAACAGCGAACTATCTGGTGTGCTTTGGCATCAAGGGGAAAGTGATAGCCAAGGCGGAAAATTCAAACAATACTACGAGAAATTATCAAAAATATTTAATCAAATTAGGGAGACATTATCAGTACCCGAAATTCCATTTATTGTAGGCGGTTTAGGTGAATATTTAGGTAAAGTAGCATTCGGAGCCGGGTGCACAGAACATCAGCTAGTGGATAAAGAACTTCAAAAATATGCCCAAGAGCAAGAAAATTGTTACTATGTTACGGCCAAGGGACTTACAGCCAACCCGGACGGCATTCACATCAATGCTGCGTCTCAGAGAATATTCGGCATCCGATATTATGAGGCATTTCTCAAAAGAAAACATATACATAAGCCGTTAGTAAATGAACTAGAATTAGTTGACAGGTGCAATAATAGAGAGAACACAACAGAGGAAAAACAGTACATGGCCTTAGAAAAATTCACTCAGGGGAAAATTGCTTATAAGGAATTTATGAAGGCATTTTCTTAGTTTTAAAAATCCCCGCCCAAAGATGGATATGGATTTAAAGGTACTACATACTATTATTCCACTTAAGAACTCGGGATTTGATGGATTGTACTTCATACAGTTGAGTTGTCTGTAATTTTATCACCGCACAAGTCGTAATAATTTCCTTTTTTTAATTTAGGAAATGGGAAATGGCTTATGATACTGTTGTATGGAATTGAAAGTTCACCCTTCTTTTTCTGTTACTCTGCAAACAGCCAAATAGCTATCCGCAAATCCAAAAACGATACCGCACAGTGAAGCAAAAAACAAAAAATAGAATCCCTTGGAACATCTTCTCCCCTTTTTTCAAACAGGTGGAAGCTCCGGCGAGAACCATCCTGTTGCAGGAAGGGAAAATTTCCAAAACAATGTACTTCATTGAAAAAGGTTGCCTGCGTACCTGGGTGAACAACGACGGCAAAGAAATCACGACGCAATTTTTCTTTGAGGGCGACAGCGTTTCTTCCATCGAAAGTTTCCGAACCAACCAGCCGAGCCTGTACAGCATCGAAACCATTGAACCTTGCGTTTTGCAAACCATCACGCAAAAGGAATTTCAAATGATTGTAGAGCAATCGCCCGACATCAAAAAGCAGTTTGAAGAGCATTTGTTTAAACGCCTTTTCCAGGCTCAGCAACTGTTTTTTTCCTACCTCAAAAATTCACCGCAACAACGTTACGAAGAGCTGTTGGCGCAATATCCGCACATCGTGCAGCGCGTACCGCAACATTACATTGCCTCGTATCTGGGCATTACTTCCGTTTCCCTGAGCCGAATCCGAAACAGACGATAAAACGGATTTATTAACAATTGTTATCGTCCCACACCTGCTTTGCTGCTCAATTTTGCATTGTAATTAAACAGTCAAAAATGAGAACCATCATTGTATTCAACCATCCTTATGAAGGAAGTTATTGCAACGCCATTTTAGAATCGGTCAGCAAGGGACTTCAAAAATCCGGTCACAAAGTGGATTTGATGCACCTGGACAAAGACCAATTTCATCCCCGAATGACATCGGACGATTTAAAAGCCTTTGTTGAACATCGTGCGGTTGACCCCCAGGTTATTGGCTACCACGAACGATTGAAAAAAGCCGACCACCTGATTTTTATTTTCCCGATTTGGTGGGACATTATGCCTGCCGCCACCAAAGGATTTATCGACCGTGTATTGTCGCCCGGATTGGCGTATGACCATCATCCGAGAGGTTTCGGGTTGGTGCCGCTATTACATAATCTGAAAAGCATTACCGTCATCACCACGATGAACAAACCCAAAATTATGTACTCACTGCTTATCGGAAACTTGATTCGAAAAGTGATGATACGAAGTGTATTCAAAACAATGGGCTACAAAAACGTCAAATGGCTCAGCTTTACATCGGTAAAAAGAGTGAGCCACGAAAAACGGGTCAAATGGCTGCATGAACTTGAGAAAAGATTTTCAAAACTCAATTAATCAAATATGGTATTATGAAACTCAATAGAAATTATGTTACCCCATTTATATCATTGGTGTTCCTTGTCGTAGGCATTTCGGGACTGCTGATGTTTTTCCATCTGTTTGACGGCTACACCGAAGTAGTTCACGAAATACTCGGATTGTTATTTGTTATTTGTGCCATTTTCCACATCATTTTGAATTGGAAAGCTTTGAAAATTCATTTTAAGAAAAGTGTTTTTTTGCCTGCATTACTTGCGGTACTGACATTAGCTGTTGTTCTTATTATATCTGAAAGAATGTATCCGCCGGTCGATTTGCAAATCATGGACAGAATTGTAAAAGCACCTGTGGAGGATGCATTCAGGGTGTTAAATATCAATGAGGAACAAGCAGCCGCTAAACTGACAGAGAAAGGAATTTCGGTAGAAAATGTCCAAACTTTTGAAGAACTGTGGAAGCATAACGATGCCAATGCAGAAGAAGTCATTGACCTGCTTCTGGAATAAACTCAAAAATTTGGTTAGTCTGCGTTTTGAAATATGTTTCGGGAAACTTAAGAACTTGTTTTAAAGTTCACCTAATTGTTTTGTTGTCCATATACGATTTTATAATTTTGAAGAAAACCTCCACAAAAATCAGTTGGTAGTACACAAACAAGGTAACGACGCACGAATGATGACACAGATAATTATTCCTTCCGATTGCGGTAATGCCCCGAAAAAGAACTTTCTCAAAGACTTTTATACGGCTTGGGCAAAGGATGATTTAGATTTTTGTAAAAAGCATCTTGATGACCATATCATTTGGGAAATCGTCGGACAAAACACCCTTTCGGGAATAGAGAATTTTGAAAAGCAACTTCAGCATTACCCCATACGAAATGCATCCAAAATGGTAATCGAAACCATAATTACCCACGGAACAGATGCCTCGGTTGACGGACAAATATGGACAAACGAAGGAGCCGTTTTTGCTTTCTGCGATGTTTATAAGTTTAAAGGATTTAAGGGTTTTAGCTTAAAATCGATTAAAAGCTTTTGGGTGGAGTTACCGACCGGTTCGGGGTGTCGTGGCAACTGAGTTGGGAATAATGCAAAGTGTTGGCAATAAGCGAGCAGAATCAACATTATTTATTTTCATTCATTTATTGAGCTTCGTGCTACTATGCGGCTTTGGTGCGTGCAATTCCGTCTATCGCCAACAATCGGCTCGTTATAAGCAACCCTAAAAAGAAAGAGACTGCTAAAAAAAGCAATCTCTTTCGATATGAGCATTTTTATGATTAACCTATTCCTAAACGAATAGCTCTTTCAACGGGAGAATAGCCGACATCAGAATCTGAAATAGACAATTCGCCTCTTAACAACAAAGGGGGCTGTGCCATAAATTTAGGCGTACTTCCCCTGTGGGATTGAGCTGAATGAACCAAAAACGGATGACATAGGTAAACTGTACCTGCCTTACCAGTTGCAAATATTTCTCCCCTTTTTGGCAACTCGTCCAACTTGCTTGCAAGTTCCATAAATGAAAGACCTGGATCTCCCTCTTTGGATAATAAGCTTGCAACATCAATGTGAGAACTTTCATAAATGACTGTTGGGGCATCGTTTTCGCTGACATCCGAATACAAAATCAACATCAACAATGCTCGTCCTCTCGATTTGACATTGGCACGCCATTCGAAATAATTATTGGGGTCTTTTCCCGGGAAGCTCGTATCTACGTGTTTACCGGTATCATTAGGCTGTTTAGCAGATGGAAATCTAACAGGAAATGTTCCTACGCTCCGACAAGGAATCCATTTGTCCTTGCCAACTAACTGATTGAAAGCATTGTGCAGCTTAGGAGTGTTTACTGAATTGACAAAAGGTTCATTCGTGTACATTCCCAAACGAATTACAGGCTCAGTCCAGGTTGAAGGATTTGACCTGTCACAAGGAAGGTCGTTCCATAGAATTTCTAAAGCAGCATCCGCTATTTCCTTGGAAAATGAATTATCAAGACGAACAAACCCGCTATGAATAAAATGCTCTATTTCCTTTATACTTAGTATATCTGACATAATTTTTTTGTTAAAAAAACCAACCACGGCAATAAATAGCGTCGACCAGTGGACTTGGTTTTAAGATTATAATAAAATGAATGAATAATAGAAAAGTACGCTTTGTATATATAAAGCGCATTGCTTAAAGAACTAAGCTTAAAAAGGGATATTATAGCATTACGGTCATTCTCATAGCCACAAAATTAAACAATATCTCTAAACCGACAAAGCGAAAAAGGACTGCATATAACCTACTAAGATTTAAACGCCAGATAACGAAGCATGACTGAAGCTTCAATCTTTGTTGACAAGTGTGCAGCGGGTGTTTTGCGCCTTACCTATAGAGTTTCGATCACTTCTGATATAAAAAAACACATCCATCTCATTAAAAGCAATTTACAATTTACCCAAATGGCTAAAATATTTTTTACCTAAAAACATACTAATTAGTATGTTTTTTGTTTAACTTTGCAAGCAGACAAAAAATAGAAAAATATGCATACGCACATCATTCCTGAATTTACAATCACCAATGCATTGGCTGCTGTGCTGATTGGTTTCGTATTTATCATCATCATGTCGTTTGTGAGGGAGCCATCTCGACAAAAAATCAACACCGTCATCATTGCCGGTGCAGGCGGTGTTTACTGGAGCGGCGGATTGGGCGTCTGGGAATATGTTTTTGGTGCTGTTATGTTGTTTGTGGCTTTCAAAGCCCTCAAGCATTATTATTTCATCGGTATCGGTTGGCTGTTGCACACGGGCTGGGACGTAATGCATCATCTATACGGTGAACCCATCATTCACTTTGCACCACTTTCGTCTGCCGGATGTGCCGTTTGTGATGCGGTGCTGGCAATCTGGTTTTTCTTCGGGGCTCCTACGATTTGGAATGTATTCAGAAAACAAAGCACCGTTACAACGTAATTATGTATTCCACTTTATTAGTTCTCCATTCTTTGATTCGTTGGCTTGTTTTAGCTTTTTTACTGTATGCCATTTACAGGGCATTTGTCGGTTTGGTCAACGACAGGACTTTTTCAAAATCGGACAACGCGTTCCGACACTGGACGGCTACGGTTGCACATATTCAACTAATGATCGGCATCATCCTATATACGCAGAGTCCGCTGGTCAAATATTTTTGGAAAGAAAAGGAAAGTAGTTTTCAAAACGTAGAGCTGACTTTCTACGGTTTAATTCATATTATTTTAATGCTAACTGCTATTGTGGTGATAACAATCGGCTCGGCAAAGGCAAAGCGACAGCAAACGGACAAGAAAAAATTTAAAACAATGTTCGTTTGGTTTACCATTGGATTAATCCTCATTTTCGTAGCCATTCCCTGGCCGTTTTCACCCTTATCAGGCAGACCTTATTTCAGAATATTTTAATGATGAAGAAACTTTTCACCACCTCTATCGGGCGTTTACGACTCCTGGCTATCTTAGAAGGCATATCATTACTTGTCTTGGTTTTTATTGCCGTACCCCTGAAGCATTTTTGGGATGTTCCCGGCTTGTCCAAGTCGCTTGGCCCCATTCACGGTGCACTTTTCCTGCTGTTTGTGTTTAATGCGTTGCGTGTAGGCGTAGAACAACAATGGAAATTCAAAGAAACCACCTGGAAGGTTCTTATTGCGTGTTTTATTCCGTTCGGTACGTTTTATATTGACTATAAAATTCTTCGAAACATACCGACAGACGAAGATTAACCGACTGAAAAAAGGGCAGCAGATAATATCGATTTTGCAAAAGGTCGGGTTAAGTGCTAAATTTAACGACAGTAATTCTATTACCGCATAAGCCATTTTCATTTCCTTTTTCTAATTCAGCAAATAGAACATGGCTTATGTAACGTTTGGGAATAACTGAAACTTCGTGTTTCTATTCACGTTCCTTTGCAAAGCCCAAAACCGATATGACGAAATTTGTCCGACGTTGACTAAAATGTAAAAATATTGAAAGTAGAAGTTATGGATAATAAAATAGAAATTATTCCTTACGATAAAAACTGGGAAAGTGAGTTTCTTACTGTGCGTAAAGAGATATTGAAAGTTTTAAATGACTCCTCAATACGAATTGAACATAACGGTTCAACTTCTGTTCCCCGACTTTCAGCTAAACCGATTATAGACATCCAAATATCTGTAACTAACTTTGATAAATTATAATCCTACGTCCAAAACCTAAAAAAGATAGGATACACCTATATTCCACATCAAGACGATGTTTTTTCTGCTTTTCTGCATAAGCCGAAAGAATAACCTCATAAATACCACATTCACATTGTAGAACAAGGAGGGGAAGAGGAAAAGAAAACATTGGTGGATATCTCGGATCAATTAGTGCCACTAAAAATGGCGTGTTAGTGCCAGGCGTTTCGGTTTAAACAGTGCCATTAC
>NZ_QLNV01000001.1 GCF_003285545.1 Sinomicrobium soli | reverse complement strand
TTAGTCTCCCCCCAGACCCCCCCTCTTTCAACATCATCATTATAGATTTTATTTATATTTACAAATCTAAAGGCCGGACAGGCTGGGAGGGGTGGGCAGCTCCGCTGGCCGGGGAGTTTTGACAGGCCTGAACTTTGGTGTATATACCCAAACGTTTGGTATTATCCTTATGATCCGGGCTTTCAAAACCCTCCGTCTCATCAAAGATGAGCCACCTCCCTTCGTCTGAAGGGAGGAGTTATGTGTGGGTTTATCACATTTGATCTATGAAGACAAAAACGTCATCTTCATTTATGCGGTTGCCCAAACGTTAGGTCTCTGAATGACATTGTTGTCATTCCGACGAAAGGAGGAATCTCCGGCCTTTCCGTTATGCTGTTGAAGGTTCTTTACTCTGGGGTCGAGATTCTTGGTCGGGAGATTGACTCCAAACTAACAAACTACGAACTAACAAACTAACAACTGAATTGAAAAAGAAGAGGTATCTTTGTGGGAAACCGTTTTGCCTATGAAAAAGAAAGTTACCATAAAACAGATCGCCCGGGAGCTGGATGTTTCCGTGTCTACGGTATCCAAGGCGCTCAGGGACAGCAAGGAGATCAGTGCGGAGACCCGGGAGAAGGTACAGGCGTTTGCCAGGTTGCTGAATTACCGCCCGAATAATATTGCCATAAGCCTTAAGAACAGGAAAACCAGGAATATAGGGGTCATTATTCCGGAGATCGTACATCACTTTTTTACCACGGTGATCAGCGGGATAGAGCGCGAAGCGAACAAGGCGGGGTACAATGTGATCGTATGCCTTTCCGACGAGTCTTTTGACAAGGAAGTGATCAATATGGAAACCCTGGCCAACGGGAGTATAGACGGTTTTATATTGTCACTGTCCAAGGAAACACAGTCCAGAAAGGATTTTCATCATCTTCTCGAGGCGGTAGACCAGGGCATGCCGCTGGTGATGTTCGACCGGGTGTCGGATGAAATTCCGGGAGACAAGGTCGTTATAGACGATGTGGAAGGGGCCGGGCATGCCGTGAATTATCTGCTGGACAGCGGGTGCGAACGTATAGCGCTTTTGACTACGGTAGATTATGTAAGCGTGGGAAAGCTGCGTACCGAAGGATATATCCGCGCCTTGCAGGCCGCCGGGAAAGCGGTAAGCGATGCCCTGATCGTCAAGATCGAGGATATCGACAATTGCGAACAGCAGATCGCGGAACTTTTCGATGCTGAAAAGTTTGATGCGGTCTTTGCCGTGAACGAACTGTTTGCCGTGACCGCCATGAAAGTGGCACAGCGCAGGGGCCTGAAGATACCCGAAGATATTTCCTTTATGGGCTTTACCGACGGCATGCTTTCGCAATACGCCTTTCCGACACTCACCACCGTAGACCAGCACGGACTGGAAATGGGGGAGAAGGCGGCACAGTTACTGATCAGGAGGCTGGAAAACGACGACCTCGACGACGAATCTTTTGTCACTGAAATTATAAGCACTTCCATCAAAGAACGGGAAAGTACCCGGACATTTTCATAATAAACAAAAGTTTACTATATTCGTAGTGTAACTATAATTCGATCAGGGTATGGAGCAAGAATTATCAGAAGAGGAATGGGAGCTTATAGCCACCATCAGGAATTACAAAAAAACATATCCACGATCTGTGAATTTGGAACTGTACATCGAATATTTAGTGGACAAGTTGATGGAATAGTAAAATATGCCCCTGCGGGGCTTAAAAGTGAATATTATGGCAGCAGTTAAAGAAAATCAGTCCGTTAAAAACGTGCTTTCAGACATCTTGTTGAGTGTCAAGTGGGCGCATATCTCTACGCATTACTTTGGCAAATCGAGAAGCTGGTTCAGCCAGAGGCTCAATGGTTACGATGGAAACAATACAGAATCGGGTTTTTCCGATAATGACAGGGCTACGTTAAAAAAAGCATTATATGACCTGTCTGAACGGATTCGTTTTTGTGCGGATAAGATATAGGCTGAACCTCCTGTCTACTACAACGTTGTAGTATAAAAAACTTGTAAACTAACTACTTACCACAAAAAAAATATCATATATTTACACCCGTCAGGACTTGTAGTTTTACTTCCCAACCCGATTTAAAGTCTTGATAAGTCATAGAACTCATCCTGAGTTCACAGCGCTTATCGTAGTAATAACAAAAATTACGATAATGAAAAAGCGTACACTGAGTTTCCTGGAGATCTGGAACATGAGTTTCGGTTTTCTGGGTATACAGATGGGTTTTGCTCTCCAGAATGCCAATGCCAGCAGGATACTGCAGATTTTCGGTGCCGATGTACACGAATTGTCCTGGTTCTGGCTGGTAGCCCCGCTTACCGGGCTTATCGTTCAGCCTGTTATCGGATATTACAGCGACAGGACCTGGACGCGCCTCGGGCGCAGGCGGCCTTTCTTTTTAACTGGGGCCGTACTGGCCGCACTGGGACTGGTACTGATGCCGCAGGCCGACATATTTGTCGCCTTTCTGCCCGCCCTCTGGGTCGGAGCGGGGCTGCTGATGATCATGGACGCCTCTTTTAATGTGGCCATGGAGCCTTTCCGGGCCCTGGTTGCCGACAACCTGCCTTCCGACCAGCGTACGCTGGGGTTCAGTATACAGACCGTACTTATAGGCATAGGGGCCGTAGTGGGGTCGTGGCTGCCCTATGTACTGGCCAACTGGATGGGGATCTCCAACGAGGCGACCCTGGGCAAGGTACCGCTCAATCTCCTTATATCCTTTGTTATAGGGGCCGTTATATTGCTGGGCAGTATCCTGGTAACCGTGTTTACCACCCGCGAATACAGTCCGCAGGAACTGGCCTCCATGGAGCCCGAAGCCCCGGAAGAAACCGGTGAAAAGGCAGGACTGCTGAACATTTTTTCCGATTTTGTGAAAATGCCCAAAACCATGAGGCAGCTCAGCTGGGTACAGTTCTTTTCCTGGTTCGGGCTGTTCGGGATGTGGGTATTTGCCACCCCCGCCATTGCGCATCATATTTACGGACTGCCTCTGGACGATTCCGGGAGCAGGGGATACCAGGATGCAGGCGACTGGGTAGGAGTATTGTTCGGTATCTACAATGCGGTTTCCGCCGTTTTTGCATTTTTTCTGCCCGTGATCGCCCGGAAGATCGGGAGGAAAACAACACATGCCGTATCCCTTGTAGTAGGGGGTATCGGGCTTATCTCGGTGTATTTCGCTCCCGACCAGTACTGGCTTATCGCCTCCATGCTGGCCGTGGGGGTCGCCTGGGCCAGTATCCTGGCCATGCCATACGCTATCCTGGCAGGTTCCATACCCGCCCGTAAAATGGGGGTGTACATGGGGATATTCAACTTCTTTATCGTAATTCCACAGATCATCAATGCCCTGATCGGCGGGCCGATGGTAAAATATCTCTACGGGGGCAATGCGGTCTATGCCATTGTCATCAGCGGTATATCCTTCCTGCTGGCTGCCGCCCTGGTATCGAGGGTAGATGATGTGGACGACACCGAAAACGAAGCAATCCGATAATTTAATCAATAGAAACACCAAGAATGAAGGGATTTATTTTTGACCTGGACGGGGTCATTGTCGACACGGCCGGATACCATTTCCAGGCCTGGAAAAAACTCGCGGAAGAGCTGGGGGTCAGTTTTACCCTTGAGGATAACGAAAGGCTGAAAGGGGTGAGCAGGGCACGCTCCCTGGAGATCATCCTGGAACTCGGCAATATCCGCGCTTCCGAAGCGGAGAAAAAAGTGTGGATGCAACAGAAAAATGAAGACTACCTCGAATACGTAAACCGCATGGACCGGCAAGAACTCCTCCCCGGGGTACTGTCTGCCCTGCAGATACTGAAAGACAGGGGCGGAAAGATCGCCCTGGGGTCGGCCAGCAAAAATGCCCGGCTTATCCTCGAAAAAACGGGGATTATGCCACTGTTTGATGCTGTGGTAGACGGCAATGACGTATCCCGCGCCAAACCGGACCCCGAGGTCTTTGTACTGGCCGCGGCACAGATAGGGGCAGAGGCCCCCGACTGTGTGGTCTTTGAAGATTCGGTAGCCGGTATCCGGGCCGCCAATGTGGCCGGGATGACCAGTATCGGGATAGGAGATGCCGGTACATTGCACGAGGCCCGCAGGGTATACCCCGGTTTTACGGAGATCGATATACCGGCATTTTTTGAATGACTCAACTACAATAAAAGACGTAAAGACGCATGATTATGTGTCTTGACCGTCCAAAAAAAATATAAAAAATGAACCAGGATTATATACAACCCGATGCATGGTCGATCATAGAAGAAGGGTTTGACAAAGACAGGGTAAAATCATCCGAAAGCCTTTTCAGTTTAGGTAACGGTGCCATGGGGCAACGGGCGAATTTCGAAGAACATTATTCCGGCCCCACCTTCCAGGGGAATTATATTGCCGGGGTGTATTACCCCGATAAGACACGGGTAGGCTGGTGGAAAAACGGCTACCCCGAATATTTTGCAAAAGTATTGAATGCGCCCGACTGGACAGGGATCGATGTGGAGATAAACGGGGAAAGGCTCGACCTGGCCGCATGTGCGGAGGTCAGAGCGTTCCGCAGGGAACTCCATATGAAAGAGGGGTGGTACCACCGTTCTTTCGAGGCGGTTTTACAGAACGGGACGGAGGTCCGCGTAGAGGCCCGCCGGTTCCTCTCTCTCGACAGTGATGAACTCGGGGTGATAAAATACGAGGTCACACCGCTCAACCGTGAAGCGGTCATCGTTTTTAGTCCCTATGTAGATGCCGGGATCACCAATGAAGATGCCAACTGGGACGAAAAGTTCTGGGAGCCGATCGAGACCAGGCATTCTTCCCGGGAAGCCTTTGTAGTGGCCCGTACCTACAAGACGCATTTCAAGGTAGCGGCCTTTATGCACAACACCCTGTTCCGGGATGCGGAGGAAGTCTGTGCCGAACCGGTACGTACACAGGTCAGAGAAGATAAGGTATGCCTCAGCTATGAGATTGCCGCCGGCAGGGGAGAAAGAGTGACGCTTCAGAAACTGGGCGGCTATACGGTATCGACCAACCACGAAGGCGACAAGCTGGTAGCTGCGGCACAGGAAGTCGTGGAGGCTGCGGTAAAAAAGGGGTACGACGCCCTGCTGCAAGCCCAGAAAAAAGCCTGGGCGGAGATCTGGGAAATGGCCGATATTACCATAGAAGGCGATGTAAAGGCCCAGCAGGGCATACGCTTCAATATCTTTCAGCTCAACCAGACCTATCTCGGCAAGGATGCCCGGCTCAATATAGGGCCCAAAGGGTTTACCGGGGAGAAATACGGCGGAAGCACCTATTGGGATACCGAAGCCTATTGCCTTCCTTTTTATATGGCCACCAAAAACCAGCAGGTGGCCCGAAACCTGCTGGCATACCGCTACCACCAGTTAGACAAGGCCATAGAGAACGCAGAAAAACTGGGCTTTACCGGAGGGGCCGCCCTGTATCCGATGGTGACCATGAATGGTGAAGAGTGCCATAACGAATGGGAGATCACCTTTGAGGAGATCCACCGCAACGGGGCCATTGCCTATGCCATCTACAATTATACCCGCTATACCGGCGACGACAGTTATATCCCGGAAAAGGGGCTGGAAGTGCTTATCGGTATCGCCCGTTTCTGGAAACAGCGGGCCACCTACTCCACGGCAAAAAACAAATACGTGATCCTCGGGGTTACCGGCCCCAATGAGTATGAAAACAATGTCAATAACAACTGGTACACCAATTATATGGCCAGCTGGTGCCTGGAGTACGCCGCAGCACAGGTGTACAGGGTAAAAGAGCAGTCCGCTCCCGATTATACCCGCGTGGCGGAAAAAACAGGGGTAAACGATGCCGAGGTATTGCAGTGGAAGGAAACGGCAGGGGCCATGTACTTTCCGTATTCCGAAACACACGGGGTAAACCTGCAGCAGGACGGTTTCCTGGATAAGGAACTCGTAAAAGTGTGCGACCTCGATAGTTCCCAGCGACCGCTGAACCAGAAATGGTCGTGGGACCGTATTCTGCGTTCTCCCTATATCAAGCAGGCCGATGTGCTGCAGGGCTTCTATTTCTTTGAAGACCACTTTACCAGGGAAGAGCTCGAAAGGCACTTTGATTTCTACGAACCCTTTACCGTTCACGAATCCTCGCTTTCGCCCTGTGTACACTCCATACAGGCCGCATTACTCGACCGGATGGAACAGGCTTATGCGTTCTACCTGAGAACCTCACGCCTTGACCTGGACGATTATAACAGGGAAGTTGCCGAAGGATGCCATATCACTTCCATGGCCGGGACCTGGATGAGTATCGTGGAAGGATTCGGGGGCATGCGGGTCAAAGACAATACACTGTATTTTACCCCGAAGATCCCCGCACAGTGGAAGTCGTATTCCTTTAAGATCAATTTCAGGGGGCAGGTATTGAAAATACACGTCAAGGCCTCCGGAACCGAATTTACCCTCGAAGGTGATACCCCCCTCGAAGTGGTGGTCAACGGAAACCGGACGAAGATAATGCCGGGTTGATAATTTGTTAATGTGATAATGTGTCAATGAGATAATGTGATAATTTGTCAATGTGATAATTTTTGTTTATATGAAAAAAATACTATATACCCTTATTTTTCTGAATACCCTTTTCCTGGCTGCACAGAAGCTGGAAAGGGTAGAGCCCCCGTTCTGGTGGAGCGGGATGCAGCGGAATAGCCTACAGCTGATGCTGTACGGAGATGATATAGCCGGGTATACCCCCGAGATGGAGGGGATAGCCGTCAGCAATGTCCGCAAGACGGAAAACCCGAATTACCTTTTTGTCACTATCGACACAAAAGGGGTGGCCGGGGGGGAATATACCCTCCGGCTGAAAAAAGGGAAAAGGCAGGTGGCCGAATATACTTATGAATTCCGGGAAAGGGAAGAAGGCTCGGCCTTGCGGAAAGGATTCGACAGTTCCGATGTGATGTACCTTATTATGCCCGACCGGTTTGCCAACGGCAACCCCGACAACGATTCCGCCCCCGGACTGGCCGAGAAGGCCGATCGCAGCAAGCAGGGCGGGCGTCACGGCGGAGATATACAGGGTATCATAGATCATATCGATTATATTCATGAGCTGGGGGCTACCACAATATGGAGCACGCCTTTGCTCGAGGATAACGACCCGGAATATTCCTACCATACCTATGCCCAGAGCGATGTGTATCGCATAGACCCCCGTTACGGTACCAACGAAGATTACAGGAGGCTGGTGGATGCACTGCATGAAAAGGGTATGAAGCTGGTGATGGATTATGTGACCAATCACTGGGGTGCCGAACACTGGATGATCAGGGACCTGCCCACTTACGACTGGATACACCAGTTTCCCGGTTATGCCAATTCCAATTACCGGATGGAAACCCAGTACGACCCGAATGCTTCGGAGATCGACAGGAGGTACTGCGTGGACGGCTGGTTTACCTCCACCATGCCCGACCTCAACCAGAGTAACCCCCTGGTGCTGGATTACCTGGTACAGAATGCGATATGGTGGATAGAATATGCAGGACTGGACGGTTTCCGCGTAGATACCTACTCGTACAACGACAAGGAAGCCATTGCGCAGTGGACCAGGGCCATAACCGACG
This sequence comes from Sinomicrobium soli, assembly GCF_003285545.1. Taxonomy (GTDB): domain Bacteria; phylum Bacteroidota; class Bacteroidia; order Flavobacteriales; family Flavobacteriaceae; genus Sinomicrobium. The sequence continues at coordinate 473,708 of NZ_QLNV01000001.1, read as the reverse complement.
AATACCCTTATTTTAATATCGTAGGGGAGGTATGGCTGCACGACCAGGCGCAGATCGCCTACTGGCAGAAGGACAGTAAGATAGGGGCGTTGCAGGATTTTAATTCCTACCTTCCGGCGGTGATGGATTTTACCCTGCACGATGCCCTGGGAACGGTGTTTGATGAAGATGAAGCTACCTGGGACCAGGGAATGGTGAAAGTATATGGCAATTTTGTCAATGACTTTTTGTACCCCGATACAGATAACCTCCTGGTATTTGCAGAAAATCACGATACCCATCGGTTTAACCATATCTATGACGGCGATGCGAGCAAGTATAAGATGGCCATGGCCATTCTCGCCACGGTCCGCGGTATCCCACAACTGTATTACGGCAGTGAAATCGGTATGGCCGGCAATAAGGACAAGGGCGACGGCGACATACGGCGGGATTTTCCCGGCGGATGGGAAGGAGATGAACAAAACGCCTTTACCGAGGCGGGGCGTACGGAACGGCAGAAAACGTATTTTGATTATACCTCGAAAGTGTTCCGCTGGCGCAAAGACACCCCCGTGATCCATAAGGGAAGGACAAAACACTACCTGCCCGAAAACAATGTATACGTGTATTTCCGCTACGACGATACCGCTACGGTGATGGTTGTGGTCAACAACAGTGCGGAAAGCCGGGAAATTGACGGAAAGCGATTTGCGGAAAGCACGGGAGGTTTTACCTCGGGAAAGGAGGTCGTAAGCGGGAAAACCATGGCGCTGGACACGATCGCCATCCCCGCAAAAACCGCGTGGATACTGGAACTGGAATAGATGAGTTGAGATTCTTCCCTTCGCTGCGCTCCGCTCTGAATGACATTGTTGTCATTCCGACGACAGGAGGAATCTGCGGGCCTTCGGTGATGCTGTTGAAGTTCCTTTGATCTTGGGTTGAGATTCTTCCCTCCGCTGCGCTCCGCTCTGAATGACAGGGTGTTGTCATTCCGACGACAGGAGGAATCTGCGGGCCTTCGGTGATGCTGTTGAAGTTCCTTTGATCTTGGGTTGAGATTCTTCCCTCCGCTGCGCTCCGCTCTGAATGACAGGGTGTTGTCATTCCGACGACAGGAGGAATCTGCGGGCCTTCGGTGATGCTGTTGAAGTTCCTTTGATCTTGGGTTGAGATTCTTCCCTCCGCTGCGCTCCGCTCTGAATGACATTGTTGTCATTCCGACGAAGGAGGAATCTCCGGCGCTTCCGTATTCTGAATGACAAACCCACAACTAACAAACTAAGAACTACAAACTAATAAACTAAAATGAAAAAAATACTGATAGCTACTGCCTTGATCGGCAGCCTTGTGGCCTGTAAGAATGAGCCCAAAGAACAGGAGAAAAAAGAAACGCCGGAAACGGCGCTCGCCCCGGTTTCGGATGAAGTACTGGAAACCGCCGTGATCTATGAAGCCAATATCCGCCAGTATTCCGAAGAGGGAAGTTTTGAGGCGTTTACCCGTGATATTCCGCAGTTGAGGGAACTGGGCGTGAAAGTCATCTGGCTGATGCCTGTGTATCCCATCTCGTCTACAAAGAGCAAGGGGTCGCTGGGCAGCTATTACGCCATTACCGACTATACGAAGGTCAACCCCGAATTCGGTACTCTCGAGGATTTCAGGAAGCTGGTAAAAACGGCGCACGATAACGGGATCTATGTTATTCTCGACTGGGTCGCCAACCACACCGGATGGGATCATGTATGGGTGGAAGAACATCCCGAATATTACACCCGGGATGAAGAGGGCAATATCATAGACCCCGTTAATCCCGAGACGGGGGAGTCGTGGGACTGGACCGATGTGGCCGATCTCAACTACGACAATAAGGATATGCGGCAGGAAATGATAAAGGATATGCTGTACTGGATAGAGGAAGAAGATATCGACGGCTACCGCTGCGATGTGGCGCACCAGGTTCCTGTGGATTTCTGGGAAGATGCCGCCGCGAGGCTTCGCGAAGTAAAACCCGTATTCATGCTGGCGGAAGCCGAACAGCCGGAACTGCTGGAAAACGCGTTCGACATGCAATACGCCTGGGAAGGGCATCATATCATGAATGAGATCGCACAGGGAAAAATGACTGTAAAGGACTGGGATGCGTATATCGCAAAAAATGACAGCATACTGGAACCCGATGATATCTTTATGAACTTTACCTCCAATCACGACGAGAACTCCTGGAACGGTACGGTGTTCGAAAGGATGGGAGATGCGGCAGCGACCTTTGCGGCAATGACGTATGTAATTCCGGGGATGCCCCTTATTTACAGCGGACAGGAATACGATATGGACAAAAGGCTGTTGTTCTTTGAAAAGGATACCATTATCAGAAAGAAAGGGAAATTTTACCCGCTCTATGAAAAACTCGGTAAGCTGAAAAACACCGGCAAGGCCCTGAACGGAGGAAAGAAGGCCGCGTCCTATCTCAGGCTGGACAGTTCCGACAACGAAAAGATACTGGCCTTTGCCCGGGAAAAAGACGGTGACCGGATAGTGTTTATCGCCAACCTGTCTGATGTTCCCCTGGAGTTTACCGTGGAAGCCGAAGGAGACTATACCGATTATATGAGTGGAGACAAAATAACCCTGGAGCCCGGAACGCCCTGTAATTATGCCCCCTGGGAATACCATATCCTGGTGGGGGAATAATCCGGAACAGAACATCTTCAATACCATCGCCGGAAGCCCGGAAACGTATGGCCATTATCAGTGTTTGTAATGCATTCATAGTCAAAACTAATGTGATAGCGTAAAACCGCAAGAATATTTGATTAAATTTGCACAGTAAACCAGATGATAATTAAAATTTGATATTATGGCATTAGAAATCACAGACGCTACTTTCGAGGAAGTAGTTTTAAAAAGCGATAAACCCGTGATGGTAGACTTCTGGGCAGCCTGGTGCGGGCCCTGCCGTATGGTAGGCCCTATCATCGAGGAAGTGAGTTCTGAGTATGAAGGCAAGGCTGTCGTAGGCAAGGTCGATGTAGACGCCAACCAGGAATTCGCTGCCAAATACGGAGTGCGGAATATCCCTACCGTACTGGTATTCAAGGGTGGCGAGGTTGTAGGAAGACAGGTTGGAGTAGCCCCCAAGGCTACGTATACCGAAGCGCTCGATACGCTGCTGTAATCGTCAACGGACACATTATTATAAAAAAGGTTTGGCTTATGGCCAGACCTTTTTTATTTTTAGTTGCAGGTTTGATGATTGACTAAACGACAGAGTGATTTTGAACATACAGAACGAATTACATGACATACAGCTCTTCAGGAACCTCGGGTTGCTGGCCAGCCAGGTGGTGGAAGGGTTTATAAGCGGAATGCACAAGAGCCCCTTTCACGGTTTTTCTTCGGAATTTGCGGAGCACCGGATATACAACCCGGGAGAGAGCACCCGGCATATCGACTGGAAGCTGTACGCCCGCACCGATAAGCTGTATTCCAAGAGTTATGAAGAAGAGACCAATCTGCGGTGCCATATTATTATCGATAATTCTTCCTCCATGTATTACCCGGAAGTAAAGCAGCTGTCTGCGCAGCGGTTGAACAAGATCGGGTTTTCGGTACTGGCCTCGGCGGCCCTGATGAACCTCCTGAAACGCCAGCGGGATGCCGTAGGGCTGAGTGTGTATTCCGACACCTATAACTTCTATGCCCCGGAGAAAGGCAGTAACCGCCATTACCAGATGCTGCTCAGGACGCTTGAGGAAATGGTTGTTCACACAGAAAAGCAGCGAACGACAAAAACGTATACCTTCCTCCACCAGATCGCAGAAAAAATGCACCGGAGGAGCATGATCTTCCTGTTTACCGACATGTTCCAGACCGAGACCGGCGATGAGGAGCTTTTCGACGCTTTGAGGCACCTGAAATACAACAAGCACGAAGTGGTGCTGTTTCACGTAACCGATAAGGCGGCAGAGGTCGATTTTGATTTTGACAATGCTCCGAAGCGTTTTGTAGATGTGGAAACCGGTGAAATGATCAACCTGTATGCCGATAATATCCGGGAAGCGTATAAAAAAAGAGTAGAAAGTTATACCGCCATGATAAAGTTAAAAGCGGCGCAATACCGCATAAAATATGTAGAGGCAGATATCCGTAAGGACCTGCAAAAAATATTACAGACCTACCTTATTGAGAGACAAAAGTTTATTTGACAGGCATACCCGGGGTGCCGTTTTTTTTAAAGAAAACATTTGCGGAATTGAAAAAGCAGTGTATATTTGCATCCGCAATAAGGCAATGGTCTGGTAGTTCAGTTGGTTAGAATACATGCCTGTCACGCATGGGGTCGCGGGTTCGAGTCCCGTCCAGACCGCTTCTTGAAAAAGCAAAATCACTTAAAAAGTCTGCAAATCAATGGTTTGCAGACTTTTTTGCTTTTGGAATACCTCCAGATTATTCAGATTTTCCCGAAATTCTGGTGAGTCATTCGGTGAGAGTACTTTTACCCGTCAAAAAAGTACTCACCGGAATCGATGTAAAACTCAGTAAATGAACATGTTCAGAGGATGAACATCTTGATTTTGAGGCGCTGCAAGGCTAATTTTGTTTAACTTAAATGATGTTATCATGAGTACGCATTATTCCTTGCTCTTCCGGGTTATTGAATTGGTGATGTTTGAAACGCAAAAGAAAATGAATTTCAAGAGGTAAATGAGTTGATACATTATGAAGACCCATTTTAGTCATTGAAAGCTGTGCGGTCATATATAATATAAATGATTTTACGGGAAGACGTAGTGCTGACTATTTACGGCCTTATGCTTTACATGTTTTTTTAATAGGTTTGGGTTGAAATGGAGCTTACAGACAGTGACCTCCTCCCATATTTAGATACTGGTGAAAACTAGAGAATTTGGGATAGTTCTTTAAGATACGCTTGGGTAATTGCCAATATTTGATGTACCAAGGACTCCATTATTATATCCGTAGTTCTTGGGATTAACTTTCCCCCTTTTTAATTATCAATTATAGGAAATCCCAAAAGTTTAAAATTCATTATTCCATACACGCTATATTAAGAGAATATTAATATAAGTATAAGAAACAAGTATATGTAGTATAAAACTTATTATTAATTATAATTTTAACGATATTAATTCTTAATCATAAATTTTTTTGTTATGACTAAATTAAAGAAATTTAAAATCCGTGATTTTGACCATTCGTCAATTATTTCCGATCAAGAGTTAATGACAATGAAAGGAGGGAGTACTATTCCTCCTTCCTCCTTATTATTGGCCTCTTATATTGGAAGCTGCTAAGTGGTTGGTAGGATCTGGTTCATCTGGTAGTTCAAATACGAGTGCTACTTTTGGTTCAGGAAATACTACAATTCAAGTTAATAGTACCGGCTCGGGGAATACTGTTAATATTGGAGGTCTCCAATACACAATAATTTCGGCCGATTCAATAAGGACAGCTGATGGTGATATGATCTATAATCCCACCTTCGGATCAGGAAATAATATTGGATCAGGAAATTAAGTTTTAGTGTTCACCATAAGGAGGTAGTGCAACTTTTCTACCTCCTATCTTTCGTTAGTATAAACATTTTTATAATTATTGCACATATGCTGAGATCAGGTTTAATAATAGTGTTTTTTTTAATGATTTCTTGTAAAAAAAAAGAAGATAATCGACTATTAGACCTAACAACGATAGCTGAAAAAGGTACAGATACCATACCACTTTATTTTAATCAGGATGCCAGTCAATGTTTTTTGAAAGTAAAAGTTTCTCAAAAAGACCAGTATTTTGTTTTCGATACCGGAGCCACCTTTTCGATCTTCAATACATTGATGAATGGTCAACAAACCGGCAACAAAATATTGTTTAATGACATATCCGGTAAAAATCAATATGTCAATGAAATCCTGATCAGAGACACGATATCAATAGGAGATGTAAAAATTCTAAATGGTGTTTTTGGCGAATATGATTTCAGTAATACAGATGGGCTTATAGGTGGTGATATATTGAAAAACCTGGTATTGGAATTAGATTTCATCAACCGGAAAATGATTATTCACGGTAAAAGTTCGGATATCAGTACCCTTAATATGTCAGTGACGGAGTTTAAATTAAAAGGAAGTGTCCCTTTTGTAAATATCCTGATAAATAATACTCCTGTTGAATTTATGCTGGATACCGGTTTTAATGGTTTTGCAGATATTAATATGCGACATATTTCTTCTATCCCCTTTGGTGAAAATACGGTGAAAGAAAACTGGCAAGAGACTTCAAGGCTCGTAAGTCCCTTTGATGCGGGCAATAGTTCTGTGAAGAACCTTAGTAAGGTTATAACGGATATACAGATAGCTGACAGGGTTCTGAAAAATGAAGTGATCATATTTGAAGAAAATCTCGGGACCGACAAACTGGGATTGGATTTTCTGAAAAGATTTGACAGGGTTATTATAGATTACCTCGAAAAGAGAATATATTTCGGCAAAACCGTGTACAAGTCAAGGTATTATCATTCTGAAATCCGTTCCGGAATAAACTCAAATGGGATCAAACTGTCAAATAGAGCGCAAACCACCGTAGTTTCAGCAGTAAGTGAAAAATTTAATAACAAGATATCTATAGGTGATACTGTTGTTCAAATTAATGGAAACGAAACAGTAAACAGGAACAATTCCTTTTATGAGGATCATGTCAAAAAAGATTCTATAGTTATATATAGGCATGGTTTGGCCAAGGACACTATCGTGAAATACAAAAAAAGTGCCGGTCTAAAGTGTTTACTTGCCGATTTTCATTATATGAGAGATTCCTCTGAAATAGTAATTTTAAGGAATGGGGAAAAGCATAGACACAATATGATAAGATCGGACTATTTGTTTAATCTTCCCGATACCATTCAGGATTATTATTTTGAAGGATTGATGGACCAATGCATTTTAAAAACTCTGTACAAATCCTGGACTCCTGTTGTTATTTCTTCTAAGAAAAGTACCCCCGGTTATTTTTTGTATACTATTTCAGAGTCCAAATAGTTTTTGCACTTTGTTTTCCTGTTTCCAATTTATATTTAAGAAGTGAAATCTAAAAGTTTACTATTCCCTACCTACATACAGCATGATCAAATGGATTGTGGTCCCTCATGCTTAAAGATTATTTCAAAATTCTATAAAAAAAATTTTCGCTAAAATATCTAAGAGATAAATGTTTTATTACAAATGAAGGGGTTTCTTTATATGATATTGCACGGGTTCCCCCTGCGATTAGAAAATTTATTGTTACGGCCGTATATTTCAGCTTTGTCAAAAGATTGCCTGACCACTTTGGAATTTATCCTGAGCTTACCGTAGAACCCGGTAATATAACCTTGTTTTTTCAGTATTTTGGGAGAAGACAAATCGGCATAAACTTCTTTTAAAAATCCCTGCTGAAAGGTATAACCGTGTGTACGTTCCTACAAGCCCATTCCCCTCAAAAAAACATGGACGAAAAGCCGTGAGCATCTTTAAATATGGATTGAGTTGGTTATCAAACTGGTTATTGGCAGGGTTTAATAAACCGAATGCCAATTTAATAATTTTTTTGTCATGTACTTAGCCTTTCGGTAGTAAATATTTATGGACGGATAATTTTAGCTTAACTTTTATGTAATACCGGAATCTACGACATTTAGTAAACTTGTTGTTCAATTTTTTCATACCTCAGTGAAACGGAATTACAAGAAAACGGATGAAGCGGAACTATTGATTCTGATGAAACAGAACGATGGGGAACATGCCTTTCGGGAACTTTTTTATCGGTACCAGGACAGGTTGTATCGTTATAATCAGAAGATACTGCGTAACCGCGAAGCCAGTGAGGAAATCCTGCAGGATGTTTTCGTTAAAGTATGGAATTATCGTCACCAGATCGATGAATCCAGAAAATTCTCCTTTCTTCTTTTTAAAATGGCCAAAAATACCATCATCAATTATTTAAAGTCTCAAAAGGCAAAACAACAACTTGCCCCGGAAACCATAAGTGCGCTGGCAACGCATGTATGCCCGGAAGAGACCATGATCTGGCAGCAATATAACACGATGCTGGACAGGGCCATTGCAGAACTCCCCGAACGTTGCCGTATTGTTTTTGAAAAGAGCAGGGTGGAAGGCAAGTCCTATGATGAAATTGCAGAAGATCTCGGTATTTCCCGCAATACGGTTCGCCTGCAGATCATAAAGTCGTTAAAGCTTATAAAAAATTACTTGAACCATCATCCGGAAATGGATCTGGTGTTCACCCTTCTACTGTCTTTGTCCTCCTTCTTTACGGCTCTTCAGTGATTTTAAAACCGGGTAGGTAATCTGATTCAGACCCTGAAATAATCTTTTTTTTTAAAAAAAATAAAAAAATCGGAAACGGCGTAGACCTGCAATGTTGTTTTAGTGTATTTACGAGAAAACACCCGAAGTTGAAACCAGATAGAGACGGCATATTACAAAAATACTTTTCAGGGCGATGTACTTCCGAAGAAAAACAGTTTGTCGAAGAGTATATATTAAACAAAGACAATGTTCTGCTGGACGATTACCTCAGTTCGCAATGGGATACCTGTGCCCAAAAAAGTACGGATACGGAGTTGCAAGCGGACCGTCGCTATAAACGTATCCATAAGAGATTGCTTAAACAGCAGGGTTTGCGCAAGCGTAAAATATGGAGTATGGTTGCTTCCGTAGTTGCATTGCTGGGGATTACCGCTTACTTTTTAATGCAGTTGTCTTACCCGGTACCCGAAAAACTGATTGTGGTCAGTACAGGTGCCGGAGAGCAGAGAGAAGTGACCTTGCCGGACAGTACTGTGGTATGGCTTAACTGTATATCGTCAATAACCTATCCGGAGTATTTTAATGGAGATTACAGGGAAGTTGAAGTTAAGGGAGAAGCTCTTTTCGAAGTTGCCAAAAATCCGAAAAGACCTTTTGTCGTTTATTTTAACAGACATTATACCGAAGTTCTGGGGACCGTGTTTACGGTGAGGTCCTATCCGGGGGAATATAAAGATATGGTAACCCTGATTGAAGGGAGTGTGGCCGTAGGGGAACAGCAACCGGATAACCTGAAGGAATATACGGTATTGACACCAGGTGAGCGTATTACTGTATCCGAGAGTATCGAAAACAACTTTTTCAAGGATAGCATACAAGATATAGCATCGGTTGCTTCCTGGAAGAGCGGGGAACTTCGCTTTTATAAAACACCCCTGCATATGGTAACCGGAGACCTTCAGCGATGGTATGGCACGGATATCGTGCTGGAAAAACGAGGGCAGCACGCCGTAAATGGCAATATGACCTTAACCTCGATTATTAAGCCTGGTACAAAATTGGAAGAGGTCCTGCAAATGTTGAGCCTTACCCATAACATAGCGTATACCAGAACAGGAAATAAAATAGTAATAACTTCTAAATAAGATGTATATGAAATAAACGTACCTGAGTAACACATGGAGAATCCCGTAGAAAAACAGCGAAAGTGCTGGTACCACTTTCGCTGAGAAGTTTTCTACTAAGGATTACTTATTCCTAAAAGAAACAAATAATACAGAAAATTTCATCAAAATTATGAAAAAAATATATAGAACTCGTCTTGGGTTATTTTATTTAGGCGAAAAGCCACTATTTTGTGCCCAGATGAAGGCTTTTTTGAGCCACATAGCCTTAGCTATGGGGGGAGAAAAAGACAAAATATGGGTGCAAAAGAGGGTTTTGCAGCAAATTATAATAACTCGAGACGAGTTCATAATGCGCTTTCGTGCAGGATTACTTTTTATAGCCATATTCTGGCTTAGCGCTGGTTTTCCCGTAAAGGCAGAAAGCAGGCAGTCCGACCTTGATAATATCAGAATCTCGGTCTCTTTTCTGGAACTTCGACTTGCGGAAGCTCTTGAGACCATCGGGGAGAAGAGCAACCTGGGAATCACCTTTAACGATGCCGATATTCGTTCGGACAAAAAGGTATCCTACCACGCTGTAAATGCATCGGCCCGCAAGGTTCTTAAAGATGTCTTGTACGGAACAGGCCTTCGTTTCGGGCTTCAGGGAGAAAATATTATTATTTATAAAGACCAGGGAGATCCGATAAAAGGGACGGTGTATGACAGCGGGAGTGGTGAACCGCTCATGGGGACCACCATCAGTATTCCCGGAACAGGCTTGGGAACGACTTCCGGTTTTGACGGAGAATTTGCTCTGACCGCAGAAGAATTTCCGGTGAAAATCCGTATTTCCTACCTCGGCTATGAAACGCAGGAAATAGTAGTTTCCTCACCCGATGATCATCTCGAAATTAGCCTGGTCGCCGTGAATGAAGAACTCAAAGAGGTGGTAGTTACCGCATTGGGGATTTCCCGTGAAGAGAAAAGCCTGGGATATGCGGTTGGTGAGGTAAGCGGAACCTCTATGAACGAGAGCAAAAGGATGAATATCACCAATGCGCTTGCAGGTAAGGTTGCCGGAGTACAGATTCGAAATGTGAGTTCCGATCCGGGTTCGTCCTCGCTGATTACCATCAGGGGTGCCTCTTCCATAAACGGAGACAACCAACCTCTGTTTGTAATAGATGGAATCCCGGTAAACTCCAATAACCAGAATGCAGAATCGTCGGGAGAAGGGTATGTGGACTATGGAAACACCTCTATGGATATCAGTCCCGATGATATTGCAGAGATAACAGTACTGAAAGGGGCTGCTGCTGCGCTTTACGGTTCCCGTGCAGCCAACGGGGTGATCCTGATTACCACCAAAAAGGGGAGGAGTGGAAAAAAAGGGCTGGGAATAAGCTATAATTCGGCCGTAAAAATGGATAAGGCCTGGCTGTATCCTGACTTTCAGAATCAATTTGCTGCGGGCTCAGACATTATGGCTGTAGATGAAAATGGTGTTCCCGTAGCCACAGGAACGTCTACCTGGGGCCCCCGTATCGAACCGGGAGTACAGGCCGTACAAACCCTTCCGGGAGGCAAAACTACTGTTGCAGCACTCAAGGCGTACCCCGATAGGTATAAAGATTTTTTCGAGGTGGGATATACCCTGACCAATAATATATCGGTCACCGGGAATTACGATAAAGGTAGTTTCAGGCTTTCCTACACCAATCTGCAGAATGAAGGCATTGTTCCGGGAACCAATTACAAGAAAAACGGTTTTAACCTGAATTCCACCTATAAAATAGCTGACGATCTCACTGTTTCTGCGATGGCCAATTTTAGTATTTCCGACAGTGACAACAGGCCCACACAGGGTAAATCCGGTGAGAGTGACAACGCTACCGAAGTAGTTTACCGCCTCACGCCGAATACCGATATCAAGGATTATAAATCGTATTGGGAAGAGGGACTGGAAGGATTACAGCAGAAAACACTGGACGGTGGTGACAACCCTTATTTTACTGCTTTTGAACAACAAAATCAATTCAGGAGGAACAGGTTATTCGGGAAATTACAGTTGAATTACCAGATCAATGAAACCATGAACCTGCAATTCCGCTCGGGGATAGATACCTATCAGGAACAGCGGGTGACCAAAAGGGCTTTCAGCAGCCTGGAATTTCCAAACGGGGCGTATGGCAATAAGATCATGGGGTTTACCGAGACCAACCTCGATGCGCTGTTTACCTATACCCCGAAAACAGAAGGGGATTTTGATGCCAGTATATCATTAGGTGCCAACCGGATGGACCAGAAGCAGTATTATACCCGGGCATTTTCGGGTCAGTTGGAGATCCCGCAGTTTTATAACATTTCCAACGCTGCTGCCGGATCGGTTGAGAATAGTGATGGCCATAGTCGTAAGCGTATTAATAGTGTATACGGACTTATGCAACTCGCCTACCGGGATTTCCTGTTTCTTGACCTGTCTGCGCGGAACGACTGGTCCAGTACGCTCCCCCCGAAGAACAACTCCTATTTCTATCCTTCTGCTTCTCTGAGCTTTATTTTTTCAGAGGCTTTCCATCTGAATTCCCCGGTTTTTTCTTTCGGAAGATTTCGGATGAGCTGGTCCGAGGTAGGAAACGATACCTCTCCTTACCAGTTGACCAATACTTATGGATTTGACGACTGGGGAGACCTGAAGCTTGCGCAAAATAATCAGACACTGAAGAATAATCATTTAAAACCTGAGAAAACAAGGGTAGTAGAACTCGGTTTCGACCTGCGATGGTTACAAAACCGCCTGGGACTGGATGTGGCCTTGTACCGTAATAAAACCTTTAACCAGATCATAAGCCTTCCGATTGCCCAAAGTTCCGGGGGAACTTCCAAAGTGATTAATGCCGGGGAAATACAGAACCAGGGTATAGAGATCACACTGAATGCCACACCGGTAAAAAATGCAGGTTTCTCCTGGAACCTTTCTACCAATTTCAGTAAAAATGAAAATAAGGTCAATGCCCTGTACGGCGATATGGAAAGCATACAGCTGGGCTCTGCAACCGGGATATACCAGCGTTTGTACGTAGACGGGGCCATAGGTGATTTCTATGACGAGCGTACTCCGTCAAGAGTAGCATCCGGACCGGATAAAGGACGGTATATCCTGGAAGACGGTATGTTCGTAAGGGATAACAGTTGGGTGAAAACCGGGAACAGTACCCCGGATTTTACGATGGGGATGACCAATATCTTTAACTATAAGAACTTCAGGCTTGCCTTTACGGTCGATTGGAGCCAGGGCGGAGAATTTTATAACTATACGGCCAAAAATCTCATGTCTGACGGACGTATAGGATTTACTACCGCTTACCGTGATCCGCAGAGCGGAGGACTCAGCTTCGAATACGCCGGGATGCCACGTACCGACGGTGCTGTAATCCCGGGTGTTATCCTGAACGAAGACGGCACATACCGGGAAAATGATGTGGCGCTTCCGGCACCGTATTATTACGGGGAATACTGGGATTACGAGGAATTCCATATGTCCACTGCTACTTATATAAAACTTCGGGAACTCAGTTTCGGATATACGTTCACAGATATCCGTTGGGCCGATAACCTTTCTGTAGATATTATAGGTAATGACCTTATCAGCTGGTTCGCCTACAAGACCAAACGTAACCGCGATGGATTTGTAACCGGAGATTACGATAAAGGGTATGATCCCGAAACCCAGAATTACCTTTCTTCTGCCGGCCCTCTGGGTATTACCCAGGGAGTATCTGCCTGGCAATTACCGGCCACCAGAAGTATAGGGATCAAATTAAGTGCTAATTTCTAAATTGTCCAACTATGCTGAAAAAGAGTTTATTTCTGGCCGTAACCCTGTTGGGCCTGGCCAGATGTACCGATAATTTCGAAGAGATCAATACCAATCCGAATGATCCGGTAAATGTAGATGCTGCCTATTTAATGAGTTCGGTTATTGTAAATACGGCGTATAACCTTACCGAAGAGAATGTGGGTGGGGTCATGGGAATCCCTTCGCGATATGTTACCCGGGTTATTCATAATGGAGACGATACTTACAGATGGGATTCCGAAAGCTGGGGGTTTGCTTTTAATAACCTGATCAATAATGAAGACCTTTTACGACAGGCAAGAGCAGAAGAGGATACACATCTCGAAGCCATCGGGCTTATCATGAAAGGATATCTGTTCGGTATACTTACCGACACTTTTGGTGATGTTCCTTTTGAAACCGCTTTCGGGGCCGGCGAAGAAAATTATACTTCCGCCTACAGCAGGCAGGAAGATATATACCAAGCCATACTCGGATATTTCGACAGGGCCAATACCCTTCTGCAGGAAGATGGGCGTTTATCGCTTTACGCTGCTTTCGACCCCATGTTTGAAGGAGATGTGCTCCAATGGAGAAAGCTGGCCAATTCACTGCATCTTCGTTACCTGTTACGGATTTCTCAAAAAGATGAAAAAACCTTTGATACCATACAGATGATCCTTAATAATAACGACAGGTATCCGCTTATTTTGTCTAATGAGGACAATGCTTTTCTGCCGTATCTCGGTGTGAGAAAAACAGACTCTTCCCCGCTTGGGTCCTATGACGGTGATTTTTATGACAGGAGACCGAGCAAGGTATTTGTGGATTTCCTGCTCGAAAGGAATGACCCCAGGTTGCCGGTCTGGGTCCGTCCGGTGGCTAATCCGGAGGCCGGGACTGTGGATAATAATGAATACGTGGGATTACCCCTGGCGATTTTCGGGGCTACAAACTACAACGGGACCACCAATCATCTCAATTACGAGTCCAGCAACTATTCTGAGTTCAGCAGTGTATTTCACGATGACAGCAACCCCCTGTTTAATGCGGTAGTCTTTCCGGCCTGTGAAACTTATTTTATCCTTGCCGAACTGGTAGAGATACACAAGCTCAACTATGACGGAGCATCAGCCAGGGAACTCTATCTCGAAGGGATCCGCACTTCCATGTCGCAATACCAGGTGGATGCCGAAGCGGAAGCAACCGGTTATTACACCCAGTCTCTTGTGGCTTACAACGGCAGCCTGGAGCAGATCCTCGCTCAAAAATGGGTGAGTATGCTGTTTGTGGGCGGATCGGAAACCTGGTTTGATCACCGGCGGACCGGGTATCCTGTTTTTCCTTTCGGGGATCTTTCCATCCGTGACGAAATACCATACAGAATGCCTTATCCTTCCGATGAAGCCAGCTATAATGCTGAAAATTATGATCAGGCTATTGAAGACCAGGGCTGGTCGGATGATAGTAACTATGAAAAAATGTGGCTATTGAAATAACATAAAAACAAGTTTGAAAATGAAAATATCATATATCTTTTTTTACCTGGCCGTAACCGTTCTGATAGGTTGCTCCGACAACAAAACAGCCGGATCACATCCTCATGCCCACTCCGGGCATGACCATACCCCGTACAGTGCCCAGGATACCGTCTGGAGCCATAAGCTTATTTTTCCCAGCAAAGTGCCAGACAGGATTATTCTTAATCTTACAGAACACCCGGAATCATCCATCGCGGTGAACTGGCGTACCAACCAGCAGATAGATAGTGGTTTTGTACAGGTGGCTGTGGCAACCGACGGACCTGAATTTTTGCTCGATGGGGTGAGAACCGTAAGAGCCGAAACCGAGGTTTTTGAAAACAAGAATGAAAAACATAATGAACCTTTGGTCAAGGCCAATTATCACAGTGCGGTAATCGATGACCTGAGTCCGGCTACCACTTATGTGTATCGCGTAGGTTACGGAGGAGATGATGACAGGTTGTGGAGTGAATGGTTTCAGACTACCACGGCTTCGGACCGGGACCATGACACCTTTAGTTTTATTTATTTCGGCGATGCCCAGAACGAACTGAAATCCATGTGGAGCAGGGTGATCCGGACTTCGTATACCAGGTTTCCGAAGGTGAATTTTATGTTGCATGCAGGTGACCTGGTCAATGACAGGGATAGTAACCTGGAGTGGGGCGAGTGGTTTTACGCAGGTAGTTTTATCCACGCTACCATACCGGGGATCATGACCCCCGGTAACCACGAATACCGGAAAGAAGTCCTGAGTTCGCTGTGGCGTCCGCAGTTCAACCTGCCACAGAACGGACCACTCGAAGAAATTAAGGAAACCTGCTATTATGTCGATTACCAGAATACCCGGGTCATTTCTATAGATGCTGTGTCTTTTGACGATAAAGAGCATTCCAGAGAAGCACAGGGGAAATGGTTGGATTCCATCCTGACCAATAGCCCGAAAAAATGGTCGGTAATATTCCTGCATTATCCTGTCTTGTCGGTTGCCAAAAAACGCGGCGAAGACAATTTAAACCTGAAAACTGTCTTAAAACCCATTATAGACAAGCATAAGGTAGACCTGGTGCTTACGGGGCATGATCATACCTATGCCCGTGGAGAGGTTAAAAACCTGGGGAGCGGGATCACTGCAACCGACGACACCGGGACGATCTATGCCGTATCGGTGAGCGGGCCCAAAATGTACGATTCGGAGAAAGCCGACTGGATGCAGAGAAGGGGAGAGTACACCCAGCTGTTCCAGATTATTACGGTAGACGGGGATAGGCTTTCCTATACTTCCTATACTCCTTTGGGAAAGGTCTATGACGCCTTTGAACTGGTTAAACGCAACGGTAAAAAACAACTGATCAACAAAATACCACAGACCCCCGAGCGGATGAAAAAAGATTTTATTTCCGAATGATGAAATTATTGAAATACCTGGCTGCGCTATTGTTGTTTTCCGTGCTTATTTGCGGCCTTATAGCCTGGTAC
Source organism: Sinomicrobium soli (assembly GCF_003285545.1). Classification (GTDB taxonomy): domain Bacteria; phylum Bacteroidota; class Bacteroidia; order Flavobacteriales; family Flavobacteriaceae; genus Sinomicrobium. The sequence goes on along the minus strand of NZ_QLNV01000001.1, from coordinate 457,453 downwards.
GGTATGAGAGACCGCAACCCGGGCTATACTTACGATAAAAAATGGGAAACCGGGGTCTCAACTATCCGTGCGGGATTTGCCAAAAAGGAAATAAATCCGGAAGTGCCTGATAGCTGGAAGGACCTCAACGGGAACGGAATCTATGAACCCGGACTGGGAGAACGGTTTGAAGATGGCAATAACAACGGAAAGTTCGATGCCGTATACATGGCCGGTTTTCAGCAAAACCGGCCTGCTACGGCCATTCATGATACCTTATGGGCAAGGGCGATGGTATTGAATTCGGGGGGAAAGCAGGTAGGCCTGGTCGTACTCGATGCCATCGGATTATTCAATGATCAGGTGATTTCTATACGGAAGAAAGTAGCAGAAGAAATTCATCTGGATTATGTGGCCGTAATAAGCACCCATACCCATGAAGCCCCCGACCTTATCGGGTTGTGGGGAAAATCCGCCTATCGCTCAGGCGTGGACAAGGATTATGAACAAAAGGTGATATCGGCCGCAACAGCCGCGATTGTTGAAGCTGCCGGTAAGCAGGAAGGGGCCTGGGTGACTTTTGTGCAGGATACTACGGATACGCTTGGGTATCTCGTTGATGATTCCCGTAAGCCACGGGTATTTGATAACGGATTGCGTTTAATGCAATGGAAACGGCAAAAGGACAGTACTGTGCTGGGCACTATTGTCGCCTGGGCTAATCATCCGGAAACCCTGTGGAACCGCAATACCAGGATTACCTCAGATTTTCCTCATTACGTACGCCAGGGTATAGAGAGCGGCGTATATGTCAAAGACAGTCTTGCCGAAGCTGGTACAGGAGGTGTTGCTATGTATATCAACGGGGCCATAGGCGGCCTGATGCACACTTCCCCAAGATTCGGGATTCCGGGGATTGCCGGAGATACCCTCTATAAAAGAGCTTCATTCGATAAGGCAAAGGCGCAGGGAGAAAGGATTGCCCTGCATGCTTTGAAATTGTTAAGGGAGGGGTGGACAAAACATCTGGAAGAGACCTCCCAGCTCCTTATTTCCAGGTCTGTTACCCTTCCGGTAGCCAATCGTAACTTTCGACTGGCAGGAGCAACAGGCCTGATCAACCGGGGATTTTCAGGATTTTTTGAAATGCGTTCCGAAATCGCGTACTGGCAATTCGGCCCGGCCGGTTTTCTCTTCGTGCCCGGGGAGATCTACCCGGAGCTGGTCAACGGAGGCGTGGAAGCTCCCCAGGGAAATGATTTCTGCGCTTCTGAGCCATCCCAAACTCCTCCTTTAAGAAACCTGATGACTGATCAATATAAGTTTGTAGTGGGACTGTCCAATGATTTTATAGGGTATATCATCCCCAAAAGTCAATGGGATGAACATCCCCCTTATTTGTATAACGACCGTAAGTCCACTTACGGGGAAGAAAACTCACTCGGCCCCGAAACGGCTCCGTTATTATATCAATCTTTCTCCGGGATCATAAAAGAAACATGGAAATGAGAAAAAACATATTATTTATAGTATGGATGCTGCCTTTGTTTATGGCAGCCCAGCAGGCTTCTACAGATTTTGCCTATGTAAAGCAACACCTGACCGATCCGGGTAATGAGGTCGTTTTGGTTGCGGCACATCGCGCCATGCATACCCGGTACCCGGAAAATTCCCTTGCGGCGATTACCGATGCCATAGCACATGGGGTGGATATCGTGGAGGTCGATGTCAGGGTAAGCAAAGACGGCATCCCGGTATTGATGCACAATGAAACGGTCGACCATATTTCTACCGGTTCCGGAAAGGTCAAAAAGATCTGTCTATCCGAACTTAAGACATTCCGACTCAGGGACGATCGGGGTAAGATAACCCGGCATAGTATTCCCACTCTGGAAGAAGCACTTAATCTTGGAAAGGATAAAATAGTTTTTGACATCGACCTGAAAGTCAATACCCGCGACCTGAAAAAGGTGACGGCAGTGGTGAAAAAGTGCGATGCCATAAACTCCGTGTTCTTCTACGACAGTGAGTATGACAAAATTCAGCGGGTAGAGCGATTATTGCCCGGGGTGCTGCGAATGACGAAAATCCACCACGATTCCAAGGCAAAAAAACACCTTGAAATGTTACTTCCGGATATTGTTCACCTCGGAAATTCTGCCGTAGACAGGGAGGTTGGTTTTATAGAAACCGTGCAACGGGATTACAGGCTTCCCGTTTTTGCCAATGCCCTGGGAGAAACCGATGAGGCGGCCCGGGATGATATTCGCGCGTATGATATCCTACTCGATAGAAAAGTAAATATTATTCAGACAGATACCCCGGTATTATTATTACAGTACCTGCGTCAAAAGAACAAACACCGATGAAAAATTATATGGGTATATTTTTTATACCGGTCTTCAATATGTTGTGGAGCCGGGAGGAACAGTTCAGAAGCAAGTAGAAACAGGGGAATCAATACTTTCTTCGGGAAATATGTACATGTATCAGGGTGCTTTCTTCAAGGGGTGAAAGGGGAAGGAACTTCATCTTTGTAAAGTGAAAATACACGATATAAAAATGAGTTTATAACCTAACATCTTATACAATGAAAAGATATACAACCCTGTTTCCGGCATTGCTTACAGTTACCTCCATGATGTTCCTGACGTCCTGTGAGAGTGACGACGACCAGGCGCCGGTACCGGCAGATTATACCCTAACCGTAGAAAACGTACTTGATGCAAAGCCCCTGGTGCAGTCCGGCACCTTCGAGAATACAGGAGACCTCCCGGTGTATCTCCCGGGAGAATCGTTCAGTTTCCGGTTTTCGGCAGGGAAGGGGCAGGCTTTGAGTTTTGCAACCATGTACGGCTGGTCCAACGACCTGTTTTTTGCTCCTGAAAATCCGGGGATTGCATTATACGACAATGAGGGGACCCCGGTGGAAGGTGATGTTTCCGGTCAGGTCAGGCTATGGGATAACGGCACGCGCATCAACCAGGCGCCCGGCCCCGATGTTACGCATCCGGGGACCGTGGAATCAACCCCGCAAAATATTGTGGAGATCACAGGGATGGACGCCCAGGGAAATGCCTATGTTCCCGCATCCGACTTGATGAAAGTGGAACTGCATTATGAAGGTAATGCTGTGTTTACCATTACCGTAACCAATACCTCCGGTGATACTGCCAATCCTACCCCGTTCAGCCCGGGGGTCTGGGCCGTTTCTTATATAGTGGGCGGCGATTTGCTGGACGATGCGCCTTTATACAAGAGCGGGATGGCTGCGGTTAACGGAATTACGAATATAGCAGAAGCCGGTGACAATTCCGTTTTGTCTGCCTATATCGGGGAAAGGACAGGGATATTCACCCCGCTTTCCCCGGTGCTGGTGGTCATTTACAATGGCATAACCAACCCGGTGTATCAACTTGATGAGCCCGACCCGGGGCACGGTTTGAGCAAGCTGGCCCAAACGGGCGATGCAAGTGACCTCGCAGGCTATCTGCAGGGCATGGAAGGTATAAAATCGGTCTATGTATTGCCCGCCGAAGACACGGAGGTCCTGGTCCCGCGTATTGACGGAACTCCGGGGAGTAAAGTTTCTCAGGTACTGAGCGTATCAGACGGCGACAAAATTGCAATTGCAACGATGTACGGATTCTCCAACGACTGGTTTTTTGCCACCAGGGGAGAAATTGACGCTACGCAGACAGGAAGTATTTCTTCGCATACAGGCTTGTTCAATAATGGTACTGCGGTAGACCAGTATCCCGGGGCAGGTATTGCCCAGGTGAACCTCGGAGGAATGATAGTTCCTGAAAACCAGCCGGTTTCCGAGGTCCCCAATCCTAATGCTTTTACGACCTTACCGGCTGTAGATCAGATTATTAAAGTAACCATTGAATAATAACAATGACCTGGAATGCCCGGGTATAAAACCGGGCATTCCCTGAAACAACACATCATAAATGAAAACCATTCAGATTACATTGTTCGCATTATCTTTCTGCCTGACAGGGCTTGGCCTGCAGGCTCAAAACATGACTTCCGGGATGAAGGACACAGAGCATAACATGGCTGTGGCCCCGGCCCTGCCACAGGATATAAGTCCGTTGCTGACCGGAGAAAAGGTGCCCGTCATCCAGTTGCCGGATGCGGGTGGAAAAATGCAGGATGTCAACGCCCTTATCAGTTCCGGGCCCATTGTGCTCGTTTTTTACCGCGGAGGCTGGTGCCCTTATTGTACCAGGCAGTTATCCGGCTTGCAGGAAGCCATGGAGCCCCTGGAAAAAATGGGATACCGGTTACTGGCCATCAGTACGGACAGTCCCGGGAAGCTGTCGGAAACCCTGGGAAAACAATCCCTGGAATATACGCTGTTGTCTGATGCAGACCTTAAAGTGGCCAGGGCATTCGGGATCGCCTTTCAGGCCCCTGAGGGATACCATGGGTTTTTACCCGAAAGTAGCGGCGGGAAAAATACCGGGTTATTACTGCCCGTTCCCTCTGTTTTTATTCTCGACCGCGAAGGAGTGATCCGTTTTGAACATATCAACCCCGATTTCCGGCAGCGGATAAGTCCGGGGCTGCTGATTGCCGTGGCGGGAGCTATTGCCAAAGAAGATGCCATGTAATGCGTATATTTATACCGGCTGCGGTTTGCGGCGGCTTTGTGAAACAGGCAGTTATTTAACATGATCTCTGATAGAACACAGATGCAACTGGATTTTACAGAACAGAAAACCGAAGGACGATTTGTGATGTACTGTCATTCCGAAGCGCTTAAGGGCGATGGCATCCGGGAGAGCCTGAACACTTACAATACCTTTGTCTGGAACAAGGGAGAAGAGCAGACGGTATGGATCGATGAGATTCCTTATACCTTTCCGGAACAGGCAATCCTGCCGCTGATGGGCAATCAGCATTTCCGGTTCGAACACCCTCCGCAACTGGTAGCCTGGAAATTCAACCGGGAGTTTTACTGCATTCTCGATCACGACCAGGAAGTGGGGTGCGTAGGCTTTTTGTTCTACGGCATACGCACCCCGTTTTTTATTACCCTTAATGCTAAGGAAGCGGAAAATTTCGAAAAGCTCCAAAGCACACTGGTCGACGAATTCGGCGAACGCGACAGGTTCAAGGGCGAGATGCTGCGCAGCCTGCTGAAACGGCTTATTATAAAAACAACCAGGCTGGGCAAGAGCCAGACCGAAAGCTGTCACGACCTTGCAGACCATAAGCTCGACCTGATACGCAGGTTTGCCCTTTTGGTGGAACTTCATTTCCGGCAGCAGCACGAAGTAAGGTTTTATGCAGAATCACTGAACAAATCGGCCAAGACCCTGTCCAATTTATTTGCCCTGTACGGGCAGCCGTCCCCTTCCAAAATCATCCATGATCGTATTGTTCTGGAAGCCAGAAGATTGTTTTTGTATACCGATAAAAGTGCCAAAGAAGTGTCTTTCGAACTGGGGTTTGCCAATCCCGAATATTTCAGTCGCTTTTTCAAATCCAAAACCGGCAACAGTATTACGGTTTTTAAAAGCCGGAAATAAGGACGCCCCTGGTATCAGCAATATGTTCGTCGCCCTCTTTTCAGTCTGTTCGACAGGGAACCGGATAGCCGTGATACCAATAGGATGCAGGAAAATCAGGAATAAATCCATACATTTGCATATATCAATATATAAGCGCAGATTTTGACCTTACGTACCATAGAAAAAATATCCAAGGCCCTGGGCGATATCAATCGACTGAAGATATTGAGCGCCATACAATCCGGCGGGGAACGACTGGAATGCAGTACGGTCATATCCCTTCTGGATATTTCCCAGCCATCCGTAAGCCATCATATTAAAAAACTGGTAGACGCCGGGTTGATCGAACCCCAGAAAGAAGGCAGGTTTTATTACTACTCCCTGAACAAGGAGGTTCTGGACGACTACCTGGAAGCGCTTAAGACATTGTAATTTTTTATTTAAACAACATATAGATACATATAAATATATGGATGCAGTAAAAACAGCCTGGTCCGTTCTGGAGCTGGCTACCATCGCCAAAGGAAATACCATTCATCAGACCTATGAGAACGCCGTTGCCCTCGCAAAGCAGGCAGAAGCTTCCGGGTATACCCGTATGTGGTTTGCCGAGCATCACAATATGCCTGCCATTGCCAGCAGTGCCCCGCAGATACTCATCGGCCATATTGCGCAGGCCACCGCTACCCTGCGTGTAGGTTCCGGCGGGATCATGCTGCCCAATCATTCGCCTCTTATTGTAGCGGAGCAGTTCGCCACCCTCGGCCACCTGTTCCCGGGCCGTATCGATCTCGGGCTGGGGAGGGCCCCGGGCACCGACCCGGAAACGTCGCATGCCATAAAACCCGGGTTTGTCCAGGCATCCCATTCGTTTCCTGCGGATATTAAAACCATTCAAACCTATTTTTCCGTAGAGAACAAAGCGGCCAAAGTGCGGGTCACCCAGGCCGAAGGGGTCGATGTGCCCATTTTTATCCTCGGGTCCAGTACCAGCAGTGCGCACCTGGCCGCAGAAAAGGGGCTGCCCTATGCCTTTGCCAGTCATTTTTCCACCGCACAGCTGCACGATGCCCTTCACTTTTACCGCAGTGAATTTCAACCCTCGCCCGCCTTGCAGAAACCCTATGTCATGGCCGGTGTCAATGTCTTTATCGCCGATACCGATAGCGAGGCAGAAAAATTGTATACCTCTCACCTGAGGCTGGTGATCAATATCCTGACCGGGACCCCTACCGAATATATTGAGCCGCCTACCGAAATGACGGCTGATTTCAGGAATATCATGCAGCATCCCAGGGTGGAACAGATGATCAAATACACCTTTATCGGAAGCCGGGAAACGGTAAAGAAACAGGTATTGCAGTTCCTGGAAGAAACACAGGCAGACGAACTGATCATCGCCACCAACATGTACGACATCGATGCCCGGCTGAAATCCACCCGGCTGTTCGGGGAGATCATGACGGAGATCAATACGGAAGAAGGAGGGGGGCGATAGGTACTCGTTGCAAACGAGCACCAGGTTGCGCAGGTAATATCCGGAGTATATTTTTTCCGAAAAAAAAGCGAAGGGTAAGGTTTAAACAGTTTCTCTGGTTTAAGTAAAATAAGGGATTTGTTGTATCATTCTAAAAAACCTTAAAAAAAAGAATCTGTAAAACACTTTTTTACTAAGTTAGCAACGGATTGACATTAATGTTTAATCGATGAGATTGGTCTTCAACGTTGTTCTTTTTATTTTATGTGCAAAATCTGCTTTTGCGATTCAGCTATCAGACTATCGTTTTCATAAAATGAAAGAGACTTCGTATTACGGAGGGATACACAGTATAACCAAAGATAGCATAGGAAGAATATGGTTTAGCGGATACGATGCCTTGTTTGTGTACGATGGCAATTCCTTTGTTCAAATGAATGACCTGGTCACATGTCATTCACCCATGTCGCACTGGACCTACGGGCAGGTCATTACAGATAAATCCGGACAATTATATGTAGCTACGAATCACGGGCTGTTACATTTTGATTATCAGACTAAAAAGTTTGATCGTGTTCTGGATGGCAATATGGGCGCACTGACTTCCGGAACAGACGGTTCGGTCTGGATGATCAGGAACAACAAGGTGGAATCCTTTTATCCCGCCCCTGCCGACATAAAAAGACACCCTCTGCCGGATAGTGTAATACCAACAGTATTGAGGGAAAGCCGGAAATCCGTTTTTGTGGCCTCGGAAAGGAAATTATATGAATGGAATGATCAAACAGAAAGATATATCCTGTTTGCCGACCTTGGTAGTTCAGGTTCCTGGATAAGAGACATTCTGGAGTTTGACGGTAGTACATATATCCTTACGGATACAGATGGGCTCTATGTGTGTGACGGTAACGGACAGGTTACAAAACATTACACACTGCATCCGGAATATGGGAAATCCACGCAAGCCAAACAGCTGTATCTCGATACCACCGGAATCGTATGGATAGCTACCCAGTCGGGACTCTTTCTTTTCGATCCCCTGACGGAAGAGATGCGCCTGTTGCGTTCCAATCTTCACTATCCCTATTCTTTGCCCAATAATTCGGTATGGTGCATTTATCCCGATCCCGATGGAGGGGTATGGATCGGCACTTATGGAGGCAAACTGGCTTATATGTCCTTTTCTGACAATGATATTAATTATTTCAAGGCAACCTCGGGAGGCCTGAATCACCCCATTGTCAGCTGTTTTGAGGAAGATAAGCAGGGTAATTTGTGGATCGGCACCGAAGGAGGAGGGGTCAATTACTGGAACAGGAAAACCGATCAGTTCTCGTATTACACCGGGGAGAATAATACCGGTATTACCTCCAACCTGATCAAGACGCTGCATTACGACAGGGCAAAGGAGATTTTGCGGGTAGCTACATTCAACGGAGGCATGAGGCAATTTGACAACAGAAAGCAGCATTTTGTCGATTTACAGATGTATTTGCCCGGAACTTCAAAACCATTGAGCGTTTACGATTTTGCCCCTGAAGGGAACAGGGGAGTATGGATGACGAACCCGGACGCAGAACTGGTATACAAAGACTGGGAAAAGGGAACTACGGAAAACGTGATTATTACCGATGCCGAAGGCAAGGTAGTAGACATGAATATCGAAACACTGTTCCTGGACAATGACGGCAGGCTGTGGCTGATGACCTATGAAGGACTCTATATTGTTGATATACACACGAGGCGTATCGAAAAACATTATTACCTGGACAATGCTCCGTACCGGGTAAATAACCTCTATTCGTATTGCATTGCCTCAGATTCGACCGTGTGGCTGGGAACTCATGGAGGAGGTATCAACAGGCTGGGTAAAGACGGGAGTTATGTGAATTTCGGAGAAGAAGACGGCTTGTTCGGGAAAACGGTTTTCGGTATACTGGAAGACACCACAACAGGAGACATATGGTTCAGCACCAACGACGGATTGTATTACTATGATTGCAGCAACAGGAAAATAGTGAAATCCCATATAGATAGTCCCGACCTGTGCGGAGCGTTTTATGTACGATCCTGTTTTAAAACATCAAAAGGAGAAATGCTGTTCGGGGGCACCGATGGCTTTATCATGTTTACTCCTGCCAATATAAAACAGAACAATCTGAAGCCCAGGGTTTTTTTTACCGGCTTACTGATCAACAACAAAAAGATCATCCCCGGAGACCGCGACTCTCCAATAGATCGGGATATTTCCACGCTGTCCTATTCCGGAAACCGGGGCAACAGGATTGAGTTATCCCATAAACAGTCTAATATTGAAATACGCGTATCTGCCAACAGTTATCTCCAGGCTGCCAAAAACCAGTATGCATATAGGATGCTCGGTCTTTCAGATCATTGGTATGTCTTACCTCAGGGTCAGAAATCGGTACAGTTCTTTAATCTGCCCCCGGGAGAATATGAGTTTGAAATAAAGGCAGCAAACAATGATGGCCTGTGGGGAGACCATGTTTCTTCCCTGTATTTCGAAATATCCCCTTCACCCTTTCTGTCCGGATGGGCCTATACCGTCTATGCCCTGTTGTTCCTGGGAATAGCCTATGTAATCTGGATGTATTTTACCAATAAGAAAATATTCAGGCACCGTCTTAGGATGGAGCAGCTCAAGGAGCAGAACATGAGAAGGCTTACCCAGGCTCGTATCAATTTTTTTACCAATATTTCCCACGATCTCAAAACACCCCTTACCCTGGTGATGGACCCTTTAAAGCAACTGAAGGAGCTTTTGCCCGGACAAAAGGCTCCGGGCGCCAATGCCTATGTGAGCCTGATAGAGAACAATGTAAACCGGATTCAGAGAATGATAAGCCAGTTGCTCCAGTTCAGGGAAATAGAAAGCCAGAAAATAACCCTTGATGAAAAGCCCGGCGACCTCATACGGTATATATCGGACATATTTTCACTGTTCCGTACGTATGCCGGGAAAAGAGGTATTACAACAGAAATGAATACTGAAATAGAGCAATTCCATACCCGATTTGATCACGATGTCATAGAGAAAATTTTCACCAATTTGTTTTCCAATGCTATAAAATACAATATGCCTAACGGATATGTAGGGGTCAGAATCAGTACAGTATCCCGGGAACAACGCATCAACCTTGAAATTTCGGAAAGGCCCGATGCCGGGTATATTGCCGTGGCTATTACCAATACCGGTACTGCCATCCCCGACGATAAGAAAGAAGCGATCTTCGAGTCGTTTAACAGGTTGATATCCGGTAAGCCCGCGTTCGAAAAGGGCACAGGACTGGGGCTGGCAATTGTCAGGGAACTGGTGGACTATCTCGGAGGCAGGATATCTTTGAATTCCGGTACCTCAGAGGTAACCTTTACCATAGTCCTGCCCTTTGCCCGGAGTATAGCAGAGACAGATAACAATATTCCTGCCTATGAACATACGATTTCCGAGATAGCATATATCATGGCCGGATCGGCAGAAACCGTTCCTCCCGGGAAAAACAGGCGTAAAGCATACAGTGTCGTTGTTATGGAAGACGATCCTGAACTGAGAGAATATATGAAGCAGCAGTTGTCGGAATATTATAATGTATATACGGCAGTCAATGGGCAGGAAGGTATCCGTATGGCAGAAAAAATTTTCCCCCGGGTAGTGATCACCGACCTGATGATGCCGGAGGCAGACGGATTTGATGTCTGCCGGAAATTACGTTCCCACATTAAGACCAGTCATATCCCGATTGTGGTTTTGTCTGCTCTCGGCGAAAACACACAAAACAAGATCAAGGCCCTCGAAAGCGGGGCCAATGTATTTCTGAATAAGCCTTTTGATATGAAATACCTCATACAGCAAATAGGCAACCTGATCGAAAACCAGAACAGAATGAAGGAATGGTACAGCAAAAAATATACGGCCCAGCCTTCCAAAGTGACCATTTCATCTACCGATGAGCAATTGCTGGGTGCCGCCTTGAAACACATTGAAGACAATATTGGCAATATGGATTACAACGTTGAATCCTTTGTTTCAGACATGGGCATCGGGCGTACCCTGCTGTATCAGAAAATGAACGATATCCTCGGCATGTCTATCAAGGAGTTTATCATGGACATACGTCTCAAGCGGTCGGCGCAGTTACTCCGGGACTCAGATCTTACCATTTCCGAAATATCTTACGCTACAGGGTTTAAGAATCCCAAATATTTCAGTACATGCTTCAGGAAACAATATAATGTAACCCCTTCGGAATTCAGAAATCAGTTATAAAAACTGCTTTTTTTTACTTAATAATCAAAGCATTGGCTTTTCCGTACAAAATAGAACCATTTCTGTACAAATCCGTACCGCAAAAATAATCCGCATCATCTACATTTGACCCCGTACCCCTTTTGCTACTCATGAGGATCGTCATCTTCCGGTACTGCCGGGGTGAGAAGTGATCTCATGTATATTTTCGAGTATTGACCAATGACCAAATCACAAATTATTAAAACCAAACTTATATGTTAAACAGAATTCATGTAAAGCTAAGAGACTGCTTTGTGCTTACGGTTTTCCTCTTCGTGTCGGCAACCTGTAGCTATGCACAGCAGGATCGTATTAAGATCACCGGAAAAGTGCTCGATGAGCATGGAGTATCGCTTCTCGGGGTCAATGTACTGGTGAAAGGTACTAATACCGGTACCGTCACCGATTTTGACGGGAATTACGAGCTGGAGGCTACTGCAAATGCCATCCTGGTCTTTTCTTATGTCGGCTACAGTAGTCTCGAGGTGGAGGCAGATCCCTCAGGCGTGGTAGACGTTACCATGAAGGAAGATATGTCGCAGCTGGAAGAAGTAGTAGTTGTAGGATATGGAAAAGTACGGAAAAAGGACCTCACAGGCGGACTTTCAGTAGTGGGTAAAGAGAAACTGAAAATGGTTTCCGGTAACAACCTTATGGACCGCCTGACCGGTCAGGTAGCGGGATTGAATATTACTGCGTCCAACGCTGCTCCGGGACAGGACCAGGGCATACTTATCCGGGGAGTGAATTCACTTTCCGCCAATAACGACCCCCTGATTGTTCTGGATGGTATACCGTACAGTGGTTCGTTATCAGACCTGGACCCCAATATTATTGATAACCTTTCTATACTGAAAGATGCCTCTGCAGTGGCTATATATGGGGCAAGAGGGTCTAACGGAGTTATTCTCATACAAACCAAAAGAGGGGTAGAAGGAAAACCACAGGTCACCTACAGGGGACAGTTCGGTATGGCCGAGCCCATGCAGCGGATAGATGTGATGGGCCCCAACGAATACATAAGGCTCAAACAGGATATCGGTCGTCTAAAACACGGATATACCGGAGATCAGCTTGATCCCCTTGCCGGAGACATTATCAGCATCAGCGAGCGGGAAAACTATGCCAATGGCATCACACACGACTGGCAGGATTACGTATTTCAGAAAGGCTATACCATGGATCACCAGGTCACCGTTTCGGGGGGTACTTCCAGTACCAAGTACCTGGCGTCCATTTCCCACCTGGACCAGGAAGGTGTAGTGTATAATTCCCAGCTTCAGCGTACCAACATCTCCACAAATATAGACCAGGAGTTCAACGACTGGCTTACCATAGGAGTAGGCAGCCAGTTCATACAGAAGGAAACCGGCGGAGTCACTCCCAATATCGAGCATGCCATAAAGCAGAGCCCGTACGGAAAATACAAAGATGAAGCAGGATATTATATTACGGAACCCATGGAGTATTCCCTGATCACCAATCCCATGATCAATGTAAATGCCGACCAGGACGTTACAAGCCGTAACTTTTTTCTAAGTGCCTATGCCAGTATACTGCTGCCGGTAAAGGGGCTCTCTTTCCGTTCCAATTACGGTTACAACTACCGCAGCGGATTTTCCGGGACATATTACGGCCGTGATACCTTTGCAGGGAGGGAGCAGGCCGGACTCATAGGAGGAAAAGCCAGTATTTCCAACAACCATTATACCGATTATACCTGGGAGAACATTCTCCGGTACGAACTGAAAACCGGCGATCATAGCCTGGACGCCACAGGGCTGTTCAGTATGCAGGAAACCAGGAGCACAAGTGCCTCCCAAAGCGGAGAAGGATTTGTGACCGATGATTCCGGCTATCATATGATGGATACTGCAGAGCGTAACCAGACTATCGCATCAGGACTTTCCGAAACCTCGTTGTTATCGTATATGCTCCGCCTCAATTACGCTTATAAAGGTAAATATATGGCTACGGTAACCGGGCGTACTGACGGCTCTTCGGTTTTCGGGGAAAATAACAAATACGCCTTTTTCCCTTCTGCCGCACTGGCCTGGCAGATTGGAGACGAGCCTTTTATAAAAGACCATGTATCATGGATAGACCTGCTGAAGCTCAGAGTGTCTTACGGGGCCAACGGCAACCAGGCAATTACCGCCTACAGAACCCTTGACCGGCTTTATTCCAATGTAAAATATATATGGGGCGATGGCGGTACACCGGTAAATACGGCCTACCTCGCCAGCGACGGTATCGGGAATCCCAACCTGAAATGGGAAACCACCTATTCGGCTAATATTGGTGTCGATTTCCAGTTTTTCAATAACCGTCTCGGCGGTACCCTCGAAATGTACCTTTCCAATACCCATGACCTGCTCATGATACGTACAGTACCTATCATGAACGGATATAGCAGGATTTGGGACAACATAGGGCAAACACGTAACAAGGGGATAGAAATAGCTCTGAATTCGGTGAATATCAACGGGGAGGATTTTCGCTGGACTACCGATCTGAACTTCTCATTAAACCGCGATAAGATCGTGGCGCTCAGGGGAGACAATATGGATGACCTCGGGAATAACTGGTTCATAGGGAAACCCCTGAGGGTGTATTACGATTACAACATGACCGGGATCTGGCAGGAAGGTGATGAATATTTCTATACCGATGCCGATGGTAACCAGCGGGAAGTACAGACAGGGGCTACTCCCGGGTCGGCCAGACTGGAAGACGTAGACGGAAACGGTTATATCAATACCGACGACCGCAAGATCATAGGATCGAGATTGCCCGATTTCAGAATGTCCATGGGGCACAGGTTCAGTTACCGTAATTTTTATGCCTCCGTGCTGATGAACGGTGTATTCGGTGTATGGCGCGACGATCACATGGCCAATATGGGGGCCTGGACCTTCGGGATCACCAACTATGTACACGGGGCCGACTACTGGACCCCCGAAAATCCCGATGCCGGTATCGTTTCTCCGGGATACGTGAATAATTTCGGGCATGGCTACTATAAAAAGGTCTCCTATGTACAGCTCAAGAATATCACCTTCGGGTATAGCATGGGGCCGGAAATGGCAAGGAAATTGGGCCTCAGCGGCATCGATGTCAATGTCAGTGTCAATAATGCCCATACTTTTTCCAATATAAGGCAGGTACTCAATTACGACAACAGCTGGATGGCTTCATATCCTACCGCCAGGTCTTATATGCTGGGATTAAATTTAACCTTCTAAACCAAAACGCGATATGAAAATAAAGAGATACCTGAAAACATGGCTTATGGTGGCGACCGCAATCAGCACCACCGCATGCAGCGATTTTCTCGAAGAAGATTTCAAGTCAGAACTGTCACCGAACAATACCTTCACCAGTACCTACGGTTTTGAAGTAGGTATCACGGGTTTATATGCGCTTACCCGTTCAGAATACAATACCTGGGGTGAAGGAGGAGGATTTATTCACAATGGAGCCTGTCCCTATGAAGCATTACAGGTAGGCACCGATATTGCCGACCTCGGGTACGGAGATGCCTCCCTCACCGCCTTCGGCAATCTTACCATGACCTCCGAAGAGCAGTTCGTGGGCACTTACTGGAGATGGGCATACAGCCTGGTGTCCTCCTCCAATGAGATCCTGCTTTTTTCAGAGAAGAATACCAACTGGGACCAGCCTTCAGACAAGGAGCTCTTCCAGGCCCAGGCCCGTTTTTTCCGGGCCTATGCCTACAGGACGCTTATTTATCTCTACGGAGATGTACCTTATGTAGAGACGATACAGTACGATTTTCAGCTCAACTTTACCCGTACTCCCAAAGAAGAAGTACTGGAACATATCATAGACGATCTGGAATTCGCTGCCGGGTACCTGCCGGAAAACCCCGATAGCGTCAAGCCCGGAAAGCTTACCAAATGGGCGGCATATCACCTGCTCAGCGAAATGTACCTCATGCAGGGATCGTATACCCTCGCAGAAGAGGCCGCCCTCGAAGTGATCAACAGCGGGTATTTCGAGCTGATGAAAACACGGTTCGGAGTAGCGGAAGACGAACCCGGAGATGTGTTCAGTGATCTCTTCCTGGAAAACAACCAGAACAGGAGCAGTGGCAATAAGGAAAGTATATGGGTACTGCAGTTTGAATTCAACAATATCGGGGGAGGTACCAATTCTGACGACTGGACCCGGAGAGCCTGGAACCCCAAGTATATGAATATTACCGGTTTTATCCTGGCCGATACGCTCGGTGGCCGCGGACTGGCACAGATCGTTCCCATGCAGTGGTGGGTGGGTACTCAGGGCACCAATGCCACGGGCGACGAGGCAGGGATTTTTGATGATACCGATATCAGGAACTCCAATTACAACATCAAGCGCAACTGGTATTACAACAATCCCGGTGAAACCGCCCTTTACGGTAAAAGGGCCGGCATTACCGACGAGACCTGGCATACCACCAATACATTGTTTCCGGCCCTGACCAAATTCTTTTACGGTAGGGAAGAAAACCTGAGCCTTACCGGGAGTTATAAAGACCGGATGAAATTCCGCCTGGCAGAGACCTACCTCCTGCTTGCCGAGGCCTATCTCGGGCAGAACAATCCCGCGAAAGCGGCCGAAGCGGTGAACGAAGTACGCCTTCGGGCCGGTGCACCGCTGGTCAGTGAAGGTGAAATGACGATGGATTTCCTGCTCGATGAACGGATCAGGGAACTGGTAGGCGAAGAAAGCCGCCGTTTTACACTGGTGCGTACCCATAAACTGGTTGACCGGGTAAAGGCGCATAACGAGGCTTTGAAAGACAAGATCAGGAATTACCACAACCTGTGGCCGGTTCCTCAGGAGATCATCAATTCCAACCGTGATATGGAATTTCCCCAGAACCCCGGTTACGAGAATTGATGCCCCTCTTTTTGATTTAACCGGCACGTTGAAAAACATAAGCCCGGAAGGACGCAAAAACACCAGGGCATGGCTAAAGTCCTTCCATGCCCAATAAAACCTGATACCGATGAAAAAAATACAATTTCTATACAGAATATTGCTCCTGTGGGGGCTTTCCCTTGCTGCTGTCTCCTGCGATCAGAGTATTAACGACATAGAAAAGACAGAAGAACAGCTGGAGCTGTCGGCTTCCGCTACCGATATCGCATTAGACGGAGACCGCCTCAAAGAGGATATACTGACATTGCAGTGGACCGATGCCAGGGTGGTACCCGGCGACGATTACATGCTTACTTACACCACTAAGCTGGACGTGGTTGGAAATAATTTTGGCACATCAACCACGATCCTCAATTATGAAGACGAAGGAGTGTACAGCAGGAGTTTTACCTCGGAGCAGTTGCAGAACTGGGCCAATGAAAAATGGGAGCTTCCCCCCAATGAGCTGTTCACCCTTGAGTTCCGGGTAATAGCCGAATGGGAAGGAGGAAGTGCATTCCAGGCCCCTGAAGTACGCACGGTATCCGTAAATGTACAACCAGTAAAAACCGTGGTTTTTGACGCCGATAAGGTATTCCTGGACGGTAGTGTGTTGAGTAATACCGGCAGGCAGGAAATGAGCCGCACCCTGGAAAATCTCAATCAATTCGCATATCTCGCAGATCTTCAGTCCGGAGAACTGCAGATCCCCGTGGAATTCGAAGGAGAAACGAATTACATCTGCCCCGCAGACGGTAACGGAACCCTGAAAGATGGAGAAGCCGTAGATGTCACCATGCGGGATACGCCCGTATCCTGGAACATAGAAACCCCCGGAGAATACCGCATTGTGGTTAATATGCAAACGGCGAAAGCGACTATTTATTCTCCTGAAAAGGCCTTGCAACCCCTGAATGTAGACTGGAAAAACGATGCAGGTGAAACAGAAACCACCGAGATCACCGACCTCTGGATGCACGGGGCTATTAACAGCTGGGGTGCCCCCATAAAATGTAATGCAACCGTAAGTGTGGCAGATCCCCAGGTGCTGGTGTATACCGGGGGACAAACCGGAAAAGCAAAATTCATAGTGTACGGAGGAACCGATAATAACAAAAACCTCGCCTACGCGTTCAGTTGTCCGCCCGAGTCTGATGATACAGGTCTGGAACAGGTGCTTCCCCTCGATAAAGTGTCCGACCTGTATGGCAGTTCCTCACGAGGCCAGCGAAACTCCTATTATACCATTCCTGCCGGGGCCAATATCGTAATCCTCGATCTGAGGCATAATACCATACTGGCACAGAAAAGATAGTTAGACCTTCATGAGGCATGTATATACCTCTTATCGTAAATATGAAATCAATAAATATCAAAACTGAAAAAATGATAAAATACCTGTTTGTCCTAATAGCGAGCGTTCAGTTGCTGGCCTGTTCGTCCTGTTCGTCCAAAGACGATGAGAGCGATCCGGAAACGTACCAGGGGAACAACACCCTGGTAAAACCCCGTTACAACCGAAGTTCTGTACTGCATAACCCTCTGAACGGGTGGGTGATGTATGCGGCGCGTGATGCAGACCCTTCGTACTGGGATACGGAATATTACGTGTCAGACCTCGGTATGAGCGTCAAGGCCTCCGACTATGCCTCGGCCTGTTATATACGAACCAGCTGGGCTTCGCTGAATCCTGCCGATGGCGTTTATGCCTGGGAAAACCCGGATTCCGGTATCGGAAAACTGATTCGCGGAGCCGAAGAAAGAGGGCTGCCTATAGCATTCCGTATCGTGGTAGACGGACGCGACCAGGGCATGAATACCCCACAGTTCGTGTTCGATGCCGGGGCGGAGTATTACCTCGAAGACAGCAGGTTTCCCGACCGCAGAACTCCCTATCCGCAGGACCCTGTTTTCCAGCAATATTACACCAGGTTCATAGAGGCCTTCGGAGAAGCCTTCAACGATCCTGCACATACTGCATTTATCGATGCCTACGGACTGGGAAAATGGGGAGAGGCGCATAATGTTATTTATGAAGACCCCGCTACGGCTACGGCTGAGAGTACCGAACGCCTGAAAAGTGAAGTCTTTGAGTGGGTGACCGATCTGTATGTCCGCTGCTTTAGCGAAGTCCCCCTGGTGATCAACTACCACCGCCTGGTGGGGCATCCGGAGAGCTGGGGCTCGCCCAATGAGAACAGTGATAAATTATTGACCGATGCCATAAACAAGGGGTACATCATCAGGCAGGATGCTTTTGGTATGACCGATTATTACGGCGACTGGGAAAAACAGTTTGCCCGGTCATGGAAACACAAATGTCCGATCATTATGGAAGGCGGGTGGATCACTACCGGGACACACCGCTATTGGACCGATTCCAGCGGTAAATACCGCGAAGGACACCCGGAAGATGTGCGACAGGGAGAGTTTGAGGCTTCTGCAGAGGCCGGTGTGAATATGATGGATTTTCGCGTAGGCGAAGTACGGTCGTGGTTCGAGAACAGTTTCTCCCTTGTGCAGCGTTTTATTTCCGAAGGCGGGTATCGCCTGTATCCAGACCGGGTATACCTTCCGGAAAAAATCAGCGCCGGAGACCGAACGGTAATCACCCATCGCTGGAGGAATACCGGGTGGGGATATTTCCCCAATAATATCCCGCAGTGGAATTATAAGTACAAGGTAGCCTTTGCCCTCCTGGATGCCGACGATCAGGTAGTGAAAGTCTTTGTAGATGAGAAGAGCGAACCTTCAGAATGGCTTAAAGACACCCCTTCATCATACGATTTTGAGGTAGATGTAGACCTGGATGCAGGAAAGTATACCTGGGCCGTAGCTATTGTCGATACTTCCGAAGATAACCATCCGGCCATTAACCTGGCGGTCAATGAAGAGATCACCGCAAAGGGCTGGGTAAAACTCATGGACCTCCAGGTAGAATAATGCATTTGAGAAATGATAAAATAATCACAGTATGAACAGATTGATTTTTAGTTTTATAAGTGTTTTTATCACAGCCGTTACGGCTGTTGGGCCCGGTACCGGGAACGATCTTCCCCCGGGGGGCTCCGCCATGCACCCTGAAGATCAGATCGATTATGTAAAGCGACAGCTCAGGGAGAAGAACGAACCCTATACCACAGCATTCGGTCAGTTAAAGCAAAAGGCAGATGCAGCTTTCGGGATTTCCCACCATGCGATAGAAGATTTTTCAGTCCCGGGCTTTTACCAGGATAAGGAAAATCATCGCAGGCTGTCACTGGGGTTACAGGTTGACGCCATTTCGGCCTATAGCTGTGCCCTGGTCTGGAAGTTTACGGGGAAGCGTAAATATGCCGACAAGGCCCTGTACTTCCTGAATGCCTGGGCGTCTGTAAACAAAACATATTCTGAGATGGACGGCTCCCTGGTCATGTCCTATTCCGGTACAGCCCTGCTGTTTGCCGCCAACCTCCTGAAAGATTATAAGAACTGGAAACCCGAAGCCCGACAGCAGTTTGCCGTATGGACCAGGGAGGTTTTTCGCGATGCGGCAAACAGTATCCGGTTCAGGAACAACAATTCCGGAGACTGGTCCCGTTTTGCCTCGCTGCTGGCCAATGTCTATCTCGGGGATCGGGCAGACTTTGCGGAAAACGTACGTCTTATCAAAAGCGATCTTTTTGATAAAATAGCCCCGGACGGGCATATGACAGAAGAGGTGAAACGGGAGAAAAACGGTATATGGTACACCTACTTTTCCCTGGCGCCACTAACAGCATCGATGTGGGTGATCTATAATCATACCGGTGAGAATCAGTTTTATCTCGAAAAAGACGGTGCTTCCGTAAAAAAGGCTCTCGATTATCTGCTGTATTACAACCAGAACCCCGGCCAGTGGAAATATTTTAAAGATCCCGTAACAGGAAGCCTGCAATCCAGGTACGGCTTCTGGCCGGCCAACCTGCTGGAGGCCATGAGTGGGGTGTATAATAACCCGGCATATTCCGGGTATACCACATCCCATCGTCCGCTGATATATGCCGAACACGATTACGCCTGGGTATTTCCTACGCTTATGCCCGTGAGTCTGAAAGGATATGAATAATCCGGTTTCTAAAACTTAAACCCTAACAGTTTCCGGGTGGTTTTGATGTGTTGATAAATGAAATTAAAAAAAAAGAAAAGAATGAAATTAACATTAAGGATATTAATGTTCGTATTTGCTATGTGGTATCCTGCTCCGGGCGTATCCGCCGGAAACACAATGTCACCGGAACCCCCTTTTAAATCAGAGGAGATACTCAGTATCATGCACCGGGTAGCAGATTGGCAGCTTCGTGCCTGGGACAGAGAGGGATATGGGTATGGCAGGGCCGATTGGGTCAATTCGGCCTGTTATACGGGGCTGTATGCTACCGGGGTACTGGAAGGTGGTGAAAAGTACCTGCATGCACTACTGGATATAGGGAACAAACTAAACTGGGATACGGGCCATCGCCGGTTTTATGCCGATGATTACTGTATCGGGCAGACCTATGCGCAGCTCTATATGACGTATGGTGATAAAAAAATGATCACATCTTTTACGCGTCAGGCAGACAGTATTATCGGCAAACCGAACGACGAGCCCCTGCACTGGGGAAACAATATCCAGTACCGGGAATGGGCCTGGTGCGACGCCTTGTTTATGGGACCGCCTTCATTGGCATACCTTAGTACGGCTACAGGAAATCCCGAATATCTGAATGTGGCGTGCAGGTTGTGGTGGAAAACCACCGACTTTCTGTACGATGAGAAGGAAAAACTCTATTTCCGCGATGGCAGTTATTTTGGTCAAAAAGAAAAGAACGGGGCTAAAGTATTCTGGTCCAGGGGCAACGGATGGGTTGTCAGCGGACTGGCAAGGGTGCTGGAAAACATGCCATCAGACCATCCCGACCGGGTGCGGTTCGAAAAACTGTTCAAAGCGATGATGAAACGGCTGGCTTCCCTGCAACAACCCGACGGGAGTTGGCATACCTCCCTGCTCGATCCTCAAAGCTATCCGGTAAAGGAAATGAGTGGAACCGGTTTTTTCTGCCATGCCTTTACCTGGGGCATCAACCGCGGGCTGCTCGATGAGTCTACATATCTTCCCGTTGTCAGAAAAGCATGGAAAGTCCTGGTTTCCGCTGTGCGAGAAGACGGCAAACTCGGCTATGTGCAGCCCGTAGGAGCCAGCCCGGGCAAGGTGGATGCCGATAGTACCGAGGCCTATGGGGTAGGGGCATTCCTGCTGGCTGGAGCAGAGCTATACAAGCATATGATCAATAAGGATGCAACGGAGCAATAGGGCTGCGGTTGTGGTGCTCGTTTGCAAAACGCACCGCTCCCCGCAGTAGTAAGTTAAGTAAACTTTATGTTTGCATTAACTTCATTCCGCACACTGTTTTTTGTATTTTTTTTAAACTAAATTTGGGATTTACCGGGTAAATCTATAAATTACCCTGGGTGTAATTGTGATATTCTTAAAAGATCAAGGGTTTGCCTGCTAATTACATGAAAATAATCCCATGAATGAAAATACCGCCATCCACAGACTTCGCAAAGGGGATGAAAAAGCTTTTCGATGGCTTTTTGAGGTGTATTATGCAGATATATTCCTCTATTCGAGGAGTATCGTAAAGACAGAAGAACAGGCAGAGGAGATCACCCAGGAGGTCTTCCTCAAGGTCTGGCTCAAGCGAAGCGAGATCGTCCCGGACAAATCTTTCCGGGCTTTTTTGTTTACCATCGCCAGGCATTTCTGCTTTAATTTCCTGAAAAAGGCAGCCTCCGACCGCTTGCGTATAGCCGATATCTTTTACGTCAGTCAGAAAACGGAGAAGGCTACCGATTACGATCTCATAGATGAGGAATATATGCATATGGGCCGGCAGGCCATAGCCCGGTTACCTCCCAAATGCCGGCTGATCTTCAATATGTCGAGGGAAGACGGAAAATCGTACCGGCAGATCAGTGAAGAACTCGGGATCTCCGTCAATACCGTAAAATTCCAGATGAACATCGCATTGAAAAAGATCCGTTCCTTTCTCCATTTACATTCCGATATCCTGGTATTATTGCTCTTCTTTGAAGCTTTCTGAATACTGGTGCGCTGGTGCTCGTTTGTAACGAGTACCGGACCGTTCTTCGCTTTCGCTGCGCTCCGCTACCCATGACGTATCTATCCTAAGTTACTCCATCTCAAAGACTCCCCTCTTCAGATGAAGAGGGGTGGGCAGCTCCGCTGGCCGGGGAGTTTTGACAGGCCTGAACTTTGGTGTATATACCCAAACGTTTGGTATTATCCTTATGATCCGGGCTTTCAAAACCCTCCGTCTCATCGAAGATGAGCCACCTCCCTTCGTCTGAAGGGAGGAGTTATGTATAGGTGTATCACATTTGATAAATGAAGACTAAAGCGTCATCTCCATTGATGCGGTTGTTCAAATGTTAGTTCTCTGAATGACATTGTTGTCATTCCGACGAAAGGAGAACCCCGAAGGGCTCAACGCAGTTAAATCTCCGGTCTTGCGTTATGCTGTTGACTTTCCTTTGATCTGGGGTTGAGATTCTTCGCCTTCGCTGCGCTCCGCTCTGAATGACAGGGGGGGAGTTGTTTTTTTACATATAAAAAACATTTTATAGTATTAATTATGAGTGAATTATAAAATTTAACATTTCCCCTTTTAGTAGTGCTTCCCATCGGTGTTGTATCACAGGTATAGCAGACGAATCAGAACGCAATGGATCAGAACGAACACATCCGGGATCTTTTCAGGAAGTTTATAAAGGAAGAATGCAGCCCGGAAGAGGTCGGGGAGCTCCTGGAGTTTTTACGCGGGAACCCGGAATTTAACCCGCTGCCCGGTGATGATGCCGACAGGGCGCGGATAGCCCCGGAAGAACTTTTTGAAATACAGGAACGCACCGGAATGCAATACGACAGGTTGCAGCAGCTTATCGCAGACCGCTCCCGCGGAGCGGCCGGGAAGCCGTTCCGTAAACGCCGTATCGCCCGGGCGGCCACCGTGCTTTGCAGTGTGGGCATCGTCCTTTTCGGCAGCTGGTGGTTTTTGCTGCGGGAACAATCCGGGCCTGGCCAGCCCTGGCCCGGCGAGGAGATCGTGCTGGAAACCGCGGGAGAAAAGAGGGTGCTGAAAGAACAGGACAGTGTCCTGATCACCTCCCGGAACTCCGGGGTCATCGGTGTGCAGAGAGGAAACCGCTTAGACCTGACGGCAGCAGGCCCCGGGCCGGCCTCCGGAAAAGAAATGCTGCGTCTATACGTGCCCTATGGCAGGAAATTCAACCTGTTGCTTCCCGATAGTACCGAAGTGTACCTCAATGCAGGGTCTTCCATCACCTTCCCCTCCGTTTTCGACGGGACTTACAGGGAAGTGGCCCTTGACGGGGAAGCGTATTTCGATGTCAGTCACAATGCCCGACAACCGTTCAGGGTAAAAGCCGAAGCCTTACAGGTGGAGGTACTGGGTACGCGGTTCAACGTATTGTCGTATCCGGAAGACGAAGCGATAAAAGTGGCTTTGGTACAAGGAAAAGTGGCCCTGGAGCATCAGGGAAATGCCCGGAAAGTATATCTGACCCCCGGCAAACTGGGCACCTACAGGAAAGATACGGGGCAGACGGTAGTAACCGAAGAAGACCTCTCCTATTATACTTCTTGGAAAGACGGTAAACTGGCATTCCGGAACATGAGCCTGAAAAATATCTTTAAGAAACTGGAGCGGCAATACAACGTCAGCATAAAGATCGAAGATTCCGGGCTGGCCGAAAAGCAGTTCTATGTCCATTTCAAGGCAGAACCCCTCGTCAATATCCTGGAATACTTTAAAAAAGCCTACGGGCTTCACTATACCTATACCGACCGGAAAAATATTGTAATAACCTCTAAAACAGAAATATGATATAACAAAAACTGTATTCAGAAGCTGTCCGTAAGACAGCTGCCCAGATAGCTAAAAACGGGGAATGTTGGCCCATTCCCCGCAGAAAAAATGGCTAATTATTCATTAACCGAAAAATAGAATTTATAAAAGTATGAAAAAAAGATTTTTTCACGCAATAAAGCCGCCTGTGGCTTTGTTAAATCTTGAGCTTAAAATGAAGCTTTTTATCCTGCTGTTGTTTCTTTCCCTGTTCGGCTTACAGGCCAGTAACTCCTATTCACAGAAGCGGATTACCCTGAAAATGAACAATGTGACGGTCTCCGAGGTCTTACAGGCCATAGAAAGAGAGACTGATTTTCGCTTTGCCTTTAAGAAAGAAGATGTAAACCTGGACCGGAAACTTACGGTAAACATGCAGGACGTCACCATAGACAGTCTCCTGCGGCAGGTATTCAGGGACCGTCCCGTAGAAATACAGATCTTCGATACCCAGATTTTTTTGACAGGAAATCCGGCAGGTAACACCGGTTCTCCCAACAACCGGGAGCAGCAGGCGATCTCGGTAAAGGGTACGGTAACAGATGCCGAAACCGACATCCCCATCCCGGGTGCCAGTGTAGTAGAGTTGGGTACGGATAACGGGATACAGACCGATTTTGACGGAAAATTTTCCATTGCGGTCCCTTCCGATGCTACCCTTGAGATCAGTTTTCTTGGGTATGCCACCCAGCGGATATCCGTGGAGGGCAGGACCGAAATCACCGTAGCGCTCGAAGTGTCGGAGGAAGCCCTCGAAGAAGTAGTGGTGGTCGGTTTCGGGACACAGCGAAAGATCAGCCTGGTAGGGGCCCAGTCTACCGTAAAGGCGGAAGACCTGCAAAACCCCGTGGCCAATCTTACCAATTCCATGGTGGGGCGGTTGTCCGGGGTTATCGGTGTACAGCGCACCGGCGAACCGGGTTTTGACGATTCCGATATCTGGATCAGGGGCATATCCACTTTCAGCCAGGGACTGAGCAAGCCGCTTATCCTTGTAGACGGGGTGCCACGTTCCATGTCTAACGTAGACCCCGAAGACATCGAGAGCTTTACGGTACTGAAAGATGCCTCCGCTACGGCGGTATACGGTGTACGGGGTGCGAACGGGGTGGTGATCATCACCACCAAAAAGGGGAAGCCCGGAAAACCGAAATTTTCCCTGCGTTATTACGAGGGGCTCACCCAATTTACCAAACTGCCCGAATTTGCAGACGGGCCTACCTATATGCGTATGTCTAACGAAGCCATCGCCAACCGGGGAGGTGTGCCCATCTACAGCGAAGACGAGATCCGGATGACTGCCGAAGGTACCGACCCGTACCTGTACCCGAATGTAGACTGGATGAGCGAACTCTTTAACGACTTCGGGCACCAGAGAAGGGCCAATCTCAATATTAACGGGGGGTCTGAAAATGCCACCTTTTATGTAGGGCTGGGATATTTCGACGAAGTGGGGCTGTATAAACAGGGCGATGTGCAGTACGACAACCAGGTAGGTTTCAAGCGTTATAACCTTACGTCCAACCTCGAGATCAGAGCTTCTGAAACCACCACGGTAAACCTCGGGATACAGGGATACCTGGCCAATGCCAATTATCCCGGCTCGGGGCAGGGCACCATTTTTTCCAATGCGTTTTACATGACCCCCGTGGTGCACCCGGTCATGTACGAAAACGGCGAGATAGCAGACCAGCGCCAGGGAAGCCTGGCCAATCCGTATGCCCATCTCACCCGTACCGGGTATGCCAACCAGTGGAGGAACCAGCTGTTCTCCAATTTGCGGGTTACCCAGAAGATTCCTTATGTAAAAGGCTTATCGGCCACCGCCATGTTCTCCTTCGATGTGTACAACTACACCAGCATGCGAAGAACAAAACGGCCGGACACCTACCTCGCTACCGGCCGTGACGAAGACGGCAATATGATGTATGAAGAGACTTACCGGGGCGAGCGCTACCTGAGCTTTTCCCGCAACAGCAACGGGGAGCGCACCATCTACTGGGAGGCCGCCCTGAATTACGACCGCACCTTTGACGAAAAGCACCAGGTTACCGGGATGTTCCTCTTCAATAAAAGCGACCGTTTAGATTCGCAGGCGGGAGATTTCAACAGCTCGCTGCCCTACCGCTACCTCGGTTTTTCCGGAAGGGGCACCTACGGCTATGACAACCGGTATTTTGCCGAACTCAATTTCGGGTATAACGGTTCCGAGAATTTCAACCCCGACAACCGCTTCGGCTTTTTCCCTTCTGTCGGGCTCGGCTGGGTGCTGAGTGAAGAGAAGTTTTTCGAGCCCCTGCGCGAGGCCGTCCCGATGCTGAAGTTCCGTTTCAGTCACGGAAAAGTGGGGAACAGCCAGATTACGGGCCGCCGCTTTGCCTACCTGACCACCATAAAGGAAACTGGGGGCTACTCTTACGGCCGCGAGCGCAACAATAATTACGACGGCTATGATATCGGGGAGTACGGTGTGGATGTGGCCTGGGAAACCGCCGTAAAAACCAACCTCGGGCTCGATATATATACCCTGGGGAGCGATCTGAACCTGCAGGTCGATTTCTTTAAGGAAAGACGGGAAGGCATATTTCTCAACAGGGAAGCCGTTCCGGCGTATGTAGGCCTGCAGAGCGCCCCTTTCGGGAACCTCGGGATCATCGAGAACAAGGGGGTTGACGGTTCCTTTACCTATTCGAAACGCTGGAATGATTTTTATATTCAGGCCCTCGGTAACTTTACCTTCAGCAGGAATGAGATCATCGAGAATGACAAGCCCGTACCTTCCTACCCGTGGATGGACCAGAGAGGACAAAAGGTGGGGCAGCGGTTCGGTTACAATGCCCTCGGGCTGTTCGAAACACAGGAAGAGATCGACAACGGCCCGCTGCACCCGGGACTGGTACAGCCGGGAGATATAAAATTCCAGGATGTGAATGGGGACGGCCTTATCAATGATTTTGATAAGATCCCCATAGGCTACGGTACCATTCCCGAGATCGTATACGGGTTCGGGCTTACCGTAGGGTATAAGCAATGGTCGCTGTCTACCTTGTTCCAGGGCGTGGGCAATGTCGATATATTCGCCAACGGCGAAGGCGTGGTGCCCTTTCCCGTTTCCATGAGCAGGGGCAACCTCCTCAGCAATATAGACAACCGGTGGACGGAAGAAGACCCGCGGCAGGATGTCTTCTATCCCCGCCTTTCCGACGGTTCGCCCAACAGCAATTACGAATCCAGTACCTGGTGGGTAAAAAACGGGCGCTATCTGCGGCTGAAAAACGCACAGCTCAACTACCAGCTCTCCGACGACCTGACCTCGCGGATAGGCTTTGATAATGTCACCTTTTTCCTGTCCGGTTACAACCTCCTTACGTGGAGCCCATTCGACCTCTGGGACGTGGAACTGGGCGACGGGCGCGGAGCGGCATATCCGAATGTGTCCACCTTTGCACTTGGAGTTGACTTAAAATTTTAAAAAAGAGACCATGAGAGTATACAACAGCATAAAAACGGTAAGAAAACAGGCCGTAGCGGTAGTCAGTGCCATTGTTCTGCTGCTGGCCGCCGGCTGCCAGTCCGATTTTCTCGACCAGGTTCCCGACGATATCATGACCCTCGAAGAGGTGTTCAGCCGTAAAGACCTTTCCGAATCCTATCTCGCCAATGTGTATAACTACCTGCGCGATGAGGCACACCGGACCAACAATACGCCCTGGGATGTGATCTCCGACGATATCGATGTCTCCCAGCGCAACAACCCCTACCGGGTAAACCTGGGCAACTGGAGTGCGGCCTCCGATTACTGGGTGTTCTGGGACCACTATTACAAGGGCATCCGCTCGGCGACCACTTTCCTGAACCATATCGACGGCAACGAGCAGATCCTCGAAGACCGGGAAGGGGAAAAGATCATTACCCAGTACAAGGCGGAAGCCCGCTTCCTGAGGGCATTCTTTTATTTCGAACTGCTCAAGCAGTACGGGCCGGTCATTATCCTCGACGAAGAACTGATAGACCCCGACCTGTCTACCGAAGACCCGCTGATGCAACAGCCGCGGACTCCTTTCGACCAGTGTGTGGACTATATCACGGCCGAACTGGACCTGGCGGCGGAAGACCTGCCGGTGCATTTTAACGCCCAGCCCGAACAGGATTACGGCAGGGCCACCCAACTCATGTGTATGGCCGTCAAGAGCCGCCTGCTGCTCTATGCGGCCAGCCCGCTCTATAACGGGAATTCCGATTACAACGGCTTTGTCAACCCCGACGGCACCCCGCTGATGAATACGTCTTATGATGCCGATAAATGGAAAAAGGCTGCCGATGCCGCCCGCGACGTGATCAATACAGGTATATTGTCCCTCTACAAGGAATACGACAGTAACGGGGATATCGATGCCTTTCATTCATACCAGAACCTGTTCCTCGAGCCCTATAATGAAGAGTGGATACTGTCGCGGAACAGCAACAGCCTTTCCAATTACGAACGGTCGCTTACCCCGCGCCTGGCCAACGGCTATGCCAGTATGGGAGCTACCCAGATGCTGGTAGATACCTACCACATGGCCAATGGCGAGCGGCCCATACTGGGGTACAATGGCGACGGGAGCCCCGTGATCAATACGGCGTCGGGATATACCGAAACAGGGTTTTCCGAAGAAGCGGAAGGGTTTACAAAGGCCCATACCTTTAATATGTATGTAAACCGCGAACCCCGTTTTTACGCCTCCGTGATTTACAGCGGGAGCGACTGGATCAACAGGAGCTCGAGCCTCGGGGTGCGCGAGATCGAACTGTGGTATAACGGGGAATCCGGAAAAGGAGGCTCTCACGATTATTCCGAGACCGGTTACCTCTTCCGTAAAAATGTACATCCCGACAGTAATCCGAGAGAATCGAGGTATATCGCCCGCCCCCATGTGATGTACCGCTATGCCGAAATTCTCCTGAATTACGCCGAAGCGCTGAACGAATACGAGCCGGGACATCCCGATATCCTCGAATACCTCAACGACATACGCGAACGGGGAGGCATTCCCGGGTACGCATCGGGAGCCGGCCAGGAAGAAATGAGAAACCGCATCCGCAGGGAGCGGCGTATAGAACTGGCCATGGAGCACCTGCGTTATTTCGATACCCGCCGGTGGAAAATAGCAGAACAGACCGATGCGGGGCCTTTCTGGGGCATGGATGTCAATGCGGGAAATTACGCGACCGACCCGGCCTTCTTTAAACGCACCGTTTTTGAAAACCGCGTGTTCAGAAAAGCCTTCTACCTGTTCCCCATCCCGCAGGAAGAGATCGAACGCAACCCCAACCTGGTGCAGAACCCCGGATGGTGATGATGAAAGCACGAAGTATGGGCTCGGTCGAACCTGTCATTCAGACCGCGGGGAGGAATCTCTTTCGGGCGGGGCTCCGCTTTGAATGACATTATTAATAGTAAACATATTGTTTAAGTTTTGAAAATACACCATAAAAAATAAACAGATGAAAACAAGCACATTATTCCGCATCTTTCTCACAGGCCTGTTCGGTGTTTCCGTGCTGTCCTGCAGTGAGAAGGAGCTGGAGGTCGACCATGCGGAAGCGTATTCCACGGTATTTCTGCGTGCTGCCATGGAGCAGCCGTACAGCCATACCTTTACCATTAAAGACGAATGGTACCCCATTGCCCTCGGCGCAGGGTACGGGGGTGTCGTATTCCAGCCGGAAAATATCTCCGTCAGCCTGGAAGTACGCCCGGAGCTGGTGGCGCAGTACAATGAAGAGAACGGGACTTCGTATGCACCGATGGCTGCCGACAGCTACCGGCTGAGCGAAGAGCAGGTGACCATCCCCGCCGGAAAAAGCGGGAGCAACAGCATTCAGCTGGAAGTAAACCCGCTGAAGTTCTCCTCCCTGCGGCCACACCTCCTGCCCCTGTCCATCAAGAGCGTAGCGCCCGAAATAACCATAGACGAAGGGCTGCAGACCGTGTATGTACTCGTTACCGGGAGGTATGAAGAAAACCCCTTTGAAAAACTCCCGCAGGACGCGTGGACGCTGCTGGAGGTGTCTTCCGACGAAAACGATGGCCCGGATACCGGCGGAAGGGGATATCACGCTTTCGACGGTAGCCTGGAAACCTTCTGGCACAGCCAGTGGCGCCGGGACGAGGACGGAAACCGCCCCGGCCACCCTCATCATATCAGTATCGATATGGGGCAGCCCGAAACCCTGCACGGACTCGAGATTTTCGGGAGGACCAACCAGGTAGGTGGCAACGGGAACCCGAGGGACGTTTTTGTAGAAGTCAGTGACGACGGGGAAAACTGGCAGGAAATGGAACAGTACGCCCTCGAAAACACGGCGTCCAATACCCTGTATTTTCCCGAGGTGGTCACCGTGCGGTATTTCAGGCTCACCGTACTGGCCAGCCACCAGGATGTATACCGCACCCACATTGCGGAGATCGAGGCGTTTTAGGGGGATCAAAATGAATGATAAACAGTTTGAAAATAAATCAATACCTATGAAAAGCAATACCATACGCCCCCTGTTCCTGCTGTTATGCCTGGCCCTGTCGGGGCTTGCCGGGGGCTGTAGTTCCGGGGACGACGGAGACGGCGGGGGAAAGGAAGAGGAAGCAGACGCCCTGACCGTAAAAGTGATGACCTATAATATTTACGGAGCACGGAGCGGCGGGATCCCCGATCTCGATGCCCTGGCCGAAGTGATCAGGAGGGCCGACCCCGACCTGGTGGCCCTGCAGGAAGTAGACCGGTTTACGGCGCGGAACGGCACCGATGTCGATATTGCCCGCGAACTGGCTGAACGCTGCGGGATGGAATACCACTTTGCCAGGGCCATGGATATGAACCCCGGGGCCTACGGCGATGCCATACTGTCGAAACTTCCGGTAAAATCGGCTGAAAGCTACACCATGAGCGTAGACCCGGAACTGGGAGGAGAGCAGCGTTCCGTGGCTTTGGTGGAGGTGGAAACAGCAGCAGGCCCGCTGCATTTTATCAGCACCCACCTCGACCACCTGTCCGACCCCCGCAACCGGGTACGGCAGGCAGAGGAATTGCTGGATATCGTAGCAGATATTCCCGCGCCCTTGATCGTGGGGGGCGATTTTAATGCCACCCCCGATTCCGAACCCATAGCGATCCTTAACTCCCGGCTCCGGGTAGGCTGCAGGAACGGAAACTGTACCCAGCCCACCTTTCCGACCTCCGGTCCGGACAGGATTATCGATTATATTTTTTACAAGGGTATAGACCGCCTCTCGGTACGCCAGTACGGTATTTACGAATGGGCCAGTAAGGAATCAGACCATTTTCCCGTCGTGGCCACATTTCAGCTCGACTAACCGGTGGCTGGAAGCCGGAAGTCCGGGATCGGGAGGCCGGAGTCGGAAGTTGTCATTCAGAACGTAGCGCAGCGGAGTGAACCTGCCTGCCGGCAGGCAGGGAATCCCGACCCCGGCCCAAAGGAACTTCAACAGCATTCCCGAAGGACCGGAGATTCCTCCCCGACCGAAAAGGCCGGGACAGGCTCTATCGTCGGAATGACAAACCGCTACGATCGGGGATACAAACTAACAACTACGAACTAACAAACTAAAAAACTAAAAAACCAAATGAACCCATCAAACACCAAAAACGGCAGAAGGGCATTTATCGGCAATGTAGGCAGGATGGCGGCGTTGAGCTGTATTCCCGTGCCTTTTGAGAGCGTGCGGGAAGCGGCGCGGCAGGCAGGAGAAAACACGGGTTTTGTGCCTTACCTGCAAAACCTTACGCCCGAGGGGGTTACCGTCATGTTTATCTCCGGCCATCCGGCGCAAAGCTGGGTCGAATACGGTACGGACCAAACGGACAGGAAAGCGCAAACCGGTACAGACGGCCTGTTGCAGGCCGGAAATCCGCTGAACAAGATCAGGCTTACCGGCCTGAAACCCGGCATGTCCTACCGCTATCGCATTGCTTCGAGGGCCATCCGTACCTTTGAGCCCTATAAACAGGAATTCGGGCCGGTGGAATACAGTGAGACCTATGAGTTCAGTACCCCCGACCCGGGGGCAGACCAGGTGTCGTGTGTGATCCTGAACGATATTCACGACCGCCCGTACAGTTTTAAGGACCTGATGTCGGTAAACCCGGATTTTCCGTATGAATTTGTAGTGCTCAACGGCGATATGTTCAACTACCAGACCGGGCAGCAGCAGTTGCAGGAACACCTGATAAACCCCTGCAGCGCCATTTTTGCCCGTGAAAAACCGTTCCTGATGCTCCGGGGCAATCATGAGACCCGCGGGAAATTTGCCCGCAATATCAAGGAATATTTCGATTACGATAGCGGGGAGTATTATTTTTCATTCCGGCAGGGGCCGGTACACTTTATCGTTCTGGACAGCGGGGAAGACAAGGAAGACGACCACCCCGAATACCACGGCCTGGTCGCTTTTGACCCGTACAGGGAACAACAGGCCGTATGGCTGGACCAGGAACTGGAGCAGGTACGCGCTTCCGGTGCTCGCTATTGCGTGGTGCTGATGCATATACCGCCCTATCACTCCGGCGACTGGCACGGTACCATGCACTGCCGCAAACTGTTTGGCCCCCTCTTTGAGAAATATAAGGTAGACATGGTGATTTCCGGGCATACACACCGCTGGGGCATCCACCCGCCCGATAACGACCACGGTTATCCCATTGTGATCGGGGGCGGCCCCAAAACGGGAAGCAGGACCAAGATCGAGTTGTCGGCCGGGCTACAGCAACTCCGGGTAGCTATGTATAATGATAAAGGCGAGCAGGTGGGCAGCTATACCGTATCCTGATGGAACACTGGTGCTCGTTTGCAATCTGGTGCTCGTTTGCAACGAGTACCAACAACTTTATTTTCACAAAGCCAAAAAAAATGCTATATTTGCAGCCGTGTCCGGCCGGATACGGCTGCTGTTCATCCCGAACGGAGGTGCCGGCCGCAATAAAGCAGAAAGAGAGGTCATAATAGGCACTCGTTATCAATGAGCGCCAGTTAACCAGTTAATCCGGCCCGGTTTATATCCGCCGGAACCTTAAAGAATAAGGAAAGGCTCCGCCACAGGGCCCGACCGAAAATTTAGTTGTGTTGTTTAGGGCAGGTCCCCTGATTTGCCCTGGTTTAGTAGTTAGACCAATGAAAGGCTTTTCCGCCGTGTGCGGAGAGCTTTTTTTGTTTTGGTTATGGGGTATCAGCGTTACAAACACTGTTACAATAGGCACTCGTTATAAACGAGCGCCAGTTACGGCCGGTTAGTCAGCTTTTATTCAGACTAAGAAAATTTGGTGCGGGAAAAACATAATTAATATCTTTGATACTATCAAATGATACTATCATGTATAAGCCTCCTTATCAGATAACACCTGAAATTTTACAATTGGTCACTGCTATTCATGAAAGGCTTGGTGAGGTCAATGCATCTCATTTATACCAGCAACCTACTACCCTGCGAAAAAGAAACCGTATACGCACCATTCAATCATCTTTAGAAATAGAAGGTAATACGCTTACGGAAGAACAGATTACGGCTTTATTGGAAAATAAACGGGTTATTGCCCCGAAAAAGGACTTGCTGGAAGTACAAAATGCCATAGCAGTGTATGAGAAACTTCATGATTTTAATCCTTATAATTTGAAGGATATAGAAGCAGCACATGGTATTCTGATGAAAGGATTAGTAGCCGATGCAGGCAGGTTACGCATCAGGAACGTGGGAATTGTACAAGGGGCGGAATTAAAGCATATGGCACCGGACGGAGGTATGGTCAAGGGTTTGATGAATGACCTTTTGGGATACCTGAAGACAGATAAAGAACTACTGCTTATAAAAAGTTGTGTTTTTCATTATGAATTTGAATATATTCATCCGTTTGTAGATGGTAACGGTCGAATGGGAAGACTGTGGCAAACACTTATCTTGATGCAGCAATACCTTGTATTTGAGTTTTTACCCGTGGAGTTGCTCATTAAGGAAAATCAGGAGAGGTATTACAAGGTACTTGGGCATTCAGACAGGATAGGCCATTCCACACCTTTTATCGAGTTTATGCTACACATGATATTAAAGGCATTGGAAAATCTTCTTAAGGCACAAAACAGGACTTTAACGACAAGTGATAGGGTTGATTTGTTTAAGATAAAGGCCGGTAATAAACAATTCAGCCGTAAAGATTATCTAAACCATTTTAAGGAGATTAGTCAGGCTACTGCCAGCAGGGATTTAAAATGGGCTGTTGATAAAAAAATATTAAAAAAGTACGGAGATCAAAACCAGACTACGTACCGTTTTTAGTAATACCGTAATATTTGCCTGATACCACATCACTTTCTCCCCAAATACCACAGCACCGTTTTCCGTATTCCGCTCTCAAAATCCTCCCGGGCTTTCCAGCCCAGTTCCCGTGTTATTTTAGAAGCATCGATGGCGTAGCGCCTGTCGTGTCCGGGGCGGTCTTTTACGTAGGTGATCAGCCTTTTGTACGAGCCTTCCGCTGCGGGGTGCAGTTCGTCGAGCAGTTCGCAGATGGTATGCGCTATCTGGTTGTTGTTCCTTTCGTTATGGCCGCCTATATTGTATACTTCCCCGCTTTGGCCCTGGTGAAAAGCGAGGTCTATTCCCGAACAGTGATCTTCCACATACAGCCAGTCGCGTATATTGCTGCCGTCGCCGTATATGGGTATGGGCCGGCCCTTTAAGGCATTCCGTATGATGGTGGGGATCAGTTTTTCCGCATGCTGCCCGGGCCCGTAATTGTTGGAGCAGTTGGTGATCACGGTGTCCAGGCCGTAGGTGTGGTGGTAGCTGCGTACGATCATGTCGGACGCCGCCTTGCTGGCCGAGTAGGGTGAATTGGGCGCATAGGGCGAGTTTTCCGTAAACAGCCCTTCCGGCCCCAGGCTGCCGTATACTTCATCCGTGGAAATATGGTGAAAGCGGCTGCCCTCATACCCTTCCCGGTATTCAAAAGGCCCTTTCATCCAGTACCGGAAAGCCGCATCAACCAGGGTATAGGTGCCCTGTACATTGGTTTCCATAAAAATGCCGGGATCGGCAATGGAATTGTCCACATGAGACTCCGCCGCAAAATGAATGACCCCACGGATATCGTATTCCCGGAAAATATGGGTAACCCCTTCCCGGTCGCAGATATTGCCCTTTATAAAGGTATACCGGTCGTGATCTTCAAGGGCTTCGAGCCTCTTTTTGTCAGCCGCATAGGTCACCAGGTCGAGGTTTACCAGGTGATATTCCGGGTAGCGTTCCAGGAAACAGGGGATAAATCCGCCCCCTATAAACCCCAATCCCCCGGTAATGAGTAGATATTTTTTTGGTTTCATGATCCGTCATATTGTTTAAAATGAAGTATTCGTAATACGTAGACGATATCCTGGTCAATAAGATAATGAACTCGTCTTGAGTTATTATAATTTGCTGCAAAACCCTCTTTTGCACCCATATATTGTCTTTTTCTCTCCCCATAGCTATGGCTATGTGGCTCAAAAAAGCCTTCATCTGGGCACAAAATAGTGGCTTTTCGCCTAAATGAAACAACCCAAGACGAGTTCAATGGATAGAATACTTAAAACGATGAAAATGCACTTTCCGGATATTCCGGTAATAGACCTGAAAGAGAAACGGATTACTTTTAAGAAAGGTAATCTGACTCAGGAAATCCCGTTCAAAATCGGCTTCCCTATCTAAACCCCTGTAATAACATTTTGCAGTGTGTAGGTCCCTTTCGGCTTCTTTAGAGACTCTGATCAGATATTCCATACCGGGCTAAAACATCTTCAATAGCAGAAAATTCAATTTGTCCCTTATCGAATTT
This sequence comes from Sinomicrobium soli, assembly GCF_003285545.1. Classification (GTDB taxonomy): domain Bacteria; phylum Bacteroidota; class Bacteroidia; order Flavobacteriales; family Flavobacteriaceae; genus Sinomicrobium. The sequence goes on along the minus strand of NZ_QLNV01000001.1, from coordinate 421,424 downwards.
ATAGCATAGATCGTCCATCATTTCCGTATATGCTTTCGGGGGGACTTCAAGTTCTTTCGCCTGCGCTATGGCAAGATGTTCGAGGTAGTTTTTCAGGCTTCTGTTCTGCCGCCGGGCCTCGGCTTCCAGTATTTTAATGACCTGTTCATCCAGATGCAATTCTTTCCTGACCATAATAACAGATTTTGATACGTATAAGTTACGTAAATATACTGCGAATTTTAAAAAAGTACAACTTTTCCAAACATGTTTAAGGGGTCATCAATAATAAAAAACAATAAGTTACATTTGTATTATTATTATGCAACCGGAAAACTGACTACAAACTAAGAACTAAGAACTAAGAAACTAAATGAAAGGAATAGTCCTCGCCGGGGGTACCGGGAGCCGGCTGTACCCGGTTACCAGGGGAGTTTCGAAGCAGCTCCTGGCCATATACGACAAACCGATGGTGTATTACCCGCTTTCCGTGCTTATGCTGGCCGGGATACGGGAGGTGCTGATCATCACCACCCCCGGCGACCTGGAGCAATTCCGCAAGCTGTTAGGCGACGGTTCGCAACTGGGTATTTCCCTGCAATACGCTGCCCAGCCCAGTCCGGACGGACTCGCACAGTCGTTTCTCATAGGAAAGGAATTTATCGGTAAAGATCCCGTATGCCTGGTACTGGGCGACAATATATTCTACGGCCACGGGCTCACTGCCCTGCTGGAACACGCCGTAAACCGGGTAGAGCAGGAGCAGAAGGCCACCGTGTTCGGGTATAATGTACAGGACCCCGAACGTTACGGGGTGATCGAGTTCGACCGTGACGGCAAGGCCCTGAGCATTGAAGAAAAACCACGGCAACCGAGGAGCAATTATGCCGTTACCGGGCTTTATTTCTACCCCAATTCGGTGGTGGATATCGCTGCCGGCATTACCCCCAGCGCCCGGGGCGAACTGGAGATCACGGCGGTCAATGCCGAATACCTTCGCCGCGGTGAACTGACCGTAGAACTTATGGGCCGCGGTTATGCCTGGCTCGATACCGGTACTCACCAGTCGATGCTGGAAGCCTCCAATTTTATCCGGACCATAGAAACACGCCAGGGGCTCAAGGTCGCCTGCCTCGAAGAGATCGCCTACGACCGCGGCTATATCACCCGCGAACAGCTACTCGCCCTCGCCCACCCCATGAAACAGTGCGAGTACGGCCAATACCTCCTCCGGAAAGTTAATTAGCCAATTGGTCAATGTGATAATTAGTCAATTGGTCAATTCGATAATTAGTCAATTATCACATTATCACATTATCACATTGGCACATTATCACATTGGCACATTATCACATTGGCACATTACCACATTATCTCATTGACACATTACCACATTGGCACATTATCAAATTGGCACATTATCAAATTACCAACATTATTTAATATCTTGCTGCCGCTAAGAAAAGAAGTATTACTATGAATTTCACCAGAACCGCCATACCCGATATCATCCTGTGTGAGCCTGTGGTGCATGGTGATCGCAGGGGGTATTTTATGGAGAGCTTCCGCCGTGATGCCCTCGAAGCCTTTACCGGGCAGGCGCTGGATTTCTGCCAGGACAACGAATCGGCATCGTCGTTCGGGGTGTTGCGCGGACTTCATTACCAGTTGCCGCCCCATGCACAGACCAAGCTGGTACGTGTCGTTTCGGGGCGCGTGTTAGATATAGTGGTCGATATCAGGAAAGGGTCCCCTACCTTCGGGCAATGGGTGGGCGCGGAACTCTCCGGGGAGAACAAAAAGCAGCTTTTTATTCCCGGCGGATTTGCCCATGGTTTTGTAGTGCTCAGTGAACACGCGGTTTTTGCCTATAAGAGCAACCGCTATTACCATCCCGAAAGCGAGCGGGGCATCCGTTTCGACGACCCGCAGCTGGATATCGACTGGCAACTGCCCCGCGAAGCGCTGAAACTGTCGGCAAAAGACCTCGCACAGCCGTTGCTGGCACAGGCGGAGCTGGTAGACCTTAAAACGGACTTCCATGGGTAAGGTGTGGATCACCGGTGCGGGAGGGCAGACGGGCAGGGCGCTGGCAGCCCGTACTGCCGGAAAGGGAGCGGGGTTCCTGTTTACTTCCCGCGAAGCGCTCGACCTCTGTCATGAAAAGGAGATCACCCGTTTTTTATCGGTCCATCCCGTAGAGGCCGTGATCAATACCGCCGCCTACACGGCAGTGGACCGCGCCGAAGAAGAACCCGAAGAAGCCCGGAAGATCAATGCCGAAGCCGTAGGGGTCCTCGCATACCACGCGAGGAAACGCGGTATCAGGCTGATACATCTCTCCACCGATTATGTATTCGACGGAACAAGCCGGCAGCCCTACCGCGAATCCGACCCGGTAAGCCCGGTCAATGTTTACGGGCAGACCAAATGGGAAGGAGAAGCCCTTATGCTGCAGGAAGCACCCCGTCATTCGGCCATCGTACGTACGGCCTGGCTGTACGGGCAGGGAAACAATTTTGTGAATAAGATACTCCAACTCGCCCGGCAACGTCCGGAGATCGAAGTGGTGGCCGATCAATACGGCAGTCCCACTCGCGCGGCCGATCTCGCTGAGGTATTGCTGTATATGGTGCCGCGACTACATCAAAAGGAAGTGAAGACCTATCATTACACCAATGAAGGAATATGTACCTGGTTCGATTTTGCCACAGCCATTGTTCAGTGGTCCGGTATCCCCTGTGAGGTAAACCCCGTCACTTCCGCCCGCTTTCCCACTCCCGCCAGGCGCCCTGCCTATGCCGTACTGAGCAAGGAAGCCATCAAAAACGACCTCGGGATCACCATTCCCCACTGGAAAGACAGCCTGGACGACTATCTTGCCGCTGGTGCTCGTTTGTAACCTGGCGCTCGTTTATAACGAGTGCCAGTCGTTCGCAAATCCTTGTCATTCAGAGCGAAGCGAAGAATCTCCACCCCGGTACAAAGCTTCAAAAGCATACACACATTTAAAACGCCCCGGTCTTCGAAGTTGCAAACTCTTTGAGCAGGATTGTTAGATAATAATATGTATATTTACAGATCGAAACTTGATTATTCCGGGATGAAAAAGAACAAGGACATAAAGAGCCTTATTACGGCCCAGAAAAGAGTCTGGAAAATATCGGAGAGGACGAATAGGGCTCTGGGATTAAGTTATAAGGTAGTAAGAAATGGGAAGCTCATCGAAGTACATCCTGATGGGGCTTCTGTAGTGTTGAGAAAATCCGTATTTGATACGGTGCGTCTTGACAAAAAACATTTTGTATTGGCAGATGGCTAAACGCTTTCGTATGTTCGCGGGTCCCAACGGATCAGGGAAGTCTTCTTTGATCGAACAAATTAGTGATGATTTTAATATGGGCTATTTTGTTAATGCGGATAATGTAAAGACCTCATTTAAAAATCATGGATTTCTGGATTGTAATGAATATCTTCCCCGGCAGGTAAGCGATCAGGAATGGAATACTTTTATACTGAATTGTGATTTGGAAAATCGTCTCGGCACTTCATATTTTCCTCCAATTCGTTTAAAAGAGAATATAATGGTCGCCGAAGACGACATAAATAGTTATCATGCTGCTCTTATCTGTGAGTTTTTCAGGATTATTCTTCTGAGGTGTACTTCCGGGTTTTCTTTTGAAACAGTGATGTCTCATCCGTCGAAAGTAAGCTTTTTAAGGCATGCGAGATCGAGCGGATTTAAAACTTACCTGTATTTTATATGTACTCAGGATCCTGAAATCAATAAATCAAGGGTATATATTCGTCACAGAAAAGGAGGGCACTATGTATCTGATGAAAAAATAGAGAGTCGTTATTACAGGTCACTGGAATTATTATCTTCTGCATTTATGGAAGCCGACCGTGCTTATGTTCTGGACAGTTCCAGCAAAAACAGGGATGTGGTTTTAGAAAAGTCAGGACAGGAAGTCTCTGTATATAGTGATACAATTCCTGAATGGGTGGATAAATATCTGGTTAAAAAATTAAGCTTTAAATAAAACAGAAAAATCTCCCTCATCCTGTCGTAACTTACCATAGATACGTCATGGGTAAGTTTATAATTGTCATTTCTACTATAAGTTTTTCTATATTTGTTAGGAATAACGATTACGAACGGGAAAAACCCGTTTCTCAAAAACCAATCAGTGATGAAAAACACCAGGAGAAACTTTATCCGTACTTCTGCGGCATTTACGGCGGCGGTGGGTATGGGATCGGCAATGCCTTCCGCATTTTCGATGATAAACCGCCCGGAGCGGAAAATAAGGATAGGCGCTATCGGGATCAAGGGTATGGGCTGGTCAGACCTCAATGCCGTGCTGAAGCACCCCGGCACCGAGTGCACGGCCTTGTGCGATGTAGACCGCAATGTGCTGGACATGCGGGAGAAGGAGCTGGCAGAACGGGGGATAAAGGTCAAGCGCTACACCGATTACAGGGAGCTGCTGGCTTCGGATAAGGTAGATGCGGTGGTGATCGGTACGCCGGACCACTGGCACTGCCTGCAGATGATCGATGCCTGTGCGGCCGGCAAGGATGTCTATGTAGAGAAGCCCCTGGGAAATTCTATTACCGAATGTGAAGCCATGGTCGGTGCGGCGCGGAAATACAACCGTATCGTACAGGTAGGGCAATGGCAGCGCAGCCAGAAACATTTCCGCGATGCGGTAGCCTTTGTACATTCCGGGAAGCTGGGCAGCATCCGCCTGGTAAAAGCCTGGGCCTACCAGGGCTGGATGAAGAGCATTCCCGTAAAACCCGACGGCCCCGTACCGGAAGGGGTAGACTACGACCGCTGGCTGGGGCCGGCAGAAAAAAGGCCCTTTAATCCCAACCGCTTTCATTTTGAGTTCCGCTGGTTCTGGGACTATGCAGGCGGGCTTATGACAGACTGGGGGGTACATATGCTCGATTATGCCCTGCTGGGCATGAAAGCCGGCCGCCCGAAATCGGTGATGGCCTCGGGGGGGAAATTCGCTTATCCCGACGATGCGGCGGAGACCCCCGATACGCTTACCACCGTATTCGAGTTTGACGGTTTCAACATACAGTGGGAGCACGCCAACGGTATTGACGGCGGACCGTACCGCCGGAACCACGGCGTGGCCTTTATCGGCAACCAGGGCACCCTGGTGCTCAACCGCGACGGCTGGGAAGTGATCCCCGAAAAAGAACGTATGGAAGCCGTACCCCTGCAGCCGCGTACAGATAACGGCCTCGAACTGCACGCCGCCAATTTTATCGAAGCCATCCGGGCGCGCGACAGCTCCCTGCTGCACTGCCCCGTAGAAGCCGGCGCCGATATCGCCATCTTCTCCCAGATGGGAAATATCGCCTACCGCACCGGCAAAAAGATCTATTGGGACCCCTCCGCAAAAAGATTTAACGACCCCCGGGCCGATCAGCTGATCACCGCCCCCTACCACAACGGCTATTCCATCCCGGAAGTGTAGTATACTGTCATGGCGCTCGTTTGCAACCTGGCGCTCGTTTGCAACTGGCGCTCGTTTGTAACGAGTGCCAGTCGTAATGTCATTCCGACGATAGAGCCTGTCCCGGCCTTTTCGGTCGGGGAGGAATTTCCGGCCTTTCCGTTATGCTATTGAAGTTCTTTTGGTCTGGGTTGAGATTCTTCCCCCCGACCAGGGCAATTTTTCGTTATATTTACACTTGTTTTAATATCGAAGGCGTTTTGCGCCCTCGTTAAAAAATGTAAAATGGGTCGTGAAAAAATTTGTAATCCCGAGATACCTTAGAGCTTGTTTAAATTGATTTGATTGCGGCGAAAATGATGATTTTTGTTCCATATGAAGGCTTTTTCTCTCCCCATAGCTATGGCTATGCACCTCAAAATACCTTCGCCTGACAAAAACCTGCCTGCCGGCAGGCAGGAATACACTATAAAATATTCCAAAAACAAAATTTAAACAGTTTCTTAGAAGTTTTAAAAAGTAAGGGTATAGCCTGACATATACAAATGAGTTGTAAAAAGAATTGAAAGAAAACCAACATATCGAATTTAAATCCCGTTTTTCCGATACGGTGATTGAAACCCTTTCGGCTTTTGCCAATAGTAAAGGAGGCAGTGTGTATGTGGGTATGGACGACAAAGGAACACCCATCCCGGATTTTGAGTTCGGCAAAGAAACTTTTCAGCAATGGGTGAACGAGATTAAGAATAAAACCCAGCCGGGGATTGTTCCCGATGTGACCGAAAAAGTGATCAAGGGAAAGAAAGTGGCGGTCATCCGGGTACAGGAATTTCCAGTAAAACCAGTATCTTTCAAAGGACGCTATTACCGGCGGGTAGGGAACTCCAATCATCAACTGTCACCTAATGAAATCACCGACCTCAATCTGCAATCCCTGCAATTGTCCTGGGACGCTTATACTAAACCGGGCAAGACGGTGGCCGACCTGGACCTGGATAGCATAGAAAAGTTTATTGATAAAGTAAATAGTTCCGGGCGGTTTCGGTTGTCTGGCGAGTGGCGGCTCGACCTGGAAAAACTTAAGCTCATAAATGGCAATACCATTACCCATGCCGCCTGGCTGTTGTTTGCTTCCGAAAAAACGGAATATAACCTGCATTTGGGACGGTTTAAGACGCCTTCCATGATTATTGACGACAAGATGCTTAACGGTACCTTGTTTGAAGTAGTGGAAGATGCGATGAACTATATTATAGGCCATATAAAAGTGGCTTTTGAAATTACGGGCAAAACCACTAAACGTACTGAGATTTTTGAATACCCGCTTCCGGCCTTACGGGAATTGGTGCTTAATAGTGTGATCCACCGTGATTATTTAAGCCCGATAGATGTACAGATCAAAATTTTTGATAAAAGCATTTCCTGTTTTAACCCTGGAGGACTTTATGGTGGGCTGACGGTCGAGCAACTCAAAAAAGACAACTATTCTGCCCATACCCGAAATAAGCTTATCGCCGAGGCGTTTTATCTGGCGGGCGATATTGAGAAATATGGTAGTGGTTTCGTGAGGATTAGGAAAGAAATTAAAGACTATCCCACGATGAAGTTTGTATTTGACGCTACTCCCGGCGGCTTTATAACGGGGCTTGAGTACGAACAACAAAGAACGAAACAAGATGAAGATAAAATAAGTGGCGGATTAAGTGGCGGATTAAGTGGCGGATTAAGTGGCGGATTAAGTGGCGGATTAAAAACTTTGCTGAAGGTGGTTGAAAATAACCCGGGAATACAACTAAAGGAAATAATAGCATTGCTGGGCAATATACCGACAAGAACGGCTGAAAGACACATTGGCAAATTGATGGAACAAAACATAGTGGAAAGAAGAGGGAGTAAAAAAACCGGCGGGTATTATATAAAAACCGGACAATCGGGTAATACGAAATAAAAAATGTATATTGGTCACCATGGTCAACGATCCGTATAAGACTACCCATGACGTGTTTTAGGGAGTATCGTGTAATGTATTGATATACAGTTACTTTGTTTATGATGTGCAAATTGTGCTAAAATTAAGAAAAACGTCATCCCAATTTATGCGGTTGCCCAAACGTTAGATCTCTGAATGACATCCATCTTGTCCCGACTGCGGTCGAACTTGTCATTCCGACCGCATGGGAGGAATCTCCGGTCTTTCCGTTATGATGTTGAATTTCCTTTGATCCTGGGGGGAGATTCTTCCCCCGACCAGGGTACGGGACAGGGCCTGCGTTCTGAATGACACTAAGAACTACGAACTAACAACTATTAAAAAAAGGTAACAATTCCATTAAATCACCATCTAAGGGTAGGATATTCCCTATTTTTTTACTACTATCGCATGGCAATTAATAGTATTTTTACAGGAAAATTCTACGGTGGTATAATCGTATTGTGAAGTATATTACAAATTGACCGTAGAAAAATATACTTTATCCGTTTTCCGGTCGTTTGTACAAACGGCGATTGGTTTTAATTGGTTTTAAGACCGGAGAATAGTACTTTTGTAGGCTTGAAAAAAGAGGTTTTTATTTTGATAATCAGTATACTTATAGAATACATTTAAAATGAGTAAAAAAATCACGAAGATCTGTTGTATAGGGGCAGGCTATGTGGGCGGGCCTACCATGGCCGTGATCGCCCAGAAATGCCCGGAGATTACCGTAACCGTAGTAGATATCAACGAAAAGCGGATAGCCGCCTGGAACGATACAGACCTGAGCAGGCTCCCGGTCTACGAGCCCGGGCTGGACAGGGTGGTGGAAGAAGCGCGGGGCAGGAACCTGTTTTTTTCTACCGATGTCGACAAGGCGATCGACGAGGCGGAAATGATCTTTATCTCGGTCAATACCCCCACCAAAACCTATGGAAAAGGCAAGGGTATGGCGGCCGACCTGAAGTTTATCGAGCTCTGCGCCCGGCAGATCGCCAGGGTGGCCAAAGACGACAAGATCGTAGTGGAAAAATCGACCCTGCCGGTACGTACGGCACAGGCGCTGAAGAGTATATTGCATAATACTGGTAATGGGGTACATTTCGACATCCTTTCCAACCCGGAATTCCTGGCGGAAGGAACAGCCATAGAAGACCTGCATGCACCCGACCGTGTACTGATCGGGGGAGAAGACAAAGGCGCTATCGAAGCCCTGGTACAGGTCTATGCCGGCTGGGTGCCACGCGAAAATATCCTGACCACCAATGTATGGTCGTCAGAATTGTCCAAACTGACCGCCAATGCCTTTTTGGCACAGCGGGTATCGTCTATCAACGCGCTTTCCGAACTCTGTGAAAAAACCGGCGCCGATGTCAATGAAGTAGCCCGGGCTATAGGGACGGACAGTCGTATCGGCCCCAAATTCCTGAAGGCTTCCGTAGGTTTCGGAGGGTCCTGTTTCCAGAAGGATATCCTGAACCTGGTCTATATCGCCAAATCATACGGGCTCCACGAGGTAGCAGACTACTGGGAGCAGGTCATCCTGATGAACGACCACCAGAAAAGGCGGTTTGCCGATAATATCGTAACCACCCTGTACAATACCGTATCCGGTAAAAAGATCGCTTTCCTGGGCTGGGCCTTTAAAAAGGATACCAACGATACCCGGGAGTCGGCTGCCATCTATGTTGCCGACCACCTGCTTAGTGAACAGGCGGAGATTGTCGTATATGATCCTAAAGTTCCGGCAGAACAGGTCTATGCGGATCTCGATTACCTGAATACACGTAGTGAAGACGAAAACAGGAGGTTGGTTACCGTAATCAACGATCCGTATGAAGCTACCAAAGAGGCCCATGCCATAGCCGTACTTACGGAATGGGATGAGTTTAAAACCTATGACTGGGACAGGGTTTATAATAACATGCTAAAACCCTCGTTTGTGTTTGATGGAAGGGCTATTCTGGATAAAGAAAGTTTGGAAGCCGTGGGATTCGATGTGTATACTATAGGTATAGGCGACGGGACTATGAGATAATAAAAAAATGAACGGGTTCCTGCTTTGCATAATAATGAGAGCCTGTTTTTTAAAAAAATTAGGTGTACAGGTAAAAGTAAAGAGAAATGAGAATACTGGTTACCGGCGCAGCCGGGTTTATAGGGTTTCATCTTTGCAAAAAATTAGTGGAAAACGGGCACCGGGTAGTGGGGCTGGACAATGTCAATGACTATTATGACCCGGAGCTGAAATACGCAAGATTGCAGGAACTCGGCATGCAAAAGAGCGAGACTTCCGTGTTCGGGAATACCGTAGTCTCTTCTACCTATGGTGATATTTTGCAATTTGTACGTATGCAGCTTGAAGACCGCGAAGCCCTGCCTGCCCTTTTTGAAAAGGAAAAGTTCGAGGCGGTGGTCAATCTTGCCGCACAGGCAGGAGTGCGCTATAGTCTGGAAAACCCTATGGCCTATGTGGATAGTAACCTAGTGGGTTTTGTCAATATCCTGGAATGTTGCCGCCACTATAATATACAGCACTTGTTATATGCCAGTAGTTCCAGCGTATATGGAGAAAATGAAAAAATGCCGTTTGCCGTCACGGATAATGTGGACCACCCTATCAGTTTATATGCGGCTACAAAAAAGAGCAATGAACTGATGGCATATACTTATAGCCATCTCTATGGCATCCCGACTACCGGGTTGCGATTTTTTACGGTGTATGGGCCTTGGGGCCGACCGGATATGGCTATCTTTCTCTTTACCAAAGCTATCTCCGAAGGAAAGCCGATCAAAGTATTTAACAATGGTGATATGAGCCGGGATTTTACCTATATAGATGATATTGTTCAGGGAGTAGAGATTGTTTTGGATAATCCTCCACTAAAAGAGAATGATAAACCGGCATATCGTCTTTCCAATATAGGTAATGGTTCTTCACAGTCTTTAGGCGATTTTATTAAGGCTATTGAAAATAGTATGGGGGTTGGAGCTAAAAAGGAATATCTTCCCATGCAACCCGGAGATGTTCCGAAAACCTGGGCGAATATTTCGGATTTGGAGGTGTTGGGATATAAAAGTACAACTTCTATTGACGAGGGAGTAAAGAAGTTTATAGAGTGGTTTAAAGGTTACCGAAGTTAAATATGTGATTTAAATAACATTCTTAATTTAATGGCAATTCGAATTCATTATTTTGATGTATTAAGAGCATTGGCAATATTGGCAGTTATTTCGATACATGTTAATATAGTTGCCTATAAATATTCATCTTTTCAAGATTGGGTATTTCACTTAATGGTAATTTGGAGACAACTGATCAATTTTGCTGTTCCTCTTTTTCTGTCTATATCGGGTTTTTTTTTGTCTAAAAGAATAAGTAAATCATGTAAGGATCATTTCCTTTTTCTAAAAAAACAGTTAACAAGGGTATTAATCCCTTTTTTTATATGGAGTTTTATTTATGTTGCTATTAGAATTTATGAAGGAGAAAATTGGTTTCATTCTCTAAGAAGGATAGTGACCTTTAATGCTTCTTTTCCTTTTTATTTTGTGGCTTTAATTGTTCAATACTATTTGTTGTTACCTTACCTTATAGAATGGAGTAAACGAAAAAACTCTCTATGGATTGCATTATCCATAAGTCTTTTTTCTTGCCTTTTAATTAACCTGTTGAGATATCTTTATCATATTGAGGTCCCACTGATTGTATACGCAGGTAATTTTGTTACTTGGTTGGTTTTTTTTGTATTGGGATTAAAAGTAGGTGGTGGTTATCATATGAGCATTAAAAAATCTATTCTTTTTACTGTTATTTTTTTTATTCTCTCTCTGTTTGAGACTTATACTTTATTTTTAGAATATCAAAATATAGGAGATGCGCTAACTGCTGTTAAAGTCACATCTTTTCTCTTTTCTTTTTTCTTTATTAATCTACTTCTAAAATTAAGAAATCATGTAGTATGGAATAAAATGACTTTTTTTAGCTATATGGGAAGAGTGTCTTTTGGAATCTTTTTATCTCATATGCTAGCTTTAAAAGGACTTTATAATATAGCTGATAATTTTATAGAGTGTATTTATGAAAATGTAATTTCAGCACAATTCTTCTTCATATTTTCAACACTGTTAATCTGTATGTTATTTGAATTGATTTTTAGAAAAATAAGCCCTGTTTTAGCAAGTAAATATTTAGGCTTTTAATCAAATTAATTAATGTCAAGTTCGAGAAAAATAGCTAAAAATACATTATTTCTATATGTAAGGATGTTCCTAACTATGGGAGTCACATTGTATACATCTAGAGTTGTTTTAAACACTTTAGGTGTTTCAGATTATGGAGCTTATAGTGTAATAGGAGGTGTGGTTGCTACCTTTGGTTTTTTTAAAATGGCCATGGCCTCTGCCACTCAACGTTTTTTGTCGTTTGAAATAGGTACAGGCAATCTAACCAAGCTAAAACAGACTTTCTGTGCCACAGTCAATATTCATATAGGAATAGCAGTGCTGATTTTACTTTTAGCAGAAACTGTTGGGTTATGGTTTGTCAATCATAAGTTAAATATAGATCATGAAAGAATGGAAGCTGTGAATTGGGTTTACCAGTTTTCTATATTGTCTTTTATGGTTTCGGTAATGCAAGTGCCTTATAATGCTCTTATTATAGCAAGGGAAAGAATGAATATTTATGCCGCTTATAGTATTATTGAAGTATTACTTAAATTAATGATTGTTTATCTTTTGGTTGTTTCTCCCTTTGATAAGTTGAAAACCTATGCGGTACTGATGTTTGGTGTAACAGTACTTGTAGCTCTAATGTATCGTATTTATTGTATTCGCCATTTTATGGAGAGCAAATACAGATTTTATTACGATGCTGATTTGTATAAGATATTGATGAGCTATTCCGGCTGGAGTTTATTTGGTAACATTGCTGCTGTTGCAAGAGTGCAGGGGTCTAATATAATTTTAAATCTCTTTTTTGGTACCACTATAAATGCTGCTTACGGGATTACTTCTCAGGTGAATAGTGCTACCAAACTTTTTGTTTCTAATTTTCAGGTGGCACTAAACCCACAGATTATCAAAAGCTATGCCCAAAAAGATTTGATTCAGAATCATAAACTGATTTTTCAGGGTTCAAAGTTGTCCTTTTTTTTGTTATTTTTGATAGTATGTCCAATTTGGTTCAATATTGATTTTATTCTTAAGGTTTGGTTGAAAAACCCTCCGGAATATACTTCAATATTTGTACGGCTTGCTTTGGTTAATTTGTTAGTAGATTGTATATCAGGACCTTTGATGATTGGAATACAGGCCACAGGGAAGATTAAGTGGTACCAAGTTGTTGTGGGCTTATTCATCTTATCCGATTTACCAATTACGTACTTGGCTATTAAAGTATATAACGAGCCAATTCTCTCCTATATTGTAACAATAACTATAACGTTTCTTTCATTAACTTTAAGGTTGTATTTTCTTAAAAAAGGCGTTTTTATCAATATACTTTCTTTTTTTAAACAGGTTTTATTGAAAATAGTTTTAGTGGTTTTTGTATGTGGTTTTTTTGGGATTTATGGTGCGAGTCTATTTATTCCGTATGAGGGATGGATTAAACTTATAGTTAGCTCTGTTTTTATTACAATATTAAATATGTTGGTGATAATTTTGATTGGCTTATCAAAGAGTGAACTAAATTTTTTTAAGAAATTGATTGTAAATAAAATAATAAAATGAAAGAAAGTAGGACCATCAAAGATGTAGTGGATAATCAATTATGTACCGGATGTGGTTTGTGCGTATCCGAATCTGACGGTATCAGGTCTATGAAGTGGAATGAAGATGGCTTTCTTGTACCGGATATAATCAATGTTATAAATGATAATAGTATAAAAGTATGTCCATTTAATCCGGCCCCTGATGAAGATGTTCGAGACGAAGACAGGCTTTCCAAACTATTTTTGTCAGATTCGGACAAGAAAGATTTTAAGATAGGTCGCTATATAGGAACATATGTAGGTTTTTCTGAGCAACACAGGACATCATCATCTTCGGGGGGTATAGCTACATATATATTTGAGCAATTATTAAAAAACAATCATGCCCAGCATCTTTTTATTGTAAAGGAAGTAAACGGGACCTATGAATATCAATTGTTTTCTGATTTCAGGCAGATCAATAAGATCTCCAAAACACGATACTTACCTGTAACACTGGAAAAGTTATTTGAAATCATAGATAAATTAGATGGAAAAATAGGGGTTTCGGGAGTTGCATGTTTTATAAAAGCAATTCGTTTAAAGCAACATTATTATCCTGAACTAAAAGAGAAGATAGCTTTTCTGGTAGGAATAATATGTGGGGGACTTAAAAGTAAGTTGTATACAGATTTTTTAGTTCAAAATGTAGGTATAAAAGGTGATTATAGTAATCAGGAATACAGAATAAAAGATTTTTATGGTTCAGCATCAGGCTATGGTTTTGGTGCTTATGATGCACAAGAGGTTCTCCATACAATGAAGATGTCCAAGGTTGGCGACATGTGGGGAACGGGACTCTTTAAATCCAATGCCTGTGATTTTTGTGATGATGTAACAACTGAACTAGCGGATATATCATTAGGGGATGCTTGGATCAATCCGTATAGGAAAGATGGAAGAGGAGCAAGCATCATTATTACAAGATCTTTACTTGCAGATGAGCTTATAAAATCAGGAATGAAAAATGGAGAATTAAAAGCTAACCTCCTAGCAAAGGAAGAAGTTATTAGATCTCAAGCTGCAAGTTTCAGACATAGGCAACAGGCATCTAAGTTTAGAATAGATCAAAATATTAGAAACAAGGAGTTGACTCCTTATAAGCGTTCAAGGTTTTTTCAAAATATACCAGTAGAATATAAAATTGTTCAAAAGGAAAGAAGGGTTGTGAGGGCTTTGAGTATAGAGTTATGGAAGAAAACAAAGAGCTTACAAGAATATAATCAAAAAATGGATGTGTTTAAAAGAAGGTTGAAGAAAAAAACACTAATTTATTCCAAAATTCAGAAAATACGACGTGTGTTAAAAATAAAAACTTTATAGAGTTTTAATCATTGAAATTATGAAGATAGGTATATTAACCCTGCAACTGCATGATAACTACGGCGGCCTTTTGCAAGCCTATGCCCTAAAAACTGTTCTGGAAAACATGGGGCATCAAGTATCTATTGTTAATCGAAGAAAAAATACTACAGGTATTTCCCTTAGATTAAAGGAATTGATCAAAATTATTCTGGGGAGAGGGAAAAGAAGAGGGATTAGATTATCAGAAGAAGAGCAAAGGATTATTTCCCAGCATACAAGTTATTTTACGGATACCTACATAAAGGATATTACAGAACCAATATATAGTACTAAAGGCCTGAAAAAAATTGCCGATCACTTCGATGCGTTTATTGTTGGAAGTGACCAAGTATGGAGACCGAGATATTCACCTGGTATAAGTAATTACTTTTTAGATTTTGTAAATAATGAGGAAACTATTGGGTTGTCATATGCGGCATCTTTTGGAGTGGATAATTGGGAATACACGGAAAAACAGACAAAGGAATGTAAAGAAAGTATCCGTAAGTTTAAAGCCATTTCCGTAAGGGAGAAAAGCGGGATAGATTTAAGTAAGAAGTTCTTGGGGGTAAAGGCTGTTCATGTTTTAGATCCGACAATGTTAATAGATAAAGGTGAATATGTCAAATTAATTAATAGGGAAAAAGAAGAATCTGTAAAAGGGGAATTGCTATATTATGTGTTGGACATTAATAAGGAAAAGAAAAATTTGATATATGAAACGGCAAAAAACTTTAATTATAGAACCTTTTCGGTGACAAGAAAGAGTATACCTGATAAAGGATCGGTACAAAATATTGAAGAATGTATCTACCCAAAAGTAACCTCTTGGCTCAATGGTTTTAATAAAGCAAAATTTGTGATTACTGATTCTTTCCATGGGACTGCATTTTCAATTTTATTTAACAAACCGTTTTTAGTAGTTCCTAATACTAAAAGAGGTAAGGCAAGGTTTGATTCGCTTCTGGAAATGTTTGGATTACAAGAGCGTTTAATAGAGGATTTGAGCGGTTTTAATTATGAAAAACTGGAGCAATTACCTGATATAGATTGGGAGGAAGTGAATGCCATTTTGGCTGAAAAAAAGGAATTTTCTTTAGCATTTTTAAATTTAAATCTCATTAGCTAATGTTTTCTGTAATTATCCCATTATACAATAAGGAACTTAGTGTTAAAAACACGGTGCAATCTGTATTAATGCAGGCATTAAAGGATTTCGAAATAATAATAGTTAATGATGGTTCAACGGATAATAGTGTTGAAGTCGTTAAATGGTTTTCTGATCCTCGGATTCGGTTAATAAATCAAGATAATCAGGGGGTTTCTGCAGCTAGAAATAAAGGGATTGAAGAAGCAAATTATGAATGGATTGTGTTTTTGGATGGGGATGATATATGGCATAAGAATCATTTGACCATTTTGAAAGACATGATAGAACAATATCCGAGTGATAAGGTCTTTTGTACTTCTTATATTAAAAGTGGTGAAAATATTTCGGAAAACCTCGACACTTCCATAGTGGTGATTGAAAATTATTTTAAAGAAGTGATGCAGCATGTTGACTTTTTTTGGACATCAGTTGTGTGTGTTCACTCGTCCGTTTTTGAGAAGGTTGGGGGCTTTGTTGTTGGTATTTGCAGAGGAGAAGACTTGGAGTTATGGGCTAGGATAGGTAAATATTTCAGGATAATTAGATCGATGCAAAAAACGGCAGTTTATCGTATAGATTCGGAGAATAAATTAACATCAACAAGATCGAAGTATAATAACTCTATTTTGTCCATTATTGATTTAAAGGGGGTCAAAGGCTATGAAAAAAAGTATTATCAGAAAATGATCTATAGGAGAATAAAAAAGGATGTTAAAGCTTTTGAAATAAAAGATATGTTGAGATTAATTTGGAGATACAACTTTGAATTATTAAAGTAATTTTCAGTCACCTTTTATTTTTGAATTAAAGTTCTAAATGTTTTTTGGTGGATTGGGAATTAAATGGATTTTATAAAAATGAGTATGATAAAGCGAAAAATACGCGGGGTATTACATAATCCTAAAATATTGGGGGTTAAATTTTTACGTATGATGTCTCCGTTGCTTCCTGGCAGGTTGTATCTTAAGCTACTTTTTTTTCTTAGGCTGGACTACAAACTGAACTTGCAGAATCCACAAACATTTAATGAAAAGCTTCAATGGTTAAAATTAAATTATCGGAATCCGGACTTACCTAAAATGGTGGATAAGTTTGATGTGAAAAAATATGTAGGAGAAGTGATTGGAGAAAAATATGTAATTCCGACATTAGGAGTATGGGATACATTTAGCGAAGTAAATTTCGAATCTTTGCCTGATCAATTTGTTTTAAAAACGACACATGATCAGGGGGGAGTGGTTATATGCAAGGATAAAAATCAATTTGATATTGATTCAGCAAAGAAGAAAATTAACAGGCATTTAAAAAAAAATCTGTATCATCTATCGAGAGAGTGGCCTTATAAAAATATCAAGCCCAGGATAATTGCGGAAAAGTATATGGTAGATGTTAAAGCCGGGGAATTAATGGATTATAAATTTTTTTGCTTCGATGGTAAACCAAAGTTGCTATATGTTGCTAGTGATAGACAAAATAAGAAGGATGGAATTAAGTTTGATTATTTTGATTTGGACTTTAATCTTCTAAATATTACTCAGGCATATGCTCATAGTACAAACGAAATTGAAAAACCTAAATGCTTTAGTAAGATGATAAAGCTTGCAGAGATTCTCTCCAAGAATCTTCCTCATGTAAGAGTTGACTTTTATGAGATAAATGGTAGTTTATATTTTGGAGAATTGACTTTTTTTCATCATGGAGGATTTGTTCCTTTTCATCCAGAAGAATGGGATTACAAGATTGGAAGCTATCTCAAGCTACCTATGAAATGTTAAGATTTAGCTTTTTTGGAGGAGAAGTAAACATTTTATGGAGAAAAATTTAGAAGATTTTTAACATATGAGTTTATCGTAAGGGATAACCGCCTTTCTTGCTGCCTATTGCCAATGTTTTTATAAGTAATAAATGGTGAGGAAATTAAGAAAACTTGTTTTATAATAAATATATGATTCCGTGAAGGAGATATTACCAGCATACAATCTTTTATATATTTCTGCTTTTTTAGCATGTGTACTCCTTATTATCAGTTTTGATATTAAGAAGGTATACTATAAAAAATATGATTTTTTAGTAGGTTGTTTTATAATTATCGGATTAACCTATTTATTCGGTTCTCGGGACTTTTCTGTAGGAACAGATACGCCACGTTACTTAATGGCTTTTCAGTTTATTTGGAGGACAGATAGTTTTTCTGAAGCTATAATATCACCTTTTGTAGCGAGGGATCCTTATTTCAATGGAATTTCATATCTTTTTAGTAAAGTTGTGGATATTCGGGGATATTTCTATGTCTTGGCATTTTTATTAGTGGCCCCGTTATTTTGCGCGGCATATAGGATGACAAATGTGAATAGATCTTTAGTGTTAGTGGCCTTTATGAGTCTTTTTTGTATCCCGAATTTTGGAGTTAATATTATGAGAAATGGATTGTCGTTGTCTTTTGCCATATTGGCAATAACATATTTAAAGGATAATAAATTAAAAATAGGAATCGCGATAGCATCTATTTCTGTAGCCTTTCATTTGTCTTCTATAGTGATTTTCTTTATGTATGTACTGTCTAGTTTTATAAAGAATAAATGGTATGTTTTACCTGTTTTTTTCGGAAGTATTTTTTTGGCTTTATTAAAAAAGGGATTAAAAGATTTACCTATTATTGGGGGTATAGTTAGAAATCAGGAGCGCTTGATGGCATATAATCAGGAGGGGGGGGGCATTTCTTCCCTTCCGCTGTCTTATTTATTGATGCACTTGGCGACAGTAGCTTTTGCTCTTTATTTATCTACTGTAATTAAAGACAAATTTTATCATAAATTAACTATTACCTACATGCTTCTATCTAGCTTTTATTTTTTAACTTCTACGATGGCTTTTTCCTATAGGTTTGGTATTTTGGCTTGGGTTTTAACCCCTATTATTCTTATATATCCCCTAATGACGTATCGGATATTTAAAAGGTTTCAGTTTACAAAACTATTGGGAGTTATTTTCGTACTGGCATTGTTTTCATTATATATACTAAATATATGAATATAGCCGGAATAGATAAAATGATTGGTATTACTCATTAATAGGTATAACAGATTAGTTATATCAATGTTCTTTTCTAAAAAGTAGTATATGAAAATAGTAATAATATCACATAATTATCCTTCAATATACCGTCCGCATTACGGAGCATTTGTTTATAATTTTGCACAAGAACTTAGTAAGTATCATGAGGTGAAAATAATTGCTCCTTTACGGATTAACGACTTATTTAAAAAAAAAAAGGATACATATGGTCCTGAAAACTGTACAGTTTATCGCCCTTTGTATTTTCCAGGATTTTCTGCTAAAATTTTTGGGTTTGATGTAGGAAAAATACTGAGTGAGTCTAGGCATCAGAGTATTGAAAGGTGTTTTAAAAAAAATGTTAAAGAAGTAAACCTTATTTATTCTCATTTTTTGATCAATGGTATATCGATTTATAAGCTTGCTAAAGAAAAAAATATACCAATGATTATTGCTTCAGGAGAATCTGGTGATGCGTACAAAGCTATAGAAAAGCAGAGAAAGGATATTCTACATGGAATGTTGTCTTATGTGAAAAATATAATATGTGTTTCAGAGGTTAATTATGAGTATTTGAGGGGTTTAGGTTATTCTTCTTCCAAGATAGAAATAATCCCTAATGCTGTAGATTACCAAAGATTTGTGCCTATGAATAATAAAGAATGTAAAGAGAAGTTAAAAATAAGTGAAGGTATGTTCGTAGTAGGATTCATAGGCCATTTTATTGAGAGAAAAGGACCCAATAGAGTCATAAAGGCCATTCAATCTCTAAATTCGGAGGATATAGCTTTGATATGTATTGGAGGTAATGGGAAATTAATCGAAGCATCCTTTGTTAAGGAGATGGCTCCTATGGGGAATATAAAATTACCTTCGATTATTAATAGTTTTGATGTTTTTGTTTTGCCAACCTTATCTGAAGGCCATTGTAATGTTATAGAGGAGGTGAAAGCTTGTGGAGTGCCAATTATCAGTTCTTTGGGAACTACTGTGGAAAATCAAATTGATAATAAAACTGGTATACTTGTTGATCCCTTGAATATAGAAGCTATAGCAAATGCAATTCGGGAATTAAAGAGTGATATAGTGAAACGACAAAAGTTTCGGAAGAACCTTTTGGAACTAAGGGGAAGTAATTCCTTGGAAAAGCGTGTTGAAAGGATAAATATATTAATTGAAAATTCGGTAAATGAAGAATCTGATAATAAAAAGGAAAGGACCAGGAAGACAATTTAGAACAATATCTGCCTTCTTTTTAGTTTTATTTATTTGTAAAAGTTACGCTCAATCTGAAAAGAACCTTCTTCTTTTAGACCAAGAAACTTTGGAATTATTTAAACCACAGGAAGCAAAAAAGAGTGGATTGTTTTCCAGAGCAACTACTGCTACTTCCTCTGTAAATAATAATAAGGAAGTGAAAGAGATTATTGACAGAGCTAACAAAGCGCTTCAAAAAAAAGATCATGCTCCTTCTGACAAAAATGCAATTCCCCCTAATGGGGACAAAAGGGAGTATTTTAGTCAAGCGCCTTATTATTGGCCGGACCCCCAGCGCGAAGATGGTAAGCCCTATATACATAAAGATGGTAAGGCAAATCCTGAAATATCCAAGCCCAAAAAAGATAATATATATATGGCTCAATTTTGTAAAGACATATACGCTTTGGGTTTGACTTATTACCACACCCAGGATGAGAAATATGCGGAGAAAGCAGCCAGACTCTTACGTTTATGGTTTTTGGATGAGAAAAGAAGTATGTATCCTAGATTCGAATATGGCCAAATAGTTGTGGGTAAGGACAAAGGAAGAGCGATGGTTTTCGCAGACACTTATGGTTTGATTGATGTAATAGACGTGGTAAGGCTTATAGAGGGCTCTGAAAGTTGGGGAGAAACCGATACGAATGCTGTGAAAAAATGGTTCTCAAGATTATTGGATTGGATGCTCAATAGTAAGATAGGCAAACAAGGTAAAGCACAACTCAATAATATAGGGACTTATTACGATATGCAAGTTATTGCTTATGCTTTATTCACAGGACAAAATGATATAGTCAGGAATGTGATAGATGAAAGTGTGAAGAAACGGATAGATAAACAGATAACACAGGAAGGTGAACAAGTTTATGAGTTGAAACGAGCATCAGCATGGGGATATTCAGTCAGGAATTTAAAAGGGTTTGTTTATATAGCGTATATGGCAGATAAGGTTGGAATAGATTTGTGGAACTATAAAACCTCACAGGGGAAAAGTATTAAAAATGCCTATGAGTGGATGCTTCCATATGCCCTTGGACAAAAAAAATGGACAAAAAATAATGCCAACCCAACAAAAGATGAAAAATTTAATGATTTGCAGCGAAAGGCGGCAAATCATTATTAATTCATAGGAGATGAGTCAAAAAACAGCTTTGCATATTAACAGTTATTTTTTAAGTAATAAGATCCATTATTATTTTTATAAACAGCTTTTAAAAAAGCGTAATGACCAGTTTTTGATCCCGGTCTATAAACACTTTAAGCAGGAAGATATTCCTGAAGTAGACATCGACTATGTGTTTGGGAAGGTTGATAAGGCGATTTTTGTAACGAAAATATTGAAGGTAGTCAGGTTGTTTTATAGGAAAAAATACCGTGACTTTGATTATTTACATGGACACACATTAATAAGTGATGGTATTCCGACTTTTATCTTGAGCTTGTTATTGAAAAAGGAATTTGTTGTTTCGGTACGAATTACAGATATATCATTATTTATCAGAAGAAGTGTGGTGTTTAAATATGTAGGGCGTAAAATTCTGTCAAAAGCTAAGGCTGTTTTTTTTATATCCCCTTCATTGAAGTCGAAAATAGAAGAATTGTACCCTGACCTTGATAGTAGTAAATACCATCTAATGCCTAATGGCTTAGCTCCTTATTGGTTGGAAGAAAAGAAGACGGTTAGAGAAAGACCTGCTTTTGATCAGCAAGTTAAATTGCTCTTTGTTGGAAAAATAATTCCGCGAAAAAATATAGATATTCTGATAAAGTTTTTAGAGAAAAAACAGAAGTATCCATATGAACTTACTGTGGCAGGGGAAAATGTACTGGAAATGGATTTTAATAAGATAAATAGTATATTTCCGCCGGGCAATAAAATTAAATATTTAGGAAAACTGAATTCTATAGAAGAACTTAGATCAGCCTATGACAATAATAATATTTTTGTCCTTCTTTCGCTGTCGGAAACTTTTGGAGCAGTATATACTGAGGCATTAAGTCGTGGGCTCCCCATAGTTTATACCAGGGGAGAGGGGGTTGATGGTTTCTTTGAAGAGGGTGAAGTTGGATTTTCATGTAGTAATTCCTCTGTTGAAGAACTTCAGGAAAAAATGGAGCAGATAATTTTATCGTACCGAAATATTAGTACGAATGCATATAAGAGATCAAAGGACTTTGATTGGGATATAATAGTGCATAATTATTTAATTACGATCAATAATACCATAGCCATTTAATAAAGTTGTAATGCAAAAAGAACCATTAAAATTGGTGATTGGGATAACGGCACCAGCCAGCGTTGGATTAATCAGGGGGCAACTGAAATATTTTTCAGAAAAGGGCTATAAAGTGTATTTATTAGCACCTAAGGATGAAAAGACCATTGCGTATTGTGAAAGAGAAAACTGTACATTACTTCCGGTGAATATTAAAAGGGAGATTAGCTTGTGGCATGATTTAAAAACATTTTTTGTTATAATAAATTATTTTTTGAAAATAAAACCTGACATAATCAATGTGGGAACCCCTAAGGTAAGCTTACTGGGAATGATAGCAGCAAAAGTATGCGGGGTTAAAAAGCGTATTTATACATGTAGAGGGTTTAGGTATGAAAGTGAAGCAGGGAAGTTAAAGAAATTACTCGTTTCATTTGAAAAGATAATAGCCCGATATAGCCATAAGATCATTTGTATTAGTGAGTCGGTTAAAATATTGGGAGAAAGGGATGGTATTTTTAAAGGAAATAAAACAATTGTAATAGGTCATGGAAGTAGCAATGGTCTTGACCTTTCTCTGTTTGCACCAGGACAGGTCACAGAAGAAAAAAACTACAACTTCGGGTTAAATACAAAATAAAGAACAAGTATACTTACGGTTTTTTGGGCAGATTGGTGGATCGCAAAGGTATAAATGAGTTATATACTGCATTTGATGAACTTTATCATGAAGATACTGATATTCGGCTCTTGATGGTGGGCTCTGTAGAAAAACAACAAATTGCGGATAAGGACCTGATCGCTAAATACAATAATCACCCTGGTATAATTATGGTTGGAAAAGTGCCGTTTGAAGAGGTCCCGGTGCATATGGCATTGATGGATTGTTTTGTGCTTCCCGCTTGGTGGGAAGGTTTTGGGAACGTGTTAATACAAGCTGCGGCAATGGGGATTCCTATAATTAGTACGCATTCCACTGGATGTAGCAATGCAGTATCTGACGGATATAACGGTGTTTTGGTGAAACCAATAAAAAATGCCAAAGTTATAAAAGAGGCTATGGATAATATGAAAGGCAATAAAGAGGAAGCTGCTGTTTATGGAGATAATGGCATTCAATGGGCCAGGAATTTTGAGCCAATTATAATATGGCAAGGGTTGGAAAAAATATATAATGAAAGTGAAAACCTTTAAAAACTATATGACAATCACAATGAAGTATTGACATATGGGTGAATTGGGTAGGTTTTGATGAATGTGATAAATACATAGGCATAATTTATAATTTATGGAAAGCTTTTTTTTTATACCTGCAAATAGATTACATAAGATAAGTGAAATTGAAAAGATCGGAGTCACGGAGATAATTATTGATCTGGAGGATTCAATAAAACGATCGGAAATAGATAATTTAATTGAGGCCATAATAAAAAATACCGAGTATAAAAAATATTTTATTAGAGTTCCGGTTATTTCCTCAGACCTGGAAATGGAGGTTGGATATATAAAAAAATTGTCATGTGCAGGGTTTTCAAAATTTTTATTGCCTAAAATCAGAAATAAATCCGATCTAAGAAATATTTTGGAAGTACTGACAAAGTCTCAGCTTATTTTGTTAGTTGAGAACCCTCAATTTTTTTTGGAGGCAAAAGAACTGATGTTAGAGTTTAAAGAATATTTATACGGGCTGGCATTAGGGAGTCATGATTTTATGGCAGAAATGGGAGGATCACATACCATGGAAAACATTGAAATCCCTCGACAATATATGCTGTATTTAGCTAGGGCATTCGGGATAAAAGCAATTGATATAGCATCAATGGAATTGACATCAGAAGGTGAATTTCAAAAGGAAGTTCTTGATGGCTTCCGAAAAGGGTACGAAGCCAAGTTTTTTATTCATCCATGGCAAATAGAGATATTAAGAGAAATTAAGTTTTACACGGAGGGAGAGTATGAATGGGCACTGAAAGTAAAACAAAAACTGGATGAAGTTGAAGTTAAAGAAGAATTTAATGCCATAAGTTTAGAGGGAAGAGTATTGGAAAAACCTCATATAGATAGGGCATTGAGAATTTTAAAGTATTATAGACCATGAAGTCAAGTAACTTAGGGAATTTTTACAAGGATTTTCAAATAGGGGAGACAGTCAAACATAGTTTGACTAAAACTATTTTTGAGAGTGATAATAACTTTTTCAGCTTACTTACAATGAATCATCACCCGGTACATTTAAGTCTGGAACATGTAAAGAATCATCAACATGGAAAAATTTTAGTAGTTGGGACGCTAGTATTTAGTTTAGTGGTTGGAATGACTGTACCCGATATTAGTGGTAAAGCCATTGCAAATCTGGAATATGAATCAGTTAAACATGTAGGGCCGGTATTTATAGGTGATACCATCAGGGCGGAAACAACAGTTATTAATAAATGGGAAACCTCCAAGAAAGACAGGGGGATTGTTTATGTAGAAACCAGGGCGTTTAATCAGGATGACCTTGAAGTATTATGTTTCAGAAGAAAAGTATTAATACCAAAAACTTAAGTGATGAGTGATTATTTAATGCGCAGCCTGATGTTTGTTCCGGCACATAGTGATAAGCTTATGCAAAGCGCTACAAAAGCAAATGCCGATATTTTACTTTTTGATATTGAAGACTCTGTTCAACCTGTTGAAAATAAGCAGGTGGCCAGAGATAAAGTGATTGAATATGTTTCTCAGGGAAAATTTAAAGGGAGAGTCATTTTTCCGAGAATTAACGACAGGGAAAGTGGTCAGCTTCTTAAGGATGTGACCCAGTTGACAATTCCTGGTATTGAGGGGTTTATGTACCCGAAAGCCAAACGTGGGGAAGATATCTACTTTTTCTGTAAATTGCTGGAAACTATAGAATATGAAAAAGGAGTACCTAAAGGGACTTTTAAAATAATACCTTTAATAGAGACCGCCTCTGCTGTATTAAATGCAGAGGAAATAAGCAGGGCCTCGCCTCGTGTGGTTGCCATAGCTTATGGCTCCGAGGATTTTATCACTGATCTGGAAGGAATACATGATAAAGAGCATTTAAGTCTGTTTACGCCCAGGGCTATGATAGCAATGGCTGCCAGGGCAGCTAAAATAATCCCAATAGATACAGTACACGTACGTGTAAAAGATTTAGAAGACCTTGAGAAGAACCTAATACTGTCACAAAAGTTGGGCTTTGAAGGCATGCTAGTTCTAAATCCTAAAGAAATCCCTTTAGTACATAAATATTATTCGCCTTCGCAAGAAGAAGTGGAAAACTCCCGGGAAATCTTAAAATCAGATGAAGAAGCTCGTAAAAGTGGAGTTGGGGTAGCCATTATAAACGGAAAGTTTATAGGCCCGCCATTCGTGTTGAAAGCACAAAAGATATTAAAAAAGCACCAGTCAATTGTAAAAAAGCATCAGCAAAATGGATAAAATAATAATCATTGGGGGTTTGGGGACTGCCATTGTTATAGGAGAGGCAATTAATCATGCAAAAAACAATTTTGGGACAAAAGCTGAATTTATAGGTCTACTGAACGATGCAGAAGAGACTACTATTCATGGTTATCCGGTGTTAGGAACATTGGATAAAGCTCCGGAGTTAGCCCGGGAAGGATATAAGTTTTTGTTTACAATTTATAAAATGGGAGGGCAACCTGAAAGAATTAAAAGATTTAGGGACTTAAATATTCCAGATGAAAGCCTTTATACTTTTATACACCCTTTATCATTTGTGTCGCCCTCGGTAAAGCTGTCACCAGGAGTTGTTGTAATGCCAAATGTAAGTGTATCATGTGGAACAGAGATTGGTAAATGTTCTTTGGTAATGAGTAATGTTTCCATAGGACATGATAACACTATTCATGAACATTGCTTTTTCACAGCAAATTCCTGTTTGGGGTCCTATTTAGATATTCAGGAAGGTGTATGGGTAGGAATGAATTCAACTATTAGGGGAAAGCAAACAATTGGAAAACATGCTGCAATTGGAATAGGGAGTGTTGTTGTAAAAGACATTCCAGAAAATGAACTATGGATAGGCAGCCCAGCCCGATTTCATAAGAGTGTACACGATAAAATTACAATGTAGAATGTATAAGTATATCAAAGTAATTTTAGATTTTTTATTGGCTATCCTGATATTGCTCTGTATATTTCCTTTCCTGATACCAGTCATTGTAGTACTATATTTTCATTTTGATGGAAAGCCGTTTTTCAAACAAAAAAGAGTAGGATATAAAAATATGGAGTTTTACATATTCAAGTTAAAAACGATGAAAGATCTATATGATGAAAAGGGAAATTCTCTTCCTGATAGGGATAGGATTACAAAGATAGGAAGCTTTATAAGAAAGTTGTCTTTGGATGAACTTCCTCAGATCTTAAATGTATTGAAAAATGAAATGTCATTTGTGGGTCCGAGACCCCTTTCCCCCAAGCTTATGCCCTATTATTCAGAAAAAGAATTGTTGAGACATCAGGTAAAACCGGGCATTACTGGATTGGCTCAAATAAACGGAAGAAATAGTTTAAACTGGGATGAGCGATTGGCTTTCGATGTTGAGTACTACGAAAAAATATCATTTGTGTTAGACATCAAAATCATCTGGGAAACTGTTCTTAATGTTTTGCAACGTAAGGATATTTCTGTAACACCTCAGATACCTTCACTTATAAAGACTCGTGATCCTAATACAAAAACTGTGAATGATACATAAAATTGGTGAAAATATTAGTGTTTTCCGCGATGATCTTTACCCCTTTTTGGGAGGGGGAAATAAAGGCCGGAAAATGGATGCTATGGCCAAAGATATTATTGCTCAAAATGCAAATGCTTTAGTTACAACAGGTGGCTTTCAGTCCAATCATTGCAGGGCTGTGGCGATATTTGCGGCTCAATATAAGATGAAGTGTTCTCTGGTATTACATGGTTCGGAAAAAGAGTTTGAAAGGCAGTCAGGGAATGCCAAGGTTATGCGGTTGTCGGGAGCAGACATAATTTTTGTCAGTAAGGCTGATGAGATAGGTACTACCATGGATAGGGCAATGATGAATTATGAAAAGGCAGGTTTGAAACCTTATTATATCTGGGGGGGAGGACATACGCTTGAAGGGGGATTAGCATATATTAATGCCATAAAAGAATTGAAGGATTACTGCGATGAGAATAATTGGGTTCCTGATTATATTTTTCACGCTTCAGGAACGGGATCTACGCAATCAGGAATTTTGGCAGGACTGGATAAATATGGTTTTGAAAAAACCCGAGTCATAGGAATCTCAGTCGGAAGAAAATCAGAACAGGCAACGAGGATTGTCGATGATTTTTATAAAGACTTATGTTCTCACTATGATATTGCTTGTCTGAATAGAGAGTCGATTGTATTGGATGATTATTTGATGGGAGGTTATGCACAATACAATAGTGAATTAAAAGAACTCAGCCTGAATTCAATTAAAGAATATGGGTTTACACTGGATACTTGTTATACGGGTAAGGCTTTTTACGGTATGCTGGATTTTATTGAAAGGAATAATATAAATGACAAGAATATTCTATTTTGGCATACTGGAGGAATATTTAACTTTTTAGCGGATTAAATTATGAACATCCTATTCACTTGTGCAGGAAGGCGCAACTATTTAATTAACTATTTTAAAGAAGCGCTACGGGGGGGCGGGCAGGTTTTTGCCACTGATATGCAGCTTACAGCACCTGCTTTGGTCGATGCAGACATAGCTATTCAGGTTCCGGCTATATACAGTGTTGAGTATATACCTTCTTTAGTGAAAATTGTACGGGAAAATAATATAAAGGCTATCATATCCTTAAACGATCTGGAACTTCCGGTTTTGAGTGAAGTCAAAATTCAGTTAGAAGCTTTGGGGACAAGGGTTATTGTGTCTGATGGGAATGCAGTGAAAATTGCATTTGATAAATGGGAAACAGTCAAATTCCTGGAGCAGAATGGCCTGAAATCCCCGAAAACGTTTATTGACTTAAACGAAGCTAAAAAAGCATTAAGTTTAGGAGAGTTAGCATTCCCGCTGGTAATAAAGCCGAGATGGGGAAGTGCGTCCATAGGTATTGATTTTCCCGAAGATATGGAGGAATTGGAATTGGCCTATAAATTGCAATCCATGCGTTTAAAAAGAACGATTCTTGCCGAAGCGAGTAAGGAAGATATTGACCATGCCATCCTGATTCAGGAAAAAATTCCGGGTAAGGAATACGGAATGGATATATTAAATGATTTTGAAGGGAATTATACAGGAACTTTTGTACGACAGAAACTCGCTATGCGTTCGGGAGAAACGGATAAAGCCGTTTCTGTAATTGATGAGAAATTTGAACAGATCGGCAGGGAAATAGGGGAACAACTTCGTCATGTCGGAAACCTGGATTGCGATGTTTTTGAACATCAGGGAGAACTTTACGTACTTGAATTGAATCCCCGTTTTGGTGGGGGCTACCCTTTTTCCCATGAGGCAGGGGTGAATACTGCGGCGATTTACCTGGAATGGTTAAAAGGAGGTACAGAAATAGAAAAGTATATGCAGTACAAGGAAGGCATTATGTTTTCCAAATGCGATCGTTTGTTAAGAGTGAATTAAGATAAGAAAACAGTGATGTATGTTTTCCAATAAACGAAGGGATGTTTGTCCTACATCCTGTAGTCGTAAGTCATACATCAAAAAAAATCTCTATAAGAAAAAACGGTCTCTACTCACCATGTACGGGCAGGAACGAGCAAAAATACGTACAACAGGCTTTTGATAATGAGGTAGCCGGACAAAAACGGCTGAATTTCCTATAAAAGATATAATGTTACAAGACGAGTTCGACAAGCGGTAACCCGAAAAATGCTGAAGCAAGAGATCATACCATTAATAACTTCTGATGAAAGCGATCGTATTGAGCGTACCGTTTCGGTACACAATACGGATAAGTTTGCACAGGCTGTTTGTGCTTTTGCCAACGATCTGCCCCATCACGGTATTCCGGGGTATTTGCTGATCGGAGTTAAGGATGACGGCACGCTTTCGGGATTACAGGTCACCGATGAACTGCTTAAAAACCTCGGAGCCCTGCGTTCGGAAGGAAACATTTTACCGCCGCCGGTGATGCAGGTGGAAAAAGTTTCTTTCCCGGAAGGTGATGTAGCCGTAGTCGAGGTACAGCCTTCTGTTTTTCCGCCGGTACGATATAAAGGCAGGGTTTGGATAAGGATAGGGCCAAGGAAGGCCGTGGCCAATGAAGCGGAAGAGCGTTTGTTGACCGAGCGCAGACAAGCCGGTGTAGCTTCTTATGATAGTTGTCCTTTTTCAGGAGCCTCCCTGAATGATTTGCGGGAGAAAATATTCAGACATCAGTATCTTCCCAGGGCTATGGCAGAAGATGTGTTGGCGGCAGACCGGAGAAATATAGCTGAACAACTGGCATCTTTGCGTTTATTTGATGTGGGGAGGAATACGCCAACCGTAGCCGGATTGCTCTTGCTGGGAAAGAACCCGGAGTTTTTTCTGCCGGGAGCGTATTTGCAATATGTGAGGTTTTCCGGAACCGGCAGAGCGGGTGATGTATTAAAGGAAATTAAATTTTCGGGAGATCTGGTCTCATTACTGGCAAGACTGGATACCTTTATTGATACTGCTCTTGTGGATAGAAAGCCGGTGCCTGTTTCTGTACTTCGGGAAGAGCAGGCGGTCAATTATCCGTATTGGGCATTGCGTGAGTTGGTCATGAATGCGGTAATGCACCGGGATTACCAGTCGAATATGCCGATCCGGTTATATCAGTTTGACGACCGTATTGAGATCATGAATGCCGGAGGCCTGTATGGTAATGCCCGGCCGGAGAACTTTCCGAATGTCAACGATTATCGCAACCCGGTAATTGCTGAGGCAATGAAGGTATTGGGATATGTTAATCGCTTTAGCCGTGGAGTTTCAAGGGTTAATGAGGAACTTCAGGCTAATGGCAACGGATATGCTTTTTTTAATTTTGAGTTGTCTACGGTATTTGAAGTCACCGTGAGCTTGTCGAAAGTGTATGATAAACCAGTTACCGAGCAAGTTACCGAGCAAGTTACCGAGCAAGTTACCGAGCAAGTTAAAACACTTATTAAAGTATTGGAAGGGGAAATGGACAGACAGGCCATACAGGAAAAATTAGGGCTTTCCCATAGGGAAAACTTTCGGTCTAACTATCTGAAACCTGCCTTGGAGCAAGGTTTTGTAAAAATGACCATACCTGATAAACCCAATAGTAAACTACAGCGTTATAGGTTAACAAATAAAGGAATAAAAATACTGGGTAAAGAGAAAGAATGATTTATATAGCGATATCTTACGTCCTGAAATCATAAGTAATACATCCAGAAGTCTTACGTTTAAAAAAAACAAATCCATGTCAGAAAAGATCTGGCTCTCCTCCCCCCACATGGGCGGAAATGAGCAAAAATACGTACAACAGGCTTTTGATACCAACTGGGTAGCCCCGTTAGGGCCTCATGTCAATGGTTTTGAAGCGGATATCAGGGAATATCTCGGGGGAAAAGTAGAGGTAGCCGCCGTGAGTGCGGGTACTGCGGCCCTGCATCTGGCACTTATCCTTACCGGGGTAAAGGCCGGGGATGAGGTGATCTGCCAGAGCCTGACTTTTTCGGCCTCGGCCAATCCTATTGTTTATCTGGGAGCAACCCCGGTGTTTGTGGATAGCGAACCCGATACCTGGAACCTGTGCCCGGAGGTCCTTGAAGAGGCGATTAAGGACAGGATAGCCAAAGGTAAAAAGCCGAAAGCCATTATTGCCGTACATCTCTACGGGATGCCCTATAAGGTGGAAGAGGTACATGCTGTTGCAGGTAAATACGATATCCCCGTCATAGAAGATGCCGCGGAGGCCCTGGGGAGTACCTACAAGGGGCAACATTGCGGGACCTTCGGACGAATGGGCATACTCTCTTTTAACGGGAATAAGATCATCACCACTTCGGGAGGCGGGGCCTTGGTATGCCCGGACGAAGAAGTAAAGAAAAAAGCAGTGTTTCTGGCTACACAAGCGAGAGACCATGCGCCGCATTACCAGCATTCGCATATCGGGTATAACTACCGCATGTCTAATATCTGTGCCGGTATAGGCCGCGGGCAGATGGAAGTGCTGAACGACCGGGTGGCGCAGCGCCGGGCCATGCACGATTTTTATGTGAACCTTTTTAAAGGGGCAGGAAACATTACGGTGTTTAACGAACCAGGGGACGATTATTGCTGTAACCACTGGCTTACTGCCATTCTGACCGATAGTTACGACGCCCGTGAAAAAATACGCCTTTCCCTGGAGTCCGGAAACATCGAAAGCCGCCCGGTATGGAAGCCCATGCACCTGCAACCGGTATTCGGGGAGGCCCCCTATTATGGCGGAAGCGTAGCCGAAGATATCTTTAACCGCGGCCTCTGCCTGCCTTCCGGGTCTAATCTTACGGATGAAGACCGTAAAAGAATACGGGAAGGGTTGACGGGGGTCTGATCTTGACGTTATGCTGTTAAAGTTCCTTTGGGCTGGGGTTGAGATTCCCTGCCTGCCGGCAGGCAGGTTCGCTCCGCTACCCATGACGTGTTTTGGGGTGTAGCATGTAATGTGTTGATATACAGATATTTTAGTTGTGATGTGCAAATTGTGCTAAAATTAAGAAAAATGTCATCTCAATTTATGCGGTTGCCCAAACGTTAGGTCTCTGAATGACAGGGTATTGTCATTCCGACCATGGGGAGGAATCTCCGGTCTTTCGGTGCTGCTGTTGAAAATTCTTTGAGCCGGGGGGCAGATTCTTCACTGCGTTACCCATGACGTATCTATGGTAAGTTGCTCCATTTCAAAAATTCCCCTCTTCAGACGAACCTGCCTGCCGGACAGGCTGGGAGGGGTGGGCAGCTATGCTGGCCGGGGAGTTTTGACCGGCCTGAACTTTAACGTATATTCCCAAAGGTTTGGGATTATCCTTATGATCCGGGCTTTCAAAACCCTCCGTCTCATCAAAGATGAGCCACCTCCCTTCGTCTGAAGGGAGGAGTTATGTGTAGGTTTATCACATTTGATAAATGAAGACTAAAACGTTATCTTCATTTATGCGGTTGCCCAAACGTTAGGTCTCTGAATGACAGGAATGTCATTCCGACCATGAGGAGGAATCTCCCGTTTTTCCGTTGTGCTGTTGGAGAAACCGGAATTTCAGATAGTCTCTTAGTCTTTGTTATAAGTTTTTAGGGTTATAGGCATAAAAAATAACATATAATTATTATTTTTGTGGTTATAACCATAAAAAAATCATGATCTCAAGACCGATTTATATAGAGCAGATAAAAGACTTCATTGATAAACCCCAGGTAAAGATCATTACCGGGATCCGTCGTTCGGGGAAATCAACGGTATTACGCCTGTTAAAAAAAGAGTTGCTGGCAAAAGGAGTGAAGCAGGAACAGCTTATTGCTATCAACTTCGAAAGCTTTGACTATACCGAACTTTTACAGGCTGCAAATTTATATCGATATGTTAAGAAAGAAATAAAGAGCTCCGGGAAGTACTATTTGCTTCTGGATGAAATACAGGAGGTGAAAGGATGGGAAAAAGCGATAAATTCATTTCTCGTCGATTTTGAAGTGGATATCTATCTCACAGGTTCCAATTCTCACTTATTGTCTTCTGAACTCGCTACCTATCTGGCTGGGAGATATGTGGAAATTTCTGTGTACACACTTTCCTATCGCGAATTTCTGGATTTCAGGAACAGCTATTTTCCGGAAGATCAGGATAGCGAAGGGCTTTTTTTGAGATATCTCCGAAAAGGAGGCTTTCCCGTTATTCATACGACGGATTATACGGAAGAATCGGCATATAAGGTCGTTTATGATATTTACTCTTCCGTTATCCTGAGAGATACCGTTCAGCGGTACGGGATCCGTGATGTAGAACTGTTGGAACGCGTCATAAAATATGCATTTGATAATATAGGAAATACATTCTCCGGAAAAAATGTAGCGGATTATTTTAAGAGCCAGCAGCGCAAAGTAGATATTAATACGATTTACAACTATCTGAATGCCCTGGAAGGATCATTTATTTTGTACCGTGTCCCCCGTTATGATATTAAAGGAAAGGAAATCCTGAAAACACAGGAGAAGTTTTATGTAAGCGATATCTCCCTGATCTACGCCACTATGGGCGTACGGGACCGGATGATAGGCGGGATCCTGGAGAATATTGTTTTTCTGGAACTGAAAAGAAGAGGGTATGCGGTGTATATTGGGAAACTGGAAAACAACGAAATTGATTTTGTTGCCGAAAAACGGGGAAATAAGATTTATGTGCAGGTAGCTTATAAGCTTGAAAATCGTCAGACCATAGACAGGGAATACGGAAATCTTTTGTCGGTGAGAGATCAGTATCCCAAGTATGTAGTGACCATGGACGAATTCTGGAAGGATACTGTGGAAGGAGTGAAACATCTATATATTACTGATTTTTTGTTGAGCGAGGGTTTGTGAATATTCCTGTAATTCCCCCAAAGTTTATCCCCCCGAAATACAATATATCATTTCCTCCCGACGTTCCTGTAAACGGGTAAATATGTAGCCGGATGCTGATCCTTTTTTCAGTTTTTTCAGGAAACCGGGTAACAAAAGCGATAGCTTAGGGATATAAAGACAGGATCAGCTCCCGGGCGGTATAACCATAGCAGTAGCACGGAAATAACATTTTGTTTACAAAAGACGCTTCCCTGCTGTGGGGAATACCCTATATTTGTCAGTTAAAACTTGCTTCCCGAAGCGAAAGTACAAGGGGGTTTAGGTTTTCTTTAACAAATCCGGTTTTTTTTAATACCTTTATTAGGAGGTGGGAGCAGGACCGGGGAATCAATAAGTTTGAAATAAGGTTTATAGACAACGATATATGGAAAAACTAAACTGGAACAGATTTAAGGCAGCAGTGCGATTGGTTTTTCAGTCCGGCGGGCGGAAACTCGACCTGAAGAATATCGGTTACCTGCCGAGATGGATCGTACTGGGGATGGATATCGCCATCCTGGTCCTTGCCGCATTGGTTACCTGGGTGTTGCTGCAGGGTCTGACCCTTAGCTTCTATTCCCGCCTTACCCGCATCGAGGAGCTCGCGCTGGTGGTGGGGGTCAATACGGTGTTTTTTTTAATCTTCAGAACCTATGCGGGGCTGATCCGCTATTCGTCCTATATCGACGGCCTAAAGTTGTTATTTTCTACTACTTCGGCCTTCCTGGCGCTTACCGCGGTGAATTACCTTAGTTTCTGGGCTACCGGAGAAAAACTGCTGCTGATCCCGGGACTGTTTGTCTATACCGTGATCGCTTTTGCAGGGTTATTCCTGTTCCGCGTAGTGGTCAAACAGGTATACCAGGCGTATTTTAGTGAAGAGCGGAAGAAGTCAAAGATGCCGGTATTGGTCTTCGGGGCCGATTCCAATGCCATTTCCGTTGCTAATGCGGTACGGATGGAGCAACCCCCTCGCTTTAAGATCTTTGGATTTATAGACCGTAATAAACACAATACCAGCAAGCGCATCCTGGATCTCCCTATATTGAGCAACAACAAACGGGTATCTGTGCTCCTTCGGGCTCACGGGGCCAAAGGGGTGATCCTGGCCGATAAACACCTGACCAAACAGGAAAAGATCGCCCTGGTAGACGACTGCCTGGAACACGGGTTTAAGGTATTTACCGCCCCCTTGGTATCGGACTGGGAAAACGAACAGGATTTTTCCGGACAGATCAAGAATATACAGATCGAGGACCTGCTGGAACGGAAACCTATCGTACTCGACAACAAGGGCATCTCCCGCGAGCTAAAAGGCAAGCGGGTACTGGTTACCGGGGCGGCGGGGTCCATAGGTAGCGAAATTGCACGGCAGGTACTAAAATACAAACCCGAGATGCTGATCGTACTGGACCAGGCCGAGACGCCCCTGCACCAGCTGCGGCTGGAGATTGGTAAATGCTGCGGGGAGGTACAATTTGAGACTGTGATCGGGGATGTCCGGAATTACCAGCGGATGAACCGGGTCTTCGAGGTGTTTAAACCGCATGTGATCTATCATGCGGCGGCCTATAAACACGTACCGTTGATGGAGGAAAACCCCTCCGAAGCTATTTTTGTCAATGTTTGTGGCACCAGGAACATGGCCGACCTGGCGGTACAGTATAAGGCGGAAAAGTTTGTGATGGTGTCTACCGATAAGGCGGTAAACCCCAGCAATGTGATGGGGGCCTCCAAACGGATCGCGGAGATGTATGTACAGTCGAAATATTTTTCGCTGCGGGAAAAAGATAAAAAATGCACCCGGTTTATCACTACCCGTTTCGGGAATGTTTTAGGGTCTAACGGTTCGGTGGTCCCGCTGTTTAAGGAACAGATTGCCAACGGCGGACCGGTAACCATTACCCATCCGGATATCATCCGCTATTTTATGACCATCCCGGAAGCCTGCCGCCTGGTACTGGAAGCCGGGGCCATGGGGAAAGGCGGGGAGATCTTTATCTTTGATATGGGAGAGGCCGTCAAGATCATGGACCTGGCCACCAAGATGATACGCCTGGCCGGTTTTGAGCCGGATGAAGAGATAAGGATCAAGGTCACCGGCCTGCGCCCGGGAGAGAAATTATACGAGGAGCTGCTGAGCGACAAGGCCAAAACCCTGCCTACCCACCACGAAAAGATCATGATCGCTACCGAAACCATAGACGACCATGCCGAGGTAAGCGAGGCCGTGGCCAGACTGTGTGAGGAAGCCGGAAAGTTCAGAAATGAAAAGACCGTAAAACTGATGAAGGCCCTGGTGCCGGAATACAAAAGTATGAACAGCCTGTTCGAATCCCTCGACGGCAAAGAAGAAGAAAGCAAAGACCGGAAACCGGCTCAAAAAGAGGAGACGGAGTTGTTGTAACGCCCTTTGTCCTCCCGACCGTAAGGCTTTGTCCTCCCGACCATGTATTGTCATTCCGACCATGGGGAGGAATCTCCGGTCTTTCTGTTATGCAGTTGAAGATTCTTTGATCCGGGGTTAAGATTCCCTGCCTGCCGGCAGGCAGGTTCGCTTCGCTCTGAATGACAGGGTGTTGTCATTCCGACCATGGGGAGGAATCTCCGGTCTTTCAGGAGTGCAGTTGAAGATTCTTTGATCTGAGGTTGAGATTCCCTGCCTGCCGGCAGGCAGGTTCGCTTCGCTCTGAATGACATTAAACAAAAAATATAAATAGAATATAATGTATCCCGAAGTTTTTCGTTACTAAACATAAAAACAATCCCCTCATTAAAAAGGTAGGGGATACCATACGAAACAGAAGAAATTTATACCGGGGAAATAAAAAATCGTTTGCAAATGCTATATTTGCAGGCAAAGTATGCAGACCACCCCATATCATACGCATAAAAAAGCAGATATAAACTACTCAGATAATGGTAAAAAAGCATTCGGTACACCGTTTCTTCCCCTTTTATTTATGGATCGTTTTACTGATCGTTATGGGTTCCTGTGCCTCCAAAAAGGATATCGTCTATTTCCAGGATATCGAAGAGATCGATAAACTGGCCAGCCAGGTGATCTATGACCCGGTATTACAGCCGGACGACCTGCTGACCATTATGGTATCGGCCTTTGATACGGAAACGGCTATCCCGTTTAACCTTCCGGCAGTAGCTTATATGGGTACGGATGGAAATGCGGCGGGAAGAGCGCAGTACCAGACCTACCTTGTAGATAATGAAGGGGAAATAGAGTTTCCCGTGATCGGAACGGTAAAATTGGGAGGGCTTACCCGTAGAGAAGCAGTAGTTTTGTTAAAAAACAGGATCTCCCATTATATCAAGGACCCTATCGTGAATATCCGGATCATGAATTATAAGGTGACCGTATTGGGAGAAGTGGCACGTCCGGGTTCCTATACCATCCCGAACGAACGGATCACCATCCCGGAAGCCCTGGGGCTGGCGGGAGACCTTACCGTATACGGAAAACGGGACAACATCCTGATCATCCGGGATAAAAACGGGGAAAAGACCTATACCCGGGTGGATATGACCAGAAAGGATATGCTGGAATCGCCCTACTACTATTTACAGCAAAACGATGTGATCTATGTGGAGCCCAACAAGGCCCAGGTACAGTCGTCGACCTATAACCGGAATGCCTCTGTAGTGATCTCCATCGCTTCGGTGGTGATCGCACTGATCTCAGTACTGACCCGATAATACCCGTTTTTGACATATGCAATCAGACAAACATATAGCACCTGTACGCCCTGCCGGGGAAGAAGAAATCAATTTACGTGAACAGCTGGACCGTTACCTGGTCAACTGGCGGTGGTTTGCCATAGGGATTGTGGTCTGTATGATCCTGGCGTTTCTCTATTTGAGGTATGCCACCCCGCAATACAGTGTATCGGCCACGATTATGATCAAGGATGATAAAAGCGGGGGGATGCCTTCGGAACTGTCGGCCTTTGAGGATATGGGAATGTTGTTCGGGAACAATACCAATAGTGTGGATAATGAACTGGAGGTGCTAAAGTCCAGGACGCTGATGGAAACCGTCCTCCGGCAAAAGGAATTAAATATATCCTATTTTACCCGGGGAAGGATCAAGACCTCGGAAACCTATGACCCGCCGGTTAAGGTGAATTTTTCTATGGCCGATTCGGTGTTATACCAGCTGGACACCACCTTTACGGTACGAATCATCTCGGACACCCGTTTTGAACTGCTGGACCAGGAAGAGGAAAACCGAGGGGAATATGGCTTTGGGGAAAACATAGCGACAGCCTTAGGAAAAGTTACCATATTACCAAATGCCGGGGATGGGCAGGAACAGGTCGGTGAAGTCGTGACGGTACGGGTACGGCCGCTGGACAAGGTAACCCTGGACTATCAGAAGCGGTTGCAGGTAGAGTTGATAGGTAAAAATACCAGTGTGATACAACTAAGCCTTAACGATCCGGTAAAACGTAAAGCGGAAGATATATTAAACGGACTTATAAAGCAATATAATGCCGATGTGGTGGCGGATAAAAACCTGGTCTCGCGGAATACGGCGGATTTTATCGATGAACGGCTACAGGTAATAGAACAGCAGCTGGGCGATGTGGAAGAAAATGCGGAAAGCTTTAAACAGAGCAACCGGCTTACGGATATTACCTCCGAGGCGGAACTGGCTCTGGGCAGCGCCAGCGAATATGAAAAACGTATCGTGGATGCGGAAACACAACTACAGCTGACCGACTACCTGATCACCTACCTGCAGGAAAACAACGATAACGGCAGCCTGATCCCGGCCAATATCAGTACGGAAAACGGTAATTCGGGCTCCATGATCATGGAGTATAACAAACTGGTACAGGAACGGACCCGGCTGTTAAAGAGCTCTACGGAAAACCATCCCATCATCATCAACCTCGACGGGCAGATCGCTTCATTACGGCAAAGTATCCGGCAGACCCTGAGCAATGTAAAGTCGTCACAGACCATAGCTCTGAACGAACTAAAACAACAGGAACGGATGCTGGGTTCCAAAATCTCGGCCGTGCCGGAACAGGAACGGGTATTCCGCGGGATACAGCGGCAACAGCAGATCAAGGAAACCTTATATGTCTACCTTTTACAGAAAAAGGAGGAAACGGCTATTTCCCTTGCGGTAACGGCGCCTAATGCCAAAATCATAGATGCGGCTTACGGGCAGGAAGAGCCGGTATCGCCCAAAAGAAATATTATTCTGTTAGCCGCAATTATTCTGGGAGGACTGATCCCTTTCGGGGTGATCTACCTGAAAGACCTCCTGGATACCAAGTTACAGGGGCGTAAGGATATCGACGGGAAGCTGTCGGTACCTTTCCTGGGGGATATTCCCAAGTCGCATTCCAATGACGACATGATTACGGTAAGCAGCCGGACGGCAGCGGCGGAGGCCTTCAGGATACTGCGGACCAACCTCGACTTTATGCTGGCCAATACGACCGGTGACAAGGCAAAAAAGATCTTTGTGACCTCTACGCTGTCCGGGGAAGGAAAGACCTTTGTCTCGACCAACCTGGCCGGGACCCTGGCCCTGTCGGGCAAAAGGGTATTACTGGTGGGAATGGACGTACGGAACCCGAAACTGACGGAATACGTAGACCTGCCCCATAACCGCGGCCTCACCAATTACCTGAGCAACGGGGAGGTAAGCCTGGACGACCTGATCTTTAGGATCAACCGGGAGGGCTTTGCCAACCTGGACGTACTGACCTCGGGGGCCATACCGCCCAACCCGGCAGAACTTTTGATGGGTGATAAGGTAGGCTGGCTGTTTGAAGTGCTGGACGACCGCTACGACTATATCGTGGTGGATACGGCGCCGGTAAGCCTGGTGACGGATACGCTGCTGATCAGTAAATATGCTGATATGTTTGTCTATGTATGCCGTGCGGGCTACCTCGATAAACGGATGCTGGCTGTCCCCGAAAACCTGTATAAGGAAAAACGCCTGCCCAATATGGCCATCCTGGTCAATGATTCCGATGCCAAAAAAGGATATGGTTATGGCTACGGGTATGGTTATGGCTATGGGTACGGGCATACCCCGGAGACTTCGCCCTGGTGGAAAAAACTGTTCGGGAAGTAGGGGTGGTTTTTACCAAAAATTTACATCCTCCCTGCAATTTTTTACATGCTGGTCAGTTTTAATGGGTATAGTATATATTTGTTGGAACGTAATGATTAATAATTGGAACTCCTCTAAAGGGGTTCTTATAAAACCTTAAAAAGCATGTGTGGGATTGTAGGATATATCGGCTACCGGGAGGCGTATCCCGTAGTGATCAAGGGGCTTAAACGCCTGGAATACCGCGGTTACGACAGTGCGGGGATCGCATTGTACGATGGGGAAGAGCTGCGTCTGAGCAAAACGCAGGGCAAGGTAAGCGACC
Source organism: Sinomicrobium soli (assembly GCF_003285545.1). GTDB lineage: Bacteria > Bacteroidota > Bacteroidia > Flavobacteriales > Flavobacteriaceae > Sinomicrobium. Next base: position 381,217 of record NZ_QLNV01000001.1, on the reverse strand, counting down.
TGGAAAACCGGGCGCTTAAGGAAATTCCCTTAGGGGGTACCCTGGGTATCGGACATACCCGCTGGGCGACCCACGGGGAGCCGAATGATGTAAACTCACATCCGCATTACTCCAACTCGGGAGAACTGGTGATCATCCACAACGGGATTATCGAAAATTACGAGTCCTTAAAGGCCGAACTGAAAAAAAGGGGGTATACCTTTACTTCCGATACCGATACCGAGGTGCTGGTCAACCTGATCGAAGATGTCAAGAAAAGCGGGGGACTGAAGCTGGGCAAGGCGGTACAGGTGGCCCTGAACCAGGTGCACGGGGCTTATGCCATTGCGGTGTTTGACAAAACCAAACCCAACGAGGTGGTAGTGGCGAAATTAGGTAGTCCCCTGGCCATAGGGATCGGGGAAGACGAGTTTTTTGTGGCTTCTGATGCGTCTCCCTTTATCGAATATACCAATAATGCCATCTACCTCGAAGACGAGGAAATGGCTATACTGCGACGCGGGAAAGAGATAAAGGTCCGTAAGATCAAGGACGATTCGCTGGTAGCGCCCTATGTACAGGAGTTGCAACTGAACCTGGAACAGATTGAAAAGGGGGGCTATGAGCATTTTATGCTGAAGGAGATCTACGAGCAGCCCCAGGCCATCAAGGATACCTACCGGGGGCGCCTTCGTGCGGATGACGGGATTATCAAGATGGCGGGGATGGAAGACCATATGGAGAAATTCGTCCATGCCGACCGTATCCTGATCGCGGCCTGTGGTACTTCGTGGCATGCGGGACTGGTGGCGGAATATATCTTCGAAGACCTGACCCGGACCCCCGTGGAGGTGGAATACGCATCGGAATTCCGGTACCGCAACCCGGTGATCACCGAAAAGGATGTGCTGATCGTGATCTCGCAGTCGGGCGAAACCGCCGATACGCTGGCAGCCATAAAACTGGCCCGGGAAAAAGGGGCCTTTGTCTTCGGGGTGTGTAATGTGGTAGGGTCGTCCATAGCCCGCGAATCGCATGCCGGGGCTTATACCCATGCCGGGCCGGAGATCGGGGTGGCGTCTACCAAGGCGTTTACCACGCAGATCACCGTGCTGACCCTGATGGCGCTTAAACTCGCCGCGGCCAAAGGAACCATCTCCCGTACCGAACTGCAGCGCTACCTGACCGAAATGGAAGCCGTACCCGACAAGGTGGAGCAGTGCCTGCAGATCAACGAACATGTAAAATATATCGCCTCACTATACCAGGAGGCGCCCAACTGCCTGTACCTGGGCCGGGGATATAACTTCCCGGTGGCCCTCGAAGGTGCGCTGAAACTCAAGGAGATCTCCTATATCCACGCCGAGGGGTACCCGGCCGCCGAAATGAAACACGGCCCCATCGCCCTGATCGACGAACAGATGCCGGTAGTGGTGATCGCTACCCGCTACGGCCATTACGAAAAGGTGGTGAGCAACATCCAGGAGATCAAGTCGCGGAAAGGGAAGATCATCGCTGTAGTGATGGAAGGGGATACCACGGTAAGCGAGATCGCCGATCACGTGATCGAAGTCCCGGAGATCACCGAGACCCTGAGCCCGCTGATTACTACCATCCCGCTACAACTGCTCAGCTATCACATTGCCGTAATGCGGGGATGCAACGTAGACCAGCCCCGCAACCTGGCCAAGTCGGTAACCGTGGAGTAGTGTAGCCTGCTCTAATGACATTGATCTTGTCATTCCGACCATGGGGCATTGTCATTCCGACCATAGGGAGGAATCTTCGGCCTTTCCGTTATGCTGTTGGAGTTCCTTTGATCTGGGTTGGAGATTCCCTGCCTGTCCGGCCGGCAGGCCTGCCTGCCGGACAGGCGGGTTCCCTCCGCTGCGCTCCGCTACCCATGACGTATCTATCGTAAGTTGCTCCATTTCAAAAACTCCCCTCTTCAGACGAACCTGCCTGCCGGACAGGCTGGGAGGTGTGGGCAGCTATGCTGGCCGGGGAGTTTTGACAGGCCCGAACTTTGGCGTATATCCCCAAAGGTTTGGGATTATCCTTATGATCCCGGCTTTCAGAACCCTCCGTCTCATCGAAGATGAGCCACCTCCCTTCGTCTGAAGGGAGGAGTTATGTGTGGGTTTATCACATTTGATCTATGAAGACAAAAACGTCATCTTCATTTATGCGGTTGCTTAAACGTTAGGTCTACCCATGACGTGTCTATCGTAAGTTGCTCCATTTCAAAAACTCCCCTCTTCAGACGAACCTGCCTGCCGGACAGGCTGGGAGGGGTGGGCAGCTATGCTGGCCGGGGAGTTTTGAACGGCCTGAACTTTGGCGTATATTCCCAAAGGTTTGGGATTATCCTTATGATCCCGGCTTTCAGAACCCTCCGTCTCATCGAAGATGAGCCACCTCCCTTCGTCTGAAGGGAGGAGTTATGTGTAGGTTTATCACATTTGATATATGATGACAAAAACGTCATCTCCATTGATGCGGTTGCTTAAACGTTAGTTCTCTGAATGACAGGGTATTGTCATTCCGACGATAGAGCCTGTCCCGGCCTTTTTCGGTCGGGGAGGAATCTCTTTTTGAGCCGTTATGCTATTGAAGTTCCTTCCTCCTGTAAGTGAGATAGGTAAACGAATATGGGTGCCGATCGTCCTGCGGGTGGTGTTCGGAACGGGTAAGTTCCCATTCCGCAGGGTCTATTTCCGGGAAAAAAGTGTCTGCCTCGCCAAAGGAAGCATGTACCCTGGTGAGTTCGATCTTATCCGTATGGGGGAGGCCGAGCCTGTAGATCTCGCCTCCTCCTATGATAAACGGCTGCTGGTCGGCCTTCCTGGCCAGGGCGATGGCGTCTTCCATGGAATGCACGACGGTGCAGCCCCCCGGGCGGTAGTCCTTTTGCCGGGTGATCACGATATGGGTACGGTGGGGCAGGGGCTTCGGGAAACTCTCGAAAGTCTTTCTGCCCATGATGATGTGATGGCCCGTGGTAAGGGCCTTAAAACGTTTGAAATCGTCGGGTAAATGCCATACCAGGTCATTGTCCTTGCCCAGGGCATTGTTTTCTGCGGCGGCAGCGATTATGGTGATCATAAGGTCATGAAGTTTTATCGGGACCGGAATTCAGGAATTCCTGTTCTACATCCCGTTCCAGCCGGGCGATCTTTTCCTTTTGTTTGCGTACCAGTTTTTCCCGCTGGCTCTTTTCCCATTCCCGGCCCATAAAACGATGGGTAACAAAGACGTTGAAACAGTGAATGACAAAGATAAACGCCCAGGCGGCAACGGCCCATACAAACCAGTCGTAGGGCTCCCCGTAATGCAGTACCTTGTTGGCCACCACCAGGAAGGCGCTGCCGATAAGAAAGAACACAAAGTGATAGTACAACCTTTTTTTCTGGCGGATACGGGCTTCGGCATTCTTGAGCAATTCGTACTGCTCGTCGTCTACCTTGATGGTCTTTTTCTTTTTAAAGAGCATGGCTTATGGCTTTATAACAAAAATACGGATTTTTTTATTGTCATCCCGACCGTAGTCCCTGTCCCGGCCCTGCGCTCTCCCGATGCCCGGGACAGGCTGCCCTGAATGACAGGGCTTTGTATGTTGTTAATAAATGATTACATTTGTATATTGTATGTATAATATATATGATGTATAATTTGTGTTTATCGAAGCCATGAGAAAGAATATCGACATTGATGAATTGACGCTGAAAAAGATAAAACTGCTTGCAGCCTATGAAAATATAAGTGTTAAAGCGCTTATGGAAAAAGCGATACGGTTGTTTGTGAAAAGTAAGGAGCAGGAAAAATATGCTTCGCTTACGGATGAGGAAAAAGAGGATGTAGGGCTTTTGGTCTTAATGCAGCAGGGAGACCCCGGAGATACGGTTCCGGAACGTGATATCTTTAATATACTGGAGGAATGAATGTAATGTATCATTCCAGGTTTAAGAAAGATATTGTAAAGATCAGAGACAGAAAACTCAAGGATCTGCTCCTGGGTAAACTTCATGAGCTGAAAGACGCTCCCGGTCTTGAACAGGTGGCCGGGGTCAGGAAATTAAGCGGACATGCTACGGCATATCGTATCAGGATAGGGGATTACAGACTGGGTTTTTTCCTGGAAGACCCGGAAACCGTCCGGTTGCAGCGGTTTGTGAAAAGGAATGATATATATAAGTTGTTTCCGTGACCATTGAGCCTGCAGCCTGTAACCTTCAACCAGCAACGCCAAACCCCGAACCTTTACCCTGCCGGTACCCCCGCGAAATAACGATCTTCTGTATTTCTGACTTTGCTGCCCTCTCCCGATGCCCGGGACAGGCTGCCCTGAATGACGATCAAACCACGCTTGCTACGCATGACGTGTTTTAGGGCGCAGTGTGTAATGTAATGAAACTATTGTTCCGGGTTGTACATTCGTCGGTTTTTAGTAAATTTGTTTAAAAGGATTTTAAGTAATGGATATTCAAGCTACAAAACTGGAGTTGATACAATACCTGCTGAATACCGAAAAAGAATCTTTACTGTTAAAAGTAAAAGAACTCGTTTTAAAGGAAAGGGTTGTTGGTCATACTGGTAAAGGAGAGCCTTTGACGGTAGAATTGCTGAATGCCAAACTGGAAAGGGCAGAAGCAGACTATAAGGCAGGAAGGACAACCACGGATGAAGATCTGGCCAGAGAAATGGAGCATTGGTAAAATGGCCGGAAATACATATAAAATCATCTGGACCGATGAGGCAAAGTCAGACTTGAAAGACATTTATGATTTTCTTAAAAGCAAATCTCCACAAGGCGCCGGAAATGTAATCTCCGAGATAAGGAATGCGCCGAAATCAGTTCGTTTTTCTCATCAAAACCAGGATGAGGAGTACAACAATACATATAAAAGGATCGTAATACGCCACTACAAGATTCTGTACCGGATTGATGAAGACAAAAAAACTTTGGTTGTCGCGACAGTATTCGACGCAAGGCAAAATCCCGATAAACTAAAAGGGTAAGGTGTAGAGAGAAGTCAGCTCGATACAGGCCGGTCGAAACCAGCAACCTTTAACCAGCACCCCCGAACCTTCACCCCGCCAGTATCCCCCTTGAAATAACGATCTTCTGTATTTCCGATGTCCCTTCGTAGATCTGGGTGATCTTGGCGTCGCGCATAAGGCGTTCTACGTGGTATTCCTTGACATAACCGTTGCCCCCGTGTATCTGTACGGCTTCTATGGTGACGTCCATGGCGGTCTGTGAGGCGTAGAGTTTGGCCATGGCGCCGGAGAGGTCGTAGTTGTTGCCCTGGTCTTTGTCCCATGCGGCCTTGAGTACCAGGTGCCTTGCCGCTTCTATGCGGGTGTGCATGTCGGCGAGCTTAAAGGCTATGGCCTGGTGGTTGCAGATCTCGGTGCCGAAAGCCTTACGCTGTTTAGCGTATTTCAGGGCAAGTTCGTAAGCCCCGGAAGCGATGCCCAGCGCCTGGCTGGCAATACCGATACGCCCCCCGGCAAGGGTTTTCATGGCAAAGCTGAACCCGAAACCGTCTTCCCCGATACGGTTTTCCTTAGGCACCTTTACGTCGTTGAAGATCAGCGAATGCGTATCGCTGCCCCGTATACCGAGCTTGTTTTCCTTGGGGCCGATCTCGAAGCCTTCCATTCCCTTTTCCACGATAAAGGCATTGATGCCGTGGTGTTTTTTTTCGGGATGGGTCTGGGCGATCACCAGGTATACACTGGCTGTTCCGCCATTGGTGATCCAGTTTTTGGTACCGTTCAACAGGTAGTGGTCGCCCTGCTCGATGGCTGTGGTTTTCTGTGAAGTGGCATCGCTCCCGGCTTCGGGTTCTGACAGGCAGAACGCCCCGATGATCTCGCCGGTAGCCAACCTGGTCAGGTATTTCTTTTTCTGCGCTTCCGTCCCGAATTTTTCCAGCCCCCAGCATACCAGCGAATTATTGACGCTCATCACTACCGAAGCCGAGGCATCTGTTTTGGAGATCTCCTCCATGGCCAGGGCATAAGATACCGTATCGAGCCCGCTCCCGCCGTAATCGGGAGAGACCATCATCCCCAGGAAACCCAGGGCCCCCATATGGCGGACTTGCTCCGCAGGGAAAAGTTGCTTTTCATCTCTTTCAACAACCCCGGGAAGCAGTTCGTTACGGGCAAAATCCCTCGCCGCATCACGGATCATAAGCTGTTCTTCGCTAAGTGTGAAATCCATATTCCTGTTGTGTGTTTTGTGTTAGATATTATTGATGATTATTCATTGGAAAGTCCTTCGCAGGAGGGTTCAATGAATTTTCTTCAAAAATATATTTTATTTTCTAAATATAACATATTTATATGAAGTCGTTATATGATTTTATTTTTCTAATTTTAGGCCGCCGGGAGGTGAATTGGTTAATTAGCCAATGAGTCAATTGGTCAATTAGCCAATTAGCCAATGAGTCAATTAGCCAATGAGTCAATGAGTCAATTAGTCAATTATCGAATTATCACATTGGCACATTGGCACATTATCACATTATCACATTGGCACATTATCACATTATCACATTGGCACATTATCACATTGGCACATTATCACATTATCGAATTATCCCATTGGCACATTATCAAATTATCACATTATCAAATTAACACAAATAATAATGAAGGAATTACTGAAACAATATGAGAACAGGTCTCCCGAGATCGTATTTCACTGGCGCGACCAGGAGACGGAAGCTGAGGGGTGGACGGTGATCAACTCGCTCCGGGGAGGGGCTGCAGGCGGGGGGACCCGGATGCGGACGGGGCTGGATATGGATGAGGTACTGTCGCTGGCCAAAACCATGGAAGTGAAATTTACCGTATCGGGACCGGCGATAGGAGGTGCGAAATCGGGCATTAATTTCGATCCGAAAGACCCGCGTAAGAGGGGTGTGCTGGAACGCTGGTACAAGGCGGTATCGCCCTTGCTAAAAAGCTATTACGGTACCGGGGGCGACCTGAATGTGGACGAGATCCACGAGGTGATCCCCATTACCGAAGACTGCGGGGTATGGCACCCGCAGGAAGGGGTGTTTAACGGGCATTTCAAACCTACGGAAGCCGATAAGATAAACAGGATAGGGCAGCTCCGGCAGGGAGTGATCAAGGTGATCGAGAATGAACAGTACGCCCCGGATGTAAAACGGAAATATACGGTAGCCGATATGATAACCGGATATGGGGTGGCGGAGGCCGTACGGCATTATTACGATATCTACGGCGGTGATGTAAGGGGAAAGCGGGCTATAGTGCAGGGTTTCGGAAATGTAGGTGCGGCGGCCGCATTTTACCTGGCCCGGATGGGGGCAAAGGTAGTGGGGATCATGGATGTTTCCGGGGGAGTGATCCGGGAAGAGGGCTTTTCTTTTGAGGAGATCAGGGAACTGTTCCTCACCAAGGAGGGCAATGCGCTGGTACACGAGGCATTGGTTCCGTTTGAGGAAATGAATGAGCGGATATGGGACCTGAAAGCGGAGGTGTTTGCCCCGTGTGCCGCGTCGCGGCTGATTACCAGGGAGCAGATCAGCAGGCTGATGGACCGCGGCCTGGAAGTAGTGTCCTGCGGCGCCAATGTGCCTTTTGCCGACCGGGAGATCTTCTTCGGCCCCATTATGGAATACACCGACGGAAGGGTAAGCCTTATTCCCGATTTTATATCCAACTGCGGTATGGCCAGGGTATTTGCCTACTTTATGGAAGGCCGCGTAAGCATGGACGACCACGCCATTTTCGGAGATGTTTCCGACACCGTGAAAAAGGCGCTGACCGCTACCCATGCCGAAAGCTCGTCTGAAACAGGCATCAGCACCACGGCTTTTGAAATAGCCCTGAGGCAATTGGTGTAGTTGGAGGTCGGAGTTTGAAGCTTGTCATTCCGACGATAGAGCCTGTCCCGGCCTTTTCGGTCGGGAAGGAATCTCCGGGGGGGGCTCTGTGGATCTTTGTGAAATAACCATTCATCAGTCATGAGTTCAGAATTCAGAGTTTAATGAACCTTCAACCTGCAACCCGTAACCAATATACCCCGTTTTGCCCGAAATATCACTTTTTGAATGGTCTCTTCTTCTTTTTAATTATATTTGGTGCAGGCTAAACCCGGCCTGCCCTGTTCCTTGCGGTGATTAAGCCGGGAGCAGATATAATTTTACACCGGTTTGGCCGTTTTATAAAAAATAAGGTATACAATGATATTATTTCAAGACGTTGCCCAGAATGTTCCCGAAGAGGTTATTCCCGAGGAAAAAACCCTGTCTGTTGCCGACCTGATCATCAATGGTGGTCCTGCGAGTGTCATCATTATCCTGATCCTTTTCGTACTGCTTTTTATAGCGCTTTATATCTATTTCGAAAGGATGTTTGCGGTTAAGGCCGCCTCCCGGATCGACGGGAATTTCATGAACCAGATACGCGATCATGTGAGCAGCGGAAAGCTGGAGGCCGGGAAAGACCTCTGTGCACAGACCGACGCCCCGGTGGCGCGGCTGATCGAAAAAGGCATATCCAGGATAGGCAAGCCGCTGGAAGACATCAACAAGGCTATAGAAAATGCGGGGACCCTGGAGGTCTATAAGCTGGAGAAAAATGTGAGTATCCTCGCTACCGTGGCGGGAGCAGCCCCGATGATCGGTTTCCTGGGAACGGTGATCGGTATGATTGTTGCTTTTCACGAAATGGCAACCAGTGGCGGACAGGCCGAAATAGGCGCCCTGGCCTCGGGGATCTATACGGCCATGACCACTACGGTGGCCGGGCTTATCGTGGGGATCATTGCGTATATAGGGTATAATCACCTGGTGGTGCGTACCGATAAGGTGGTACACCAGATGGAAGCCAATGCCGTGGAGTTCCTCGACCTGCTCGACGAACCTGCGTGAAGGGTGAAGTAGAGATAGTTAGTCTTCCGACCTCCGACAAAAAAATAAACAGATGAAACTCAAAGGAAGAAATAAGATATCCCCGGAATTCAGTATGGCCTCGATGACCGATATTGTATTCCTGCTGCTGGTGTTCTTTATGCTTACCTCCAGTGTGCCCAATGCCCTGGACCTGCTTTTGCCCAAAGCGAAGGGGAAATCGACCAATGTGCAGAACGTTTCGGTAAGCATCAATAAAAAGCTGGAATACTTTATGGACAGCCAGAAGATAAACCCGGAATTCCTGGAGACGGAACTGAAACGCAAGCTGAAAGGACAGGAATCCCCGACCATTATTCTCAGGGCAGAGGAGGGGGTGCCCATAGAAAAGGCCGTAACCGTGATGGATATAGCCAACAGGAACAACTTTAAGGTAATACTGGCCGTAAGGCCCGAATAGTGCGATGTCATTACTGGATACCCGACATAAGAGAAAATCGTTTACCCTGACCACCGTACTGTTGGTGGCGCTGATCCTGCTGCTGTTTTATGCGGGACTGCGGTATATGGACCCGCCTGAAGAGAACGGGATTACGGTAAACCTGGGGTATACGGATTTCGGCTCGGGAGAGGTACAGCCTCCGGAACCTGTTGAAATGGCGCCGGAAGAAAAAACGGAGGAAGAGGTTCCGGAAGAAGCGGTACCGGAGGAAGAACCTGCTCCCGTAGAAGAACCTCAGGAAGAGGTGCTTACCGATGATACGGAGGAGGCTCCCGTAATTCAGCCTGAAAAAGAAGAGAAGGTAAAAGAAGAAAAGCCGGAACCCGAACCCGCAGAGAAAGAGCCCGAGGAAAAACCCGAACCCGAGCCGCCGAAGCCTTCGAAGTCTACTACCGATGTGCTCTCCAAAATACTTCAGGGAGAAAAGCAGGACGGACAGGAAAGCGAGGGGGAAGGCGATGACGACAAGGCAGGGGACAAGGGCGACCCGGAAGGAGACCCCTATGCCAGTAGTTATTACGGAAGTCCCGGCTCCGGAACCGGAGGGGTAGGATACGGGCTTAGCGGACGGTCGTTGCGCTCCCGGGGAAAAGTACAGCAGGATTGTAACGAGGAAGGACGCGTGGTAGTGCGTATAGAGGTAGACAGAAACGGAAACGTTATCGATGCGCAACCTGGTGTAAAAGGGACCACCAACAGCAGTCCGTGCCTGTTGGAACCGGCAAAAAAAACCGCCTTTATGTTTAAGTGGAACCCCGACCCGGATGCTCCTTCCAGGCAGATCGGTTTTGTAGTGATCAACTTTAGCCTGGGCGAATAAACATTTTGTGAACTTATGGGTATGACCTACCAGGAAACACTGCGGTGGATGTTCGGCAGACTTCCCGCATATCAGCAACAGGGAGCATCGGCCCTGAAACACAAACTCGATAATATCCACGAATTCTGCCGCCACCTCGGAAACCCGGAACAAAAGATACGTACGGTGCACATCGCCGGGACCAACGGCAAGGGTTCGGTAAGCCATATGATCGCTTCCATACTGCAGGAAGCCGGTTATAAAACGGGATTGTACACCTCGCCCCACCTGAAGGATTTCCGCGAACGGATAAAGATTGACGGGGTGGAGGTTCCGGAAGATTTCGTCGTAAAATTTATAGCGGACAACAAGGGCTTTCTCGAAACACATGACCTTTCCTTTTTCGAAATGACCGTTGGTATGGCGTTTGATTTCTTTGCCCGTGAGAAGACTGATATCGCAGTTATAGAAGTAGGCCTGGGCGGACGCCTGGACTCTACCAATATTATTACCCCCGAAGTTTCGGTCATTACGAATATCGGCTATGACCATACCGATATCCTCGGCGATACTCTGGAGAAGATAGCCTGTGAGAAAGCCGGTATCATAAAACCCGGGGTGCCTGTCGTGGTCAGCGAATACCAGCCGGAGACCTTCCCCGTCTTTGAGCAGGTGGCCGCAGCACAGGGCGCTCCCCTGATCCTTGCCGAATCGGTATGCGACAAACACCTGGTAAGCGACCTCAAAGGGATATACCAGCAAAAAAATAGTTGCGCTGCAGTCACGGCCGTGTCGCTGTTGAAACGCTTTGAGGTAACCCCCGGGCATATAAGGTCGGGCCTTGCCGATGTGGTAAAAAATACCGGCCTTAAGGGCCGGTGGCAGCAGTTGGGGGAGCATCCTAAAGTAATATGCGATACCGCACATAATGCCGAAGGGCTGCGGCTGGTCATGAAGCAGCTTCGGGAAGAAACCTACGACCGCCTGCACATCGTGTTAGGGGTGGTGAAAGACAAGAAACTGGAAAACATCCTCCCCCTGTTGCCCGCAGAAGCCGTCTATTATTTCACCTCCCCCGGAATCGCCAGGGCCCTCCCGGCCCGGGAACTGCACGACCGGGCATCGGAATACGGGCTGCAGGGAGCAGTTTACAACACGGTGGCACAGGCCTATGAAAACGCCCTTTCGGAAGCCGGTAAAAACGACCTGGTATACGTAGGGGGAAGTACCTTTGTCGTAGCGGAAGTACTCTGATCGCAGCCGCTGAAAAAATGTAAAATATTTTTTGCATCTGTGGAAAACAATCGTATTTTTGCATCCGCTATTCAGGACAAGCCCGCTGTTTTACGGGAAATGATAGCTGAAGTTCTTTAAAACCTGTAAGCCTGCTTGCAGTATTTTTATTTTTGACAATCATTTTCGGGCTCTTAGCTCAGTTGGTTCAGAGCACCTGCCTTACAAGCAGGGGGTCACTGGTTCGAATCCAGTAGGGCCCACAGGAAAACCACAGGTTTTCTGTGTAAATACTTAAAAATGATATCGGGCTCTTAGCTCAGCTGGTTCAGAGCACTTGCCTTACAAGCAAGGGGTCACTGGTTCGAACCCAGTAGGGCCCACATTTTCAGCCTCCTTTCCGGGAGGCTTTTTTGTTTATGCCCGGGTGGGTACAATAAAAAAACGGATCAAACCCAATCTCCTGCCCCCTATAATCAACTCATATAATTTACAAACAATACGACAAAAGGGGGGGCGTACACCTCCTTATACGAAATCCAATAATTATAATATTCAATCCTATAAAAGCCACGGATAATCTGTATGTAAAATCTTTTGCTTCACACATTGTTTAATATACTTTTCCTGAAAAGAGGCATAGAAAAAACAGGACCCGAGGCAGGAATATTGTAGCTTTATATCGTACCGTTTTTTGAGAATCAGTACAGCGGCATCTCAAATTATGTACAACCGGGTGAATCCCGGTTAAAGTCGGTAATTCAACCCACATTGGTTCATGAAGTTATACATCAAATACATGGTAAGTTTAAGATGTAAACTCCTTGTTAAACAGGAGCTGGAAAAACTCAGGCTACACCATATCAGTATTGAACTTGGCATGGTTGAAATAAAAGAGGAGATCACCGAAGAGCAAAAACAGGAACTAAAATCAAACTTGGCCGCATCGGGCCTGGAATTGCTGGATGACAAAAAAAGTATTCTGGTCGACAAAATAAAAAGTGTTATTATAGAAATGATACACTATGCCGAAGAAGTCCCCAAAGGAAATTATTCTGATTACATTAGTGAAAAACTCGGGTATAATTACATTTATTTATCCAATCTGTTTTCAGAGGTCAAAGGCATTACCATACAGCATTTTATCATTAAGCACAAAATAGAAAAAGCAAAAGAACTTATACTTTACGACGAATTAAACCTTACTGAAATCTCGTATAGACTACATTACAGTAGTGTTGCCCACCTGTCTAACCAATTCAAGAAAATAACCGGCCATTCTCCCTCATTTTATAAAAAGCTGGGGAAAAAAAGAAAGGATACCCTGGAAAACCTGTGATATATGTAACTTTCTGTTTTAGTTGTGTAACGTATTACATTGTATTAGTGTCATCTTTGTATTAGTACAATGAAGTACACATTAAAATTACAGTATCATGGAAAACAGGAATAAACAAGCAAGTGAACTTTTTAAAGTTCAAGGTGATTGGGGAAAACAATCCAAGGCCTTACAAGAAAAATACCCGAGTCTTACCAGCGAAGATGTAAAGTTTGAAGCCGGTAAAGAGGCGGATTTGTTCAAAAGACTTGAAACCCGGTTGGAAAAAAACCGCAATGAAGTTATTGGTATCTTAAAAACAACCCATCAGGCTTGTTCTTAATAGTACCAGAGTCAGTTAAATCTGATTCACAAGAAAAGAGCAGTTATTGAGGAAACTGCTCTTTTCTTGTTTCCCGAAACTGTAATAATATAGGCAGTTCTGTAACACAAACCATGTTATTTACCTTAATTTTTCCTAAAAGATATATTAACAGTTTAACAAGTAAAATCGTGTCAAAAGAAAAAAGACAAACAAAAAAACAGTAAGATCTCGGCCTTGAAAACAGCAAAAGAAAAAAACAGGCCAAGGCGGAGAAAAAAAGCTAAAAAGTACGAATAGCCACATGCAACAAAAAGTACAAGGCCATGGAAAATCCAGAATTCAAAAAATCAATTGCTTTCAGAATTAAGGACAAGTTGAATTATATATCAAACACCATAGTCACAAAATATATTCTGAATGAAAAGACCGGAAATATCATGGCCATGGCCATAGACTATGGTAAAGTTTATATTCCCAAGACAACTCCTTTTTCAACATTCGTACAGGTTATTGAAGGAGAAGCCGAAGTTGTTATTAATGAACAATCGACCTATTTACAAAATGGCGATTGTATGATTATTCCCGGGAGCACTCCTCACACCATAGAAGCCAATCGAAGGTTTAAAATGCTTTCGGTCATTCTAAAAAGTGGTTATGATGAATAGAAGTATAATCCAAAGACAAAAACGCCATGAATAATTTATTTAAAACAGGAGATATAGTCTGCGCCAAAATAAATCCAACGCTCCCCCTGGTAGTCAGGGTTTTTGCAAGAGGGGTTTACTATTGCGATGTAAAAAACCATCCTGAAGAAAAAGAACAGGTTTATTTCGAAAGGGAAATAAAGGTTTTCAGCGAATCACAGACTTTATAAACGACAGTATCCGAAAAACCTCATGAGACAACTCATGCCGCTCCGTAATACAAGATATTTTTAAGGTTTTAAATTAACCTGAGTTCTATATAAGAATAATCGTCACGGTGAACCCTTCGGCTTTAGTTTATCCTGAGCGAAGTCAAAGGGCTCAGGGCAGGCTCAAGCTGTTTATGACAGGGTTCGCAAAGATGCTTTTCGAATTAGGGTTTGGACTATTGCCATATATCGAACTGACGTTAAATTAGGAATCGCAAAAAATTATGCTTACCTTGTGTCCCATATAAAATATAGTTCTGCAGGTCTTCATTTTCAGCGTTTTATGCTCTTTTATTGAATGCTTCTCTCTTCTGTATTTTACATAGCGATAGTGCACTAAACATTTACAAGCTGAATTTAAAAGATCCCGGCCCCGGGGCAGGGGATGTTTTCTTATGTCTTCATAGGAATTCAGGATGAAACAAATATTGATTTCCCTACTTTTTCCCGGACTTTCCGTCTTTTCCCAGCGACAGGGCTAAAAAAGTTTTTGTTCCGTCTTCCGGTTAATGACAACAACAGGCTACAAAAAAGGCTGACGGCTTAAAAATACCATATTATGAATACCTTGAAATTTTCAGCAAACAAACGTTCGGACTTCTCCAGGACATTGAGAAAGAGAGTAAACGCTTACTTTAAAACCCACAACATCAGCAAGCATGCCAACAAAAGCATGGTTAGCAAAACAGCGGTTATGCTTTTTACTTTCTTTGCTCCCCTGGTCCTTATAAACACCGGTATCATTCATCATGTATTTCTGCTCTTTGTCCTGTACGTTATCAGCGGATTGGGCATGGCAGGGATAGGAATGGGCGTTATGCACGATGCCATTCACGGTTCTTACTCCAGGCACCGGAAAGTAAACAAGTACCTGGGTTATACCATGAATCTCATAGGCGCCAATGCCACGGTGTGGAAAATACAGCACAATATGTTACACCATACCTATACCAACATTCAGCAGGCGGACGATGACATCAATGTTCCGTTTTTCCTGCGGTTCTCACCGCATGCCAAGAAGCATTGGCTCCACAGGTTTCAGCATGTCTACGTATGGTTCTTTTACAGCATCTCTACCCTGATGTGGATCACTGCCAAAGATTTTGTAAGGCTTATCCGGTATAAGAACATGGGGTTGCTGAACCGGGAACAGAAATATAAAAAAGAATTATTTAAACTGATTGGGTGGAAACTGCTTTATTATTCCTATGCGCTGGTCCTGCCGCTTATCATGGTTCCCCTGTCGCCCTGGATCGTTATACTGGCCTTTTTGTGTATGCACGTGGTCACCGGCCTGTGGATAAGCAGTATTTTCCAGGTGGCCCATATTATGCCCGCCAACGAATATCCGCTGGCCGACAAGGACGGCGTTATAGAAAACGACTGGTTTCTCCATCAGCTGGAAACGACCAGTAATTTTTCGCCCCGAAGCCGGTTCTTCTCCTGGCTCATAGGAGGCCTGAACTACCAGGTAGAGCATCATCTACTGCCTAATATATGCCATGTTCACTACAGGAAAATATCTCATATCGTTGCGAAAACGGCACATGAATACGGCCTTCCGTACCACATAAAAAAGACTTTTGCCTCAGCCATTGCTGATCACGTAAGAATGCTCCGGCGGTTGGGAAAAACAGAAATGACGATGGTATCGTCCTGACCTGTTTGTTTACCTCTTTCAAACTCCTGACAGAAATATTCTTTTAGGTTACAGTGAGCAAATCATACCTTTAATCGTTTTAAGAAAATCCACCTTTTAAAGTAGAAGTACAAAACTTAGCATTCCTACTTTGCAAGATCTTCTACATAAATCTCCATAAAACAATAATTTCGGATGTAGGCGGCTGAAAAAGCAGAAACTGAAAAAAGTTACGCCAGGGTGGTCTTTTTATTCCCCTATAATTATTTTATTCTTCACCATGCTAAAAACTATATATGAGACAGTTAAAAATACCTCGTCAAATCACTAACAGAAAAGGCACTACTTTAGACAAATACCTGCTGGATATTTCTAAAATTGCCTTGATAACCAGTGATGAGGAAATAGAACTGGCCGAAAAAATCAGGCTTGGAGATCAGGATGCCTTAAAAACGATGGTCAATGCCAATCTAAGATTTGTGGTCTCCGTGGCCAAACAATACCAATACCAGGGATTGCCTCTTTCCGACCTTATAAATGAAGGGAACCTGGGTTTGATTAAAGCAGCCGGACGATTTGATCCTACAAGAGGTTTTAAGTTTATTTCATACGCGGTATGGTGGATCCGGCAGGCCATAATACAGGCTGTTAGTGAAAACTCCAGAATGGTGAGACTCCCTTTGAACAAAATAGGGATGATAGGTAAAATAAATCAGGCTGTTATTTTCCTGGAGCAGACTTTTGAGCGAAAACCTTCCCCGGAGGAGATATCTGATTTCCTGGAAGTTTCTCTCTCCGAAATTGAAACCTGCCTTCTAAACTCCCGAAGAAACCTCTCTCTGGATTCCCCGTTAAAAAACGATGAAGACCAGGGAAATAGCTTGTATACTGTAATAGAGGCTGTCGATTCTCCCGTTCCGGACGATAATCTGTTGAACATGTCACTCAGGACTGATATTGCCAATCTTCTCAATGTCCTTTCAGTAAGAGAAAAAGAAATCATGATAAAGTTCTACGGGCTTCAGGGTAATAGTCCTAAAAGATTGGAAGACATCGCCACATCCATGGACCTGACACGGGAAAGAGTGCGGCAAATAAAGGGGAATGCCTTGCAACAACTAAAGGCATCCCGTATATCATCTTCCTTACTGAAGTACCTGTGAAGATGGAAGAACCACAATAAAAACAGGTCTCTTTATGGAAATGGAAAATCTTCATTCCAGAAGGGCTTGTAGAATTAATTTCCGTTCGTTATATCGTAGTATTTGAATCATCCGGATATCCTGGAGAAAGTACATGAAGACAACCACGAGCTTACTGAGAAGATCCCGGAAGAAAGGGATCTTTCTGAAATTGTCGATTATAAGACGAGCAAAAAGGTTCTGTTGCAAAATATTGCCCGGGACTGTCTCATAGCATCCCCGACTTGCTGTCGGGAAGAGTCACTGTTTCGAACCTGGTAGCCCCACATTTTTTCAGCCTCCTTTCCGGGAGGCTTTTTTATTGGTTTCAGGAAGGGGTTAAAACCTGCTTCCGTCTACATGGCTCGCTTTCTTGTTCTTTTTGCTGATCTTGCTTCCCGAGGCAAACCGGTAGGAAATATTCAGGGATACTGAGGGTCTCTGTATGGTGTTCCTGCTCGTATAAGTCGTGCTTCCGATAGTATAGCTGTTTTCTTTCCGGTTGCCTGTACCGAAGATGTCGTGTACCTGTGCGATGACCTGGAGCTGGTCTGACAGGAATTTCTTGGTGACGGATGCCGATGCATATACCCTGATAAAATCATTGGGCACCCCGTAACTGCTGGAATCTCCGTTATTTAAAGAGGTATTTAACCGGATGATAAGATCGTTCCGCAAGATCAGGTTGTTGTTTGCTCCCAGTGAAAAAGTGCTGAACTGCGTGTTGACCCTTTTTCCGCTGACTTTTACAAAACTGAGATCGGAAGACATATTGACGCGCCACCACGGCCTGAGGTTGATATTGGAATTAAAATTTGCCCGGTGTATCCACCGGTTTCCGATATTCGTTTAGGAGATGATATTGGTTTCGTCTTCCATAGTTTCGGCGACCTCGATAACATCGGTGTAATAGTTGGAACTCCAGGTGAGGAAATACCTGTTTTTGAGTGTGACCCCCAGGCTGATAAGATGAAAGATGCTTTGTTCCAGGTCGGGGTTCCCGCGGCGCAGGGTATTGGAATTGACATAATTTTCAAAGGGATTGAGCTGCATATAGGGCGGAAGGGAGTACCCTTTTCGGTACGACAGGTTTATATTGCTGGTCTGACGCTTATCGATCATGTATTTGACCGATGCTACAGGCATGATATTAAAGAAGGAATTGACCTGTTGCTGCTGTTCCGTTTTCACATGGCTGCTGGTCCGGGTATGCTCCAGCCTTATCCCTGCCGAGTATTTCAACCGGCCGCCGCTGGAACTGATGGAGGCATAGCCGGCATACGTGTTTTCGCGGTAGTCAAAATCGGTGGAAAGTGCAGGATCTGTTTCGAATAACTGCATTGCGGGGTCAAAATGTTCGAAAGTGTTCATGTTGTGGAGAAATACGTGGTCAAATTTGACGCCCATCTCGTAATTATACTGGTCCAGGTCTCCGAATTTTGTACTGTAATCGGTCCGGGCACTCACATAAAAATGCTCTTCGTTCCTTTCGTTTCTGCTGGTGTTCCGCGTACCGGAGTCCTGCCCCGGTTCTGTCGTTTCCCCGGTATACCGATCGTTATCGTCTGTTTGTCCCCTGCCATAGCTCCCGGCGATATCGAGGCGTGTTTTGTTTTTCTCGATATCGTAGCGATAACCCAGGTCGATACCGTAAGCACTGTTCCCGGAGCGGAAGAAGTTTTTATCGGTATACGTTTTTTCCGGCTGGCCGTATAAGGACTGTTCGCTTTTAAAATCGACATCGCGTTCCGCATTACGCTGTTCCCAATGGACATTCAGCAGGATGGAACTCTTTTCGTCTATGGTGTAATCCGTGCCCAGTTGATAGCTGAACCGGTCCGATTCTGAATGTTCGGCCCCGGTCTCGCGGAACGATAGCTATTGTTCGGAATCGTGCCGGAAGGTGTACGTCTCCCGTTTTCTCCGGAAAATGGAATAGGGCATGGAGAAGAAGGAAAAAGTGAATTTTCCCCTTTTATAGTCCAGCCCGATACCGGGAGAAACCCCCAGGTTGGCATTGTTTACCCTGGTGGATACGGTTCCGGAAATCCCGTCGTCCCGCTCCCGCTTTAGCGTGATGTCGATCACCTTTTTCACATGTCCGCTGTATCTGGCCGAGGGATTATTGATCAGTTCGATCGTTTTCAGCTGGTCCCCGCTTATACTTTCGAGGAAAGTTTTCAGGAGGTCACCTGTCAGCCGCCGGGGCTTGCCGTCTATGGTAACCATTGCCGGAACACCATTCAGGGAGATATTCCCGTTTTCGGAGATGCTTACTCCCGGAAGGAGCTCCAGGATATCTGTGGTGGAGATCTTTTTAAACAGCGAATCGTTTTGCGGACTTACCACCATTCCGGTGGCATTGTGTTTTATTTTTCGCTGTATCTCATGCCGTACCACAACTTCGTCGAGTACTTCTGCCTTTTCCTTGAGCACAAAAGGGGGAAGCCTGGTCTTTTCAAGGATCTCTATCTCTTTCGTACTGGTGAAATAGCCTGTGCTGCTGACCTCGACCATATATGTTCCGGGAAGTATTTCAAGCGAGAAAAAGCCTTCCTCCCCATCGGCCATGGTGCCGGAACTTTCGCCGGTATCCAGGTCCCGGAACACTATGGCTGCATAAGGGACGGCTTTGTTTTCTTCATTGACGATGTACCCTGAAACCTCAACCCTTGCAGCCTCCTTTTGCCCGGCGGTACCCGGCAAAATCCGGGCATTTGCGCAAAAAAGGGATAAACAGCAGAAAACGGAGAGGTGTTTGATAGTCATTTGATGGGTCTAAGAATAATTTAAACGGTATGCTTTGGTTATTGAGCGCTGCCCGAATGACTCATCAACCTGATAATTTATCACCACCGGATTTATTAAAATCATTGATATTAAGTATTTTAGGGGGTAATTTGCATAAAACGGGTGTTCACAAAACTATTAATAAACAACGTCATTTTACAAAAAAAATATTCGGATATTGAAAGTGAAACTGTTTTGTTGTATCCTTATGGCGTGAAAAACAAGTCGAAATTCACAATTTGATGGTACGAAGGATTGATGTACTTTTAACATAAAAAATACATTTTATTGAAAGGGAAGGAAAAAATATTGAGATCTGTTTTTCAGGAGCATTTTAAGGATCTGTGCCGGTTTTCGTATAGTTATGTGCTGGATGTGGACGAGGCCAAGGATATTGTACAGGAAGTTTTTCTGACATTGCTGGAAAAGAACGATATATCGCATGTAAAGGACATCGATGCCTATGTGCGGCAAAGCGTTTATCACGAGAGCCTTAAAAGCAGGAAAAGGAAAGGGAAGTTGAGAAGCCTGACGGATGAAATCGAGACTGTTGCGGCTCAGGAGAAGACGGGTGAACATGAGATAATAGCCCGGGAAGAGGCGTATATGCTGGTAAACGAGATCAGTAAATTGCCGGAGGGATACCGGAAAGCCTTCGAATTATGTGTGGTTCACGGCCTGAAATATTCCGAAGCAGCGGAAGGCCTCGGCGTATCGGTCAATACCATAAAGACCCAGGTAAAAAAGGCATATAAGATATTGCGGCAATCCCTGGTACATATTCCGCTGCTCCTGTTTGCGGTGCCGGGGCTGTTTTTCTGAGATGTTGTTGAAGTTTCTTCAGCTTCGCTTTGGCATTGACTTTGAACTCATCTTGGGTTGTTTCATTTAGGCTAACCTGCCCTTGCGCCAGCTGGCTCGTTCGCTAAAACAGCCCACTGGGCTGTTTCGTAACGCTCCGCCCTGTGCCCAGATGAAGGCTTTTTTGAGCCACATAGCCATAGCTATGGGGAGAGAAAAAGACAAAATATGGGTGCAAAAGAGGGTTTTGCAGCAAATTATAATAACTCAAGACGAGTTCTTTTTATAAAATTCCGTTTTTTTTCAAACCCCGATCACCCTGTTTTTATTTTTTGTGCTCTTATAGTTAAAGCAAGGCCCGGAAAGCAAAAGATATTATGAAAAGAACACAGGTTTTGCTAATAATAAATAACCTACACTAAATTACATTGATTGAGAAAATCATGTAAGCGCGCAGCGGTTAATCTGTGCAATATTTTGCACGTTTTAGCCGGTGTCAAAAAAACCAAACACGTGGACATAGAAGATATCATTATTAAAAGGCTGAATACGGCATTGAGCCCTGAAGAAGAAAAAGAATTCAAAACATGGTTGGATGGGCCTCCTGAAAATGCCGCACTATACAGGAAGCTTGAGCAAATAAGGCTTCAGGGGCAGGACCTGGAAAGGATAAGGGAACTGGATGTCGATAGTATCTGGGAAGACCTGGTAAAACGGTCGAAGCAGGGAAGAGCGCCGTGGCGAAGAAAGCGGCATCCCGTATTTATGTGGAGTGCAGCGGCTGCCCTGGTGGGAGTTTGTATGGCACTGACCGTGTTATACCGTCCTTTCTCCAATAGGGAGGCCGACGTACCGGGTAATACCGTAAAGATTACCCTGGATAAAGGGAAACTCGAACTTATGACAAAGGGGGAGGCAAAACACCTGAAAAATAAAGAGGGCACTATCGTTGCAGTTCAGCACGGGGATACCCTGGATTACGGGCAGCATGCCGCTGCCGGAAGGGAAGCTTCCATGAGTACCATAGAAGTTCCTTACGGGCAGACTTTTACCCTTAAACTGGCCGACGGTACATATGTTACCCTGAATTCGGGAAGCTCCATGACGTATCCCGACAGTTTTGGCAAAGGGGAAACACGTAGTGTGGTACTCCGGGGTGAAGCCTATTTCAAGGTGGCAAGAGATGAGCAACATCCTTTTGTGATCTCGGCAGAGGGTGTGGGGGTAGAGGTGCTGGGTACATCCTTTAACCTGTCTTCCTATACCGGTGACAGGGAGGTCGCGGTGGTCCTTACGGAAGGTTCCGTAAAAATGTACGATGAAGAAAATGCCGGACCGGGCCGGGAAGTTATACTCAAACCGGGACAAAGGGGGGCTTTTAACAGGGAACGCAAAGCGCTGAGTGTAGAAGAGGCTGATGTGCGGGAACATACTGCCTGGCTCGAAGGGAGGCTGGTCCTGACGAACACGGCTTTCCCCGAGATCATCCGGAAATTACAGCGTACCTATAATGTGGAGATCATCAACCGGTATCCCGAATTGGAGGACGAGGTGTTTACCGCAAGCTTTGATGTGGAATCCATAGAGGAGATCCTTGCCATTTTTGCCGAAGACACTCCTTTTAAATTTGAAAAGAAAAATGGAAAAATCATGATTACGGCACCGTAGTAAACGGGCTGAACCTTCCGGATTGCGGGTTTACGGTGAGCAGGGTGACAGGTTGTTGCCAGGTTATGAAGAATTTGAATAACGCAACAGGATAATAACCAATAAACTGACAATTGAATGAAAAAAAAGAGATCAGGAAATGCTGCTGACATTCCCTGATCCTGATTTTAACGTTTAGCTAAATAATTCCACTCATTTTAACCAAACATTGTAAAAGTATGAAAAAAAAACAAAGTTGGTACAGGGAGAAGCACGCCCTGTTCGGAGGGTCTGTCCGGAAAATATGGACCGTACTGTTAATCTCTTCTTTTCTTTCCTTACACGCCAACTCTTATCCGCAAAAGGCCAGGATAACCCTGGATGTACACGATATGTCCCTGGAAAATATCCTGAAAGAAATAGAGTCGAAAACGGAGTTCAAGTTTATTTATAACGTCGGTAAGATCGATACCGGAAGGAAGGTCAGTATCAAGGCTGATAACCGGCCCGTATCCTATATCCTGGACCAGATACTGGAAGGCACGGGTATCGGCTATGTACTTAGGGATAAACTGATCCTTCTCAGACCTGAGGAAACCGGGAATGCCGAAAACCGGGACCGGAATTCGGAGGTACAGGGCCAGGTTCGCGGAACGGTGACCGACGAACAGGGAATTCCCCTGCCCGGTGTTACCGTACTCATACAGGGAAGCACCCGGGGGACCACCACGGATATCGACGGGAATTACAGCATCAATGTTTCTGCGGAAGCTACCCTGCAATTTTCCTATATCGGGTTTGAAACCCTTGAGGAGGAAGTCGCAAACCGCACGGTGGTGGATATACGGATGGAGACGTCTGTAGAGGAGATCGAAGAGGTTGTCATCATCGGTTACGGGGAGGTCAAAAAGGAAAATATCACCGGTTCTGTCGGGGTGGTCGATATGGAGAGCTTTCACAACCAGGCGCCGGCCATTAATGTAGACCAGGGGTTACAAGGGCTTGTAGCCGGGGTGAACGTCAGCTCTCCCAACGGCCAGCCCGGATCGGCCTCCAAAATAAGGATCAGGGGGACGACTTCCCTTTTCGGGTCTAACCAGCCCCTCTTTGTGATCGACGGCATACCCGTGGTGGCCGAGAGCAATATTCCCATTGGGGGGTCTGAAGGGCAGTCGCTCGGACAGGAACTGGACAACCAGGGGCTGAGTACTCCCGTAGGTAATATAAACCCCAACGATATAGAGTCCATCTCCGTCCTGAAGGATGCTTCGGCAGCAGCAATTTACGGTTCGAGAGCGGCCAACGGGGTAATCATTATCAATACCAAGCAGGGATCGCGGAACAGCGATGTGAATTTTGAGTTCGACCTGTCCTCTTCCATACAGGAGCTACCGGGACTGGATGTATTCAATGCCACCCAGTTTAAGGAGGCCTGGACTACTGCCGTAGAAAACAGTTCCCGGACCGATGCTTTTGCCAATGCGGTTAGGGACGGCAGCTATTTCGGTGACGCCGATACCAACTGGGAAGATATCATGGACCCGGGTAACAGAATTACCACCACGGCGAATTTCAGTGCTCGCGGAGGAACTTCCGCAACACGGTATTCCGCTTCCCTATCGGCCCTGGATGAAAAAGCGGGATTTAAAGGCTCGGAACGGAAGCGTTACACCATAAATCTTAACCTGAACACTAACGCTACCAGGACCTGGAATTTCGGGACCCGGATACAGGCGACATATGCGGAACAATTTGCTACGGATGCAGGTTTGTATGATCGTATATTCCGTTTCAGACCGGACCTTCCGGTACGTGATGAAGACGGGAATTATACGTTTTCGCCATACTATAACCTCGAAAGCCCGGCTGCGCTTTCGGAAGCGAATAATGCCAATAATACGTTTTTGTTCTTAGGAACATTTTTTACCGGTCTTGAACTGATGGAAGGGCTTAAGGCGGAAACGCGTTTATCGGTGAATTACAATAGCGGGATACAAAAAAGCTTTTACCCTGCATTTACCTTTAGAGGAGGCTGGAGCCGCCTGCAGGGAACTGGAGAAGGATATGCCCAGGACAGCCGGAGCCAGTCTGCCGTAACACAGTGGCAGACCACCCTGACCTATTTCAGGCAGTGGGATGAACTTCACCATGTTGATGCGGTATTGGGGACTACCTTTGAAAACGTTAATAAATCGTATAACAAGGCATTCGGAGAAGGGTTTAGCAATGGTATACTCGACAATGTGAGCAGTGCGACCTTAGGTAACGGGGGGCTTTCTACCAGTGAAGGTTCCGGGCTGGCCTCGTATTTCGGCAGGTTGTATTACGATTATGATTCGCGCTACCTGGCAACCCTGGTGGGTAGGGTAGACGGCTCCTCCAAATTCGCCAAAGAGAACAAATATGCCTTCTTCCCGGCAGTAGCTGTGGCCTGGCGGGCTTCCGAGGAAGAATTTCTCCGGGGAAATAAAACACTGAATAACCTGAAATTCAAGGCGAGTATCGGAAAAACAGGGCAACAGGATCTTGGGGCATACCAATGGAGGACGCTTTATGAGACCTATCAGTACGGAGGTGAAAGTGCCGTTATACTGACACAACTCGGGAACGACCGCCTGAAATGGGAAACCACCGACCAGCTGGATTTCGGACTTGAGTTCGGGCTCTTTGACAACCGGATCTCCGGGGAATTCGGCTATTACCGCAAGGATACCTATGATGCCATTTTTCCCGTTATTCCTCCTGTTAGCACAGGTATCGTCACGGTGTTGGCTAATGCCGGGGAAACCCGGAATACCGGGCTGGAACTCCTGCTCCATGCAGACCTTATACGATCTAAGGATTTCTCCTGGAATATACGTGTAAATGCGACCAGGAACAAAAATGTTCTGGTAAGCGTAGGAGATGATTACAAAGATGAGAATGGTATTGTATCCGGTATTCCGAATAATGGAGGTCAGCTCAAGGAAGGGAGCGCCATAGGGTTGATTTATGGGTATGAAGCCGAGGGGATATTTCAGGACCAGGCAGCCATTGATGCCCTTAATGCAGCTGCTCCTGACGGGGTGTATCAACATGCTGAAACCGCCCCCGGCGACCTTCGTTTTAAGGATATTACCGGCCCGGACGGGGTGCCGGATGGGAAGATTACTGTCCTGGACCAGACGATTATCGGGGATGCGCAACCCGATGTGTTCGGGGGCTTTGCCTCTACCTTCCGGTATAAGCAGCTTAGCCTGTCGGCCCAGTTCAGCTATTCTATAGGGAATGATCTCTTCTGGTATGCACAAGCCCAGGATGTCAATTTCTTTAATACATTCAGTGGGGAAAATAAACTTGTGGATGCCTTAAACGGATGGACCCCTGAAAACCCTACACGTCAACCGCGTGCCATTTATGGAGATCCTAACAATAACCGGCGGATCTCAAGTCACTACGTGCACGATGCTTCTTATCTGCGGCTGAATACGCTGAACCTGAGGTATGATATGCCAAAGCGTATTTTACAGAAACTGGACTTTATCGACGGTATCGCAGTATATGGAGTAGCACAGAACCTCTTTACCATTACCGGTTATCCCGGAGCCAATCCGCAGGGAGGGACTCTTTTTAACAACGATATATCGGGAGCCGGAAGGGACACGAACAGGTATCCCATACCGAGTATTTACAGCCTTGGAATCAATATTAAATTTTAAAGAGAATAGCGATGATAAAAAAACCGATATATAGTTTACTGTTCCTGTTGACGATCTCGTGCAACCTGGTGGATTCCATCGACCAGGACCCGCCGGACAACCTCGTGCCTTCTAATGTGGTTACCGATGAAGATGATGCCAGGGCCCTGCTCAACGGGGCCTATGCCCAGATAGTGGCATATCCTTTGGCTCACTATTATATGCATTCCGAACTTATCCCTTCGGCCATGATAGGTACCATGAACAATATAGGCGATGCCCAGTTTGTGAATAATGACCTGACCATGGAGAACACAAACGTGAGGAATTTTTGGAGGGCGATCTACACGGTAATGGACATGGCCAATAACAGTATTACACTTACCGCAGAATTACCTTCGGAGGAGATCTCGGAAGAAACCCGTATGGAGATTATAGGGGAAGCCCATTTTCTGAGGGCTATGACCACCTTCGACCTGTTGCGGTATTACGGACAGTTTTACGATACTTCGAGTGAGCTCGGTGTGGTTTTGCGAACAGCACCTGTAAACTTTGTAACCCGCGACAAGGAGAGAAGCAGCGTTATGGAATGTTATACCCAGATACTGTCTGACCTGGATTTTGCTGTGGAGAACGCTCCTGATTTTACGGTAAATTACAGGGCTTCCAAACTTACGGCAATGGCCCTGAAGGCAAAGGTGTTGCTCTTTATGGGCGAATATGCCGAAGCTGCCGATATGGCCGACAGGGTGATCAATTCCGGGGCTGTACAGCTGGAAGGCAGTTTTGCCGATGTCTTTGACAAGGGGCTCAGCTCCACCGAGCTTATCTTCCAGACTTACAGGGATGCCAATTCTGACCTGGACCAGAACAACCGCAAACGTTTTTACTCCGGAAGGACCGGGGATACCTGGTTTCCCGAACTCATGGAAGGAGATCCGCGACAACCGCTCACCTATTCGGGGCAAACCATCCTCAAGGTGAATAATGCCGCCACATTCAGGCCTACCTATTTTTTAAGGCTTGCCGAGATGTACCTTATCAAGGCCGAAGGCCTGGCGAGAAGCGGGGCAACGGTAGAAGAGGCCCGGGTGCCGCTAAACGAGATAAGGAACAGGGTAGAGACAGGAGACTCCGAAGCGGAGACCATGGATGAACTGATGGACGATATTTTTGAAGAGATCGTCCGGGAGCTGGCCTTTGAGAACGGCAGTGAATGGTTTGCCGCCATACGCTTTGACAAGGCCATGGAACTGAAACCTTCCATTACCAGTACCGATCAGTATATACTGCCCATACCGCTTACAGAGATCGAGGGAAACAAACTGATAGGATACGAGGATCAGAATCCCGGTTATAATTTCTAAAAACAAAACCTGAATATTCAATTTAAAAAAAATCTAAATGAGATCCATACGCATAGTATTTTTATTGCTGTTGTTCGCAGGGCTGACAGGCATTGCAAATGCACAACGGAACAACGACATTACCAACCCCGGGAAGGAGCTTCCGTTCGACCCTTCCGTAAAAACGGGAAAACTCGAAAACGGGCTTACCTATTACATCAAAAAGAATACCAGGGCGGAGAACAGGGCAGAACTGAGACTGGTGGTCAATGCCGGTTCGCTCCTGGAAGATGACGACCAGCAGGGGCTGGCGCATTTTGTGGAACACATGGCGTTTAACGGGACCCGGAATTTTGAAAAGAACAAGCTTATCGATTACCTTCAGAGTGTAGGGGTGGAATTCGGGGCAGATCTCAATGCCCATACCGGTTTCGACGAAACGGTATACAAGCTTTCGGTGCCTACCGATAAAGAGGATGTTTTTAACACCAGCCTGCAGGTGCTTAGAGACTGGGCCGACGGGATTACGTTTACCGGTGAAGAGATTGACAATGAAAGAGGAGTGATCGCCGAAGAACTGAGGGCCAGAAGCGGGGCCGGTATGCGGATGTATTACCAGTCTGTTCCCGTGCTCACCAACCATTCGAGGTATGCAGACCGCCTGCCTATCGGTACTTTGGATGTGATACTCCACTCCGAATACGATGCCATGAGGAGGTATTACAGGGATTGGTACCGTCCGGATCTGCAGGCCCTGGTACTGGTGGGTGATTTTGACGTAGAAGAGATCGAGGCAAAAATCAGGAAGGAATTCGGTAGTATGAAAGCTCCTGAAAACCCGAGGGAGCGAAAGGTTTACCAAATACCGGAAAACAAAAAGCCATTGGCTGCGGTGATCACCGACAAGGAAACCAACGACACCCGGATTTCCATCTATTACAAAAGAGAGGGCGAAGATGTCCGGACATACGAGGATTACAAGGCGTCGATGTTGCGCACCATGTATTCCGGGATGCTGCGCCAGCGACTGGACGAAGTTGCACAAAGCGGGGACGCCCCCTTTATAAAAGCGGTAGCCGGTATCGGGCTGTTTTTGGGTAATATGGACAGTTACTCGCTCAGGGCCGACCTGAAGGATGCCAGGATAAGCGATGGTATCCGCGCGCTGGTTGCCGAAAGTGAGCGGGCAAAAAGGTTCGGTTTTACTCCGGAAGAGCTGGAGAGGTATAAATCGCAGATGCTTGCCAATGCCGATTTTTACAAGAAAGAGGCCGATAAAATTCCGAGTCGTATTTATGTGGAAAGGCTGATAGATCATTTTACTTTTGAAGACCCGGTGGTCAGTGAAGATTTCAGGTATGATTTTTATGAGAAAACCCTTCCGGGTATCTCCGTGGATGAGGTCAATGCCATAGCCGAACAATGGATAACCCCTTCCAATATTGCCATAGTGCTGACTGCCCCGGAAAAGATCCGGGACAGGCTTCCTTCCGAAAAAGAGCTGATCGGCCTGGTCAGCGATTCGGGAAAAATGGAACTGGAACCCTATAAGGATGATGTTGCCGGCCTGGAACTGATGAAAAACAGGCCGTCTCCCGGTATCCTGGAAAGTAGGACCTACAATAAGACTGTAGATGTCACTACGTGGAAATACAAAAACGGGGTTACCGTTATGGCAAAACCTACCACCTTCCAGAACGACATTATTGCCATGAACGGGTTCCGCCCCGGTGGAAGTTCTGTGGCCGCAGACAGTATTTATGTTTCTGCCAGGGAGGCTGGAAAAATTATCCTGGAAAGCGGATTGAACGGTTTGTCGAACACACAGTTGCAAAAACTGAATATGGGTAAAAACGTAAGTGTAACGCCTTATCTCAATTATTACGATGAACTTTTCCGGGCACAGAGTAATACCGCCGAACTGGAGAGAATGTTCCAGATGGTACACCTTTATTTTACCGCACCCCATAAGGATGAAGACAGTTTCGGGGCGTATAAGGAAAGAGTTAAATCGATGTACGAAGGAGCGGAAGATAACCCGGGAACTTATTTTGAAGAGGTGATCTCCAGGACCATGCTGAACAATCATTTAAGAGCTGTTCCCCTGACACCGGAGCAGATAGAAAAGGATCTCGACCTGGACACGGCATACGAATTCTACAGGGAGCGTTTCTCCAATGCCAACGGATTTACCTTTATTTTTGCCGGTAATTTCGATCCGGATACCATAGCCTCGCTCTCCGAACAATACCTGGCAAGCCTTCCTTCGGATACTGCTGTACAGAGCAACTGGAAAGATATCGGGCAACGGAGAGTAAAGGGAAGAATATCAAAGGTGGTCAAAAAAGGCGTAGAAAACAAAAGCGAAGTGGATATGCGCTTTACGGGTACGCTGGAATACACCCCTGAAAAGGCCAGGGACCTGAACCTGCTGGCCAAAGTACTCAAGATACGCCTGACCGAAGAGCTGCGGGAAAAGATGTCGGGGGTATATGGCGTCAGGGTAAGCGGTTTTACGACCGACAGGCCGTATGGCTGGTACAGAATGCAGGTGCGCTTTACCTGTGCTCCTGAAAATGTGGAGAAGCTGAAGGCGAGGGTGCTGGAAGAGATAGACGCGATTAAAGAACATGGTGTTTCTGCCGAAAATGTAAACAAGATCAAGAAAGCGGAAATTTCTCATATGGAAGTATCATTGAAAAACGATAGTTTCTGGATCTCACGGCTTAAGAGGGCCTATGAATACGGACTTGAAATGGACGGGTTTCTGAATTACGAAGAAGAACTCGAAAAGCTGGACTCCGACTATTTCAGGGAAAATGCAAAAAAGTATTTTAATGATGAGAACTATGCCGAGTTTATCCTTGTTCCCGAAAAGTATGAGCAGTAAAACTGTCTTGGGGATGGTAGAATATTGAGTTAATCGGGTTATTCAGACAGTACTCAATAACCCAATAACCTGTTAACCCAATAACTGTAAAAACAACAGGCTTCCGGAATTCCGGGGGCCTGTTGTTTTTGTTTGAGTGCCAGGAACATGTATTTCTCCTATTGATTAAAAATCGGCAGGTCTCCTAATTCCTGTTAAAAAAGAATATACAACGGTGTTTTTAACACTTTTTTCTTAAAAAAATGTGAATGTATGTAAATTTAAAACAGGATTAAACCTTTATAGGATTATAATGTCTTATAATTGCAGAGTCCAAAGGGTGAAAACCTTAATATGGGCAACACCGTAATATCCTAATCATTATAAAATACTAACCTAATCTGCAGTATGAAAATACGTATGATGGTCTATGGCCTGTTGATTCTGGGGCTTGTAGCCCTTATTGTATACAGGGTCAGTGAAAATAAGGAAGCGACTGCGTTTGTGGGGGGGAAGGAAAAAGGGCCCCTCCCGATTTCCGGTATGATCGTAAAACCGGAGAAATTTGAGAACCGCTTGTCGCTTTCGGGGTCGCTGGAGGCCAATGAACTGGTGGACATTCGCAGCGAGGTATCGGGAGTGGTCAGGGAGATCTATTTCCGGGAAGGCTCGCGGGTGTCGGAAGGGCAGGTGCTCTTTAAGGTAGACGATATCGAGCTGACCGCTCAGCTTTCGAAGGCGGAGACGGCAAAGAAACTCGCTGCCGAAAATGAACGCAGGGCGAAACTGCTGCTCGAAAAACAGGGGATAAGCCAGGAAGAATACGATATGGCCAGCGCCGATTACGAATCGGCCAGTGCCGAGGCAGAGCTTATCTCGGCACAGCGGTACAAGACTTCTGTTCGCGCACCCTTTTCCGGAACTATCGGTTTGCGCAATATTTCGAAAGGAACGTATGTGACCCCTTCTACTACAGTGGCCAGGCTGGTGAATACCGACCAGCTGAAACTCACGTTCTCCATTCCTGAAAAATATGTGTCCCGGATGAAGGTCAACAGTGAATTCACATTTACGACTACCGACACGGGAAGATCATTTACCGCCAGGGTGTATGCCATAGAACCTGAAGTGGATGTAACTACCCGTACCCTCAAAATGAGGGCGGTGGCAGACAACAGTGAAGGGCAATTATACCCGGGGATGTTCGTGAACGTGAAATTCCCGCTCGAAGTGGTGCCCGATGCTCTTATGGTACCTTCGGAGGCCCTGATCCCGATACAGAACGGGAAAGAGGTTTTTGTGGTAAGAAAGGGTAAGGCACAGGCCGTACAGGTGGAAACCGGGGCGCGTACCAGCAGTGATGTAAGGGTGCTTTCCGGACTGCAGCCGGGAGATACCATTCTGACCTACGGGATCATGGCCCTGGAGAACGGGGCGGCAGTAGACGTGGTGCTCGATCATTAAAAAATACTTCTTTAGCTCTTCCAGATGAATTTATCTACCATAAGTATAAAACGACCGGTGCTGGCCCTGGTGATGAATATTTTGATCATCCTTTTCGGGGTGCTGGGGTATATGTATCTCGGGATAAGGGAGTTTCCCTCCATCGACCCGGCACAGGTTTCCGTACAGACCTCCTATGCAGGGGCCAATGCGGAGATTATAGAATCGCAGATTACCGAACCGCTTGAAAAATCGATTAACTCTATCGATGGTATCCGGAATATTACTTCCACAAGTACCCAGGGCAAAAGCCGTATCAGTATAGAATTTAACCTGGACAAAAACCTGGAGGAAGCGGCCAATGATGTCAGGGACAAGGTATCCCAGGCCGTGCGGAACCTTCCCGAGGATATCGATGCCCCCCCGGTAGTGGTCAAGGCCGATGCCGATGCCGAGCGTATTATTTCCATGACCGTTCAGAGCGATGTGAAAAATATCCTGGAGCTCTCAGACTATGCCGAGAATGTTATTGCACAGCGGGTACAGACCATTCCCGGAGTGAGCAGCGTACAGATCTGGGGGCAGCGAAAATATGCCATGCGCCTGTGGATCGATCCGCTGAAACTCTCTGCTTACGGGGTTACGGTGGGCGATGTCAGAAATGCGCTCCTGGCGCAGAATGTGGAACTGCCCTCAGGAAAACTTACCGGCGATAATACGGAACTCACGGTGCGGACTATAGGTAATCTTGCCACGGAAGAAGAGTTCGACAACATCATTATCCGGGCCGACGGCAACAGGATAGTCCGTTTCAGCGATGTGGGAAAGGCAGCTCTCGAAGGAGAGAATATGGAAACCAAGATGAGCGATTCGGGGCAGCCCATGGTGGCGGTGGCCATTATTCCGCAGCCGGGGACCAACTACCTGGAAATTGCCGATGCCTTCTACAAGGAGTACGACAGGTTGCTCAGTGACCTTCCGGAAGGGTTTAAGCTCAATGTGGTAATCGATGATACGGTATATGTAAAACGGGCCGTGGAGGAAGTGGCCGAGACCCTGCTGATCTCCATTGTACTGGTGATACTGGTCATCTTCCTGTTTTTCAGGAACTGGTCTATGGCCCTGAGGCCCCTGCTGGATATCCCGGTGTCCCTTATCGGTACGTTTTTTATTATGTGGCTGTTAGGATATTCGGTAAACGTCCTGACCTTGCTGGCCATTGTACTGGCCACCGGGCTGGTGGTAGACGACGGTATTGTGGTAACGGAGAATATCTATAAGAAGGTGGAGGAAGGGCTGAGCCCGATAGAGGCGGCGATAAAAGGGGCCAAAGAGATCTTTTTTGCCGTGATCTCCATTTCCGTGACCCTGGCAGCAGTGTTTCTCCCGGTCATTTTCCTGGAAGGTTTTGTGGGAAGGCTGTTCCGTGAGTTCGGGGTAGTGCTGGGAGCGGCGGTGCTTATTTCGGCCTTTGTTTCCCTGACGCTTACTCCCATGCTCAATGCGTACCTCATGAAACCCGGTAAACAGGGGCAGTCGCGTTTTTACAGGGCTACAGAGCCTTATTTTGTAATGATGAACAAGAGCTACGCCAGTGCCTTGCAGGGTTTTATGAAGCGAAAATGGCTGAGTTTTCCCGTTCTGGCGGCCTGTATAGGGCTTATAATGCTCTTTTATGTGATCCTGCCCAAGGAAACTGCCCCTTATGAGGACCGCAGTTTTGTAAAACTCAATGTGACAGCCCCTGAAGGAGCATCGTATGACTATATGGACCGGTATATGACGGCGATCACCAGACTGGTGAATGATTCTATCCCGGAGAAAAAGGTGAGCCTGATACTCACGTCTCCCGGGTTCGGGACTTCGGCCGTAAACAGCGGAAGGGCGAATATAGCCCTGGTGCCGCCGGAAGACCGGGAAAGAACCCAGGATGAGATCGCGACCGGCCTGGAGCGCTGGGCCAAAAAGTATGTAGGGGCGAAAACCAGTGTAACGCAAAGGCCTACCATTGCGGTAAACCGCAGGGGAGGACTGCCGGTGCAGTATATAATCCAGGCCCCCAACTTCGAAAAGCTGGAGGAAAAGATCCCGGAATTTATGCGGGAAGTGGAAAAGGACCCTGTCTTTTCCTATACCGATGTAGACCTCAAGTTTAACAAACCCGAGGTCTATGTAGATATCGACCGGCAGAAGGCGGAGAGCATGGGGGTCTCCGTTCGCGATGTGGCCGAAACCCTGCAGTTGTCACTCAGCGGACAGCGTTTCGGGTATTTCCTGATGAACGGCAAGCAGTACCAGGTGATCGGCCAGTTCGACCGGAAAGACAGGGTGGCCCCCGTAGACCTGGCCACCATTTTTGTCCGCAACAGGAATGGGCAGCTGATACAGCTGGACAATGTGGTCCGTATCACCGAACACAGCAGTCCGCCCCAGCTGTTTCATCACAACCGCTATCTCTCCGCTACCGTTTCGGCCGGCCTGGCGCCCGGAAAGACCATAGGTGATGGTATTGCGGCAATGGACCGGATCAGGGAAAAGGTGCTGGACGAATCATTTACCACCGATCTCGGGGGGGAATCCCGCGATTTTGTGGAGAGTGGTTCCAATACCTCCTATGCCTTCGGCCTGGCCCTGCTGCTGATATTCCTGATACTGGCAGCCCAGTTCGAAAGTTTTATAGATCCCTTTATTATCATCCTTACGGTACCCATGGCCGTGGCTGGGGCATTGTTTTCCCTGTGGCTGTTCGGGCAGACCTGGAATATATTCAGCCAGATCGGTACCATTATGCTGATAGGACTGGTGACCAAAAACGGGATACTGATCGTGGAGTTTGCCAATCAGCTCAGGGAAGAGGGAAGGTCTAAATCCGAAGCCATTATCGAGGCTGCGGAATCCCGGCTGAGGCCCATACTGATGACCAGCCTTACCATAGCCCTCGGGGCATTGCCCATTGCGCTTTCGCTCGGGGCCGCCTCTACCAGCCGTATCGGTATGGGAGTGGTAATTATCGGGGGGACCATGTTCTCGCTGGTGCTTACCCTGTTTGTAATACCGGCCATATATGCCTTGTGGTCCGGGAAAAAGAAACACCGCCCGGAACTCGATGCCGTATAAAAAAATAATGCCATGCAGAAAACTGTTTTATGTATATACGCAATATGCGGGATGCTGTTGTTACCGGCAGGCGCCCAGGAAGTGCTGACCCCGCAGGATGCGCTTACCATAGCCCTGGAGAATAATTACGATATCCGCCTTGCCGACAATGCTTATAAGGCCGACCAGCTGGGAGTGAGTGCCGGGATGGCGGGAATGCTGCCCGGGGTAGACCTGGTGCTCAATAAGAACAACAGCATACAGGACCTGGAACAGCTGCGTTCTGACGGTACCGAGCAATCGTCGTCCGATGCCAAAAACAACAACCTGACCTATGGGGTGGCCCTCGACTGGACCATTTTTGACGGATTGGCCATGTTTGCCCGCTACGACAAGCTGAAGGAGATGGAGAAATTAGGTGATGCCGAACTGAAAACGGCGGTACTGAACAATATCAGTGAGGTGCTTATTACCTATTACGACATCGTAAAACAGCAGCAACAGCTCACAGCGCTCGACAGTACCCTGGTGATCTCGGAACAAAGGGTGGAACTGGCCAATAACCGCTTTACCATAGGGAAGGCCTCTAAACTGGAACTGCTCAATGCCAGGGTGGATTTTAATGCCGACCAGACCCAGAAGCTGAAGCAGAAAGCCCTGTACAACACCACCAAGATAAGGCTGAACGAATTGTTGGGGCGCGACACGGCTACCGGGTTTGAGGTGGTCGGTGAGATCGAGGTAGACAAGGAGCTGTTCCTGCCCGAACTGGAACTGCTGGCCCGCGAACGCAATCCCGAACTGCTGGCCGAAGTGATCGGTAAACAGATCGCAGAGCTCGAACTCAGGGAGGTAAAAGCCATGAGGTATCCCTCGATAGTGGCTACGGCAGGGTATAATTTCAGTGAGTCGGAATCCAGCCTCGGGTTTACCCGTAACTCTTCGGCGCATGGCCTGAACTACGGTTTGGGGGTCCGGCTGAATGTTTTTGACGGCTTTAACCAGAACCGGAACGAAAAGATAGCGAAAATAGCCATAGACCAAAGCAAGCTGATGATTGAACAGAAGGAAAGAGCCCTGCTGGCACAGTTGGGAACGGCCTACCAGACCTATCAGACCAATCTCGGGCTCATACAGCTGGAATACCGCAATGAAACCATAGCCCGGGAAAACCTGGAGATCACCATGGAGAAGTACAGGATAGGTACCATACCCACCATAGAATTCCGGACGGCCCAGCTCAATTATATCAATGCACAACTGCGTCACAGTGAGGCCCGGTTACAGGCAAAGCTGTCGGAAATTGCCCTGAAAGCGATCTCCGGGAGCCTGTCTCTTTAATAACTATATGGCGACCGCACCCTTGATATGAGGATGGGGATCGTAACCGGTAAGGGTAAAATCCTCGAATGTGAAGTCAAAGATATTCTTTACCTCCGGGTTGAGGATCATCTGTGGTAATGGCCTGGGGCTTCTGCCCAGTTGCAGCATTACCTGTTCCGTATGGTTTTTATAGATGTGCACATCGCCGAAGGTGTGTATAAAGTCTCCTGCCTCATATCCGCAGGCCTGCGCCATCATCATGGTAAAAAGGGCATAGGAGGCGATGTTAAAGGGAACCCCCAGAAAGACATCGGCACTGCGCTGGTATAGCTGGCACGACAGTTTTCCGTCGGCCACATAAAACTGGAAGAAGGCATGACAGGGCGGCAGGGCGGCTTTCCCGTTGGCTACATTTTCGGAAAACGACACGGAGGTATCCGGCATTACGCCCGGGTTCCACGCCGATACGAGCATCCTGCGGCTGTCTGGGTTCTTTTTCAGGGTCGCGATGACTTCCGATATCTGGTCGATACCCTCGCCGTTCCAGTTGCGCCACTGCCGGCCGTATACCGGGCCGAGGTCGCCGTTTTCATCAGCCCATTCGTTCCATATCCTGACGCCGTTTTCCTGCAGGTATTTTATGTTGGTGTCTCCTTTCAGGAACCACAGCAATTCGTATATGATGGATTTCAGGTGCAGTTTTTTGGTGGTGACCAGGGGGAATCCCTCGCTGAGATCAAAACGCATCTGGTACCCGAAAACACTTCTGGTACCCGTTCCGGTACGGTCCTGCTTGTCCGTGCCGTTTTCCATGATATGCCGGAGGAGCCGGTGATATTGTTCCATAAAAACGGATGTGAAATTTTGAGGGTAAAGTTATGAAATAAATTAAGGAAATGATACCCGCGTGTTATGAGGAGAACAAAAGCAGGGTGTAGCCTCCTAAAACATTCTTAAAAGCATTGTGGTTGAAGAGATAAGTTTTATTAAATAAAACGAAAAGATTACTTTTGTGCGTTTCGGACAATATAATAATACAAGTTGCGACTAATAAAGTAAGATGGATATAGTTATCAAGTTGAGCCAATTTTTGTTAAGCCTTTCACTGCTGATCGTTCTGCACGAGTTCGGGCATTTTATTCCCGCAAGGCTGTTTGGGACCAGGGTGGAGAAGTTCTTCCTGTTTTTTGACGTAAAGTTTGCCCTGTTTAAAAAGAAGATAGGAGATACCGTTTACGGGATAGGATGGCTGCCCCTGGGAGGATACGTGAAGATATCCGGGATGATAGACGAAAGCATGGACAAGGAGCAGATGGAGCAACCGGCACAACCTTGGGAATTCAGGTCCAAACCGGCCTGGCAGCGACTGATCATCATGTTGGGCGGGGTTACGGTAAACTTTATCCTGGCCTTCCTGATCTATATCGGGATTGCCTATGCTTATGGCGACCGTTATATCAAAAACAGCGATATCAAAGACGGGATATGGGTCACCAACAGCGCTTCGCTCGAAGCCGGGTTCCGCACCGGGGACAAACTGGTTTCCATAGACGGAAAACCGGTGGAAAGTTTCTACGGTTCTATGGAAGCCTTGCTGTTAAGCAGGGAGGTTACGGTGGAACGGGACGGAAAGCTGCAGACCATAGACATGCCCGTGGATTTTATCGACCGCCTGATGAAGAGCAGGGAGGCCGGGGAGGGTACTTCCGTGATCGATGTACGTATTCCTTTTGTAATAATGGGTACGGAGGAAGACTCGCCCAATGCCGGTGTGCTGCAGGCAAGGGATATACTGGTGAGCCTTGACGGCCGGGAGACGAAGTATGCCGACCAGGTGATCGCACGGATAGGAGAGCTCAAAGGGCAGACCGTATCTGCGGTAGTGGAACGGGACGATAAAGAGGTACCCGTGGAGATCACGGTTTCGGATGCCGGGAAAATGGGCGTGTCCTATGCACCCGGACTCGGACTTTCGAATATCGAGAGGCTCGGGATATATGAGGTGAGCAGGGAGCAATACAGTTTTGTGGAATCCATACCTGAAGGACTGAAACGGGGAAAGGACAGGGTAGTGAGTTACGGCAAGCAGCTCAAGATGATCTTTAATCCCGAAACCGGGGCATACAAGGGGGTAGGTGGTTTTAAGGCCATCTTCGACCTCTTTCCGCAAACCTGGAGCTGGCAGGCTTTCTGGGAGATCACCGCCATCCTGTCTATCATGCTGGGAGTGCTCAACCTCCTGCCCATTCCCGCACTCGACGGGGGACATGTAATGTTCCTGTTATACGAAATGGTGTCCGGCAGAAAACCCAGTGACAAATTCATGGAATACGCCCAGATGGCCGGTTTCTTTATCCTGCTGGCCCTGGTATTGTTTGCCAACGGGAATGATATTTACCGGGCTCTGTTCAAGTAAAATTCCAGGGGAAAAATCTGTTTTTATTTGGTGTGAAAAATAAAAATAATATATATATTTGCACCCGCCTGAACAGGAGCATCCCGGAGTATCGGGGGTCCCGGGCGGGACGTTCTCAGGAAACGACATACTATTCCTCCTTAGCTCAGTTGGTTACCTGCCGGCAGGCAGGGAGCATCCCGACTTTTCGTCGGGAGGGTCCTTGGATCGGGCTAAGGGGGGGAGTAGGGAATAGAATAAATTCCTCCTTAGCTCAGTTGGTTAGAGCATCTGACTGTTAATCAGAGGGTCCTTGGTTCGAGCCCAAGAGGGGGAGCAAAAAGCTTTTTTAACGCAGGTTCTTTTAAGATTATGGAATACTATTTCTCCTTAGCTCAGTTGGTTACCTGCCTGCCGGCAGGCAGGGAGCATCCCGACTTTTCGTCGGGAGGGTCTTTGGATCGGGCTAAGCGGGAGTAGGGAATAGAATAAATTCCTCCTTAGCTCAGTTGGTTAGAGCATCTGACTGTTAATCAGAGGGTCCTTGGTTCGAGCCCAAGAGGGGGAGCAGAAGAAAAGCAACTACAGGTTGCTTTTTTGGTTTTAATGTTCCTTTATCGGTAATTTGCAGAGATAATGGAAAAGGCCTCGTAGTTCAACGGATAGAATAGAAGTTTCCTAAACTTTAGATCCAAGTTCGATTCTTGGCGAGGCTACGTAACAGGAAAAGGGATTAAAATGATCGCTTTTCCTGTTTTTATTTTGGGGTAATCCGTTGTTTGTCTGAAAAAAAATGAAATTCCGGAAATACACTTTTTATTCACCAAATAAGCCCCGGAATTCAAGACGGGTTCCAGGGGGGTACTCCTGCCTTGAGACTGAAAAGATAGAGTTTGGTCTCATACCTGTCCTGAAATTACTGCCCGGAACTCCGGTCTGATTTCCTTTTAACAGTGGTAAAATTTACAGTTTTCTGTAATTATTACGGTTTCTCGTCGATTTTCTCCAGGGGAAAAATGGGTAAAATTTACACACTTTAAGGGGTCTGCGTCTACATGTTTTACACACCGGTCTTTTTTATGCGTAAAAGTGCTTTTTTTAATGGTTTATTTATCAGTATATTGTGAGCTGTATTGCCGGAAGACAAGTCTGGCACTTATATTGACACATAACAGTTTTTATAAATTGTCTTATACAAGATGAAAAAGAAACAAACGGATTTACTTCACAAAGGATTTTTTTTAGGATTTGCATTGCTTTTAGTGTTATTACCGACCAGTTGCAGGGAGAAAGAAGAAGAGGACCTTGGGGTGCCTCTGCCCGTGTTGACATTAAAGGAAGAAGCTGCATCTGAAACAGCCGATTATTTAGGGTATATCGAGGGGATCGTGAATGTTGAGGTACGCCCGCAGGTAGAGGGTATACTGGAAGAGATTTATGTGGACGAGGGTGATTTTGTGGAAAAAGGGCAAAAGCTGTTTAAGGTTAATGAACTTCCTTATCTGGAAGACCTGAAAAATGCGAGGGCGAATGTGGAACTGGAAAAGGCCCGTTTACAGAAAGCCCAGACAGAACTGAACAGGCTGACCCCCCTGATAGAGAACGAAGTGATCTCTGAAGTCAGGATGCAGACCGCCCAGGCAGATTATAAAGTGGCCCAGTCTTCATTGGCGCGTGCAGAGGCCGAAGCGGCAAGTATGCAGATCAACCTGGAGTTTACGGAGATCAAGGCTCCTGTAAGCGGCTACATCGGACGGATCCCGAAACGTATCGGGAACCTGGTGGGAAAGGGTGATAGCCAGCCTTTGACCGTTTTGTCTGATATTCATGAGGTGTACTTTTATTTTTCCATGAGTGAGTCGGATTACCTCTTTTATGAAAAAGTCAGGAATGACACCCTTTCGAAAAAACTGAACCCGAATGTTAAACTGATCCTTGCCGATGGTGATGTGTATGAACGGCCGGGGAGAATTGACGCCAGTGTGGGGCAGGTAGACCGGTCTACCGGGACCATAACACTAAGGGCCAAGTTTGATAATCCGGATGCTCTGCTGCGGTCGGGGAGTACGGGGAAAATCATGCTGGAACAGGAGTATCCCGAGGCAATCCTGGTACCGCAGGAAGCTACGATAACTATTCAGGACAAGAACTTCGTTTTTGTGCTGGACGATCAGAATAAAGCAGTGAGAAAAGAGATTGGCATAGAAGGGATATCAGGTAAAAATTATATTATCAAAAAGACAAATCTTTCTACCGGAGACCGGGTGGTGACGTCCGGACTGGACAAGATTACGGATGGAATGAAAGTTAATCCCATTGAAAAAGGAAAGTTTCTCTTAAATTAAGACATGTTAAAGAAAATAATAGAAAGACCGGTCTTAGCTTCCGTAATATCGCTGTTACTCGTGATTTTCGGAATAGTTGGTATTATTGATTTGCCCATTACCCGTTTCCCGGAAATAGCCCCTCCCAGTGTAAGTGTTACCACTTCTTATCCGGGAGGTAATGCCGAAACCGTGGCGAGTTCGGTTCTCCTGCCGCTGGAGGAGGCCATTAACGGCGTTGAAGACATGACGTATATGCGTTCTATCGCCAATAATTCCGGTTCCGGGACCATCTCTGTCTTTTTTAAACCTGGAACAGACCCCGATGTGGCCGCGGTAAATATCCAGAACAGGATTTCAAAAGTCAGTAATCGTATTCCCCCCGAAGTCAATGAATCGGGAATATCCGTAGTAAAAAGACTGAGCGGGAATATAATGACGATCAACCTGTTTAGCGACAGTCCGGATTCCAGTTATGATGAAACCTTTCTTCAGGCGTATGCCAGGATTAATGTGATCAGGGAATTGCTCCGTATAGACGGTGTTGCAAGTGCAGATCTGCTGCGCGGGCGGGATTATGCCATGCGGGTATGGCTGAACCCGGAAAAGCTGGCCCTGTACAACCTGACCCCACAGGATGTGATTGCCGAGATAAGGGACCAGAATTTCGAATCGGCTCCGGGCGGAGTAGGGGAGAATTCAGAAGAGGCTTTTGAGGCGGTGTTCAAACACGGAGGACGCTTTAATATTCCCGAAGAGTATATGGACCTGGTTATTAAGACCAATGAAGACGGTTCCCTGCTTCACCTGAGGGACATAGCCCGGGTAGAATTCGGCGCCTCGAACTACAACAGTGATAATAAAGTGGACGGTAACCCGGGGATAACCATAAATATCTCACAGACAAACGATTCCAATGCAAGAGAGATAGACGAACAGGTGAGAAAGGTATTGGAGGAAAATTCCAAACTTTTCCCGGAAGGTATTGACTATGCGATCACTTATAGTGTGAAAGATCAGATAGATCAGTCTATAAACCAGGTGATAAAGACCATCTTTGAAGCCTTTATCCTGGTTTTTGTGGTGGTACTTGTGTTTTTGCAGAACTTCAAATTTACCTTAATACCGGCCATCACCGTTCCGGTATCGCTGATAGGAACCTTCTTTTTTCTTCAGCTGATGGGCTTCTCCATTAATGTACTTACCATGTTTGCCCTGGTGCTTTCCATAGGGATTGTCGTGGACGATGCCATTATTGTGGTGGAGGCTGTTCATGAAAAAATGCACAGTTTGAAGTTAAGTGCCAAAAAAGCGACAATAGCGGCCATGAAGGAAATCACTACACCGATCATATCGATTACCATCGTTTTGATTGCGGTTTTTGTTCCGGTTGGTTTTATGGACGGTCCGGTGGGTATCTTCTACAGGCAGTTTGCCTATACGATCGTGTTTGCCGTGCTTATCTCGGCGTTGAATGCACTTACATTAAGCCCTGTATTGAGCGTACTGTTTTACAGGAAAAGAAAGCGAAAAAGAGGGCCTTTGTTCCAGAGGGCCAAAAATTCCGAAAGCATTAAAAAAGTATCTGCGAAAACCGATAAATGGTTCGGGTTTTTCAATAGAGGATTTGCGTGGTTTACCCATAAATATATCAATGTGGTGCGCTGGACCATAGGTCACAAGTGGTATACCGCAGGGGCCCTGGTCCTGGTTCTGGCAGGTACGGGCTTTATGTTTTACCAGACTCCCAAGGGGTTTATCCCTACCGAAGATGACAGTTTTCTGTCTTTCTCACTGGCCATGCCGGCAGGGTCATCGCTGTACCGGACCACCAAAGCCCTTACCAAAGCAGATTCCATTATACGGATGCATGAAGCAGTAAGCAGCGTGAATACGGTTTCCGGGTATAATGTGGTAGATGCTTCCAATAGCCCTTCTTTCGGGATGGGATATATTAGTCTGAAAGATAAAAAACACCGCGGGGATATAGATGATATCAACGATGTGATCAGGGATCTCAGCGAAAAGCTGGCGGTAGTGGACGAAGCCAGTATAAACCTGTTTACAAGGCCTACCGTTCAGGGTTTTGGTGATATCAGCGGACTGGAATTTGTTCTGCAGGACAGGTCCGGGGGAGACTTCAGTACATTCGGGCAGACGGCTAATGAATTTGTAATTGAACTTAACAGGAGGCCTGAAATAGCCAATGCCTTTACATCTTTTGATGCCAACTTCCCCCAGTATAAACTGAATATAGATTATCAGAAAGCCAAATCTATGGGCGTTAGTGTCAAGGATATGATGCGTACCATTCAGACCTACTTCGGAAGGGTGCAATCGGGAGATTTTAACCGTTTCGGAAGGCAATACCGGGTATATATGCAATCGGATTTTCAGTTCAGGGATAATGCGAAATCTATCAATTCCATTTTTGTGAAGAATGACAAGGATGAAATGG
This sequence comes from Sinomicrobium soli, assembly GCF_003285545.1. Classification (GTDB taxonomy): domain Bacteria; phylum Bacteroidota; class Bacteroidia; order Flavobacteriales; family Flavobacteriaceae; genus Sinomicrobium. The sequence continues at coordinate 338,262 of NZ_QLNV01000001.1, read as the reverse complement.
TGCCGGTAAATGCTCTTGTCAGTGTAGAACAGACCTTCGGCCCTGAAATAGTTAATCGTTATAACCTGTATAATGCTATCAGTGTAAACGCTACTCCTGCAAAAGGATACAGTACGGGTGATGCGATGAATGCCATTGAAGAAATAGCCCGCGAAAAACTGCCGGGAAACTACAGCTATGAATGGACGGGGATAAGCCTTGAAGAAGAACAATCGGGCTCTGAAACCGCAATGATCTTTGTGTTGAGCCTGGTGGTCGTATTCTTTATACTGGCGGCCCAGTACGAAAGCTACTGGTTGCCCTGGTCGGTTTTATTGTCCCTGCCCTGCGGACTGCTCGGGGTGTTTCTTGCCATTAACCTGGCAGGTATCGAAAACAATATTTACGTTCAGGTCGGGATTATCATGCTTGTAGGGCTACTGGCGAAAAATGCAATATTGATCGTGGAATTTGTTGTTCAGAAAAGAAAAAACGGATTGTCTGTGCTGGAATCTGTCATCTCCGCCTCTGAACAGCGGATACGCCCTATTCTCATGACGTCCATGGCATTTATTGCAGGGCTGATCCCGCTGATGTTTACCACCGGTTCTTCTGCAGAAGGAAATAAATCGGTAAGTGTGGGAGCAGCCGGGGGAATGATCCTCGGAGTGTGTCTCGGGGTGCTTGTCATTCCGGCCCTGGCCTATATGTTTCAGACAATACACGAAAAATTACACGGTACCCCCGATGAAAACAATGATGATGAATAAGATGAACAGTTTGTTGTACAAGGGCGCATTGACGGTCCTGATCTCCGTAAGTGTCATTGGTTGCAAGGTAGGAGAAAACTACAAAAGACCGGAACTGGACCAACCATCTGCTTTTTCAAGAGATAGTGTGGAGGCAGACAGCATCAGTGTTGCAAAAATGGAATGGAGAGAATTTTTTAAGGATTCCATGCTTATCAGCCTGATCGATACCGCGTTACAGAATAATTTCGAAATGAGCAGGGCGGCTCTTTATATCGCTATAAACGATGAGAGTTTAAGACAGTCGAAAGCCAATTTCCTTCCTTCACTGGAAAGCTCCCCCGCAGAATATGTAAAGGAATATTTTTCTGAAAATTATTATTCCAGCCCTGCTTCCAGTTACTATGGAGACAGGACCCCGCCATCGAGTTTCTATATTCAGCAGCAGGAGTATATAAGCAGCCTCAGTTCGAGCTGGGAACTGGATATATGGGGGAAGTTCCGAAGGCAGAAGGAGTCTGCCCTGGCAGGGTATATGGAAAGTGTGGAACTGAAAAAAGCGGTTCAGACGTCCCTGATCGCGGAAGTGGCCTCTACCTACTACAACCTGTTGATGCTGAATGCCCAATTAGAGGTTGCGAACTCGAATTTAGCGCTCAACGACAGTACCCTGACCATCCTGAGATTGCAATATGAAGCCGGAGAGGTCACTTCTCTTGCCGTTCAGCAAACGGAGTCGCAAAGGCTGAAAGCGGAGGGGCTTATCCCCCAGCTGGAAAAAGAGTATACCTTCCAGGAGAATAAATTAAACGTACTTCTGGGGCGGTATCCCCGGCACATTGAAATAGAAAGGGAACTGGAAGAAGTAGATTCCGAAACCATTTACGATACGGGGGTGCCTGTCGACCTCATTGCCAACCGGCCGGATGTCGCTGCGTCAGAATACGCCCTGATCGCGGCCAATGCCAATGTCGGCGTAGCGGAGTCCCTGAAATATCCTTCACTGACCCTCAATGCCGATCTGGGATTGAATACTTTATGGCTGAAAAACCTTTTTGATCCGGTAGGATCGGGATTTGCAGTCTTAAACGGGGCCATTTTTCAGCCTATTTTTCAAAACAGGAAAATAAAAACCAATTTCAGGATTGCCCAGAAGGAAAGGGAAATCGCGATTATTGATTTTAAGGAACGCTTTACCGAAGCGGTAAGTGAGGTTTCCAATGCCCTGGTCAGTATTGATAAACTCAATGTTGAATATGAAGTTGCGAAGAAAAGGATCACGGTCGCGCAAAGTAGTGTAAACAATGCGGAACTCCTGTTCCGGAGCGGCCTGGCAAATTATCTTGAAGTATTGACAGCCCAAAGCAATGCCCTGGAAAGTGATCTGAACCTGGTAAGCGTGAAAATGCAGATGTTGCTCGCAAACATAGAACTCTACCGTAGCCTCGGGGGAGGATGGCAGTAGTGATTATCTCCTTTTTGTGCCTGTGGATTTTTATAAAAAAGGGGGGTGATGACAATATGCGTGTTTTTAAGTCAATATTTTGATTTTTTGAAGGGGTTGAATGCCTGTTATTGATTTTTATGAGCGTATTCATGTTTTTTTGAGGGGGTATGTGTGTTTTTTTCTTTTTGAAATACAATATTTTTAATATCCGGGGGACTTCGTTGAAAATTTGAATTCTATACAATGTTTTTTTGGTAAATGAGGATTAATTTGTTGTAAATACGCTATTGCTTTCGCTTTTTTTCATATTTGTGTTAATTTCGTTGACGATTTTGTAACACACCAACCCTTTAGGAAGTATGAGAGTAAAGCAGCAAGGATTGTATTCCCCGGAATTTGAGCATGATAACTGTGGTGCAGGGTTCATTTGTAACCTGAAAGGAAAAAGGACCAACGACATTATCCATAAGGCCCTCGACATTCTTATCCGTCTCGAGCACAGAGGTGCGGTAAGTGCGGATGGAAAAACAGGAGACGGGGCCGGGATACTTATAGAAATTCCACACGAGTTTTTTAAGGCGTCCTGTAGTTTTGAACTGCCCGACCGTAAGGAATATGCGGTGGGAATGTTATTTCTGCCGAAATCGCCAAACCAGGTAAAGGTCTGCATGAAGATCTTTGAGGAGAATGTAGCCCGGCAGGGCCTGCATATCATAGGCTGGCGCAGGGTACCCGTAGATCACGACTGTATAGGGCGGATAGCTGCCGAATCTGAGCCTACCGCAATGCAGGTTTTTATAGGCAAGAACGGGCAGGAACTTTCCGAACGCGATTTCAATGCCCGCCTATTTGCCGCCCGCAAGATCGCGGAACACCAGGTGTTGCAATCCAATTTCTCCGAAGCGGGCTATTTCTATTTCAGCAGCCTGTCTACCACCACCATAATATACAAGGGCCTCCTGATGCCCCAGGACATCAACAGGTATTACCGCGACCTGGACGACCCGGCGGTAGTGACCAAACTGGCCCTGGTACACCAGCGGTTTTCGACCAATACTTTCCCTACCTGGGACCTGGCACAGCCGTTCCGCTATATGTGCCACAACGGGGAGATCAATACCCTCAAGGGAAACCTGAGCCGGATGAAAGCCAGGGAAGAACTCTTCTCCAGCGATATATTCGGTGATGATCTCAGGGACATTCCGCCCATAGTGCTCGAAGGAAAGTCTGATTCTGCCTCCATGGATATGGTGCTGGAACTGTTGCTGCAGACAGGGCGGTCACTCCCGGAAGCCATGATGATGATGGTGCCCGAAGCCTGGGAAAAGCACCCTTTTATGGAAGACGATAAAAAGGCATTTTACGAATACAATGCCTGTATTATGGAGCCCTGGGACGGCCCGGCTTCCATACCGTTTACCGATGGAAATTATATCGGGGCACTGCTCGACCGTAACGGTCTCCGCCCTTCGAGATATACCGTGACCAAGGATGGCTATGTAATCATGTCTTCCGAAACGGGCGTTATCGATATCAAGCCCGAAAATGTGGCTTATCACGGGCGCCTGGAACCGGGGAGGATGTTCCTCGTTGATATGAATGAAGGCCGGATTGTGGGGGATGAGGAAATAAAAAAGGAGATCTCTTCCCGCCGGCCGTACAGGCAATGGCTGGACGATAACCTGCTGCCGCTGGCGAGCATACCTTATACCGGCAACAAGACCCCGGTGGAAAAAACCGGTATCTACACAAGACAACAGCTCTTCGGATATACCCTGGAAGACATAAAGACCATTATTACGCCCATGGCTACCGAGGGAAAAGAGGCTATCGGGTCGATGGGATTTGATGCTCCCCTTGCGGTGCTTTCTGAAAAACCGCAGTTGCTGTACAACTATTTTAAACAGCTCTTCGCACAGGTGACCAATCCGCCCCTGGACGGTATCAGGGAAGAGATCGTTACCGATATCAGCCTGTCCATAGGAGGTGACCGTAACATTTTTGATGTGGTTCCCGAACAGGCTAAAAAGCTGCGCATACAGAACCCGGTGATTTCCAATGAAGACCTGGACAAGATCAAGTACATGGAGCACCCTGATTTCAAGGCCCGGTCTGTTTCGGTGCTCTACGAGATAGACAAGGGGCTGAACGGACTGGAATCGCGCCTGGAAGCCATTGTCGGTGAGATCGGGACAGCCATAGATGAAGGGGCCAATGTGATCATCCTGTCCGACAGGAATGTCCGCGAAGGCTATGCTCCCATACCAGCCATCCTGGCCTGCTCGCATGTGCACCATTCCCTGAACAAGCTGAGAAAACGCTCGTCGATCGGTATTATCGTAGAATCTGCCGAACCGAGGGAACCCCACCATTTTGCCATGCTCTTCGGTTATGGTGCCAGCGCCATAAACCCCTATATGGTGAATGAGATCATAGAGCAGATGGTAGCCAATGAAGATATTGTGGTGGAAAGTGCCGATAAGGCCATAAAGAATTTTAACAAGGCCATCGGGAAGGGGATCGTCAAGATCATGAACAAGATCGGGATCTCCACGCTGCATTCCTATCGCGGCTCCCAGATATTCGAGGCCCTGGGGCTCAACAAAAAATTTGTGGACAAGTACTTCTGTAATACGGCAACCCGTATTGAGGGTATAGGACTTTATGAAATAGAAAAGGAAATACGCAAGCGTTACGACCTGGCCTTTGAAAAGGAGGAGATCTCTGCCAGCATGCCCCTGCATATAGGAGGGGATTACCGGTGGAGGAGGAACGGAGAACGCCATATGTTCAACCCGGCATCCGTAGCCAAATTGCAACAGGCCGTACGACAGAACAAATACGATAGTTATAAGGAGTATTCCGGGATCATCAATGAGCAGAGCGAGCGCCTGATGACCATAAGGGGGATGTTCTCCTTTAAGAATCTCAATCCCATCCCGCTGGAGGAAGTAGAACCGTGGACCGATATTGTAAAACGGTTCAAGACGGGGGCCATGTCTTTCGGGTCTATCAGCCAGGAAGCTCATGAAAACCTGGCTATAGCGATGAACCGTATCGGGGGGAAAAGCAACTCCGGGGAAGGAGGGGAAGACCCCCGGCGTTTTCACAAGGACCTGGACGGTGCCTGGAAAAACAGTGCCATCAAACAGGTGGCCTCGGGAAGGTTCGGAGTGTCGATCAATTACCTTACCAATGCCCGTGAGATACAGATCAAAATGGCCCAGGGAGCCAAGCCCGGAGAAGGAGGACAGTTGCCGGGACCGAAAGTATATCCCTGGGTAGCCAAGGTGAGGAATTCTACGCCTTATGTGGGGTTGATCTCGCCACCCCCGCACCACGATATCTATTCCATAGAAGATCTGGCGCAACTTATTTACGATCTTAAAAATGCCAACCGCGAAGCCCGTGTAAATGTAAAACTCGTCTCGGAAGTAGGGGTGGGCACTATTGCCGCCGGTGTGGCCAAGGCCAAGGCCGATGTGATCCTGGTATCGGGATTTGACGGAGGTACCGGGGCATCTCCGCTTACCTCCCTGAGACATGCGGGACTGCCCTGGGAGCTGGGCATTGCCGAGGCACAGCAGACCCTGGTGCTCAATGACCTCAGGAACAGGATCGTCCTGGAATGCGACGGACAGCTCAAGACCGGAAGAGATGTGGCCATAGCCTGCCTGCTCGGTGCGGAAGAATTCGGTTTTGCCACCGCCCCCCTGGTCGCTTCGGGATGTATCATGATGCGCGCCTGCCATCTCAATACCTGCCCCGTGGGGATTGCTACCCAGGACCCGGAGTTGCGCAAGAATTTTAAGGGAACACCGGAACACGTGATCAATTTTATGTATTTCGTAGCCCAGGAGTTGCGGCAGATCATGGCAGACCTCGGTTTCAGGACCATTAATGAAATGGTGGGAAAAAGTGAGAAACTGGATATGAACAGGGCCGTAGAACACTATAAGGCCCAGGGGATCGACCTGTCCAGGATACTCTACAAACCCCGGGTGGAAGAAGGCGTTGCCCTTTACAACACCAAAAAGCAGGATCACGAGCTGGAGCATGTACTGGATTTTGATATCCTGAGCAAGGCACACCCTGCGGTGTACAGGAAAGAGAAGATGGAGCAGTGTTTTATCATCAATAACCTGAACCGTACCACGGGAGCCATACTGAGTAACGAAATTTCAAAAATACACGGGGAGAAAGGTCTTCCCGAAGATACGCTTACCCTCAAGTTTACGGGTTCTGCCGGACAGAGTTTCGGGGCTTTTGCCACCCGGGGGCTTACCATGATAGTCAACGGTAATACCAACGATTATTTCGGGAAAGGACTTTCCGGGGGGAAACTCGTGGTAAGAGTGCCCGAAAAGGCCGATTTCAAACCCGAAGAGAACATCATCATAGGAAACGTTGCCCTTTACGGAGCCATCACCGGTGAGGCATACATTAACGGTATCGCGGGAGAACGTTTCTGTGTGAGGAATTCCGGGGCCCGGGCAGTGGTAGAAGGAGTCGGAGACCACGGTTGTGAGTATATGACCGGAGGGGTGGCTGTTATACTGGGCAGGATAGGAAGAAACTTTGCCGCGGGGATGAGCGGCGGAGTGGCCTATATCTACAACGGTTCCGGTACGGTAAGCGATCATTACTTTAACCTGGAGATGGTAGAACTTGAGTCTCCTTCGGCCGGCGATACGGATGAGGTCAGGCAGCTTGTGGAAAACCACTATGTGTATACGGCCAGTCCGCTGGCCAAAAGACTGCTGGACCACTGGGAGGTAGAGAGAAACAACTTTATCAAGGTCATGCCTGTGGAATACAAGAAGGCACTGGAACGCCTGGCCAGAGAAGAGGCTATGGACAGTGAAGCCTTGATGGAGAAAGTAAAGTAAGAGAGAATAAGGGCACAATAAAAAATAGCGACTATGGGAAAACTAAGAGGCTTTCTGGAATATGACAGGCAAGTAGAAAACTATATAGAAGTTAAACAAAGGGTAAAGAATTACGAAGAGTTTACCGTAGATCTCTCCGAGAAAGAGCTCAACGAGCAGGGAGGGCGATGTATGGATTGCGGTATTCCCTTTTGTCACAGCGGATGCCCGCTCGGAAACCTGATCCCGGATTTTAATGATGCGGTATATAAGAACAATTGGGTAAAGGCGCTGGAAATTCTGCATGCTACCAATAACTTTCCCGAGTTTACCGGGAGGTTATGCCCTGCGCCCTGTGAGTCGGCCTGTGTACTCGGGATCATAAAACCCCCGGTGTCTATTGAACTGATCGAGAAATATATCGTGGAACGGGGCTTTAAGGAAGGCTGGATCAAGGCAGATCCGCCTGCGGAGCGTACCGGCAAAACGGTAGCGGTTATAGGTTCGGGACCGGCAGGGCTTGCAGCAGCGCAACAACTCAACAGGGCCGGGCACCAGGTCACTGTCTTTGAAAGGGATGAGAAAGCCGGTGGATTACTCCGTTATGGCATCCCGGATTTTAAACTGGAAAAACACACCATAGACCGCAGGCTCGCCATACTGGAAGAAGAAGGAATAAGCTTCAGGACCGGAGTCCATGTAGGGGTGAATTACGATGTGGAAGAACTCAGGTCTTTCGATGCCGTTGTGCTGTGCGGAGGAGCCACTGCACGCAGGGGGCTTCCGATCCCCGGAGGTGATGCACAGGGTGTGGTACAGGCCATGGAATTCCTGAAGCGCAATAACCAGGTGGTGGACGGCGTAGCGGAAACCGTGGAAAGCCTGCATGCCGGTGGAAAACACGTTATCGTTATCGGAGGCGGGGATACGGGATCTGACTGTGTGGGGACCTCCAATCGTCACGGGGCGAGATCGGTAACCAATTTTGAGATCCTTCCCATGCCATCAAAGGAGAGGACCGGAGAACATCCGTGGCCTTTCTGGCCCTTTACCCTGAAAAGCACCAGTTCTCATGAGGAGGGATGCGACCGTAACTGGAGCATCGCAACCAAGGAATTTATAAAGGATGAGAAAGGTAATCTGAAGGCCCTGAAAACAGTGGAAGTCGAGTGGGTTAAGGTTCCCGGGGGGCGCCCGCAACTGAAGGAAGTGGAGGGTACCGGGAAGGAATGGCCCTGTGACCTGGCCCTGCTGGCACTCGGGTTTACCGGACCCGAACAGACCTTGCCGGAACAGCTGGGACTTAAACAGGATACCAGGACCAATATCAAGGGGAATAATTATCAGACCAATGTGCCCAACGTATTTGTGGCCGGAGACATGCGCAGGGGCCAGTCGCTTATCGTATGGGCCATTTCCGAGGGCAGGGAAGCCGCGCATCACGTCGATAAATACCTTATGGGCAGTTCTTCGCTTCCGCTCAAGGAAAAAGGAGATCTGCCGGCTGCATAGTTAACCACCCCCCGGGGCAGGCCCGGGAAAACACTTCAGCCTTGCCGGGTATGGTGCAGGTGCGGAGTATAATAATAAAATAATGGTCTCACCTGGGTGAGAGAAAAGTTAATAGAGCGTATTTTTCCTCTATTTTATTTGTGTTAGTGTAAGTGGAGAGAGCCGGGCCGTATCTGAAGTGTCCGGCTCTTTCGTTTTTAATGGTGCCTATGGCGTCAGCAATACTTTTGCCACAACCGGCATATGGTCGGAATGTTGTACGGAAGGCACTTCTACGGCAGAGATCTCCCATTTTGCGTTATTGCTCAGCCAGATATAATCTATACGGGCCCGCGGATTGTCGGCAGGTATGGTATGCCGGGGCGATCCGAATGCTTTGGCGGCATCTGTCCACCCCGGTTGCAAGACCTTATAAGGAGCCGATCCTTCCCTGAAATTCAGGTCGCCCGCAAGTACTACGGGATGATCGAACTTCAGGAGAAAGTCGTTAATGGCTTTGGTCTGCGCCACGCGGTTTTCTTCAGATTCGTGACAGAGGTGTGTGGCCGCAAAGGTGATTTTACTGCCGGGGGCATATTCGTATGTGGTGTATATCATGGCCCTCCCTTCTCCACCTTCCGGCGTTGGAAGGTTCAGCACCTTAAATGCGGATGTCCCGGCAGAAAGCAGGCCCTCCCCGTATCCGCCTTCGCTGTAATCTATGGCTTTCCCGAAACCTCCGTGCATACCGGTAAGCTGCTCCAGCTCTTTAACCAGGTCTTTTTTCTCGCCCCCGTTAAACCCGGCTGTGCGCAGTGTCATGCTGTCTACCTCCTGGAGTGCTACAAAATCCGGCCGATGGCTCTTGATAACTTCGGCTATTCCGTTGATATTGCTCTCTCCTCTCCGGTAATTGTCTTCCCCGTGGTAGATGTTATAGGTCATGAGGGTGAATGCGGCCGGTTCCTGCGTGTCCTTGCAGGACATCAGGACAAGGCCGAGGAATAAAAAGATGTAGCTGGTATATTTCATGTCTTCCGGTTTTTATGGTAACGCCCCGCGGGCTGTTTGCCCGAAAGCTTTGGCATCGGTATAATTTCCGTGCGATTTATTCGTTTTATACAGCATACTGCCGGAAGAATGATAGAGACCAGGGCGGGAACACCAGTTGCCGTCCCCGCGTCTGATCTCGACTCAACACACATATCTTTTACAAAGCAGGTCATCCTGCTTTTTCCGGCTTGTTCTCAACTTTTTTGTGTTCGTGCACAGGAATGTGCTAAGATACTAAATTTTGGGATATGGCAAAATCCTGTTTCGGGAATGGCAGTTCAGGCATTATTCTGGTTCCTGGAAAATGTTCATCCCGACCACAGTCCCCGGCCCACCCGACAGGGAAACCTGTTATTCCAGGTTGTATATTTCCGTAATATCCTCCAGCAGCTTGTCGATATCGATGTTGAGGTCTATCAGTTTCCCGCTTTGAATGTCAAAAACCCAGCCGTGAACCCGGAGCCCCCTTTCCTTATAAGCCTTTTGTACTGCCGCAGTCTTGATAAGGTTGAGGCATTGTTCCTGTACGTTGAGTTCCACAAGACGGTTATATCGGTCGGTTTCGTCTGCAATGGCATTCAGTTCCTTTTTGTGAAGCCGGTATACATCCCTGATATTGCGGAGCCAGGGGTTCAGTATGCCCAGGTCTTCGGCCTGCATGGCTGCTTTTACCCCTCCACAGAAATAGTGCCCGCATACCACCACATGCTTCACTTTAAGATGGTTTACGGCATAGTTGACTACCGACATGACATTGAGGTCTATGCTGATTACCATATTGGCAATATTGCGATGAACGAATACTTCTCCCGGTTGTGCCCCCATCAGCTCTTCTGCGGTAACCCGGCTGTCGGAACAACCGATATAGAGGATTTCCGGACTTTGCCCTTTGGAGAGATTTTCAAAATAAGCAGGATCGGTTTCCAGTTTCGTCGCGATCCAGTTCCTGTTGTTTTCAAAGACTTTGGATAATTCCATGAGTGTGAAAATGTTATATTCGTTTCCGTAAAACCAGTTACTGTCAACTGGTTCACAGAGCGCAAAATTAGGGGAAAATCATGGACAAATACCAAGGTTTTTACGATAAATAAGGTTTGTGATGCAGTGATTACTGTATCGGAAAACATTGGGAGGGCGAGGGTAGCTACTATCTTAAAGGCCTTTCGAAAAGCGGTTGATACAAGGGTAATGAGGGTCACAGGGAAGAAAGAAACAAGGCGAATACGGTATTGCATCCGCCTTGTACAGGATGGCTTATCTCGTAGTATATCCGCCATTGGCAAAGATCGTTTGTCCCGTAATCCACCAACCGTCGGTGGCGAGAAACCTGACTATGGGAACTATATCCTCAATTACCGTGAGAAAACCGTTCATGGCCTGCGATTTGTGAAATTCAACCCGTTCCGGTGTTTCCTGCCCGTAAAAGAACGGGGTGTCCATTGGTCCCGGACCTATGGCTGTTACAGAAATGCCTTTGGTGCCGAATTCTTTGGCCGCGGCCCTGGTAAAGTGTTCTACGGGGGCCTTACCGCCTGCATAGGTGGAATACCCGTCGGTAAACGCAGCGAGTAGCGAGGTCACTATCGTTATGATCTTTCCGTCTTTTTCGAGGTTTTTTCCGGCCTCTTTAATAAAAAAGTAGGCTGCTTTGGAGTTGACCCCAAACATGGTGTCGTAATCCTCTTCGGTGGTATCGGCAATAGGTTTTCTCAGTACCATGCCCACGGTGTTGATCGCAATGTCTACCCGTCCGAATTCGTCTTTGGCCACCTGAAAGAGTTGGGTTACATTGTCAGGTTTGGTAAGGTCGGCCTGGAAAAGTACGGCTTTACGGCCTAATGCTTCCACATCCTTCCTGGTCTTTTCCGCGGCCTGACGTGTGGTATCACTGTTGTAGTGGATGAGTATGTCCGACCCTTCCCTGGCAAATGATGTGCTGATAAGTCCCCCGAGGTTTTTCGCACCGCCGGCCACGACGGTTACTTTGTCTTTTAATGCAATTTTAGCCATAATAATAGTGTTTTTTAATTTAGATATGGCTAAAAGTATCAGATACAGACTGAATATTCGTTCAGTATTTATTAAAAAAAAGTTAAAGGATTTCTTCTCTTTTTTTGACAGAATCCCATGCCATTTTCAGAAATTGTTCCCTGAGGTTGTCATCTATGTGAATTTGTAGTTCGGAAGCACATTTCAGCCAGTAACAGACAGCACCGAAGACAAAATAGGTAAGATGGGATGCCTCCAGGTCTTTGAAGAGCCCCTGCTCCAGGCCTCTGGCATACATTTCATCAAAAGGATAGAACCGGGACATGGCTTCCTGCTGTGTCTTCTTTTCGATAACAGGAGAAAAAGCATACTGGCTTATAAAATTGAATTTGAGGGGATTTTGAAGAAAAAAATCGATCATGCGGCCGTATACATCATAGAAAGTCTCCGAAACACTGTTGAGGGCATTGTAATTGACAAAGATCGTCTCGGCTTCCTCCGTTTTGATCTTGATGTAGATCCCGTTAACGATATCTTCCTTGTTCCTGAAGCGTTTATATACACTTCCCATGCCCACTCCTGCCCGTTCTGCGATCTGAGACATGGGAGTGTGTTGAAGCCCCTGTTTGATGATGAGGTCGAGGGAACCCTGTAGTATTTTTTCTCTTTTTTCCATAAAAGCCCTTTTTTCAAAAATCCGAGGTAGGGTAAAAGTATTTATTTTTTATTACCTGATGCAAAGTTTACAGCGTATTTCTTGGTTCGAAGCAATTCCTGATTATCCGATATTAGTGTTAGCTTCAGAATATCCATTCAGCCATATTGTAACACTGGGTTTGAATAAAGTTTGTAATTTGTGTCCGGGTTTAACTGTGATATTATGATCCGGCATAATCTTATCATTTCATGGATACGAGAAGAGATTTTTTAAAGAAGGCAGCGATGCTCACCGGAGGCGTGGGGGTCGGGATGGCATTTCCGCCCTCTATACAGAAGGCACTGGCGATAAACCCGGATGAAGGCACTTCGTTTGAGGATGCCGAACACGTGGTGCTGCTCATGCAGGAAAACCGCTCTTTCGATCACTGTTTCGGTACCCTGAGAGGAGTGCGCGGCTACAACGACCCGAGGGCCATCACCCTTCCGGGCAAAAACCCGGTGTGGCTGCAACGCAACGAAAAAGGGGAGACCTATGCTCCTTTTCGTTTGAATATGAGGGAGACCAGGGCGACCTGGATGGGAGACCTCCCACATTCCTGGGAAAACCAGGTGGATGCGAGAAATGACGGGAAATATGATCAGTGGCTGGTGGCAAAGAAGGTTTGGAGAAAGGCGTATAAGGATATCCCGCTGACCCTCGGGTATTACCAGCGGGAAGACATTCCCTTTTATTATGCTTTTGCCGATGCCTTTACCGTTTTTGACCAGCATTTCTGTTCGTCACTCACCGGGACCACGACCAACAGGCTTTTTTTCTGGAGCGGTACACACAGGGCTTCACCGGAGGGCAGCCCGAAGGTCCGGAATTCGGAAGTGTACTATAACCGGGAAGTCAGCTGGAAGACCTTTCCCGAAAGACTGGAGGAAAACGGGATATCGTGGAGGGTGTACCAGAACGAAATAAGCCTGCAGACCGAACTGGAAGGAGAAGACCAGTCGCTGCTGGGCAATTTCACCGATAATAACCTGGAGTGGTTCTCGCAGTTCAATGTCCGCTACAGTGAAGGACATCAGAAATTCCTGAAGAAAAGACTGGCCGAACTTCCCGGTGAAATATCGGCACTGGAGAAGACTGTGAGGGAACAGCCGAAATCACAGACACAGAAACTCCGGAATACCCTGGAACAGAAAAGGCAGCAGCTGGAGAAGATCAAAGAGGAGTTACGGGTGTGGAACCCCGGTAACTTTGAAAAGCTTTCCGCCTATAACAAAAACCTGCACCGCAAGGCTTTTACGATCAATACGGATGATCCGGATTACCACCGTACGGAAACCGTTACCTGGACGGAGGATAGCGAAGAACGATCTATAAAGGTGCCCAAAGGGGATATACTTCACCAGTTCCGGAAGGATGTGGATAGCGGGGAGCTGCCCGCCGTCTCCTGGCTTGTGGCTCCACAGAAATTTTCAGACCATCCCAGCGCCCCCTGGTATGGTGCCTGGTATGTGTCGGAAGTACTGGACATCCTTACGAAGAACCCGGAAGTGTGGAAAAAGACGGTGTTTATACTCACTTATGATGAGAATGACGGCTATTTCGATCATGTTCCCCCTTTTGTGGCGCCCGACCCGAAGCGTAAAAATGCCTATTCCGAAGGTTTGGATACCGCGCAGGAATACGTGACCCGGGAAGAGGAGCTCTGGAAAGAGAACATGGACCCTGAAAATGCCCGGGAGAGCCCGGTAGGACTGGGATACCGGGTGCCGATGATAGTCGCTTCGCCCTGGACACGCGGCGGCTGGGTGAATTCGGAGGTCTGTGATATCACGTCTACCCTGATGTTTATGGAAACATGGCTGGGCAAAAAGACGGGAAAGAAGGTCCGGGAAAGCAATATCAGCTCCTGGCGCCGGGCGATGTGCAGCGATCTCACTTCGGCATTTCGTCCCTTCGATGCTTCGGCATTCCGCTACGACGATTTTGTAGACCGTAACCAGTTGATGAAGGAGGTTTATAATGCTTCTTTTAAAACTCCTCCTTCCAATTTTGCCCCCTTGTCCGAAACGCAGATACAACGGGTGAAACAGGGAGAAAAGATGTCCTTTATGCCGGAGCAGGAAAGGGGGAGCAGGGACTCCTGTGCCCTGCCATATGAGCTTTATGCGGAGGGCTGGCTTTCGAAGGATAAAAAAACTTTTGAGCTCTCTTTTCGCGCAGCAGACAGCCTCTTCGGGAACACGGCTTCAGGGGCACCCTTTCACGTGTATGCCCCGGGAAAATACCTCCGGGAGAACAGCCCGGGAAATCAAATGACGGAAGAGGTAAGGGCCTGGCCCTATGCCGTAGCTGCAGGGCACGAACTAAAAGATAGCTGGCCGCTGGATCACTTTGAAGGCGGGCGGTACCACCTCAGGGTTTACGGACCTAACGGCTTTTACCGGGAATTTTGCGGAGATGCCGAAGATCCGGAGGTAGCGATCCGTTTCGGTTATGAGCGGAAGGGCAGGTTTTTGAAAAAGTGTTCGGGCAATGCCGTGCTGGAAGTAACGAACCGTTCCGGAAGGGCTGTCCGTATTACCGTTGCCGACCAGGCATACCGCAACCCGGAGACCGGGAAACGTATCGGAAAAGGCAGTACGGAGCAGATCGTCGTACCTGCAGCCGGGAGTTACGGATGGTATGACGTGCTTGTGACCATAGAGGGAGAAAAGACATTTTCACGCCGCTATGCCGGCAGGGTGGAGACCGGCAGGCATTCGCGCACCGACCCTTTTATGGGGCGGGAGCTTTAACGGCCTAAAGCAACTCCAGCACCCTTTCCAGGGCCATGCCGCGGGAACCCTTGATCAGGAAAGTCTTTCCGGGAATACCCTTTTCGAGGATATGCGACCTCAGGCTTTCGAAATCCCGGAACTGCGGGTGTGCAGATTGCGTACGGGAGAAGTGCTCACCCACGAGAAGGACGCTGTGTCCGGGGAGGCCGGCTACCAGGTCGGCAATATGCTGATGTTCGGCATCGGCCTCCCCGCCCAGTTCGAACATATCGCCCAGGATCATTGTTTTGCCGGGGTAGGGCAGTGCCGTGAAATTCTCTATGGCCAGCTGCATACTGCTGGGATTGGCGTTGTAGGCATCCAGGACAATCTTTTTCCCGTTTTTCTCGACGATCTGTGAGCGGTTGTCGGAGGGGATATAGGAGGCTATGGCTTCCCCGATACTTCCGGCGGGAACGTCAAAATAGGTGCCGATCGTGATGGCCGCCGCGATATTGTTGAAGTTGTAGCGCCCGATAAGCGCCGATGAGATCTCTTCGTCCTTAAACCGGAAGCGGACGAAGGGAGCGGCTTCGAGGAAGGTGACGGCAACATCTGCATTCCCCGTAGTGTCATATCCGAAAGTATGCGGATAATCTTTCAGTTTTTCCGCCTGTATATGGTCTCCGGCATTGTAGAAAACCAGTTTTTCGTGTTGCATCAGGTATTGATACAGTTCGCTTTTACCCCTGATGACGCCTTCGATGCCCCCGAAACCTTCCAGGTGTGCCTTGCCGAAATTGGTAATATACCCGTAATCGGGTTCGGCAATAGTGCACAGGGCGGCTATTTCGCCCAGGTGGTTGGCGCCCATTTCCACGATGCCCATCTCTGTATTTCTGTTCATGGAGAGCAGGGTAAGGGGCACTCCTATGTGATTGTTGAGGTTGCCTTTGGTAGCCACGGTGCGGAATTTCCGGGAGAGCACCGAATATATGAGTTCCTTGGTGGTCGTCTTTCCGTTACTTCCCGTAAGGGCCACTATGGGCAGTGCCAGCTGTTTCCTGTGAAAGCGGGCCAGTTGCTGAAGGGTTTTTAAAACGTCATCGGTCAGTATCGTCTTTTCCCCGGTATGGTAACTGCTTTCGTCTACAACGGCGTAGGAGGCTCCTTGTTCCAGGGCCTGTGCCGCAAAGGCATTGCCGTTGAAACGATCGCCTTTGAGGGCGAAAAAGAGATCTCCTTTTTCAATGTTCCGGGTATCGGTACATACCTTGTTACACGACAGGTAGACCCGGTAGAGTGTTTCGATGTTCATCCGGTAAAAATAACAAAAAGCCCCGACCTGTTTATAGTGCCGGGGCTGCAATTGTGTATTTTTGCGGGAGGTCGTTACCCCCTCGGTCTCTTGCGTTTGTATTTGGATTTTGACCCTACCCTCGACATGGCGCAACGGAACCCGATATAATCGGTAGCCATATACTGGGGGAGGTACCTTCTCTGGGCCGGGTCCAGCCAGTAGGCCCGGTCTCTCCACGAACCGCCCTTGTATACCCGCACATCGTCGCCGATAAGCGTGGTCCTCCGGTTCGATTTGTCGTATTCCAGTATCATGTTGCCCTCCTCGTCTGTCTCGATACTGTGCTGGGGCGAGTTGTACATGTTCCGGGTGTCGTTGGTCACGGCATCATCCTGGTAAAACCGGTCGAAATAACGCGAGGAACTGAAGTCGCCATCGCGGTAATTACGGTTGTCACTACGTGAAAAATTGGGCCGTAAATAGGCGTCTTCCTCACTTATGGGCACCTTGACGACCTCTCCGGGGAGGTTTTTGGCAATGATCTTTCCGTTGGGCAGGGTATCGTATACCACCTGGTCCGGGTCCAGTACGGTTACGGAACCGTCGTCGTTGATGGCGGTCTTGGTGTAGATGTTACCCCGGTAATAATTGAAGTCATTGGCTTCGTCATCCACTATGGGGCGATATACGTCGGCAACCCATTCCGCCACGTTCCCGGCCATGTCATAAAGGCCGAAATCATTGGGAGGGTACGATTTTACCTCGGCAGTGATATCGGCTCCGTCGTCAGACCAGCCGGCAATGCCGCCGTAATCTCCCCGTCCCTGCTTGAAATTGGCAAGCTGATCGCCCCGGGCTGATTTTTTGGTAGACCGGGTGTATTCCCCGTCCCAGGGATATTTCTTTCTTCCCCTGATATTGTTGTATTCCCGTTTTCCGACTATGGCGATGGCAGCGTATTCCCATTCCGCTTCGGTAGGCAGCCGGTACCCGGGAAGGATCACCCCGCTGGTAAGTTTGGCATAGACATTGGTGCTGTCTTCGGCTTTTTTTCTTTTACCCTGTACACTGTCTATTTGTCCGCCGTAAACGGCACTGGGGTTCATCAGGTAGGTCCCGGTACTGAAAATACCGCTCATATCTCCCGCAGCAGCCGTGTTTTTGGTACCGTCGGCAATATATCCTTCCTGTTCCAGGTACATTTCGTTTACCCGGTCGGTCCGCCATTCGCTGAACTGTACGGCCTGAACCCAGTTGACCCCCACTACGGGATAATTGGCATAGGCGGGATGACGGAGGTAGTTATTGGTCATGACCTCGTTATTGCCCAGCCTGTTCCTCCATACCATGGTGTCCGGAAGGGCCCCGGCATATACATTCTCATACATGGGCGTGCCGGGGGGAAATACCCTTTTGAGCCAGTCGAGGTATTCGAGGTACATCAGGTTGGTCACCTCGGTTTCGTCCATATAGAAGGATTGTACATGCTGTTGTGTGGGAGAATTGTTCCAGTCGTGCATCACATCGTCCTGTACCTTGCCCATGGTGAAGGTACCTCCTTCTATAAATACCAGCCCGGGGGCCGTTTGCTGTTCCTTGAAATTGGTATTGTACTGAAAACTTCCTTCACCGTCATTGATCTTCCATCCGGTAGCCCTTGAAGTGTTCTTATAGTCGGATTTTGAGTTTTTACACCCCGTAAGCCCGCCTGTCAGAACCAGTAACAATACCAATAATCTAAAATTAATCTTCATAGAAAAAAGATTTGAGTTGTCTCCAGAAATATGCGTGCAATATAGTAATTAACGATATATTTTTGCTTTTAAGCCGGGTTCTTTTTGTAAACTAACCACAATAAGACACTTGTAATAACGTTTTGCACTCCTTATTATTATGCCCGGACCCAAAATACTTCTGTTCCCTGCAGGATGGAAAAACCGCTTTTATCCGCCCTGTTTTTCCCGGTCAGGTCTTTTTGAAACCGGTCTGTATGCCACAGGGCAGCAGGGAGGCATATGCCGGGCAAAAGATCATTTGGCAGTCTGTTGAGGATAGTTTAAGCGAGTTCATTATATTTGTTGTTAATCTACCGATCTTAACATGAGGAAAACTGCTGTTTTTATTGCGCTTGCCTTTTTTGCAAAACTGGTTCCTTCCGGTGCGCAATCCCGCGATTACCGCCCGATCAATCCTGCCATGCCGTTTCTCCTGGTAGCTTCTGATGCACGGTCGTCGGGAATGGCCGATATCGGGGTGGCGACTGCTCCCGATGTCTATGCACAGCAATGGAATCCGGCCAAATATGTATTTTCGGAACAGGAGTACGGGGTAGGACTTAGTTATACCCCCTATCTTACCCAGCTCGTAGATGATATGGGGTTGCTGAACCTCAATTTTTACAAGCGTGCCAGCCAGCGCAGCGCTTTTGCTTTCAGCCTGCGGTATTACGGGCTGGGAGGGTTTGAGTTCAGGAAAACCGCAATGGACCCGGCCCGGGAGGTGAAACCTAACGAACTGGCCATAGACGGCTCGTATTCCCTGAAATTAAGCGAACAGTTCTCGATGGCTGTGGCGGGGCGCTATCTCCGGTCAGATCTCCGGCTTACCGAAGTGGAAGGGAGTGCCGATGCCAGGGCGGCCAATTCCTTTGCCGTAGATGTGGCAGGATATTACCAGTCGCCGGAACTGGTGTATGAAAATTTTAACGGGAGATGGCGGGGAGGTTTTAATATCTCCAATATCGGCCCCAAGATCAGCTACAGCAACGACAGGACCCAGGAAGAATTCCTGCCGGCAAACCTGAAAGTGGGAGGGAGTTTTGATTTTATTTTTGACCCTGATAACAAGTTGACCGCGGCGGTGGAATTCAACAAGCTGCTGGTGCCCACACCGTCAGATTCCAATGGGGACGGGTGGATCAATATGGAAGACGATTATTACAACAAGGGATTTGTAAGCGGTATCTTCGGTTCGTTCGGCGATGCGCCGGGAGGGTTCGGGGAAGAAATGAAAGAGATTACCTGGGCACTGGGCGGCGAGTACATGTACCGGGATGCCTTTGCCCTGCGCACGGGATATTTCAACGAAAGTAACGATAAGGGAGGGCGTAAGTTTTTCTCCCTGGGGGCCGGTTTTACCTATAATTCGGCTACGATAGACATATCGTACCTGTTTTCCACCTCAAGGATAGAGAACCCTCTCGAAAATACCCTGCGCTTTTCGGTCCGGTTCAATTTCGGTGATGATTTTGCCGAGTTTTAGCCATTGCCGGTTTTTTGGGGAAAAGCAGGGGCGCCGTAACCGGAACCGGAATGGTTTTGTGATGATGGAAATAACGCCTGCCGGATAGTTGAAGGCAGAGGTGAAAAGCAGCATATCGATAGTCTTTGAAATTTTGATCTATGAAAGAAATAGAAATCACTTCCCGTCTTGTAGTGTATGACGGAACGGACGAGCTTCCCGAAACGGTCAGGGAGCTCATGCAGAAGGCCGTAGAGGTACGGAAAAAGGCTTATGCCCCTTACTCCAGATTCAGGGTCGGGGCTGCCCTGTTGCTGGATAACGGCGAAGTGGTGATAGGCAGTAACCAGGAAAATGCATCATACCCATCGGGGCTCTGTGCCGAGAGGGTTGCCGTGTTCCAGGCCGGAGCCAGGTTTCCCGATGCGGCCATACGGATCATCGCCATATCGGCCGCATCAGACCAGCGTACGGTACTTACTCCCGTACCCCCCTGCGGGGCTTGCAGGCAAAGTCTTGCGGAATACGAGGTAAGGCAGGAGTCTCCCGTGGAACTTTACTTTATGGGAGAGACCGGGAAGGTGGTCAAAGCCCCTTCTGTGGGCGACCTGCTGCCCCTCCTTTTCGACAAAGAGAGCCTGTGATCCGGCAGGGAGCCGGAGGGATTTTGAGGTGTATGGCCTTGGCTGCGGACCGAAAAATAGCTGAAGTATAAAGGAAAAGGACGCATAAAAGAACCAAAGGATAAATTCAAAACAGTTTCTAACAAAAAAGCAGAATAAAACTCCGCTTTTCGTTTTTTCCCTTTTACTGAAAATATTACTTTTGTAGCTCGCAATTGGAAAACACCACAAATAACATGATTTTGGGTGCTGCGTCAAATTTAAAGGGTAATTTAGAGTATTCGATGAAAACTGCGCGAGTAGCGGATAGTGTGGAGGCGTACTCCTTTGTCCCGTAGTGCGGAAAGGTGATAAAGCGCACAGGCTTTTTGCGGTGTGTGATCGCTAAAAAAATTAAACACATGAAAAAGATTACAAAAGAGGTGTACCTGAAGTGGTACGAGGACATGTTGTTCTGGAGAAAGTTTGAAGATAAACTGGCTGCGGTGTACATCCAGCAGAAAGTGAGAGGTTTTCTTCACCTGTACAACGGGCAGGAAGCGGTACTGGCCGGGTCCCTGCACGCCATGGATCTTTCCAAAGACAAGATGATCACTGCGTATCGCAATCACGTTCAGCCCATCGGTATGGGAGTTGATCCCCGCAGGGTAATGGCGGAGCTCTACGGAAAGGGTACCGGTACTTCCCAGGGACTGGGGGGTTCCATGCATATTTTTTCGAAAGAGAAAGGATTTTACGGCGGGCATGGTATCGTAGGCGGGCAGATACCTCTTGGAGCCGGACTTGCGTTTGCGGACAAATATTTCAAAAGGGAAGCGGTAACCCTGTGCTATATGGGAGACGGAGCCGTAAGGCAGGGGTCCCTGCACGAAACCTTTAACCTGGCCATGCTGTGGCAGCTTCCGGTAGTATTTATCTGTGAGAATAACGGATACGCCATGGGAACTTCCGTTGCCCGTACGGCACATACCACGGATATCTGGAAACTGGGACTGGGATACGAGATGCCCTGTGGCCCCGTAGACGGTATGAACCCGGTAAAAGTGGCCGAAGCCATGGATGAGGCCATAGAGAGGGCACGAAGCGGCGGAGGGCCTACATTCCTGGAGATGAAAACCTATCGTTACCGCGGGCATTCCATGAGTGATGCCCAGCACTACAGAACCAAGGAAGAAGTAGAGGAATACAAGAAAATAGACCCTATAACCCAGGTGCTGGACGTGATCAGGGAAAAGAAATACGCCAGTGACGAAGAGATCGCGGAAATCGACAAACGGGTAAAAGACAGGGTGAAGGAATGCGAGAAGTTTGCAGAGGAATCACCGTATCCGGATAAGAACGTGATGTATGATGTGGTGTATGCACAGGAAGATTATCCGTTTTTATCTCATAAATTATAATTCTTATGGCTGAAGTAATTAATATGCCGAGATTAAGCGATACCATGGAAGAAGGTGTCGTGGCAAAATGGTTGAAAAAAGTAGGAGATAAAGTAGAAGAAGGCGATATCCTGGCCGAAATAGAGACCGATAAGGCTACCATGGAGTTCGAGTCATTCTATTCCGGTACCCTGTTGCATATAGGGATACAGGAAGGAGACGGTGCCCCGGTAGATACCCTTCTCGCCATTATCGGGGAAGAGGGAGAAGATATCTCAGGCCTGCTGAACGGAGAAAAATCCACCTCCGCAGAGACGCAGGATTCTGCATCTCCACAGGATGATCAGGAGGATACTGCTGCCCAGGCAGATAATAGCGAAGCTGCAGGAGGAGAGATCCCCGAAGGTGTAGAGATAGTGACCATGCCCCGCCTCAGCGATACCATGGAAGAGGGTACCGTAGCCAGCTGGATCAAAAAGCAGGGAGACAAGGTAGAGGAAGGTGATATCCTGGCCGAGATAGAGACCGACAAGGCCACGATGGAGTTCGAGTCGTTCTATTCCGGTACGCTGTTGCACATAGGGATACAGGAAGGCGAATCTGCCCCGGTAGATGCCGTTCTTGCCATTATTGGTCCTGAAGGTACGGATGTGGACGCTGTGCTCGCCGCTGCCTCAGGCGGAGGTGCCAAAAAAGAAAAAACTGCTGAAAAGGAAACAGCAGGGAAATCTCCGGAAAAGGAAGAAGCTAAAGACACTTCCGGAGAAAAATCGCAAAGTACTCTGGACGGAGGACGGATCTTTGCTTCTCCCCTGGCCAAAAAGATGGCGGAAGACAAGGGGATCGACCTTTCCAGGGTAAAAGGAAGCGGAGAGAACGGAAGGATTGTCAAGAAAGATATTGAGGGATATAAGGAGGAAGCTGCTCCGGCTGCTGCCCCGGCCTCCAAAGAACAGGCTGCCCCGGCCCAGGCTATGCCTTTTGTGCCTGCGGGAGAGGAAAGTACCGAGGAGGTGAAGAATTCACAGATGCGGAAAACCATTGCCAAGCGTCTGGGAGAGTCCAAATTCACGGCGCCGCACTATTACCTTACCATAGAAGTGGATATGGACAATGCCATTGCTTCGAGAGGACAGATCAATGCCCTGCCCGACACCAAGGTTTCTTTCAACGATATGGTGGTAAAAGCCTGTGCTATGGCACTTAAAAAACATCCGCAGGTAAATACCTCCTGGAAAGGGGATGTCACGGTTTATAATCACCATGTACACGTTGGTGTGGCGGTAGCGGTAGAAGAAGGGCTGGTGGTTCCCGTACTGCGCTTTACCGACCAGATGACCCTTACACAAATAGGGGGGCAGGTGAAAGAACTTGCCGGAAAGGCCAGGAATAAGAAGCTGACCCCGCAGGAGATGGAAGGGAGCACCTTTACCGTATCCAACCTCGGGATGTTCGGTATCCAGGAATTTACTTCCATTATCAATCAGCCCAACTCAGCAATCCTTTCTGTCGGTGCTATCGTACAGAAGCCCGTTGTTAAGGAGGGCCAGATCGCAGTGGGGAATACGATGAAGATAACACTTGCCTGCGACCACCGCACGGTAGACGGAGCTACGGGAGCACAATTCCTGCAAACCCTGCAGCACTATCTGGAAAACCCGGTAACCATGCTTGCATAGTACGCGGAGATTAACATAAATTAAAGAATCCCGTTTTCCGTTTTTTATCCGGAAACGGGATTTTTTGTATATTTTAGCAGCAGGACGGTAGATAACCGGGGCCGGTGGCAGTTGTTTATGGCAGCCTCAGGTCCTGTAGTCCGGAATTTGATAGAGAATCGGTTTAATTTAAGTTAGTTCGTATGAAAAAAGGTCTGTTTTCCTTAGTATTACTCTGCGGAGCCTGTATGGGGCTCAGTGCACAGCACGCCGTTGCAGAAAAGACAGGTAGTTATACGGTAAACCCGGATGATGTGAGGCAGACCATTGCCTATCTGGCTTCCGATGAACTGGAGGGAAGGGATTCGGGAAGCCCCGGCATTGAAAAGGCAGCCCTGTTTATCGAGGGGATTTTTTCGGAACACGGTATAAAACCCTATTACGCGACCTACCGGGATACACTCGACAATTTTGAGAAGCCTGCCTATAATATTGTGGGATACCTTGAGGGGAACGACCCCGAACTGAAAGAGGAATATATTATCATAGGGGCCCATTACGACCATATCGGGATACTGGAGGAAGGAGAAGGAGACGATTTTATTGCCAACGGGGCCAATGACAATGCTTCGGGTACTACCGGGGTGCTGGAACTGGCCAAATACTTCGGGGAGCACAGAACGAATAAGAGAAGCCTGATGTTTGTGCTGTTCTCTGCCGAAGAGAAGGGGCTGCTCGGGGCACGTCACCTCGCCAGGGAATTGCGAAAAGAGAAATTAAACCTGTATACGGTAGTCAACCTGGAAATGATAGGAGTGCCCATGACAGCGGACTTTACGGCTTATATTACCGGCTATGAGGAGAGCAATATGGCCGGGAAGATCAATGAGTATGCAGGAAAGAACCTGGTGGGCTTTTTAGAAAGAGCAAAGGAGTTTCAGTTGTTTAAAAGGTCGGATAACTATCCGTTCTTCCTGGAATTCAATGTACCCTCACAAACCCTTTGTACTTTTGATTTTACCAATTTTGAACACTATCACAAGGTAGGGGACGAGGCAGACCTGATGGATGCGGACCATATGGCTGCCTTTATCGGTGATATGATCCCGGTCATGGAAAAGATGGCGAATGCACCTACCCGTGAGATCGTTTTTACAGATAAATAGTTTAAATTGAATTTATTCACGTGAAAAATGTCATTATCACCGGAACCAGCAGGGGTATAGGTCTTGAACTGGCCGGGATTTTTGCCGGGGCAGGATATCGTGTACTGGCACTTTCGAGAAATCCCCGGCCGGTTTCTGCCTGGGGCCACCCTAATATTACGGCCTTTGCCTTCGACCTTTCTTCGGAAACCGACCTGCACAAGCTGGAATCCTATGTTGCCGGATCGTGGGACGGACAGGTGGATATACTTGTAAACAATGCCGGAAAGCTGGTCAACAAACCTTTTGCAAAGATCTCCCGTGACGAATTTGAAGCGGTGTACCGGGTCAATGTTTTTGGTGTGGCATCTGTGATCCGCACAGTATTGCCTTTTATGCCTGCTGACGGACATGTAGTGAATATCAGCAGTATGGGGGGCGTACAGGGCAGTGTCAAGTTTCCGGGGCTTGCGGCATACAGTTCGGCCAAGGGGGCAGTGATCTCCCTGACCGAATTGCTGGCCGAAGAATATAAGGAGACGGGGCCTTCCTTTAACGTGCTGGCGCTGGGAGCGGTACAGACCGAGATGCTGGAAGAAGCCTTCCCGGGGTATAAGGCTCCCCTTTCGGCCGCCGAAATGGCAGCGTATATATTTGATTTTGCACTGAAAGGCAATGCGTATTACAACGGCAAACTGTTACAGGTTTCCAGCTCGACGCCTTAGGGAAAGATGATGCCGGAGCGATAGCATTGTTGCAGGGATAATTTAATAGGTATCCGTATTTAAAGACTAACTGTTGGAGGACATTCTCAAAAAATATATTCCCGAACGGGCCGTAACGCCCTGTTTTGAGCTTATAAAACACAACGGGGTGTATCTGAAGATCGTCAATGAAAGGGTTACCAGGCATGGTGATTACCGGCGGCTTCCCGGCGGGATGCACCAGGTCACCGTAAATGCCAGCCTGAACAGGTACCGGTTCCTTATCACCCTGGTACATGAAATAGCCCACCTGGTAGCATTCAGGGAATACGGCAGCGCCATAAAACCTCATGGGAACGAATGGAAACTGGTATTCCGGAAGTTGATGGTGCCGTTCATCAATCCCGCTGTTTTTCCGGAAGATCTGTTGCCGCTGCTGGCCCGGCATTTTCGCAATCCCAGGGCCAGCAGCGATACCGATGCGGTGCTTTCGCTGGCGCTCAAGCGTTACGACCCTGCCAACGATAAAAACTATATATTTGAACTTCCTTACGGGAGCCTGTTCCGTATATATAACGGGCGTATTTTCCGCAAGGGAAACAGGAAAATAAAGCGGTACGAATGTGTGGAGGTAGCATCGGGAAGGGTGTACCTTTTTAACCCGAATGCCGAAGTAGAACTGATCCCGGGCTGACCCTGGGATGGACACGAATCGGAGAATTTAAAATTGACGAATATTGAGTAAGAACTATTACGCCATATTGATGGCCGGAGGAATCGGTTCGCGTTTCTGGCCGGTGAGTACAACGGAATTCCCGAAGCAGTTCCACGACATGCTGGGTACGGGAGAGACATTGATCCAGACCACCTTCAGAAGGCTTAGCCGTATTATTCCCGAAGAAAATATCCTGATCCTTACGAATGAACGGTATAAAGACCTGGTCCTGGAACAGCTGCCCAAAGCCAATCCCGGACAGCTGTTGCTGGAGCCGGCAATGAGAAACACGGCGCCCTGTATCCTTTACGCGTCGATGAAAATACAGAAAGAGAACCCGGAGGCTGTGGTCCTGGTAGCTCCCAGTGACCACTGGATTGAACAGGAGGAGCGTTTTACAGATGATGTGGAGCGGTGTTTCGAAGCCTGCCGGGAAAGGGATATCCTGATGACACTGGGCATCAAGCCCTCTTTTCCCAATACCGGCTATGGCTATATTAAATACGACACGGAAGAACATGGGAATGGCGCAATAAAAAAAGTGCTGGATTTTACGGAGAAGCCTTCTTATGAAGTGGCGAAGAGATTTGTGAAAGAAGGAAATTACCTGTGGAATGCCGGGATATTCGTATGGAGTGTAAACAGCATTTTGCAGGCTTTCCGCGATTTGCAACCGGAGATGTACACCCTGTTTGCCAGGGGGATACCCCGGTACAATACCCTTGCCGAACGAAGGTTTATCAATAAGTACTATCACAAGGCGGAAAATATTTCGATCGATTATGCCATTCTGGAACGATCGCACAACATATATGTGCTTCCTGCCGGTTTCGACTGGAATGACCTCGGTACCTGGGGTTCGCTTTACGATAAACTCCCGAAAGACAATAGCGGAAATGCCGTGATCAATGCGCGTATATTACCCCTTAATGCCCGGAACAACATGATCCGTACAGCCGGGAAAAAGCTGGTTGTAGTGGATGGGCTGGACGATTTTATCATCGTTGAAAAAAAGAAAGTACTGTTAATCTACCCCAAACAAAAGGAACAGGACATCAAGGAGGTCCTGTTACGTGTAAAACAAGAGTTTGGAGAAGAATTAATTTAGGAATCGTATGCAGGAACAAGCAAACCAGTCCGGACAGCCCGAAAATGATAACGGGGCGGCACAGAATAGTACTGATCAGGTAAAAAGGGATTTTTCCGGGCTCCTGGAGAGCCTGAAAACCTTTTTCGCAGAACTTCTCGATATAAGGTCGAATACCGACCAGGACACGACCATTCAGCATATCAAGGATGATATCCCGTTTAAAGGGCACAATTCCTGGATTCTGATATGTTCGATATTCATCGCTTCTGTCGGTCTCAATGCCAATTCGCCGGCCGTGGTTATCGGAGCGATGTTAATTTCTCCCCTTATGGGGCCGATTCTCGGGATGGGAATGTCTATCGCTATCAATGACGTAGATACCTTGCGCAGGTCGGTAAAGAATTTTCTCGTGATGGTAGGGCTCAGTATTCTTACGGCCTTTCTGTTCTTCCGGTTTTTCCCCCTTCGGGACGAATCTTCGGAACTGCTGGCCCGTACGGCACCGGATATACGCGATGTGCTGATCGCATTTTTCGGCGGGCTGGCCCTGGTCATTGCCCGGGCGAAAAAAGGAACCATAGCCAGTGTGATATTCGGGGTGGCGATCGCTACGGCCCTGATGCCCCCGCTGTGTACCGTGGGCTTCGGCCTGGCCATAGGCAACTGGGATTATGCCAGCGGGGCCATGTATCTCTTTCTGATCAATACCATTTTTATTGGGCTTGCTACTTTCCTGGTGCTCAAGATACTGAGGTTCCCGATGGTAAGGTATGTGAATTCGGCACGGAGAAGGATGATATCCAGGATAGCCTCCCTTATTGCCATCATCGTTATGGTGCCGGCCGGATATACTTTTTTTAATGTATGGAAGGAATCGAGGTTCAGGAATGATGCGCGCAAATTCATACACACGGTCGTGGCCCCGTATCAGTTTTCAAAAGGGGGCATGTTCCTGGAAAACCTTTCGGAGATCAATTACGGCAAAGACGGGGATTCCAGTATAGAACTGGTCTTTATGGGCGACGAAGCCATTCCGGAAAATGTGATCAATACCTGGAAGAACCAGAAAGAATCGGAATATCCCGTGCTCAGGGATGCCAAGCTGCGTATAGTGCAGGGGGGACAGAGCGATTCGGAACAGAAATACAACTATGTGCACGAGCTGTACGAATCCAGTAAAAAGGAACTCGTCAATAATGAAACCAAGTTGCGCCTGCTCGAAGAAGAAGTGGAACGCCTGCAAAAACTCACCTATAATGTCGATTTCTCCTCCCTCAGTAAGGAAGCCGGCGTATTGTATGAAGGGGTGGAATCTTTTGGTTTTTCGAACGAAATACGGACGGATTTTTCCAAAACAGATACTATCCCCGCATTTACCGTCAGCTGGAAAGAGAATGTTTCCCAGGCCCAGCGCAAAAAGGAATTCGACAAACTCAAGGAATGGCTGGTACTGAAAACGGGTAACGACAAGCTGGAAGTCAAGGAACTCAATTAGGTTTCCATATCATTACTAATTCCGCTCCTCCAGGTACATCTGCCTTACCTTTTTGAAAAGCTCGGAAGAATAGACAAAACTGGTCACCGCTTCGTTGTCGGTGCGGAATATTTCTTTATTGCTGCCTTCCCAGGCCTTGTAGCCGTCTTTGAGAAATACGATCTTTTCCCCGATCTCCATCACCGAGTTCATGTCGTGGGTATTGATGACGGTTGTGATATCGAATTCCTGTGTGATCTCCTGTACGAGATTGTCGATCACTATGGATGTCTTCGGGTCCAGGCCCGAATTCGGTTCGTCACAGAAGAGGTATTGCGGGTTATTGACTATGGCACGGGCTATGGCTACCCTTTTCTGCATCCCCCCGGAAATTTCGGAGGGGAATTTCTTATGGGCATCGGTGAGGTTTACCCTCTTCAGGACAACATCGACACGGTCCCGCATCCCGCTCATGGAATCATTGGTAAACATCTTCAGCGGGAACATGACATTTTCCTCCACCGTCATCGAATCGAACAGGGCACTGCCCTGGAATACCATTCCCATTTTCTGCCGCAATTCCCTTTGCTGTTCGTCGTCCATTTCCCCGTAAGGAGTACCATTGTATATGATAGTACCCTGTTCGGGGATAAACAGTCCTAACAGGGATTTCAGGAAAACCGTTTTTCCCGAACCGCTCCGCCCGATGATCAGGTTGGTCTTTCCCTTTTCGAATACTGTGGATATCCCTTTGAGTACGGGGGTGCCATCAAAAGATTTATGTAAGTCTTCTACAACGATCATTTGCCCAGTAACATTTGTGTGACGATATAATTGATGATGATGATGACCACGCTGGTCCATACGAACGAGGTGGTGCTGGCCTTGCCTACCTCCAGGGCACCGCCTCTCATGTAAAATCCGTGATAAGACGGAATGGTAGCCAGGATAAAGGCAAAAATAATGGTCTTGGTAAAGGCGTAGAACACGTGAAAAGGCTGGAAGCCTATCTGTAACCCTTCGGTAAATTCGGCGCTGGTGGTGAAACCTCCCAATACGCTACCGGCCCAGCCTCCCAGTATGCCTAAGAACATGGAAATGGATACTGCAAAAGGATAGAACATCATGGCGGCTATTTTTGGGAATATGAGATAGTTCGGGGCATTAACCCCCATAACCTCTAATGCATCTATCTGTTCTGTGACCCTCATGGTTCCAATGCTCGAGGTGATATAAGAACCTACCTTGCCCGCCATGATAATGGAGGTAAATGTAGGGGCAAACTCCAGTATTACCGACTGACGGGTCGCAAACCCGACCAGATTTTTAGGAAGTAAAGGCGAATCCATATTCAAAGCGGTCTGCATGGCTACGACACCGCCGATGAAAAACGATATGAATATCAATATCCCGAGGGAACCGAATACCAGGTCGTCGATCTCTTTCAGGATAAGATTTTTCATGATCGCCCATTTGGTAGGCTTGCTGAATACCTCCCTGATCATTAAAAAATACTTGCCTATGGCTTCGATATACTTCATGAGGGTAAAGATAGTAACTATGCCAAAAAAAATAACATTTGGAGGTCTTAATTCAATACTTTACCCGATAAACCGGGACAAGGCATGACGAGGCAGCCCTTCAGCCCCGGAAAACCCGCGGATTTCACACTGTGGTAAACGGATAATCATTATCACACTCCCTCATCGGCACATTATCACATTATCACATTGGCAAATTATCACATTGACACATTATCACATTCCCTCATCATCACAGTATATCGTTAAATATCGGGTAATAAATGGCATATTGATCAGAACTTTTTACTTTTACTCATCTAAAATCTATACGTTATGAGAAAAATTACTACTGCGGTATTATGTGTACTGTCAGTAATCGGTTCGAAAGCACAGTCTGACCAGGCCCCCTTTTCCAGGCCCAGGCTTGTGGTGGGCATCGTGGTGGACCAGATGCGCTACGACTACATTACCAGGTTTTGGGACAGGTATGGTGATGGAGGTTTTAAGAGAATGGTGAATGAAGGGTTTAACTGCAGGAACAATCATTATCCTTATGCCCCTACAAAAACGGGACCGGGCCATGCTTCGGTGTATACGGGAAGTACCCCGGGAGTGCACGGTATTATCAGTAATGACTGGTATGACAAGGAGCAGGATAAGATGGTGTACTGTGCAGGCGACGAGAGCCAGGAGCCCGTAGGAACGGATTCCGATGCCGGGAGAATGTCTCCGCACCGGCTCAAGACCACTACGGTGACCGATCAGCTGAGGCTGGCCACGGCATTGCGGGGAAAGGTTGTCGGGGTATCCCTGAAAGACCGGGGTTCCATACTTCCTGCCGGTCATATGGCCAATGCGGCATACTGGTTTGTAGGCGGGGATGAAGGACGTTGGGTAACCAGCTCCTATTATATGGACGAATTGCCGGAATGGGTGAGCAGGTTCAACAGTTCAGGCAAGGCCAAAAGTTATATTAAAACATGGGAGCCCCTGTACGATATTGATTCTTATGTGGAAAGCGGTACTGATGACAATCCTTATGAAGGGCCTTTCAAGGGAGAAAAATCCCCGGTTTTTCCCCATGACCTCAAAAAGCTGATGAAGAATAACGGAGGATATGAGATCCTCAAAAGTGTCCCTTTCGGAAACAGCCTTACCCTGGATTTTGCCCTTGAGTCCATAGATGGGGAAGACCTGGGGCAGGACGATATTACCGATTTCCTGGCGGTCAGTTTCTCGGCTACGGATTATGTAGGGCACCGTTTCGGGGTCAACTCCAAGGAAATACAGGATACTTACCTGCGGCTCGACAAGGACCTGGAAAGGTTGCTGGATGCGCTGGACAAAAAGGTAGGAAAAGGAGAATATACCGTATTCCTGACAGCCGATCACGCTGCGGTACAGGTGCCTTCTTACCTGCAGTCTCTCGGTGTTCCGGCAGGGTATTTCAGCCAGCTGGATTTTACCGTACACATGAAAAAATTCACTAAGGAAAAATACGGGGTAGACGACCTGATCGCCAATATATCGAACGACCAGATATTTATCAACCATAAAGTAGCCAAAGAACACGACCTGAGCATCAGGAAGATTCAGCAGGACCTGGTTGAAGAAGCCATGCAATACAAGGATATAGAACGGGCTTACCCGGCCTATGCCTTTACGGAAGGGGAGTTTACGGAAAGGTTTTCTGCCCTGCTGCAAAGGGGATATAACCAGAAACGTTCGGGAGATGTGCTTCTGGTGCTTGCCCCTGCAGTAGTATCTTACCCCAAAACCGGCTCAACCCACGGTTCTCCCTATAATTACGATACACATACACCCCTGCTTTTTTACGGTAAGGGAATACAGGAAGGGAAAAGTACCGTAAAGGAAACCCATATCAACGATGCGGCTCCCACCATATCGGCACTGCTTGGAATAGCTTTCCCGAGCGGGGCTACCGGGACCCCGGTATACCAGGCGCTGGAGACAGACGAATAACGGCGTGTACCTGCAAAGCAAAAACGGCTGCCTTGAACAGGTGGCCGTTTTTGTTTGTATCATAAACAAAAAGAGCCTCCCGAAGTTGCCGGGAGGCTCTTTTGTAGCGCTGTATTTCAACAGCTCCTGAAGATTAATGCATGGCCCACCATAAGGGGGTGAACACATTGTCTTCACCCTCCAGGAGGTTTACGGCCTGCTGGTATCCCTGGGGCACATTGTTCCTGAGGTTTGAAGGGTATCTCAGGCGCTGGGGAAAAAAGTTGACCTGGTTGGTCGTGTAATTTCCGCCATTCAGCTGAGGCATGGTGTTTATAGGATTTTCAATGGCCGGGTTTTCAAAGAACGGCAATCCCAGCCTTCTGTGGTCATTCCAGGTTTCCAGGGGCAGCCACGGGCTTTGCGCAATAAATTTCTGGGTGATCACCTTGGTTAAAAGGTCATTTTTTATACCTCCGCCCTGGTAAATGGTGTTTTCCGGGTATGCAAGACTGGTAGTGCCGGGAGTATTGGTATAGCCATCTGTATAGTCCATCGAAACCGTAGCAGGCGGCTCTGCCGTATGGTCCCAGCTTACCGATGTTCCGGCCCTGTTGTAGTCCTGGGAGCTGAGATATGCGGCGAGGTGTTCGGTTACTTCCCAGTATTCAAAGCTTTCACCGATACCTTGTTCATAGGCGTCGCGCCCTGACATCGGGACATTCCACCCCCTTACGGCTGCTTCCGAGATAAGGAAGTAGGTTTCCCAGGAAGCAAAGAATATACGCTTTTCCGAACTGTTCCTGAATTTGTTGGCCAGACGCGGTGTGGTTCCTCCCCAGCTATAGACCTGGTTGCTGGAGCCCTTGCTCCCCCAGCTTCCTATGGAAGGGGCATTCCAGGTATAGGCGGCTTCGATCTCTTCGACGACATCTCCAGCATTATCCACAAGATTTCTTACCGTGATGCCCGTCCAGTCAAGATCATAAGTAGGATACCTGTTCATTTGAGGATTGTCAAAATCCCCCGGGATAATATAAGACTTATACGCCCTGGGGTCTATCGATTCGTGTAAGCCGTCGAACCAGTAACCGGCAGAAGGGTCGTTGGTCATGGAGGTAAAGTGGTCTTCAAATTTAAGCCCCAGGTAATTGGCAGGTTTGATGTGGCTGTGAAGAGCTGCATCCAGCTGGTCGGCCGAATTGATCCCGCCGAGATTGATTATCAGGTTGTTGAGTGTCGGTGATAGGAACTGGTCATTCCACTCCCTTGTCATTACTCCGGCAAGGTCGTTCCAGCCATCTACCTCCTGTACCTGGAAGTTATCGTCCAGGGTTGCGATAAAATTACTTCCGGAAACGGCATCTTCAAACTCCTGCTGGGCTTTTGAAGGGTCTACTTCCGAGAGTCTCATGGCCAGTCTCATTCGCATGGAGTTTGCGTATTTTCTCCATTTGGAAAGATCATAGCGATAAGCCGGGTCAAAATCCTTGACACCTTCGGGAAAAGTGATGGACTCATCGATGGCAGCTTCGGCTTCCTTTAATTCGGCAAGCATATAATCGTATACTTCCTCCACACTGTTAAAGTCCGGGTTTACCCCCTGGTAGCCGTTAACCGGCATGGGACCGAAGTTATCGGCCATTTCGCTCATCAAGTAAACCCTCCAGATCCTGGCTACCTGTTTCAGGTTGTCTACATAAACCTCGACATTCTCGGTCTCGAGTTTTTCATCAGCCACTTGTACGGCCGTATTGGCATGGTTTAGCCACCCAGATAAGGCATTGAAGTAATCGTTAGACCAGTCGTCATTATAGCTGCCGACAGGTAATGTATTTGACCTGTCCATCCGCCCGGCGGCTTTCCAGTACAACACGAATGCCCTTTCACCTATGTGAGGATCCTGCTGTGCCCCGGTAATGGCATTGTTGATAAAATACTCTACCTGTACCTGTTCGGTATTGGCGGCTATGGGGTCTATATTGATCTCGTCGAAATCGGAACAGGAAAACATCAATGCCGTTGCCCCTAACAGGAATCCTGCCCTTTTTATCATATTATTTTTCATGTCTGTCATCATTTGAGTTTTAGAAGCTAAGCGATAGGTTTACAAAAAAGGTACGCGATGTTGGCGCTGTAAGGTTTTCAAAACCGACCGCGTTGGTACCGGTTGCAAATACCGATTCGGGGTCAATACCTTCCAGGTGACTTTTTATCATCCATACGTTATTGCAGGAAATCCCGACCTGGGCTCTCTGTATGGACATGGTGCTGAGCCATTCGGAAGGCAGGTTGTAATTCAGGCTGACATTTCTCAGGCGGATATTGGTGGCATCGTATATATTGGCTTCCGTAATCCCCAGGTTACCGGACCTTTCCGTGATACCACGCCAAAACAATTGCGGGGATACTGCCGCGGAGTTCTGAGCATATCCCCCGCTGCCATCGGCTACAACACCGTCAAAAACAATATCTTCCCTGGCCCCGTTCACTACGGTGGCAGCACCTGTCCCCGCATTCTGAATGGCCCTGTTTGTCCCGGAGTAGATCTCTCCCCCGAAACGCGCATCTACCAGGAAGCTCAGGGAGAGGTCTTTATACCTGAACGTATTGGATATCCCCAGAAGGGCGTCGGCTTGCTGATTTCCCAGTCTTACACTTTCATCCGAGGCTAAGGGAATACCCTGCTCGTCGACTACTATTTTTCCGAAATGGGGGCTTGATTCATCCTGTACCCGTTGGTACCGGGTTCCCCAGATCTCGCCGTACGGCTGCCCGGAGACAGCGAGGATGGCTACATTGTCAAAACCTCCCAGGCGATATTGGGATACCTCTTCGGTCAGGCTGTTTACCGTATTGTCGTTGGTAGAATAATTGATATTCATGTCCCAGTTAAAACCATCGGGATTATCGAGTATCCTGGCATTGACCATCACCTCGATCCCCTTGTTCTCGATATCACCGGCATTCACCATATAATTTTCATAACCGCTCAACGGGTTCAGGGGTAAGGCAATGAGCTGATTGGTGGCATTCGATTTATACCAGGAGAAGTCTATTCCGATACGGTTGTTCAGCAGCCTGAGATCAAAACCGGCTTCCCACGATTTGATAAGTTCATTTTTCACTGTTGGGTCAAATAAAGTGGTGTTTCTGCCGGCAACGGTATTCCCGTTAGGGTCGGTCCCTATACTGTAAAAGTTATATAACTGATATGGCCCCATATCATTTCCGACCTGGGCATAAGAGCCTCGTACCTTAAAGAAACTAAACCATTCGGGCAGGTCGCCCCCACCCTGGAGGATCATGTCAGATACAACCAGTGACGTACTTACCGAGGGGTAAAAATAAGACCTGTTGTCTTTGTGCAGTGTGGACGACCAGTCGTTTCTTGCGGTAAAGTCGATAAACGCATAACCGTCGTAATTGACCTGGAACGTACCGTATACGGAATTGATCTTTTTCTCCGTAAAGGTTTGGTTTACGGTAGGCCGGTCTACGCCGTTATTCAGCGAGAACAGGTCGGGAACCCTCAATTCTCCTGAATTGGCACTTAACCCGCTGCGTTCCTGTCTCATTAAATTACCACCTACGGTAACGGCCCCGCCGAGTTTGCCAATGATATCGTCTTTGGCGGCACTGACCAGCACACTGTAGTTGCTCTCTATAAATGTGTTTTTCCCCAGGCTGTAATTTGTGGGTATTGGGCTTCCTGCGTACACCTTTCTCTCGGTATTGGTGGTGTACAGGTCTGCTCCAGCCCTGACCTCGGCATTCAGCCAGTCGGTAAAACTGTATTTGACCGCCCCGTTCAGCAGGAAACGGTCTCTCAGGTCCTGATTCAGGTTGTATTTGGCCGCCCAGTACGGGTTTACCGAATTTCCGGGCTGATACCAGACCATGTTCCCGTCTTCGTCTTTACGGCCTTCGAAGTCCCTGATATCCAGGGAACTCGGAAGGGTGTACATGGTGGAAAAGGCATTGGAATCGTTCACTCCGTTAAAGGGCCTGTTTTTTACGTCAGACCTTATATACTGCACCTTGGCATCGGTAGACCACTTGTTGTCTTTACCAAAGTAAGACACTGCCCTGGTGAGCAGGTTCAAACGTTTTAACGAAGATCCGGGTATCTGGCTCTTGTCATCCAGGTAGGAAACCGAAGAATAAAGAGAGGTGCCGTCACTGATCTGTTGCTGGAAAGACAGGTTGTGCTTTACATTGATCCCGGTACGGAAATAATTGTCCAGGTTGTTATAGGCGCGGAGTGGCGCTTCCTCTCCGTTCCATTTCGTTACGGTCTGGCCTCCTATTTCCGGCCCCCAGCTTGCACCGTCTACCTGGTTATAGATACCGTCTTCTCCCTGTCCGAATTTATTTTGAAGTTCGGGAGAGATAAAAATGCTTTCGAAACCGGTGGTTATGGAGTAGGTGATCCCCAGGCCGTCCTGGCGCCTACCTGTCTTGGTAGTGATAAGAATAACCCCGTTACCGGCACGTGATCCATACAGCGCTGCGGCCGAAGCCCCTTTCAGAACAGACATGCTTTCTATGTTTTCGGGATTTATATCCCCGATACCGCTTCCCATATCCGGGTCCGGGTTCCAGAAATCATTGTTCTCCGCGCCGGCAAAGTTATCCATCGGAACCCCGTCTACTACGATCAGGGGCTGGTTGTCGCCCGTCAGGGAGTTGTTCCCCCTGAGTACGATCTTTGATGAACTTGCCGGGCCGCTGCTTCCCCTTACGATCTGCACACCGGCAACCTTACCTGTAAGTGTATTGGCAAGATTGTTTTCCCTCGCCTCGACAAGATCTGTCCCTTTTACCTCCTGGAGCGAATATCCCAGAGACTTGGTCTCTCTTCTGATCCCCAGTGCGGTAACTACCACGCCTTCCAGTTCCTGGGTGTCGGAAGCAAGGGTGATATCTATTTTATCCCTGCCGCTTACCGG
Source organism: Sinomicrobium soli (assembly GCF_003285545.1). Classification (GTDB taxonomy): domain Bacteria; phylum Bacteroidota; class Bacteroidia; order Flavobacteriales; family Flavobacteriaceae; genus Sinomicrobium. The sequence goes on along the minus strand of NZ_QLNV01000001.1, from coordinate 301,507 downwards.
CACTTCCTTCGAAATATATCCCATACTCGAAAAAACCAGGATATCCCCGTCGGAAGCCCGCAGGGAATACAATCCGTTGAAATCGGTAGAGGCTCCGGAAGAAGTTCCCCTGACCACTACATTCACCCCGGGAAGGGGCATTCCGTCTTCGGCGTCAGTGACTACGCCGGTAATTGTCCGCTCCTGGGCCAGCAAGAACTGGCCGCATAAAAGAAGGGCAGTCATCACGAAAGTCAATTGTTTTTTACACATCATAATTTTCAGTTAGTTTTGAGAATTCACCCTGTATAAAAAGCGGGCATTTCGATTTTGGCCCTGATTTTTAATAGGGAGCATAAATCTTGTACTAAAAAGAAACATGAAGAAATTTTTTCGACCAATAACAATTCTGAAAAGCTGAAGGTTTTGTTAAAGAGCTGTTAACAAAGTGTTATATTTTTTTGGCCCTGTACAATAAAATTAATTGCGGTAAAATAACTTGCCGGAAATTGTATGTAACCTCCGGATGTATATAAGGATATTCGGGCAGGAGAGTGTTGGTGTTGCGGAGTGTGTTTTCTCAGGATTGTATGTTTAACAATTCTTTTGCATCTTTACAGAATGTTAGTATTTCAATCTTAAGACGACGGTGAAGAGATTTCTATATATTTTCCTGTTAGCGGGATTTGTCCTGGGAGGTGTGACAGGGTGCACTTCTGATGATGATCCCGGAAAATTCGAACCCACCGGGGGAGATATAAAACTGAACAGACAGGGTACCGGCGAAGCGGCAGCCGACCTGCTTTCTTCCGAAAAGTATAAGCGTGTCATACTGGAACTGTTTTATGTGGAGGGCCATGAACCCACCCCGGAAGCGGTGAATAGCCTGAAGGATTTTCTCGCCGAAAGGTTGTATAAACCGGAAGGGATATTGGTGGAAGAACACTGGATCACTCCGCCGGAAGGTGAAGACTACAGCCTGGAAGCGGTCTACGAGCTGGAAAAGAAATACCGTACCCGGTACAGTGATGAGGCTTCGGGAGATATCAGTGTCTTTGTGTTTTTTGCAGACCGGGATTCGGACAAGAATGAAGATAATAAGGTCGTGCTGGGAACGGCTTACCTGAATACGTCCTGCGTGATCTTTACGGAAACGATAAGGAGGTTGACCTCAAATCGTGCCGCGTTGGGGAGGGTAATGGTCGAAAGTACGGTGATGCGACATGAATTCGGGCACCTGATGGGACTGGTCAACCTGGGGTCCGACATGCAACACGATCACCTGGATGAGAATAACGGGCATCACTGTACCGACAGGAATTGCCTGATGTACTACCAGGTAGAGTCGGGCTGGAGTCTTTCCGGGTCCATGCCCGGAGGGATTATCCCCTCGCTGTGCGCCGATTGTCTCGCCGATCTCCGGGCCAACGGGGGGAAATAGTGACCTCGCGGTGGTTGCAGGGGTATAGTTCTTAGTTGTTTAGAATGTCATTCAGAACGCAGTGAAGAATCTCCGGGCTTTCGGTGCTGTTGTTGAATTTCCTTTGGGCTGGGATGGAGATTCTTCCCTCCGCTGCGCTCCGCTCTGAATGACAGGGTTGTTCATTCCGACGATAGAGCCTGTCCCGGCCTTTTCGGTCGGGGAGGAATCTCTTTTGAGCCGTTATGCTGTTGAGGTTCCTCGATCAGGAGCCGGTGCAGGCACTTCGGTCCGGATGACAACTTCCGACTTCCGACCATTTCATCATTTACAAACTAACGATAGCCTGAGCAGATTGAAACCCATAACTCTAAAAATAATGGCCTCCCGAATTTTTATAATGTATTCAGCGGTTTTTGCGCTGTTAATGAGTACTTTTGCAGGCAAAACAGATAAAGCATAAGGATGTCCGTACACAAGGCCGGTTTTGTAAATATCATAGGGAACCCCAATGTGGGAAAGTCTACCCTGATGAATGCCCTTATCGGGGAGAAGTTGTCCATTATAACCTCCAAGGCACAGACTACCCGGCACCGGATTTTCGGTATTGTAAGCGGTGATGATTTCCAGGTGGTGTTTTCCGACACCCCCGGGATCATAAAACCGGCGTACAGGTTGCAGGAATCCATGATGGATTTTGTACGGTCTGCCCTGGATGATGCCGATGTGCTGGTCTATATGGTGGAGATAGGGGAGAAGCAGCTGAAAGACGAGCACTTTTTTAACAAGCTGCGCCATACGGACATCCCGGTATTGTTATTGCTCAACAAGATAGACACGTCTGCCCAGGACGAACTGGAAACACAGGTAACCTACTGGAAAGAACAACTCCCCGATGCGGAGATCTACCCGATCTCTGCGCTGCAGAATTTTAATGTACGGGAAGTATTTGCCCGTATCCTCGAACTGTTGCCGGAATCCCCGGCCTTTTATCCCAAGGATATGATCACGGATAAACCGGAGCGTTTCTTTGTCAATGAGGCCGTACGCGAAAAAATACTGCTCTTTTACAAGAAGGAGATCCCCTATTCGGTGGAAGTGGAGACGGAGGAATTCCTGGAGGAAGACGATATTATCCGTATCCGTGCCGTGATTATGGTAGAACGCGATTCCCAGAAAGGGATCATTATCGGGCACAGGGGGAGCGCGCTGAAAAGGGTGGGCATAGCTGCCCGGAAAGACCTGGAATCCTTTTTTGGCAAGCAGGTACATCTCGAGCTTTTCGTAAAGGTGAATAAGGACTGGAGGAGCAGTGAGCGGCAGCTTCGCAGGTTCGGATACGACCACAAGTAGGATTTTTTTACCCGGTATACAGGTTTCTGTATTACCTTTGCCACCGATAAAACTTTTCACATGAGTAATATAGTAGCTATCGTAGGGAGGCCGAATGTAGGCAAGTCTACCCTGTTCAACCGTCTTATCCAGCGCAGGGAAGCCATAGTGGATGCGGTGAGCGGGGTGACCAGGGATAGGCATTACGGCAGGACCGACTGGAACGGAAAGGAGTTTTCCCTGATAGATACGGGAGGTTACGTGATGGGAAGTGACGATATTTTTGAGCAGGAGATCGACAAGCAGGTGGAACTGGCTATCGATGAAGCTGATGTCGTGATCTTCGTGGTTGATGTCGAAACCGGGATCACCGGAATGGACGAAGATGTGGCCCGTTTGCTGCGACAGACGGAAAAACCCGTGCTGCTGGCGGTAAACAAGGTGGATAACGCTATGAGGGAGGCTGATGCGGTGGAGTTCTACGGACTGGGACTGGGCGATTACCACACCATCTCGGGGATCAACGGGAGCGGCACGGGAGATCTTCTCGATGCCCTGGTGGAACTGTTGCCCGAAAAGGAAGCGGAAGAAGAAAATGAACTGCCGAGATTTGCCGTAGTGGGGCGGCCCAATGCGGGAAAATCCTCCTTTATCAATGCACTTATCGGTGAAGACCGCTATATCGTAACCGATATTGCCGGAACCACCCGCGACAGTAACGATACGAGGTATAACCGTTTCGGGTTTGAGTTCAACCTGGTGGATACCGCCGGTATACGGAGGAAGGCCAGGGTGAAGGAAGACCTGGAATTCTATTCGGTGATGCGTTCCGTACGCGCCATCGAACACAGCGATGTCTGCCTGCTGTTGGTAGACGCCACCCGGGGCTTCGAGGGGCAGGACCAGAGCATATTCTGGCTGGCCCAGCGCAACCGAAAGGGTATCGTTATCCTGGTGAACAAATGGGACCTGGTAGCGAAGGATACCCATACCACCAAAGCTTTTGAACAGAAGATACGAAAGGTGATAGAGCCTTTTACCGATGTTCCCATCCTGTTTATTTCGGCCCTGACCAAACAGCGTATCTTCAAGGCTATGGAAACGGCGGTCGAAGTATATAAGAATCGCAGCAAAAGGGTGAGTACGAGTAAGCTCAACGAGGTGATGCTGCCCATTATCGAAAAAACACCGCCACCTTCGAACAAAGGTAAGTATATCAAGGTAAAGTTCTGTACGCAATTGCCTACGCCCGTGCCGCAGTTTGTCTTTTTTGCCAATCTGCCGCAGTATATCAAGGACCCCTACCGCCGTTTTGTGGAAAACAAGCTTCGGGAGCACTTCGGGTTTCACGGGGTGCCTATAGAGGTTTATTTCCGGAAGAAATAAGGGAGATATCCTTTCCTGCCCCCTCCGGGATCTGCGGACGGGGATGTATAAAACTTATTCCCGGCCTTTTCTTATCAGGAGGTAAACAGTTCCGTGCGGAAATTCCACACTTTGGCAATGTAGAGGACCAGGAATATCACCGTAACCACCAGTTTCATAAAGGCACCCGAGAGGAACCCGAGGAACGAGCCGAAAGCGGCTTTGAGGGCTGTTCTGCCGTCGGCCTTGTTGATCAGCTCACCGATCAGGGCGCCTACAAAGGGGCCGATAAGAATGCCGAGCGGAATGGGAGCGATGATCCCGACGATCAGCCCGATGGTGGTGCCCCACATGCCCGCCTTGCTCCCGCCGAACTTTTTGGTGCCCATGGCCGGGATGACATAATCCAGTACCGTAATGCCTATGGCGACTATAAAGGTGAGCACAAGAAACCACCAGCTCAGTGTTACCCCTTCCGTAAAGTGAAGCAGCAACAACCCGACCCAGCTGATGGGAGGGCCGGGCAATACGGGCAGGATGCTTCCGAGTATCCCGGTGATCATACATAAAAGACCTATGATGGTTAGCGCTATATCCATGGCATGCCGTAATGATTCAGAAGCTAAAAATAGTAAAAAAAGAAACCGTTTTTCCATGCCGGCAGGATATTTTTTAACTAATAAATTAGTTTAAACTAAATATTTAGTTATATTTGTTTCTGTAAAACTAAAGAATTAGTTGAATAAACGATCAGTTATGAAGCAGTTAACCAAGGCCGAAGAAGAGGTAATGCAGATTTTGTGGACGCTGGAAAAGGCGAATGTAGCATCGATCATCGAAGAATACGGAGACCCGAAACCTGCGTATAATACGGTATCCACCATTGTGAGGATACTGGAAGGAAAAGGGTTTGTAGGGCATGAAAAGGAAGGGAAGGGGCATGTGTATTTTCCGTTGCTGAAAAAATCGGAATACAGCAACCAGTCGATCAACAAACTGCTGAACAATTACTTCCAGGGTTCCTTTAAGAGCATGGTGTCCTTTTTTATGAAGAGGAACGATATAAGCATGGAGGAACTGGAAGCGATCTTAAAGGAAATTAACGATAAAGAACAGGAGAAATGATACATTATTTGTTGCAGACCGTCGCTTTTCAGTTGTTTTTTCTCATGGTGTATGACCTGTTCCTCAAAAAAGAGACTTTTTTTAACTGGAACCGGCTATACCTGTGGGCCACACCGTTACTGGCCTGTGTTATCCCGTTTATCAGGATCGAAAGGCTGGGGAAAGTAATGCCGCAGGAGTATGTGGTGATGCTTCCGGAGGTCATTGTGGGCCCGGGAACAGACCGGGTCGGGGAAGCAGAGGTAGTTGCTGCGGTTCCCTTATGGCAGTGGATACTGTTTGCCGGGATGGTGTTGAGCCTGGTATTGTTTGCAGTAAAAATTACCAGGATTTTCCGGTTGCGGCGCCGGGGAAGGATCATCAGGAAACAGACCCATGAGGAGGTGGTACTCCCCGACAGTAACACGGCATTCTCCTTTTTTCGAAGCATTTATCTCGGAGACAGGGTATACCGGAAGAATCACAGGCATATCATAGCCCACGAACTGGTCCATATTCGTCAGAAGCATACTGTAGACCTTCTGTTCTTCGAGTTGCTGCGTGTGCTCTTCTGGTTTAACCCGCTGGTGTATGTTTTTCAGGGCCGCATGGCCGAACTGCACGAGTTTATCGCCGATGCCAAAACTACGGGGCCGGACAAGAGGGAAAGTTACAGCTTACTTCTTCAGGAAGTCTTTAAAACGGAAAAAATATCATTCGTCAATCCATTTTTCAAATCATCATTAATCAAAAAACGAATAATTATGTTACAGAAAGCGAAGTCCAGGAAGATCTGGCAATTCAAGTACCTGGTACTGGTACCCCTGGTGTTGGGAATGCTGGTATACAGTTCCTGTGAAAGGGAAGAAGCCGTGCCTTCGACGGAGGAGGTATCCATTGCAGAGCAGGTACGCAGGTTAAAGTCGGCCATTGCCGAAAAAGACAATATGACCGAAGAGGAAATAGAGCAGCTTATGGACCTCAACGAGATGGTCATTATAGGTTACGGAGGAAAAGCCGGTACCCCATTGGAGGATAAATACCCGGCTCTGGAATCTCCTTCTTCTGGTCCTGGTGTGCCGTTTGGTGAAGTAGAGCAGGTACCTGTTTTTCCCGGGTGTGAAAATGCCGATAATCCCCGGGAATGTTTCCAGGAAAAAATGCGTGAGCATATCCGCAAGCATTTTCGTTATCCTGAACAGGCACAGAAGGAAAATATCCAGGGAAGGGTAGCCATCATGTTTACTATAGATACCGGGGGAAATATCACGGATATCAGGAAGAGGGGACCATCCCCTTATCTTGAGAACGAAGCGGTGCGTATCATTGAAAAACTGCCTGTAATGGCCCCGGGCAGGTCGGGAGGAAAAGTGGTGAATGTTCCTTTTTCCATCCCGATAACCTTCAGGCTTCAGTCTGGTATCGATACAGAGCAAACCAAAAGCCGGTCCGGTGTAAAGAAAAGCGAAGATAGGGGAAAAGTATTTTCTTCCCGTCAGCCGGGAGGCGAGGCCGGATATGTTTACGGGGTGGTCCGGGACAGTGATGGAAATAATATTCCTGGTGTGAACATATCGGTAAGAGGAACCGAAAGAGGTACTATAACCGATTTCGACGGGAACTACAAAATCGGTGCAAGGAGAGGGGAGACCCTTAGAGTGAGCTACATAGGGCTCGACGATGTAGAATTTAAGGTAGGAGACCACAACAATTATAAGGTGGTTATGTAAATAAAAGTACGGTTGTAGCACGAGCCGTTCTTTAGTTTGGTTTTTTAGGATTTTTGGGCCGGGGACATTGTTCCCCGGTTTTAAAGTATGGTGCCGGGATAGGGGTTAATTTCTCAAAAAGTCGTAATTTTCACCGTTAAAAGGTGATTTTATGCGAACATCCGGGAATTGTTTCTTTTTGATATTCCGATATGCGTATCAGGGCAAAAAGGTATGCCGCGTCTTCCTGGGAGTCTTATGCCTGTCCGGGACTGTCGCCTGCCGGGACGGGGAAAAGAAAAGGGCCCCTGCAGACGATCTTGTCAGGGATGAGATAAAAAACATCGACTGGAACGACGTAGACCGGTACCCGCTGTTTGAGGAATGCGATGAAAACAGTAGTAAGGCGGAGCAGAAAAGCTGTTTCGAAAGCCACTTTGTAAATTACCTCTATACCGGGATGAATGAGCATCATATTGTGGTTCACGGAACCGTGGAAGATACGATCTATGTGCGTTTTCTCATCGCCCGTACCGGGGAGATTTCGGTAGCGGAGATCGAATCGCCCGGATTGTGGCGCAGGAAAGTACCGCACCTCGACAGTATTGTCTGCTCCGGCCTGGAAAAAGTGCCAAAGCCCTATCCCGCATTGAAACGCAATATCCCGGTAGCCACGAAATACCGCCTGCCACTGGTGCTGAAAGGGGATATGGAAAAACCCCGGCGAGGGAGAACATCCCCGTTCTAAAAACTTCGTACCTTTGTCGCCGCAAGTATTTCTAATTATTCGGATGTGGCCCAGGAAAGGATTATATTAGGCATAGACCCCGGAACGACCATTATGGGGTTCGGACTGATCAGGGTGTCCGGAAAACAGATGGCATTTTTGCAACTCAACGAACTGCAACTGCAGAAATACGGCGATCACTATCTGAAACTCAAAATGATCTTCGAACGCACCGTGGAGCTGATAGAGACCTATCACCCCGACGAAATTGCCATTGAGGCCCCGTTCTTTGGCAAGAATGTACAATCCATGCTCAAGCTGGGCAGGGCACAGGGCGTGGCCATGGCTGCCGGGTTGTCGAGGGAAGTGCCGGTTACCGAATATTCCCCGAGAAAGATAAAGATGGCGATTACCGGCAACGGGAATGCCAGCAAGGAGCAGGTAGCCCGGATGTTACAGCAGCTGCTGAAACTGGGTGAATTGCCAAAGAACCTGGATGCTACCGACGGGTTGGCCGCGGCGGTATGCCATTTTTTTAATTCGGGAAATGCATTGTCTGCCGGAAAGTCGTATGGCAGCTGGAGCGCCTTTGTAAAACAGAATGAAGGAAGGGTAAAAAAATGAACCGGCTCTTATGGCTACAGTATAAACCTTAATTTTTATCCCTTTGGGAGCACTCTATATACACATACCGTTCTGTAAACAGGCCTGCCATTATTGCGACTTTCACTTTTCCACTTCCCTGGCCAGAAAGCCGGAAATGCTCAACGCCCTGGAGAAGGAGCTGGAACTCCGTGCGGAGGAATTCCGGGATGAGGTTGTGGAAACCATCTATTTCGGCGGGGGAACTCCTTCATTACTGACTGCGGAAGAACTGGAACGACTTATAGGTGAGGTATATAAGTACTACGATGTTGCCGGGCAGCCGGAAATTACCCTCGAGGCCAATCCGGACGACCTGACAGATATGCGTATCCGGGAACTGGCGGTATCTCCCGTAAACCGCCTGAGTATCGGGATACAGTCGTTCTTTGACGAAGATCTGCGTATGATGAACCGTGCACATAACGGGAATGAGGCCCTGAAATGCCTGGAGACGGCCTCGGAATACTTTGACAATATTACGGCAGATCTGATCTACGGTATTCCGGGGATGAGTAACGATCGATGGAAGGAGAATATCCGGAAGGCATTGCAGTTCGGTATTCCCCATATATCGGCCTATGCCCTTACGGTAGAAGCCGGAACGGCACTAAACAGTTTTGTGAGCAGCGGTAAGGTACCTGCCCCGGATGAAATACAGGCCGGAGCGCAGTTTTCTATCCTTTCGGAACTGCTCGGTGCGGAAGGCTTTGTACATTATGAGCTGTCGAACTTCGGAAAGGAAGGCTATTTTTCCCGGAACAATACCTCGTACTGGCTCGGCAGGAAATATATGGGCATCGGTCCTTCGGCCCATAGTTATAACGGTACGGAGCGCAGCTGGAATGTGGCCAATAACCCTTTGTATATCAAATCGGTGTTAAAGGGAAAGCTTTCGCGGGAAAGGGAAGTGCTCACCGTTTCAGACCGCTACAATGAGTACGTCATGACCGGACTGCGGACGATATGGGGCGTTGCTGCCGGAAAGGTGAGAACGGAATTCGGGGAAAGCTATGAAGCGTATCTCCTGGAACAAGCCGGGAAACACCTGGAGAACGGGCTGCTGTCTTTTGAAAAAGGGGTGCTGCGGACCACCACCCGGGGAAAGTTCCTCACCGACGGGATCGCTTCGGATCTGTTTTGTGTTTGAACATTTAGTGTTAATCCCCAACACCGTTATTCTGCTTCTGTAAAAGGCAGTTTATCCAGTTTCATGGCATTTTCTATGATCTGTATTCCGAGACTGATAATACCGGCCTCTGCTTCTGCCTCTATTTTTTCCGGGTCATCCGAAGGCATGTGGTAGTCGGGATGTCCGCCGGTATGGAAAAAGAGTACCGGGATGTTTTTGGCATAGAACGAACCGTGATCCGACCCGCCGCTTCCGGCATTGTCGGTAAAGAACCTGATGCCGGAGGTAAGGCCCTCGAAGATCTCCGGCCATTTATCGCTGGTGCCGTATCCGCCTATCCCCAGGCCACGGTCGGGGTTATATCGGCCTATCATGTCCATATTGAGCATAAAGTGGATATTTTCCAGGGGGAGTGTCGGGTGCGCTGTGAAATGCTTCGATCCCAGGAGTCCGAGTTCTTCGGCTGAAAAGGCTATAAACAGGAAGTTATAGGGCTCCGTGACCTCATTACCCGAAAAATACCGCGCCAGTTCCAGCAATCCGGCCACGCCGGAAGCATTGTCGTCGGCGCCGTTGTGAATAAGCCCTTCGGGGGAAGGATGCCTGGAACTGCCCTGATGCCCTTTGCCCAGGTGGTCGTAATGCGCCCCGATAACAATGGTATACGGCGCCCCGTTGTCGAGGAAACCGATGATGTTACTGGCGTTCCTGATACTGTCCTTTACCTTTACTTTTGTTACCCTGGCCAGGAAGGGCTGCCTGTATTTACGTGTGCCCGCAGGGGGGAGGCCGTAACTCCTGAACTGCCTTTCTATGTAACGGGCCGCCTTTTTCAGTCCCCTGCTCCCGGTACCGCGCCCCTTCATCCTGTCGGCTGCGAGGAATGCGATGTGTTTCTGAATTACCGAAGCCTCCGGTTGCAGTGTTTCCTGGGAAGCAGCGGGATTGGGAAAGAGGTATAGCGCCAGCAGGCAAAACTGGAAGAAAACACGATGTTTGATCATAGGGATAAAGGATTATAAGGAAGGAGCAAATTTATGGGTTTTATACCTAACCGGCAAAATGGCCAGGACGCTTTCAGAAGATTTTCCGGGCTATGGGATGTTGCCCCGTTCCTGTATAATCGTTACATTGCAGGATGCAAACGATAATTCACTTCCGCGGCAGGACCTATCGCGCCAACCTCAATGATCCCCTGGATATCTCCTTGCCGTTACGGGCATCGGTATCCAATCCCGTGGCCTGGTCCCTGGGGCCTCCGGAAATCGATCCTGTACGGTCGGAAGGGTGGACAGGAAGTGTGGCGGAAGGAGGAGCTGTCAATTTCAATACCATCCGTTTTAATCCGCATGCACACGGAACACATACCGAATGTGTGGGGCATATTACCCGGCAATTTTACAGTGTAAACGAGGCATTGAGAACATTTTTCTTTATTGCGGAACTGATAACGGTTGCCCCTGAACAACTGGAGGAAGACCGGGTGGTGACCCTGGCGAAAGTAGAAGAGCAATTATCCGGAAATAAACCGGAGGCATTGCTTATCAGGACATTGCCTAATGATAACGATAAACAGACCCGTAACTATTCGCATACGAATCCGCCTTACCTGGAGGAAGCCGCGGCCGCATTTCTGAGGGCGCAGGGGGTGAAACACCTGCTTGTAGACCTGCCTTCCGTAGACCGGGAGGAAGATGGCGGAAAGCTGCTCGCCCATAAGGCATTCTGGAATACAGCGGGAGAAGTGCGGTATGATGCGACGATAACGGAAATGATTTTTGTACCGGATACGGTGGTAGACGGAACATATTTGTTAAATTTACAGGTAGCGCCTTTTGTCAATGACGCTTCGCCATCCCGGCCGGTACTGTTCAGGGTCTGGTAGGGGGAGGTGGCTTGAAGCACGGAGCATGAAGTCGGGGTTCGGAAGAAATAAAAACGGGAAGAATTTATGAATGACATATTCATCTTATTTATAGGACTGGTGGCCGGGGTGATCGCTACATTCTGGCTGTACACCTTCCTGAAACGGAGACAGCAGAAACAGCTGACGGAAAAGCAATCGGTGGTACTGCTGGAAAAAATAAGGAGGGTTTGCAAACTGGTCACTGTAGAGGGAGAATTTGCGGAGATCTATCATTACGAGAATGCGAAACAGGGGGTTATGAGCCTTTTGTCGGGCAGGAAGAAAGCGCTGATCGTTATCAATGCCAGGGTACATATAGGATATGACCTGCGAAAGGTGAAGATGGATGCCGATAACAGGCGCAAACGCATTATACTGAACGAGTTTCCGCAACCGCAGGTGCTTTCCATAGAGCCGGACCTGAAATATTACGATGTAAAGAACGGCCTTTTTAACCGTTTTGCCTCTTCCGATCTTACGGACCTGAACAAGGAGGCACGACAGCATATCCTGGATAAAATCCCGGAGAGCGGACTGATGGATACGGCGAGAAAGGAAGTGCTGGAGGCCATACTGCTCATAGAGACTATAGTGCAGACCATAGGATGGAAACTGGACTATTCCGCTCTGGAGATCAGTGAAGGAGAAAAGCCCGTGCTGAAAAATGTATCCGGAGAAGAAGTATAGCCGGTTTTTCAATGTTCTTTTGTACCTTTATCATGTAAAATCAAATCGATCAAAGCCAACCGGTAACTGAAAACCCAATGTTTATTTCAGATAAATTATCAAACATACCGGAAACATATGAATATTGACGAATTGAGAAATTATTGCCTGAACAAAAAGGGAGCTACGGAAGATGCACCATTCGGAGAAGACACTATCGTTTTCAAGGTGATGGGAAAGATGTTTGCACTGACTTCACTGAACAAATGGGAAGCCGGCGACCACTCTGTAAACCTCAAGTGTGATTCGGAACGGATTCACGACCTGCGTGCGGAATACGAGAGCATTCAGCCGGGCTATCACATGAACAAAAGACACTGGAATACGGTGCGGCTCGACAGTGGAGAATTGTCTGCAGGGTTTATCAACGAACTCATAGATCACTCCTATGACCTGGTGGTTAAGGGCCTTACCAGGAAGCAGCGGGAAAACCTGGAAATGATGTAATGGTACCGGGAACATTTCCGGTCTGCTGACGACCCGTCCTTCAATATCAAAAAGAAGCTATCCAGTAGCGGACAGCCTCTTTTTTTGATGCATTTATAAGGAAAAAATCACGATTCGTTTTCCTGCGACCGGAACAGTTCGGTAAAATGCCTGTAGAACAATGGTATGGTTTCGATACCCTTCAGGTAGTTAAAGACCCCGAAATGTTCGTTAGGGGAATGTATGGCATCACTGTTCAGCCCGAAGCCCATGAGGATGGTCTTGCTTTTCAGCTCCTTCTCGAAAAGGGATACGATGGGAATACTTCCGCCGCTTCGCTGCGGAATGGGAGTGATCCCGAAGGTGTCGCTGTAGGCCTTGCTTGCTGCCTGGTAGCCAATGCTGTCGATAGGAGTTACATAAGCCTGTCCGCCATGATGAGGCTTTACCACGACCTTGACACCTTTCGGGGCGATACTTTCAAAATGATCTTTAAACAGCTGGCAGATCTCTTCCCAGTCCTGGTCCGGAACCAGCCTCATGGATATTTTGGCATAGGCTGCGGAAGGGATCACCGTTTTGGCCCCTTCCCCGGTATAGCCTCCCCATATACCGTTTACATCGAGGGTAGGGCGTATGGAACTTCTCTCATTGGTGGTATACCCGGCTTCTCCGTATACATCGTCAATATCCAGTGCATTTTTGTATTGCTCGAGGGAAAAGGGAGCCTTGGCCATTTCACTGCGCTCTTCGGGGGAGATCTCCTCTACCTTGTCATAAAACCCGGGAATCGTAATACGGTTATTCTCGTCGTGAAGGGAGGCGATCATTCCGGCCAGCACATTGATGGGGTTGGCTACCGCACCGCCATACAGTCCGGAATGCAGGTCGCGGTTGGGACCGGTAACCTCTACCTCCACATAACTCAGCCCGCGGAGCCCCGTGGTAATGGAAGGTTGTGTGTTACTGATCATGCCGGTATCGGAAATAAGAATGACATCGTTTTTCAGTTTTTCCTGGTTCCGTTCAATAAACCACTCCAGGCTTGCCGAACCCACTTCTTCTTCCCCTTCGATCATGAACTTTACATTACAGGGGAGTGTTCCCGATTGCACCATATATTCCAGTGCCTTGACATGCATGAACATCTGTCCTTTGTCGTCACAGGCCCCGCGGGCAAAAATGGCGCCTTCCGGATGCCCGGGCGTCTGCTTTATCACCGGGTCGAACGGACCACTCTCCCACAGGTCCATCGGATCGGGAGGCTGTACATCGTAATGGCCATAAACCAGGACGGTAGGCAGGTCCGGATCGATGCTCTTTTCTCCGTAAACGATGGGATAACCCGGAGTATCGCAGATCTCTGCACGGTCACATCCGGCCTTTAAAAGATTTTCTTTTACGGCTTCTGCAGTGTTGAGGACATCCTGGGAAAAAACGGGATCGGCACTTACGGAGGGGATTTTGAGGAGGTCTTTTAACTCCCCGATAAACCGTTCTTTGTTTTTTTGAACGTATGATGAAATGTCTTCCATGAAGTATAATAACTTTGATAAACCAATCAAATGTACAAAAAGATATTTTTTTAATGACAACCTCCGGGAGTCCAAAAAATAAATTATATTTGCAGCCACATGAAAATGGCCATTGCGGATGTGGTGGAATTGGTAGACACGCCAGACTTAGGATCTGGTGCCGCGAGGTGTGAAGGTTCGAGTCCTTTCATCCGCACTTGACGGGATTTCTTCTTGATATCCCGTTTTTTTATGTGAAAACAAAAGATTTAATTGTTTTATTTTTGGGTCTGTAAATTATATTGAGGTGTTGATGCTATGTAGATGGTTCACTTAAACACTTGAAAAGTGCCCCTGTCCTTACCGGCGATATCACAGTATTGGCCATGGTATGGGATCAAAACATTTTCAATCTGGATCCCAATACCTTGAAATATTTTTCTTTCATATCATCCGAAAGAAACGATATCTCTATCAATTCCTTCCATTTCGGGGCTGTTTTTTGTATTTGCCGGAGGATCACTGCTATTGTTTTGTCGTTCAATTGCAATCGTTCTTTCGCATAGTAGTCCGTAAAGTCAGAAGCTTTCAGATTCCTTTTCTTTCCTTTCAGTGTCAATGCAATTTCTTCATCGGGATTCTTTATGGCAATGGAAGAGTTCAACAGGTCGTAAGCCGGTGCTAAGGTTGTTTTCCCGTTTTTGGTGATCAGGGAGAAGTTTTTTAAATGCATGTCCTCGTTCCCGGTCACATAACAGAAAATGACCCGCTTGAAAAAATCTGCTTTTTCAATAACGGGGAACGAGCAAAATTCTTCGATCACCGGAACCAGTTTTTCCATGGTAAAACGATATTTTGTATCCCTTGTATTTCCGGTCAATTGAGCAAAATCTTCCGTAGCATATTTTTTTCCCTTGGCATAACGGTCAAAACGCTTTATAAAATACGACAGACTGCCATCTTTGCCATATAACATACCATGAAAGGGCACATCCAGACCAAATACCCTGGCCATGCGCATGGTCAGATCTTCATTTTCAGGTAACTGGGGGAACAGATCGTTTTGCGGTTTTATGATATAGGTTCCAAATTGATCCACAATTTTAAACTCCCGGCCGACCACGGAAACCGTTGCACTCAATTTAGGCTGTACACCCTGTATGGATAGCTTCTTTGCCCTGTTTACCGCTTCTTGTCTCAATTCTGCAGCGGTATAGGGCAAATCATTTAAATGGCTTAACCTGGGCGAGATCATTTTAAGTCCTCTCTCGCTGTATTTTGCCGTACCGCATAATTCGTATGTGATGGGACACCTATTCATCTTCCGTTGGCTTAACGGTTACCGCACCTACCAGATCAGCTCCCGTTGCCACCAATTGGGAGAAATAATCCTTCTGGTCAATTTTGGACATCCTCAGCAATCCTTCCAACATGATACCTTCAGGCAACAAACCTTCAAAAAAGGGCGGGAATGATGTATAACTGTATTTTTTCTGACCGACGGGCATGGTCAAAGAGATGGCTGCTCCCTCGTAGTGATCATCATATTCGAAATGATATTCGTTAGGGGACACTTCTGTCAGCACACCTGCCCTTTTTCCATGGACATATACAACCGCTTTTCTCATATTATCTGGTCAATGGACTTCTGAATTCCACTTTAATGTTCAAGACCCGGAGTACTGCCAGAAGATTATTCCAGCGAACAGTTTCCTTGTTTTTTTCAATGTCAAAAACGGTGGTCTTCCCGACTCCGGCCAGATTGGCCAATTCAAGTTGTGTCAGCCCTGTTTTTTTTCGATGGTCCTTCACCATAAACCCTAAATCGAAATCATTCATTATTTACTGTTTAGACGGTAAAAATACATAATTTAATAATAGGGACATATGTTAAAGGTATAAAAAAAGCATATTTTACTGTTATTGCAGTAAAATAAGAGGTGGAAGTGTGAAACATGGAACAATGACCAATGCCATCTCTATAATTACCGTTATGGCGGTAAAATATCAATTTCAGTATAATATGGATGATTTTCTTTTTTCAATGCCCTGAAAATTTGCAACCTCGTGATTTACAAGAGGGTAAAATATTTCCGGATCGGTAAAAATGGTAATTATTTCCGGAATATGTATAACAATCTATTTATCAGTATCTTCTAATTTTGTATATCATTAAACTGATAAAGTCCATAACAATGAACACACATAGCACAAAAGCATTCGGCACAGAAGCTGCCGCAGCGCCATTGGAAGCATTGAACATCCGGCGAAGGGAAGTGACGCCGCACGATGTGGAAATTGAGATCCTGTATTGCGGTATCTGCCATTCCGACCTGCACGCAGTCCATAACGACTGGGGAGGTACGTTCTACCCGATTGTTCCCGGACATGAAATCGTCGGTAGAATTTCCAAAGTGGGTGAAAACGTTACCAGGTTCAAGGCAGGCGATCTGGCAGGAGTAGGCTGTATAGTAGATAGTTGTCGTGAATGCAGCCACTGTAAGGAAGGAGATGAGCAGTTCTGCGAAAGTGGTTGGACGGTTGTATTTAATTCGCCCGACAAAAAATACGGAGGGATTACTTACGGAGGGTTTTCGGAACGTATTGTCGTTGATGAAAATTATGTAGTCCGTGTCCCGGAAACCCTGGATATGCCGGGTGCAGCACCTATTCTTTGTGCGGGGATCACGGTGTATTCACCGTTAAAGCACTGGAAAACGGGCCCGGGTAAAAATGTGGGCATCATCGGTATCGGGGGCCTGGGTCATATGGCGATCAAGATCGCCAAAGCAATGGGGGCCCACGTTACCGTATTTACCACATCGCAGGCCAAAGCGGACGACGCCAGACGCCTCGGGGCCGATGATGTCGTATTGTCTACCGATGCGGAACAAATGGGAAGTTGCCCCGGGCAGGATATGATACTGGATACGGTTTCTGCCAGGCACGACATAAATACCTATATCAACCTGTTAAAAGTGGATGGTTCCCTGGTTATGGTCGGATTGCCTGCCGAACAGCTTGAAATCGGGGCATCCAACGTAGTACACGGCCGCAAGAGTTTTTCAGGTTCGAATATCGGGGGGATCGCAGAAACACAGGAAGTCCTGGATTTCTGTGCCGAACACAACATTACGGCAGAGATAGAACTCATCGATGTAAACCAGATTAACAATGCCTTTGAAAGGCTGGCAAAAAGCGATGTGAAATATCGTTTTGTAGTAGATATGGCAGGTTTGAAAAATTAAACGTAATACCTTGTAAAAATGAAAAAAGTAATCTTTATACCCGTTATGGCCCTGCTGGTACTCGGAGCGTGTAAGCAGGAGCAGCAGAAGGAGAAAGAAGAACAGGAAGTACAAACTCAAAAAACAGAAGAGATGAAAACAGCAGGAGAACACTATACGTTTGAATTAAGCGATAAGGTGACCCGTAAAAAAGTAACCTTTAAGAATCGTTATGGCATTGAACTGGCCGGCGACCTTTACCTCCCGGAAAACAGCGGGAACGAACCCTTGCCCGCCCTTGCCATCAGCGGGCCTTTCGGGGCGGTAAAAGAACAGGCATCGGGACTGTATGCCAACCAGATGGCGGAACGTGGCTTTGCCGTTCTTGCATTCGATCCGTCTTATACCGGGGAAAGCGGCGGTGAACCCCGTCATGTGGCATCGCCCGACATCAACACCGAAGATTTCAGTGCGGCCATCGATTTTCTCGGACTTCAGGACAATATAGACCGGGACAGGCTGGGGATTATCGGGATCTGCGGTTTCGGCGGTTTTGCATTAAACGCTACCGCTGTAGACAAACGCGTGAAAGCCGTTGCCACCACCAGTATGTACGATATGTCGAGAGTAAATGCAAAGGGGTATTTCGATGCCACCACGCCTGAGCAGCGCACACAATTGCTGGAAGACCTGAGCCGGCAACGCTGGGAAGATGCGGCAGAGGGAACTCCGGCTTTGGCGCCGCAGGGACTGCCCAGTGAAATAAAAGGGGACGAACCCCAGTTTGTAAAAGAATATTTCGACTATTACAAAACGGACAGAGGTTTTCACGAGCGTTCCATCAATTCTAACGGCTCCTGGACGATGACCACACCGCTGTCCCTGATGAATATGCCCATCCTGACTTACATCAAGGAGATCTCCCCCAGGCCGATGCTGCTTATTGCCGGAGAAAACGCCCATTCCCGTTATTTCAGTGAAGATGCTTATAAGGAGGCTTCCGACCCTAAGGAACTGATGATCATTCCCGATGGTGTTCACGTAGACCTGTATGACAGGCTGGATATGATCCCCTTTGACAAGCTGGAAGGATTTTTCAAAAAGAACCTGGGGGCATAATCCCGGCAGTTTAACGGGTTGCAGACCAACAGAAGAGGTCGTTTAACATGTGTTAAACGACCTCTTCTGTTGGTCTTATCACTTGTGATCCTTGCGCTTGCGATCAGAACAACCCGACGGGATCTTTGCTGTACGAAATCAGCATGTTCTTTTAAAAAAACTGTTCAGTTTTTTCCGGACAACTGCATTTCCGAACCGTGATAGAGATAGAGCGCACCATAAGACCAGTGCGGTCCCTGCTGTCCGGGGTAGTCCAGCCTGTCCATCATCAATGCTACATACCGGAACGGGTACCCCTCGGGTAACTGAACGACATTGGGCCATACCCTTGTTCCGGAAGTTGCATCCCAGGGTGGCAGGTCCATGTGTAAACTCCCGGCTTCCCGGAGGTCGGGATAGGTGTAAATAAAGATCTTTCGCTCCGAGCTTCCCGAAAAGCAATACCGGGTATTCCCGATTTTCTGTATGGAAGTTCCGGTAGAATTATACCGGACCGGACCTGCAATTTGCCGGTACCCCCTATCCCAGTGGTCCGACTCCAGGACAATGGCCTTGTACCCGTCGTGATTCTCACAGGTAAGCATACGCCATTTATTTACCTCCTCATCAAATACGATATGGGGGTCCTCGATATCTCCCACCATCCCGAAAGGAACGGCATTCATGACGGAAAAACCGAACCGGGGGTCCTTCCCGCTTTCGATGGCCAGTAACTGCTTCTTTTCCCTTTCAGGGTTCGCATAGGCGCTGAAGCCTGTCGTCATCCCTCTCCAGACCTTGTCTTTCCTGTCGTAAAAGATATGCGATGCGATCTCATTCCGCAATAAGCCGTCCCCGCGATCAAATACGATGACCCCTTCAAATTTAATGTCGAAAGTGGTGGGGTCCAGGCTGAATACTCCCTGCAGGTGATGTGGCAGGCCCCGCCCCCGTACAGACATGGTATACCAAAGCCTTCCCCGGTCGAGCAGGGGGTCCCCGTTCTCATAAGTAATTGCCCTGATATCGGCCAGGCCCACTCCCGTGCCGAATTCCACACCGGCCTTTTCTATCCGGACTTCGCCTTCGTTTAACTGTGCGAAAAGCCGTGTCTGAAAATGCTGCAGGTAATATTTTTTGCGCAGATCGATATGAGTGTTAAAATCTGCCTGCCCTATTACCCGGGGCAATCCCTCATCCTGCAGGAACAGGGTAAGCCCGCTGCCCAGCATTTGAAGGATGATCCTCCCTTTCAACGGCTGTCTTTCTTCCTTATTTACGGTAATTGACCGGTCTGTGATCACTTTTTCTGCATCCCGGACCCTGAGGTTTACGCCGGTGAGCAGGGTATCGTTAAAACCGATCGTGACCAAAAACTGCTCCTTGTGTGCCGCATCGGAAAATTCGAAACCGAGGGCCCCATTCCCGCTGACAGAAGACAGGTCTATCACATAGGTCGCGAAAGGGTTGAAGCCTCCGAACCAGATCCCGGTCTGTGTCTCTTTTGCAGCGGCAATCACCAACTCATTACCGCGAATGCTCACCCCGGCCCGCTCTTTTGAATAATGCGTGACGGGATGCATTGCCTGAAGCCCCACCACATTACCGGGTTCCAGCGTTGCCAGTGGAATGGCCTGTTCTTCGTTAAAGATCATTCTCTGTACGCCCTGCCGGACGAAACTGATATGCTCCGGGGAAACTTCCTGTCCGGAGATCGCGGGGCTTGTTAATATGACAAGGATGAAAAATAAGGTACGGGCAAATATTTTCATGCGAGCAAATTTAGATGGTATTGTTTATAAATGACAGATGTTATGCATTCGATTGCGCTTTTTGGTCTGCAACACAGTACGGCCGAAGGTCGGAATGTATCGAAGACCGGGTTACAGGTTATCCCGAAACCCCGGGGGCCGACTTCCGAAACTGTTTTCGGCCTTGCTGCTAAAATAGTCAAAACATCCGAACTTCCCGATCCTCCGGTAATTACTTTATAACAACCCGGGCCGTACTTCGGAAACTTCCGCGGTACGACACGGGCCTTATTGTATGGCGTTCCCGATCATTCGGACCTGAATTCGAAGGAGGTGGCATCGGTCTCTGCCGAACTGCTTCCTATGTAGAGCCGGAAGCGCCCGGGTTCGGCCTCCCATTTCCTGTTGATGGTGTAAAAAGAAATCATATCCTCATCGATCACGAAATCCACTGTCCTGGCTTCCCCGGGTTCAAGGTGGATCTTTTCAAAGGCTTTCAGCATTTTCACCGGGCGGGTAATGGAGGCCACTTCGTCATGAAGGTAGAGCTGTACCACTTCCTCTCCGGCCATTTTCCCGGTATTGGTCACGGTAACAGACGCCATTATGGTGCCCCCGGTAGTAAAGGAATCCCGGTTCAGCTGAATATTCCCGTAGGCAAAATGAGTATAGCTCAGCCCGAAGCCGAAGGGAAAAAGAGCGTCGTTGGCGACATCGGTATAGTGGGAATAGGTCACCTGTTCCCCGCCTTCCGGGCGGCCTGTGCTTTTGCGGTTGTAGTAGAGCGGTTCCTGTCCTACATGCCGGGGGAAGGAAACCGGCAGCCTGCCCGAAGGGTTGTATTTTCCGAAGAGCACTTCTCCTACGGCGTTGCCGTGTTCCGAGCCGAGGAACCAGCTTTCGAGCAGGCCTTTTACCTTGCCGGCGCTGTCGGTGATATCCATGGGCCTGCCGTTCATCAGCACCATTACGGTGTTTTTGTTGGCTTCCGTTACGGCATCTGCCAGTTGCTGCTGTACGCCGGCAAAACCTATATCGGCCTGGCTGCGGCCTTCTCCCGATTGAAAGGCGTCTTCTCCCACGACCAGGATCACCGCATCGGCTTTGCGTGCCAGGGATACCGCTTCGGCAAAACCGCTGGTATCCTCGTCATTTATATCCAGGGGAGATAAAAAGTTACGCGTTCCGGCAGCGAGGTCGGCTCCTTTGGCGTATGTTATTTCACAGCTTTCCGGCGCGTGGTTCCGGATACCTTCCAGTACCGAAACGGCAGAATTCGCTTCGGCCTGCGCCCGCCAGTTCCCGAGGGGGGAGTCTTTGTCACCGGCAAGAGGGCCGATCACGGCGATATTCCGGATATTGTTCCCCAGCGGGAGGATATTCCCGTTGTTCTTCAGCAAAACGATCGATTTTTTTGCCGCTTCCAAGGCCACCTGCCGGTTTTCGGAGGAATAGAGTTCCTGCTTTTCGGTCTCTTCATTACAGTACCGGTAAGGGTCGTCAAAAAGCCCGAGGTCAAACTTTACCCGGAGTATCCGCTTTACGGCATCGTCTATAAGGTTTTCGGGTATCTTGTGCTCCTCCACCAGTTGTACCAGGGCTTCTTCATAAGCTCCCCCTTCCATATCCATATCGATACCTGCCCGTACGGCGAGACCGGTGGCCTGGACCTTATCGGCTGCAACCCCGTGAGGGATGAGTTCGGCGATGGCGCCCCAGTCGGATACATTAAAGCCCTTCCAGTTCCAAGTGTCTTTCAGGATCTCCCGTTGCAATTTCCGGTCGGCACTGGCCGGGATGCCGTCAAGGTCGTTAAACGCGCTCATAAAGGTCGCTACCCCCGCGTCGGCCGCTGCCCTGAAAGGGGGCAGGATGGTATTGTGAAGCTCGTGTTCACCTATGTTTACGGTGTTGTAATCCCTTCCGGCTTCGGCGAAACCATACCCGGCAAAATGTTTGGCACAGGCGGCGATGGTGTTCGCGGCCGAGAGGTCGTCACCCTGAAACCCCCGTATCCTTGCTACGGCAATGACCGCATTGAGATAGGGGTCTTCCCCGGCACCCTCCATGATCCTGCCCCAGCGGGCATCGCGTGAAACATCCATCATCGGGGCGAAGGTCCAGTTAATTCCTGCTGCCGCCGCTTCCCGGGCGGCCACCCGGGCTGTTTTCTGCATCAGTTCCAGGTCCCAGCTGGCGCTTTCTCCCAGGGGTACGGGAAACATGGTGCGATAGCCGTGGATCACGTCGTAACCGAAGATAAGCGGTATCTTAAGCCTGGAATTTTCCATGACCAGCCGCTGGGCTTCCCGGGTATTGGCTGCCGAAGTGACATTGAGCATGCCTCCAACATGTCCCTTCTTGAGTTTTTCCAGCTTTTTCCTGTCGTCGGTACCCGTAGCAGGGCCGGTAACATCCCAGCTGCCGTTGTACAACACCATTTGTCCCACTTTTTCCCCGAGCGTCATCAGGGCGAGTACCGAATCTGCTTTCTGCTCTGTACTGCCGGAAGGGGCAGTGGCGTTCGTAGTCCCGGGGTTGCAGGCAGACAGGACGGTCCCCGCAAGACACCCCATGAGTACTTGTCTTGTTCTTGTCATGTGATTTCGAAAAAAGAGACAGGAAATATCACTTGTCCTGTCTCTGTAGATTATTACACTTCTTTTTGGCGGATTACTGGTATACGCGTACGTATTCCACCTCCATGGAGGATTGTTCGAATGCCGGATCTATTTCTCCCCCGAACGTACCTCCCATCGCCACATTCAGGATGAGGAAGAAAGGGTTGTGAAAAGGAGTGTCCGGCGTATTGTCGAATTTGTGGAATATCTTGTTGTCTACCGCGAAGATAATCTGGTCTTCGGTCCATTCCACGGTATAGTTGTGAAAGTCTGATGCCACATCGTCTATGACCGTAGATTCCGATACGGCATTGCCCGCGAAATTCCCCGGGAAATGCAGGGTACCGTGTATCACATCGTGCTGGTTGGCTACGTATTCCATAATGTCGATCTCTCCGCAACCCGGCCATTCCACTTCCTGGAAGTTGGACCCCAGCATCCAGATGGCGGGCCATGTACCACCGCCTTCGGTGAGTTTTGCACGTACTTCTACCCGGCCGTAGGTAAAATCGAACTTGTTATGGGTAGTGATACGGGAAGAGGAATAGTTATAACCGTTAATGCTTTCCGCGACGAGGTTTATGCTCAGTACCCCGTCGTCGATCACGGCATTGTCTTCGGTATAGTACTGCGATTCGTTATTTCCCCAGCCGTTGTTGTTGCCTGTTTCGAAATTCCAGTTTGCCGGGTCGGGGGCACTGCCTTCGTCGAATTCATCCGACCACACCAGGTTTTCAAACCGGGTTTCCAGCATTTCTTCCTCTCCGCCATTGTTTCCGCCGCCTTCGGGGTCGGTGGTAAATTTCAGGTACCAGGCCAGGGTACTGTTGGAGCCCATAATGGCTCTGACCTCCATATAATCTTCTTCTATGGTAAGGATATCGTATGCACTGGCACCGATGTAGTAGCTCATAAAGCCACCGTCGGATATGATAAGCTGGGTGCCGGTACCTCCCGGTGCTTCCGAAACGGCAGGTGCGAGATTCACAAATTTGTTTCCCGAGGTATCGAAGGGAAGACAGGCATCTTCTCCGCCGCTTCCTCCTCCCACGGAAAGATAGTCTGCATTAAAGAAGGTTTCTCCCTTGTTGTCCTGTTCAAAAACAATGTTGCCATTGCTGTCCAGGCTGAAGGTAAGCTCGTCGTTATAGAAGCAGTCGCCTTTTTCAAAGGGGGTCGCCGAATAATAATCGGGAGAGAAACCTTCTGCCGGGCCTACCCCGAGATGTGCGGGGAGGGCTTTGGCGAGGTACCAGGTCTTGCTGCTCTCTCCCGTGAGCAGGGCCTTGGTCTCCGGGTCGTCAAATTCGCTGAAGACGGTGAGGTTTATGGTCTTGCTGGTGCTCACGCCACCGGTACCGCTGGCGATCACGGTAGCGATGTAATCGTTGACCCCGGGAGTGGTAAACCGGTGGGTGTAATTACCGCTGGTGGCGAGTTCCGACGATTTGTCGCTGAACGTAAACTTGTAATTGGTGGCGTGTTCCGCACTGGCCAGGAATTCTACCAGTCCGCTGCCGTCGCCGTATTCGTTTTCATCGTCGGCACCTATGATGCGGGCTTCGAGGTTGAGCCCGGAAGGGGCCGTGATGTCTCCCAGGCTGTTGTCGTCGTCCTGGCAGCTGCTGTGCAGCAGGAACAGCATGGCGGCCAGCAGTGTTGATATATAAAATGGAAATCGTTTCATTGTCCTGTTTTTAATGAGTAAGTGCTATATCGTCAAAATAAAAGGTATCTCCCCGGCCCGTCTGGTCAAAGTCCATGAAAATGGTTATGACGTCGAGGTTTTCCAGGTTATCGGTGCCTGAAAAATCAAAGCTCAGTGTTTCCCATTCTTCTGTCTTCGTAGTGACGGAAGAAATCTCAACGGCATGGTCAGAGCCCGAATCTTCCAGTTTCAGGAGTACCGTGGCATTGTTTACGGGCGACCAGGTCTTGATGCTGATCACCTGTGAACCGGAAAGGTCTATCGGGCCGTCGAGCATAATGTTGGACCCTGCCCAGGTCTCGGCGCCTTCTCCCTTAAACAGACCGGTCACTTTTTCGGAGGTGTTGATCCCCGATTTGTCGGGATTGTCTGCAATACCCGATGTGGCCCCTCCGAAATTCATCCACGGGTAGGATACCGGGTCCTCGAAGGTAAGCGGAAGTTCGGGGAAGGCCGGGCGGATATTGTCGAAATAATAGGTTTCACCTTCTCCCGGGATATCGAAGTTGAAGAACAGCACGAGGGTACTGTATACCGCGGACTCATCCCGGGCGGACAGGTCGAACACCAGGGTTTCCCATTCCCCGGCAACAGTGGTGTGCTGCCGGAACTCCACAAAAGTATCCGGGTCGCCCTCTTTTTCCATTTTCAGCAGTACCGGCATACCGGCTTCCGGTGCGTAGACGTCTACGGCTATGGCTGTGCTCGCGGAGAAGTCGACCCCTCCGTTGATGACAGCCGAGATCCCTGCCCAGGTTTCCGATCCCGGGGGTTTGGTATACGCTGCCACGGTGCTGCTGTTGTTGGTGTTGTCGGGGGCCGGATTGTCCGTCAGGGCTGCCATTGTGCCGTCGCCACCGCCAAAATAGTAAAAATCATAGGCTACCGTGGGGATCTCGAAGGTTATGGGAAGTACCAGTGGAGTTGATATCTCCACGTCTTCGGTGTATTCGGTAGTCGCTGTACCGCCGCTCAGGGCAACCACTCTTATGGTGTAGGTGCCTATATCCCGGTATTCATGGGAGGCCGTCTCTTCCGGCGTTATGAACGCGGGTTCCTCGTTCTCGTCCTCGCCGAAATACACTTCAAAGCCCGCAGCGTGGTCTGCCGTGGCACTGACGGTAACCGTAAACGGATTTGCATTGTCCCTGTCAATGGTCACTTCAAGGTTTTCGGGCGGCAGAAAGGAGAGCACGAGTTCTTTGGTAGCCGTAGCGCTGTTGCCGTTGAGGTTTTTAGCGGTAATTTCAAGGGTGTAGTTCCCTTCGGTATAGGTATGGGATACGCTTTGCCCTGCGGCGATTTCGCCGGAGGCTTCGCTCCCGTCACCGAAATTGATCACAAAGGCGTTTGCCCCCTTTGCGGAAGGGAAGATCTCGACCTCTCCCGAGTTGTCCTGCCTGATGATAAAACCGGCAGTGATATCGGTGGGTTCGGCAATACGTACGCTTTCCGGCCCGTCGTCGTCTGCACAGGCCCAGAACAGGCCGGTGAGTATGGTGCATATAAACAGATGTGTTATCGTCTTCATAGTGTTGGTCTTTTAATAGTCGGGGTTTTGTTCCCAGTTGTTTTGCGAGAACTGTATTTCTTCCAGCGGTACGGGGAATACGTTGTTTTTCGGTGCCGTAAACCCGGCGATGGTACCTTGTGCCCTCCCGGTGCGTACCAGGTCGAAAAAGCGGTGTCCTTCCCCCATGAGTTCAGACCTCCGGTCGCGGTAAATGGCTTCCAGCAGGGCATTGCCCGAAGAAGACACCCCGTCCAGTCCGGCGCGGTCCCGCACCTGGTTCAGATAGTTCCTGGCCTGTGCTTCATCGATATTCCCGCGAACGAGCGCCTCGGCGGCCATCAGCAGTACGTCGGCATAGCGTATGGCCCTGTAATTGTTGGGCTGGGTGAGGTTGGCATCACCTTCGTTCTCATTGATACGGGGCAGGTACTTCCTGTTGTAGTACCCGGTATGCCCCGTCACCGGATCGGGATTCCCTACCCCGTAAGTGGCCCCGGTTTCGGCGGCCCATGCCTCGATATCCAGTACGGTAACGTCCCTGCGGAGATCGCCGGGCTCAAATGAGTCGTAGGCTTCCTGTGTGGGCAGGTTGAACCCGTATCCCGGTTCGAAAACCGGGCCGCTGTAATTCCGTATCCCGCTGAACCCCACCATGACATTTCCCTCGCTGCACTGCAGGCACTCAAAGCCGGCGCCCTGCACCCCGGTATACTGTATTTCGAATACCGATTCCCCCGAGTTTTCGGCTTCGAACTCAAAGAGGTCTGCATAGTCCTCCCCGGTCTGCGTACCGTAAAGGTGGTATTTCCCGGAGCCTATCACGAGGTTGAGTACCGTGGCGGCTTCGTCGAATTTCTCCTGGTAGAGATAGGCTTTCCCCAAAAGGGCCTGTGCGGCACCTTTGGTAACCCTGCCCACTTCGGGGGCGTCCGTTGCCAGCCTTTCTATGGCATACAGGAGGTCGCTTTCGATATAGGAGTACACCTCGCTCACGGGCGACCTCGGTATGGAGGCTTCCTCGCCGAGGACAAACTGTCCTTCCGGCTTGACCGGGATGGGACCAAACCATTTTACCAGCTCAAAATTGAAGTAGGCCCGCAAAAACCGGGCTTCTGCCAGCAATTGCTCCTTACCGTCGAACTCCGTCTTGTCCTGGTTCTCGATAATAAAGGAGGCCCGTTGCACCCCGGCAAAGTTCCAGTCCCATATATCGTCGAGGTTGTCGTTGATCGGGGTGTGCTCCATCCGGTCTGCCTGCTGCCATCCTATCACGTCGGTGGCACTCTCGCCCCCGGCATGGGTGTTGTCTGAAGCGATCTCGCCCAGTATTACGTTGACGTAGGTAGACTGCAGTATGTCGTAGGTACCCAGCAGGGCGTTGTAGTAATCGTCTTCACTGTTGAAGTAGTCGCCCGAGGAGATCTCGTAACGCGGGTCTACTTCCACAAAGTCATCGCCGCAGCCCGTGAGCAGGAAAGAAGCGAGTATTCCTGTTACCAGTGGTTTGTATAGAGATATATTTTTCATGTTTCTTGTCCGTTTCGTTTAGAATTGAAGGTTTACACCGATGATATATGTTCGCGGTACAGGGTAGAAACCGTAGTCTATTCCGCTGCCTATGGGCTCGCCGGTAGAGGCCGTGGGGTCGTACCCGGAGTATTTGGTAAAGGTGTGCACGTTATCCACCTTGGTGTATATGCGGAATTTGTCGAGCCCTGATTTTTCCACGAATTTCAGGGGTACGGTATACCCGAGGGTAATGCTCTGTATCCGGGCAAACGATCCGTCTTCCACAAAGAAATCGGAAAAGACCTGGTTTGCCGTGGGGTTTGTGGTTACCCGGGGAACGCTGTTGCTCGTGCCCGGGCCGGTCCAGCGGTTCAGGCGGTAGTTCATCCTGTTGACGTTGGGCTGGTCCCTTTCGTAATTCCGCACGATATCATTGCCCAGGTTGGCAAAGGAAAAGGCAGAGAAGTCAAATCCCCTGTACTGAAGACCCAGGTTGAGCCCCATGGTAATATCGGGGATGGGATTTCCCAGATCGGTGCGGTCGCCGGCGTCCAGGACACCGTCGCCGTTGAGGTCCACATAGCGGATATCCCCCGGCCTGGCACTGGCACCCAGGGCACTCTGAGAGGGGTGTGCGTCTACTTCTTCCTGTGTCTGGAAAATACCGTCGGTACGGTAGCCGTAGAAATACCCCATGGGTTTCCCTTCTTCCATTCTTGCAGGGGCGGGCTGGCCCACGCCGAAACCTCCGCCTTCGATATATCCCGTACCGTTGTTTACCCGGGTCACCTTGTTGTTCAGGGTGGCGATGTTATATCCGGCAGAGATGGTAAGTTCGTTGTCGAAGGTCTGGTTGTAGTTCAGGGCAAACTCCCATCCGGTGTTCTCTACGGTCCCGGCATTGAGGATCGGCCCTGCAGCTCCCGGAGCCCCGGTACCCAGTATTCCCGATACGGGGATATTGTCGATGAGCAGGTCTTCCCGGACGTTTCTGAAATAATCCGCAACCAGTTCCAGCTTGTTGCCGAACAGCTGCAGGTCGAACCCGATATCCAGTTTTTTGGCTTCCTCCCATTTTATGGCAGGGTTGGCCAGTGTTCCGGGGGCATAGCCGTTTACCAGGCTCTGCGCATCTCCCAGTACGTAAGTGGCTTCCCCGTTCAGCAGTGACAGGTACCCGAAGGCGGGAATCCTGTCATTGCCCATCACCCCGTAGCTTCCGCGCAGCTTGAGGAAGTTGACGATGCCGGTGTTGTCGAAGAAACCCTCTTCCGACACGACCCATCCGGCAGTGGCCGACGGAAAATAGGCAACGCGTTCGTCGGGGCCGAAATAGGTGGAGGCATCCCTGCGTATCATGGCAGAAAACAGGTATTTGTCCTTAAAGGCGTACTGCAGCCTTCCGAAATAGGAAAGGCGGCGCTGGTCGTAGGCCCAGGAGCCGTTGGTCTGGTTGTCTCCCGAACCTGTGGCGGTATTGAAATCGGCAAATTTCCACTGGTTGGCCTGTACGCCGGTACGTGTTCCGTTAAGACCCTCTCCGTAACTCCTGTAGGCGGTCATCCCCGCCATGAGGGTAACTCTGTGGTGGTCTTCGAAGGTATTGCTGTAGGTGTTGAAAAGGTCGAAGGTATAGTCGTTGTCATTGATCTTTGCCAGGGTCACCATATTGTCGCTTCGGGTGTATATCTTGCCTGCGCCGTAGTTGTATACGGGGCTGAATTCCCTGTTCCTGGTGTTGGAAGTATTGAAACCGAACCTGGCCTGTAGTTCCATGTTCCTGATGTATTTCAGGGAGGCCTGCAGTGTTCCGCTCAGGCGGTTGGTGATGTATTCGTTAAAGGTATTCTCGATCTGGGTGAGCGGGTTCACCACCTCGTTCCCGAGACTGAGGGTGCCGTCCAGGTTGTCTTGTGAAGGGTTGATGACCGGGGCGATATTGGCTGCGTTAAACAGCACCGACCCCAGGGAAAAGCTGTTTATATTGTGATTTTTGGTTCGGTTGTAAAACAGCTTGGTACTCACGGAAAGTTTATCGGAAACCTCGGCATCCAGGGAAATTCTCGCGGTACTCCTCCTGAAACCGGCCTTGTCACCGCCGATAATACCTTCCTGGTCCAGGTGCGAGGCCCCGAGGGAGTAACTGACCTTTTCCTCTCCCCCGGTAATGGTGAGGTTGTGATTGGTTACGGGAGCCTGCCGGAACACCTCGTTCTGCCAGTTGGTGCCTGCTCCGAGCGTGCTGACATCAGGAAAGGGGAGTTGTTGCCCGGCATTGGCATAGCTCTCGTTGAGCAGCAGTGCATATTCGGTGGCATTGAGTACCGGCAGCCTGCGGGTAGTTTCCTGTATCCCGGTATAGCCGTCATACGAGATCCTGGCTTTCTGGTTTTTGCGTCCCGACTTGGTGGTTACGAGAACCACTCCGTTTGCCGCAATGGTCCCGTAAATGGCAGCCTGGGCATCTTTGAGCACGGTGATGTTCTCAATGTCCTGGGGGTTGATGGAATTCAGTCCGCCCTCGTACTGAAACCCGTCCAGGATAATGAGCGGGGCATTGTTCCTGTTGGTGGAAATTCCGCGTATCCTGATGTTGGATTCTGTCCCGGGCGCACCGCCCTGGGGGGTGACGTTTATCCCCGAAGCAGTCCCTTGCAGGGCCTGCGCCGCATTGAGGGGCTTCAGCTCTTCGATGGTCCCGGAGTTTATGGTGGAGACCGCGCCGGTGATTTCCTTTTTTACCTGTGAACCGTAACCTATTACGACGATCTCATCCAGTGCCTGCAAGTCGGGATGAAGCTTTACATCGATGGTGTGTTGCGTCCCAATGGTAATTTCCCGCGAGGCAAAACCGATATAGGAGAATACCAGTATATCCCCGGCAGAAATGCCGTCTATGGTATAATTACCGTCAAAATCGGTTACTACTCCCCGTGTCGTGCCCTTGACGATAATATTAACCTGTGGCAAGGGCATATCGGATTCGGCATCGGTCACATTTCCCGAAACGGGAAAGGTCTGGGCATATACCCCGAACGAAGCCGCCAATAGCAAAAATGATAGTAGTGCTTTATTCATTACATTGATGATTTTGTTTGAAGCCAATGTATTAATAAACCGTTATGAAAAGGAAAAATCAACCTCAACAAAAAATATACATGATAAAAAAAGAGGTATTATTTTTTGTAATTCATCACTCAATAGCTTTAAAAATGAGGAATATTCATTTTTTAAGAAAAATTGGGATTTATCCTGTTTCCCTGCCCTGTAGGGGGAGTTGTTGAGGTAATGTTGAGGTATTTTAAGAGTTTGTTGAGGCCCGGAAATTGAGGATGTATTCGGCAAGCCCGTCTTTGTGGTCCAGCTCCATCTTTTTCCGGAGGCGATATCGTTTTATTTCCACACTTCTTACCGATATGTTGAGCAAAGGGGCGATCTCCTTGGAAGAGAGGTTAAGCCTGAGATAGGCACATAATTTGAGGTCGTTGGGGGTGAGATTGGGATGTTTCTGTTTTACGGCGTGGAGAAAATCTTTGTCGGCATTGTTAAAGGCTTCCTTAAAGAGGTTCCAGTTGTCTTCGTCGTCCATGTTCCTGTTGATAAAGGAGATGACCTTACGGGTGTCTTCGGGAGTTCCTGCCCTGGAGAGTTTGTCTTTCAGCTCTGCCAGCAGTTCGTTTTTCCTGATGATACTCATGGTAGAAGCGGCGAGTTCGCGGTTTTTGGAGGCCATGTCGTTTTCCAGTTTCTGGTTTTCAAGGGTCATGATCTCCTGCCGGCTTTCGAGTTGTTTGATCTCCAGTTCCTTTTGCTGCCGTGTGATAAGGCGTTGCTGCTGCCTGCGGTAATAATCGGAATACATGCGGTGTACAAAGACGATAAGGGCAAGGAGCAGGAGTACATAGACGACTGCCGCCGTTCGCGAAGCGTACCAGGGCGGTGCGATGGTAAAGCGGAAATTTTCGGTACCGGTGACCTGGCCGTTGATCCTGGCCCTGACCTCAAAGAGGTATTCGCCCGGGGGGATATTTTTAAAACCGGCTGTGGCCTCCGGGCTCCAGGCACTCCAGGCGGGGGTATAGTTCGCTATCCGATAGCTGTATTTTACGTCGTTCAGCCTGCTGTACTGGAGCACGCTGTATTCGAAGCGGATAAAATTGATCCTGCTGGGGAGCTCGGTATCCCGGTTGTTCAGGGAGCGCGGGGTATAGTGCTCGCGCCTGTCTGCGGTTTCCACTGCCTGTATGCTGAGCTTTCTCGGGGCGTTGTACTGGTACGGAAGCTCAAACACCACGTACCCCATACTGCTCCCCACCAGGTATTTGTCGCGGCTGAGCAGTGAAATGTTTTCAAAACGGGTAGCTATACTGCGGTATGCCGCGGGCAGGGGAACATAGCGGAGCTCCGGCCTGTTGCGAAAGGCATCGGTAGCGGTGTGGTAGATACCGTCTTCCCCAAAAGTCCACCAGACCCCGTCGGGAGTCACCGTTGAAGTTCCGGTGATCCGCCTGGTATCCGCGGTTAACTGCTCCAGCCGGTTTTCCGGGGTAAAGCTGTCAGCTTCGGAAAGAAACTTGTATATGTGTTCTCTGGTGGAGTAATAGATACTGTCTCCGAACTTGAATACACTGACGCCCTGCGGGGTATTTGCCGAGGGGGAAAAACTCCTGACCTTTTTTACCGTGGCATCCGGATTCATTTTAAGGCGGAATACCCCGTTGTGGTCGTGGGCTATCCACACTGTGGAATCGTTCTCGACCACTATATTGCGTGACGAGAGGTCGAAACCTTTTATTTTTCGTATCGCCCCGGTACTGTCTATATGGGTGATACCGTCGTAGTGGCCCTGTATGATACCCTTTCCCAGCGGTTTCAGTTCCCAGGTACCGGACTGGTCGAAGATGAGTTCGGCCCGGTCCTTATCTATAATAAAGGTACCCCTGTCATGCCCGGCATACAGCGTCCGGCCGATGCGGGTAATGGTCCATACCTGGCCCTTGGTTCCCGGCACGAGCCGGTAGGGAGTTTCCTGGCCGGTATCACTTATGTAAAGTCCCTGGTTGGTGCCGAGGTATCGCAGGCCGTTTTCCTGGTAACTGCAATATACGGTTCCCGTCTTTCCGAAAGTATCGTTAAACAGCTTGATGGTGTTCTGCCTGTTGATCACGCTTATGCCGTTATCTGTCCCGCACCAGATATCGCCGGAAGCATCTTCGAAAAGAGAGAGCACCGTGTTGTTGGTGAGGGTGGGCTGCAGGTAGTGCTGTTCCTGTCCGTTCCCGGGGCCGAGAAGATACAGGCCGTTGCCTATGCTTCCCAGGGCGAGGGTATTATCGTTCAGGAGCAGGGCAACATATATGCTTTCGGAATAGGGATATCCTTCCACTGGGAGGGCTTCCCATTTTCCGTCCCCGGCGGCAAAGACCCCGCTGCCCCGGGTTACGGCAAGCATGCCGTCGTTATAGGGGAAGAGCCCTACGATCATTTCGTTCCGTATGGCTTCATAGGGCACTACGGTACTGGGTTTCCCGTTTTCTATGACATACAGGCCTTCGTTTATGGCCTGGTAATACGCGTTGTTTCCGACCCGGAACAGGTTGAGAATAATATTTTCGGAAGAGATTACCGTGATCGATTGGTCTTCTTTATGATAGCTGTATATGTTGTTGGGGCTCTGGAAAAGGATGTAGTTCCCCAGGACCTCGATATGCCAGAACTGTTCGCCATAACGTATCCCTCCATTTACCAGCGGGATAAGGCTGGTATATTCCAGCCTTCCGTCGTCCTGTCGTTCCCAGTAGCCGAATTCCATGTATGCGCCGGTATATATCCTGTTTTCCGACACCATGACCGATCTTACCACACCACCGTCGCCTGTCTGGTTGAGATGCCACTGGGCACCGTTGTATTCCAGTAAACCGGAATTATTGGCGATATAGATATGCCGGCTGTCGTCCTGAGACAGCATCCAGTTCTGGTTGCCCGCCCTGTAGGTCTCCGGGCCAAAACCCGAAACGGGAAGGGTCTCCTGGCCCATAACGGTCCGGGAAACAAAGCAAAGCAGAAAGAGTAATACACCGATAGAATTCCTCATGCCACTAAAATAGTACAGATATCGGAATTTATTCCTGCCTGCCCGGAAAATCCTTGTTTCCGGGTATTTTTTTTCCTGGTTTAAACCGGTAATTTTGCAGACATTAACTAAATGATGGCCATGAAGCATGTTTGTTATACCCTGGTATGTGTGTGTTGTATGGGCCTGTGGGCCTGCAAGGATAAGCCTTCCCCTTCCGGAGACCCGAAAACCGATATGTATGCGGCGTCTGATACGGAAGATGCCAATTCGATCATTACCTATAACAATGCCATGATACAGTTGGATGACAAGAGGCGGTCTTATCTCGAGAGGGTGATCTCCAACGTCTCCAAGGTAGAGGAAGGGCTGGAAAACCCGAGTTCAAAACTGGCTTTTGCGGTATTGATGTCCCCTATTTATATTGCCCCGATACAACGTCCCGGGACATCGACAGATACACCGCCTTCTGCCCTGGAAACCGACGATCGCGATTTTTTTACATCGAAAGGAGAGGAGGTAAGTGATAAATTTGACGCTATAAGGGAGAGCTACAAGCGCCTTGACGAGTATGTCAAGGCTGAGGATTACAAGGACGACGGAGGCAGGAAGGGAAACGAGATCATCGATGAGCTGATCGTGTTACTGGAGGAGTACTATACGCTCAATGCCGACCTTCACCGGCGCCTGGCGGTAGTGTCTGATGGTGCGGAACGGAAAATATTGCAGGACCATCCGCTGAAGTCCTATATTTTTGCCGCCAAGGATGATTTCAGGGCCATAGATGAATTCATAAAAACAGGAGAGGCCCAGGGGGGAAGTTATGCAGAACATGAAGCTGTATTCAGGGAAAAATACGATGCCCTGGAAACCGCCCATAAGAAGCACAGTGAGATGTCTCCCGAAGGGATGAAAGACTATGCCGGCAAGGAGGCTTCCTTTGCGAGGTTTAACGAGGCTGTTAACAGCTTCCTGGTTACGGCCCGGAGAATAATGAGGGATGCAGCATCTTCGGGACAACTTTCAGACAGGCAGCTGGAAGCCCTTTCGGACGAAATGAACAGTGTGCGGAATGCCTATAACCATTTTGTAGATTAGGGTGTAGCCCCGTAAGTACGTACAGCAGTACTCCGAGTACCCGAAGCGTGTTTTTACCCTCCCGTATGCATATGGGAAAGCGGGCTTATAATTGTTAATTTTAATATCCGAAAGCCCGGAAATTGTTATTTGCACAATTTTTCTTCAAAAAATATTTACTTTGCTAAAACGATTTAGTAATTTAGCACCGTTTTCTGCCGGGTATAGCACAGGAAACTTCAGCGGAAAAGTTATGGCATAAGCCATTGGTTTCGGCCTGTTGCCTTGGATCCGGGTACCGGGTTTTTATAAAAAAAGTACCATGTGGATAAATGTATTACTGCCGGTTTTTACCATTTTGAGAGGATTATTTCTTGTTTGGTATGGGCAGTATAGCGCCTGTAAGGCGGAGAATAGTGTTATGTGGGGGTCCGTCGGGGTTTAGGCTTCGATGGACTTTTTTGATGACCGGCTGTAACATATGGGGATTTTTTTGGTCTGTTATTCAGACGGCGATAAAACCTGGCTTTCGGATTTGCGTAAACAGTTTCACCGGTGAACAGATCATTTATTAGCGAAATACGACAAAAAATAATATCATGCCAATAGCAATTGGAGTAGATGTGGGCGGAAGCCATATAAGCAGTGCTGCTGTAGACATAGAGAGATCAGAAATTATTAAGGGGACATATTTTCACGGAAACCTGGATAGTAAGGCATCAAAAGAAGAAATATTCGAAAGGTGGTCTTCGGTGATCAACAGGACCCTTGGGGCATCCGAAGGTCAAGGTGTTTCGGGAGTGGGCATGGCCATGCCCGGGCCTTTCCGTTATAAGGAAGGAATAGCCTGTTTTGAAGGGAACGACAAATATGAACAGCTTTATGGGGTATCGGTGTTGAATGAACTTCCGGGATACCTGGATAAGGACGTCTCCCTGCGCTTTCTCAATGATGCGACTTCTTTCGGGGTGGGAGGAGCCCTCATGAACAAGGACAAGAATGGCAACCGGGTAACGGCGATCACGCTGGGAACGGGTTTCGGAGCGGCTTTCCTGGAAAGGGGAATTCCGGAAACGGCTGGAAGCCGGGTCCCTGAAAACGGTTGTCTGTGGGACAAGCCGTTCCTGGAGGGGATGGCCGATGATTATTTCTCAACCCGCTGGTTTCTTTCCCGTTATACGGAATTATCGGGTGAAAACGGTCTGAAAGGGGTCAGGGACCTGCTGGAGGTCACTGATATCGATGTATCGCGGATATTTGAAGAATTTGCTCAGAACCTGTGCAGTTTCATGCTGCCCCATCTCAGGAGGTTTGAAACTGATCTGCTGGTAATGGGGGGAAGCATATCCCGTGCGTATGAATACTTTTTGCCCCGGCTCCGTGAGTGCTGGAATAAAGACGGCCTCGACATTCCTGTTGCCGTGGTCCCCAATACCGAGGAGGCCAGTATCATCGGTGCTGCCCATCTCTATGACCATGCCTTCTGGAATGAAGTAAAAGACCGGTTACCCGAAAAGTAGGTAACCGGTAGTTGTTTGTTCCCGGTTTATTTCCCG
Organism: Sinomicrobium soli; assembly: GCF_003285545.1. GTDB lineage: Bacteria > Bacteroidota > Bacteroidia > Flavobacteriales > Flavobacteriaceae > Sinomicrobium. The sequence goes on along the minus strand of NZ_QLNV01000001.1, from coordinate 265,392 downwards.
TCGGTATCGTTATCGTCTGCACGGACCCAGGTGAAGCTGTCCGGAAGATGATGAACCGCATTGTCCTTTATTTCGATCCGTACCATAGCCGTTTTTCTGGGATGTACCTTATTTTCCGAATAATGGGTATGCAATACATAATAGGTATCGCCCTCCGGCCCTTCTATAACATCTCCGTGCCCGCTTCCGGGTTCTCCGGTACTGCCCCGGGATATGACCGGGCTTTGGGCCGCCTTTTCCCAGGGGCCTCCGGGACTGTCACTTACGGCATATCCCACGGCATAATCGGGATTTCTGAAATCATTGGCAGAATATAACAGGTAATACTGCCCGTCTTTTTTAATGACCGTAGGCCCTTCTGCCACCGGCCATTTCGCCTGTTCGGTGTTTTCCCACGGCTCTTCGGCGCTGATACATTCGGTAAGGGTTTCCGGTTTCAGGCTGCCCAGGTCGTCGGTCATTTCAGCGACAAAGATCCTGTTGCCGTCCTGCAGGCGTACATGGTACATATATATTTTGCCGTTGTCAAAGAAGACAAAAGGATCTATCTGCCTGACGGGAGCTTCTATGGCCTGTCCGTCATTGGTGAAAGGGCCGAGAGGACTGTCGCTCGAGGCTATGGCGATATGTTCGTCTGCGGTATACGCCATATGGAAGCGCGAGTTGTATTCGAAGATCTGGGGTGCCCAGAACCCGCCGTTGCCGAAAGCGTCTCCTTTCTTTAAGGCAAAGCCGTCACTCGCCCCGGCAGGTCCTTCCCAGTTTACGAGGTCGTCCGAGGTATAGACCAGGAAACCCTCTCCTTCGATCTCCGGATCGTTTTTGGTGCCGTAGAGATAATAAGTACCTTCACTCTCGAAGATGGTGGGATCTGCCAGGTATACCTGTTTTTTTTCAACGGTTTCCGCGTGTTCTGTATTTTCCTCTTCTCCGGAACCTGTCCGCGCCTGCCCGGAGTTGTTACAGCCGGTGGCATAACCGGCCAGCCCCGTAAGGAAAAGATAAAATATTTTTTTCATCCGATTAAAGTTAGGTTAAACTGTTTGTATGCAATAAACGATAAACAACGATAAACTATGTCCATCTTATTTAAGCCCGTTTTGAGCTGAATTCGGGACTTGGTTACAGGTTACTGGTTTATCATAACTCTGAACTCCGAACTCCGCATTCATTCCCCCCTGTCTTCCATTCCGAAGGTCTTTACCAGGGTATCGTATTCTTCACGGGAAATGGGGATCATACAGCCATGCCTTACCGAAGGGGGCAGCCGGTATTTGTCCCAGGTACTGAAAAAAGTGTACCCTGAAGCCTGGTACCAGGGCCCGTTGAGATTATCGGCAATGGATAGTCCGTACGATACTCCCGGGTATTGTTCGTAATACAGGTACCACACCTTGCCGTCGGGGGAAGGGAGCAGTGCCGGGGCTTCCCTGAAATTCGGACTTATGGGATCGGACGGAAGGGAATAAGGTCCGGTTAACTGATCAGACCTGGCGATCCGTATCGTTTTTCCCGTAGGCCAGTACAGGGTAGGGTAGGTCTCGTCTTTCAGGATGGCATAGTACGTATCCCCGGCTTTACGGATAATGACATCGATAGTGCCGAATTCCCATTCGAACAGTTTCCGGGGAGGGCCTTCGAAAGTGATCAGGTCTTCGGAAAATACATAAAGGGTGCGCTGGCTTGCCCAGTAGCTTTCCGGGTCTTCCTTTGAGCCTTCCACATGAGGGGTGTGCCAGGTCATGATAAATTTTCCGGAGGCTTCGTCATAAAATAATTTAGGGGCCCCGATGCGCTGAAGGGCATCTGTGTACCCGGGAGTTTTTTTCAGAGGAGGGGTGTAGGTAGCGTGTTTTTTCCAGCTGGTGAGATCTTCCGACACCCATATTACGATATCGGGAGAAGCATCACTGCGGTTGCCGGCCATAAAATAACGGCCGTCCGGTCCTTTTGCGATGTCGGGATGGCCCTGGTATGCTTCCGACACTCTTTTTCCTTCATTGAGGGAAGACCAGTGCAGTCCGTCAAGGCTTACCGAATAGTACAGGCGTCCGTAGTCCTGATGCGTCATATGGGCAAAAAGGTAGGCTTCGTATTCGGGTTTTTCGCCCGGGGCTGCCTGGCCGGGAGGGTCCGGCTGCTGGGCGTGAACGGCGGTTATTAGAAAAAAAGCCGGTATGAGTATAAGGCCGTGCAGTATATTCATGATTATGGTGTTAAGGAAAAGCGATAGAGGGATACGGTATGATATGTTTCTCCGGGATTCAGGATGATCGAAGGAAAATCAGGCTGATTGGGGGCATCCGGAAAATGCTGGGTCTCCAGGGCAAAGGCGGTCCGGAATTCGTCTTTTGCCCCGCTTTTGAAAGTGTTTTTGCCCTGCATGAAGTTTCCGCTGTAAAACTGCATTCCGGGTTCTTCGGTATATACGTCCATAACGATACCCGACCGGTCTCCCGTAACGGTGGCAGCGTGGTTCATTCCTTCTGCCGGTGTATTGTTCAGTACGAAATTATGGTCGTATCCCTTGCCGTATTTGAGTTGTTCATTGTCCGTTTCGATACGCTCACCTATGGTGTGGGGTTCGGTAAAGTCGAAAGGGGTACCTTTTACATCCCGGAGTTCCCCGGTAGGGATCAGCCCGTCATCCACAGGGGTAAACTGATCTGCATAGAACCGGGCTTTATGCTCCAGGATGCTGCCGCTGCCTTCTCCGTTGAGGTTAAAAAAGGCATGATTGGTAAGGTTCACCGGGGTAGCCTTGTCTGTAATGGCCTCGTATTCCATCCTGAGGGTGTTTCCGGCGATGGAGTAGGTGACCTGTACATCCAGGTTCCCGGGAAACCCTTCCTCCATGTCAGGGGAGTTATAGTGGAGTACAAGGGTCTGTTTGTCGGGTTGTTCTGCTTCCCATACTACATCCTGAAACCCTTTTTTGCCTCCGTGAAGCGAATTTTCCCCGTTGTTCACCGGGATGGAATACGTTTTGCCGTTGAGGGTGAATTTTCCTTTGGCAATGCGGTTGCCCACCCGGCCGATAGTGGCCCCGAAATAGGGTTCCGTGGTATCGGTATAGCCCGAAATACTTCCCGGCCCCCAGACCACATCGGTTATCTTGCCGTCCTTATCCGGTACCCAGAGCCCGATAAGGCGCCCGCCGTAATTGGTAAAAGCTGCTTTGATCCCGCTGCTTTCTATCCAGTACAGGCCTACCTGTTTGCCATCGATGATGGTATCGAAGGCTTTTTCGGAAAGCAGGGGGGTATCGGTACCGGCCTGTTCGGTCTGCGGTGCCGTTTCTGTTTTTTCTTTCCCTGCTTTTTGCTTACATGCGGTTAGTCCGGCAATAAGGATAATAATGAATATTCGTGTTGTTGTTCTCATATGCAGAAATTATATTAATTTGATAAGGGTGCAGGTTGCAAGGTTCAATTTACGGGAACGGGTTTCGGGGTGGTCGAAGGGCCGTCTACCCGCAGTGTTCCATCATTGCCGAGTTCCATACGGTCGATAAAAACTACGCGTTCGTCGCCCGTGGCCTTTGTACGGCCGTGATACACACAATAGATACTGTTGTCATCGAGAAAGACCAGGCTGTTGTGCCCTGTTCCCGTGACCTCTCCCCCGTGCTGTGTGTTTTTTTCCAGGAGGGGGTTTGTGTCCGATTTTTTATAGGGGCCAAGGGGAGAAGAGGAGGTAGCATAGCCTACGGCATAGTTTTCTCCCTTGTAATAATTGGCGGAATACATCATATAGTAGGTGTTATTTCTTTTAAAGGTATATGAGCCTTCGGTCCAGCGACGGTTCATTTCTTTAGAAGTTACCGACCGGCTTTCCCATTCTGCGTTCCTGTCGTCCATTTTGAGCGGCGGGCGCAGCAGTAATACGGGCTCTCCCGTTATTCCGCTGAAATCAGGTTTTAGTTCTACCCCGTAGATCCAGCTTTCCTCGATCTCGTCATACCATCCCTTTTTACGGGCCCATGCCGCGATCTCGCTCTCCACGGGATGTTTGTAACAGACCCTGGAATAATACAGGTAATACGTACCGTCGTCATCCACAAATACATTGGCATCGATGACCGGGTATCCCGGGTCGAAGAGCGGCCGGTCTCCCATTTCCTCGAAAGGTCCTTCGGGACTGTCGGAGACAGCAACGCCGATGCGGAAGTTTTCCAGTTCATTATCCGGGTTGTCCCGCCATTGTGCACTGAAAAACATATAGTATTTATCTTCGAAACGATATACTTCGGGGGCCCAGAAATGATCTGTAGCCCATGAAGATGAGGTATTTCCCGTGTATACCTGCCCCCGGGGCTCCCAGTGTACCATATCTGAAGAGCGGTACACTGAAAAACCGTCTTTGGCCCCTCCGCCGGTACCGTACATATAGAAGGTGCCACCGTCATTCATGATATACGGATCGCCGAATGCTACATCGAGAGGGTTGGAATACGTTGTGGCAGTTTTTTCTGCTTTTTCCCCGCTTTCTTCCGCCGCTGCCTTTTTTTTTGAAGGCGAGGTATTGCAGGAATAAAGAAGGACGGCCATGACCGGGATAATACAGTGTGAGATTTTCATGTTTTCCAGTGAATATAATATGATTAGGTTTATGTTTAATTCGAGGGAACGGATAGTACGCTGTCACGGGATACTGGTATCCCGGGCCGGGGAAAACCGTTACTGTCCCATTCCATCTTCTGCATCCGGGGTTTTCTGGCCGGACTGCAGCCATCCCCGGGATTGTCGTTGGCATGGTATAATATCCAGTCTTCGCTGCCGTCGGGCGACTTGAAAAAGCTGTTGTGCCCCGGGGCATATACGCCCTGTCCGGGATTCTTACTGAAAACAGCCTCCGGATATTTTTCCCAGGAACCGGGGTCGAGAGGGTTATCCGGGTCGGTGAGTTTCAGGACCCCGATCGCATAATCGTCGGTCCAGCATCCCGATCCGGAATAGAAGAGAAAAATATCCCCGGCGGGATTTTTCCAGGCCACCGGCCCCTCATTGACCAGGCCGTGCCTTTCCCATTCCAGTTCCGGCTCCGATATCATCACCCGTTCCCCGGAAAGGGTCCACGGGTTTTCCATCCTGGCGATATACAGTTGCTGTTTGCCCGAATTTTCGGGCTGGTCCCGGGTACGCCATCCGGACCAGATAAAATAATGGGCACCCCCGGTCTCCAGTACAGTACCGTCTATGGCCCAGTGATCGGAAGTGTCTGTGATCTTGCCCTTGAATTCCCACTCGGTATTCATGGGCGAGTCGCTGCTGTTTTCCAGGACAAACATCCGCCTGTTCCTGTCCCTGTCCTGGTCTGTTGTAGCGGCAAAGTACATATACCATTTGTCATTGATAAAATGAATCTCAGGTGCCCACAGATCGTGAGAATATTCCTGTCCGGGATCGGGTTTCCATATGGTGAGCGGTACCGCCGAATCCAGGTTTTCCATGTGGTCGGTCTGCCGGAGGACGAGCCTGTTTCCCGTTGTATGGGTATAATAGTACTGGCCGCCCTTTTTCAGCACCCAGGGATCTGCCCCCGAATCGAGCAGGGGATTACTGAATGTAGCCACCCCGGTTTCCACAGTATCACGGAGTTCCTCTTCCCGGTCTGTGGTTTGCTTCCCGCTGTTGCCCTTCTGGGAACAGGCGGCAACGGAGAAGGCCATGATACAGAAAAGTTCCGGTAATTTGATCATTTTGGTTTATAGTTAATTAGTTTGTAGTTCTTAGTTTCTTACTAATACCCCGGGTTCTGTTCGAGGTTGGGGTTATTGTTTACATCCGACAACGGAATGGGCATACGGATATGTTTACCCACTTCAAAATTATCGAAATCAGGGTCTCTTTCCGCAATTTCATTTACGGCTTCCTGTGTATCCAGGTCTCCCCACCGTTTCAGGTCTTCCCAGCGCACACTTTCCCCAACCAATTCCAATACCCGTTCTATCTTCAGTCTTTCCAGGAAAGCCTGCTTGTCATTGCCAATGGCCGGATAGGCTTCTGCCAGTGGGCGCATTCCCGATCTTTCCCGTACCTGGTCTACGTATGTGTAGGCTTCGGAGGTCCTGTCGAGTTCGTTGAGTACTTCAGCATAACGCAACAGGATGTCGGCATAGCGAATCAGACGATAATTGATAGGATTAAAGTAATCTTCAGTGGTTCTGTCGTTTCTTTGATATTTTCTAAACCAGGTTTCATCATCATTCCATTCCCATTCCCTACCATATATGAGATCGCCAAAGTCTGCAGTAAGATCCGGATAGTATAAGCTGTATCGCAATCTTTCATCGATCTCGCCTTCGGCTGTTTTTTCCTGTTTAAAAGCATCCACCAACCAGAATCGCGCTTGCCCGTCGGACCAGCCTATGTTTCTCGGTGCGAAAAATTGTGAACGTGTAGTGGACACTGCGGCATCCTGAGTTTCTCCAGTACCTCCCAAATTGTGATCTCCGTACTGTATTTCAAAAACCGATTCGGAATTGTTTTCATTTTCAGAGGTGAAATTATCTGCAAAGTTGTTAACTAAGCTGTAATGTGCCCCTTCTCCGGCGATGAGGTATTCAAGTGCTGTCCCGGCTTTCTCCCACTCGTGTTGTTGCATATACAGTTTGGCAAGTACGGCCTGAGCAGCCCCTTTGGTAGGGCGTCCGAGATTAGCGTCGTCCCATTGTGGCGGCAGAGCATTGAAGGCATCGATCAGATCCGTTTCGATTTGTGCGTATACTTCTTCTAAAGTGGCCTGCTCCGGAAGGTCAGAAGGTGTTGAAGGATCGAGGATAATGGGTATGTTTTCCCAGAGCAGGGCTGTATAATAATAATAAAGCCCTCTCAAAAATTTAGCTTCTCCGAGTAGTTCCTGCTTTTTGTTCTCGTCAGAAAATTCAATATCGGGTACATAAGCCAGTACTTGGTTAGCCCGGAAAATGGCTTTGTAATTATCTCTCCAGGTCACGTTGTTGCCTTCCCAAAAATCATAGTTAATATAGGCAAATCGCGTCCAGTCTGCGAGCTCTACCCATGGGCTTTTACTGAATCCTTCGTCGGAAGAGAGATCCAATCGGAAATACATCCATCGTGCCCAAGTACCATCTTTGTAAAACATGGCATAAATGGAATTTACCCCTTGTTGAGCGTCTTCCGGTGTTTGCCAAAACTGATCTACGGTCAATGAATTCGGATTCTGGACATCCAAATCGTCGTTGCATGAGGTCATTGCCAAAAGGCACGATGACAGTATGCTTAGTATTATTATTTTTTTCATGATGATGATATTTTAGAAACCGAGTTCAACTCCTATGGAATAGGTTTTCAAGTTGGGAAAAGCTCCGAAGTCCACTCCTCTTTGAAAGGGATCGTTATTACTGAATTCCGGATCGAGCCCCCCGTATTTGGTAAAGGTGATAATATTCTGGGCAGACATGCTTATCCGCAATTTGCTGAAACCTGCTTTTTCCAGTATTTCAGCAGGTACGTTATACCCTATACCTATATATTTCAGCCTTACAAAACTGCCGTCTTCTAACCAGCGATCACTATCACCACGAGCGTTGAAAGAAGTTCCTTTTACCACTCTTGGGAAGTTAGTATCCGGATTTTCGGGGGTCCAGGGTTGAATGCCTGACCGATAGTTAGTATCATCGTCAAAACGGTCTACGGTACTCCTGAAACCGTTATAGACAGTAGCCCCAAATGAACCGATCCAGTTCATGGAAAAGTCGAAGTCCTTGTATTGCACTTCGGCATTAAAGCCCATTTCGAAATCGGGCCAGGGACTGGATACTACAGCCTTATCTTCGTTGGTGATCTGTCCGTCGTCATTGACATCCTTAAACCGGATATCCCCAGGTTGTGCATCGGGCATAATAACCCGTCCGTCAGAGTTGGTGTAATTGTCGATCTCTTCCTGGCTCTGGAAAAGTCCGTCGGTTTGTAGTACGTACCACATACCTACAGGTTGTCCTGCACGAGTAACCGTATTACCTTGTATGCTTTCGTTGAAGCCATTACCGAGTTTGATGAGTTTATTGTTAAGGGTACTCAGGTTAATCGAAGCGTTAAAACTGAAATCTTCATTGACGACCTCGTTGTAGGCTGCGTTGAATTCGAAACCTTTGTTTTCTACAGTAGCCGCATTGGTAATCGGGTTTCCTCCGTCATTACCCGTAGAAAGTAGAATTGGAAAACCGAATAATACATCCTCTGTTCTCGCGATAAAATAATCTGCGGTGATCTGAAGTTTGTTGTCAAAAAGACCGAGGTCAACCCCGAAATTGGTTTGTTTAAGTGTCTCCCAACGCAATTCGGGATTCGCCAGCCTTACTTGGGTAGCAGCCGGATATAATAACTGGTCCCTTCCTGCAACCATGGATCCCAGTGTGTTGATAAACATCATGTATTCATAATCCGGAATATTTCCGCTTCCGAGTTCTCCATAGCTTACCCTCAGTTTTAGGTCACTGACTTCTTCTATGTCGAAGAATTTCTCATTGCTCAGTCTCCATCCTGCGGATACAGATGGGAAATTACCCCATTTGTGAACATCGCTGAATTTGGAAGAACCATCGCGACGGAATACCGCGTTTAAGAGATAACGGTTGTCGTAATTGTACTCCAGTCTTCCGAGATAGGAGATCAGGACAGATTCGTTGCGGTATCCACCAACGACACCTTGATCTCCGAGATCCAAGACGTCAAAGTAGGATCCGGTGTTCGGGTTGACCAAAAGGTTTCTCTTGGTGCCATTGATTTGTTTGTATATGTCTTTTTGATAAGTCATCCCCGCTACGAGGTTGACATGATGTTTTCCAAAATCTTTGTTGAAAGAAATGGTGTTTTCAATCAGAGTAGTCTCCGACTGAGCCTTGTTCTGATTCGTCATTGATGGTTCGTCGGCCTGATTCATGGTCCAGTTTCCTTTCTTTCTCAAGTAAAAATAGTCGTCAAAACTGGTTTCGTATCCAAAGTTAAAACGGTATTTTAAAAAAGGCGTCGGGTCTATTTCTGCCCAAAGATTTCCTCTTATTCTGAAGTTTTCCAATTCCCGGTCTATCAGATTGGCAATGGCTACCGGATTTGCTCCAAAGGTATTGGCGACATCAGCTTTTCCATATCCGAATCCTCCCGGATTGTTTTCGTCATATACGGGAACGGTTGGGAACATCCTTATAACATCTATAAAAGGATTTCCCCGGTCGGCTGCGGGTGCCCCTATCTCATTCGTTTTGGCATTGGAGAGTGACAGGTTTTCTCCTATACTAAAGATTCCCTTTTTTCCACTAGTATTCACTCGGAGCGAGACCCTGTCGAAGTCGGTATCGATAACAGTACCCTTGTTCCCGAAATAATTTGCCGATATGAAGTAGGAAGAATTTTCGCCACCTCCTGAGAAACTGACGTTGTGATCTTGTATTAATCCTGTGCGGAACACTATGTCCTGCCAATCCGTATTAACATTGAGGTCTAAGGCTTGTCTTGGCAATCCTGCATTGTCATAGGCCATATTGTTCAACCGTACAAATTCCTCCTGTCCGGCAAGGTCGTATTTTGGTACTTGTGTAAGGCTCATTTTGGAACTGGCAGAGACCTGTAAGGGCCCCTGTATCCCTTTTTTCGTGGTGATGATCACTACCCCGTTGGCGGCCCTGGAGCCGTATATTGCCGCAGCGGCAGCGTCTTTTAAGATTTGTATAGATTCGATGTCATTCGGATTAAAATCCCTGTTGGCTGTGGTGATTAATCCGTCGACTACATAGAGCGGATTCGCGCTTTGCAGGTTTTTCAATCCCCGTATTTGTATGGAGGCTTCTTGTCCGGGTTGCCCTCCTCCACGTACGTTTACCCCCGGGGCTAATCCTTGTAGTCCTTCGGCAACAGTAGTAGTCTGGCGTTTCTGTATCTGGTCCGACTTTACTACGGAGATGGCACTGGTCAGGTCCCGTTTCTGCTGGGTCCCGTATCCTACAACGACGACTTCTTCAAGAGCGGATACATCTTCCTGCATCTGTATGTCTATCTGTATCCTGTCGTTGACCTCTATCTCCTGTGTGCTGAAGCCTACATAGCTGAAGACCAGGGTGGCATCGGGCGCGGCCGGAATGGAATAATTGCCGTCCATATCTGCCGATGTCCCGGTACTGGTACCCTTTACCACAATGTTGACAAAAGGAATGGGAATACCGTCTGCATCGGTAACGGTTCCCGAGACTGTCGGCTGCTGGGCAAGAACGCACTGCCCCCACAGGACCGTCAGGAAAAGGATCATCCTGAGGCCGGTTTTTGAATTGAGTTTAGTTTTCATAGAATCAAAGTTTTGATTTTTCGTTTGCGCACTATGTGAAACGATTTGTTGAATTAGAACACCTCATCTTGCTATATATCGTCGATAAAGTGGAAAAGGGCCTTTTTGTTGATTTGCTATAAAAAATCAGTTTTTTTATTTTAATCCTTAAAGAAATAGTTTGATTTTTGTTAAATTATATTTCCAAATGTAGGCGATTTTGTGTCAAAGGGATATGGTGTAACTGTTTCAATTTTTATTCAAATAGATTCATTTTTACCGGTTTTTATATTAAAAGACAGGTAATGGGATGATTTGTTTAAAAATGGGATGATTTGCAGATGGTCTTTTTAAGGGAAATGAGTTGATTTGTAGAGATATGAAATGGTATTGTCTGTTTTTGGTATTTTTTGTTGCCGGTATTCATTTACCGGCACAGAACCGTGCTTTTAAGAAATTGCAGGTGGAAGACGGACTGTCGCATAATTCCGTGATCTGTATGCTGCAGGATGCCCAGGGTTTTATGTGGTTCGGTACCAAAGACGGGCTCAACCGGTACGACGGCTATAATTTTAAGTTATTCCAGCGTGAATCCGGAAACCCTGAAAGCATAGGCAGTAATTACATAAGGTGCCTGGAAGAATACGGGCATTATATATGGGTAGGTACCGACACCGGTCTGTTTCGCTACGACGAGAAGAGCGAGTCTTTTGAGTTGATGGAAGGCACGGCCAATCAGCCCATCCTGGACATACATGGTGATGCCAATGGTTATTTGTGGTTTATCGCTGCAGGAAGCCTTCACCGGATAGCCATTCAGGAGGATGGAAATACGTTTCGGGAAGAGGTTTTTAACCAGTTTAGTGCCCAGCTCATCAGCAGTAATGACCAGGGAGAGGTTTTTGTGGCGTCTTTTGATACTTTGTACAGGTTCGTGCCTGATAACGATTCGTTCAGCAGGGTAGAGCCCGTAGAAAATGATATCCGCGAACGGCTGGTGATCACGGCCATGTCGGCCGCAGGTAAGGATACGCTTTTTATCGGGACCAAGAACCATGGGGCTTTGCTGTATACATTGTCTGATGGCAGATTGACAAAGCTTCTCGACGACAGCGAAAACCCGCTGTACGTACGGGATTTTGTAATGAAAAACCGGGAAGAACTATGGATAGCGACAGAATCGGGGGTTTATATCTACCATTTTGACGACCATACCTATGAGCATCTCGAGAAGAGTTATGACGATCCTTACTCATTGTCTGACAACGCCGTATATGCCCTGGTGCCGGACGAGGAGAAGGGGATGTGGGCCGGTACCTATTTCGGGGGGGTGAATTACTATCCGGAGCAATACACCCCTATACAGCGCTATTTTCCGCAGGTAGGCCAGAATTCGATAAGCGGCAATGCGGTACGGGAGATTGAGAAAGACCGGTACGGGAACCTGTGGATAGGAACGGAAGATGCCGGGCTCAACCGGTTCGATCCGAAGGTGGGAACGTTTGTGAATTATTCTTCCGTAGGAGAAAAGGGAGCCCTCTCCCATTACAATATTCACGGTATACTTCCGGTGGGAGACGAGCTCTGGGTGGGAACCTTCGAGCACGGGCTGGATGTCTTGGATATCCGTACGGGAAAGGTGGTGAGGCATTACGGTACCGGAGAAGAAGGAGGGCATTTGAAAAGCGATTTTATCTTTTTTATATACCAGACCCGCCAAAAGGTGATCTATGTGCTTACATCTTCGGGGATTTACAGGTATATTCCCGACCGGGATACATTTGAGATCGTGGATGGCTTTCCGGAAGCTTATCATTTTACCTGCATGACCGAAGACCACAATGGCACCCTGTGGGCAGGGACATACTGGGACGGATTGTACTATTTTAATCCGGAGACCGGTAAAAAAGGGGTTTTCCGGTACGACAGGAAAGACTCCCTGAGTATCAGCTCCAATGTGATCAACGGCCTGTTTGTGGATTCTGCCCGCCGATTATGGATCACTACGGAAAACGGCCTGAATCTTTTTCAGCACGGGTCCGGTACTTTCCGGCGGTATACCAGAAAGGAAGGGCTTCCTTCCAATGTTACCTATTCCATACTTGAGGACGACCGGAGGAACCTGTGGGTGAGCAGCTCTAACGGCCTGGTGAAATTTACCCCGGATAGCGGGCAGATGCAGGTGTATACGAGGTCGAACGGACTGCTGAGCGATCAGTTCAACTACAGTTCTGCCTTTAAAGACTCTGACGGTGAAATGTATTTCGGAAGTGTAAAGGGGCTGATCAGCTTTAATCCCGCACGTTTCGTACAAAACAATTACCGCCCTCCTGTCTTTGTTACGGATATACGGATCAATAACAGGGAAGTAAAGGTAGGGGAGGAGAACTCCCCCCTGACCAGGTCTATCCTGTTTTCTGATCATATTACGCTGAGCAATGCCCAGTCTACCTTTAGCCTGGAGTTTGCATCGCTGAGCTATACGGCTCCGGAAATGACGGAATACTGGTATAAACTGGAGGGGCTCAATGAAGAATGGGTATCCCTGGGCAAGAATCACCGGGTGAGTTTTACCGAACTCCCTCCCGGGGACTATCACCTGAAAGTCAAGGCGCTTAACAGCCACGGGGTATGGGGTGAGGAAAACGATCTGCTCCGTATCAGTGTTTTGCCGCCCTTTTCCGGAAGCCGGACGGCCTATATGCTCTATACCGTATTGCTGGTGTCGCTGGTCTATTTTCTGCTGCGTTATTATCACCGTTATACCAAAGACAGGAACAACAGGAAAATACAGCAGCTGGAGAGTGAGAAGGAAAAGGAAATATACCAGGCCAAGATCGAGTTTTTCACCAATATAGCCCATGAAATAAGGACGCCGCTTACCCTTATAAAAAGTCCTCTTGAAAAGCTGCTCGACCGCAGTTACCGGTCGCCCGAAATTCCCCATAACCTGGAGATCATGCAAAAAAACACTTCCAGGCTTATCAACCTGGTCAATGAACTGCTGGATTTCCGGAAGACCGAAATGGAACACGTAAAGCTGAGTTTCGTAAGAGTGAATATCAACGAGCTTCTCGAGGAAACCTATGTGAGGTTCAGCCAGCTGATCCAGGAAAGACAACTGCATTTTGATCTTGTATCCGAAACCGGGAATATCTATGCTTTTATAGATGAAGAGGCCGTCAAGAAAATTCTCAGCAACCTGTTTATCAATGCGGTGAAATATTCCGATCACGAGGTGCGCATTACACTCCGGAAGGAGGGAAGGGAGTTTGTGATCCGCTTTGAGAACGACGGGCACCTGATCTCTCCCGAACACCGGAAGCGCATTTTCGAACCCTTTTTCAGGCTTCCCGAAGCAAACAGGGAGCACGGCAGCGGGATAGGGCTTTCACTGGCCCATTCCCTGGCCGAGCTGCACCACGGAGCGTTGTTTATGGACGAGGAAGCCAAGGAGGCCAATGTGTTTGTACTGCGGCTCCCCATTCACCAGGATATGGAGTTCAGGGGTGTGGATGAGAAAGCCGATTCAGGGAAAAAACCTGCTCATGGCACAGGTTTTACCGTTGATGAAAGGAAAGGAGCCCACATTGTCGTTGCCGAAGATAACCGGGAACTGGCGGATTTTATATATAACGAACTTTCCGGGGATTACAACATACAGATGGCTGAAAACGGGCAGCAGGCATGGGAGATGGTGTCCGGAAATGATGTACACCTGGTGATCAGTGATGTGATGATGCCTGTGCTTGACGGTATAGCGTTGTGCCGGCGCATAAAGAGTGATGTGAAAACCAGTCATATTCCGGTGATCCTGCTCACGGCAAAGAGTGCCCTGAACGCCAAGATCGAAGGACTGGAGTCGGGAGCGGATGCCTATATCCCCAAACCTTTTTCCATGGGGCACCTCAAGGTACAGATTTCCAATCTTATCGAGAACAGAAAACATATTCTGGGCCATTACTCCAGTTCGCCCCTGGCCCATATGAAATCGATGGCTGTTTCAGACAACGATAAAACCTTTCTCGGGAAACTGGACAAGGTTATCGACGATAACCTGGCCGATCCCGACCTGAGTGTCGACATTCTGGCAGAACACATGCACATGAGCCGTTCTACCCTATATCGCAAGATCAGGGAGATCTCGAAACTGTCTCCCAATGAACTCATCAATATGAGCAGGCTCAAAAAAGCGGTCCAGTTACTCGAAAACAGTGAACTCCGGATGTACCAGGTAGCAGAAAAGGTAGGGTATAAGTCGCAGACCAGTTTCGGCAGGAATTTCCAGAAACATTTCGGAATGACCCCCACCGAATACCTGCAGCAGAAGGCTGAAGAGGAAGTTGCCGGGGATTGACCAGCCGGTAAATAAAAAAGGCAGGCCGTTGATTACTGCCTGCCCCTGCAATGAAAATACTTTCAGGGAAAAATCCTGTGCGGGAGACTATTTGTTTTTGAGGACAATACCGTTGTCAATCGAAACTGCGCGATCGGCCCTTTCCCTGCCACGGATGTGGGTAATGGAAATAGGAGCATTGATACTGATGTCAAAAGGAGACCACTGCTCCGAACCGATATGCTTTGCTTCGGCGCTCAGCTTAAATTTGATATAGCCGTCGTTATACACTATTCCCTTATCGCCGGGTTTGCTGCCGGCACCGAATTCGGGAAGTTCCAGGCGGCTTATTTTCAGTTTGATCCCGGATACCGCCTCCGGGGTCAGGATATGACGGGTTTCCCTGGTCCCAAAATTATAGGCGAGGTTTCCCACATAAGCCTTATCGAACTGCGGGGTGCCGTTTTCCAGGGGAACCTCTATATGGAGTTTTATTCCCTGCTTTACCTGTTTTAGTTTGTAATCCCCGTCTTTTGTGGTCTGCAGTTCGTCGTAGCCGGTATTCTTGGCGGTGACCTGGAAACGGTATACTTTTACCGCATTGCCTTGGGGATCAGTACTGTCGAAGACCAGCTGGGTGATATCGTTGCTTTCTCCTTCGTTTTCAGAGCCTTCGGCGGCAAACAGTACCCGGACGAATTTTACATCGGTCTTCCGGCCTTCGGCCCGGAACCATCCGGCATTAGCGGGTTTGTTTTTTTTCTCGTCATTATCGGTGTTCACAGCCGGTACGGCCATGGTACAACTCATAAAAAATGTCAGTGCGGATAAAAAGTTCTTTCTCATGATTTTTTGTATATAAGTTCAGTTACAAACATACTATTTAAAATGATTCTAAACAACTAAAATTTCATATTTACCAACCGGGCATGCTATCGGGCCCCTGGTTTATCCGGTAATGACGGACCGGTATAAACCGTTTCCGGGTTGTAGAACAAGTTCTACAGCTCCTCCGGACGGTGTTTGCCTTTATCCTTATAGATTTGCAGATTTGCGGACTAACGGGTGGTATGTTGTTGGTATACAGTAGATTTATGTATTTACGGTAAAGAATGATCCCGGGTAAAATACCCTGTTGAGGGGATTTTATTCTTTTGTGAAACCCTGTAATTTCGCAACCGTACAGTTCGGAAAAGACGAATACTAACCATAATTCCAATATAATTTATGAATAGGAAAACTACCATTTTATGTACCGTGACAGCATTGTGTATGACTGTCGGGGTGTATGCCCAGGATGGCTTTGAAAGCATTATTGCAGCCGGAGAGAAGGATGCCAATACCCTGATGGGGGCCTATATAGCACCTGCCATGGAGGGGCTGGTCTATGCGGCAAACGGTGGCTGGGCCACTACGGCCAAAACACACAAAACCCTGGGATTTGATATAACCATAGCCGCCAATGCTGCCATGGTGCCCAGGAGCAACCGGCTTTTCCGGATTTCGGAGCTGGCATTTGAGAACCGCATTACCGGGACCCCTGATATGACCCCGACCGTTGCCGGCGATGCAGAGCCTTCGATGGTGGAAGTGGAACTTCGGGATACCGGCGAAACTGTCTCGTTTACCATGCCTGAAGGAATAGGCGAAGATGTGCCCATGAACGCCATACCGGCACCTGCGGTTCAACTGGGAGTGGGAATTGTAAAGAATACCGACCTGATGCTGCGTTTTGTTCCCCGTGTAGGGTCTGATGATGTCAGGGGACAGCTTTTCGGCCTCGGGATCAAACACGACCTGATGCAGTATTTCGGTCCGCTGGAAAAACTGCCTTTGAACGTGTCCGTACTCGCAGCTTTTTCCAATATGAAAGTAGATTACAATATCGAGGAAGGAGATGCTTTTGACGGGGAGCACCAGAGCGCGGAATTTAAACTGGGAACCTACACGATACAAGGACTGGCCTCTCTCGATTTTCCTTTTGTAACTGTTTTCGGAAGCCTGGGGTATTCGGGAGGAACTTCCAGACTCGACGTTCTCGGAACCTATGAGGTCGATTATGAGGTGGCGGGGGTGTATACCCATACCGAAGAATATGAGGATCCCATTGCACTAAAGTATAATGTAGGAGGAGTAAGGGCAGGTCTGGGTGCCCGCCTCAACCTGGCCTTTTTCAAGATCTTTGCCGAGTATACGCTGCAGGAATACAATATGCTTACGGCGGGGATTGCATTCAGTTTCAGGTAAAAGGAAGATTATACCTATTGTTTCCTGACGCCCGGGATGTTGTTTAGGTCCGGGGCAAAAAAGCCGGTTATCAATAACCGGCTTTTTTTATGGGTTCCGTTTTGTGGTTTGGGTTATTGAGTTGTCGCCTGAATAACTTAATAACCCATTAACCAATTACCCTTAGAAACAAACAGCAACGGGAATATTCAGGGAATATTCAGGTATTTATGGGTTTGCAGCGACACCTTCCACCTCGGGTTTTTCATGACAAAACCGACGATCTCCGGGATCATTTTTTCGCGCCGGCTCCATTCGGGCTGCAGGTAGAGTATGCAATCCGGGCCGACTTTTGCGGCCTGCTGTTCGGCAAAGGCAAAATCACTTTTGTTGTATACGATCACCTTGAGTTCCTGTGCTTTTTCATAAATATCTTCTACGGGGAGTTTTATTTTCTTCGGAGACAGGCAGATCCAGTCCCATACCCCGGTAAGCGGATAGGCCCCGGAGGTCTCTATATGTGTTTTGAGCCCCCTGTCTCTTAATTTTGAGGTCAGGGGACCCATGTTCCACGTAAGGGGTTCCCCCCCGGTAATAACGATGGTGTCTGAATATTTTGCTGCGTTGTCAACGATCCGGTCTACTGCGGTGGGCGGATGTGTTTCGGCATTCCAGCTCTCCTTGACATCACACCAGTGACATCCCACATCACAGCCGCCTATACGGATAAAGTATGCGGCTGTGCCCTTGTGATACCCTTCACCCTGAATGGTATAGAACTCCTCCATCAGGGGGAGCATTTCTCCCCGTTCCACTAATGTTAAAACCTCTGCTTTGCTCATGGTGCAAAGATACGATAAGAAGTTGTAAGTTCTAAAACCTTACCGGCTGTCCTGTTTATAAATATACCCGGTAGCTGACATTCGTGAAAATTAACTTATTTTTATACCAAAACAGACTTCATGGGTAAGGAAGAAACTTTTTTCGATGATATTACTTCGGGATATGCTACCAGGGGAGAGGCTATCGTACTGGGAGCGGCCATGCTGGATGGCGAAGCGGTAAAGGACGCTTTCGTAAGGCTGCCCCTGAAAACCTTTAACCGTCACGGACTTATTGCGGGGGCTACGGGTACGGGAAAGACCAAGACATTGCAGATCCTGTCGGAGCAACTCTCACAACAGGGCATTCCTGTATTGCAGATGGATATCAAGGGAGACCTCAGCGGTATTGCACAACCGGGAGAGGCGGCCGGTTTTATCCTGGAACGACATGAGAAAATCGGGCTGCCTTACGAACCGCAGGGGGCCCCGGTAGAGCTGATGACCATTTCGGATGAGCAGGGGGTAAGGCTCAGGGCCACCGTATCGGAGTTCGGGCCGGTATTGTTATCGCGTATACTGGAACTTAACGATACACAGGCAGGAGTGCTCGCCGTTGTTTTTAAATATTGCGATGATTGTAAATTGCCATTGCTGGATATCAAGGACCTTCGCAAGGCCCTTCAGTATATCACGGAAGAGGGAAAGGAAGAGATCAGCCGGGAATACGGCAGGATATCAACGGCATCTACGGGAGCCATACTTCGCAAACTGGTAGCCCTGGAACAGCAGGGAGCAGCACTTTTCTTCGGGGAGCGGTCCTTTGAAATAGAAGACCTGATGCGGGTAGACGACAAGGGAAGGGGCTATGTGAACATTATCCGGCTTACGGATATCCAGGACAGGCCCAAACTTTTTTCCACCTTTATGCTCAGTCTCCTGGCGGAAATGTACAATACGCTGCCTGAACAGGGCGATTCCGGCCGGCCGGAACTGGTGGTGTTTATCGATGAGGCCCACCTTATCTTTGACGAAGCCAGTAAGGCATTACTCGACCAGATAGAGAGTATCGTGAAACTGATCCGCTCCAAGGGGGTGGGACTGTATTTCTGCACCCAGCTCCCCACCGATGTTCCGGATGCCGTGTTGTCGCAACTCGGGCTTAAAGTACAACACGCCCTTCGCGCTTTTACGGCCAAAGACCGGAAAGCCATTAAGCTTACTGCCGAAAACTATCCCGTAAGCGAATATTACGATACCACTGAGGTGCTTACCAGCCTGGGTACGGGAGAGGCGCTGGTCACCGCACTTGATGAAAAAGGAAGGCCGACCCCCCTGGCGGCAACCTTGCTCAGGGCCCCCATGAGCAGGATGGATGTGCTTACCGATGACGAAATAAAGACATTGACAGCGCGTTCCGGACTTGTGAAAAAATATAATGAACAGATAGACCGGGAAAGTGCGTATGAGATACTGACCGGAAAAATTGAAATTGCAGCATCTGAAGAGGCCCGTGAAAAGGGCAGGACAGACAGGAAGAGAACCTCGGGAGGCCGCAGTACCCGGATGAACCCCATCATAAAAGTACTCACCAGTGCCACTTTTATACGGGGAGTGTTCGGAGTGCTGAACAAACTCACCGGGAAATAGGGGCCGGGCTTACTCGTCTTCGAGGGGTTCGTTGAGGATCCTGCTTCTCACTTCGTTGAAATAACTCCGCCCTATGGTGTACCGCACACCGCCTATTTCTATACTGTTTCCCTCAAGGGCCTCGATCTTGTCGAGAGAAACGGTATACGAACGGTGGATACGGATAAAACGGTCTGCCGGAAGGTCATCGGTAAAACTGCTCAGGGTCTGGTGTACAATGTACTTTCCGGAATAGGTGTTTATCTTGATATAGTCTTTCAGGCTTTCCACTACGGTGATCTCGTCCAGGTATATTTTCTTCATCTTCTTCTTGTCTATTTTGATGAAAATATGCCTGCGTTCGGCATGGTCGGCTTCGGTTTTCTGCAGGGCAGAATGCATGCGGAAAGCCTTGTTTACCGCCATGACAAAGCGATGGAAGGGGATGGGTTTTACCAGGTAATCCAGCACTTCGAGTTCGAAACTTTTTACGGCGTATTCCTCGTAGGCCGTAGTGACGATAACCATGGGTTTGTTGTTAAGGGCCTTCAGAAAGCTCAGACCGTCCAGCACGGGCATGTTGATGTCGAGAAAGACCAGGTCGGTCTCGTTGTCCCGGAGAAAGGTCATGCCGTCGAGGGCATTGCTAAAGGTTTCCAGGAGTTCCAGCTCCTTGGTCTGGGCAATATAGTTTTTAAGGACATTTACCGCCAGTGGTTCATCGTCAATAACAATACATCTCAGCCCCATTTCAGTTGTTTTTATCGGTTAGTGGTTGTGGTTAGCTTACTTTGATCTTCAGGAGAACGATATACCAGTTTTTCTCCTTCCTGATATCCAGTTCATATTCATTCCTTTGGTATCCCAGTTCCAGTCTTTTCCTGACGTTTTTTATTCCGATGCCCCCCGGTTTACGGGATGAGGTCTCCTCTCCGGTATCCGGAGGTAATGTGTTGGCTGCCCTGAAATACAGGAAATCACCTTCTATCCTGAAATCGATCTCAATTACGATTTGATCGATACTCTTGTTGGCCCCGTGTTTAAAGCAGTTCTCGATAAAGGAAAGCAATAACATGGGAGGGATCTTTTTTCCCTCCAGGTCGCCGCTGAGGTTCATTATTATTTTCAGGGAATCCCCGTAACGCATGCGTTCGAGATCGAGGTAGTTCTGGAGGCAGAGGATCTCCTTGATCAGGCTCTGCCTGCGCTGCTTGGTCTCGTAGAGCAGGTACCTCATAAGCTCGGAGAGTTTAAGGATGGTTTCCGGGGTTTTTCCGGACTGTTCAATGGCCAGTGAGTAGATATTGTTCAGGGTGTTAAAAAAGAAATGAGGAGACACCTGGGTACGGAGGAGACGGAGTTCTGTTTCCAGTTGTACCTTCTCCAGGTCGGCGGCCCGCTTGTGTTCGCGAAGCCAGTCGGCCGTAATTTTTATGGCGGTGACAAAAGAGACTACGTACAGTTCGCCCAGCATCATCTGGGTGACATAATTGAACGACAAGGTGGTGGTCTCTTCCGGGCCTTCGGGCCAGACATTGGTACTGATAAGAAAATAAGTAAGGAAAAACTTGACCAGTACCATCACAAAAATGGCCAGGAGTATGCCGAAACTGTACAGTACGAATTTCTTTCTGTATATGAGCTTCGGCATGAGGTAGTAGATATTGAAATAGCACAGGGCCATGTGAATGGGAAAACCGATGGCATTGGCTTTCAGTGAATACCAGTAGTCGTGGTAGTAACTGCCCCACCGCAGGGTATTAAACGAAAAGTAGATCAGCCAGAAAATGACATGGTGTTTTGTAGCGATACGGTAGTTGATACGGCCGTCGAAATCAAAAAGTCTGCCCATCTGTTTTCGGTGTGTCATGCCTGTTGCTTGTCTTTGAAGTCCGGTATTCCGGAAGTCCGGTCCTGTGACCGTCACACCCGGACCCCCGGTGGTGTTTTTTGACGTTTGGCTTCTTAGAAATGTTGTTGGTCTAAATTAATTCTCCAGCTGCCCAAAAATATAAATATTTGGTAACATTCCGTCAAGACACAATGAAATAACCCAAAAACGAGTTCAATATAAATGTCCCATCCTGTGCTTCCCGGACTCAAATGTTTGTAAACGGCGAAATGGTTGGAAGTCCGGAGTCGGAATGATAACTATGAACCAGTTCAGAGTTATGAGTTCAGAGTTTGAAAACAGCAACTAACAACTAAGAACTACAAACTAAAAAACTAAAATGAAACACAAACCTGCTTCTTACGCTTTATTGACTGCGTTAATCGCCCTGGTCTCCTGCGGGGGAGGGGCGTCACAAAAAAATGAGGAAACTACTGAAAGCAATGCGCCGGAGTTCACTTCGTATGCTGACCCGTTTATAGGTACCGGAGATCACGGCCATACCTATCCGGGGGCTACGGTGCCTTTCGGAATGATACAGCTGAGCCCGGACAACGGCACTTCCGGATGGGACTGGTGTTCGGGATATCACATTACGGATTCCATAGCCGTGGGGTTCAGCCACCTTCATCTCAGCGGTACCGGAATAGGCGACCTGGCCGACCTGCTTTTTATGCCGGTAAACAAGGAAGTGGACCTGGGGACAGAGATCACTTCCAGGGACGATTACCCCTATAAGTCAGGATATTCTCATGACAATGAAACCGCCAGCCCGGGCTACTACCAGGTATATCTCGAGGATCACGATATCAACGTGGAACTCTCCAGTACCCTGCGTACCGGGTATCACAGGTATACCTATAAGGAAGGGGACCTCCAGAGTGTGGTGGTAGACCTCGGTTTTGCCATAAACTGGGACAAACCGCTGGAAACACGGATCGGGGTGGAGGATGAGCATACCATAAGCGGATACAGGCACAGTACCGGATGGGCAAAAAACCAGAAAGTGTTTTTTGTGGCTGAGTTTTCCAAACCCCTGGCTTCATTTAAGCTTTATGAGAACGCCAGGGGCGCAGACGGGAAAAATGAGGTTAACGGGGCAAAAACCGCCGCACAGTTTTTCTTTGACGGGGAGAGCGGGGAAGTCCTTGAAGTGAAATTAAGCCTGTCTTCGGTAAGTATAGCCAATGCAAAGGAAAACATGAAGGAGCGGGATGGTTTTGATTTTGAAGAGGTCAGGAAAGATGCCGGCAGGCTGTGGAATTCCGCTTTGGGCAAAATAGAGGTGGAAACCCCTGTAGACTCACTGAAGACCATTTTCTATTCGGCCCTATACCACGCCCAGGTGGCCCCAGTAACTTTCAGTGATGCCAACGGGGAGTTTCGCCTGCAAAACGACAGCATAGCCACAGCAGAGGGATATACGGCTTACTCGAGCCTGTCGCTTTGGGATGTTTTCAGGGCACAGCAACCCTTACTTACCATACTCGACAAGCAGAGGATTTCTGATATCGTGAACTCCATGCTGGTCTATTACGACGAGAACGGGACACTGCCGGTATGGACGCTTTACGGCAATGAGACCTATACCATGACAGGGAACCATGCCATTCCGGTCATTGCCGACGCCATACTGAAAGGCATAGAGGGGTTTGATGCGGAAAAGGCCTATGAGGCGATGAAACTCACCATGATGAGTGACGAAAAGAAACGCGGGGTCGGTTTTTACAAGGAGTTCGGGTACGTACCGTATAACCTCCTGGACGAATCGGTGACCATTACCCTGGAGTTCGGGTATAACGACTGGTGCATTGCCCGGGTAGCCGAAGCACTCGGCAAACAGGACGATCATGAATATTTTGCCGGAAGGGCAGGGGCATACAAGCACCTTTTTGATGCCGAAACCGGGTTTATGCGTGGCAAATCGGACCAGGGGCAATGGCACGAGCCTTTTGATCCCAGACTCTCCATACACCGCAAGGGTACCGATTATACCGAGGGCAATGCCTGGCAGCACAGCTGGTTCGTATTGCACGATGTGGAAGGCCTGATCGCATTGCACGGGGGAAAAGAACCGTTTACCGCCATGCTGGAACAGCTGTATACGGAAAGTTCGGAAATTACCGGCGATGATGCCTCCCCGGACATATCGGGACTGATCGGGCAGTACGCCCACGGTAACGAACCGAGCCATCACATCGCCTATATGTTCAATTTTGCCGGAAAGCCCTGGCGTACCCAGTACTGGGTGAGGGAAATTCTCAATTCCCAGTACGACACCACTCCTGCCGGGCTGAGCGGAAACGAGGACTGCGGGCAGATGTCGGCCTGGTATGTGTTCAGCGCTTTGGGGATCTATCCCTACAACCCGGCCTCCGGGATCTACCAGATAGGGAGCCCCCTGTTTGAAAGATCGGAAATAAAGGTGTCGGATGATACCCGCTTTGTCATCAGCGCAGACGGCGTGTCGGATACCAACAGGTATATACAGTCGGCTACCCTGAACGGAAAAGACCTCAACAGAACCTACATTACTCACGAAGAGATCCTCAACGGGGGAGAACTGCATTTTGTTATGGGCCCCGAACCAGATAAGGAATGGGGAGTGAGTGCTGAAAAATAATATTGAATGGCCGCCTTAGATGTATTGATTATAGCCCTGTATATTATTCTGACCCTTTCCATCGGGGTATGGGTCTCCAGGAAAGCGTCCAAAGGGCTGGACGGATATTTTCTCGGGGGAAACAGTATCAAATGGTATTACCTCGGGCTGAGTAACGGTTCGGGCATGTTCGATGTGTCGGGAACGGCCTGGATGGTGGGAATACTGTTTCTGTACGGGGCAAAAAGCTTTATGTTCATGTGGATGTGGCCCATCTGGAACCAGATATTCGTCATGGTATTCCTGGCTGTATGGATACGCCGCTCCAATATCATGACCGGGTCGGAATGGATACTTACCCGTTTTGGGGACGACCGTGCAGGGAGGGCATCACACCTTATTGTGGCGGTATTTGCCATAGTGGCTGCCGTGGGGTTTATAGCTTATTTTTTTGAAGGTGTCGGGAAATTCATGACCATTATCCTGCCCTGGGATATGACATTTTCCCCGGGAGGTACCCTGTTGCTCAGTTCGGCACAGTCGTATGCCCTGATCATTATCCTGCTGACTACTATCTATACTATAAAGGGAGGTATGTATTCTGTGGTGGCCACTGAAGTACTGCAATACCTTATTATGGTACTGGCGGGGATACTCATCGCTGTTTATGCCTTTATCGCTGTCAGTGACGCACAGCTGTCGGCAGTAATTCCCGACGAGTGGAAAAACATATTTTTCGGGAGGGAGCTGGAAGGCTTCTGGGAGGGGAAGCTGGCCACTTTTAACGACCTGATCGATACCCAGGGCTATAAGATGTTCGGGGCCTTTATCGGGATGACACTGCTCAAGGGCTTTTTTGCCAGTGTGGCGGGACCTACGCCGAGTTACGACATGCAACGGATACTCTCTACCAGGAATGTGAAGGATGCTGCCTATATGAGTGGTTTTACCAACCTGGTACTCTTTGTGCCGAGGTACCTGCTCATCACCGGAATAGTAGTGTTAGGGCTTGTATACCTGGCGCCGGCCATGGCGGAAACGGGGGCGGTAAGTTCCGGCGACCTCGAGATGATCCTGCCGAGGGTGATCAACAACCACGTGCCTGTCGGTATCAAGGGATTACTGCTCGCCGGTCTGCTGGCCGCCTTTATGTCTACCTTTTCGGCATTTGTCAATTCCGGCCCGGCTTATATTGTAAACGATATCTATAAGAAATATTTTAAACCCTCGGCTTCCGGCAAACACTATATACGCGCCAGTCATATCGCTTCGTTCGGTGTGGTGATCCTGGGGGTGGTCATGGGCTTTTTTGCCGAGTCTATCAACTCCATAACATTGTGGATCACCAGCGCGCTTTACGGAGGATATGTCGCCGCCAATGTCCTGAAATGGGTGTGGTGGCGTTTTAACGGATGGGGTTATTTCTGGGGTATGTTGTCGGGATTGCTTATCGCTACTCTGCAATTCCTGGCAGACCAGAACAAGGACAATTTTACGGAAGGAACACTGTTGTATGAAACAGCACATATTCCGGCCATCTACCTGTTTCCCGTTATTTTCGGGTTTTCCCTGGCGGGGTGTATCCTGGGAACCCTCCTCACCCCGGCAACCGGGATAAGTACTCTCAAGAGTTTTTATGCCCGGGTGCGCCCCTGGGGATGGTGGGAACCTGTGTGCCGCAAGCTGGAAGAAGAAGGGAATCCCGTGGGCAGGAACAGGAATTTCGGTATGGATATGTTCAATTGTACCGTTGGTATAGTATGGCAGTCCAGTATGATCCTGCTCCCGGTATTCTTTATGGTGAGGGATTACTCCAGGTCATTGTGGTGGTTGATTATATTTGTAGTAACTTCAGCCATACTCAAATTTACCTGGCTGGATAAGGTGAGGAAGATGCCTGATAGTAACTAACAACTAAGAACTAAAAAACTAATAAACTAAATGAATACAATTCCGTGGCAGGACAGACCCGAAGGAAACAGGGACGTGATGTGGCGTTACAGTGCAAACCCTGTAATAGACCGGTATGCCATTCCTTCGTCCAACAGTATATTCAACAGTGCGGTGGTACCGTTTGAAGACGGGTATGCCGGGGTGTTCCGCTGTGACAACAGGGCCGTACAGATGAATATTTTTGCCGGTTTCAGCAAAGACGGCATACACTGGGACATTGCCCACGATCCCATAATCTTCGGGGCCGGGAATACCGATATGATCGATTCCGACTATAAGTACGACCCCAGGGTCACCTTTATCGAGGACCGTTACTGGATTACCTGGTGCAACGGGTATCACGGGCCCACAATAGGTATAGGGTATACGTTTGATTTTAAAACGTTCTACCAGTGTGAGAATGCCTTTCTCCCGTTTAACAGGAACGGGGTGCTGTTCCCCGAAAAGATAGACGGCAGGTATGCCATGCTCAGCAGGCCCAGTGACAACGGGCATACGCCTTTCGGGGATATCTATATCAGCTACAGCCCGGACATGAAATACTGGGGAGAGCACCGCTGTGTCATGAAGGTCACGCCCTTTGAAGACAGCGCCTGGCAGTGTACGAAGATAGGAGCGGGGCCTGTGCCCATACTTACTGATGAAGGATGGTTGCTTTTCTATCACGGGGTGATCAATACCTGCAATGGTTTCCGGTATTCCGTGGGGGCAGCCCTGCTCGATAAAGACCGTCCTGACCAGGTAAAATACCGTACCCGGCCTTATATGCTGGCCCCTGCGGAAAGTTATGAAATGACGGGAGATGTACCCAATGTGGTCTTTCCCTGTGCAGCCTTACATTCGCATGAAGAAGATAAACTCGCGCTGTATTACGGCGCTGCGGATACCGTAACCGGAATGGCCTTTGGCCGTATCAGTGAGATCATCCGCTTTATAAAGGAAAACAGCCTGTAACCCGGCTCAGGTGAAAGACCGTGGAAATAGCCGGAAGCCGGAAGTAGATATTCTCCGGACATCGGACCTCAAAAACAAACAATATGGCAAAAATACACCAGACCATCCTCCCCCTGGCAATGATCATTTTTTTATGCCCGGGCATCTTTGCGCAGCAACAGATCGTGCCTCCGCGCTCTTATGTGGCACATAAGATCACCACGCCCCTGAATATAGACGGAAAGGGAGATGAAGAAGCGTGGAAACAGGCCCCGGAAACCGAAGATTTTATCGATATCGAAGGGGAGAAAACCCCGGCATACAAAACCCGTGTGAGGATGTTGTGGGATGAGGAATACCTCTATTTCCTCGCCGAAATGGAAGAACCTCACGTATGGGGGACGCTGAAACAGCGCGATACCGTGATCTTTTACAACAATGATTTCGAGGTCTTTATAGACCCTGACGGGGATACGCATAATTATATGGAATTTGAAATGAATGCCCTGAACACCGTATGGGACCTCTACCTGGTAAAACCATACAGGGAAAATGCCCCCGTAATCGATAGCTGGGACATTCAGGGGATAAAGACTGCGGTACACATAGACGGAACACTGAACAATCCCGGGGATACCGATAAGGGATGGAGCGTGGAGATCGCCATGCCCTGGGAGGTGCTGAAGGAAGCACATTCGGGTGCGACGGAATCGAGCCCGGAGAACGAGTTCTGGCGTATCAATTTTTCACGGGTAAACTGGGACTACGAACTGGATAACGGAAAATACGGGCGGAAAAAAGACAGGAACGGGAAATACCTCCCGGAATACAACTGGGTGTGGTCTCCGCAATGGGTGGTCAATATGCATGAACCCGAATGGTGGGGATATGTGTATTTTTCCCCGGAAGCCCCGGGAAAAGGAGGTGAGTTCAGCATTCCCGACGACGAAAAGATCAAATGGGAATTATATGCCCTTTACCGCAAACAGAAAGCCCATAAGCAGGAAAACGGGAACTGGATACATTCGGTGCGGGAACTGGTAGGTACACCTCTGGTGGTTGAAGGAAAGCCGGTAAAAATATCGCTCGAAATGCACAGTACGGGATGGAACCTGACCGCCCTGAGCCCTTTTACGGGAAAAACGCTTACGGTGACAGAAGACGGGAGGTTTATCCTTTGGACCGGGGTTTAAATTCTTCGCTTCGCTCTGAATGACAGTGTGGTCATCCTGACCGTAGTGCCGGCCGGCCGGTAGGCGGGGAGGGATCTCCTGTCTTGACGTTGTGCTGTTGGAGTTCAATATTAAATAGTTTAACTTAAACCTATTCGCGTGAAAATTTTAAAACTAACGATGTGTGTGGCCCTGGCAGGTTTCATGTCATGTGGGCCGCAGGGGCAGAAAGAAGAAAAAGGACAAACCCCTGCAACAGTACAGGCCGAAAAGGAGCAAGCGTTTAAATTCTGGACCTGGATCACGGCTGACAAGCAGCGTACGGACGAATCCTATACGGAGGAATTCAGGAAGTATAGGGATAACGGGCTCGACGCGGTACTGATCAACACCAATACCGATCCCGGCCTGCTGGCAAGGCTGACGCCGCTGGCCCGTGAAGAAGGACTGGAAGTACATGCCTGGATCATGGCCATGAACCGTCCCGGGGATTCGGTGGCCCTGCAGCATCCCGAATGGTATGCGGTGAGCAGGGAAGGAAAATCCTGTTTCGACCACCGGCCCTATGTAGACTACTACCAGTGGCTCTGCCCTACCCGTCCCGAATCGAGGGGGCATGTGCTGGAACTCGTGGAGGGACTTGCCGAAGTGGAAGGCGTGGCCAGCGTTCACCTCGATTATATCCGCTATTCCGATATTTTTCTTCCGGTAGGGTTACTGCCCAAATACGACCTGGAGCAGGAAACAGAACTCCCGGAATTCGATTTTTGTTATTGCGATGCCTGCGTGGCGGAATTTGAAAAGATACACCATAAAAATCCGAGGGAAATGGAAAACCCTGCCATAGATATGGAATGGAAGCAGTTCAGGCTGAACAAGGTGCGCGATGTGGTTAACGATGCCTATGAAATAGCCCATAAACACGGAAAAATACTGACTGCCGCTGTTTTTCCCTATCCGGAAATGGCAGACCATATGGTGCGTCAGCGCTGGGACAAGTGGGATGTTGACGTGGTGCTCCCCATGATCTATCACAGTTTCTACAACGAGGAGACCGACTGGATAGGTTTTGCGACGAAACAGGGAGTGGAAGACCTGAAATACAAGGACACTCAATTGCACACGGGGATCTATGTGCCTGAAATGTCGGCGGATGAATTGAAAAAAGCCATTCATTACGCCAGGGATAACGGGGCAAAAGGCGCCGCCTTCTTTGACGGGCCTGCACTGACTGATGAGCAGCTTGAAGTAATTAAGGAAACCAGTGAAACGCTATAGTATTTTTCCCGGCCGTAAAGGGTATGGGAAATTTGATTGAAAAAATCGGGATATGATAGACAGAAGAAAATTTTTGACAAAAGCCACACTGGGTACCGTAGCGGTAGGGACGCTTTACAGCTGCGTAGACAACGGTATCAAACCTCACGATCCCCGGAAAAAGGAAAGTGCCGGGGAGACTGGGAATAATGAAGTGAGAAAACCGGTAGTGATCTCTACTTGGAACCACGGTTTGCCCGCTAATGAAGAAGCCTGGAAAATACTGAACGGAGGAGGGGCCGGACTGGATGCCGTAGAGGCCGGGGTACGTGTGGCGGAAGCCGACCCTAAAGTGTCCAGTGTAGGCTATGGCGGGTGGCCGGACCGCGAGGGGAAGGTAACCCTCGATGCCTGTATTATGGACCACGAGTTCAACTGTGGTTCCGTAGCCTTTCTGCAAAATATAAAACACCCCATTTCCGTAGCCCGGAAAGTCATGGAGAAAACCCCGCATATCATGCTGGTGGGAGAAGGGGCAAAACAGTTTGCCCTGGAACAGGGGTTCAAAGAAGAAAACCTGCTTACTCCCGATGCCGAAAAGGCTTATCGCGAATGGTTGCGGAAATCGGAATACAAGCCCATTATCAATGTGGAAAACCACGATACCATAAGCATGCTGGCCATCGATGAAAACGGTAATCTTTCCGGGGCATGCACTACCAGTGGTGCGGCCTGGAAAGTGCACGGCAGGGTTGGGGATTCCCCGATCATCGGGGCCGGGCTGTTCCTGGACAACGAAGTGGGAAGTGCCGCGGCTACCGGGCTTGGAGAGGCCGTCATCCGTACGGCCGGAAGTGCCATGGTGGTAGAACTGATGCGGCAGGGAAAAAGCCCGCAGCAAGCCTGTAAGGAAATTGTGGAACGTATTTATGACATCTATAAAAACCGGCCCGACCTGGAATACCTGCAGATCGGTTTTATAGCACTGAATAAACAGGGAGAATACGGCGCCTATTGCCTGCGCCCCGGGTTTAACTATGCGGTATGTGATAACGATGAGGGAAACAGGCTGATAGACGGGGAATACAAAATGTCGTAGGAGGGATGATTAGCTAATGTGCCAATGTGATAATGAGATAATGTGCCAATGTGATAATGAGATAATGTGGGAATGTGTGGATGGGGATCATGCCATTCCGTATAATGGGAGAAGTGTTACGGGGAAGTTGCCGAAACGGGAGTAAGCCGGGCCAGGTAATCATGGTGTGCCCCTTCCAGGAGAAGCTCACAGTCGAAACCGTGAACTGCAGCGGCGTTTTGCAAGGTGTTATAATCGCAGAAAAGCCAGGGGAAAGAAGGGCCCTGCACGTTTTTATAACGCATTCTGAACTCGAGTTCCCCGTAATAGGCGGGAAACGAAGGGATCCATTTTCCCCCGTCTTCATCCTCGTCGAACATATAGAGAATATCGGAGGAATCCAGCAGTATTTGTCCGCCCGGACCTAAAAGGCTTTTCAGGTGCAGCAGAAATGTGCCGATACGATCGAGTTTCCCGCAGAGCCCCAGCCCGTTCATAAGCAGCAGTACCGTATCAAACCCCGTTTCATTATAATCCATGATATCCGAATTGACGGTTTTCGATACTCCTCTCTTTTTACATATTTCCACCGCCCCCGGAGAGGTGTCTGCAGCAGTGACATCGAGTTGTTTCTGCTGTTGCAGGTACAGGGCGTGACTTCCTGCGCCACAACCTATGTCCAGCACTTTTCCGCGGGCCATCATAAGGGCCACCTGCTCTATTTCGGGCATCTGCCCGTAGTCCCGGAAAAGGTAGGGGACAGGAAGTATATCTTCTTCCGAAATGGAGGTTTCCGTGATGATATCCTCGGTGTAATTTCCG
This sequence comes from Sinomicrobium soli, assembly GCF_003285545.1. Lineage (GTDB taxonomy): Bacteria > Bacteroidota > Bacteroidia > Flavobacteriales > Flavobacteriaceae > Sinomicrobium. The sequence continues at coordinate 234,391 of NZ_QLNV01000001.1, read as the reverse complement.
GTGTAATAATCGCGGATGGCCATCCCGATGATATCGGGTGCAGGTTCTGTTTTTGCTGTGGAGTTCATTTTTTTCAGGTCTTTGTATGCGGTGAGTGCCGTACTTTCTTACTTTTGTGTCATGAAAGAAGAACTGGCACATTTACCGCAACTGGCCAAAGATAAGCATAAGGAAAACAAGAAGTACTTTGCCAAACTCAGAAAAAAGCCCCCCAAAAATCTCGATCACGTCATGCGGGAGCTGCACGATGAGGTTTTCAGTGAGGTAGACTGCCTGGAGTGTGCCAATTGCTGTAAAACTACCGGGCCACTGTTTACCGATGCCGATATAGAGCGGATTGCCCGGCACCTGAAACTAAAACCCCGGCAGTTTACAGACCGCTATCTGCGCATGGATGAAGACCAGGACTATGTACTGCAAAGTGTTCCCTGCGCCTTTCTGGGGGCCGATAATTACTGCCTGATCTATGACGTACGCCCCAAAGCGTGCCGGGAATACCCGCATACCGACCGGAAAAAATTTCACCAGATCACTGATATTACCCTGAAAAACACTGCGATCTGCCCTGCCGCCTTCCGGGTAGTGGAGGCGATGAAGAAAAGATTGGGATAGGTTTGGGAAGCAGGTGTAAAACAATCAGGTTTTTTTGATATATTGTGCGGGAGTTATCCACGATTGGAAAAATGACAGAACAATATGGCAGAGAACAACGATAGCATAAACCGGCTGCATCACAGGCTGGAATTACTTTTGAAAAGACAGGAGGACTTTGCCAGGGAGATCGGTGAACTGCAGGCCGAAATAGGCATGCTGAAAAAACACGGGGAGATCCGGAAGCCTGAAAAAGAGAGGGCAGAACAAGGCAGTACCGTAACAGTCCGCGAAATTGAAAAAGAACCTGTACAGGCGGCTTCCGGAGCACACGGCGGGAGTAAACCGGCACCGGAAGCACCTTTAAAACAGCCGGTGAAACCTGTTGCGAAAGCCCCGAAGAAAAAATCGGACCTGGAGAAATTTATCGGGGAAAACCTGATCAACAAGATCGGGATTGCCATTACGGTGATCGGGGTGGCCATCGGTGCGAAATACGCGATCGACCACGAACTTATCAGTCCGCTGACCAGGATAATCCTGGGATACCTAACAGGCATAGGGCTCCTGGGGTTTGCCATAAGGCTGAAAAGGAATTACGAAAATTTCAGTGCCGTCTTACTGAGCGGGGCCATGGCCATCATGTACTTTATCACCTATGCGGCCTACGACTTTTACGGCCTGATCCCGCAGCTTCCCGCATTTCTGCTGATGGTGGTCTTTACGGTCTTTACCGTGGTGGCTGCCGTACAGTACAACCGGCAGGTCATCGCGCATATCGGGCTGGTCGGCGCCTATGCCGTTCCCCTGTTGCTGAGTGAATCTTCGGGGAAAGTGGAGGTACTGTTTTCGTATATGGCCATTATCAATGCGGGAATCCTGGCTGTTGCATTTAAAAAATACTGGAAGCCATTGTATTACACTTCTTTTGTGCTTACGTGGATCATGTACTTTTCCTGGTTTGTGACGGAATACCGGACCGATGAGCATTTTGCACTGGCCCTGACTTTCCTCCTGGTGTTCTTCGTGACGTTTTACCTCATGCTCCTGGCGAATAAATTACTCAAAAAGAAAAAATTCGTCATTGACGACATCTTGCTGCTGCTGGCCAATTCGTTTATTTTTTACGGAATAGGATATGCTGTCCTGAACAACCACACTACGGGAGCACAGTTGCTGGGATTGTTTACACTGTGTAATGCCATCCTGCACTTTATAGTGAGTGTGGTGGTCTACCGTCAGAAACTCACCGACAGGAACCTGTTCTATATGGTTTCGGGCCTGGTACTTGTCTTTATTACCCTGGCCATCCCGGTGCAGCTGGAGGGCAACTGGGTCACCCTGCTCTGGGCAGGGGAGGCCGCATTGCTGTTCTGGATCGGGAGGACCAGGAAGGTGCCGGTCTATGAAAAATTGTCGTATCCCTTGATGCTGCTGGCGTTTTTCAGTATTATTCACGACTGGATGACTTTCTACGGCGGATATTATCCGGAAGATGCGGAACCGGAAATTACCCCCCTGCTTAATATCAGTTTCCTGAGTTCCTTATTGTTTGTAGCTGCCTTTGCTTTTATTGCCATTGTAAACCGCAGGTTCGTCACGGCATCCGGAAAAGGGATGTTAAAAATAGTTTCCTTTTTGGTCCCTGCCATCTTGTTATGTACGCTTTACTACGCCTTCCGGCTGGAAATTGCACATTACTGGAAACAGCTCTATGCCGACTCGGTGGTTGCGATTTCTGCAGATGACCAGGCGTCGCCCATGCGGTATTGGGATCATGATCTGAACCGTTTTAAAACCATCTGGATCATTAACTATTCCCTGTTTTTCTTTTCCGTACTCGCCTTTGTGAATTACAGGAAATTCAGGAACCGCTTGTTAGGGTTTATCAATCTCGGATTTATCATTCTCACCCTTCTGGTCTTTCTGACGCAGGGGCTTTACACCCTGAGTGAACTGAGGGAGAGTTACCTGGATCAGACCCTGTCGGAATACTACCGGAGAGGGGCGTTCAATCTCGGGATACGATACGTTTCGCTTGCCTTTGCCGCCCTGGCCATTGCGGTGGCCTATAAGTGTATTCGCGGGGATCTCAGACAAAGAGGGCTCCGGGTGGCTTTCGACCTCCTGGTGCATATTGCCGTATTATGGATGGCCAGCAGTGAGTTGATACACTGGATGGATATGGCCGGAACTTCACAATCCTACAAGTTCGGACTGAGCATACTTTGGGGCGTTTATTCTTTTTTCCTGATCGCTTTCGGCATCTGGAAAAAGAAAAAGTACCTGCGTGTCGGGGGGATCGTATTGTTCGGAGTGGCCCTGCTCAAGCTGTTTGTCTATGATATTTCTGAACTGGATACCATCGCGAAGACTGTCGCATTTGTTTCGCTGGGGGTACTGCTCCTCATCATTTCGTTTTTGTATAACAAGTACAAGCATATCATATCAGATGACAAAAATAATTAAAATATGTTGCGCACTGTGTTTGTTTTTAGTGTGTTACGCTACCTACGGACAAATAGGGCAATACGATTATAAACGCGAACTGAAAGGGGTTTCGGAGCAGTGGCACAAGATCGTCCTGCCCGATGAGGTATTCGGGAAGGTATCCGGTAACCTGGACGATATCAGGATCTATGGCGTAACAAAAAACAACGATACGGTAGAGGCCCCGTACATGTTGCGGTTGACCGGCGGGAAAAAATCGGTAAGGAAGATCGGTTTCAGGCGGTTGAATACCGTTAGCGACAATAAGGGGTATTACTTTACCTTTGAAGTCCCGGGTACGGAGACGGTCAACCGGATCAAACTGGATTTTAAACAGGAAAATTTCGATTGGCGGGTCACCCTCGAAGGCAGCCAGGATCAGCGCCAATGGTTTACTGTTTCTGAAAATTACCGCATTCTTTCCATACAAAACGAAACCACCGATTTTCAATCTACTACTTTGGCCTTTCCGGAATCAAAATACCGTTATCTCCGGGTGTTTATAGACAGTGAGGAGAAACCGGACCTCCTGGAAGCCGGAATGGAGCGGATGGAGACTACGGAAGGTGTTTTCAGGGATTATCTCCCCCGGAAAACGGATATACGGGAAGACAGGGCATCCGGGCAAACCGGGATCGATATCGATTTGCCGTTTCCCGTGCCCGTGAGCCGTCTGCTTATAGATGTCGGAGACCGGTTCGATTACTACAGGCCCCTGACCATCAGGTATGTTGCCGACAGTGTGAAGACGGAACAGGGATGGAAGTATCAGTATCATACACTGGCTTCAGGGACGCTCAATTCCATGGACAACAATGAATTTACCTTTCGCAGTACCATTGTTAAAAAGCTGAATGTACTTATTGATAACCACGACAATCAGCCCCTGGACATCGATGGTGTACAGGTAAAGGGATATCTGCATGAACTGGTCGTCCGCTTTGCAGAACCGGCTGCGTACTTTCTGGTTTACGGCAGTACACCGGCGGTACACCCGAATTACGATATAGGCCGTTTTGCCGACAGGATACCCGTAACTTTAACGCCACTGGAAGCAGGGGAAGAGGAGGTCATGGCGAAAGAGCGTGTTAAAAGGCCGTCGCCCCTCTTTGAAAACAAGGTATGGCTGTGGGCGGTCATGCTGGTGATCATTGTTACCCTCGGGTGGTTTTCCGTGAACATGATGAGGAAAAATGGTCATTCCGCGGAGAAATAGTGCCATTGTCACCGCGGCAGGGGTCATGTACAGGGAGCATCAGAGTATTTCCGCAACCCGGGCATTGACAAATTCCAGGAACTTTTCGTCTTCCTCCGTAAACGGATCGGGAGTATGCGAATCGATATCGATCTGGCCGATGTTTTCCCCGTTTACAAAAAGCGGGATAACGATTTCCGCTTTCACATATATACTGCACGCTATATAATTGTTCTGGGCTTTGACATCCGGGACCACGAAATTTTCATTGGAAACGGCAACCTGTCCGCATATCCCCTTGCCGAATGGGATAATGGTATGATCGGTAGGTTCCCCGGCAAACGCTTTGAGTTTCAGTTCTTCCCTGTTCCCGTTTTTAAAATAAAAACCTACCCAGTCATAATAAGAGACATGTTCTTTCAGCAGTTCACACACACGGGTAAGACGGTCTTCTACTGCAGTGTCTTCACCAAGTATATTTTCGACCCGGGGTTTCAGTTCTTTAAAATTCATAACACATGGTTTTGCGGACAAATTTAGGGAATAAACCGATAGTTTACGGCATCTGAAACGCAATGTATGTCAAGGGAGGACCGGGAAAAACGGCAGTTTCCGGGTAAGGTCTGATATGCCCGTATTGTTAACAATTTTAAAAAAATCCGGTCAGAACGGAATATTTATTACTTTTGTACTGGAATGAAAAAGGCTTTTTTCAAAATAGCATCCTTTTTACTCGCCTTCCTGGTGTTGTTCTCTACCGTCTCCTTTACCGTGGAAAAGCATTTCTGCGGGGATTTTCTGGTAGACACGGCACTCTTTTCCGGGGCGGATAGCTGTGGTATGGTTGCCGGGTACGGCCAAAGTATGAAAATACAGGATACCTGTACGGTAACCAAAACTTCCTGTTGCTCCGATGAAATTGCCCTGATACAGGGGCAGGACACGCTACAGAAAGCCACAAGCATGGAATTGCAGCATCAGTTCGTCTTTGTACAGGCTTTTGTATATACTTACCTCGATCTTTTCGAAGGGTTGGAGGAAAATGTCATTCCCTTCGGGGATTACGCTCCCCCGCTGGTCGTACGGGATATTCAGGTCCTGCACGATACTTTTCTCATTTAGTTTTTAGTGATTGTTCCGTATCCGTGAAAATTTCACATGGAAGAGGTGCGTCCCGGTATTTCCGGCGTCCCGTGTTTCACGGTTCATTGTTTACATCACTAAAAGCAATATCCGATGTTAAATACCATTATTCGTTATTTTTTGCATAACAGGCTGGTTACTGTTCTCCTGCTCCTGCTGTTTATAGGGTGGGGGCTGGTGACATCGCCTTTTGACTGGAATACCGGTTTCTTACCTCAGGACCCTGTCCCGGTAGATGCCATTCCGGATATCGGGGAAAACCAGCAGATCGTTTTTACCAACTGGCCCGGAAGGTCTCCCCAGGATGTGGAAGACCAGATTACATACCCGCTGACGACCACGCTACTCGGGGTGCCGGGGGTAACCTCGGTGCGGAGTACGTCCATGTTCGGCTTTTCCAGCATCTATATTATTTTCGATGAAGATGTGGAATTTTACTGGTCGCGTTCCAGGATACTCGAAAAACTGAACTCGCTTCCCGCCAACCTTCTCCCGGAAGGTGTACAACCGGCCCTGGGGCCGGATGCCACCGGACTGGGGCAGGTTTTCTGGTATACCCTCGAAGGACGTGACCCGGACGGAAATGTCACCGGGGGCTGGGACCTGCACGAACTGCGTACCATACAGGATTTTTATGTGAAATACGGTCTCAGCGCTGTTTCCGGGGTGTCTGAAGTGGCATCGATAGGAGGGTATGTGCAGGAATACCAGGTCGATGTCGATCCCGATGCCCTTAAAGCCTACCATATCGGTATAGACCAGGTGATGATGGCCGTAAAAAATTCCAACAGGGATGCAGGGGCCAAAACCGTAGAGGTGAACCAGGTGGAATACCTGGTCCGCGGCCTGGGCTATATCAAATCGGTTAAAGACCTGGAAGAAACAGTGGTCGCGGTCAATGCCAACAAACCTGTCCTTATCCGGGATATCGGGAAGGTAACGCTCGGCCCTGCAACGCGGCGCGGACTGCTCGACAAGGAAGGTGCCGAGGTTGTCGGGGGGGTGGTCACGGCACGCTACGGGTCCAACCCGCTCGAGGTGATCGATAATGTCAAGGACAAGATCGGTGAAATAGCCCGCGGATTGCCCCGGAAAACACTGGAAGACGGTACGGAAAGCCAGCTCACCATCGTTCCGTTTTACGACCGTACACAACTCATACAAGAAACCATAGGGACGCTCGAAAATGCCTTGTCGCATGAGATCCTCATCAGTATTATCGTCGTGGTGGTCCTGGTGCTCAACCTGAGAGCGTCGGTGCTGATATCGAGCCTGCTGCCCGTAGCGGTACTGATGACCTTTATAGTGATGCGGTATGCCGGGGTCGACGCCAATGTAGTGGCCCTGTCCGGGATCGCCATAGCCATCGGGGTGATGGTCGACGTCGGGATCGTTTTTGTGGAAAATACGATCCGCCACCTGGAATCCGGAAAAAGCCGGGGGGCCAGGGGAAAGGCGCTGGCAGGGATTATTTATCGTGCAACTACGGAGGTTGCCCCGGCCATAACCACGGCACTCGCCACAACCGTAGTGAGTTTCCTCCCCGTATTTTTTATGGAACACGCCGAAGGAAAACTGTTCCGCCCGCTTGCTTTTACCAAAACCTTTGCGCTTGCCGCTTCTTTTGTGCTCGGGATTATCGTTTTGCCTACCCTCTCTTATTTTGTGTTTTCGATGGGGTCGAAGAAAAAGCACATCAACCGGGTGTGGCATATTTCCCTGGTGGCGGGCGGGCTCGTCCTGGCCGTGGTTTTCCGGATGTGGTTGCCGCTGGCGCTCACAGTGATCGGTATCATAAAACTGTTCGAACACCGAAGCCCGGAATTCCTCGGTAAGTATGCTTCCGGGATCACGCTGTTTGTCATACTGGCCGTGACCCTGTTTTTCCTGGCGGAGGAATGGGTGCCGTTAGGCCATCAGAACAGCCTGTTCAGCAACTATCTTTTTGTAATCCTTCTGCTGGCTTTGATACTTGTGGCCCTGCTCGCGGTGGTCCGGTATTACGAACCCATACTGAAATGGTGCCTTGTACACAAAGGGAAATTTTTGTTGCTGCCCCTGTTTACCGTCTTTCTGGGATTGATGATATGGATAGGCTTCCCGAAACTTTTCGGTGTGGTGGCCCGGGGAGGAGATACCATAGGATGGAACATCCGTACGACTTCGCTGTGGAGCGGCCTGGCTCATGCATTTCCGGGAACGGGGAAAGAATTCATGCCTTCTCTCGACGAGGGAAGTTTCCTTTTGATGCCCACTTCCATGCCGCATGCGGGGATGGAAGAGAATCGGCGCGTCGTGCAGCAACTGGACATGGCAGTAGCCGGAATACCGGAGGTGGAGATGGCTGTCGGTAAGATGGGAAGGGCCGAAAGTGCCCTGGACCCGGCACCTATTTCCATGTATGAGAACATTATAAACTACAAGCCGGAATACAGCAGGAACGGGAACGGAAGGCAGCAGGCCTATAAAACGGATAAAGCAGGCCGTTTTATCCTGAAATCCGGAGATACGCTTACCAATGATGAAGTGCTGGAACAAGGGTTTTCGGATAAAGACCTGGTACAGGATACGGATGGCAGCTATTTCCGGAACTGGAGGAGCACGGTGCAGTCTCCCGATGATATATGGAACGAGATCGTAAGGGTCACCCGGATTCCCGGTGTAACTTCCGCTCCCCGTTTACAACCGATAGAAACCCGCCTGGTGATGTTACAGACGGGGATGCGCGCCCCGATGGGGATCAAGGTTTACGGCCCAGACCTGGAAACGATACAGGATTTCGGGATACAACTCGAAAACCTTCTCAAACAGGTCCCTTCCGTAAAAGAAGAAGCTGTTTTTGCCGATCGCATCGTGGGAAAACCTTATTTGCAGCTGCATATCGACCGGAATGCCATAGCGCGGTACGGTTTGAGCGTAGAGCAGTTGCAGCAGGTCATAGAGACTGCCGTGGGCGGTATGCAGGTGACCAGTACGGTAGAGGGAAGAGAACGCTTCCCGGTAAGGGTGCGCTACCCGAGAGAATTGCGGGATACCCCGGAAAAGATCGGGAAGATACTCGTGCCGACACCTTCGGGGGCACAAATACCGCTCGGGGAACTGACCAGGGCGGAATATGTCCGCGGGCCGCAGATGATAAAAAGTGAAGAGACCTTTCTCACCGGTTATGTGCTCTTCGACAAAAAGGAAAACTATGCCGAAGTGGATGTCGTTGACGAGGCCAGCCGTTTTATCGAAGAGAAAATAGCTTCCGGTGTATTGCAGGTACCCCGGGGAGTAACCTATAAGTTTTCCGGAAATTACGAAAACCAGGTGCGCGCCGTCAAGCGGTTGTCGATAGTGATCCCCCTGAGCCTGGTCCTGATCTTTTTACTGCTGTATTTCCAGTTCCGTACCGTCATTGCCTCCACCATACATTTTTCCGGCGTATTCGTCGCTTTTGCAGGAGGGTTTATCATGCTCTGGCTATACGGGCAGGCCTGGTTTATGGATTTTTCCGTGCTGGGGGTGAACATGCGCGATCTCTTCCAGATGCATACCATAAACCTCAGTGTGGCGGTATGGGTAGGGTTTATCGCATTGTTCGGCATTGCTACGGATGACGGGGTGATCATGGGAACGTATATCCACCAGGTTTTTGAAGAAAAACAACCCCGGACCGTTCCGGCGGTCAGGGCGGCCGTACTGGAAGCCGGGCTTAAAAGAGTCCGTCCGGCCATGATGACTACAGCCGTAACCATTATCGCCCTGCTTCCCGTACTGACCTCGACCGGGAAGGGGTCCGATATTATGGTGCCCATGGCGATACCTACCGTTGGCGGGATGTTCATACAGATTATGACCATGTTCGTCGTTCCCGTGCTTCAGGCCTATTGGAGGGAAACCGTCGTAAAAAAGGAAAATGCCGGGAACGGAGAAAATGAAACCTTACAGTCATGAAAAAGATAATCCGGATCATAAGTTTAGTACTGCTGCCTTTTACAGTGACAGCACAGACCCTTGATGACTATTTGCAGGCAGCTGCCGAAAACAACCCTGAGGTGAAGGCCTCTTACGCCCGGTTTGAAGCTGCCATGCAAAAGGCCCCGCAGGTGAGCAGCCTGCCCGATCCTACGCTTACGATGAGTGCTTTCGGTAAGATGATAGAGACCCGGCTGGGAAGGCAGGAAGCCAAATTCTCGCTGATGCAGATGTTTCCCTGGTTCGGGACGCTGAAAGCCCGGGAAGACGCTGCAACTTTAATGGCAGAGGCCGGTTTTCAGCAATACCTGGACACCCGGGAAGAACTCTTTGTAAAGGTAAAGACGGTTTATGCGGAAATGTACGAGCTCCAGGCGACCATCAGTATACAGGAGGAAAATATGGAAGTGCTCAACACCTTCCGCGAACTGGCACTATCCAGGTTCCGTAACGGCAAGGCGGCCATGGTAGACGTGGTGCGGGTAGATATGAAACGGAATGATACCGGGACAGAGATCGCCCTGCTCAAAGATAAAAGGGCATCGGTAGCATACCGTTTCAATGCGCTGCTGAACGTGGCTCATGACAGCGAGGTGGCCTTTCCCGAAACACTTCCTGCCCTTCCCGCGGGAGAAGAGATGGAACAGGAAAATGCCGAAGGCGACAGTCTTTTTGCCGCTCACCCGAAAATGCAGCAACTGGACAAGCAGACCGCCTCCTATACGGCACAGCGAAAAGCGGCCGTTAAGCAGGGCCTGCCCATGCTCGGGATCGGGATAGACTATTCCATCATAAGCAAGCAGACGGAGATGAACCCTGAAAACAACGGGCAGGATGTGATCATGCCCATGCTCTCGGTAAGTTTGCCGGTTTTCCGGAAACAGCATAAGGCGAGGGTGAAGGAAGCGGACTTCCTGGCCGAAGCGGCCCGGCAGGAAAGTGTTGCGGTACGGAACCGGTTGAGGGCCGATTACGAAATGGCCCGTTACGACATCAGGAAAGCACAACAGCGTATGGCACTGTATGACAAACAGCTTGAAAGTACCGGGCAGGCCATTAAATTATTGCTGGCGGCCTATGGGAATTCGGAAAGCGGAATAGAGGAGATATTGCGGATGCAACAGGAGAAATTGTTGTATGAGACGGCAAAGGTCACAGCCGAAAAAGACCGTTTCGCAGCGCAAGCGAGGAAAGCATACCTGCTATCCGAAGACTAAATTATCGTTGGGGTGTACAAGAATCCTGCGAACCTGATACCAGCAACTAAAAAACTAAGAACTACAAACTAATAAACTAAATGAAAGTAAAAACCAAGAATATCCTGATCATGGCAGGGCTCCTGCTCTTAGGGTTCCTGCTCGGATGGCTGTTTTTCGGCGGAGACCGGGATGCGGCGTCTGCCCATGACCATACGGCCGAAAGCGGGGTAGAGGAAGTGTGGACCTGCTCCATGCACCCGCAGATCAGGCAGAACGAACCGGGAAAATGTCCTCTTTGCGGAATGGACCTCATTCCCCTGGAAGGTGATGCATCCGAAGGCGACCCCGCAGTGGTAGCCATGAGTGAAAATGCAGTGAAACTGGCCAATATCCGAACCATGACGGTGGGAAGGCAGGTGACCGAAAAAAAGCTTCGGCTCAATGGAAAGGTCGTTCCCGACGAGCGTAAGGTGTATGCACAGACCACTCATGTACCCGGGCGGATTGAGAAACTCAGTATCAATTTTACCGGTGAAAAGGTACGAAGGGGACAAACCCTGGCCGTGGTGTATTCGCCGGAGCTGGTGACCGCCCAGGAAGAATTGTTGCAGGCCCATGCCATCCGGAATGCCCAGCCCGAACTTTTTGAGGCGGCAAAGCAAAAACTGCGGAACTGGAAAATCGGGGAGGCACAGATGGACAACATACTGGAAAATCAAAGCCCCCTGCAGCGTTTTCCCATCGGCGCCGATGTCAATGGTATTGTAACCGAACGCAAGGTGGAACCGGGGGATTATGTGGAACGCGGAATGCCCCTTTATGAAATCGCCGATCTTTCGGCCATGTGGGTACTTTTTGATATTTACGAAAGTGAAATGACCTGGGTAAAAGAAGGAAGTACGATAAAATACACCATAGCTTCGTTGCCCGGAGAAACTTTTGAAGGCGAGGTCACTTTTGTCGATCCGCTGATCAATGCACAGACCAGGGTGGCAACGGCCCGGGTGGAGGTATCCAATAAAGACGGAAGGCTCAAACCCGAAATGTTTGCTTCGGGGGAAATGCATATCGCACCGGAAGCTGCATCAGACAAGACCATTACCATTCCGGAAAGTGCCGTGTTGTGGACGGGAGAACGTTCGGTAGTCTACACGCGGGAAACGGGTGGCGGAACGCCGTCGTTCAAAATGCGGGAAGTGGTTCTCGGTCCGTCTCTCGGTGAGGCTTATGTGGTAAAAAAGGGCTTGGAAGAAGGCGATGAGATCGTGATAAACGGTACCTTTACCGTAGATGCAGCCGCCCAGCTGGCAGGGAAACCCAGTATGATGAGCCCGGACGGCGGAGACAGCGGGGCCGGCCATCATCACGGCGGCGGAACGCCTGCTTCCGGTAATACCGGGGAAAGAAAGATGCCTGAAAGGGCGGAAATTTCTCCTGAAGCCAGGCATGCGACAGAACAGGTGGCCCGGGCCTACCTCAGACTGAAAGATGCTCTTGCAGGCGGCGATGCCCCGGCAGCGGGGAAAGCCGTTGGGGATATCAGTGCTGCGCTTGACGGTGCTGACATGTCGTTGTTTAAGGGGACGTCTCATCAGTACTGGATGGATTTCCGGGAAGAGGCGGCGACGTACCTGGAGCGCATGACCGGTACCGGCGACCTGGAGGAGATGCGGCGCTCGTTCAAACCGCTGTCCGAAAGTGTGATCCGTATGGCTCATGCATTCGGGCCGTTTTCCGTAACTTTATACGTGCAACACTGCCCTATGGCAGATTCCGATAACGGGGCGGACTGGCTGAGTTTGTCCCGTGAAATACGCAATCCGTACTTCGGGGATAAGATGCTGAAATGCGGAGAAATTACCGAGGAGATCAAATAAACAAGAATAACGTTAAATTACATACTAATGAAAAACAGATTGATTATTGCCGTACTGGCACTGTCCATGACTGCTGCGTATTCCTGTAAGACGGATAAAAAACCGCAGGCAGACGATCACCGTGCAACAGAACAACACGATCACGCATCGCATAAGGACGGTGCAGATGACCGCAAGCAGGAAAGTGTGACTTTTAAGGACGAAAAGACAGGGCAGGTATACGATCACTATATCCATGTGAAAGCTGCCCTGGTCAACACTGATGCGGGAGAAGCGCAGAAAGGGGCCCGGATGCTGGTAACCGCCCTTTCTGAGAACGATAATGCAGACAAGGCGCTGCAATTTGCCAGGGCAATAGAAGCATCCGAAGATGTAGAGGCCCAGCGCGAGTCTTTTTTCGGGCTCTCCGAAGAGATCACGGGCCTCGTATCCGGGCAGATCGCTTCCGGTGCGGTATACAAGCAATACTGCCCGATGGCTTTTAACAATAAAGGGGCGTCCTGGCTGTCTTCGGAAGAGGCTGTACTGAACCCTTATTTCGGGGATAAGATGCTGAAATGCGGTACGGTTGAGGAAGTGCTGGAATAAATAAACAACACCGGTACGCGTTTCCGCTTTGCTCAAACGCGTACCGATCGTTAGATGCGTTGGTAACGCACAAGTTGATACTCGTTGCAAACGAGCACCAGGTTGCATATAACTTACAACCTTGGTACAAGAAACTTCATTTAAACTTATTTGCGTGAAGCTATACGTTAAAAATATGGTTTGTGACCGTTGCAGCATGGTGGTGAGGTCTGAACTGGAGCAGCTGGGGATCATCCCCGAATCCGTAACACTGGGAGTGGTGCAGTTTGCGGCTCCCGTCACGGCGGAGCAGAAGCAGCGCATAGGATCTGCCCTGGCACCATACGGGTTCAGTCTTATCGACGATAAAAAAAGCAGGCTGATCGAAAAAGTGAAAAACCTGATCGTAACCCTGGTACACGGTAATGATAACGGGGAACTGAAGGTCAACCTCTCCGGTTACCTGAGTGCACAGCTTTTGCATGACTATACCTATCTCAGCAAATTGTTTACGCAGGTAGAAGGGACCACCATAGAGCAATATTACATCGCCCAGCGGATCGAAAAGGTCAAGGAACTCCTGGTATACGATGAGCTGTCACTGGGCGAAATAGCCTTCAGGCTCCGATATTCCAGCGCGGCCCACCTGAGCCGGCAGTTCAAGAAGGTTACCGGGCTTACCCCATCGCATTTCAGGAAGGTAGGGGAGAGCAGGAGGAAGTCGCTGGACAGTTTGTAAAAGCTTGTTTCGTACGGCTTTGCCGGGTCGGATATCTTTTACTGACCTTGAAATACGATTTCCCCCGATTTTACGGTCTGCTTTACCTTTATCTCTTTTTCCCGTTGTTCCAGGATCACAAAATCGGCGGGAGCACCGGGGAGTAATCCGTAGGGGTGCTCCAGTCCGGTTATATGCATGGGCCTCACGGAGGTCATATCCACGGCAGTCTCCAGAGGCAGCAGTTTTTCCCTTGTGAGAAAATCAATACACTGGATAAGTGTCCGTGCCGACCCGGCGAGAAGGCCCGGGTGCTCTTTCATAAAGAGCCTTCCTTTTTCGTCCAGTACTATTTTTCCCCCGATATGTGTATCATAAGTCCCGGGAGGGAGACCTGCAAACTGTGTGGCGTCACTGACCAGGATGCCTTGTTCCGGTTTTGCCCTGAAAAACACTTTCAGTACGGATGCGGGGAGGTGAAAGCCGTCGGCGATGATGGTCGGCCATAAGGCATCGGAGGCCAGCTGTTCCCATATATAGTTCTGATGTCGTGGCAACTGCAGGTGTGCGGCATTGCCGAGATGGGTAGACATCCTGGCTCCCGCCCTGACGGCTTTCTGTATGTCTTCGCCTGTAGCTGCCGTATGCCCTATGGATACCAGCACTCCGCTGGCAGTACATTTTTCGATGAACCCGGATGCTTCGGGCCATTCTGGGGAAAGCGTGATCAGTTTTATCCTGTTGCCCGAGATTTTTTGCCATTTCCGGAAAAGTTCCCAGTCCGGTTTTTTTACAAATTGTTCCGGGTGTGCCCCCCTGGGGCCGTTTTCCCCGGAGATAAAGGGGCCTTCCAGGTGTATTCCCCTTATGGTGTTGTCTATGGCCTTGTCCGTATCACAGGCATTGGCTATGGTTTGCAGGGAAGCAGCTATGCGGGTGTCACTATTGGTGATCACCGTGGGAAAACAGGTGGTAACTCCCGTTGCCCACAGGTTTTGGATGAGATCTCTTATTTTTTTTACATCCAGGTCCTCCCCGTTAAAATCAATTCCTTTATAACCGTTGACCTGCAGGTCTGCCAGCCCCGGTATGATGATTTCCCTTAAAGAGAGGTCATGGGGTATTTCCCCTGTTCCGGTTATCTTTTCGCCTGTTACGTGTAATGCAACTGCTTTTCCGGTCTTGTAGTGTATGCCTTTGTAGGTGTGTTTCTTCATCGATATAAAAATAAACAGGCTTGTTTACGGGCTTTTATGATTTCAGGATTTCTGGTTGAGGTGACGATGCAGTACCCTGACTTTTTCCGGTATATCCCCTTTTCGCAATACCCCTGTGAGTGTATAGATGACAAGCGATACCAGGGAGGGGCCTCCTATCTCGAGGGCCAGGGAATCTACGGGAAACAATTTAAGCAAAATAAAACAGAGCAGCCCTCCCGTAATGGAAAGTACGGCAGATGTTCCGTCACTTTTGGCAAAAGCGGGTAGCAAACCGAGTATTACCGGGATGGAGATAGGCCCGAGTAATGCTGCGAACCACGAAATTATAAGCCCGAAAACCCCTCCGAAATAGTGTGCATTTACAGCGACCAGGATGGTCAGGAATGTAAAACAGCAGGTGGTGATCCTGGCCAGGGCCAGGGATTTTTTAGGGCCGTATTTCCGGACGGAAGGAAAGATCACCGGAAGGATGTCCCGGCTGATAACCGCGGAGACGGTATTGGAGTCTGATGCGGTCATGGAAAGGGTATTGGCAAAAAGCGCAGCCAGCACCAGCCCTACCAGCCCGGGGGGCAGGAATTTTTTGACCAGCAGGCCATAGGAAAGTGTAGGGTCTGCCAGGTTTTCAAAGAACAGGGGAGCGGCAAACATGGGAAAGAGGAGTACAAGCGGCCATACCAGGTACAGTATGGAAGACAATACGGCGGCTTTCCGGGCCGTTTTTCCGTCTGAAGCCGAGATAAAACGCGTGGCCAGGTTCCAGGTACCTCCGCTGTAGCTGAAAAAATTGATCATCAGCATCACCAGCGCAAAGTATACCGTATAGGGTTCCCTGAAGAAGCTGCTGTTTTCCGGCGGGAGCCTTTCCCATACCGAAAACACCCCGCCGGCCCCGTCGCCCAGTTGCATGAGGATCATGACAAACATGGTAATCCCGGCCAGCAGCTGAACGATAAACTGGGCAAAATCATTCCAGACATCAGCCAATAGTCCTCCCACGGTAATATATGCCAGTGTGACCATCCCCACCAGTAATATCCCGAGGTCTACCGGTGTGCCGCTGAAAACATGGAGCAAAACGGCAATGGCTGCTATTTTACCCCCGGTGTCAAAAATTTTTATAAGGGATCCCAGCCATGCTATAAGCTGCTGGGCGTTCAGGCCATACCGTTCCCTGAGGTATTCCGTGGGCGACTGGATATTGCTGAAAATACGTAAGCGGGACCATCTGGGAGCAATGTAACGGGCCGCTATTGCAGTAGATATGGCTACGGTAAAGGCCCACCATACGTACAGGCTGAACCCCGAGGTATAGGCTATTCCCGCGTATGCCACGAAAACCGCACCGCTATACCCCGATACGTGGTGGGATATTCCGGTGAGCCACCACGGGAGCCTGCCCCCCGCCGTGTAAAAATCTGCGGCATTCTTTACCTTGAAAAAAGCCCAGAGCCCGATACTTATGAGCATGAGAAAGTAAGCGGCCAGTACGATCCAATCCGATAACTGCATGTGTAGCTGATGGTTTTATTTTTTTCTTTTATTAAGACGGTCCGAAAGCACGTGAAGAGGCGCTTCCCTCCATTTGTTCTGTTCCCGGATCCCGGCAGGATATAAAAAACCGTCCATCAGGGTTTCAAATCGCTTGTTCAGTACCTTTCCGTCATTTAATACCTTGTTGAGGCGGGAGATGAGTCCGGGAACCTGCCCTTCCGTAAGCCCGGGAGTATTGTAGGCGGCCTCGATTTCCTTGAATTCCAGGTAATGCATGCGGAGGTCGGCCATCAGCCTGAAATGTTCGAATTCTTCTTTATGTGTTTTAACACGGCATTCGTAAAGGCTGTTCCTTATGTTGAGAAATTTGTTTTTCAATGCCGTAATGTCTTTGCTGTAAGCTGGTTTTCCGTTCTCAATCAGTTCCGGTACGGCCGAGATGAAATCCCATAATTTCCCGGCATCCTTTTTATCCATTCCGAACCGTTCCCGGGCGTAGTCATAAACAAATGACTCCGGGTCGATAGGTGCTTCCTGTTCCAGGGACCTGGCATAGGCAGCCACAAGGATACGGAACCCGGCAAGGGGATAGGTGTTCCTGATCTGGACCATGTCTATGACTTCATATCCCACGTCCCAGATAAAGCCGTATAAGCCTGTTGTAGACCATGAGGTCATGACGATGCCTTCATAACCGGCATTACGGGCATAGGGAATAAAGTCTTTCTGGTTTTCGAGATGTTTTTTCCAGGCGGTGACATACCAGTTGTCTGGGTGACTCCTGATCGCCGGGGCTCCCCAGAAGGTAAATCCCTGGTCCTGCAGTCCCGCCACATCGCCGAAGTGGTTTATTTTCCAACCGTAATTCCAGTCTACGAATACCGTTTCGGCCGGCAGGTCTTTTACGGCTTCGGGATATTTCAGGATGATATCTGCCCACATCACCGGGGTCTTTCCCAGGTCGAGTACAATTTGTGCGATCATTTTCATATGATCTACAAACAAGGCAGATTTTCCCTTTTCGGCCACTTTGGCGGCACATCGTTCGCAGTGCCCCAGCAGATAGGTTTCGTCACCGCCTATATGTATATAATCGGAGTTATGTGTAGCTGCAAGGTCGGAAAGCAGTGAAGTGAACAGTTCCCTGTTGGCTTCCGGAAGTGTGGGACATAACTGGGAGATATCTTTTTTATCTTCCCTGAGATGACTGTAACGGGCATTGCGCAATATGTATTCCACATGACCGAGGCTTTGTTGCAACGGGATCACCTGTATGCCGAGTGAATTGCAATACGCTATAAAATCTTCGATCTCCTTTCTGGAATACGAATATTTATTGGTTATGGTGAGATGCTCCCTGAACGGATATGTGGCTTCCCATTCCATCACAAGAGTGTTTATACCGAAATCCGAAAGTTCCTTCGCAAATGCCTTAAGCGCTTCCGGGGTCATGACCTGTATGCGGAGGTCGAGGTGAAAACCCCTGATGTCAAAGTCGCCGGTCCTGCGCTGTGAAGGCTGGGCATTTAGCCCGGATACCAGTATGAGCATGAATATTGAACTGACAATCTGTGTATATCGCATAATCTGTTGTGTTGTGTATTTCTTTTAAAATGTTTTTATCCTGTAATACCGTGCTGGTGTATTTTACCGGTCTTTGTATTTCCGTATGCCGCCTTGTCAAAAAAATACCTGCAGTCCGGATGGGTTCGCAGTACGGAAGCCGGGCAGGACTCTTCTACCGGACCCGTCAGGGTTTTGCGGACGGCTTCTCTTTTGTGTTTTCCTATTACAACACAGAACAGGGCCGTACCGCGAAGCAGGGCGGGGATGGTGAGGGTCAGGGCGTGAGTGGGGACCTCGGCGACCGAGTCAAAACACTCGTCGTGTACCTGTTGTACCCGGCAGGCCATATCCAGCGCCACGGTTTTTATGGTATCGGGGTCATTAAAATCGGCAACAGGCGGATCGTTAAAAGCCAGGTGGCCGTTTTCTCCTATTCCCAGACATACGATATCTATAGTGTCCCGGCTGATGAGTTTTGTAAACCGTTCTATTTCCTCCTGTACCGGATTTTGCGTATTGATCGTATGCCTTGCTTTCAGGCTGACCCTGGAAAAGAGCTTGTCTTCCAGGTATCGTGAAAACAGTTGCGGGGCATGGGCTTCCAGTCCGAGGTACTCATCCATGTTAAAGGCTACTATTTTTTCCCATTGTATATTCGGGGAATCGGCCAGGTAAGATAGTAAATGATCCTGAGACGGGGCGGCGGCAAAGATCATCCGGATGGTCTTTTTTTTACGCTGCAATGCAATAAGATATTCTTCTACGGCTTTACCTGCCGCAATTCCTGTTTCTTCCGGGGTGGAAAAAACACAGATGTTCTGATTCAGTTCTGACATATTTATACTTGATATTTGGGTCCCGGT
Source organism: Sinomicrobium soli (assembly GCF_003285545.1). Taxonomy (GTDB): domain Bacteria; phylum Bacteroidota; class Bacteroidia; order Flavobacteriales; family Flavobacteriaceae; genus Sinomicrobium. The sequence continues at coordinate 215,508 of NZ_QLNV01000001.1, read as the reverse complement.
ACGGGCTATGTAGCCGTACCGGAGTTTCTTGTTTTTTGTGTTGACCGCCCGATATATTTTTGGCGGGGTGATTGACAGGGTAGCGGAAGATCATCCCGGAAGCTATTTGATATATTCCACTTTCTCAATAATGATCTCCTGTTCTTTCAGGTCTGAAGGGTTCTGCCCCCTGAAGAGCCATAGGTTGAGTTTCAGTCTTTCGTCCTTATCCGGGGGGATGTTACTGCCCTTGTAATTCCAGGAGTGGATCACATTGTTTTCCGACACTGCGGTATCGTGCCCGTAAAGGCTTATGAAATCAATGCTGTCGGGTTGCCAGTCAAAAGAATGCGTGCTGGTTTCCCCTGAAAGCCCGAGGTTGTAACGTTCCTTGTTGCCCGGAATATCTGACGGTTGTACGGCAAACTGGGAATCCATGTTATCAGGGTCGGACCATCGTGAAAATTCGATATCGATCTCTTCGTTGTCATTCCTGTAGGTAAACATTCCGGCTACGGCATTCGGGTCGAGCCGGTCTATCCTTCCGGATACGTAAAAAACATATTTTCCGTATCCGAGTGACCTGCGGAGGGAGATCCCTGCGCAATACCAATGCCCTCCCTTTTGAACGATTTTCAGGTGCAGCCGGCCGTCGTCATCTACCCATACATTATCCTCCGAATCTGAAAAATAATTGGGCCCCGGGCCTTCCCTGCCCTCGCCGGAACTGCGCACTATCCATTCAAATCCTGAAAAATCAAGGGTCCGTACGGTGTTTTCCGGGGGTTTTTCCTCATCGTTATCTGTCGAGGAACCACAGGAATACAGGAAAAGGACCAGTATACCGGCCTGAAACAGGGAGCGGGCGTGTAAAAAAAGTGTGGAATAATTCATAGTTGGGATGATATACCTGTTATTGAACATTTATTTCCACGGTTATTTCTTCAATAGCGGAGCCTGTTTTGTCTTTTGCCGAAAGCATTACAGTGTCTTCGCTGCCACCTTCCCCATTGTGAATGTACAACAGGTTCATAAGCTCGACATCCAGCTGGGTAAACTGGTCGCCTGCCCTTAGAATATTGGCGCCCTTGATCAGCCAGCCGTTAGCGGGAGCAGCTTCTACGGTGTAGATGATATCTGCTGCCGTTGCACCGGTAATTTCCAGGATATCGTTGTTCCACACGGTCGTCTCCCCGTTTTCAACGTTGATGTCTTCATGGGTAGACAACTCCAGGGTATTTTGTCCTGAAGCCAGGGTGGCCACCAGCATGGGCGGATGGAGATCGGCGTGTTCTTTCGAGGCCAGGTCATCGGTTTCATCGGTACCGGCTTCCCCGTCGAGCATAAGCGACAGGCGGCCGAGTTCCTGGTTGTCCTTGTAGAAATCGGTCAGGTTAAATTTAAAACTGGACACCTTGGTTGTCGTAATACTTGCAATGGGGCCATCCTGGGGGAAAACGGCACTGTCAAAAGTAAGTCCCATTTCATTCCAGCTTGTGTCAGGCGTCTGGTATACATCCAGGGCTACTCCTTTGGCATGGGTAAAGGACACAGCGATTTCCAGCTGAATATCGGTGATGATTCCTTCCCGGTCGAAATCGTCCAGGTCGAACATCAGGAACGCTTTCCGGTCGTAATCACCGTCCCCGGAAACATTCTTGACCTTCAGCAAGGGGTTGTTCCCGAAGTTTGCCCCGGATTGCGCCCCCCCGTTTACATAGGTGTCGTATACCGGGAAGATGGTGTCCCTGACCAGGGTCGGGTCGGGTGCATTGGTATCCCCTGCGGGGGCTGAGAAATAGACGATGGAATTGACGATGTGCAGCACCCCGTTAAGCGGTTCGAGGTTGGAGGTGGTGATCTGCCACTGCACATTGGTCCCCTGGTTGATGAGGCCCATGAAATTGTTGTTGTGCGAGAGGTACATCAATTGCCCGTTCTCCGTATCATAGGCGATGGGCTTGTTGTTCTCGAAGAGTTCGGGGTCTCCGAAATGCACCTTGTCATTGACGATGTGGTACCTGAGGATATTGCGGAGAATGGGGAGGGGGACTTCCTCCATGCTGCTGTATGAGTTATCGGCCAGGTAGGTTTTGAACGACGCATTGGTAGGGGTGATAAATGTCCTGACCTCTTCCCCTTCATACAACTCCTGAAGTTCGGCCAGTACAATGGCCTGTTCCAGGTATTCCAGCGAATCGTTCTCTTGTATGAACTCCCAGGCACTGACCTCCAGTTTGCCGTCTGTCCCTGATTTCTGATATTCAAAATCTTTCTGGATCTCACAGCTTGCGGTAGTGATGGCTACTGTGAGACAAATTCCGAGAAAACGGATCAGTATATTGTGATTCTGCATGATTTTAAGTGTTTTAAGTTAACTTCCCGGTTTTTATTACCGGTAAAACTCATTCTGTTCCAGGTTCGGGTTTCTGTTCAGTGCATCCTCGTGTATGGGCCACAGGAAGTTGGCCTCACTGTTCAACCCGTTTACAGGCTGCATCACTTCTATGGCCGACCCTGTTCTCACCAGGTCGAACCAGCGGTGTCCTTCAAACGACAGTTCGATGGCCCTTTCGTGTAAAATGGCGGCTTCCACTCCCGAATATTGCGCTTCGGCATCTTCCGGGTCCAGCGCAGGGAGGCCGGCCCTGTTTCGTATGCTGTTCAGCAATTCGAGGGCGGTATCGGTCTGCCCCAGTCTTGCATGAGCCTCTGCTTTTAGCAGTACGATGTCTGCCAGGCGCAGCAGTACGATGTTGTTCTCCGAGGGGTCGGGACTTTCATCGTTAAAGCCTTCTCCGAAGAACTTCCATATTTTACGGGGTGTTACCTGGGTGGTATCGTATATCAGGGATTTTCTCCTGTCGCCGTTTTCAAAGGAATTCCTGAACGACTCACTGGGGAAATAATAACTGTCGGACCCCAGGGCATACAGTACACGCATGGAATTGGTCTGTATTTCATTGTAACCTACTTCAAAGATACTTTCGCCGGAAAACCCGGTAGTAAAGATATCAGACCAGTTATTGATGGGCACCAGGGAGTACAGGGGATTGTCGAGTACCTTTTGTGCAGACTCCACGACCATATCATATTCGCCCCTCCACATATATACCTGGGTGAGAAATCCGTTTGCTCCCCCGCGTGTAACGAGTATGCGGTCTCTTTCCCCGCCGTAATTTTCCGCACAGTTTTCCGAGGCAAAGATCAGGTCGTCTACAACCTGGTCCAGTATAATCTCCCGGTCGGTTGCGGAGATAAAAAGTTCCTGTTCCGCACTTTCGTAGGGTTCGGTGATCAAGGGAACGTCGCCCCATACCCTTACGGCATAAAAATAGGCGATGGCCCTCAGGGCATGTGCCTGCCCCAGCAGCTGGTCTTTCAGGGTGCTTTCCCCGTCAAAGACCTGGGGCACGTATTTTATGGCATAGTTGGCCCGGCTGATGACCTCGTACAGGTTATTCCAGCTGGCAGAGGAAATGATAGGGGTAAGTGTATTCTGGTGGAGTGCCAGCGCATCTCCCGAGTTGTTGGTGTCTACCGCATCGGCCCTTCCTTCTCCCCAGAGGGAGAAATTGATCCTGAAAGCCGATTGCATGGCGTCGTAAATCCCGTATACCCCGGCCTGGGCATCACTGGCATTCTTGTAAAACCCCTGGGCCGGAAAGCTGCTCACCGGTTCTTTGTCCAGTATGGAATCTGCACAGGAACCCGTTATTGCTGCAAGTATACATCCTATAAATAGTTTTTTTATGTTCTTCATGACCAGTAGTTTTTAAAGTCCAAAATTTAATCCCAGGATAAGGGTGCGGCTCTGCGGATAGGAGCCTTCGTCTACACCTGCCCGTAACCCGCTGTAGGAATTGACGTCCGGGTCAAAGCCCGTGTATTTCGTCCAGGTAATGAGGTTGGTCGCCGTGATATAGGCATCGAGCTTATGGATACCGATCTTATTGATGATCCTGGAAGGAAAGCTGTACCTGAAATGTACGTTTTTGAGTTTGATATACGAGCCGTCCTCTACCCATCTGCTTTGTACCCTGCTGTCTGACTGCATGGGGTCGTCCCGTACGGGCCTCGGAAAATCCGTGATATCGCCCTGTTCCCTCCATCTCCCGAGTGCGTCGGTAGAGAGGTTGTTGTACCGGACTACCGAATTTCTCTGATGGTTGATCTCGCTGTAGATCTCGTTGCCTACGGAGAACTGGAAAAATACGCTGAGCGTGAAGTTCTTGTAGCTGAAATCGTTGGTGATCCCCCCGAAGAAATCGGGTTCGGCATTACCGATGATCTGCCGGTCGTCTTCATTGATGATATGGTCTCCGTTCAGGTCGTTCCAGATAGGGTCCCCGCCCTGGAACTCCCTGCCCATTGCGCCGTTGGTCACCCCGTTTACATTGTCTTCGTCACGGGCGTAAACGCCGTCGAATTTCCAGCCGTAGAACGTGCCTATGGGAAGCCCTTCCTTGAGGATGTGATAGGTGCCGTTCTGGATATAGCCATTGGTAAGCAGGTCTTCGGGGAGTTCCTTGACCTTGTTCCTGTTGGCACTTATATTGAAGTTGGTATTCCAGCTGAAATCGCCCGTAAGGTTACGGCTGCTTACCAGGAATTCGATTCCCTTGTTCTGTATCCTCCCGATGTTCTGTGTGATATAACTGAAGCCGGTAGTTCGCGGTATCGGAACATTGTATAGCAGGTCGCGGGTATCTTTTATGTAGAAATCGGCATTGAAGATCAGGCGGTTTCTCCAAAGGGAAACATCGAGCCCGGCGTTATACTGGGTGGTGGTTTCCCAGGTAAGCCCGGAATTGGGCATGACCGAAGGCGACGCCCCCGAATAATCGAGGTAGTTGCTCCCCACCATAAATTCTCCCTGTGAAGTGTAATTGCCTATGGCCTCATTACCGGTGTTCCCCACACTGAAGCGAAGTTTGGCATCGCTTAGGAAATCGAGGTTTTCAAGGAATTTCTCTTCAGAGAACCTCCAGCCTACCGATGCCGAGGGAAAGTAACCGAAGCGTTTGTCTTTTCCGAACCTGGAAGAACCGTCGGCCCTGATATTTACCTCTGCGAGGTATTTTCCCATATAATCGTAAGACACCCTTCCGAAATAGGAGAGCATGGAGTGCTCCGTGGTAATGTTCACTTCCTGGTTGGAAATGGTACCGGCCCCGTTGAGGGTACGGATATTGTCACTGGGAAAAAACATCCCGTCCAGTCCCGTACGTTCGTACTGCCAGTTTTGAAAGCTGAACCCCGCCAGGGCATTCAGGCTGTGTTTTTCTCCGAAGTTTCTATCGAACTTCAGGTAATTTTCGTTGCCCCATGTAATATTGTTGGTACTTCTTACGGCCCCGGTATTGTATCCTTCGCGGTAGTCGAGAATGGAAGGCATGAAATCGTCTTCTTTCATGGCGGTAAAATCGAGGTTGAGGTTACTCCTGAAGGTCAGCCCGTCCATGATATCGTACTCGAGGTATTCGTTCCCGATAATCCGGTTGCTCTTGTTCTGGTGTGTGGCATAAAGCGCAATACCCACCGGGTTACGCCTTCCTACCATATACCCGTTCAGTGAACCGTCGGGGAGATACATGGCATAGGAGGGAGGCCTTACCAGCAGTTCGCGGATCACACTCAGGTTTCCGGTACCTCCGGCATTTATCCTGTTGTTATTGGTGTTGGTATAGGCAATGCTCTGGCCTGCCCTTAATCTATCTGAAATATCGAAGTCTACGTTAAGCCTTGTGGTTACCCTTTTGTAATTGGAGTTCAGGATAATGCCGTCCTGATTGAGGAAAGAAGAACTCCAGGAGTACTTCACATTTTCGGCTCCGCCCCTTACTGCCAGGTCTATTTTGTACTGGGAAGCAGTGCGCAGCAATTCGTCCTGCCAGTCCACATCACCTGTATTCCTGGGGTTAAGCGAGTCTATTACCGTCCAGTAGGGTTCTTCGGGATTATCCATGTTCCGGTAAGAATCGAGGATGAGCTCCCTGTACTGGCTGGCGTTGAGCACACTGAGTTTCCTGGTGATCTGGCTTATCCCGGTATGGACATTGAGGTTTACCTGGGCCTTGCCTTCCGCTCCCCGTTTTGTAGTGATCATGACCACTCCGTTGGCCGCCCTGGAACCGTATATGGCTGTCGATGCGGCGTCTTTGAGAATTTCAATGGACTCAATATCGTCGGGATTGATATCGGCCAGGGGATTTAATCCGAAATTTTCCGTACCGTTGAGGGAAGACAGGCTGTTGGATTCTATGGGAACGCCATCTACTACAAAAAGCGGGTCGTTCCCGGAATTCAGGGAAGAATTTCCCCTTACACGGATGGTCATTCCCCCGCCGGGAGCCCCCGAGTTGGAAGTGACCTGTACCCCGGCAGCCCTTCCCTGGAGGACGGATACCGGGTCCTGTAAATTGGATTGTGCGATCTCTTCACTTCCCACGGAAACCACAGATCCCGTGACGTTCCTCTTTTTCTGGCGCCCGTACCCTACGACTACCATTTCTTCCAGCTCGTTGGTTGCCGGAGTGAGGGAAACATCTATGGTAGTATTGGCATCGAAGGGTATGTCCCGGGACTCATACCCCATAAAGGAGTACGTCAGGATATCGCCCGGAGAAATTCCCGTAATGGTATAGTTCCCGTCCAGGTCGGAAGAAGTTCCCGTAGAAGTTCCCTTGATAATGATATTTACCCCGAGCAGTGGCATGCCGGTCTCGCTGTCGGTAATGGTTCCCGAGACTGTCCTTTCCTGGGCCATGACCGGGCCTGATATCAAAAGGTGTATCGCCAGGAAGGCCATATATCCCATGAAGTTCCGAATTATTCCGCAATGGCGGAGATTGTTTTTGTAAGGTTCACTCATTTGACCATTTTTTTTCGGATTATCACTAATTAAGTCTTAAAATCATATCAAATGTATATTTTAGATCTTTTTTATGCAAACGTTTGCCTTAAAATTTTCTAAAAAAACGGGAAGCAAGCGCGTTTTGTAAGAGGATGTTTATTATCTTTGTGATAAATTAAGCATCTTGTTATCAGCTGTATGGTGGTTTTCAAAGAGAGGGTGTTAGTATAAGTTCACCTGATATTCCTTATGTTTAATTTATTTTTTATGCAAACGTTTGAATTTTGAGATGACTAAAGGACGAGTAACTTTAAAAGATCTGGCCAGGGATCTGGGGCTGGCACCGTCTACGATATCCAGGGCCCTGTCTGATCATCCGGCCATCAGTGAGGCTACCAAGAAAACCGTAAAAGACAGGGCCGAGGAGCTGGGGTTTACCCCCAATTCCATAGCGGCGAGTTTCCGGAGTAAGAAAACCAGGTCCATCGGTGTCATTGTACCCAGGATCGATGTGCATTTTCATTCCAGGGTCATCAGTGGTATCGAGGAGTTTTCATATAAAAGCGGGTATCACGTTACCATTTTTCAATCACATGATTCCTATAAGCGGGAGAAAGAGATCGTGAAGATCCTTCAGACAAAAATGGTGGAGGGCGTTATTATATGCCTGGCGATGGAGTCGAGGATATTTGATCATCTCAAACGGTTGAACAACCTGAAAGTGCCCCAGGTGTTTTACGACCGTACCCCGGAAAACTTCCTGACCAATAAAGTCAACATCGACGATTACGAATCTTCATACACGGCTACGGAACACCTTATAGATGTCGGTTGCAGGAGGATCTTTCACATTGCGGGTAATCAGTCTACCGGTATTTTCAGGAAACGCCTGGAAGGATATAAGGCCGCTCTTGCCGACAATGGCATGATGTTCCGGGACGATTTTATCCTGACCACCAAAAACCTGAGTTACGAGGAAGGTGCAGATTGTGCCCGCAGGCTGCTGCAGCTGCCCGATCTGCCCGACGGCATCTTCTGTGCGAACGATTATACTGCCGTGAGTATTATCCAGGCCTTTAATAAGGCCGGCATAAAAATACCGGAACAGGTAGCTATTGCAGGCTTTAGTAATTATCCCATTTCCAGGATTATAGAGCCCAGTCTCACGACGGTCAATGACCGGGCATTCCAGATGGGAGAGGCTGCGGCCAAACTGTTGATACGCCAGATAGAGGAAGATGATGCCGATATCATAGATTATCAGACCATAACCCTTAAGACCGAACTGATCGTCAGGGAATCTACGAAACGCATATAAAAATCCCTCCCGGAGGTATTACCCCGGAAACAGCCTGTTTCTTCTGCAGAAAATCCGTAAATTATACAATCCTTTTCCGGAATTGTATAATAACTTCCGGTTTTTATCCCGGAACTTTGCATTCTTAAATACGGATAAAATCATGATGAAACATACCTATAAAATAACCGGAATGTCCTGTACGGGGTGTAAAGGGCATGTGGAGAAGATTATCGGCAGTGTCGACGGGGTTACCGGGGTAACGGTAGACCTGGACAAGGCAGAGGCCGTAGTGGAGATGGAAGAGCACGTTCCCTTCGCAAAACTGGGGGAGGCCTTTGAGGCCGACAGGGGGCATTACGGCATTGCGCTTCCGGGTGAGGAAAAAAAGGGGTGTAGCTGTTGCAGCAGTGATGGAAAACACGATGCTTCCCATGCTTCCGCGAAAAAAGGCAGTGTTCCCGGCAGCGGGGTTTACTATTGCCCCATGCACTGTGAAGAGGACAAGACCTATGACAAACCGGGAAGTTGTCCTGTGTGTGGGATGGATCTCGTGGAGGCACCTTCACCACGGCGAAAAAAGGTGTCTTATACCTGCCCGATGCATCCCGAGGTGATCAGTGACCAGCCGGGAAGCTGCCCGAAATGCGGAATGGACCTTGTTCCTGTGGAAGAGGAAGAGGAAGAAACGGATGAGCATTACATCAAGCTGTTGCGCAAGTTCAAGATTGCCGTGGCATTTACCCTTCCCATATTCCTGATCGCGATGTCTGAAATGCTTCCGGGGGACCCTGTGGGGGACTGGCTCCCCCGCGAGTATTGGAACTGGATACAGCTGGGGCTTTCCCTGCCGGTGGTGTTTTATGCTACATGGATGTTTTTTGAGCGGGCATACCGCTCTGTGGTGACCTGGAACCTCAATATGTTTACCCTGATCGGGCTGGGAGCGGGGGTAGCCTGGCTATTCAGTCTCGGCGGAATGGCATTCCCGGGGATATTGCCGGAGCAGTTCAAGTCTGCCGACGGTACGGTTCACGTGTATTTCGAGGCGGCAACCGTAATCCTTACGCTGGTATTACTCGGGCAGTTACTTGAGGCAAGGGCACACGGCAAGACCAATTCGGCCATCAGGGAACTGTTGAAACTGGCACCCAATACGGCGACCAGGGTGGTAGAGGGAAAGGAACAGGTGGTGAGCCTGGACGATGTGGAAAAGGGTGACCTGCTCAGGGTAAAGCCGGGGGAGAAGATCCCGGTAGACGGAATTATCAAGGAGGGAAAGAGTACGATAGACGAGTCCATGATCACCGGGGAGCCTATCCCGGTCGATCGCGGGGAAGGAGATACGGTCAGCGCAGGCACCATTAACGGAAACAGGAGTTTTGTAATGGAGGCCGAGAAGGTAGGAGCCGATACCCTGCTTTCGCAGATTGTGGATATGGTCAATTCCGCCAGCAGGTCGAGGGCCCCGATACAGAAACTGGCCGACAGGATCTCGGGATATTTTGTGCCTGTCGTGGTGCTGATATCCGTACTGACCTTTATCGTATGGGCCGTATACGGTCCCGAACCGTCCTATGTGTATGCCTTTGTAAATGCCATTGCCGTACTTATCATTGCGTGTCCCTGTGCGCTGGGACTGGCAACGCCCATGTCGGTCATGGTCGGGGTGGGTAAGGGCGCCCAATCGGGGGTGCTCATTAAAAATGCGGAGGCCCTGGAGCGAATGAATAAAATTGATGTGGTGATCATTGACAAGACCGGAACGGTTACCGAAGGGAAACCCTCGGTGGAAAAAGTGGTGGCTGCCGGCGGGTCAGGCGGGGATGAGGTCCTGCAAAAGATAGTATCGCTCAACAGTCATAGCGAACATCCCCTGGCACAGGCAACCATGCGGTATGCCGAAGAAAAAGGGGTAGAGCCCGTACAGGTAAACGATTTCGAATCTGTTACCGGGAAGGGGGTAAAGGGTGTGCATTCCGAAGGGGGGCAGGACAAGGCTCTGGCACTCGGAAATGACAAATTACTGGAGCAGTTAGGGGTAAAGCTCCCGGAAGCATTGCAAAAACAGGTAAAGGCGGAACAACAACAGGGAAAAACCGTATCCTGCCTTTCAGAAGATGGTGAGGTGCTGGGTTTTGTGGTGATTTCGGATAAAATAAAGGAGACCAGCAGGGAAGCCATAGAGAAATTACAGGACGAAGGCATGGAGGTGGTTATGCTGACCGGTGATAATGAAGACACGGCAAGGGCGGTAAATGAAACGCTCGGGCTGGACGGTTTTAAGGCGCAGATGTTGCCGGCGGACAAGCTGAACGAGGTCAAACGGTTGCAGGAAGCCGGAAAGAAAGTAGCCATGGCGGGAGACGGGATCAATGATGCCCCGGCGCTGGCACAGGCCGACATAGGTATAGCGATGGGGACCGGGACTGATGTGGCGATAGAGAGCGCGGAGATCACCCTGGTGAAAGGAGACCTCAATGGTATAGCGAGGGCCCGTATGCTGAGTCATAAGGTTATGCGGAATATAAAGGAGAACCTGTTCTTTGCCCTGGCGTATAATGCCCTGGGAATTCCGGTAGCGGCCGGCGTGTTGTATCCTGTATCCGGTTTGTTGTTGTCGCCCATGATCGCTGCGCTGGCCATGAGCTTCAGTTCGGTGTCGGTGATTGCCAATTCCCTCCGGCTGCGGATGGCAAAATTATAGGAATAAAAAAAGCTGCCTCTCGGGCAGCTTTTTTTATCGGAAACATTTGTTTTACATCATTCCCGGCATTCCCCCGCCCATGGGAGGGCCTGCAGGTGCAGGGTTGTCTTCCTTGATATCGGTAAGCGCACACTCGGTAGTGAGGATCATACCGGATACGGAAGCCGCATTTTCCAGGGCGATACGGGTTACTTTCTTGGGGTCGATGATACCGGCCTTAAACATGTCTACATAGGTTTCGGACTTGGCATCGTAACCGAAGTCGTCTTTTCCGTCGAGTACTTTGGAAACGACTACGGAACCTTCGCCACCTGCGTTTTCAACGATAGTTCTCAGCGGCGATTCGATAGCGCGGGCCACGATCTGTATTCCGGTCTCTTCGTCGGGGTTCAGGGCTTTCACCTGGTCGAGCACTGCCTTGGCTCTTACCAGGGCCACACCACCACCGGCTACGATACCTTCTTCTACGGCAGCGCGGGTAGCGTGAAGTGCATCATCTACGCGGTCTTTTTTCTCTTTCATTTCCACTTCGGAGGCAGCACCTACATACAGTACGGCTACACCACCGGCCAGTTTGGCAAGGCGTTCCTGAAGTTTTTCCCTGTCGTAGTCTGAGGTAGTCGTTTCTATCTGCGCCTTGATCTGGTTTACGCGGCCTTTAATGGCTTCGGCTTCACCGGCACCGTTGACTACGGTAGTATTGTCTTTGTCTATGGCTACTTTCTCGGCAGTACCCAGCATGTCTATGGTAGCATTTTCGAGCGTAAATCCTCTCTCTTCAGAAATTACGGTACCTCCGGTAAGGATGGCGATGTCTTCCAGCATGGCTTTTCTGCGATCACCGAATCCCGGGGCTTTTACCGCTGCGATCTTGAGAGAACCTCTCAGTTTGTTTACGACCAGGGTGGCGAGGGCCTCACCGTCTACATCCTCGGCAATGATCAGCAGGGGTTTTCCTTGCTGGGCAACAGGCTCGAGTACGGGAAGAAGGTCTTTCATGTTGGAGATCTTCTTGTCGAAAAGAAGGATATACGGGTTTTCCAGTTCGGCAACCATCTTTTCGGAATCGGTAACGAAATAGGCAGAGAGGTATCCCCTGTCGAACTGCATCCCTTCCACAACATCTACATAGGTGTCAGTACCTTTGGCTTCTTCTACGGTAATTACCCCTTCCTTTCCGACTTTCGTAAACGCCTGGGCGATAAGCTCACCGATGGTTTCGTCGTTGTTGGCAGAAATGGCAGCTACCTGCTTTATCTTGTCTGTAGCATCACCTACCTCCCTCGATTGTTTTGCCAAGTCTTTCACCAGGACTTCCACAGCCTTGTCGATCCCTCTTTTAAGGTCCATGGGGTTGGCTCCTGCCGCTACGTTTTTCAGGCCTTCCTTAACGATGGCCTGTGCCAGAACGGTAGCCGTGGTGGTTCCGTCACCGGCGAGGTCATTGGTTTTGGAGGCTACTTCCTTAACCATCTGTGCGCCCATGTTTTCCAGCGCGTTGTCCAGCTCTATTTCCTTGGCTACGGAAACCCCGTCCTTGGTTACGGTGGGGGCTCCGAAGGATTTGCTGATAATTACGTTCCTCCCTTTGGGGCCGAGTGTTACTTTTACTGCATTTGCGAGGGCATCTACTCCGCGCTTTAGTCCGTCACGGGCTTCAATGTCAAATTTTATGTCTTTAGCCATTTTCTGTTGTTTTTAATTTACTGTTTTCAGTTCAGTGTCAATCCGGTTGTGATAAGGGGGTGCTATACAATAGCCAGGATATCGCTTTCGCGCATCATCAGGTAATCGGTACCTTCGAGTTTGAGTTCGGTACCGGAGTATTTTCCGTAAAGCACAGTATCACCGACTTTTACAGTTAACGGTTCGTCCTTGGTACCGGGACCAACTGCAACAACAACTCCTTTCTGAGGTTTTTCCTTGGCAGAATCGGGAATGATAATTCCGGAAGCAGTTGTTGTTTCTGCGGCGACAGGTTCTACCAGAACCCTGTCTGCAAGCGGTTTAATGTTTACTTCAGCCATTTTTACTATTTTATTTTAAATTAGATTTATGTTTAAACTATGCACTGTCAGGCAGAAATTATGCCAACGTGTACGAATGTCTTAAAAAGGAAAGGAAACTGACATTTTTGTAAATAAAAATGCCAACTTATGACAAGCTGGCATTTTTTCAGGTATCTTTTTTGTCTGTCCGCTATTCGGGTTCCCCGGTAGTATCGGTTTCTGTCGGTACCGGAGGTGTGGTGTTGTCCTGTTGCGGTATTGTAGTTTCCTGTCTTGTCCGCTGGCCTTCCAGCAGTTTGGACTCCTGCGATGCACCGCTGTTCCTGAGGCTGAGGTTCGAAAGCAGTATCAGCACGATCAGGATGGTAGCGAGGGTCCAGGTACTCTTGTCCAGGAAATCTCCGGTCTTTTTAACGCCGCCTACGATCTGGCTACCGCCACCACCGAAGGAAGAAGACAGTCCTCCGCCTTTGGGATTCTGTACCATAATGACCAGAACTAATAAAAGTGCCACGATAATGATCAGCACCATGAATATAGAAAACGTACTCATTGTTTATGTGATAATATATTAATATGCTTTGTTGTCGTATCCCGTCCGGAAATTCCCGGTTTCCGGACAGCGGCCATCGGTCAACTGTTTTGTTGCAGTTTTTTAACGGCCTTGATCTGGTCTGCAAAGAAACCACTTTTTTCCGGATATTTCAAACTTAATATTTTATAGGCCTGAATGGCGTTTTTATACCGTTTTTGTTCCAGGTATACCCTGGCCAGGGTCTCGGTCATCAGCTCTTCCTGTTCCACTTGCGCATTGTGGGCCAGGTTTACTACGGTGGGTTCCTTGTTCCGGTCTGCCCTGGGCACGATCTTCGGGTTGTTTTTGATAAACTTGTCTATAAGCTTGAATTTCCTGCTGATCTCTGCCGGAGCAGGTTGTTTGTTTTTGTCTTTCTGCGAACTGACTGCCGTTTCCCGCGCGACCGGCTGGCAGGACGATAATTTAAGCCATTCCGAAAAGGAGTGCTTCTCACCGTGACCGAAGGTCAGGGGAGTCCCTATTCCGAGTTGTTGTTCCGTTTCGGAAGGTACGGGAATAAATACGGAAGGATCGAGGATGCGTTCGGCGTCCTGTTCATCTGCCAGGTGGGTCTGTTCGACCAGGGTATTGCCCTTTATGCGGATCTCCTGTGCATTGACTTCGATATCCCCGAGATTGGTCTTCCGGTTGGCGATGGTTTTGGCAATGCGGTTCTGCAGGAATTCTTTTGAGGTGATCAGGTCGAACAGCACTGTCCTGTCGGTGGTATGGGCCGCAGTTTTTTTGAGTGCATCGTTGTACCGGAAGCTGTTCAGATTACTGAGCCCTCTCAGGTGAAGTGCCCTGGCCGACTGAAAAAAGGGGTATTCCCCGATCAGGGTTTCCAGGGCTGTTGTTTCTTCCAGCCGGATGTTTTCGGGTTTTCTTAAGAGTTGTATGTAGTCTGAAGCGTTCATGTTGATATTGTTTGTTTTGACTTCCTGCCATTCTTCACAAACTAACGACTTGCAAATACCTACCAGTCGGCCAGGGAGGCATTGAAGATATCCTGGGTGATCCTCTCGAAGATCTCTTCATGAGCAGCCGATTTTACTGAGTTGAGCTGTGAGTTGGCAGGGAAATCGTAATAAAACGAGAACGTGCGTTCGAAATCGGCATCTTCCTTGGTGTTGTTGGTAAAACGCACACGCACCCCTATGGTCAGGCGGTTCTGGGCGGCGGTTTGCTGTGCTGTTGCCGTCATGGGGGCCACCCGGTATTCGGTGATCTCTCCTTCGTAGAGCAGGTCTCCGCCGGAAGGTACCAGGTCCAGGCTGGTCTGATTCATGATCAGGTCCTGTAACGCCAGGGTAAAGTCCCGGTCCAGTCCGGGTTCGACCAGCGGGGCTTCGTTCCGGAACGTATTTACCTGGAAGGTCTGGGCACTTCCGACATCGCCTCCCGTAAAGTTGTATATGCCACATCCTTTAAAAATAAGCAGGGCAGCACAGGCTACCAATATGGAAACAGCCCTTTTCGGTATTGCCGGGCCTGTATGATTGTTTTTCATGCGAATGTATTTATTTTGGTTACTGGTTGGCTGTTGTCATTCCGACGATAGAGCCTTCGGCTTCGCTGCACTTCGCTCAGAATGAGAACCCCGACTTCGGACTCCCGACTTCCAGCTAATCTTCCTTACAAATCGTATTGTTTTATTTTCCTGTACAGCGTTCTTTCGGAAATTCCCAGTTCGGCTGCTGCGGCTTTTCGTTTGCCGTGGTTCCGTTCCAGGGCCTTCCTGATGAGTTCCAGTTCCTTGTCCTGGAGGGAAAGCGTTTCTTCCTCTTCGATCTCTTCGGCAAAGTGGTATTTGTCTTCGGTGTTCCGGAGTTCCTGGTCCTGCGCCACGGGAAGCACCTCCAGGGCCTCGCTGTCTTCGTAATCCTCGATAGCCGGGTAGTTTTCGGTAGAGATGCCTGAATTCCTGGCGAGATCTTCAAAATCATCAGGAGCATCGGATTTTCCGTAGATTTTCCGGATGAGGTTCTGGTTTTCCTCTTTTACCTTCTGACTGCTGCCCGACTGCATGAGTTCGAGTGTGAGCTTTTTCAGGTCGTTGAGATCACCTTTCATATCGAACAGTATTTTGTACAGGATCTCCCGTTCGCTGCCAAAATCACCCTGGGACTTTTTGTCACTGATCACAGCCGGCAGGTTTTTTCCGGCACCGGGCAGGTACCCCGTAAGCGTATTTGCCGAGATGGAGCGGTCCTGTTCCAGTACCGATATCTGCTCGGCCACATTCCTGAGCTGCCTGATATTCCCTGCCCATCGGTATTCCAGCAGTACTTTTACGGCGCTGTCCTCCAGCCGGATTGCGGGCATTTTGTATTTCTGGGCAAAGTCGGCGGCAAACTTCCGGAAGAGCAGGTGGATGTCGTCCCTGCGGTCTCTCAGCGGGGGAAGGTGTATTTCCACGGTACTGAGGCGGTAGTAGAGGTCTTCGCGGAACTTTTCCTTTTCGATGGCCTCAAACATATTGACGTTGGTAGCGGCTACGATACGGACATTGGTTTTCTGCACTTTTGACGACCCTACCTTTATAAACTCCCCGTTTTCCAGCACCCGTAAAAGCCGTACCTGGGTGGTGAGCGGGAGTTCTCCCACTTCGTCCAGGAATATGGTACCCCCGTCGGCCTCTTCGAAATATCCGCTACGGGTCTGGGTGGCCCCTGTAAAAGAGCCCTTTTCGTGCCCGAAGAGCTCGCTGTCTATGGTACCCTCGGGAATGGCCCCGCAGTTGACCGCGATAAACCTGCCGTGTTTGCGATGCGACAGGGAGTGGATGATCTTGGGAATACTTTCCTTTCCTACTCCGCTTTCCCCGGTTACCAGTACCGAAATATCGGTAGGGGCTACCTGTGTGGCTTTTTCGATGGCGCGGTTGAGCTTTACATCGTTGCCTATGATACCGAACCGCTGTTTTATGGCTTGTACGTTTTCCATGCTCTTCTGACTGCCTTCCCGGTTTGGTGTATGCAATACCGGGAAAACGTGTTTTGGGTTATACTTGCTTGCTGCTTCCGGATTAGAACAAGCTCTTATCAGAAAGGCCTGTTGCTTCTCCTATCAGGGTTGCAGCAGTACAGTCGGTAATCTTTACATTGACAAAATCGCCTATATTGTAGTGTTCTTTGGGAAATACTACAACCGTATTCTGGGTATTGCGTCCCATCCAGTGGGCATCGCTTTTTCTGGAAGGGCCTTCGATAAGCACCTCTTCCGTTTTTCCCAGGTGCTGCTGTGTACGGAATAGACCGTGCTGTTGCTGCAGGTTGATGATCTCGGTAAGCCTGCGCTTTTTGACCTCTTCGGGAACATCGTCTTCCATCTTTCTCGCGGCCAGTGTTCCGGGACGCTCCGAATAGGCAAACATAAAGCCGAAGTCGTATTTCACATATTCCATAAGTGAGAGGGTATCCTGGTGGTCTGCCTCGGTTTCTGTGGGAAAACCGGCGATCATATCGTGAGAAATGGCACAGTCGGGAATGATCTCCCTGATGTTGTCGATAAGCCGGAAATACTCTTCCCTGGTATGCAGGCGGTTCATGGCCCGGAGTATACGGTCGCTCCCGCTTTGCACCGGGAGGTGGATGTATTTGCAGATATTGGGATATTCTGCCATGGTCCTGATCACGTCAAGTGTCATGTCCTGCGGGTTGGAGGTAGAGAACCGGATGCGCATTTTGGGATATGCTTCGGCTGTCATAGACAGCAGGCCGGCAAAACTTACCGCTGTGGCTTTCTGTATCCCCGAGGCATTTTCGAAATCCTTCTTGAGCCCTCCTCCATACCACAGATAGCTGTCTACATTTTGCCCGAGCAGGGTGATCTCCCGGTATCCCTTTTCCCAGAGCTGCCCCACTTCCTCCAGGATGGATTGCGGATCCCGGCTTCGTTCCCGACCCCGCGTAAACGGGACCACGCAGAAGGTGCACATATTGTCGCATCCCCTGGTGATCGATACAAAGGCAGTGACCCCGTTACTGTTGAGCCGCACCGGAGAAACATCGCCATAAGTCTCTTCTTTGGAGAGAATGACATTTACCGCATTGCGCCCTTCATCGATTTCCTGCACCAGGTTGGGCAGGTCTTTGTAGGCATCGGGCCCTACCACCATATCCACGATCTTTTCCTCTTCCAGGAACTTGCTTTTCAGGCGCTCGGCCATACAGCCCAGTACCCCGACCTTCATGGCGGGGTTTATCCTTTTGACGGCGTTGAACTTTTCGAGCCTTTTGCGCACGGTCTGTTCTGCCTTTTCCCGTATGGAGCAG
Organism: Sinomicrobium soli; assembly: GCF_003285545.1. Taxonomy (GTDB): domain Bacteria; phylum Bacteroidota; class Bacteroidia; order Flavobacteriales; family Flavobacteriaceae; genus Sinomicrobium. Next base: position 197,806 of record NZ_QLNV01000001.1, on the reverse strand, counting down.
GTGTTGATCAGGACCAGGTCGGCTTCTTCCAGCTGCTGGGTGGTATTGAAGCCTTCCCCGGCAAGGATGGAGGCTACGATCTCGCTGTCGGAGAAATTCATCTGGCAGCCATAACTTTCTATATACAGTTTTTTACCGTCTTTCCGGTGCTGTACACCTTGTTCCGGGTAATGCTGTATATCCATTACGAGCTGCTCTCCCTGTTTCTTTTCGTCTATTGTTTTTTCCATAATACCCTGTGCCCTTAACGGAATGTTTTATCGGTGATCTTCCGGAAATATACTGGAACCGGAAAGGTTGTACGGGTCCGGCCCGGAAAAACGAATTGCACTCCGTTTGTGATATTTTCAGGGTACAAAGATAGGATTATTTATAAACTCAGTGACAATTTGGCAGGGAAATGCCGGGGTATTTTTATTCAAAAAAACACGGGGGTGCTTCCATAAATTTTTTTTAATATACTTTTGTAATCTTAAAATCGGGTTTATGGCAAAGAATTTAGTGATTGTTGAGTCGCCTGCCAAGGCAAAAACCATAGAAAAGTTTTTGGGAAAGGATTATAAGGTAGCGTCCAGTTACGGACATATTTCCGATTTGCCTTCCAAAGAGCTGGGGGTAGATGTGACCAAGGATTTCAAGCCGAAATATATTGTTTCGAAAGACAAGAAAGAGGTGGTTAAAAACCTCCGGAGCCTCGCTTCCAAAGCTGATACGGTATGGCTTGCGAGTGATGAGGACCGCGAAGGGGAAGCCATAGCCTGGCACCTGGCGGAACAGCTTAAGCTCGACCGGTCCAAGACAAAGCGCATCGTTTTTAATGCCATAACCCGTAACGCCATTCTCAAGGCGATAGAAAACCCCAGGGGGATAGATTACAACCTTGTCAATGCACAGCAGGCGAGGCGCGTGCTGGACCGGCTCGTGGGATACGAACTCTCGCCCGTACTCTGGAAAAAGATAAAGGGCGGACTGTCTGCCGGGAGGGTGCAGTCGGTGGCCGTAAGGCTTATCGTGGAACGCGAACGGGAGATCAACCGGTTTACCCCGGAAGTGTCGTTCCGCATAGTGGCCGAGTTCCGGACCGCGGAAGGAAAGACTTTCAAGGCCAAACTGCCGAAAACTTTCGGTACGAAGGAAGAAGCAAAACAGTTTCTCGAACGCAATACCGGCGCGGCGTTTAAGGTAGCCAGCCTTGAGACCAAACCTGCCAGAAAGACCCCGGCACCTCCTTTTACAACATCCACACTGCAACAGGAGGCCTCCCGGAAACTCTACTTTTCGGTGAGCAGGACCATGAACATAGCCCAGCGCCTGTATGAAGCGGGGCTTATCACCTATATGAGAACCGATAGCGTAAACCTTTCTCCCGAGGCATCAGAGGCCGCAAAGGCAGAGATAAAACAGGCCTTCGGGGAAAAGTACAGCAAACCCAGGAATTTTGCACAGAAGGCCAAGGGGGCCCAGGAAGCCCATGAAGCCATACGTCCTACCGATATATCACGTCATTCCGTGTCCGTAGAACGTGACCAGGCACGGTTGTACGACCTGATCTGGAAGCGTACCATTGCCTCCCAGATGAGCGATGCGGAACTGGAACGTACGAATGTGAAAATAGAAGCCGATACGCATAAGGAGCTGTTTACTGCTACCGGGGAGGTGCTTAAATTCGACGGTTTTCTGAAGGTGTATATCGAGGGAACGGACGAAGAGGACGAAGAACAGGACGGCCTGCTTCCGGCATTGGAAAAAGGAGAGGTCCTGGACAATACGGTAATGACGGCTACCCAGCGTTTTTCGCGGGCGCCGTACCGCTACACGGAAGCGTCGCTGGTAAAGAAACTGGAAGAACTGGGAATAGGGCGCCCTTCTACTTATGCGCCTACCATTTCCACCATACAGAACCGCGGTTATATAGAAAAGGGCAGTATAGAAGGAACAGAACGCAAATACACACAGTTTACCCTGCGTAAGGGTGAGTTGCAGGAGAAGACACTTTCGGAAATTACAGGGGCGGATAAGGGAAAAATGGTGCCTACGGATATAGGGACCATAGTCAATGATTTCCTGGTGACCCATTTCGAAAACATACTTGATTATAATTTTACGGCCAGGGTAGAACAGAATTTTGACGATATTGCATCGGGAGAAGAAGACTGGACCCTGATGATGAAGGAGTTTTACAAAGGGTTCCACCCCCAGGTAAAGGATGTAGAGGAAAATGCCGACAGGGAAAGGGGAGAGCGTATCCTGGGCACGGATCCCGAAAGCGGGAGACAGGTAAGTGTACGGCTGGGGCGTTTTGGCCCGATGGTGCAGATAGGGGTGGCTGAAGAAGAGGAAAAACCCCGCTTTGCCAGCCTGCTTCCGGAGCAGACCATAGAGGGTATTACCCTGGAAGAGGCATTGGGGCTGTTCGAACTGCCGCGAGTGCTGGGCGATTTCGAAGGCAAGCCCGTAGAGGTCAATGTGGGACGGTTCGGTCCGTATGTCCGTTATGACAATGGGTTTATTTCCCTGGACAAGGGGGAAGATGTCTTTGATGTGACGCTGGACCGGGCGGTAGAGCTCATAAGGGCCAAGCAAAAGGCCGATGCTCCCATAGCTACATATAAGGGAAAGGACGTGACCAAGGGCAAGGGACGGTTCGGTCCGTTTATCAAATGGGACGGAATGTTTGTCAATGTCAATAAAAAATACGATTTTGACAACCTGTCTGATGATGATATAACCGAACTGATCGAGGACAAGCTTAAAAAGGAAGCCGAAAAAGTGGTGCGGGAATGGCCGGAAGAAGGGATACGCATAGAGAAGGCCCGCTGGGGCAGGCACAATATCATCAAGGGCAGGAGCAAGGTGGAGCTTTCCAAGGATGTCGATGTTTCCGGACTGGAGCTTGAAGATGTAAAAAAGAGGCTGGAAGAAAAAAAACCGGTTAAGGGAAAGGCGGGAAAAGCGCGTAAAAAGTAACCGGATATTAAAGAATAACGCCGATGGCAGGAAAAGTATTGGCGAAACACGAGTAAAAAGTATGGATTTTGAGTTCTTGTCGCCCGTAAGTACGACAGTGGTGGCCCATAATCAGTTACTGTCTGCACAGACCATAGGAAACCAGATAGGGATGCATACCGGGCAGGAGGGAATACCTGATCTGGAGCAGGTGAAACTGGCTGTCGTGGGTGTGGATGAGACGAGGAATTCTGTAGTACAGGGGGCAGGAATATCGCCCGGCCTGGACGAGATACGCATTCAGCTATACCGGCTTTACGGGGGAAACTGGAGTCACGGAATGGCGGACCTGGGTGATATTTCGGCGGGAGATACCGTAGAGGATACCTATTTTGCGGTGAAATCTCTTGTGGGATACCTGGTAAAAAGGGAAATTGTACCCATTATTATAGGGGGCAGCCAGGATATTACCTATGCCACTTACAGGGCCTTTGACCAGCTGGAACAAATGGTAAACCTGGTCTCTGTAGATAGCCGTTTTGATTTCGGCTCTCCCGGTGAACTGATTTCTTCCGCTTCCTATATGAGCAGGATTATTGTAGAGCAGCCGAATAATCTCTTTAATTTCAGTAATCTCGGTTATCAGACCTATTTCAATGCCCAGGAAGAGATCGATCTTATGGACAAATTGTTCTTCGATGCCTACAGGCTCGGGGCGCTGGCGGAAGACATTACCCTGGCCGAACCCGTTTTTCGCGATGCCGATGTGGTAAGCCTTGATATGACCTCCGTCAGGGGGGCAGACCTCGGGCATGCGCCCGGAACATTTCCCAACGGTTTTGACGGGCGTGAGATCTGCGCCATTGCCCGGTATGCGGGGATCAGTGACAAGGTGTCCGTATTCGGGATCTATGAAAACCGGAATACTCCGGCCAGTGCTCAACTCGCCGCACATATATTGTGGTATTTTATCGAAGGGTTTAATTTCAGGAAAAAGGATTATCCTTTCTCCGGGACCCGTAATTACGAGAAATATATCGTTCCGATGGAAGATCAGGAATTGTGTTTTTACAAAAGTGATGTTTCCGGGAGGTGGTGGATCGAAGTGCCGATTCTCGGGGCACCGAATAATAAATTGAAAAGACATACGTTATTACCATGCACCCAAAAGGATTATTTGGATGCCTGCAACGAGATCATCCCCGAACGCTGGTGGAAGGCCTGTAAGAAAACGGCCGTGGGATGATGCCGGCAGCGGTGCAGTGAATGTTACCGGCCGGAATACAGCTGAAAAAAAATCGGGATATCGGAAGTAATAGGGTATGCGGAATTTTTTAAACCATATTAACCGAAAAAGCGAATGAAAAAACTATTTTTTGTTATAGCCCTCGGAGCTGTTTTGTACAGCTGCGGTAAACAGGACAGGGGAGAGTTGGTAGGAGTAGGCGGAAAGCGATGGCATCCGGAAAAGCCTTACGGAATGACGCTGGTGCCCGGGGGTTCCTTCATTATGGGAAAATCGGAATCTGACGTTTCCGGCGGAATGAACGCCCCTACCAAAACGGTTACCGTAAGGTCGTTTTATATGGATGAGACCGAGATCACCAATAGTGAGTACCGCCAGTTCGTGGAATGGGTCAAGGATTCCGTGCTCCGTACCAAACTGGCCATTCTTGCCGATTACGAAGGGCTGGGCCCCGGGGACGGCGGGATAGGAGAATATGCCTTTAAGGATGCCGATACTTCCCAGCTTTCGGAATACGACAGGTATATGATCGAAAATTACGGCGGTATGGGTGAAACCGGTTTTGAAGGACGTATGCTCAATAAGAAACCGAGACTGATATGGGACCCGGCGAAATATCCGGATCAGTATTATACCGAAGTTATGGACTCCATGTATCTTCCCCTGGAGGAGTCGTATAACGGTTATCGTACCATAGATGTCACCCAGTTGAAATACAAGTACACCTGGATGGATATACAGGCGGCAGCCAAAATGAAAAAGGGGAACCGGAAAGACTTTGTAAAGACGGAAGAGATGATGATCTATCCGGATACTACGGTGTGGATCAGGGATTTCTATTATTCCTATAACGAACCCATGCACAATGATTATTTCTGGCACGATGCCTATAGTGAGTATCCCGTGGTGGGAGTGTCGTGGAAACAGGCCAAGGCATTCTGTAACTGGCGGACCAAATACAAGAATGACTTTCAGAAATCGAGGGGTGCAGGTTTTGTAAACCAGTTCCGACTGCCGATCGAGGCGGAATGGGAATATGCGGCCCGGGGCGGACTCGAATCGGGGACCTATCCCTGGGGAGGACCCTACCTGATGGACGAACGCGGATGCTTTCTGGCCAATTTCAAACCGAACAGGGGCGACTATGCGGCCGATGATGCCCTGTATACCGTGGAGGCAAAATCCTATAAACCCAACGATTACGGGTTGTATAATATGGCAGGGAATGTTTCCGAATGGACCAATTCGGCCTATGACCCCAGTTCGTATGACTATGCTTCTACCATGAACCCCAATGCCTACGACGAACAGAACAAGAGGAAGGTGATACGGGGAGGTTCGTGGAAAGATGTCGCCTATTTCCTGCAGGTGAGTACCCGGGATTTTGAATACCAGGATTCTGCCAGAAGCTATATCGGCTTCCGTACGGTCCAGGATTATATGGGGGCAAAAGAGATAGGCCGCTAAGCGGTGTTCTGAGATTTTAACTGATATATAACAAATCAACTATTTACCATTATGGCAAGATCCAAATCCAATAAGAAATTATTTAATATGGCCTATAGTCTGGGGGCCTCGGTAGTTATCCTGGGAGCGCTTTTCAAGCTTAATCACTGGGAGTTCGGGCCGCTTAACGGAACCGTCCTGCTGGCGATCGGACTGGTATCCGAGGCACTTATTTTTGCCATTTCGGCGTTCGAACCTGTAGATGAAGACCTGGACTGGAGCAGGGTGTATCCCGAGCTCAGCGGAGGAGAGGCCAGGAAAAGGGAGCAGAAAGTGGAGGAAGAGGTGAAGGAAGCCGAAGGATTGTTGTCCAAAAAACTCGACAACCTGCTCAAGGAAGCCAGGATCGATGCCGAACTGATGAGTAGCCTGGGGTATAGTATCAGGAATTTTGAAGGAGCTGCCAAGAATATAGCACCTACCGTAGATGCTATTTCCTCTACCAGGAAATACAGTGAGGAGCTCTCCCTGGCGGCCGCACAGATGGAATCGCTCAACAGTCTTTACAAGGTACAGCTGGAAAGCGCCGGACGACAGGCTGCCATTAACGAAGAGGTGGCCAATAATGCCGGACGCCTGAAAGAACAAATGGAATCGCTTACCACTAATCTTTCATCCCTTAACGGTGTGTACGGTGGAATGTTGTCTGCCATGAACAAACGCTAATAACCGCAAACACCAAAATCAAAAACCGATTAGGACATGGCAGGAAATAATTTGTCACCGCGTCAAAAGATGATCAACCTCATGTACCTGGTATTTATTGCCATGCTGGCGATAAATATGGGGAAAGAGGTGTTGTCGGCTTTTGGTACGCTGAATGAAAAACTCGAAGCTTCCAATGTAAAGGCCACGGAGGATAATACGGCAGCGCTGAACGGGCTGGCCCAGATGGCCGAAGAGAAACCCGACCGTTACCGCCCAATCCTGGAAAAGGCCGGGGAGGTAAAGGAGCTTTCGGCAGACTATTACAATTACCTGGAGGAACTGAAGAACGAAATGACCGAGAACCTGAACGATAAAAGGGATTATGAAAAAATGGACCAGGCCACGTTCCTCGACAACAAGTTCTTCAGGGGAGGAGGCCGGTATACCGACGAAGGACAGGAGTTTATCGACAGGATCAATACGTACAGGGAGGCCGTTATAACGGCGCTGGGTGAAGAAAATTTTAACGAGGTAAAGAGTTCGGTAGCCGAGCGTTTCTCTACGGGAGAGGACGGAAAAGTGGAAAACCGGGAAGGGGTGAAGATCGACTGGCTGAATTATAATTTTGAAGGATTTCCCCTCGTGGCATCCCTCACTAAAATAACCCAGATGCAGGCCGATATCAAAACCACCGAGAGCGATGTATTCAGCGCCATGCTCGGGGAAGAACTGAGCAGTGAGGTTTCCATGACCAACTACTCTACCTTGCTGGAGCAGCCCAAGTCGGCCTATTACCAGGGAGAGACCTTTGACGGGGCTATCGTACTGGGAAGGACGGATGCGACTACAAAACCTCACGAAGTGGAATTGTTCCTGGACGGGCAAAAGCTTTCGGAAGGAGACTACAGCCTTGACGGGGGAAAGGTCAGGCTGAATGTGAGTGCCGGCAGTCCCGGAGATCACAAGCTCGAGGGAAAACTGATCTTTATGCAGGATGAGGAAATGCTCGAAGTCCCGGTGTCGGCAGCATTTGCCACGATCTCCAAACCCAATGCAGCGGTAATTTCTGCCGATAAGATGAATGTGGTATACCGTGGGGTCTCCAATCCGATAACCATTTCCATCCCCGGGATTCCGGACAATAAGGTGTCTGCTTCGGCTACGGGACTCTCCAGGGTTTCGGGAAGCAAATACACCATGAGACCGGGAGGGGGAAGGACAGTAAATATTACGGCCAGCGGAGCACTGCCGGACGGGCAGCGCATCAGTACGACTACGGAATTCAGGATCAAGGACGTGCCCAGGCCCTCTGGAACCATAAGGGGCGAATCCGGAGAAGTGAGTATGCCCAGATCCAGCCTGGAAGTTTCTACGGTGGGCGCTTTACTGGAAGATTTTGACTTTGACCTGAACCTCGGTATAAGAGGATTTAAATTCAAGGTCCCGGGACAGCCTACCATTTCGGTTAGCGGAAATAAACTGGACGGGGCCGCCAGGAATGCCCTGAAACGGGCCCGAAGGGGAGATGCCGTTCAGGTCTTTGACATAGAGGCGTATATTGTCGGAAATACAGGATATAAACTGAAAAAGGTATCTCCGGTAGTGATACAGCTTACCAATTAGAACTCTACGATAATGCCTTGCAGGGTATATCGATGAAGCATCCGGGCTCCTTTTGCAGGTGTCGAAAGACATTGCCGGGGGAGTCCTTGTTATTTTAATATAGTACTATCCCAATTACTTAAACATCAGAATCATGAAAAGAAGAGTTACTACCCCGCTTTTCTTCCTTTTTGGTCTGTACAGCTTTTTGTTGTCTGCACAGGCCAATCTTCTCAATGCCAAAAAACCCGAAGAGATAGGAGTCAAGACGGAAAGACAGAAAAATGCGGACAACGATGCGCCCATGGATTACGGCTATGTCGATGACCGGGACATTATGTGGTCTAAAATGACGTGGGAAACCATAGATATTAACGAGAGGGTGAACTATGCTCTCTATTATCCCGTGGAACCCATAGAGCGGTCGAACAGGAAGTCGTTGTACGATGTACTGGTCGAAGCCATAAAGTCGGGAGAGCTTGAAGATATTTATGCGGATTCCTACTTTACGGAGAAAAGGGCTTTTGAAGAACTGGGATCGACCCTTTCCAAAATAGATACTACGGATATGGGATACGAGCAGCTCAACGCGGGCGAACGGTTGTCTCCCGAATACATAGACCGCCGCGACATCACCGCCGCCGACATCAGGGAGTACCGGATCAAAGGGGTCTGGTATTTCGACAAGAGACAGGGAGAGCTCAAGTACCGCCTCCTGGGGATAGCCCCGGTGGCCCCCGATGTCAATTTTATGGACGAGGGTATTGACGATGGTTCTAATCTGGTGGAACTCTTCTGGGTGTGGTACCCGGGGGCAAGACAGATACTCCATGAGGCCAAAGCTTTTAATAACAGGAATTCGGCAGCTCCCATATCTTTTGATACCCTGTTGAACACCAGGCGGTTTAACGCCGTGATCTATAAGGAGGACAATGTTCAGGGAGATCGTTATATCAAGGACTATGTAGTGGAGAATTCCCTGTTCCAGCTTTTGGAAAGCGACCGTATAAAGGAGAATATCAGGGGGTTTGAGGAAGATATATGGAATAATTGATCTTTCTTAGTTCTTAGTTCTTAGTTCGTAGTTGATAGTTGATTTCAGACTTTGAGCTGCGGGCTTCGTACTTCAAACTTCAGATCAGGATGCAGGAAGGGGATGTTTCTGGGGGAAATTAAGAGTGATGACCGTTCCCTTTTGCAATGTACTCCGTATGTCTATCTCCCCGTTGAGAATGATAAGGAGGTCGAGGATGATTTTCATTCCGAGGTTTTTCTCATGGTGTTCATAAGAAGGAGCTTTTATTTTTTCCGGGTGAAATAGTGCCCGGTAGTGTTGTAATTGCCCGGCAGACATGCCCCTGCCCGTATCCCTTACGGTGATATATAGGCGTTGCTTTTTTAAGAAAGCCTGTATGGAGATCGTTCCGCCGTAGGTATTCTTGACCGCATTGTCGATAAGGTTGTGGATAATGATGGATAACAGGTGCTTGCTTACCGTAGTGAGGAATGCTTTGGGGACACCATTGTATATCCCTGTTTTCTGTGATTGGCCTATTTCGGAAAACAGGGATATTTTTTCCGCTACCATTTCGTGAAGGTCGTAAATATCCGGAGGAGCGTCCTTGCGCTGGTCATAGGCCTTGGCCTTGCTGTACTCCAGCAGTTTGCTGATAAAATCGTAGATATTCTCCGAAGCCGTATACAGCGAATAAATGCCTTTGTGGATCGTTTCCCTGTCTCCCATGTCATAGTGGTTGTGTATGTATTTTGCAGTATCTACCATGAAACGAAGCGGGCTGCGGATATCATGGCTTATGGATGCGATAAGCTTTTCCTGGATGGAGGTCTGTTGTTCGAGCTTGTTTCTGGTGATCTTCAGTGTTCTGATGGCGTTGCGCAGATGTCTTGTGTTTTCGGCTATCTTCTTTTGCAGGAGCATGTTTTTATAGCGCACATACCGTATCCTGAACTTTATGCTATAGTACAGAAGTACGGGAACGGCGAGTAGCAGCAGTAACAGGAACCAGTCCGTTTCCCAGAAATAGGGAGGTACGATCAGGGTAATGCGCTTATGGGTGTAATGGGAATAGAAACTGTTCATTTTCCGGACGACAATGGTATGGCTGCCGGGGGAGAGCTGTGAAAAGGTGATGGGCTGCCCCTGCGAAATGTATTCCCATTGCTCGTCGCCCTGGTCTTCCAGCCTGAACTGGAGATTGAGGTTACGGGGGTTTCCGAAGTACGGCGAATCGATCCATAGGTATATCCTTGAGAAGTCCCGGGGTACGTGAATGGTGTCGTTGTGAACCGTTACCTTCTCCCGGTGCTGAACAGTGTAGACCTCGTCGAGATAGAGTTTTGTATTTGGCAGCCTGGGGTGTATCTGGAGGGGATCGAACAGGACTATGCCTTCGAGGGAAGGGAAGGCGATATAGCCATTGGAAAGTGTTTCCCCGCAGGGCTGGCAGTCGCCGTTGAACTCATTGGAAGTAAACCCCGAGCTTTTATCGTAGTAGTGATAGTACACCTGGTCTGTCTTTCCCGTGGCATAGTCTATCATTTTCTGTTTTGAGACCTGAAACAGTCCTTTTCCGGAGGAGACCCACAGAAAGCCTTTTGCATCTTCCCGGATACAAAGAGGGGAGCGCATATACCCGTATCTGTCCGGGGGAAAACCGGTAAGGGTGTCGTTTCGGTACAGGAAAATGCCCTTGGTGGCGGTAGCGATCCACAATTCGTTTTGTGTACCCGCATACAGGTTTTTTATGTGTTTGTCCTGCAATCCGGGGATGGTGCTTATCCCTGATGTCTTGAGGTCGAGCCGGTACAGCCCTTTATAGCTGCCCAGCCAGAGGGAGGAATCCGGGGTCTGCAGGATATAGGATATGTCAAACCCGACCGATCTGAAGTACAGGGGGGGCTGGTCCGGTTGTGCGGGGTTCATGCGGTATAAAGCTCCTTTATTCCTTGTGTTTTGTCGTGCTGCAGGCCGGGTGGTAATCCATATGTTGCCATTTTTTCCGAGGTATACCCGGCCTATGTCTCCGGGGAGCTTCCATTGCCGGTATCCGTTAAAGCCGGTATCCTTACGGAAGCAATACAGCATATCCTGTTTTTTGGTCCAGATATTCCCGAAAGTATCGATGGTCATGCTCGTTTCGTCACCTTCACAGGGGAATCTGATCCGGGAAGTCCGGATTCCCGAACTGTCTGCCGTGATACGGGTACCATTGGCGGTCAGAACGGTATTGCTGTCCTGTGCGATAAGGGCATATTGCACCCTGTCGGGGTTGGTGTCGTAATGACTGTGGAATTTTTTTGGTCTGATCACCCCCAGCCCCCTGGTATTGCTCCCGAGATATAACTCGTTCAGCGACCTGTCGTAATAGATCGATATGATATCCTTGAACCGATGATAGCTGAAACGGTTCAATAATGGAGAAACCAGGAGCCGGTCCTTTTCTTTGGTTACGGTATAGAGGTTTCCGGAAGTAAGGATAAAAACCTGTTGTGCGATCCGGTTATAAATAATTTTCCCTATGCTGTCATTTTTCAGGTCCAGCATTCCTGAAGTATAGTTTTCACCGTATATCAGGGTGTATTTTCCCGATTTTGAAATATGGCATAGTGTATCTCCGACCTTAAAGAAGTCGCTTTTCCCCGACTCCGGTACCTGATCCAGGGCGACAGTGCTTCCGGGTGCAAAGAAGGGAGTCCCGGACGGAATACCCGGTTTGTTGTAGTATACGTGCCTGGCGGTTCGCCGGGTGATCAGGAGCGCTTCGTCAAAATCATTGAAAACCCAGATACTGTCCGATTTCCGGTTACCTGTGACCTGGGTCATGCTGTTGTTGCCGAGCCCGGTATTTTCGGAATTATAGGTTCTGAAGCTACTTCCGTTATACCGTACTACCCCGTTTTTGGTAAGCAGCCATATGTAACCGTGAATATCTTTAAATATTTCCGTAATGGTGTTCTGGGGCAGCCCGTCGCTATCGGTATACCAACGGAGGTTGTGGTCGTGGGTGAAGCTGTTGTTAATTTGTTTACAATAAGAAACATGGCAGAACAGGCTGTAAAGAATAATCAACGTAAGTCGCATTAGAATCAGAGCGGAATTCTAAAATATTATGTAAAAACCGTGAGTTCAGAGTTTTCTATATCAGGTATGGTAAAACAATTTTCCCGTCATATCCCTAATGGGAAGTTAGTGGAAATAATACCCTGATTTTATGTAAGTTGGATAAAATAGTGTTTGGGGTGTACAATGATACAAAAAAAATGGTGATTATCTCCTAACCGTTATTAGAACTTGTTCTATGTTTCAATCGAACTTATTCTATGTTCCAAAACAAAAGGTTCTACAGGTTTTCTGTTATTATTTCGGGCGTCGTCGTTTACTTTTATGTCAGTGCTTTTTCAACGGTATCCGGGAGGTAAGGAGCTTATACCGGTACTGTGCGAAAGGCAATACAGAGACAGGGTTTTTTACAGAGGGTAGTAATAGTGTGTATTTAAAACGACTAATAAAAAATGCGACTATGCCTTTATATTGTAAATATGTAATGTTCCTGCTGGGGATCAAACATTGTTCTTTTGAAAGTTTAACCTGGAAGCGCAGCCGGGAACAGCGCATGTGCTACCTGAAACATATACTGGATACGGAACTGTTGATTTCAAGGACAAAAGAAGAGATCGTTGAACTTCTCGGAGACGAATACAACCACTATTACGTAGACCGGTGGAAGTATTTTGTACACGATCTCAAGACGATCCCCTATAAGATGTATCTCGAAATAGAATTTCGCAATAATACGGTTTCCGACTGTAAAGTGCGGCTTGTCTGAAATTATATAACCTATTCTATGGAAACAATAATAACTACCCCGAAAGAAACGTACGGCAGCACCCTGCGGAGCAAACTGGAAAATTTTCGCAGTACCGGCCGCCTGTACCTGCATTCCGATTTTCCGTTCTACTATACCGATGGCGTAAGATATGTCATGAACCTCTTCGAAAATGAGCCGGTTTTTGTGAGGATGGCCATGCAGGCCTTTGCGTTGTCTGCAGAGCAACAGCTTATCAAGATCCGCCTGTGCTGCGTACGTGAGGATTATTGCTGGATAGAGTATTGCAGCCGTGATGGCAATGTGATCAGGAAGCAGCGTCTTTACGACAGTATCCCGGTAGCACCCCGGCAGGCCATGTGCTTTTATTTTATAGGGCGTACCCTTCTGCTGCCTCCGGAGTTTTAGTGGTTGCAGCGGTATAGTTGTTAGTTCTTAGTTGTTAGTTGTTAGTTCGTAGTTTGTCATTCAGACCGTAGGGAAGAATCTCAACCTCAGATCAAAGGAACTTCAATAGCATAACGTCGAGACCGGAGATCCCTCGACTACGCTCGGGATGACAACACTGTCATTCAGAACGCAGCGAAGTGAAGTGAACCCGCCTGCCGGCAGGCAGGGAATCTCCTGCCCCCGGATCAAAGAACTTCCAACAGCATAACGGAAGCACCGGAGATTCTTCGGCTGCGCTACCTATGACGTATCTATCGTAAGTTGCTTCATTTCAAAAACGTCGTATCCATTCATGCGGTTACCCAAACGTTAGGTGTCAGGACGACAGTCAGCGAGCTGCAGAGTGTTACCGAAGAACCGAATTACCCCTACTATTTCCCCGCTTCCAGTTCCGAAATGCGTTTCTTCATGATATCGATGGTTTCCCGAAATGCGCCATTGGCTTCTTTCAGGGCGGTATTGGCTTCCAGTAAGGCTTCGATCCGGCCTTCCAGGGCATTGATTTTCTCCTGTAAGACATATACCCCGCTTTCTTCCTGTAAACTGTGCAGATCCTGTAATGCAGATGTCAGCATAGGCTCATCACCGGTAAGCAGCCAGGAAGGGTTCAGCTCGTCGCATTTGGTGTACAGCAACTGGGCATCGAAAGAATTTCTTTTCCTCCAGTTAGACAATACCTGCGGTTTTACACCCAGATGCCGTGCCAGGTCGATATCCCTTTTAAAGCGGTAGTGGGTCTTTATCCGGTCGAGCATGAAAGATCTGTCAATTTCCATTAACGTATCGAGTGTTAAAGTTTTGCGATAATTTTTATTTCCACAAAATGTTTATATATTTGTAGTGTTTTCCTACTGTACTTGTGAGGAGTACAGGTATTGCGTTTATAGCTGTAAATATACACAAATTGGATTGATTATTCCTGTTTGAATGATATTTAACATATATTATGATCGAAAAGTAGTATGTAGAATTGTGCGATTTTAACCCTGTAAAATGTATTTGCAGATTAATTCTATATTTGAATGAAACAATAATCCAACCCGAAGATTTAAGACGATGAGCCGAAGTAAACACCAATTGGATATCGAGATGGTCAAAGCGATTAAGCGGGGAGACCAGGCTGCTTTTGAGCGGTTTTTTGTGCTGATGAGAAAGAAGGTCTACTATTTTGTTTTTTCGTATGCCAAATCCGAATACGTGGCAGATGAAATTGTTCAGGAGGTTTTTATACGGATCTGGCAAAAGCGGGATAAGATCAAACCCGCTACTTTTCACACCCTGATATTTATCATGGCCAGGAACCTGACCTTTAATCATCTGAGGGATACCATGCGGAGGGAAGTGGCAAAGGAGGAGCTGTGGAATGGTATTACCGAACAGTACGACCAGATAGAAACACAGCTGTTCTATAAGGAGTATTGTAAGGTCATAGCCGGAATTGTGGATAAGCTGCCACAACAGAAAAAAAAGATATACCGGCTTTCCCGGCAGGAGGGCAGGAGCAATGCGGAAATTGCAGAGATGCTCGGGATCACCCCCAAGACCGTAAAGAATCACCTGTGGAAGATCATGGAGGCGATAAAGGCGGGAGTACGCCCCTTTACGGAGGGGAGCCTCCTGCTTATACTGTCATTCCTTTTGTCCTGAACAGCACGGTGCCACAAAAGGGAGTCTTTTATCTTTTCCGCTCCGCATACACGGCGTAGTATCTTGGCGTAATACATCTCAGCAGGGGCCTGAAACCTATCTTTTTGACCGGATTGGTCCATTTTTTCCGGGCTTTTATTTCCCATCCTGCCTTTTCGAGTAACCAGTCGAACTGCCAGTCTTCAAATTCGTGGTAATGCCTGTCCCACATATCGGTTTTGCTGCGGTATGCCGGCGAGAACCATAATCTCAACGGAACAGAGGCAACCAGTTTGTCGGCCTTGATGGCTGTTATGACATTAAAGGGCGATACCATATGCTCGAATATCTCAAAAGCCGTAACCGCATCATAGTGGTCGTGTTTTACAGCACTTACATCTATATCAAGATCTTCGCCCCCGGTATTGGTTACTTCGTATCCCTGTGCCTGCATGATACCGGTAAAGGGATTGGGAGTACCGAGGTCGAGTATCCGGGATGTTGCCGGCAGGTGCTCTTTTAAAAAACCGAGGGTGATCCCGTATCGCTTGTCAGGAAAATTGTTTTCGTACATAATCAGCATTTATACACTACGGCATTGAGATTCATGCCGGCGCCTACACTTGCAAATATAATAACATCTCCCTTGTGAACGGATTGTTGCTCTATTTCTCCTTTTTTGACCATATCGAGCAGGGTGGGGATGGTGGCTACCGAACTGTTTCCCATTTTGTGTATGTTCATGGGCATGATGCCCGGGGGAACCGGTTTGTTATAAAGACGGTAGAAGCGCTTGATAATGGCGGCATCCATTTTTTCATTGGCCTGGTGAATGAATATTTTCCTGACATTATCTATGGAAATTCCGCTTTTATCCAGGCATTCCTTCATGGCCTGGGGAACATGGATGCATGCGAATTCGTAAATTTTTCTGCCGTGCATTTTGATGTAACGGATATTTTGCGGCAATGCCCTGTTATAAGAGCCTCCGTTAAAGAGATATCCCACTTCGTCGCGGGTATAGCTTGCACTTTCGAAGGCGAGGATACCGCAGTCTTCTTCACAGCTTTCTACTACCGTAGCTCCCGCACCGTCGGAAAATATCATGGAATCACGATCGTGCCTGTCAGTGACACGGGATAGTATTTCGGCCCCTATGACCAGGCATTTTCGTGCCATACCGGCACGTATAAAGGCCTGGGCCTGTATGAGACCTTCTACCCATCCGGGACAACCGAAGATAAGATCGTATGCCACACATTTGGGATTGCTGATGTTGAGTTTGTGTTTGACGCGGGCTGCCAGGCAGGGGATGATGTCGCCCTGTATGCTGTCGTGGTTCACATCGCCCAGATTATGGGCTACTATAATATAATCCAGGGTCTCGGGATCTATTCCCGAGTCCTTTATGGCATTTTCGGCTGCCACAAAGGCTATGTCTGAGGTGTTGAGCTCTGTTTTGGCATAACGGCGTTCGGCAATACCGGTTATGGCTTCGAATTTTTCAATAATGGTTTCGTTGGGGGTATCGAATGGAACTCCGTCGGAGTCGAAAAATTCGTGCTGAAGAAAAGCTGAATTCGACTCTTTTTCGGAAGGGATATAACATCCTGTTCCGGTGATCTTGATATTCATTGTTCAATGATTTTTGCTAAAGGTATGCAATAGATATTTATTTTTGTTATGCATGCATAACAAAAAATACGATGCCCAACCCCTCCGCTTGAAAGTTTTCAGGGCCTTGGGGTAGCGCCCAATGAAACAAGGCTTCATGATATACGATCTCATAAAGCCTTGTAAATATTGCGTTTTGATGCGATTATTCCGCTTCGGCATAGGTTTCTATCGGGGCACAGGTGCACATGAGATTACGATCTCCATAGGCATCATCGACCCGCCTTACGGAAGGCCAGAATTTATTTTCCCGGATGTGTTCCAGCGGAAATGCGGCCTGTTCCCTGGTGTACGGATAGTTCCATTCTTCTGCGGTAAGCATCTCCAGGGTATGGGGTGCATTTTTCAGTATGTTGTCCTGCTGTTCCGGGGAAGTGTTTTCAATTTCCCTGCGTATGGCGATCATGGCATCACAGAAGCGGTCCAGTTCTTCCCTGTTCTCACTTTCGGTAGGTTCTATCATCAGGGTGCCCGCTACGGGAAAGGAAACCGTGGGAGCGTGAAACCCGTAATCGATAAGGCGTTTTGCGATATCGGTAACCTCTATGCCCTTTTTCTTGAAAGACCGGCAGTCCACGATCATTTCATGTGCCGCTCTTCCCTTTTCCCCGGTATAGAGTACATCGAAATGCCCCTTGAGCCTGTCTTTGATATAATTGGCATTGAGAATGGCATACCGGGTGGCCTGCGTAAGCCCGTTGACCCCCAGCATTTTGATATAGGCATAGGAGATAAGGCATACCAGTGCGCTTCCCCAGGGGGCTGCCGAAATTGCCGTTATTCCCTTGTTTCCGCCTGTTTCTACGACCGGATTGGACGGAAGGAACGGTACCAGGTGGTCCGCTACGCAGATGGGGCCTACTCCGGGTCCTCCCCCCCCGTGAGGAATGGCAAAGGTTTTGTGCAGGTTGAGATGGCAAACGTCTGCCCCTATGGTGGCCGGATTGGTAAGGCCTACCTGGGCATTCATATTGGCACCATCCATGTAAACCTGCCCCCCGTGATGATGAATGATCTTTGTGATCTCCCTGATCGACGATTCGAATACGCCGTGAGTCGAAGGGTAGGTCACCATCAGCGCTGCAAGGTTATCCTGGTATTTTTCTGCTTTTTGCCTGAGGTCATCAACGTCTATATTTCCTCTTTCATCGGTTTTGGTGACCACTACTTTCATTCCTGCCATCACTGCTGAGGCGGGGTTAGTACCATGTGCCGAAGCGGGGATAAGGCAGATATTGCGATCAAAGGAACCATTGGCTTCGTGATATGCACGGATAACCATGAGCCCTGCAAATTCTCCCTGGGCGCCCGAATTAGGCTGTAGAGAGGTGCCTGCAAACCCGGTGATAACATTGAGCTGCTGTTCCAGTTCGCCAAGTACCTGCTGATAACCTGCTGCCTGCTCCAGGGGAACAAAAGGGTGTATATTGGCCCATTGGGCCATGCTCAGCGGAAGCATTTCGGACGCGGCATTGAGTTTCATGGTGCAGGATCCCAGCGAGATCATGGAATGGGTGAGCGAAAGATCCCTGCGTTCCAGTTTTTTGAGGTACCGCATCAGGGCTGTTTCCGAATGATAGCGGTTAAAAACCTCGTTTTCCATAAATGCGGACTGTCGTTGCAGCTCTACGGGAATCGCAGATTCGCCGGTAAGCGTTTCTACAATAACGGGAGTTTTGGCTGCAACGTCAGCAAACACGGCTATGATCTCATTGAGGTCGTCTATGGAAGTCGCCTCGTTTACAGCGACGGATACGGTCTGCTTGTCGATATACAGAAAGTTTATTTCCCGCGCCTCGGCCACTTCTTTTATCCGGGAAGCATCGGCCCGGACCACCAGGGTGTCGAAATAGGAGGTGTTGAGCTGTTCGTACCCGAGCTGTTGCAGGATGTGATCGAGGGTCACGGCCGAATGGTGTACCTTGTTTGCGATATACCTGATCCCTTCCGGTCCGTGATATACCGCATACATTCCTGCCATTACGGCAAGAAGCACCTGGGCCGTACATATATTGGAAGTGGCCCGGTCTCTTTTGATGTGCTGCTCTCTTGTTTGCAGCGCCATACGAAGTGCCCTGTTGCCGGCGGTATCTTTGGTAACCCCTATGATCCTTCCGGGGATATTCCTTTTGTATTCCTCCCGTGTGGCAAAATAAGCGGCATGTGGACCGCCATATCCCATGGGGATACCGAAACGCTGCGTGGTACCTACTACCACATCGGCCCCGAATTCTCCCGGTGGTGTGAGCAGTGCAAGGCTCAGGATGTCGGCGGCTACGGCTATACTGATATTGTTTTCATGAGCTTTGGCCACGAATTCCCTGTAGTCGTTCACGGCTCCGTATTTTCCGGGATACTGCAGGATGGCACCATAGTATTCCGCAGAGAAGTCAAAATTCCCGGGATCACCTGTTACCAGTTCTACGCCAAGGGGAACGGCCCTGGTGCGGAGTACCGAAAGCGTTTGAGGCAGAATTTCTTCGGAAACAAAGAATTTGACGGTCCCGTTTTTTTTCTGTTCCCTGGACCTTACTTCGAAAAGCATGGCCATGGCTTCGGCCGCAGCGGTACCTTCGTCCAGAAGGGAAGCATTGGCCAGGGGCATCCCGGTAAGGTCGGATATTATGGTCTGGAAATTGAGCAGGGCTTCCAGCCTTCCCTGGGAAATTTCTGCCTGATACGGGGTGTATGCCGTATACCAGCCGGGATTTTCCAGTATGTTTCTCTTGATTACAGATGGTGTAAAGGTCTGATGATATCCCAGGCCGATATAGGATTTGAATACCTTGTTGGAGGAAGCGAGCTTCTGAATATGGTATATGAACTCACTCTCACTCAACGCATGGGGAAGTTCTAAAGGCGTATTGAGCCGGATATCGTCGGGGATGGTCTCACTGATCAGGTCTTCCAGACTTTCTGCTCCTGTGACATTTAACATGTGACCGAGGTCTCCCTCTCCGGGACCGATGTGACGTACTGCAAAGGAATCTGTTCTCATTAGATGTATTTAAGTGTAAGATATGGAACTCATCCTGAAAAAACAGATGAGTTTACCAGATTGTGATTATCGCGCAAAAGTACATTATTATATTTTTTTTAATAGATCATTTTCAAGTTGTTGTAAAAAAGTTTTCAACCACAGTATGAAGTTAGAGCTTGTTTAAACTAATTCCAATTGGCTGCAAAATGATCTTTTTACCCCATATTTCGTCTTTTTCTTGCTCCGTAGCTATGGCTATGTAGCGCAAAAAAGCTTTCATCTGGGGCAAAAATCTCTATTTTTCGCTGCAATCAAATCAATTTAAACAAGCTCTTAAAAAACACGGTAGGAAGAGTGTATTAAATGAGAATACATTCTATTCTTTATTTTTGTCCGATGAAATGGCTGATACGCTTGTTGAATTTCTATATCGAGGCGAGTATACATGTGGCACTGTCTGCCGGTATGCTCACCGTTATTACCATGTTTAATTTAGACCTGCCTTTTGACGGGTATGTGTGCCTTACGGTATTTTTCGGGACCATCGTAGGGTATAATTTCATAAAATACGGCAGTGAGGCAAGAAGGTTTTATGTGGTAAGGACACGTTATGTGAAAAGTATTCAGTATTTTAGTTTTGCCTGTTTTTTGTGCTGTGTTTTTTGTGCCATACACATCCGCTTGCAGGGCCTTATGGTGTTGGGCGGTTTGGTATTGTTGTGCTTTTTCTACGCCGTACCCCTTAATGCCTCGGTACGTAACATACGTAATTTTCCCGGCATTAAGATCTTTATCGTGGCCCTGGTATGGAGCGGGGCTACGGTATGGCTTCCCCTTGCCGGTAACATGGAGCTGCCGGTTTACGGCAGGGTGTCGGGCGCGGATATGTTAATGGAGGGAATACAGCGATTTCTTTTTGTGATTGTGCTGACCATTCCCTTTGAAATACGCGATATGGCCGTGGACGACCTGTCGCTGGGGACCATTCCCCAGAAATTCGGAGTAAGAAGTTCAAAGTACATGGGTACGGCAGTCCTTTTACTGGTGCTGTTGCTGGAATTGTTCAAGCGAAAAAGCAGTCTGCCGGATTTTGCGGGACTGTCCCTGACTTCGGTATTTCTGGGAGTGGCACTATGGTATTCGCGTGTTGAACAGGGAAAGTATTATTGTAGTTTCTGGGTCGAGGGAATACCGGTTTTATGGATGGTATTGCTGGTAATTCTGAAAGGGTTATAAATAAAAACTGATAGATATGAAGTATATACTGTTGTTTGTATTCGGGCTGTTGACAGCGGGGGCCAGCGGCCAGGTAAAAGACGTGGATATCACATCGGCAGGTTCGAAAGAACTGCAGAAAGGTTTCCTTGTAGATGTTCGCACTGCGGAAGAATTCGGGGAAGGACATTTGCCGGGAGCTTTAAACCTGGATTGCCTGGAGCCGGATTTTCTGGCGCAGTGGAAAAACATAGACAAGGAAACGCCGGTATATGTGTATTGCCGTACGGGGAAACGCAGCGCGCGTGTTTCGAAATCCCTGGATTCCCTGGGATTTCAAAATGTGACCAACCTGAAAGGGGGATACGAAGCCTGGAAAAAAAAGGAGGATAAAAAATAGCCTTAAATCAATCCTGCCCTTTTCAGTAAGGCATCCGGATTGGGTTGCTGCCCCCGGAATCGCTCGTACAGGATTACGGGATTTTCCGTACCTCCCCTGGAAAGTATATTGGTTTTAAAGCTTTCGGCGACTTCCTTGTTGAATATTCCCTTTTCTTTAAAGAGTTCGAAGGCATCTGCATCGAGAACCTCTGCCCATTTATAGCTGTAATAACCGGATGAATACCCTCCCTGGAAGATATGGGAGAAAGCGGTACTCATACAGGTTTGCGGAGTTTCCGGGTAGAGATTGGTTGCAGAAAATACGAGGTCTTCGTGTTTTTTGACATCCCTGACCGCTGTGGGGTCCGTGGCATGCCAGCTCATGTCAAGGAGCCCGAAACTCAGCTGGCGGAGGGTTTGCATACCCTCCATAAAGCTTGACGACTCTTTTATTTTCCGGATGTATTCCATTGGGAGATCTTCCCCGGTTTCATAGTGTTTGGCAAAGAGCTCAAGGGCTTCTTTTTCATAGCACCAGTTTTCCAGTACCTGGCTGGGGAGCTCGACAAAATCCCAGTATACGCTGGTGCCGCTTAACGAGGGATAAACGGTATCGGCCAGCATGCCGTGCAGGGCGTGCCCGAATTCGTGAAAAAGGGTGGTTACCTCGTTAAAGGTAAGCAGTGAAGGCCTGGTTTTTGTAGGCCGGGTAAAGTTGCAGACAATGGAGATGTGCGGGCGTTCTTCCCTGCCATTCTTTACCGCCTGAGGCTTGTACGATGTCATCCATGCCCCGTTCCTCTTTCCCGGTCGTGGGAAGAAATCGGCATAAAACAGGGCTATGAACCTGCCGTTGGTGTCTGTGACCCTGTAGGTGAGCACTTCCTCGTGATATTTGTCGACGTCCTTTATTTCCTCAAAGCTGAGGCCATACAGTTTATGGGCTACCGTAAATGCCCCTCGGATAACGTTTTCCAGTTTGAAATAAGGCTTGAGTTTTTCGTCGTCAAGTTCGAAGAGCTTTTGTTTGAGTTTTTCGGTGTAATAGGCCCCGTCCCATTTCTGCAATGGGGTTATCCCGTCCTGTTCACGGGCAAACTCCTGTAGTTTTTCAAATTCCCTTAAAGCAGCGGGTTTTGCCTTTTCGAGCATTTCGTTCAGGAATTCTTCCACCTTTTCAGGAGAGCCGGCCATACGCTCTTCGAGCACGTAATGGGCGTGGGTTTTATACCCGAGGAGACGGGCTCTTTCGCAGCGGAGGCGTACGATGCTGAGTACGGTATCCCGGTTGTCCAGATCGTCGCCGTGAAAGGCCTTGCTTCCCGATGCAAGCAGCATTTCCTTGCGCAGTTCCCGGTGATCTGCATAGGTCATGAAGGGGATAAAACTCGGGTAATCCAGGGTAAAGACCCATCCTTCCTTATTCCTGCTTTCCGCGAGGTTTTTTGCAGCCTCTACAGTTCCTTCCGGCAGCCCGGAGAGCTGGTTGCTATCCGTGATGTGAAGTTCGAATTTATTAGTCTCGGCCAGTACGTGTTCCCCGAATTTGAGGCTCAGGGAGGATAGTTCTGCATCTATTTCCCGCAGCCTCTTCTTTTTTTCTTCTTCGAGTGCCGCCCCGTTCCGGGCGAAACTCTTGTACTGTTTGTCGAGCAGGGTGTATTGTTCGGGGGTAAGCCCGAGGCGATCTCTTTGTACATAAACCTCTTCCACACGACGGAAGAGTACCTGGTTGAGGCGGATGTCATTTGCAAACGCGGAGAGCAGTGGGGAGATCTCCCGGGCCAGTTGCTGGATCTCCGTATTGGTTTCGGCACTGTTGAGGTTGAAGAACATACTGCTGAGCCTGTCCAGGTATTCTCCGGAAAATTCCAGTGCCTCCACGGTATTGGAAAAGTCGGGAGGGAGCGGATTGGAAGTGATGCGATCTATCTCTTTCCTGGTATTTTCGATTTCCCGTTCTATGAGCGGCAGGAAATCGGATGATTTTATTTTGCTGAAGGGAGCGGCCCCGTATGGAGTGTTGAATAATTCTTTTGCAGTACCACACATATTACAACTGGTTTTTAAGCCTACGAAGATAGTGTATATGCCCGAAAAGAAAAAGGGGAGCAGGAGGAGGATATATAAAAAAGAAGCTGCCCGTAAGGGCAGCCTCTTAAAATTACCGTGCTTATTAAATTAACATTGTTACATGTTAAACTACCCCAAAAATAAACAACAGTAAAAGTCTAAACCAACCATGAATCTTAAAACAACTAACTAATCCAGAAATATGATTTTGTATTGTCGTTTCTGTTTTATCAGCGTTGTTATCAAACAACAGGACAAATATCCGGCAACTTTTTCAAATAGTGCATTGAAGCATATTCTCATCGGTAAAATTCGACAAAACGAATGAAATTATCGATAAAGTGCGTAATTGTATCGCAAAGTCCGATAAAAATCAGTGATCGCACGGGGGGGTATAGTCATAATGTCATTTGTGGTGTTTTGCAGTGTTCCGCAAATAAGAAAAGGCCGTCTTTTCAAAAGATGGCCTTTTCTGTATATTCCTGATGAATGGTAAATTGATGATTTTATTCTACATCCCAGAAAATCTTTGTAGATAGTTCATCACCTCCCATGGCCGTAACTGCTGCATTATAATTTTCTGTGTTACGGCTGGCTTCTGCAACCGGATAGGTATAACGTCGGGGAGTAGGTAATTTTGACAGAGCTGTAACCTGCATTTCTGGGTATCCTAATCTCCTGTAAGTGGTCCAGCCTTCAAAAGGCCTGTTGAAAAGAGATATCCATTTTTGAGTAGCTATTTTTTCTTTCCAGTCTCCCTGGGCAGTAGAATAAGCTACATCAGGGTTAGAAAGATAAGCGGAGGCTTCGCTGGATGATTCCGTCCAATATTCTACTGAGGCTGTAACTGCATTATTGTAATGTTCTTCAGCAGTTCCCCCTACTGCGTAACCTCTCTCAATAGCTTCAGCTAATAAGAATTCTACTTCGGAGTATTCTATGATGATACCTTCTAATGTAGGTTCGTCAAATATAGCACCAATTTGAGAGCTATTGTCATAGCTGTTTCCCCTGGCAGCAAAAGAACCACCATCATAAACACCTTCTCCCAGATTTTGTTTGAAATAGACTGGACGTCTTGGGTCTTCCAGTTCGTTCATTTTATCTACGATAGTGTTGGCAGCTACAAAATCTGTTCTTCCGCTTTGTACCTGAACTTCCCATATGGGGTTGGTATTTGGAGCGCCCGGATCATATTGTATTGTAGCATTGTCATCATTTGATGTAAAAACACCTCCGGAAACAGCTTCCTCTGCCATTGATTTAGCTTTTGCATTATCTACATCGGCATATCGAAGAGCCATACGTAGTTTTAAGGAGTTTCCTAATTTTATCCAGCTTTCGATATCTCCGCCATAGATGAGGTCAGCACTTGTAAACCCAGCATATTCCGGGTTTAATGTAGAGATTGCATTGTCCAGACGTACAGTCAGGTCTTCGTATACAGCGGCATCATCATCATATACCGGAGTTGTATTTTCCAGTACTTGCAAGGCTTCGGTATAAGGAACATCTCCAAAAGAATCCACAAGTACATGATAGGCATATACTGTGAGGATTTCTGCCATAGCAGATTTATTGGCCAATACTTCCGGGGCTTCTCCGGAGCCTTCACTATTCGCAATTATTTCAGATGTTTCCTTTAAATCCTTTAATACATCCCTGTATAGCTCCAGCCAGTGACTTTCCGGGATACCCCGGGTTCTGAGATTGTAATTGGGTTCGTCCGTATAGGTTGTCGCTGTCCAATATTGCCCAAAAAACCTGAAAGCACTTCTATTGACGCTGGGATGGACCATTTCATCAAACAACGCCTTAGTTGCCGTAGGGAATAAAGTTTCCGCCGGTACATCAGTAGGCTTTTTAGTATCCGTATTCAGCCCTTCATTCATGTCTGAGCATGATGATATGCCAAATAGAATGACAAAAATATATAACAGTTTTTTCATTACTTTCATCGTTTAAAATTGAAGTCTAATATTAAATCCGTATTCCTTTGCAGTTGGCATTGGACCAGATTGAATTCCTTGCCAGTTCCCGGAACTTAAACCTGCTTCGGGATCGGTATAGGGAGTGTTTTTGTCTATAATCCACAGGTTTCTTCCCACAGCAGAAAGCGTTACATTTTGGAAAGGTAATTGATCTATTATTTTGGAAGGAAGAGAGTAGGAAAGCGTAACTTCTCTTAGTTTTATGTAGCTGGCATCATACATATGGGCTGCATTAGGACCTCCTGTGCCCGCCGCATTATATCCTAAAACATTATTGGAATCTTCCATGCTTCCCCTGGTAGTATTAGGAGAGCCATCAGGATTTACACCGGGAAGGATAATACCACCGCTATTTGCAGCATAAGACCCGTCATCATTCTGTACAATTGGATCCCTTTTTGGGTTTCCAAGGTCGTTAAGACCTGCAGTTTCCGGGAATATCCCTGTTGAATATCCATACCAGGAATCTAATGAGAAGATATCTCCACCTCTCTGTACATCTATAAGGAAGCCCAATGAAAGATTCTTATATCTGAGCATGTTCTGAATACCACCTTTCCAGTCTGGATTTATATTACCAATAGGCTGCGCAGCAGTATCTACCAAATATGCACCTGTTTCAGGGTCAACTACACGTTCTCCATCGAGGTATACAAAATTTGACCCCCAAATTGAACCATATTGTTCTCCAACGGTAGCATTGATGGAAACTCCTCCCTGGTAACTCGCCATTTCGTAATTGTTAACGCCCTCATAAAGGGATAATACTTCACTTTGGTTCTTGTACCAGTTGATATTTACCTTCCATTCAAAATCTTCGGTTCTAATGGGAGATCCATAAAGATTTACTTCCAGGCCCTTGTTTTCAATTTCTCCAGAGTTTACCCATTTATAGGATGCTCCCGATGCGTCTGAAACCCTGATAGGTTGGATCTGGTCTTTGGAATTGTTCTTATAGGCTGCAAAGTCAAATCCTAATCGTCTTTGGAAAAAAGCCATTTCCAAGCCAAGTTCCAAGCTCGTTGTAGTTTCATTTTTTAATACGTTGTTGTTTACGTATGTAGCATACGAGAACATTGGTACTTTGAAATTTGTCGGCGCGTCGAATACGGTATATACCGATAATGGCGGGGCATAGTTCCCAACTTCAGCATAGTTTGCCCGGAACTTACCGAAAGTAAGCCATTCACTGTCAATTAGATTGGAAAATACAAAAGCTGTAGATGCCGAAGGGTAAAAATAAGTGTTGTCATCAGTAGGGAGTGTTGACGACTTATCTATACGACCCGTCAGATCCAGAAACAAGAGATCATTATAGCCAAAAGAAAGACTGGTGAAATAACCGTCTGCAACCAGTTCTGAACGTTCTTCCAAAGGAGGTTCCAGTAAATTTACTGAATTGGAGAGCGAATAAAGTCTTGGAATGACCAGTCCCCCATTAGTCTGAGCGGTAATATAGTCTTGTGACAGAGTTCTTTTAGTGGCTCCTAAAGTACCGTTAAAATTGAATTTTTCACTGAAATCCTTGCGGAAATTAAGTAAAAGGTCATAGTTCAGTTCGGTGTAATTACCATTATATCTTTGATATTCTGATACGTCTTTACTTCCAACCGCAATCCTTTCTTCCCTTAAGTCACTGTATGTATCTAAAGAAACACGGGCTGTAGCAGAAATCCAGTCATTGATCTCATAATCCAAAGAAATATTACCGAATAATCTGTTTCTGGTGTCATTTTGATAATTTTCATATCGTTCCCAATACGGGTTATCCGTATAAAGAGGGAAGAGGTACAATGGGTCGTCCGGATTTATCGATGCATAGTTCCAGGTTATATTTCGACGAGTTGCAAAATAAGCATCTCTTTGATCTTTGAAATCTACGTTGGACTGGTTCCATTGTAGCATGCTTTGCATAAGGTTTCGTCCACTGTATCCTGTACCTTCCCGCCCTTTGCCGTCAGTTTTCGTAAATGTGGCTTTAGCAGAAGCTGTAAGTTTATCGGTAAAATTATATGAACCATTAAAATCAATGGAATTTCTCTTTAACTTACTATTGGGTAATAAACCTTCTTGATCCAGATTGGTATACCCCATGCGGAAAGATCCGTCTTCATTACCTCCTGATAGGGATACGCTGTTGGTAAATGTGGTTGAAGTCTGAAATATATACTCCGGTCCATGCTTCGCACCAACCCAAGGTGTAGCTTTCATATAGTTTGGAGATTCCGGATAAAAAGCATCCCATTGATATATCATTAAATTGGGGTCAAATCGTCCTCCAAAGGATGCATCTTCGCCAAATGGTGTTACCAGATCTTTCACCCCATCACCATTTACATCAAAATCGTTGAAGTAGGAAGCTTCATCATCTCCGTAATATTTCCCGTATCCTGCACCGTATTCTTTTTGGTACTTGGAAAAAGTGTCTTTGTCGTAGGAGCCAAAGGTTATTCCTGAATTAATGGTTACTCCGATGCCTTTTTGAGTCTTACCTTTTTTAGTAGTTATGATAATCGCACCATTAGCTGCTCTGGAACCGTAGAGTGCTGTTGCTGCAGCTCCCTTAAGAACGTTGATGCTTTCAATGTCCTCAGGATTGACATCCATGGCAGCATTACCATAATCATAACCACCTCTACCAGACATTTGGTTGTCAGTATTTGTGTTCGAGTTACTTATGGGTGTACCGTCAATAACAAAAAGCGCCTGGTTGTTTCCTGTAAGAGAAGAATACCCACGTAATATTACATTGGATGAACCTCCAAGAGTGCTACTTTTCTTAATATCCAACCCGGCAACTTTACCAGAAAGAGAATTGACAAAATTGGTTTCCTTGGCAGTGTTTACCTCATCACCACCTACTTCCTGAGTGGCATATCCCAACGATTTCTTTTCCCGGGTTATCCCCAAAGCCGTAACCACAACTTCTTCCAGGCTCTCCGCATCCTCTTCAAGGGTTACTGTTATATTCGATGAAGCTCCTATTTGTACTTCCTGGGTCTTCATCCCTATATACGAGATCACCAGGGTCTGCCCTTGGCTGGCAGTTAAAGTGAAGTTACCGTCAAAATCGGTCTGGGTCCCTGTAGTGGTACCCTTGACCAAAACATTGGCTCCCGGAAGCGGTAAGCCGGAAGCATCGTTAACCGTACCTGAAACGGTTTTTTCCTGTGCATAAGATAGATAGTGCACAGTTAACGTCAAAAATAACGTTAAAATTAAACTGATTTTTGTTCTCATGTTCAAGTGAATATTTTGAATTAGTTCGTCAAATATGTGTAAAAAAAATAACGATAACAATTTATTAACATAATTTGTTGGCTCTTCTTTTGTAGTCTATTTATTTAAATAGTGTGTTTTTTTTGTGTTTTACAGGTATTTACGAGGTTTAAATAACAGTCATTCGATGTTTTGTTTTTATTTTTTTATTTTTCTTAAAAATCGAGGTCGTGACAAGAATTGTTAATTTTATGGTAAGAGTGCCTCTTCCGGGAGAAAAGTGTTACTTATTTTAAGGTGTCTGCGCAGGGAGGGCTTTGTCCGGCAGGTGAATTTTAAACAGAGAACCTTCTCCGGAAAGAGAACCGGTATGGGAGGTGTCCTGACGGAAACCTGATTTTTTAAATTTATATCTGAAAGAAAATTAATTGATTATGTTTGAATTATTGGAAAAAAACTATACCTTTGCCACCCTCTAAAAAGAGGCTTTGTTTAAAATAAACATTTATTTGTATAGTAAATTATGCCAACAATTTCACAGTTAGTACGAAAAGGAAGGGCCAGAATTACCAAGAAGAGTAAATCGGTTGCTTTGGATTCGTGTCCTCAGAGAAGAGGGGTATGTACGCGTGTTTACACTACTACACCCAAGAAGCCGAACTCCGCAATGCGTAAGGTTGCGCGTGTTCGTCTTACAAACGGTAGTGAGGTGAACGCCTATATCCCCGGGGAAGGACATAACCTCCAGGAGCACTCGATAGTATTGGTAAGAGGCGGAAGGGTAAAAGACTTGCCCGGTGTAAGGTATCACATTGTGCGCGGTGCGCTGGATACTGCCGGGGTACAGGGCAGAACACAGAGAAGGTCTAAGTACGGGGCAAAACGGCCTAAGGACAAGAAATAGCCGTTCCGTATTTGGCGGGGTGACAGGAATGTTGCCCTGCAAAAGTGTTTTGTCTGAGAGTTTTTGTTAAAAAGTCGAATTACATTTAAAGAAAAGAAATGAGAAAAAGAAAGGCGAAAAAGAGGCCTCTTTTACCGGATCCCAGGTTTAACGATCAGTTGGTGACTCGTTTTGTGAATAACCTGATGTGGGACGGTAAGAAGTCTGTTGCGTTTAAGATATTCTACGATGCTATCGATGTCGTGGAGGAGAAGAAGCAGAATGAGGAAAAGTCTGCTTTGGAGACCTGGAAGGATGCGTTGTCTAATGTTATGCCTCATGTGGAGGTAAGGAGTCGTCGTGTGGGGGGGGCTACCTTCCAGATACCGATGCAGATCCGTCCGGACAGGAAAGTGTCTATGGCTATGAAGTGGCTTATAGCGTTTGCCCGCAAGAGAAATGAGAAGACGATGGCGCAGAAGCTGGCGGCCGAGATTCTTGCTGCGGCCAGGGAAGAAGGAGCGGCAGTCAAGAAAAGGGTCGATACGCATAAAATGGCGGAAGCGAATAAAGCATTCTCTCACTTTAGGTTTTAATAGCTAAGAACAGAAAATAACAATGGGAAGAGATTTAAAATACACCAGAAATATAGGTATTGCAGCGCATATCGACGCCGGAAAAACTACGACTACCGAGCGTATCCTGTTCTATACGGGGGTTAGTCATAAGCTCGGGGAGGTACACGATGGTGCTGCGACTATGGACTGGATGGAGCAGGAGCAGGAGCGCGGTATTACCATTACCTCTGCTGCAACTACCTGTACGTGGAATTTTCCTATGGAAAATGCACAGCCGACTCCGGATACCAAGCCGTATCACTTCAATATTATAGACACTCCCGGTCACGTTGACTTTACCGTGGAAGTAAACCGATCTTTAAGGGTTCTTGATGGATTGGTTTTTTTGTTTAGTGCGGTAGACGGGGTGGAACCACAGTCCGAAACCAACTGGAGGCTTGCCGATAATTACAAGGTGCCCCGTATGGGATTTGTAAACAAGATGGACCGACAGGGGGCGAACTTTCTCAATGTTTGTCGCCAGGTAAAGGAAATGCTGGGCTCTAATGCAGTACCGATTGTGCTTCCTATCGGAGATGAAGCCGATTTTAAAGGTATTGTTGACCTTATCAAGAACAGGGCGGTAGTATGGCATGAAGATAATTTCGGGGCTACCTTTGATGTGGTGGATATTCCGGAAGACATGAAGGAGGAGGTTGAAGAGTACCGCGCAGCCCTGATCGAGGCAGTTGCCGAGTATGATGAGAACCTGATGGAGAAGTTCTTCGAAGATGAAAACTCTATTACAGAGGATGAGATCCACGCTGCGCTCAGGGCTGCGGTGATGGATATGAGTATTATCCCTATGGTTTGCGGGTCCTCCTTTAAAAACAAGGGAGTGCAGTTCCTGCTCGACGCTGTTTGCAGGTACCTGCCTTCTCCGGTGGATAAAGATGCAATAGTGGGGACAGATCCGGATACCGGCGAAGAAATTTCAAGAAAACCTGAAGTCAATGCACCTTTTGCAGCGCTGGCCTTTAAGATTGCAACCGATCCTTTTGTAGGACGGCTGGCTTTCTTTAGAGCATATTCCGGGAAACTGGATGCCGGATCTTATGTGTTGAACACCCGGTCCGGGAAAAAGGAGCGTATTTCGCGTATTTACCAGATGCATTCCAATAAGCAGAATGCTGTAGAATCTATCGCTGCCGGAGATATCGGTGCGGCTGTCGGATTCAAGGATATCAAGACCGGAGATACGCTGAGTGATGAGAAGAACCCCATAGTGCTGGAAAGTATGATCTTCCCCGATCCGGTAATCGGTATCGCGGTAGAGCCCAAGACCAAGGCAGATGTGGACAAGCTGGGAATGGCGCTGGCCAAGCTTTCGGAAGAAGATCCTACCTTTCAGGCGAAAACCGATGAGGCTTCCGGGCAGACGATCATTTCCGGAATGGGAGAGCTTCATCTCGATATTATCATAGACCGTCTTAGAAGAGAGTTTAAGGTGGAAGTAAACCAGGGGCAGCCCCAGGTAGAGTACAAGGAGGCTATTACCGCTTCTGCAGATCACAGGGAAGTGTATAAGAAACAGACCGGTGGACGTGGTAAATTTGCGGATATCGTATTTACCATGGAACCTGCCGATGAAGATAAGCCCGGACTTGAGTTTGTCAACGAGATCAAGGGAGGTAATATTCCTAAGGAGTATATTCCTTCCGTAGAGAAAGGATTCAGGGAAGCCATGAAAAACGGGCCTTTGGCCGGGTTTGAAATGGATGCGATGAAGATTGTGCTTAAAGATGGTTCGTTCCACGCGGTCGACTCCGATTCACTTTCTTTTGAGCTGGCTGCCAAAATGGGTTACAAGGTTGCTGCCAGAGCAGCCCGTGCCGTTCTTATGGAGCCTATAATGAAGCTGGAAGTGTTGACGCCGGAAGAAAACATGGGAGATATCGTAGGAGACCTGAACCGAAGGAGGGGACAGGTAAACAGTATGGACGACAGGGCCGGATCGAAAGTGATCAAGGCAGTTGTCCCGCTGTCCGAAATGTTCGGGTACGTCACTGCATTGCGGACCCTGTCATCCGGTAGGGCAACTTCTACCATGGAATTCTCTCACTATGCGGAAACTCCTTCCAATATAGCTGAAGAAGTGATTAAGAAAGCAAAAGGGGTTGAAGCTTAAACTTTAGGAAAATGAGTCAGAAAATAAGAATAAAATTAAAGTCGTACGATCACAACCTGGTAGACAAATCTGCCGAGAAGATCGTTAAAACTGTAAAGACTACCGGAGCTGTAGTTACAGGGCCTATTCCGTTGCCAACACATAAGAAACTGTTTACCGTACTTCGTTCTCCTCACGTGAACAAGAAATCGAGGGAACAGTTTCAGTTGAGCTCTTATAAGAGGTTGCTGGATATCTACAGTTCTTCATCCAAGACTATTGATGCCCTGATGAAGCTGGAATTACCCAGCGGAGTTGAGGTGGAGATCAAGGTCTGATGATAAGTTCGGAATTCGGGGTTCAGCGGTTTGCGGATAGGAAAACTCATAACTGAAAAAAACATGTCCTGAGCGGTTTGCGAGGGAAAAACGGAAAAAAATGTATTCAGGGTTGAAATATGTTTTTTTGACCCTGAATTATTTTGAATAGATCATTAATTAATAACAATGTGTCGGGTTTCGGAAGAAGGTGAGAACCGGTTTCGTAATCTGGCGGAAAATCAAAAATCAGTATGTCTGGGTTAATTGGTAAAAAAGTGGGCATGACCAGCATTTTTGACGAGAACGGTAAAAATATTCCATGTACCGTGATCGAGGCTGGTCCTTGCGTGGTTACCCAAGTCAGAACCAATGAGGTTGACGGGTATGAGGCTCTTCAGCTCGGTTTCGATGACAAGGCAGAAAAGCGTGCTAACAAGGCCGAATTAGGTCACTTTAAAAAAGCAGGAGTTTCGCCCAAAAAGAAAGTTGTCGAGTTCCAGGGGTTTGAAGGAGAGTTTAAGTTAGGCGATACCGTAACGGTAGAGCACTTTGCCGAGGGAGAATTTGTCGATGTGACAGGGACTTCTAAAGGTAAGGGATTCCAGGGGGTGGTAAAACGCCACGGATTCGGAGGAGTAGGACAGGCTACCCACGGGCAGCACAACCGCCTGAGAGCGCCTGGTTCTATTGGAGCGGCTTCCTATCCTGCACGTGTATTCAAGGGAATGCGCATGGCTGGAAGAACAGGAGCCGATAGAGTAACAGTTGAAAACCTGCAAGTGTTGAAAGTGGTTCCGGAAAAGAATATCCTGGTAGTAAAGGGGTGTGTTCCGGGGCATAAAAATGCTTATGTAATAGTTCAGAAGTAATGGAAGTAGCAGTATTAGATATCAACGGAAAAGAAACAGGCAGGAAAGTCAGTCTTTCCGATGCTGTTTACGGGATAGAGCCTAATAACCATGCTGTTTATCTCGATGTAAAACGTTACCTGGCCAATCAGCGTCAGGGAACGCATAAGGCTAAAGAGCGCGCGGAGATAGCAGGGAGTACCAGGAAGCTTAAAAAACAAAAAGGTACCGGAACTGCGCGTGCGGGTAGTATTAAGTCTCCCGTATTCGTAGGTGGAGGAAGGGTCTTTGGCCCGCGGCCGAAAGACTATACCCAGAAACTGAATAAAAATGTGAAGCGCCTGGCGCGCAGATCGGCTTTGAGCCTGAAGGCAAAAGAAGAAGCCATAGTGGTTCTGGAAGATTTCAGTTTCGATGCACCGAAGACCAGGAATTTTACTTCTGTACTGAAAGCCTTGGGGTTAGAGGATAAAAAATCCCTGTTTGTATTGGGTGGGCCAAATAAAAATGTATATTTGTCGTCACGTAATTTAAAAACTTCAGAGGTTGTAAGTGTTTCAGAATTAAATACTTACAAGATACTGAATGCTAATAATGTGATTCTTCTGGAGGGTGCTCTGGAAGGAATTGAAACGAATTTAAGTAAATAAGAGACCATGAGTGTGTTGATCAAGCCGATAATTACGGAGAAAGTAACCGCGGATAGCGAGGCGAATAATCGCTATGGTTTTATTGTGGACAGAAAGGCGAATAAGATCCAGATAAAGGATGCTGTAGAGGCTGCTTATGGTGTTTCTGTTGAGAAAGTTCGTACCATGAATTACGGTCCCAAAAGAAGCGTTCGTTATACCAAGGCTGGTATTCAGTACGGTAAGACCAATGCTTTCAAGAAAGCCATAATTCAGGTTGCCGAAGGAGATACTATTGATTTTTATAGTAACATATAAGTAAGGTAAGACAAAAATGTCAGTTAGAAAACTAAAACCGGTAACCCCGGGACAGCGATTTAGAGTAGTAAACGGATTTGACGCGATTACTACTGATAAGCCGGAGAAGAGCCTGCTCGCTCCGTTAAAAAAATCCGGGGGAAGAAACAGTCAAGGAAAAATGACCATGCGCTACAGAGGTGGTGGTCATAAGAGAAAGTATCGTATAATCGATTTCAAGAGGGATAAAACCGGAGTGGAAGCTACGGTGGAGTCTATTCAGTACGATCCTAGCAGAACAGCCTTTATCGCTTTGTTGAAGTACAGTGACGGGGAAAAGCGTTATATGATTGCCCAGAGCGGACTTCAGGTGGGGCAAACGGTAGTTTCAGGTCCCGGAAGTGCTCCGGAGATCGGAAATGCCATGCCGCTTTCCGACCTGCCGTTGGGTACGGTGATCTCCTGTATAGAGCTGCGTCCCGGACAGGGAGCAGTTATGGCGCGCAGTGCCGGGGCATTTGCCCAACTGGTCGCCAGGGAAGGAAAGTATGCTACGGTAAAGCTGCCTTCCGGGGAGATACGTCTTATACTGGTGACCTGTAGTGCTACGGTAGGAGCGGTGTCTAACTCTGACCACCAGCTTCAGGTGTCCGGTAAGGCCGGTAGAAGCAGGTGGCTGGGCAGAAGGCCGAGAACGAGACCTGTGGCGATGAACCCGGTAGATCACCCGATGGGTGGTGGTGAAGGAAGGGCTTCAGGAGGACACCCGAGGTCGAGAAACGGAGTTCCTGCCAAAGGATTCA
The DNA here is from genome assembly GCF_003285545.1 of Sinomicrobium soli. Classification (GTDB taxonomy): domain Bacteria; phylum Bacteroidota; class Bacteroidia; order Flavobacteriales; family Flavobacteriaceae; genus Sinomicrobium. Next base: position 162,898 of record NZ_QLNV01000001.1, on the reverse strand, counting down.
GAACGCGTTCCAGAACCAAGGCGAGTAATAAGTATATCGTAGAACGTAGAAAGAAATAAAAGAGATAACAGATGGCACGTTCGTTAAAGAAAGGACCGTACGTTCACTATAGTTTGGAGAAGAAAGTACAGCAGAATATAGAGTCCGGAAAGAAAACCGTGATCAAGACCTGGTCAAGGGCTTCCATGATTACCCCGGATTTTGTTGGGCAAACCATAGCTGTGCACAACGGTCGTCAGTTTGTACCCGTTTATGTTACTGAAAACATGGTGGGGCATAAATTAGGAGAATTTTCACCGACAAGGTCCTTCCGGGGGCATGCGGGTGCAAAGAATAAAGGAAAAAAATAACAGGAAGCTATGGGAGTTCGTAAAAGACAAAGAGCGGAACAGCTCAAGGAAGCCAGGAAGAGCCTGGCGTTTGCCAAGTTGAATAACTGCCCTACTTCGCCCAGAAAAATGCGTCTGGTTGCAGACCTGGTTCGGGGAGAGAAAGTGGAAAAAGCGCTTGCTATTTTGAAATTCAGTCAGAAAGAAGCTTCGCGGCGTCTGGAAAAACTGTTGTTGTCGGCTATTGCCAACTGGCAGGTAAAAAACGAGGATGCGAGTATAGAGGAAGCTGACCTGTTTGTAAAGGAGATCCGTGTGGACGGGGGAAGCATGCTTAAGAGGCTTCGTCCGGCACCCCAGGGGCGTGCGCACAGGATAAGAAAGCGTTCCAACCACGTAACACTGGTATTAGGAGCTAATAATAACACACAAAGCTAGGAAGATAGATGGGACAAAAGACAAATCCAATAGGAAATCGCCTCGGTATAATCAGGGGATGGGAATCTAACTGGTACGGAGGAAAGGACTACGGTGATAAGATCGCAGAAGACGATAAGATCAGGAAGTACGTTCATGCCCGTTTATCGAAAGCAAGTGTTTCAAGGGTGATTATCGAAAGGACCCTTAAGCTTGTAACCGTTACTATCACTACGGCTCGTCCCGGTATTATTATCGGAAAAGGCGGTCAGGAGGTAGACAAGCTGAAGGAAGAACTCAAGAAGATTACCGAAAAGGAGGTCCAGATCAATATTTTCGAGATCAAGAGGCCGGAGCTGGATGCCAATCTTGTCGCAGCGAGTATAGCGCGTCAGATCGAAAGCAGGATCAGTTACAGGCGTGCGGTGAAAATGGCTATTGCCGCTGCCATCCGTATGAATGCCGAAGGGGTTAAGGTTCAGATTTCCGGACGTTTGAACGGCGCGGAAATGGCGCGTTCCGAATCGTATAAGGAAGGAAGGATCCCGTTGTCTACCTTCAGGGCGGATATCGATTATGCCCAGGCCGAAGCCCATACCACTTATGGGAGGCTCGGTGTTAAGGTATGGATCATGAAAGGCGAGGTTTACGGAAAGAGAGAATTGTCTCCGCTGGTGGGAATGTCCAAAAAACAGCAGGGCGGTAAAGGTGGTGCCAAAAAAGCACGCCGAAGAAAGTAATTTTTTAAAGTAAGGAAAAATGTTACAGCCAAAAAGAACCAAATATCGCAAACAGCAGAAGGGGCGCATGAAGGGGGTTTCCCAAAGAGGTCATGAGCTTTCTAACGGAATGTTTGGTATAAAATCACTGGACTCTTCTTTTATAACAGCGCGTCAGATCGAGGCCGCCCGTGTAGCAGCTACCCGTTATATGAAAAGGGAAGGACAACTGTGGATCAAGATATTTCCGGATAAGCCTATTACCAAAAAACCTCTCGAAGTACGTATGGGTAAAGGTAAAGGTGCGGTGGAATACTGGGCTGCAGTGGTGAAGCCGGGAAGAATCATGTTCGAAGTAGGAGGAGTGCCTATGGATGTTGCCAAGGAGGCATTGCGTCTGGCCGCTCAGAAACTTCCGGTTCGAACCAAGTTTATCGTGGCAAGAGATTATTCAGCTTAATAATTGGATGAATTATGAAACAGTCAGAAATTAGAGAATTATCTGTTGCTGAGCTCCAGGAAAAGCTTGGTGAATTCAAAAAGAATTACGCAGACTTAAAAATGGCTCACGCTGTCACTCCGCTTGAAAATCCGCTTCAGCTCAGAAAGGTGAGAAGAACGGTTGCCCGTTTGGCTACTGAGCTAACAAAAAGGGAAGTAGAATAATCCTATGCTGCTTAAGATGGAAGAAAAAAGAAGATTAAGAAAAGAAAGAATAGGGGTCGTTACCAGCAACAAAATGGAGAAATCCATAGTGGTTTCAGAAGTTAAACGTGTGAAACACCCTATGTACGGAAAGTTCGTGCTCAAGACAAAAAAGTATGTGGCGCACGATGAAAAGAACGATTGCAACATCGGTGATACGGTAAAAATAATGGAGACACGTCCGTTGAGTAGAACCAAGTGTTGGAGGTTAGTTGAAATCATTGAAAGAGCGAAGTAATTATGGTACAGCAAGAAACAAGATTAAAGGTGGCCGATAATACCGGGGCCAAGGAAGTTCTGACTATTCGTGTTCTCGGAGGTACAAAGAGAAGATATGCTTCTGTGGGCGACAAGATCGTTGTTACCGTAAAAGAAGCTACCCCTAACGGAAACGTTAAAAAGGGACAGGTATCTACCGCTGTTGTTGTGCGTACCAAGAAGGAAGTGAGAAGACCTGACGGTTCTTATATCCGTTTTGATGACAATGCCTGTGTGTTGCTGAATCCCACCGGCGAGATGCGCGGTACACGTGTGTTCGGGCCGGTAGCGAGAGAGCTTCGCGACAAGCAGTTTATGAAAATTGTATCATTGGCACCGGAAGTGCTGTAATACATACGTAGAAAAATGATAAAGCTAAAAATAAAATCAGGAGATACTGTAAGGGTTATTGCCGGAGACCACAAAGGAGAGGAAGGCAAGGTCCTGAAGGTAGATCGTGAAAAGAACAAGGCGATAGTAGAAGGGGTGAACCTGGTTTCGAAACACCAGAAGCCCAGTGCTAACAATCCTCAGGGAGGTATTGTTCAGAAAGAGGCTGCTATCCATATCTCCAACCTGGCGCTCATAGATCCTAAGAGCAAGGAAACTACCAGGGTAGGATATGAAGTCAAGGATGGCAAGAAAGTGAGAGTTTCCAAGAAATCCAACGAAGTTATTTAGTTATGGCATATATTCCGAGATTGAAGCAAGAGTACAGGGACAAGGTTATCGCTGCTCTGAAGGATGAGTTCGGGTACAAGAATGTAATGGAAGTGCCCCGACTGGAAAAAATAGTGGTAAGCCGTGGTGTAGGAGCTGCCGTTGCAGATAAGAAGCTCATAGACTATGCAGTAGACGAACTGACAACCATTACGGGACAGAAAGCTGTGGCTACCATTTCGAAGAAGGATGTGGCCTCGTTTAAACTTCGTAAGGGGATGCCCATCGGAGCCAAGGTTACCCTGAGAGGAGACCGTATGTACGAATTCCTGGATCGTCTGGTAACCAGTGCGCTCCCGAGGGTCAGGGATTTCGGCGGTATCAAGGCCAATGGTTTTGACGGTCGTGGAAATTACAACCTCGGAATTACCGAGCAGATCATATTTCCCGAAATAGATATCGACAAGGTCAACCGTATTTCAGGAATGGATATTACCTTTGTGACCTCTGCCGGTACCGATAAGGAGGCAAAATCATTGTTAAGCGAATTGGGATTACCTTTTAAAAAGAATTAAGTATGGCTAAAGAATCCATGAAAGCCCGCGAGGTGAAGAGAAGAAAACTGGTGGCCAGGTATGCTGAAAAACGCAAGGCTCTTAAGGAGGCCGGCGATTATGAAGCACTGCAGAAGCTGCCTAAAAACGCATCGCCTGTAAGGCTGCACAACCGTTGCAAGCTTACCGGAAGACCAAAAGGGTATATGAGGGTTTTCGGTATATCGCGGGTTACTTTCCGCGAAATGGCCAACCAGGGGCTTATTCCCGGGGTTAAGAAGGCAAGTTGGTAATTTTTAACGGGTGGTAAGTTCGCGATGAGACAGGCGAAAACTACTACCGCAAATTTTTATAGATGTATACAGATCCTATTGCAGATTATTTGACGAGAATCAGGAATGCCAGCAGTGCCGGGCACAGGGTGGTGGAGATTCCTGCTTCCAATTTGAAAAAAGAGATCACCAAGATCCTTTTTGACCAGGGGTATATCCTGAGCTATAAGTTTGAGGATAATGCCGTACAGGGAAAGATTAAGATTGCGCTGAAATACGATAAGGCCACCAAAGAGCCGGTGATCAGAAAAATACAGCGTGTGAGTAAACCGGGCTTGCGTAAATATGCGGGCTCAAGCGATCTTCCCAGGGTGCTGAACGGTCTTGGTATTGCCATTGTGTCTACTTCTCACGGAGTAATGACCAGCAAACAGGCCAGGAACGAGAATGTTGGGGGCGAAGTATTGTGTTACGTTTACTAAAAAATAAAGACAAGAAGAAATGTCACGAATAGGAAAGAGTCCGGTAAATATACCCGATGGAGTTACGGTAACCATTAAGGACAATGTCGTAACCGTTAAGGGAAAATTAGGAGAGCTAACCCAGGAAATCAGGGACGTCGCTGTGAAGCAGGAGGACGGACAGGTGGTACTGGAAGTTACCGATGATAGCAAAGAACAGAAAGCAAAGCACGGTCTTTACCGTACTTTGGTCAACAATATGGTGATAGGGGTTTCTGAAGGATATACCAAGGAACTCGAACTGGTAGGTGTAGGATACAGGGCCAGTAACCAGGGACAAAAGCTGGATCTCGCTCTGGGATTTTCGCATAATATCGTTCTGGAACTTGCCCCTGAGGTAAAAGTCGAGACCATATCCGAAAAGGGAAAAAACCCTATTATAAAGCTTACTTCTTACGATAAGCAACTTGTAGGCCAGGTGGCGGCGAAGATACGTTCTTTCCGTAAACCCGAGCCATACAAGGGTAAAGGTATTAAGTTTGTTGGTGAGGTATTGAGAAGAAAAGCAGGTAAATCAGCTTAATAATTAGCATTATGGCATTATCAAAGACGGAAAGAAGACAACGTATAAAAAACAGGATCAGGAAAGTGGTTAGCGGTACGGCCGAAAGACCCAGACTGGCTGTTTTCAGAAGTAATAAGGAGATATACGCACAACTGGTAGACGATGTTAACGGGGTTACACTTGCTTCGGCTTCTTCAAGGGACAAGGATATCGCCGGATCTGAAGGGACAAAATCCGAGATTTCTGCTTTAGTGGGTAAGGCTATCGCCGAAAAGGCGATCAAGGCAGGTGTCGAAACGGTCTCTTTTGACAGAGGTGGATACCTGTATCACGGAAGAGTTAAATCATTGGCAGAAGGAGCCAGGGAAGGCGGACTAAAATTCTAAGAAATTATGTTTCAGAAATACAAAAACGTGGAATTGGTAAAACCCGGCGGACTCGAACTGAAAGATCGTCTGGTTGGCGTACAGAGAGTTACTAAGGTTACTAAAGGAGGTAGGGCATTCGGCTTTTCCGCTATAGTAGTGGTAGGTGACGAAAACGGTGTGGTAGGACATGGTCTTGGCAAATCCAAAGAGGTTGCCGATGCTATTTCCAAAGCGGTCGAAGATGCGAAAAAGAACCTGGTTCGGATTCCCCTTAACAAGGGAACGCTTCCTCATGAGCAGCGCGGTAAATACGGTGGGGCAAGAGTGTATATTCAGCCTGCTTCGCACGGTACCGGAGTGATCGCCGGAGGAACGGTGCGTTCCGTACTGGAATCGTTGGGAGTGTCTGACGTACTGTCGAAATCCCAGGGGTCTTCCAACCCCCACAATGTTGTGAAAGCTACTTTTGACGCACTGTTACAGTTGAGAGATGCCCGGACTGTTGCTGTGCAACGGGGAATATCTCTGGAGAAAGTTTTTAAAGGGTAAACAAGGATAACATGGCAAAAATTAAAGTAACACAGGTAAGGAGCCAGATTAAGCGCCCTCAGGATCAGAAACGAACCCTCGAAGCGCTTGGCCTTAGAAAAATAGGACAGGTTGTAGAGCACGACGCTACACCGAATATCCTTGGTATGGTAAATAAAGTAAAACATTTGGTTTCCGTAGAGGAGGCTTAATTAACAATACAGGTATGAACTTAAGTAACTTAAAACCGGCAGAAGGTTCAGTGCATAAGGACGGAAAACGTGTGGGCCGCGGAGAAGGATCCGGAAAAGGAGGAACCGCTACCCGGGGACATAAGGGTGCCAAGTCCCGTTCCGGATATTCCAAGAAGATCGGTTTTGAAGGTGGCCAGATGCCGTTACAGAGAAGGGTTCCCAAGTTCGGTTTCAACAATATAAACCGTAAGGAATACGTAGGTATTAATCTTGGGAAGCTACAGGAAATGGTAGATAAGGGTGTGATTACCGATACGGTAGACCTGGAAACTCTGGTAACGAAAAGGGTGGTTAAACGTTCTGATCTGGTTAAAATACTGGGTGGAGGAGAACTGAAGGCCAAACTTAAAGTATCTGCACACAAATTTACCGCGAGTGCCAAAGCGGCTATAGAAAAAGCCGGAGGAGAGGCGGTAACCGTATAAGAAAACACCGACCATGAAAAAATTTTTGGAGACACTTAGCAACGTTTGGAAAATAGAAGAGCTCAGAAGCCGTATCGTGGTAACCCTGGGGTTGCTGCTGGTATACCGCTTCGGTACTCAGATCGTTCTTCCGGGTGTTGATTCTGTACAACTCGCCGAACTGTCCAGCAAGACAGATACCGGTTTACTGGGAATTCTCAACGCGTTTACGGGAGGGGCTTTTGCCAATGCTTCCGTATTTGCTCTTGGTATTATGCCTTATATATCTGCTTCGATTGTGGTACAGTTGATGGGGATAGCTGTTCCTTACCTGCAGAAACTGCAGAAGGAGGGAGAGAGTGGCAGAAAGACCATTAACCAGATTACACGTTGGCTTACCATAGCTATATGTGTGGTACAGGCTCCGGCCTATCTCTATGGCCTGGGAGCACTGGGGGTGCCGGAAAGTGCATTTTTACTGGGAAAAGGGCTTGATTTTATCATCCCTTCGGTAATTATTCTCGTTACCGGAACCATTTTTGCCATGTGGCTGGGTGAAAAGATTACCGATAAAGGTATCGGAAACGGTATTTCACTGCTCATTATGGTGGGTATCATTGCCCGTCTTCCGCAGTCGTTTATCCAGGAGTTTGCTTCCCGGGTGTCTGAAAATAATGGTGGGTTAATGCTTATTCTCATCGAGCTTGTGATCTGGTTTGTTGTAATTCTGGCTTCGATCATGCTGGTTATGGCTACCAGGCAGATACCGGTGCAGTACGCCAGGCGGACATCTTCAGGCGGGTATGAGAAAAATGTTTTCGGTTCACGGCAGTATATCCCCCTCAAGCTCAATGCTTCGGGAGTAATGCCTATCATATTTGCCCAGGCGATCATGTTTGTACCGGGTGCGTTGGCCGGATTGTCGAGTTCGGAAGCGGCCCAATCGGTACAGTCGGCATTTATGGATATTTTCGGGTTCTGGTATAATCTTGTTTTCGCATTGCTGATTATAATATTTACCTACTTTTATACGGCGATCACGGTGCCTACCAACAAGATGGCCGACGATCTCAAGAGAAGCGGCGGTTTTATACCCGGGGTAAAACCCGGTAAGGAAACCGGTGATTACCTGGACAAGATCATGTCGCTGATCACCTTCCCGGGATCCATTTTTCTGGCAATTATAGCCATATTACCGGCTTTCGTTGTTAAGATCGTGGGAATGCAGCAGGGATGGGCCCTGTTTTACGGAGGAACTTCGCTCCTGATTATGGTGGGAGTGGCGATAGATACCATGCAACAGGTAAATTCGTATCTGCTGAACAGGCATTATGACGGTCTTATGAAGACCGGAAAAAACCGGAAAGTAGTAGCCTGAGCGTAAATGTTCGGATAGCTTTTCGATCATAAGCAGAAAAATCATAAATTTGTGCCGCCTTAAGAAAAGGCAGTAATTAAAATACAGAAGTGTAATACATGGCGAAACAAGCAGCAATAGAGCAGGATGGTACGATTATCGAAGCATTGTCGAACGCAATGTTCCGTGTTGAACTGGAAAACGGGCACGTCGTTACGGCCCATATTTCCGGAAAGATGCGTATGCACTATATAAAATTGTTGCCGGGGGATAAGGTAAAGCTCGAAATGAGCCCTTACGATCTCACAAAAGCCAGGATCACATATAGATATTAATGGCCGGGCAGACGGTATATGCCGCGTCCGGACCTGAACATTGAATTATCATGAAAGTAAGAGCATCACTAAAAAAGAGAAGTCCCGAGTGCAAAATTGTGCGTCGTAAGGGGAAATTGTACGTAATTAATAAAAAGAATCCTAGATTTAAACAAAGACAAGGGTAATTATGGCAAGAATTGCAGGAGTAGATATACCTAAACATAAGCGTGGAGTTATCTCACTGACTTATATTTTCGGTATCGGAAAAAGCCGGGCCAAAGACATACTGGCAAAAGCTGAAGTAAATGAAGATACTAAAGTGTCTGACTGGACGGATGAGGAGATCAACCGGATCCGTGAGGCTGTAGGTGCTTTTAAGATTGAAGGTGAATTGCGCTCTGAAGTACAGTTGAACATCAAGCGTCTCATGGATATAGGTTGTTATCGCGGTATCCGGCACCGTATCGGTTTACCGTTGAGAGGTCAGAGAACCAAAAACAACTCCAGAACCCGTAAAGGCAGGCGAAAAACTGTTGCTAACAAGAAGAAGGCAACCAAATAATAACGTAAGGTAATATGGCAAAGTCGAATACAAAAGCTGCGAAGAAGCGCAAGGTTGTAGTGGAATCTGTGGGTGAGGCACATGTAACAGCTTCGTTCAACAATATCATCATAGCACTGACCAATAAGAAGGGTGATGTGATTTCATGGTCATCTGCCGGTAAAATGGGCTTTAAAGGGTCTAAGAAAAATACCCCGTACGCTGCTCAGGTTGCTGCCGAAGATGCTGCTAAAATAGCCCAGGATGCTGGTCTGAGGAAAGTAAAGGTCTATGTAAAGGGGCCTGGGAACGGAAGGGAATCTGCCATCAGAACCCTGCACAATGCAGGTATAGAGGTTACGGAGATCATAGACGTTACTCCGCTGCCGCACAACGGATGTCGCCCGCCCAAGAGAAGAAGAGTTTAATTTTATTTTACAATCGGATAGCGGCGGAATATTTTGCGATTATCGAAGGATAAGCCTTAATTCATAATCATTTCGTCGTCATATAATTTTTTTAACATGGCAAGATATACAGGTCCAAAAACCAAGATCGCTAGAAAGTTCGGAGAGCCCATTTTTGGTGATGACAAGTCTTTTGAAAAGAAAAATTACCCTCCCGGGCAACACGGGAATAACAGGAGGAGAGGAAAAAAGTCGGAGTACGCCGTTCAGTTGATGGAAAAACAAAAAGCCAAGTATACCTATGGTATCCTTGAGCGACAGTTCAGGAATCTTTTTGAAAAGGCCAACCGAAGCAAAGGGGTAACCGGTGAGGTGTTACTGCAATTGTGTGAATCCCGGCTGGATAATGTGGTGTACAGAATGGGGATTTCCCCTTCGAGAAGGGGTGCCAGGCAATTGGTATCTCACCGCCATATTACCGTAAACGGAGAGATCGTAAATATTCCTTCATATACCCTTAAAGCCGGTGATGTGATCGGCGTACGTGAAAAATCAAAATCCCTTGAAGTGATCGAGAACTCGCTGGCCAATAACTCGGCGGTGTACGAGTGGATCACCTGGAACACGGAAAAAAGGGAAGGGACGTTCGTTAATATACCGGAAAGACTCCAGATCCCGGAAAATATTAAGGAACAATTAATCGTCGAGTTATACTCTAAATAATAATCAGACAGCTGTCAAACTATGGCAATATTAAATTTTCAAAAGCCCGATAAAGTTATAATGATCGATTCTTCCGATTTCGAGGGGAAATTTGAATTCCGCCCGCTCGAACCCGGATACGGATTGACCGTTGGTAACGCATTGCGAAGAGTCTTGCTGGCTTCTTTGGATGGTTTTGCTATTACATCTGTAAAGATAGAAGGCGTAGAGCATGAATTCTCTACCATATCGGGTGTAGTGGAAGACGTTACGGAAATTATACTGAACCTGAAACAGGTGCGTTTTAAAAGGCAGATAGAAGATGTGGAGAATGAGACCGTTTCGGTTTCTGTTACGGGAAAAGAGCAACTGACAGCAGGAGATTTCCAGAAGTTTATTTCCGGTTTCCAGGTGTTGAACCCGGATCATGTGATCTGTAATATGGAGTCCGGGGTAAACATCAATCTCGAACTTACTATCGAGAAAGGAAGAGGGTATGTTCCGGCAGAAGAGAATAAAAAGGCCAATGCGTCGATCGGGACCATTTTTACCGACTCTATCTTTACGCCTATCAAGAACGTAAAGTACAGTGTGGAGAACTATCGTGTAGAACAGAAGACAGACTACGAAAAGCTGGTTTTCGAAATCATTACCGATGGTTCCATCCACCCCAAGGATGCCCTTACCGAGGCTGCCAAGATCCTCATCCATCACTTTATGTTGTTCTCCGATGAGAGAATCACACTTGAGGCAGATGAGATCGCGCAGACAGAAACCTATGACGAAGAGTCGCTGCACATGAGGCAATTGCTCAAGACCAAGCTGGTAGACCTGGATCTGTCGGTGCGTGCATTGAACTGCCTTAAGGCTGCCGAAGTAGACACGCTGGGAGATCTGGTATCCTTTAACAAGAACGATCTGATGAAATTCCGCAACTTCGGAAAAAAATCGCTTACCGAACTGGAAGAACTCGTAAGTGTAAAGGGATTGAGTTTCGGAATGGATCTGTCCAAATATAAATTAGATAAAGATTAATCCTGCCGCTCCCTTTTATAAGAGTATATAGAGGAAGGTAAGGATAACAATACAGGGAATTAAGATGAGACACGGAAAGAAAATAAATCACCTGGGGAGGAAATCGGCTCACAGAAAAGCGATGCTGGCCAATATGGCCTGCTCCCTGATAGAGCACAAGCGGATCAATACCACCGTGGCCAAGGCCAAGGCATTAAAAGTGTTTATCGAGCCATTGATTACAAAATCAAAGGAGGACAGCACGCATAACAGAAGGGTGGTTTTCGCCAGGTTGAGAAGCAAGTATGCGGTAACGGAACTGTTCAGGGATGTTGCAGTAAAGGTAGCTGACCGCCCCGGAGGGTATACCCGTATTATAAAACTGGGTAACCGCCTTGGGGATAACGCTGATATGGCCCTTATCGAGCTGGTAGATTACAACGAGACGTACAGCACTGAGAAAGCGGCTAAAAAGAAATCTACACGACGGGGAGGCCGCGGCAAGAAAGCCGAGACACCGGCAGAAGAGGCGCCGAAGGCTGAAGAAGTGAAAGACGAGAAAGTGGAAGCGGCCGAAAAGGCCCCGGATAACGATGATAAAAAAGCTTCTGCCGACGAATAACAAATGATAACGAAATCATTACATATCAAAAGGATAAACATTTTAGTTTATCCTTTTTTTTGTGTTATTTTGTAAAACTTTTAAATGTTTCGCGAATGATTGAATGTACACAAGTGGTAAGGCATGGCTGTAGCGATGATTTCCACGGCATATGGCTGGAATTCGGGGAATATTTAGTATAAATTATACAATCCATACATGAAGTATCAATCAAAAAAGAAAGCGGTCGTTATCCTTGCGGATGGGGCCATTTTTTATGGAAAGGCGGTAGGTAAGGAAGGAACCGCTTTTGGCGAGGTGTGTTTTAATACCGGGATGACGGGGTATCAGGAAATTTTTACCGATCCTTCCTACTTCGGGCAGATCATGGTGACTACCAATGCCCATATAGGAAATTACGGAGTCAGGGACGAAGAGGTGGAATCCGGTTCGGTAAAGATATCCGGATTGATCTGTAAAAATTTCAGCTATGATTATTCCAGGGCCGGAGCCGACGGCTCGCTGTCGGAATTTCTGGAAGACAACGGATTGTTTGCTGTTTCCGATGTGGATACCAGGGCGCTGGTGAGTTACATCCGCGATAACGGAGCCATGAATGCCGTGATCTCTACGGAGGTCGACAGGATCGATGAACTGAAGGCGCAATTGGCGGAAGTCCCGGCCATGGAAGGACTGGAGCTGTCTTCCGCAGTTTCTGTGAAAGAACCCTACTTCTTCGGTAATCCGGATGCTACATATAAAATAGCAGCCCTCGACCTGGGGATAAAAAAGAACATTCTGAGAAACCTGGCGGCCAGGGACGCTTACATTAAGGTATTTCCTTATGATACGAGCCTCGAGGAACTCAAGGCGTGGAATCCGGACGGGTATTTTCTTTCCAACGGACCCGGTGACCCGGAACCCCTGGAGGGTGTTGTAGAAGTGGCTGAAAAGATCATATCCGAAAACCTTCCGCTGTTCGGGATCTGTCTCGGACACCAGATCATAGCCTTGTCGCAGGGGATATCCACCTATAAGATGCACAACGGGCACAGGGGGATAAACCACCCGGTCAAAAACCTTCTTACGGGAAAAGGTGAGATTACATCCCAGAACCACGGCTTTGCGGTCAACAGGGAAGAAGTGGAACAACATCCCGGAGTGGAGATCACACATATTCACCTCAATGACAATACGGTGGCCGGGATACGCATAAAGGATAAAAACTGTTTTTCTGTGCAGTATCACCCGGAAGCGAGTCCGGGGCCACACGATGCTTCATACCTTTTCGACGATTTTATCGGGATGGTGTCGGAGATCGCCACAGTGAAGGGATAACAGTTTTTGGAGTAATAGTTTAACGAAACAGAATATAACAAGTAATATTATGAGTATCATTATTAGTGTGCATGCAAGGCAGATTTTAGATTCAAGAGGTAATCCTACGGTAGAAGTGGATGTGGTTACCGAAAACGGTATTCTCGGAAGAGCGGCGGTACCTTCGGGAGCGTCTACAGGAGAGCACGAAGCAGTGGAGTTGAGGGACGGAGGTTCTTCTTACATGGGAAAAGGAGTTTCCAAAGCTGTGGATAATGTCAATAATATTCTCGCTGAAGAACTGGTGGGGACATCGGTGTTTGAGCAGAATGCTATCGATAAGCAGATGATAGCCCTGGACGGAACGGCCAATAAGTCGAAGCTGGGGGCCAATGCCATACTGGGAGTTTCCCTGGCGGTGGCCAAGGCTGCGGCCAATGAACTGGGTATGCCCCTGTATCGTTATGTGGGAGGGGTGAGTGCCAATACACTGCCCGTGCCGATGATGAATATTATCAACGGGGGGTCGCATTCCGATGCTCCCATAGCTTTTCAGGAATTTATGATCATGCCGGTAAAGGCGGAGAACTTTACTCATGCGATGCAGATGGGGACCGAAATATTTCACCATCTGAAAAAGGTACTGCACGATCGCGGACTGAGCACTGCCGTTGGTGACGAAGGAGGGTTTGCACCCACGCTTGAAGGCACGGAAGATGCTCTTGAGACCATTATCAAGGCCATTGAAAAAGCCGGGTATAAGGCCGGGGACGACGTCATGATCGCGCTGGATTGTGCTTCTGCGGAATTTTATGTGGATGGCAAATACGATTATACCAAGTTTGAAGGCGATAAGGGCAAGGTAAGGACCTCTCAGGAACAGGCCGACTATCTCGCTGAACTGGCCGGGAAATACCCGATTATCTCTATAGAGGACGGGATGGATGAAAATGACTGGGAAGGCTGGAAATACCTTACCGACAGGGTAGGTGACAGGGTGCAGCTCGTCGGAGATGACCTGTTTGTTACCAATGTAGAGCGACTGTCCCGCGGTATAGAAAGCGGTATTGCCAATTCCATTCTGATCAAGGTGAACCAGATAGGAACACTGACGGAAACCATTGCTGCCGTAAATATGGCACATCATGCAGGCTATACCTCCGTCATGTCTCACAGGTCGGGAGAAACGGAAGATAATACCATTGCCGATCTCGCCGTGGCACTCAACACCGGACAGATCAAGACAGGCTCTGCTTCCAGAAGCGACCGTATGGCCAAATACAACCAGTTGCTGCGCATTGAAGAAGAGCTCGGCGACGTGGCCTACTATCCCGGGAAAAAAGCTTTTAAGGTACAACAGCAATAAAAACGGAATAACCATCGTGATAAAACCCCGGATTGATCTCCGGGGTTTTTTATTCGCTGTGATTGATCTGAAGTTCCTTTGATCCGGGTTGGAAATTCTTCCCTGCCTGCCGGCAGGCAGGGACTTCGCTGCGCTCCGCTCTGAATGACAGGAATGTCATCCCGACCGCAGTGGAGGGATCTCCGGTCTTCCCTCATGCTGTTGAAATTCCTTTGATCTTCGGGGTAGATGCTTCACTTTCCCGATACTCGGGACAGGCAGTTCCGAATGACAATGACTGTCTCTGTAAGATTAAATGATCAAGCCCGGCGCCCGGTGGGGAAAAATGCTGTCTTTTGAGGTTTTACACGCTCAAAAATAGCGCTAATTAAGTTTATTTTAAGACATTATTTCGTATTTTCGCAACACTCGTTCACATCAAATACACAGTAGTCTCTTTTGAGCTTCGGATGTGAAAATTGGTGAATCTAAAAATCTATAAAATTATTATGTCTACAACTGCTACCTTAGAGTATAACGGTGAGAAATATGAGTTTCCGGTTACCGTCGGAACAGAAAATGAAATAGCAATAGATATTAAGACGCTTCGGGCACAGAGCGGGATTATTACGCTTGATCCCGGTTATAAGAACACGGGCTCGTGCGAGAGTGCTATTACATATCTGGACGGTGAAAAGGGAATTCTGAGGTACCGCGGTTATACCATCGAAGAACTGGCGGAAAAAGCCGATTTCCTTGAGGTTGCATATCTTTTGATTTTTGGCGAATTACCTACCCGGGATCAGCTGGATAAATTCCACGAAGACATCAAAGATCAGTCTGTAGTGGATGAAGACATGAAGAAGATACTCGACAGTTTCCCGAAATCCGCCCACCCGATGGGAGTACTGGCATCGCTGACCAGTGCACTTATTGCCTTTAATCCTTCTTCTGTCAATGTTTCTTCGGAAGAAGAGATGTACAGGGCCATTGTAAAGCTGATGGCGAAGTTCCCGGTGCTCGTGGCGTGGACATTGCGCAAAAAGGAAGGAATGCCGCTTGATTATGGCGACGATGCCCTCGGATATGTGGAGAACATTGCCAAAATGATGTTTAAGAAGCCTAACAAGGAATACAGGAAAAATGATGTGGTGATCAATGCGCTGGACAAACTGCTGATCCTTCATGCCGATCATGAGCAGAATTGCTCTACATCGACCGTCCGGATCGTCGGATCGTCACATGCGGGACTGTTTGCTTCCATCTCGGCCGGAATATCGGCGCTGTGGGGACCCCTTCACGGGGGAGCCAACCAGGCGGTGATCGAAATGCTGGAGGGGATCAAGGCCGATGGCGGAGATACCAAGAAATACATGGCCAAGGCCAAGGACAAGAATGATCCGTTCCGCCTTATGGGATTCGGTCACCGGGTATATAAGAATTTCGACCCCAGGGCGAGGATCATCAAAAAGGCGGCCGATGAGGTACTCGGCGACCTGGGAGTTACCGATCCCGTACTGGGCATTGCCAAGGGACTTGAAAAGGAAGCCCTGGAAGACCAGTATTTCGTAGACAGGAAGCTGTATCCCAATGTGGATTTCTACTCCGGGATCATCTATCGTGCCCTCGGAATTCCCACCGAGATGTTTACGGTGATGTTTGCCCTCGGACGTCTTCCCGGATGGATCGCCCAATGGAGGGAAATGCGCCTGCGCAATGAGCCGATAGGAAGGCCCAGACAGGTATATGTCGGGGAAAATAAGCGTACTTTTATAGATATCGACAAGAGGTAAGGAAAGAACCCGGAAAATTTTCGGTTCTTTTTTAAAAAACAGGACAGGGGCGCACCACGGTGCGTCTCTCCTTTTTTATATTTGTAACAAATTGCAAGGGGTTATGTTAAAACTCAATATAAAAGATGAAACCTCCAGGCTAAAAGCACTGGTCCTGGGTACGGCAGTGAGCAATGGCGGGGTACCTGCTCCGGAGGAGGCTTACGATCCCAAATCGCTGGAGCATATCCTGGCGGGTACCTATCCTTCGGAGGCAGATATGGTCGGGGAGATGGAGGCGTTTGCCCGGGTATTTGAAAAATATGATGTCAAGGTGTACCGTCCTGAGGTTATAGCCGGTTATAACCAGATCTTTTCCAGGGACATTGCCTTTGTTATCGATGACCTTTTTATCAGATCGAACATATTGCCACGCCGGGAAAAGGAATTAAAGGCCATAGCCCGCGTAATGGAACAGATTGCGCCGGAGAAGATCATCACTCCTCCCGAAGAAGTACATATTGAGGGAGGGGATGTCATGTTGTGGAACGACCATATTTTTGTGGGAACATATAAGGGAGAGGATTACCCCGACCAGATCACCGCCAGGACCAATATGCACGGTGTGCAGTTCCTGAGAGCGCTTTTTCCTGACAGGAATGTAAAGGAATTCGACCTGGTGAAATCTGCGACAGAGGCCAGGGACAACGCCCTTCATCTCGACTGCTGCTTCCAGCCGGTGGGAAAGGACCGGGGGATTATATATCCCGGGGGGTTCAGCGACAGGGATGACTATGAATATCTCGTGGCGCTGTTCGGCAGGGAAAATCTTTTCCACATTACACGCGAGGAGATGTATCACATGTATTCCAACGTATTTTCCATTGATACGGATGTAGTGGTATCCGAACGGAATTTTGTACGCCTGAACAACTGGTTGCGGAAACAGGGGTTTACCGTTGAGGAGGTACCCTATGCCGAAATATCCAAACAGGAAGGGCTTTTCCGCTGTTCCACAATGCCTTTGATAAGAGCCTGATGATGAGACAACAGATTACCGATACCGTACTGATGATACGCCCGGTGAATTTCCGGATGAACGAACAGACCGCCGTAAACAATTACTACCAGAAAGTGCTGGAAGGGCTTAGCCCCCAAACGGTACAGGACAGGGCACTGAAGGAATTCGATGCCTTTGTGGATAAACTGAGGGCTGCTACCATACGGGTTATTGTGGTTGAAGACAGCAGGGAACCGGATACTCCCGATTCGATCTTCCCGAACAACTGGATCTCCTTTCACGAGGAAAACACGGTGGCCCTGTACCCGATGTTTGCAGAAAACAGGAGGCTGGAGCGCAGGGAAGAGGTGCTGGAGGCTGTGGAAAAAGAGGGCTTTTTAATAGCTGAAGTGGTGGATTATACCGAAGCGGAAACCGACGGGCTTTTTCTGGAGGGCACCGGGAGCATGATACTGGACAGGGTGAACCGCAAGGCATACTGCGCCCTTTCGCCCCGGGCAGATGAAGAATTGTTTATAGAGTTTTGTGAGGATTTCGAATATACGCCTGTGCTATTTACGGCATGGCAGACCGTGAACGGAACCAGGAAACCGATCTATCACACCAATGTGATGATGAGTGTGGGAGAGGATTTTGCCGTGGTCTGTACAGCGGCCATTGATGATAAGAAAGAGCGGAAGCAGCTCGTGAGCCACCTGAAGGAAGACGGAAAGGAAATCATAGAGATTACCGAAGACCAGGTCAACAGTTTTGCGGGAAACATGCTGCAGCTTAAGGGCGGGAACGGTAGCAGGTACCTGGTGATGAGCGAAGCGGCAAGACAAAGTCTCGACAGGGAACAACTGGAAAAAATAGGACGGTATTGTGAAATATTGTCTGCCCCCCTTGATGTTATAGAAGCATGTGGCGGGGGAAGTGCGCGTTGTATGATGGCGGAGATCTTTCTCCGTAAAGGCCAGGGATAAAAATAATTGTTATATTTAGGTGTTAAACCACCGGTGCTGATATGTTGTCAAAGAAAACAAAATACGGACTTAAAGCCCTGGTATACATGTCCAGAAGGGAAGAAAAAAGTCCGGTACTGATCTCGGAAATTGCCGAAAGTGAAAATATCTCGAAGAAGTTTCTCGAAATCATACTGCTACAGTTGAAAAATTCGGGATTCCTGGGCTCCAAGAAAGGAAAGGGCGGAGGATACTATCTTTTAAAGGATCCGGAAGAGATCACCGTTGCAGCACTGATCAGGGTCCTTGAGGGTCCCATAGCCCCCTTGCCCTGCGTAAGCCTTCACTTTTATGAAAAATGCAGCGATTGCAAGACGGAAGAAGCCTGTTCGCTCAACAGGGTCATGGCCGAAATGAGAGACAGTATGCTCAGTGTCCTTGAAAAAAGAACACTTGCCGATCTTTCGGAAGAATAAAAAATCAACACATAGTCGAGTAAATCGATAGATTAATAGTATATTTGTGCACTATTGATGTCAAAGTGATAATACCGTACTGCCTGCGCGAGAGGGCATGGCCTCGGATTGTAAAAAATAATGGTTATGGACCTGAGAAAGATCAATGAACACCTGAAAGACAAAACTCCCGGAGAGATTGTACAGTGGGCTGTGAAAACTGCCAACAGGCCGGTGGTGACTACCAATTTCCGGCCTTATGAAGCCGCCATCCTGCATGCCACTACCAGGGTAAAAGACAATATATCGGTAATATGGTGCGACACCGGGTACAATACCCCCCAGACCTACCGCCATGCCGAACGCCTTATCGGGCAGCTGGGACTTAACATCCATTTGTATGTGCCCCGGCAGACGGCTGCCCACCGGGATGTAGTCATGGGAATTCCCGATATCGATTCGCCCCTGCACAAGGAATTTACGGAACAGGTAAAACTGGAACCCTTCAGGAGGGCCATGAAAGAACATCAGCCCGATGTGTGGTTTACCAACCTGAGAAAAGGGCAGACCGCCTTCCGGGATTCACTCGATATCGTAACCCTGGGCGACGATGGTATTGTAAAGGTTTCTCCTTTTTTCTATTGGAGTGATGCGCAACTGGACACCTATCTCGAAGACCACGGTCTTGAAAATGAATTCAAGTATTACGATCCGACAAAAGTACTCGAAAACCGTGAATGCGGGCTTCACGTTTCCGGAAACCGTTAGCGGATCATCTCCTGAAAGTAAGAACAACTACATAAAAATAAGGCCCGGCAGGTAATACCGGGCTTTTTACGTATCCAGGCCGAACTGATGGCTATTTTTCCGTTATGGGCATAAGCAACCCCCGCATAGACCGTATCGATCTTAACCCGGATGGTGTAGGGAGCTGTGGGAAATGGGGAGTTATACGATTTTGGAACAGGGTAAATCACAATCTGTGATATTTGCTCTGCCTGTCCGATATATGTGGTTCCGGGAGGTGGTGATTTGTGCCGATATTTTGGTATTTGAAATTTTAATACTAAATTCAATGACTTTTTAAGAATATGATCTTTAATTGTTTTTAAAATATTTGAATTGATAATTGTAGTGTGGTCTGTTTGCCAGCATTATATTTCTTTCAGAACTAAGCCAGCGTTGTCACGGATACACAGAGAATGTTTAGGTGGATCAGTGGCTGAAAATATCGGGAGATACTGATCCTGATATTGTGAAGGGCAGGGTACCAACCTTTTGATTTGATGATATAAGCTAATATTTATGAGATTTTGAAGTCTGTGAATCCCCGTAAAATCTCGATTCGTAAATACAAGGTGTTATTCAATACCTTTTATGATTCCCTCTGTTTGTTTGCCGGTAAATACGTGGGTGATATTGAAATTTCAAAAGATATCGTACAGGAGGTATTTATCCGTGTCTGGGACACGGAAGTTGTTTTCCGCGATGAGAACGCTGCGAAATCATACTTGTATACTGCGGTGAAGAACAAGTCTCTCGATTATCTTAAAAGCAAGGAATACAGGAGCAAGAACCCTTTGGAGGCCGCCGACCTGAAAAAACTGGAATCCGATTCCTTTTTTGCACGGGAAGTATTGCTTGAGGAGTCTTCCAAAATAATCCGCGAGGCGGTGGATATGTTACCCTATAAGTGTAAAGAAATCATAAACCTCAGTTTAAAGGGATATAAAAACGACGAAATTTCCCAGGCATTATCTATTTCCGTCAATACCGTCAAAGCACAGAAACGCATAGCCTATAGCAAGCTCAGGGTAATGTTGAAAGGAGTGTTCTCGGTGCTGTTTTCATTGCTGTAGAAGAAGGGGAGTTCTTGATTTTGAGTTCTGAACCCTGAGATACTTTTTCTGCGAACCTGTGTTTCTTTGTGCGTATTCGCCGGATGCCCCCGGCAAGCTGTAACCGGGAACTTTTCAACTTTCTCCAAAAAAAAACTTATTTTTTTTAACCCTCTTCTCACTTTTTGTCGTCTTTAATTATGTAGTGTGCAAAATATGCGTTTTAAAATTATTAACTACGTAAAATATTATGATCCATTTCGATAAAATGGTAAAAACAGCCATAAAGCTTGCCGACATGATCTTGCGGGGGAAGCGGATAGAACGAACGGATATTGAAGGTGACCTTTTCAGTGATGAAGACAGGGATTATGTCATAGAACACCTTTCCGATCCGGTTAAGATAGAGGCGCAGCACAAAATTGCAAAAGAGCTCTGTAAAACCAGGGATAAAGACTGGAAAAAAATAGAAGCAGCGATCCGCCCGCCGGACAAAAAAGTCAGGTACCTGTATAGCTGGGCCAGGATAGCCGCTGTATTTGCAGGCTTTATTGCCATCGGTTATTTCTTTTTCCGGGATCATTTATCCGGCGAACCCCCTGCGGATGCCGTAGCCGGAGAACAGCACATAACCCTTCGGTTGCCCGATGGCAGTATTACAGTACTGGAGGAGACAGCGGACGGGGCCATCAAGGACAGGAGCGGAGGAATAATAGGTGTACGGCGCGGAAGGAGTATCAATTACCGGAAAACGGAAAAAGCCGTTAATACAACTGTACCGGAATATCACGAAATACAGATTCCTTTCGGAAAGACTTTTGAACTCATCCTTTCCGACGGTACGACCGTGAACCTCAATGCCGGGTCTTCTTTAAAGTACCCTATACATTTCACAGGAGAAGGAAACCGGCAGGTATTCCTGGAAGGGGAGGCTTATTTTGATGTGGAGAAAAATCCGGAACAACCCTTTGTGGTAGAAACAGACGGTATTAACATACAGGTGCTCGGTACCAGGTTTGTGGTCAATTCATATAAGGAAGAATCGCGCATACACACTGTTTTACTCGAAGGATCGGTAGCCCTTTTTGAAAAAGGAAAAGACTATAACCCGGAAAAAGCCCCCCGGATGGTACCCGGGCAAAAGGCTACGTGGGATAAAACACAAAAAGATATTTCCTTCGAAGATGTCGATACCGGGGTGTATACCGGATGGATAGAAGGTAAACTCATTTTTAATCATGTAGTTTTCGGCGAAATACTGAGAAGACTTGAAAGGTATTATGATATTGCCATAATCAATAAGAATAAAAACCTGGACAAAGAAATATTTACAGCAGGCTTTGAGGGCGAATCTGTAGAAAACATCCTGAATTATTTTGGGAGAAATTATCCTTTTGAATACACGGTCCGGGGCGATAGCATTGTGATTAGCCCGTAAGGGGGAGCGTTGTGGGGGCTTGATTATTGATAACCTCCCTTTCGGCTGTAGTTTATCCCGGGTTTCCCCAGGGGGCCGGGAACCTGTAACCTTATAAAACAAATTTGCCTATGACGGAATTATAACGGGAAAAAAGAAAAATCACCTATATAAAAAAAACCGGAAGATGGTGGCACATCCTCCGATTTGAAATGGAGTGATTAAAACAATGTTTAACCACATAAACCAAAACAAAGATATGAAAAACCTTCTGAAGTCAGGGAGTGTATTTATTTACGCATTAAAGTTTGACTTAAAGATGAAACTCCTGATCTGTTTCTTCGCGGCATTTTTGTTCCAGGTACAGGCAGAAAACTTTTCGCTGGATGTGAAAATTTCACTGCACTTTGAGGATGTAGCCCTCGAAAAGGTACTCAAGGAGATCGAAACACAGACCGAGTACAAAGTATTGTACAACGACCGGGAAGTGGATTACAAAAGACGGGTTTCCGTAGATTTTAATGAGGTGCCGTTGTCCCGGGTGCTGAACAAACTCTTTAAAGGGACCTCCATTGTCTATGAAACCCTGAATAAACAGATTATCCTGAAGATGGATAATGGCAAATTAGAAAGTTTCCTGTCCGGTAACAATGGTGGTAATGATCGTCATGATACCGTACAGGTAACGGTAAACGGGACCGTGACGGATGAACAGGGAGTTCCCATGCCCGGAGTAAATGTCCTGGTAGAAGGGACCACCATAGGAACAGTGACCGATTTTGACGGAAAATACGATATAGACATCCCGGGTACGGATGCCGTACTGGTCTTTACGTACATAGGAATGAAGCAGGTAAGGGAAACGGTAGGTGACCGGACGACAATAGATGTCACATTGAGAGAAGACGTGCAGACCCTGGATGTCGTCGTTGTTACCGCACTGGGGATAAAAAGGGAATCCCGCAAACTGGGGTATGCTGTTTCGGAAGTGGAACCGGGGGAAGTCAATGTAAACCGTTCTTCCAATTTTATGAACAGCCTTCAGGGTAAGGTTGCCGGGGTGAATATTTCCGCGCTGGGCAGTGGCCCCGGCGGATCATCCAAGGTACGTATCCGGGGGCAGTCGTCTATCTCCGGGACCAACAGCCCGCTGATTGTGGTGAACGGCGTGCCTATTGACAATACATCTTTCGGGACTAATCCCGGAAGTACCGGCGGGGAACCGGGTATCAGCGACGGTGGGGTATACTCCGACGGGGGAGATGGTTTTTCCAGTATTAACCCGGACGATATAGAAAATATGACAGTCCTGAAAGGAGCTACCGCCGCCGCACTTTACGGTTCCAGGGCTAAGGACGGGGTCATTATGATCACCACCAAGACCAGGGGTGAGGGAGAAGGGCTTGGTGTTACCTACAACCTTAATGTCACTAACCATACCCCGCTGGATTTTACCGATTTCCAGTACGAATACGGGCAGGGTGAAAACGGTATGCGGCCCACTTCGGCCAACCCGACTTCCGGACAATGGTCTTTCGGGGAACGGTTTGAACCCGGGATGACCCAGATATTGTTTGACGGGGTGGAAGTACCCTATGTTCCGCAACGGAACCGGATAAAGAAATTTTACAGGGACGGGCTCGATGTCACCAATTCCGTATCCATTGCCGGCGGTGGGGAGAAAGGAGGGTTTAACCTGTCCCTTGCAAACCTCAAAAGCCAGGGGATTACCCCGAACAATGAATTTGAACGAAAAACCGTAAGCCTGGGGGTGACCCATGATTTTTCAGATAAGCTGAATGTGAATGTACACGTCAATTACTCCAATGAAATAAATACCAATCCGCCCAACGTAGGACAGCAGGACAATACCATTCCCGTTTCCATCTACAACCTGGCCAATTCCATGTCCCTGGATGTACTGGAACGGTATAAATACGATGCAAGTGGTAACGAATATGTGTATTCGCGTTTTCGCAACCGTACAAACCCTTATTTTACATTGGCGGAACAGTTCAATAACATAAAAAGAGATCGTATTTTCGGTAATGTAGCCGTTAAATACAACCTGTTGCCCTGGCTTTTCGTACAAGGAAGGGTCGGGCAGGATTACTGGTCCAGAGACCAGGATTATAATGGCTTCCCTACCGGGCAGGCCTCCCGTGGGCCGGCCCCGGACGGATTTGTTAACGGTACCTATACCCAGGAAGCGCGAAGGTTTCGCGAAACCAATATGGATATCCTTTTCTCGGCTGATAAGGAATTCGGGGAAGACTTCGGTCTGGGGGTTAACCTGGGAGGAAACCGGATGAAGCGCCGTATGGATATCAACCGGGTCGATGTGACCGATTTTGTGATACGCGATCTCTATACCGTACAAAACGGTCGTGTAAAGGATCCTGCCTATGCCATTTCCGAAAGAGCGGTAAACTCGGTGTATGGCGCGGTAGACCTTTCCTGGAAAGATACCTATTACCTCAGTGGTACCTTCAGGAACGACTGGTTTTCTACCCTGGCACCGGAGAACCGCAGCATATTCTATCCGTCCGTATCCGGAAGCTACGTATTCTCCAATATGTTTACCAATAAGCCGGAGTGGTTGTCTTTCGGTAAGCTCCGGTTTGCCTATGCACAGGTAGGGAGCGATACGGATGTACCGCCGTATTCCAATGTGCTTTTCTATGATATCGACCCCAACTTCTTTACCGGCCCTGACGGTAGTACTCAGCCCGTTGCAGGGGCCAATACCAGTACGTTGCCCAACCCGGATCTCAAGCCCATGCGCACCAATGAGGCTGAAATAGGGCTGGATATCCGGATGTTTGAAAGCAGGGTGAACCTGGATGTGGCCGTTTACCGCAAAATAACCAAAGACCAGATCATCCCTGCCCAGATTTCCAATACCTCAGGGTTTACCAATACCCTGATAAACAGCGGGGAGAGCCGGAGTGATGGTTTTGAGGCCCTTTTAAATGTCATCCCTGTTAAAAACGATGATTTTCAGTGGAACCTGAACATCAACGGTTCTTACAATAAAACCAAGGTATTGAGCCTGCTCACCGACGAACCGGGAGACAGGATACTGGTAGGAGAGCACATATTCAACGGTTTTTTATACCAGGTAGTGGGGCAGGAGATCGGTCAGCTTGCCGGTTTCGGATACCGGAGAGACGAACAGGGACGCCGCATTTTCGGTAACGACGGCAGGGCCCTGCCTACCGAAGATATCGTATTCTTTGGCAGTGCCCTGCCCAAATGGACGGGAGGGATTACCAATACCTTCCGTTATAAGGATTTTAACCTCTCTTTTCTCATAGATTTCAAACTGGGAAACAAGATGATCTCCGGCACCAACTTCAATGCCGTTCGCCACGGATTGCATAAAATGACCTTACCCGGAAGGGAGACCGGTGTTGTGGGGGAAGGAGTCAATCTGCAGGGACAACCCAATACGGTAGCTACGGAGTCCCAGCAGTACTGGGAAGTAGTACGGGCATCACAGCTCATCGAACCCATTGTATATAACGGAGGGTTCTGGAAATTGCGGCAGATTACCATAGGTTATGATTTTCATAAGCTCATTCCCGAAAGATCTTTTATCAAGGGGGCCAAACTCAGTATCGTGGCCAATAATGTCCTCATTCTGAAAAAATGGGTAGACAATATAGATCCGGATTCTTTTGCATTCAGTTCGGATAATGTTTCCGGACTTGAATCAACCGGTGTGCCTACAACCCGTAGTATGGGGTTTAACCTGAACTTAAAATTCTAAAAAAAGGGAACCATGATAAAAAATACAGTATATTTTGTTTTTGCAGTAGTGTTTTCCTTACTGAACACAGCCTGTGAAAAGGATTTTGAAGAGATCAATACCAACGATGTAGATCCGACCGAAGTAGACCCGGTATTTCTATTTAACAATGCCGTGATAGGGACTTCCTTTGCTACCGGGCAGCTCAAATACGATGCCGCCATAGTACAGCAGCTTGTTACCCCCAATTCCGGGTTGCTTACCGGGGGCAATCACAACCAGGACAACCGTTTCGCTTCGGCGGAAGTCTGGGATGATTATTACGAAACCGTTATAAAAAATACAGGCGATCTGATGAGCCGGATACAGGACGACCCGCAATATTCCAACCTGTTGCAGATGACGCGGATCATACAGGCATTTACGTTTATGGTACTTACGGACAGCTATGGCGATATTCCGTATTCCGAAGCCGGGAAGGGGATTTCCGACCAGATCGTACTGCCCGCGTACGATCCGCAGCAGGAGATCTACAGCGACCTGATCAAGGAAGTAAAAGAGGCCGTAGCAGCCCTCGACGACAACGGCAATGCGGTGACCGGGGAAATACTCTACGGAGGTGACCTCGGGAAATGGCGTAAAATGGGAAACTCCCTGCTGCTTCGCCTGGGAATACACATTATCAATGCCGATGAAACCCTTGCCCGGCAAACCGTGGAAGATGCTTTTGCCGGTGGGGTAATGACATCTAACGAAGATAATTATGTCATCCGTCACGACAGCAATTTTACCAATCCTATAGGGAACTTCCTGAACGGTTCCGAAGCCAATAATTTTTACCTGGTGGATACTTTTGTAGATTTTCTTGCGAATACGGACGACCCCAGGCTGGGTTCCATAGCTGTCCGCTATGTGGGAGCGGCATCCGGAACAGAAC
This sequence comes from Sinomicrobium soli, assembly GCF_003285545.1. Classification (GTDB taxonomy): domain Bacteria; phylum Bacteroidota; class Bacteroidia; order Flavobacteriales; family Flavobacteriaceae; genus Sinomicrobium. The sequence goes on along the minus strand of NZ_QLNV01000001.1, from coordinate 136,668 downwards.
AGGTCCCGGCCAATGCGTCTACAGATCCGGCAGACCAGATAGGGATGCCTATGGGGCACGACAACAGTACCATAGGACAAGCCGTATCTGCCGGGGGATTGGCAAGCTTCTATGATTTCAGCCAGGCAGATCGTACCCGTATGGTAAAGATCGGGGCCCCCATGTACCTGGTTACCCATGCACAAACCCGCTTACTGCTGGCCGAAGCGGCCACCTACGGATGGGTGTCCGGAGACCCGGCCACCTACTTTGAAGAGGGGGTAAGGGCACACATGGAACTCATGGCCGAATACGACCCCGGTAGCGCCATACCCGCTGCGGATATAGACCAGTATATAGCCGATCATCCTTACGGGGGCTCCCTGGAGCAATTGTATGACCAGTATTGGGTAGCCTGTTTCCTGAACGGGCCGGAAGCCTATGCCAATTTCAGGAGAACCGGCTATCCCGACCTTGCCCCCAACCCGTATCCGGGACAGGATATTACCGGTGAGTTTATCCGCAGGATTACCTATCCGAGTGCAGAACTGGCCGTAAACGGGGAACACATCAGCGAAGCCGTATCCCGGATGGGGCCGGATAACCTGGACACCAGGGTCTGGTGGGACCAGTAGTATAATTACAAAAACATATTTACCAATCTAAAAACAAAAACTTATGAAAAGTGAGTTAAGGCGTCTTATTGCCAAAAACAAAGCAGAAGAAAAGGCCTATGCGGCATCGCGCCGGGCTGAGATGGATAGTGCGGATACGGGATCTGCCCGCCGGAATTTTTTGAAAAAAACGGCCCTTGGTGGTATCGGCCTTGCGGGATTTATGGGACTGTCTCTCGAGGATACCATGGCACAGACCACGTCTAAGGTGAAACGGAGTTCCGCTCCTTCAGACCTGAAAATCACCGATATGCGCTATGCCCTGACCAACGTTATGGGGGGCACGGCCATTATCCGCATCGATACCAACCAGGGGATATACGGGCTGGGCGAAGTGCGTGATGCTGCCGATGTGCGTTATGCCCTGATGCTTAAGAGCCGTATCCTGGGCAGAAATCCCTGCAACGTGGAAAAGATCTTCAAGGTCATTAAACAGTTCGGCGGCCCTGCAAGGCAGGCGGGAGGTGTCTGTGCCGTGGAGATGGCCTTATGGGATATCTGCGGCAAGGCCTATGACGTACCGGCCTGGCAATTGCTGGGAGGGCGTTACCGGGATAAGGTACGCTTGTATGCCGATACCCCGGAGGCTCATTCCCCCGAAGAGCAGCAGAAGCTGATCAACTACCGGATCAAGGATCAGGGGTATACATGGCTGAAGATGGATGTTTCCATAGGAGAATTGAAGGGCCGGCCGGGAACGGTGGTGAATTCGAAATTCTGGGAAGACAGCAAAGGGAACCTGGCCCAATGGGGCGACCGGCAGAACCCGATGTCATATGCCAATGCCAAACACCCCTTTACACAGATCCAGATTACGGAAAAGGGGCTGGACGAACTGGCGGCAATAGTGGAAAATGTGCGTAACATGGTGGGTTACGAGATCCCTATTTCTACGGATCATTATGGGCATTTCGACCTGAACAACGGAATCCGCCTGGCCCGTAAGCTGGACCCATACCGGCTGGCCTGGTTTGAAGACATGGTGCCGTGGCAGTACCACGAACAGTGGAAAACGATCAGTGAGGCCATAGAGACCCCCACGGCAACAGGAGAGGATATTTACCTGCTGAAAGATTTTCTTCCGTTGATCCATAACCGTGCAGTAGATATTATCCATCCCGACCTGGCTTCTTCGGGCGGATTACTGGAGACCAAGCGTATCGGGGATTATGCGGAAGAGTTCGGTATCGCCATGGCCATGCACCAGGCGGGTACCCCGGTATCTTTTATGGCCAATGTGCACTGTGCTGCGGCTACCCAGAATTTCCTGGCCCTGGAGCACCATTCGGTAGACCTCCCGTGGTGGGAAGATCTCGTGACGATGACCGGTGGCGGAAAGATGATAGACAAGGGGTTTGCCCCGGTGCCGTTGACCGCCCCGGGACTGGGTATAGAACTGAATGAAGATGTGGTCAGGGAACACCTCCATCCGAGTGATAAGACCTTCTTCGCCCCAACGAAGGAATGGGATGAGGTTCGTTCGCACGACAGGACGTACAGTTAGGGGAAAAATTATCCCGAAAAACAAATCAATTTTTTAAAAGACAAAAGACATGAATAAGACGAACATAGTAAGCCTTGTCCTGATACTGGTGTCGCTGGGACTTTCTGCCCAGCATGTGACTTCGCCTCCGGAATATGTAAAAACCCTTACCTCCCGATGGAAGGGAGAACGGCTTGAAGACGGTCGTCCCAAGGTATCCGATGCTCTCCTGGAACGATTAAAGGCCATTAATGTAGAAGAGGCCTGGGGCTTTCTCCGGGGGAAGGGGTTTCACAACCAGTACGAAGGCGGGTGGAAAATGGTCCATGACGACCGGGTGCTGACCGGGAGGGTGCTGACGGCACAATACATGCCCCTGCGCCCGGATTTTGACAAGGTGGTCAAAATACAGGGTGCCCGGGAAAACCGGGATACGATCGGGGGGAGCAATTCCTGGCCCATAGAGATCCTGCAACCTGGAGATGTGTATGTGGCCGATGGATACGGCCGTGTTATTGACGGTACACTGATAGGTTCTAACCTGGGCAATGCGATCTATGCGAATTCTCAGAACGGTTTTGTCTTTGATGCCGGGGTACGGGACCTTGCCGGTCTGGTGGAAATAGAGGATTTCAACGGCTGGTTCCGCGGGGACGACCCGTCGTACCTGCAACAGGAAATGCTGACGTCCATCAATGCCCCGATCCGTATTGGCCGGGCTATCGTATTGCCCGGTGATGTGGTACTGGCCAACCGGTATGGTGTGGTTTTTATCCCGGCATATCTGTTAAACGACCTGGTGATCTCTTCGGAGGTGACCAATCTTCGTGACCAGTTCGGTTTTCAGCGGCTGAAGGAGAAGAAATATACGGCAGGCCAGATCGATACCCAGTGGACGGATGTGATTAAAAAGGATTTTGTGGAGTGGCTGGGGCGGTACCCGGACAGCAAACTACCGATGACGAGGGAAGAACTCAACGATTACCTCAAAGAACACAAGTATTTATAACGGAACAGGTACGGACTGAAGAAAATGGAGATTACCGGACCGAAGAACGGAGAGAGCAGGAAGACACCATTTTCGGTTTTCAGCTGAAATACCTGGCAGGCTTATGGAAGCAGTTCAGGGATCCGTATAGGTATTTGAAATAAAAGATAGTTAAAGACAATAAATTATGAAAACACTGCAAAAGATATGGGCGCTGACCTGCTGCCTGGTTCTGCTGGTCTCCTGTACGGAGGTCAAAAAAGAACAACAGGGGCCCGCTAAGGCAGAAAAGAAAGAATTGATTACCCCTGAACAGGAAATGAAGGCCGTGGAAGCTGCCGTGGAACTGTTACGCGAAGCCATAGTTTCTCCCGATACCGGGGTTCTCGATGATCTTACGGCAGACGAATTGAGCTATGGCCATTCCAACGGTACCATCCAGGACAGGACTGCATTTACGGACGACCTGGTTAATGGCGCCTTTGATTTTACGAAAGTCGATTTTACCGATCAGCAGATCACCGTGAGCGGGCATACGGCTGTCGTTCGCCATATCTTCGAGGCACGTGCTACCCATGCCGGGGAGCCCGTAGATATCCGTATCGGCAATATGCTGGTGTATGTAAAAAAGGATGGGAAGTGGAAACTCCTGGCCCGTCAGGCGTATAAGTTTTAACCTTTATTTTCAACCTCTAAACACCCGTGTTTTGAAGAAGAAGAAATTGTTTTTAACAGTGCTGGGACTTGCTGCCCTGTTGCTGCTGGTTTATGCAGTAATGGTTCTTTCCGGTCATATTGCCAATGCAGGCCCTTTCCTGGTGTTGTTTTTTGTGGCTCTGGCCGCTGGTTTTTACGGCTTTGCCCATTTGCGGGGATATGTATATACGATAATGATCTTTGCCGCAGTATCCCTGGCCATGTATTACCCGGAGTATTTCATTTCCGTAGGGGACTTCAGGCTTACGAGGTTGATTACCCCCCTGATACAGCTCATAATGTTTGGTATGGGCACCTCGATGAGCGCACGTGATTTCGAATCGGTAATCAAGGCTCCGAAAGGAGTGTTTATAGGGGTGACGGCCCAGTTCATCATTATGCCCCTGTCGGGTTTTATACTGGCCAGTGTGAGTGATTTTCCCCCGGAAATCGCAGCGGGTATTGTGCTTATCGGTTGTTCTCCCAGCGGTATGGCATCCAATGTGATGGCTTATCTGGCCAAAGCCAACCTGGCATTGTCGTTGACGATTACCGCCATAGCCACCCTGTTGGCCCCGTTCCTCACTCCGGTGCTGATGAAGTTCCTGGCGGGTGAGTTTATAGAAATCGATGTCCTGGCCATGATGTGGGATATCGTCAAGATGATCATTATCCCCATAGGCGCGGGGTTGCTTTTCAACAAGCTGCTCCACGGTAAGGCCAGGTGGCTGGACCTGGCGATGCCGGTGGTGTCTATGCTGGGTATAGCATTGATTATTGTGGTGATCACGGCAGCGGGCAGGGACAGTCTTCTGGACATAGGTCTGGTGTTGTTGCTTTTGGTGTTGTTTCACAATCTTTTCGGCTATACCCTGGGGTATTGGTATGCACGTCTTTTTCGTCTACCGGAGCGCGATGCACGGACGGTTGCGATAGAGGTGGGGATGCAGAATGGCGGACTGGCTTCGGGGATAGCCAATTCGATAGGCAAGATTGCCACGATGGGGCTGGCCCCTGCCATTTTCGGACCTTTGATGAATATCACCGGGTCTATACTGGCCTCGTACTGGCACAAACGGGAACCGAAAGATAAAAAGGTAAGCTGATCGGGAAATTCCTTTTTCCTGCCCCCTGTATCATCTTGTCATCCGGGATTTACGAACGAACCCGGAGATCATAAATCGTCTGCAAAGAAAGGAAGGCTATCGGTCCTGGAGCGGAGTATCTTTTTTATAAAGTCGCGGCCTTCGCGGTTTATGACATTGATACCGATGCGGTAATTGTCTTTGTGAATGCCGTATGTTCCGGCGTTTATTTTTCGGATCGAAAGTTTGTAATAAGGGATAACAAAGGCATGTCTGCCCATAACAGAGGAAAAATAGAGGATAATCCCCCGGGGCCTTAATTCCAGGGTACAATTATTGTCTCCGGGGTTCAGGATAAGCAGGTTTCGCAGCGGGAGGGAGGAAGATACGATCTCCATAACGGGAGAGTGCACCCCTTGCAGCTTTTCCCGTTCGTCCAGGGTATAGGGTTTGCCTACTGAATTTTCTATTTTTTTTCTGTTCCGGCTGTCGTTACAGGTAGTACAGAGCAGCATGGTATTTTTTTATAAAGATACGCTATTTTTCAACATTTGTTATCTTTGCACGCCCCGGGGCATAAAATCATTTGGATGGATATACAAGAGCGTATCATAGCTAAAGTAAGAGAAGCTGTCAAGGAAATATACGGAGCCGTATTGGAATCGGTAGAGCTGCAACCTACCCGGAAAGACTTCGAGGGAGATGTAACGGTAGTGGTCTTCCCCATGTTGCGTGTTGTCAAAGGGAATCCTCAGATCATCGGAGAACAGATCGGGGCGTATTTGCAGGATGGTGTGGATGATGTTGTAAAGTACAATGTGGTAAAAGGCTTTCTCAATCTGGTGATCAGCGATGCGCACTATCTGGATGTTTTTTCCCGGATCAGGAACAGCCGGAACTACGGTTTCAGGGTTCCGGAACCGGATGCCGGGGCGGTTATGGTGGAATATTCTTCACCGAATACCAACAAACCGCTGCACCTGGGGCACATACGGAATAATCTTTTGGGATATTCGGTTGCTGAAATCCTTAAAGCTTCCGGGAAAAAAGTATACAAAACCCAGATTATCAACGACAGGGGGATCCATATCTGCAAATCGATGCTGGCGTGGCAAAAGTTCGGAAACGGGGAGACCCCGGAAACCACGGGCCTGAAGGGCGACCATCTTGCGGGGAAATACTATGTGATATTCGACAAGGAATACAAAAAGGAGATCAAGGCCCTTGAAGACAGTGGTATGCCTGAAAAGGAAGCGGCCGGAAAAGCCCCGCTCCTGCTGGAAGCCCAGGAAATGCTGCGCAAATGGGAGGCAGGGGACGAGGAGGTGATCTCCCTGTGGGAAAAAATGAACCGGTGGGTGTATGACGGCTTTGAAAAAACCTATTCCGACCTGGGGGTGGATTTCGACTCCTATTACTACGAAAGCAATACCTACCTGCTCGGAAAGGATATTGTGGAAGAGGGGCTTGAAAAAGGCGTTTTTTACCGCAAGGAAGACGGCAGTGTGTGGATAGACCTTACCGGGGAGGGACTGGATGAGAAAATTGTGCTGAGGGCCGACGGTACGGCGGTCTATATGACACAGGACATGGGCACGGCCGTACAGCGGGTAAAGGACCACCCGGATATAGGGGGAATGGTGTATACCGTAGGGAACGAACAGGACTATCACTTTAAGGTGCTGTTCCTGATCTTGCAGAAACTGGGATATGACTGGGCGAAACGGTTGTACCACCTGAGTTACGGAATGGTTGACCTCCCCGGTGGAAAAATGAAGAGCCGGGAAGGTACTGTGGTCGATGCCGACGACCTTATTGCGGAAATGACCGGTACGGCCGGGGAGATCTCCCGCGAACTGGGTAAACTCGACGGCTATACGGAAGACGAAAAACAGCAGTTGTACAAGGTTATCGGGCTCGGTGCCCTGAAATATTATATCCTCAAGGTAGACCCGAAAAAGAGAATTCTCTTCAACCCGGAAGAGTCGGTAGACTTTGCCGGAAATACGGGGCCGTTTATCCAGTACACCTATGCGCGTATACAGTCTATACTGCGAAAGGCCGGGGATACGGCTGCCGAAGTGAAGGTACCCGGACTGCACGGGAAGGAAAAGGAGTTGCTGAAATCGCTGGAGACTTATCCCGAGATCATACAGACCGCCGCAGAAAATTACAGTCCTGCAGTGGTTGCCAACTATGTCTATGACCTTGTTAAGGAGTTCAACTCCTTCTACCAGAATGTTTCCATACTGGGTGCCGAGGATGAAAATATCCGTGCATTCCGTGTACAACTGTCCGAAGAAGTGGGCAAGGTCATCGCTTCCGGCTGCCGCCTGCTCGGGATCGATGTACCTGAGCGGATGTAGTGGGGGTTTTTAGTTCTTAGTTGTTAGTTCGTTAGTTGGAGGTTAAAAATCTGAACTCATAACTGGTTCAGAGTTGTCATTCCGACAGCCTGTCCCGAGCATCGGGAAAGGGGAACCCCGAAGGGCTCAACGCAGTTAAATCTCCGGTGCTTCCGTGATGCTGTTGAAGTTCCCCGGTGCCTGGGTAAAGACTTATGACTTACAACAAAACTTCCGGTTCCGGGCTTCGGACGTCATGCTTCAAACTTTATAAAAAAAACCGTCCCGAAACTTCTTTCGGGACGGCCGGTAGTTAACCATAGATGAAAACTAATTGGCAATAAAGGGCACTATTGCATCTTCGATATTTTCGGTAAGGCGGTGTTGTTCATGTCTGAATATTTTTCCGGACTTTCTTTCTTTTTGTGCTCCGGTATTGTGTTGTTCACGGCAAATTTAAATAAATTTATTTAGATTGAATAAAAATTAATTATATATTTGCTTCGAATTTATTAATAACTATTCCGAATATCTTTTTGGGTCATCTTTGTCTTAAACTGAGAAATATATCCGGTCGTCCGGAGGCTTTTGAGTTGCTTGGCTAAATACCGAATGGTTCATAGCCGGGCTTATCTCTATAGGGAATCCTTGCCGATTGGTAAAAAAATATGGTCAAAGAACAGAGAGGTAACGAGATTTTTCTAACAGACTGAAATGAATGCATACCTGCAAAGACATAAAATATTCCTGTTTTTTTTCAGTGTCCCGGTATTTTATCAGGCGTATTCCCAGGTGGAGACAGATACGACAGTTACGGAGGTAAATACCCTTCATGAGGTTATAGTGACAGACCAGTACAAAAGGGGGAGCGTATCCGGAAAGCTGTTTACAGTGAGCGAAATAAGCCGGCAGGATATCGACAAACTGGCCGGTAATAACCTGGCAGATATACTTCATTACCAGTTGAATATCGATGTTGTTCCCGATGCACAGTCGGGCAGGTCTACCGTGCGCATGTTCGGATTGGGAGGGGAGTACGTAAAAATACTGGTAGACAACATACCCCTGGTCAGTGATAATGGTTATGGCAATAATATTGATATCAACCAGATCAATCTCGATGAGGTGGAACGGATAGAGGTGGTTGAAGGATCGATGGGGGTGCTCTATGGGGATAATGCTGTTGCCGGGGTAATCAATATAGTGACCAAAAAGGGGACAGAAGGCCAATGGGAAGTAGAGGCAGCGATCCAGGAAGAGACTGTCGGGGGAGAATACGACTGGTCTGATCAGGGGAGACATATTCAGTCCCTGAAAATGGGGCATAATATTTCCGACAGGTTGTATGTTGCCGCAGGTTTTAACCGGAACGATTTCCAGGGTTTTTTTAATAATTACAGGGGAAAGAACTATTTTAAGACGCAGAACAATTCCGTGATAAACGACGGGCTCAGGGGCAATGAATGGAATCCGAAGGAACAGCTCAACCTTACAGGGGGGCTGTATTATACCGCTCCGCGCTTCAATATCTATTATAAATTCGGGTACTACGACGAAACTCTGGATATATACGATCATGTGGTTAATGCCAGGGCAGAGGGTAATGTCTATAAGATTACAGCAAACGACAAGCGATATAACACCTCCCGTTTTTTACATCAGCTCTATGCCGATGGTAAGTGGAATTCCATGAACTACAACCTGGCACTCTCTTTCCAGAAGCAGGAACGGGATAATGAGGACTATGTGTATAATGTGGGGGAACGAAGAAAACAGGAGGTGACCCGGGATATCACCGACCAGTCCAGCGACCTGCTGTTCTCAAGGGGTGTACTGAGCCGGATTTTTTCGAAATCGGAATTCTTTGATCTTACCTTGGGGTACGAGCTTGTAAACCAGAAAGGATATGATGTATCGGCCAGTGGGGAGCACTCCAGGGACATTGTGGAGAAAAGGCTGGAAAACTATGATGTTTTTGCCGCTGCCGACCTGAATATTACGGACCGGCTTGCCCTTTATCCGGGGCTGCGGCTCAACAGTAATTCGAGTTATGGTACCCATTGGATATGGGGACTGACCGCCGGGTATGAATTGTCGGACGACATCAAGATGAAGGGCGTATTCGGTTCGGCATATAAGACCCCGACATTTGCCCAGTTGTTCTATTATTTTGTAGATGCCAACCACGACGTGCAGGGCAACCCCGACCTGAAGCCGGAAGACGGGCTTTCTGCCCTGGTTTCCATAGAAAAGCGGTCGCACCTGGATAAAGTGACGCTCAGACAATCTCTCAAGGGGTTTCACTTTAATATCAAGGACAAAATAAGCCTTATTCTGGTGGGAAATGAGGCGCCCGGGGGCAGTTTCCGCTATATGAACATAGACCGGCACCGGGTACTCGGAGCATCCTTTGAAAATACACTGTACTACAAAAACCTGCAGGCCGGGTTGGGACTCAGCTATATCGGCATTGCACAGGAACTCGGGGCGGAAGAGGTGAGCAGGGACGACTATCTCTTTAATTTTACCACAAATGTCATGGTAAGTTATACGATACCTGCCAACGGGATCGTATTGACCACACAATTAAAATACAACGGCAAACAGCCCCAATATGTAGAACGGACGAACGATACCGGGGATACTGTATACATGAAAGGCGAACAGGATGCCTTTACCTGGTGGGATGCCAGCATCAGGAAATCCTTTTTAAACAAGACACTGGAACTTACTGCGGGGGCCAGGAACCTGCTCGATGTGGTAAGTGTGAACACGACTGCCGTTTCAGGAACAGCTCACGGTGCTCCTCCCGGCAATGTGTTGCTGGGATACGGAAGGTCCTTTTATCTGAAGCTTTTGTATAATTTTAAACGCTGAACTTAATATGAGAAATTATTTCCTTTTACAGCTCCTCTTTGCAGGACTGTTGATTACCGGATGTAGCAGTGACGATGACGGCCCCGGAACGGGTCCCGAAATTCCCACAGTAGAATCGGCTACAATAGATGTGGAATCTGGAGGTTCCAATCAGCCCAACCAGGTATATATAGACCTGGGCACCTCTGATACAAAGGTCGTACGGCGGGATGCCTGGGAACTCGGTTTTTACTCCGGATCGGAGAACAGGGTATTTCTGAATGCTTCTATCCTGGCCACTGCCGCAGAACTTTCGGAATTCACGGATATTGATGCCGTAAACAGCAATACCGTTTTTGAGACTCCTTTGCAATTGAAATACCTGGATATACAGACGTTTCAGTCTGTAGACATCACGGTAAATAATGTGGAGGAACTTAAGACCGGGCTGCCATTAGGCTATGGTATGTACGGTGACGCGGACAATGGAATATCTTTTTCCGATTCCGTGGAAGGAGGGCTTGGTGGTACCGCTATCAGCGGGATTTCTACAACCGATACCGATAATAAGGTGTATATAGTCTCTGCCGGAAGTGCCATTCCTACGGAAGCTGCAGACCCCGGTTCCATCAATACAGCAGGAGAACACAGGGGGTTTTATAAGATAAGGATATTGACCGACGGGAATGAGTATACCCTGCAATATGCCGAACTGGATGCTGATGACCACCAGGAAGTGAAGATCAGTAAGGATGATGCCTATAATATCAGGGCCTTTAGCCTGGTAAATGGTGAGATCGTGGACGTCGAGCCGGAAAAGGAGAAATGGGACATCAATTTTACCAGTGTATATTCCTATTACGGGGATTTTTCAGGTACGACTGCCGGGGTTACTTTTTCTGATTATGCCGTCCATAACACCTTGGGCAATGTAGGATTGTATACCGTTTTTATTTACGAAACGGAAGGAGAAAGTACCGTAGAGACCGGGGCGCCTTCTTTTGATGCATTTTCCCGGTCTGATGTGGAAGAAACCGAATTTGTATATGACGACAAGACCGTAATAGGTAGCGACTGGCGGCAAACCGGCGGGTTTGGTGGCGAGGAAAGCCAGGTGAAAGACGATAGGTATTATATAGTAAAAGATGCCGACGGAAACTACTTCAAGTTACAGTTTACAGCTTTTCTAAACGAAGCAGGGGAGAGAGGGTATCCGCAGTTTAAATACGAATTATTGGAGTAATTTGATTTTCATATTCAATATGTTTTGAAGTAAGTTAGTTTTTAAGTTTTTTATTTTTTAGTTGCACTAACCCCGGCTGCCTTTTGGTGACCGGGGTTTTGTATTCTTACCCTGTCCCCGCCCTGGTTTGTTGACCCGCTTCCCGGACCGGCATCAGAAATAAACAAACAACAGGAAAATAAAACAACTATTTTATTTTTATTAAGACTTATTCTTATTTAAATTTGCGCAGATGTATGTTATTTTTAATTATTATAAATAATAAAATATTTTTCAATATCCTATTATTATGAAACAGTTCACATTAGCCTCCGTACTGAGCTTGTCATGTTTATTCAGTATACAGGCACAAAACAAAAAGAAACAGGACATAGAGGCCATAAAGAGCATGTGTGGCTGTTATGAGGTGACGTTTAATTTTGCAGAGACTTTCGAATATGTGGAAGATTCTGCTTATGTACCCTCCGAAACCAAACACGAAAGGGGGTTGGAGTGGGTACAGCTGGTAGAGGACGGCAGGGATAAAATATCCATGCAGCACCTGCTTATCGTGGGTTCGAAGGAACACCCCTATATTGTTAAACACTGGCGTCAGGACTGGGAATATGAGAATAGCGATATTTACGATTACGATCACGACAACACCTGGAAATTCGTTACCCTCCCGGCAAAACAGGTAAAGGGGCAGTGGACACAGAAAGTATTCCAGGTAGATGACAGTCCGCGTTACCAGGGATCGGCTTCCTGGGTGCACGTAGACGGAAGGCATTTCTGGGAGAATGAAACTTCCGCCCCGCTGCCGAGGCGTGAATATACACAGCGCAGCGATTACAACGTGACCCTGAGGAGAAACCGCCATGAGATCGTGGATTACGGCTGGATACACGACCAGGACAACGATAAGATACTTCGGGAAGACGGTGAGGAAGACGTGATCATCGCCCAGGAAAAGGGGTATGATGTATACAGGCGTGTTGACGACAGCGAATGTAATGCTGCCCGGGAATACTGGGAGAAAAACAAGGAGAAGTGGAGCCTGGTCCGCGCCAAGTGGGAGGAAGTATTTGCCCGCAAAAAAGAACTGTCGCTGGAAGAAAAGGTAGATAACAAGCCGTTGTACAAGTCGCTGTTCGAAGAAGATGCCTTTAATACTCCCGAAGAGATAAACCCCCTGATCGAATCGTTTGTAAAAGAATAGGATATGAGGTGTTATACATCAGTACTCACCGCTGTAATACTGCTGATTACCGTTAACGGATTTTCCCAGGAGAACATTTTCTGGAGCCGTGATTTCTGGAAAACCGATCCCTCCCCGGAGGTTATCGATGCCAGGATAAAAGAGGGAAATGCCCCGGGTGAAGCCAATAGCTATAATTTCGACGGGGTGGTATACGCCATGCTGGAAGATGCATCGAACAGGTCTGTCATCCACCTGATCTCAAAGGAAGGAAACGATGTGAACAAGTTGACACACGATGGCAGGACCTATATATTCTGGGCGGCCTACAGGGGCAATGCGGAACTTATGGAATACCTGCTGGACCACGGGGCCAGAACCGATGTGGTCGATGACCACGGTATGAGCATCCTGAACTTTGCCGCCGGTGCCGGGGTGAAAAATACGGCAGTGTATGAACTCTGCCTGGAACACGGGGCCAACCTGGAAAAGGACCTCAGTGCGGACGGGGCCAACGCCTTGTTACTGGCCGCTCCGAAAGATGATGACCTGGTGCTCACCGATTATTTCGTATCGAAAGGACTGGATATTAACGGTACCGACCACAACGGTAACGGCATCTTCAATTACGTAGCGAAGGCGGGAAACATTGCCCTGATGGACAAGCTGTGGGAAAAGGGAATAAAGGGGGACGACCGGGCCTTCCTGTTTGCAGCTTCAGGCACCCGGGGGGTTACCAATGGTATTGAGGTATATCATTACCTGGAGAGCAGGGGCCTCAGCCCGAAAGTAGCCGATAAGGAAGGCTTTACTCCCCTGCATATCGCAGCCGCAAGGAACAGGGATGTAAAAGTGATCCGGTATCTGCTCGATCACGGGCTGGATACAGATACAGCCGATCACAAGGGGAATACGCCTTTTATGAATGCCGCCGGGGGAAACAGCCTGGAAGTGATAAACTTGTTGTCTGAAAACACGGAAGATATCAACCGGGCCAATAAAAAAGGGCAGACGGCATTGAGTCTGGCAGTACAGGGAAATACACCTGAGGCAGTAGACTTTCTCATAAAAAAGGGAGCTGATATACGGGTTGCGGATGCCGGAGGAAATACGCTGGTGTCTTATCTCGTCAATTCACTTGGTGGCAGGGGCGGTAACAGAGCCAAAGAGGTATTTGAAATAAAATTGGAACTCCTGGAAAAAGAAGGACTTGATCTTGCCAAACCCCAGGGGAATGGCGATACCTGGTATCATCTGGCAGTAGATAAAAACAGTGTTGAACTGTTGAAATTGGGCCGAAAAACCGGTCAGGATATTAATACCAAGAATAAAGAGGGTAATACGCCATTGCTGCTCGCTGCCATGAGGGCCAAAGACGACGGGATATTAAAAGCGCTTCTGGAACTCGGGGCAGATAAGACTGTAATTACCGATTTCGGAGAGTCAGCTTACGATCTGGCTTCTGAGAATGAGATACTTAAAAAGAATAAAGTATCCCTGGATTTTTTGAAACAGATGTGAAGATGAAGAAAAAAACAATTTTGATCTCTTTTGTTGCCGGGCTATGCCTGGTATTGGTATCTTTCGGTGCCATAGCTGATACTACCAGGTACAAATGCATGATACAGATGACCAACTACACGGGGGAGGCGGCGTATATTGTCATTTCACTGATCGACCCGGACGGGCAGTATGAAAAAACCCTGTACGTCAATGGCGACGACCCGGAGTGGTATCACAGTATGGAGGAATGGTGGAAATTCTACGGAAGAAAACGCCATAATATAGATGCCATAACCGGTGCCACCATCAGCGGGGGCGGACGGGCCATTCAGGTTATCGGGATAGAGGATTCCAGGATAGATGCCGGCTACCGTATCCGTTTCGAATCGGCGGTGGAAGACCAGGAGTATTATACTACGGATGTCGAATTTCCGCTGACTTCGGAAAACATTAAAATCAAACACGAAGGAAAAGGATTTATCCGCTATGTCAGGATGATGCCCAATTAGCCCGGATAAAAATCATAGATTATGACCGTATCCATCTGGAGATACAGCCACCTGGCACTGGCCGTATCTTCTTTTGTTTTTATAGTCCTGGCCTCGGTAACAGGCGCGATCCTGGCTTTCCGGCCTGTCTCGGAACAGTTGCAGCCGTATAAGGTGGCCGACCCGGGGAAGATCACCCTCGGGCAGACCATTGCGGCATTTAAAGAGACTTATCCGGAAATCATGGAAATTAAGGTCGACGCCAATGATTTTGTCATCGCCTCCGTATTTACGGAAGAAGGGGAAGATCTGAGCGGGTATTTTGACCCGCGAACGGCGGCATATCTCGGGGAAGAACTGAAACCCTCACCTTTCTTTCAATGGGTGACCAGTTTTCACAGGTCGTTGTTTATGAAAGGCACAGGCCGTTTTTTTGTAGGGCTCTGCTCGTTTTTACTGTTTCTGATCGCTGTTACGGGAAGCGTATTGATCATCAGGCGGCAACGGGGAATACGGCGGTTTTTCTCCGGGATCGTCAACGAGAACTTTAACCAGTACTGGCATGTGGTTTCCGGCCGCCTGTCTTTAATTCCCATTGTGATCATTACGGCTACCGGGGTGTACCTGTCCCTGGAAAAGTTTCATCTGCTGCCCGGACCGGAGATCACGCACCGGGTCAATGAGGAGGCGCTGTCGGAAATTCCCCGGGTCGCCCCTCCGGATTTTGAGGTTTTTAAAAGAACGCCGCTTTCGGAGGTCACGGCCCTGGAGTTCCCTTTTTCACCGGATGTCGGGGATTACTTTATCTTAAAAAAATACGGCGAAGAACTGCTCATCAACCAGTATACCGGTGATGTCCTGAGCCGGGTACGGGTTCCGGGAACAGCCGTCTTATCCACCTGGAGCCTGAACCTGCATACAGGGAAAGGCAGTATATGGTGGTCGGTGGTCCTCGCAGTGGCTTCGGTCAATATCCTGTTTTTTGTCTATTCCGGTTTTGCCATGACGCTCCGGCGAAGACGTGCCCGGTGGAAGAACAGCTTCGGGAAGGGAGAGGCGGAGATCGTCGTCCTGGCAGGTTCGGAGAACGGCAGTACCCTTACTTATGCTGCCGCTTTTTGTAAACAATTGACGGCAGGGGGACACAAGGCCTTTATCGCCGAGATGAATGCGGTTACCACTTACCCCGAGGCAAAACATCTTGTGGTGATTACCGCTACCTACGGTCAGGGCGATCCGCCGGCCAATGCCGGACAGTTCCTCAAAAAACTGGAAGGGATCACACCGAACCGGGATACCAGGTATTCGGTAGTAGGGTTCGGGTCCTTGGCCTATCCGGATTATTGCAGGTTTGCTTTTGATGCAGACCGGGAGCTGGGGCAGCGTATGACCCCGGTGTTGCCGGTGTTTACTATCAATGACAAGTCGGTAGAGGATTTCGGCCGGTGGGTGAAACAATGGTCAGGCGCTACCGGGATTTCCGTTTCTGTTCCGGAAGAAGAGCTGTATGCAGCCCCCCGGCGGCTTAGGAAATTTAAGGTAGTGGGCAAAACCGATACCGGTGGTACTACTTTCCTGATGACCCTGAAACCGCGATGGCACCACCGTTTTACTTCCGGTGACCTGCTGGCGGTGTATCCCGGCAACGATTACCGGGAACGCCTGTATTCCATAGGTGAGATAAACGGAAATATCCGGTTAAGCGTAAAACTGTACGAAAACGGACTGGGTTCCGGCTTTTTACATACTGCCGGAATAGGGGAAACGATCAGGGCCAGGCTGGTCAGGAACCCGGCGTTCCACTTTCCCGCAAGAGCCTCTGAAGTCGTGCTGATCGCCAATGGTACCGGGGTAGCTCCTTTTCTGGGGATGCTTTATCACAACAGAACCGCACAGACCCATTTATACCTGGGGCTGAGGGATGCCGCGTCCTATAGTTTGTACAGGCCTGATGTGGAGCGACTGCTCCGGGAGAAGAAACTGGACTGGTTTTCCCTGGCTTTATCGCGTGAAGAAGACTGTTGTTATGTACAGGATAAACTCCGTTCGGATGCCGGGCTTATCGCCGGGGTCCTGGACCGCAATGGCGTGGTTATGGTCTGTGGTTCGCTGGGCATGTACAAAAATGTACTGGATGTCCTGGAAACCATTTGCCCGGCGCATAACGGCCAACCGCTGAGCTATTACCAGGAGAGGAAGCAGATCAGGAGTGATTGCTATTAGCGGGTCGGAAGTTGCATCCTAAAAAAATACCCTGAAAGTCATATTGGGGGTAAGGCCGAGGGAGAGGCTTTCTACCTGCTGTATCTGCGTACTCCGGTCGTTTTCCAGCCTGTAATAGATGTCGAGGGTATTTTTCCGGTTGAGGAGATTGAGTATGGCGATCCCGATATTTGCCCTTACCTTCGGGCTTATCTCAAAATTATAGGTGGAGGACAGGTCGGCCCTTAAGAAATCGGGAAGCCTGTCGCTGTTGGACGGATTGTAGTTTATGCTGTTCCCTGTTTGTCTTTCGGTAACTTCATTTCCGGCTATGGGGGTGGTATACGGCCTTCCGGAGTTCCAGTTGACCCCGAGGGCGAATTTCAGTCTTTTCAGGGTATAGGTGCCTGCGAAAGAGACGGCGTGCCTGATATCGAGGTTGTTAGGGAAGGAGGACGGGGTGAGCTCCCTGAAGTCATATTCGTTCCGGGCTATGGAATAACTGAGCCAGGTGCTGTACCTGCCTGTTTTTTTATTGAACAAGAGCTCTATCCCCCGGGAAGTATAGTTGCCTGCCGTTCGCAGGTATTGTCCTTCGTTCTGGAATTCCTGCCCCGAAGTGGTAATGCCCTCCACGGTTTTATAAAAGGCTTCGAGCCCTGCATAAAAGCCATGCCTGTTGTAGTGGAGCCCCGCAGAAGCCTGTTTGCTCCTGGTGACGGGCAGGTCGTCGTCGTTCGACAAGATCCACCTTCTCTTTTCGACCCCGAGAAAATCTCTTTGCAGGTCGATGACCTGGTTGGTGACCTGGCTTCGCATTTCTCCCTGGGCTTCCAGGGCAAGGCCGCCGTATATTTTCTGCCGGATACTGAGCCTGGGCTCATGGATGTATTTCCGGAATTTGTCGATGTAGTTTACCCGTAGCCCACCCCTGATATAGGTTCCCTTGCTGGGCGACTGGTAGCTGACCTCTGAAAAGAAGGCTTGGTTCTGTATTACATCCTTGTCCTTTAACCGGAACCTGGGCGTGTTGATATCGTCGGTATTGGTAATCCCCACTTCGTAAAACTGGTACCCCGCAAGCAGGTTTACCGAAGGGATTATCTTGTAGTTGACATGCGCCTTGACCCCGCTTTCGAGCACTTCGTTGTTCAGCAGCAATCGCTGGTCCGTGAAGAGGGTGTAGTTTACGGCATCGAGATTGTATTTGGTATAATACACGTTTACGGAAGAGGTGATCGCAGGCGACCATTCGCTTCTGACCGATGCGCCGAAGGCGAGATTCTGTTGTGTCAGGGTGCTTTGCTGGGCTTCTCCCGTGTTTACGGATTGCTCGTTGTATTCCAGGTTGTTCTTGAAAAGAATGGCATTGGCCCTTACCTGGTGCTTCTCCCCGGGATCGTATAGCAGCTTGACACTGGTGTCGTAGAAATAAAAGTTTTCTCCCCTGTCGATATGCTCGTTAATCTCCTGGTTTTCGGTATCCGTGATCTTGGAATCCTGGAATACCCTGTCGAAATAGGAGTTGTAGGTGGGGGTGGAGATCATGTCGGTGACCGATCGTCGTGCCGACAGGTGAAGGGCGAGTTTGCTGCCGATCGGGATACGGGTATAGGCATCGGCAGCGATGAGGTTGAATCCCGCCCCGCCGGTAAAGGTGCTGTCTATGGTATTGGCCGACCTCATGTCTATGGTCCCGCTTACCCCGTCGCCGTAAAGTACGCTTGCCCCGTTCTTGATGACCGAGACATCCCGGGTGAGGTAAGGGTTGAAGGCCGATATCAATCCGAAGAAATGCCCGGACTGGTACATTTTGATGTCATCCCATAAAATGAGGTTCTGATCGTGGGAGCCGCCCCTGATATTGATGTTGGAAACCGTTTCGGTAGCGCTTTTAACACCGGGGAGCGCCTGTATGGTGTGGAGGATATCGGGCTCCGCCAGTCCGGGAAGTATCCCGAAACTCCCGGTGCTTATGCTGATGCTTCCGTCCGTTTTTTTCTGTAGCCCGCTGGTGAGGTATTGCTTTACCACAACCTCTTCCAGCCTCTGGTATTCCGGTATGAGCGAAATGGTATCACAGGTTTTCCCGGTGTGCTCGCCGGCCGGGAATGTTACATCCCGGTACCCGACAGAGCGGATACGGACAACCGCCTTTGGGGAAATACCGGTAAACCCGGCTTTTCCCCCGAGGTCGCTTATAACGTATGCTCCGTCCCGGGAGACCTGTACGGAAGCTCCTGCCACGGGCTCTTTCAAATACTCGTCTATCAGTATAAGACACAGTGATTGTGGCTGATAAGTGATAGTGTAATACCGGTCATTCAGCTTTTTTACCGTAAGGGAGGTCTGTTGTTCTATAAGGCTGATAACCCCGGGAAGCGGGGACGACAGATCGGGGGCCACAACCCGGAAGGGGGCTATGTCGTTGTCGGAATAGGAGAACTTGATCCCGTAATGTTTTTCCAGCCGGGGCAGCACTGCGGACAGGGCTTCTTTTTCCTGTGCGTGAAGACAGGGGAGGCCCCATAAAAAAAAGACTAAAACAACCGTTATCCGTGTTTTAGTTTTGTTCAGAATACAAAATAATCTCGCTGTTGCTGCCATCCGAAAACCGGTACTTTAGATGGAACGGCAAGGTAATACTTTTTATGGCAGTTTCTAAATCGTTATTGCTAAAACTTCCGGTGAAATGCATATCGGTACCGGTATTGCTGCGGATTTTAATATTGTACTGCCGTTCGAATTCCCCGAGGACTTCCTGAAAGGGAACACTCTTAAAAGAACTTTCATCCCTTATCCAGGAAGGCTCATGCTCCGGGAAACTTCCGGTCTCTATCCTGCTGCCTTCCAGGGAGCGGAATGTTTCGCCCGGCTTCAGCATGACGGTGTCCCGGTTGTGGACCACTTCCACCGAGCCCTGGTAGCAATTGACCTCGAAATACCGGTTACGGCTCTTCACGTTAAAATGGGTTCCCAATACCGTAACGCTACCGACAGCGGTGTGTACGGCAAAAGTGTTTCCGGGAACCACCTTGAAGAATGCTTCTCCCTCCAGCCTGAGCTCCCGTTCGGAATCCCATTTCCTTTTACTGTAACTAAGGACAGATCCCGCATTCAGTACGACTTCCGAAGCATCGGGAAGCCGGAGGCTGGTTTTTTCGGCATTGGCGGTTTTTACGGTAATATTGCCCTGCGAAAAAAACAGGTATGAGGCCAGCACCAATACCAGTGCGGCAGCGGCGCCGCTTATTATTTTCCACAAACCGATGCTTCGCCGGGGAGCGGGAGTATCCTGTTGCCGGTCCCTGATCTTTTGTAATACCACTTCCCTGTTAAAGGCAGGAGCCTTGAACTTTCCGGTATGGGCAATGATCTTCTCGTAAGAAGAGAGGTCCTCGGTCTGTTTGAGGATGTCGAGTTCTTCCGGGGAGATTTCGCCACTCAGCCATTTTGCTAACAGGTTATCATTCTTCATTGTTGGCATTTAGTTATTTAACAGTTAAGATAGGATATACCCTACCTTGTTTTTGACAGCCGAAATTTATTTTCAGGTCAAACACCTTCCACTTCTTTTCTAAGGCTTACCAGGGCCTTGTGTATCCTCTTTTCAACAGCTTTTACGGATATTCCCAGTGATGCTGCAATATCGCTGTATTTCATTCCGTCTATCCTGTGCAGGAGGAACGCGGTGCGCTGGGCTTCACTCAGGTTGCCGATCGCCGTTTGCAGCTTCTCCATATATTCTTTTTCTTCCAGCAGGAACTGCGGACTTTCCTTGTCGGAATCACCCGGGGATTCCCTGCTGTAGTCGAGCACCACTTTCTTGTGGGCCACTACATTCAGGAAAAGGTTATTGGCTACCGTAAACAGGAATGCCCTGGCCTTTTCAAAAGGTACCTTTTTGCAATTGTTCCACAACCTGACGAAGGATTCCTGGACGATATCCTCCGCCTCCTTGGTGTCTCCGCACTTGTAATATATGAAATTATTGAGTTTCTCCGCGTAATTGCGATATATCGAGGTGTAGATTTTTTCAGAACAAACAGGGTCGTCTTGTTGCATGGGATTTTTTTATCAGGATGCACAAAGATATTTATTTTGTGTGTAGAATTAAAGCTACAGAATGTTAAACCCTTTGTCCTGCCTCCTGCAACCGTATATAACGACTGATATTTTAAAATGTGTATTTGGAATGCTTGTTTACTGTTGCTGGTCTGTGTACCTTGCAGTTTGTTATAAGAAAGGTTCCCCGATTCAGTGATAGACCTGGCAAATTTGGTACTAACAACTACGAACTGACAACTAAAAAACAAAAAAAAGTGAAATGTGGGGTAGGGTATTTACAGGAGTAACTGTTTTATGTCTGAAATACGCCGGAAACGGCAGCTTGTATTTCACCGGCAGACTTGTAGCGGCCACTGTGTTCTTTTTATGTATTGCATGCCAGGAAGAGATAGAAGAAATGATAGGGGAAGATCCGGGACTGGCCATAGCGGATGGTTCCGAAATGACAGTCTGGATCAGGAAAGCAACTTCCAATTATGAAACGGAAGATGATTTTCTGGACGGGTATAGTTGCGGAACCCTGAAGTTGCCCATTGCGGTAAGCCTTAACGGGGCAGTGCGGATGATCAATAACGAAGGGGATCTGGGCATTGTCCGGGATATTGTAGAGGAACTGGGAATTCCGGCTTCACTGCAGTTTCCTTTCAGTGTGGTTTCGGGCGATTATACCGAAATCGAGATAAGGTCGGAGGAGGAGTTGTCCCTGTTGCGGGAAAGGTGTGATAATGATGAATACGCCAGGATTCCCTGTATACGGTTTTCCTATCCGCTGGAAATGCTGACGTATAATGCCAATAACCAGACCAACGGAAGTGTCCCTATCGGAAATGACCAGGATTTTTTCAGGTTTATGGAGGCCATAGGAGATTTGCATACCACGATAAATTATCCGGTAACCGTAAATCTCGGAAATGAAATGATGGAAGTCAATAATAATGAAGAACTTCTGGACGTTATAAAACAGACGGCCGAAGGTTGCGGGAATTAATTTTTGAAATATACAAAAGGCCGGTGCCGGGAAACAAACGGTACAGGTCGTGATAAAAATACATACATACAGTTGTTATCGTTATCCGAAAGAGGTTGCGATACCCGATATCCGGAGGGATATGGCAACTGTCAAAAATAGGTTGTTTGGATTGAGCTGTCGGGTAGGGGTGCCCGGCAGCCAGAAAAAGAGGTCGCAAGACCTCTTTTCTCTTTTCAGGCATATCGGTCTCTGTTCCTGTGTCTTTTTCTTGCCGAAAATGTTTAAAATTAGAGCTTCAGCCTTGGCGGGCTTCGGTTCAAATGTTTAAATTTGCATCCCGCCGGGGAAAGGAACCGGTATTTTTGTCCGTGGTCCCGGAATAAATGTGAGTACGGAGACAGGAAAACCGGAAAAAATTCTGCGCTGTTCGAAGCGGGGGGTTTTGAGGTAAACGGCGGGGTAACTTGCCTGCCGGCAGTCAGGGCAGTCAGGTTTCGAATCTCATTTGATACGTATAAAAGAAGCAGGTAGTTATGTTTGATAATTTAAGTGAAAAGCTGGATAAAGCCCTCCACGTCCTGAAGGGGCATGGGCAGATTACGGAGATCAATGTCGCGGAGACCCTCAAGGAGGTGAGGCGGGCGCTGCTGGATGCCGATGTCAACTTTAAGATAGCCAAGGATTTTACCAACAAGGTCAAGGAAAAGGCCCTGGGGCAAAACGTACTGACCACCCTGCAACCGGGGCAGCTTATGGTAAAGATCGTCAAGGACGAACTTACCGGCCTTATGGGAGGTGATGCCGAAGGGATCGATCTTTCGGGAAACCCGTCGGTGATCCTTATGTCCGGTCTCCAGGGGTCCGGTAAAACCACCTTTTCGGGAAAACTGGCCGGCTTCCTGAAAAATAAAAAATCAAAAACACCACTTCTGGTAGCCTGTGATGTGTATCGCCCTGCCGCTATCGACCAGCTGCATGTGGTAGGAGAGCAGATAGGGGTCGAGGTGTATTCAGACCGGGGGAACAATGATCCGGTAGCCATTGCCAAGGCAGGGATACAGCACGCCAAAGCCAACGGCCATAATGTGGTGATCGTCGATACTGCCGGACGTCTTGCCGTAGATGAAGAGATGATGGTCGAGATCTCCAATGTTCACCGGGCCATCCGGCCGCAGGAAACCCTTTTTGTGGTAGACGCCATGACCGGTCAGGATGCGGTAAATACGGCCAAGGCCTTTAACGACCGGCTGGATTTTGACGGGGTGGTGCTCACCAAACTCGACGGGGATACCCGGGGCGGGGCGGCCATTTCGATCAAATCGGTGGTCCATAAACCGATCAAGTTTATAGGTACCGGGGAGAAGATGGATGCCATAGATGTCTTCCACCCTTCCCGTATGGCCGACAGGATACTGGGAATGGGAGATGTAGTATCTCTCGTAGAACGTGCCCAGGAACAATATGACGAGGAAGAAGCGAGGAAACTTCAGAAAAAAATTGCCAAAAACCAGTTCGGCTTTGACGATTTCCTGTCCCAGATACAGCAGATCAAGAAGATGGGGAGCATGAAAGACCTGATGGGGATGATCCCCGGTGCGGGAAAAATGCTTAAGGACGTTGATATCGATGACGATGCCTTTAAGCATATCGAGGCTATTATACACTCCATGACCCCTGAAGAACGTTCTGTTCCTTCCACGCTGAACGCTTCCCGGAAAAAGAGGATAGCCAAAGGGTCGGGAACGTCGGTACAGGAGGTGAACCAGCTTCTGAAACAATTTGACCAGATGAGCAAGATGATGAAAATGATGCAGGGAGGCGGGGGCCGGAAAATGATGCAGATGATGAAAGGGATGCGCTAACAGTATTCTCAGCATAGAAAGCACAAAACAACTAAACAGCAAGCATGGAATTATTAGACGGGAAGAAAATATCGAATCAGATCAAGGAAGAAATTGCCGCCGAGGTGGCGGAGATGAAAAAGCGGGGCGAAAAGGTGCCTCATCTCGCTGCAGTACTGGTAGGTAATGACGGTGCGAGCCTTACCTATGTGGGGAGTAAGGTGAAGGCCTGTGAGAGGGTGGGCTTCGAATCGACCCTGGTAAAACTCCCCAGTACCATCAGTGAAGTAGAACTGCTCCGGAAAATAAAGGAGCTCAATGAAGATGAATCCGTCGATGGTTTTATCGTACAGCTTCCGTTGCCCCGGCAGATAGATACACAAAAAGTATTGATGGCTGTTGACCCGGATAAGGATGTAGATGGTTTTCACCCGGTAAATTTCGGTAAGATGGCCCTCGATATGACCACCTTTATTCCCGCAACGCCCTTCGGGATACTGGAATTGCTGGAACGTTATAATGTGGAGACCAAGGGGAAGCATACCGTGGTTATAGGAAGGAGTCATATTGTGGGGCGCCCCATGAGTATCCTGATGGGGAGGAAGGGATTTCCGGGAAATTCAACCGTAACCCTTACTCATAGCCATACAAAGAATATTACCCAGATCACTTCCCAGGCAGATATTATTATTACTGCCCTGGGTCAGCCCAATTATCTCAAGGCCGAAATGGTCAAGGACGATGCGGTCATTATCGATGTGGGAATTACCCGTGTTCCCGATGAAACCGCAGCAAGGGGATATCGTATCGTGGGAGACGTCGATTTTGAACATGTGAGCAAGAAAGTGAGTTATATCACTCCCGTACCGGGAGGGGTGGGGCCCATGACGATTGCCATGCTGCTCAAAAACACCCTCCTTGCCCGGGAACGGCATATGCTCAAAAGCCGGGCATAGTTTCCTGCAGGCGATTTACTGTATTCCCGGTACACTCCGCATGAGGTACCGGGTTTTTTATGCCAGGGCCTTACACCACAGGTGGTGCCTGGCGAGCAGGCGTTCGATTTCCCGTTCCGAGATGCCGCAGGATACCACACGGAGAATACTGTCGGTGTCTTCCAGGTCAAAATTGGCCTGCCTGACTCCCGGGTGCAGGAGCAGGCTTACCAGTACATTATTGGCTTCCCTGGTATTGGTTACATCCGTGGCAAAAACGAGTACCCCGGAGGTGAATAGGTTATTGTTCATTGCTTTTATCTTGAGCGTTACACATTTTTTCCATCCATTTTTTTCTGAATTCCGACTTCCATTGCTGCTTTCCGTGACGCGGCGAAAATTTCCTGTTGCGCCTGTAATTCCATCCGCTTCCCAGAAACAGCAGCTTGCACAGTAGCAGTATGCCCAGGGTCTGCCAGAAATCGAGTTTTACAATGCCGAATACGGAGGGCATAAGCCAGTTCCACAACAGCATGACAATACATACGTAAAGGGCAATAAATGCCAGTTTGAAAATAACAAACCCTATTATTTTAAGTGCTCTCATAGGTCAATCATTTAATTCGTTATACCAGAGTTGTAATGCCTTTTTTAACCGGGATACGGCGTATCTTTTTCTCGATAGTACGGTGTTTACGGGTACCTGCTGCCGCCTGGCAATTTCCGCTATCGGGATGCCTTCGAGTTCGTGCAGGGAAAAGGCATCCCGCTGAACCTTTGGCAGCTCCTCAAGGATATACTCCACCACCCGTAATACTTCCTCCTGCCAGAGCTCTGTTTCCTGGTGTGGAGGAATATGCTCCAGCAACCACCCGAAAATATCTGTTTCGCCCTCATCGGTGTGCAACGGCCTGCCCAGTGCAGATATGGGAGTGGGCCGCTTTTTCCTGATAAAATCAATGGCCTTATACCGTGCCGTGGCATACAACCATGAAGTGATCTTGCCAATATCCTTGATCTCCTCAAACCCGAGGATCAGATTGTAAAAAACGTCCTGTGCAATATCCCGGGCATCTTCCCTGTCCGGGATCCACTGCCGTAGAAAATGGACCAGCCTGTTTTCTTCTGCCACAGTTACCCGTTGTATGACTCTGTTTTTTTCGTTCCGGTCCATGTATGGAAGATGCGTTATATTAATATAGTCGCAAAAGGGAAGAAAATATTTCATTTAATCCGGGATTATTGTAAAATTTTTTACCCGGCAGCCCGGGGTTAAGAAGTTCCGGGACTCGCATTGAGGGATATTTTGTAAGCTAAATCTTTAAATTCTTGTGGATAAAAAATATTTTTTGTCCGATTTTATTTTGTGTAAAAAGCAGGATTTAATATATTGCAGACTGTAAATAAGTACTATAGCTGGTACTTTTTATCAGTTGACCTCAGGGGATGGAACTGTCAGTTGGCGACCGCGTACGGAATGCCAATGCCGGGGGCGTATTCAGGGACAAACGATACCATGCTGACCTTGAGGTTGGCTAAATACTGGTTTTCAGGGATACAAACTCAGGGAGAAAAGATATATTTTAGTCCGGTATAACAGTATTTCAATAGCAAAAAAAGCATATGAGTTTCCTTGCCAAATTAACCATAGAGAATGAAGAAATGGTGGTCTTGCGTTACCGCATGTCCATGGTACAGGACACCGATCACAGCGATCGTCCGGCAGCCGACCCCAGGGGAGGCCGCATCCGGGTGCTGGTAGAGCTGACCAAAAGTACCTCATTGTTCGACTGGATGCGCAATCCCGGCCAGGTACGGGACGGGGAATTTGTATTTTACCGCCGGGACGGGATGTCTAAAATGCGCGGATTAAAATTCAGGAAAGCCTATTGTGTCTCCTATGAAGAGGCCTTTGATGCGGATGATACCCTGCCCATGCGTGCCGAAATTACCATTGTGGCCAAGGAAATAGATATCAACGGTTCGCGGTTTGACAAGAACTGGCCGCCGGCGTTGTAACACGGAATTATTGTGGATTTGAATGTGAAATCAATAGAAGATGCATTGGATTGGGCTGAGTTGCTAAGCAGTCTCAATGCAGACTTATAGGGGCCTTTGTCAGGTTTGCGGTAATAGAAGGGGGAAAAAAGGTCTTAAACAGAAAAGGCAATTATAGAAAACTGAATTGCTACATAAAAGATAAAAGGGGGAGGAATTTTCAAAACAGTGTACAGGATTACTATAATGGTTTGGTAGGTTTTCTCTTTTTTGCGCTTGTATTATGTAGTTTATATATTTTGTTGAACTGATGAAAAGGGCCGTAATTTTTTTTTGTGTTATCTCCATGTTTTCATTTACGGGAAATGTGATGTTTTCCCAGGAGCTTTTTCCTGAAAAGTACGAAGGTTGTAATATGGAGCGGTTTGTAGTGGAAAACGATTCTGTTTCAGTTCGGGTTAAATCGAGATCTGTCAATGAAATTCTTGCAGCTAACTGGGATCAGGATATAATAGATAGTATTCGTGGAATTTTAACCTTACAGATTCTGGTGAATCCCGGGGGGTATTCATGCCTTTTAAGTGTGAGGAATGACACGAACATGGCTTTGGAACGATTAAACCTGAAGACACTTATTGATGATAATCTGGAATGGGACAGGACAGCAGAGTCCGTTTCCGCCATTTTTGCTATCAGGTTTTATGGTCGTGAAGTAGAATTAAAACGTTTGGGATTAAGCGGGGAGAAGGGCTTTCATGTATTGTCACCACCTTAAAAAAGAACAGGAATACTAAAGAATAAAATTTTTATCATGGCCATACAGACCAATATCAGGATAGTAATCAATGGGGAGCAGCTGACCAAATTTTCCAAAATAGCCATAGTGCAGTCCTTGTGTTCCCATCATGTTTTTTCGATAAAGCAGCCTTTACCCAAGGATTTTATTGACCATGCCCTTGATAAGGCTCAAGGCTATATGGGGCAGATTATCCATATTGCCATATCCCCCCGTATCCCGGAGACTTCGGGTACGCTGACCTTTAAAGGTCTTGTCACGGACGTGGATGTCGACCGCAGCCGCGGGGCTGCCGGGGAAATGGTGATTTCCGGGAGCAGTCCTACCATTCAGCTGGACGGCGTTCCCAACACCCATTCCTGGTTGAACAAGGAGCTGTCAGAAGTGGTGTCGGACACCCTGGGACGTCAGAAAGAAAGTCTGGGGCTTCAGCTGAATCCCGATCGTGACACGGCTCTGGACTATACGGTACAGTACGGAGAGAGTGATTTCGGTTTTCTGTGCCGCCTGGCACAAAAGAAGGGGCAGTGGTGTTATTACAACGGTACCCGACTGGTTTTCGGGCGTCCGAAACCGGAGACTTTTTCCCTGGTATACGGCCGGAATATATCGCGGTTTAAGCGGCATATGGGAATTAAGCCCCTTGGCTTTTCATTTTCAGGTTATGATCCGGAAGGTGCCACGGTGCAGAAGCTCAAAGCTACTGAGATAGGACTGGAAAGCCAGGGGCTTACCCAGGCCATGCTGGAGATTTCAAAGCGGATATTTCCCGATACGGGAGCATCCATGCATTATAATCACCCGATCAGTCCAGGAAACGCTTCCGGCCACCTTCACGACCGGGTAAAGACCCAATTACAGGGCAGGGCTTCGGGGATGGTTACCGCCCGTGGAACATCTACGGAACCGGGCCTTCGTTTGGGTGATATTGCCAGTATTACGGAGCCTAAGTTCTCACTTACCGGCGACCCTGCCGACGGGGTTCGGGAATCTGCGTTTGGCCGTTACTATATCACACGAATCACTCATATCTGTGATGAGACAGGGAATTACAGCAACGAATTCGAGGGGGTCCCGGATACTGTGGAGGCCCCGCCCTATACCAATGTACTGACCCCTCCCGTTGCAGAAACCCAGCCGGCGATAGTGACCGATAATAATGACCCCAAAGGCCTGGGACGTGTAAAAGTAAAGTTTCACTGGGATTATGAAAGCCCGTGGATTCGTATGGTGCAACCTCACGGAGGGGGAAGTAAGGGATTTTATTTTATTCCGGAAGTAGGTGAAGAAGTATTGGTAGCTTTCGAAGGGGGAAATGCAGAAAAACCATACGTGGCCGGGACCATGTACAACGGCAGCCAGGTCAGCGGGTATGCTACCGAAAACAATGACCTTAAGGTTATTCATAGCCGCAGCGGTACCAAAATAAAAATGAACGATGCCGAAGGCAGCATTTTTATCGAAGACCCCTCCGGGAATACCTGGTTTATGGACGGGCAGGGGAACATCGAGGTTACTGCCCCGAAAAATGTATCGATAAGAGCCGGAGAGCACATGACACTTACTGCGGGAAGATCTATTACTACCAATTCGGGAGAGGATACGAGTATTACTGCCGGTAAAAACCTCAAGGAAGTGGCTACGGCCGATTACAGGCTTCAGGCAGCCAATATCACTGAAATTTCAGATGGGGATTTCCGTGCACAGGCCGATACCATTAATAATGTGGGGAGATCGGAAATAACCTCCATGAGTAACGAAGGCGCATTGAATAGCCATGCCAGGTCGAAAATAAACAACAACAGCGGAGAAAAAGGAAACCTGTTTTAGTCATGGGTGCGATCACAAAAGTAGCTTTGGGAAAATTTATCCGTATTGCCCGCGGTGATATCAGCAATTATGCTGATGTCATCACCCAGGCAGCCTCTACCGCAATTAACGAAACCGCGGAAGAAGGGATATGTTTTGGAGAGCCCGAAGAGGCGCCCCCCGGTGACGTATTTATAAACAAAGCCTTTTTTGCGGAGAAAAAAGTAGAAGATGTCTACGACGAAACTACCGAAGAGTATACGGTAGTCTCCGGCGACAACCTCTCTGTAATAGCAGGCGAGTATGAAGGGGTATCCTACCAGGATATTATGGAGGAAAACGGATTGACGTCAACTGAAATAGATGTCGGGGATAAGCTTCATATCACCAGCAGGACCAAGGTAGGCGAGACAACCCGGTTCGAGCAAATAACCGCTGGAAATATTGGGGAAGAGGTCTATATTGTGGTGGAACATTTCGGTACTTTGAGCAGTCTCCGGGCAACCCTGAAAGAAAAGGAGCCCTTGCTAACGGACGGGGGAGCACTTGCGGTGATGCAGGACGACAGCGAAGTGACTGCCATAGAACTCTGTGAGCCGGAGGAGGAAGAATTAAAAGGGATTTACTACTATGCTAAAATAAAGCTGCGTCCTGAAGAAGATGAAACCCTGGAAACCTGGCGGGAGAAATTACAGGACAAGGAGTTGGTGGGTTATAGCGATACGGAAAATCAAAGAACGGTCTCCCCCGAAGCCTTCGGGGCAATGACCCCTATAGGGATGGAACCCATATATGATACGGTAAAGAGTCTGCTTTCCATTGAAGTGGAAGCCCGGGCGGAAGAAGGGGACGTTGTGTATTGTGGAAGGGACAGGAGTAATGTGTTTTTGAATGAGGACGGGGAGTGGTTTGAGGTAGGGGGAGCTACTTGTTATTGTAATAGGGACTTAACGGAAGAGGAGGTTAAAGAAATTATTATTGCCTTACGTAAATCAGAATCTTCGGTTTATACTGGTGATAATAAAGAAAATCTTTTTTGGAAATCAAATTGTGATATCCCTTCCTCCGATAAATCTTTCACTCGATTTACAGAAGAATTAAATAATGTGTTTAATACATATGAGATAAACACATGTATTAGAAGAATACATTTTTTGGCTCAAATATATCATGAAACAGATAGATTAAGAACGTCAGAAGAATACAACACTTCAGCGAACTATGCTCCTTATATAGGAAGAGGATTAATGCAGCTTACATGGGAGAGTAACTATAAAATATATGGCATTTATAGTGGTATAGATTGTGTTGAAGATCCGGAAATAATTGGAAATGATTTGTTCAATTCGTTTGATTCTGCAGGATGGTTTTGGAAACAGGGAAAGGTATTGAGTGTAGGAGAGACATGGTCACCTCCCTCAAGTGCACCTGATTATGTCACGAATGTTAACTCAAGTTATTCAAAAACTATAATATCTTATCAAGATAATGGAGAAACAAAACAATATGGCACAATTGATTTAAACCTAATAGCTGACGATGATTATGTTGATGTTATTAGTTGGTTGGTTAATGGAGGAGGTAATGGGTTACAAGAGAGGAGAGATTATATAGATGAGTTAAAAAAGATTTTCAAGTATGATACGGATTGTGAGAATAACAAATAAAACAATTTTGTTGTTAATATTTTGTGTTGCTGGATGTAAAGAGAAAGTACGTTCATACACCGACATTGGGAAAGTAACAAGTAAGGCGAAAATACAAAAGGAAGATCAAATTAAGGATATAGAGTACTTTGAGAGCAATAGTGATTATTTTATAAGAGATATAGATGTTAACCAGGATGGTGTTTTGGATAAAGTTGTAAGTTCAAAGAAATATAAAGGGAATGAACTCTATTTCTTTGTTAACAAGGAGGGAGAATATCAAATGATGTTAAAAAGTATTAATTTTTCGGAAGATGGAGGACGGATAATAGGAGACATTCAAAAAGTAGAAAATGGCAATGAATTGATGAAGATTCATACCTTTTTCCCGGATGGAGGAAATGATCAGGCATATTATTTTGTAGCTTATGTTGATAGCGATTGGATTTTGACAAAAACCAGATATATAAATAATTATTGGCAGGAAGATTATACGACAACGTATATCTGTGATGTAGAGCAAGATATTAAAATGAAGGTCTTAATAGATTCTGAACAGGTAAAGAAGATTAAACAAATCCCTGAAAATTCAAAAAGAGACTCTTTATGTAATATAGAATATTTTATTGAGGATAATCTGGTAGAATTTATTGAAAGATTTAATAGTGATAACTCCAAAATTTATTTAGGAATAGATAGATATAAATCGTTATTAGGAAAAATAAAACTTTCAGAGGATAATTTAACAGAATATAACGATATAGCTTATTACCTGGAACAGGCAAAAGCCTATGATGAAGCAATATTTATATTAAAAAAAATAATTTCAAAATTTCCCGAAAGAACTGTAGCCTATATTAACTTAGGAGATGCCTATTGGGGGGTGAATAATATTTCAAAGGCTAAAGAATCCTATATCAAATATATAAATTATATAAAGAAAGAAGGTAAGGATAAGAAGATACCAAAAAGGGTCATGGAACGAATAAAATAAGTAAAATGCCGGAAGCGATATTAATCTTAATTTTTCTACTCTTGTTTGAATGTATAGAGAAAAAAGAAACTATTAACCCCCAAACGAAAAAAATAAGTTCTTACATCAACAATCAAAAAGATACTTTACATATTTATGATGGTGTATATAAGTTAGCTGGCGGAAATAAATGTAATCTTCGGATCAGGTTAAAGAATAATACATTTAATCTGGAAACGAATAAGAGAAAAGAATCCGGAGTAATTGAGATTAGTAGAGAAAGTGAGAAGGTATTCTTTCTTTTCCGTGTAGAAGAAAGTTCGGGAAATTTGGAGATAAAACCTGAATTCAGAGGAGAATATGAAGATTCGTCCATTCTCATTCAAAATTATGGTAATGCTGAGAATCCTTTTTCACAATTTGAAGAATGTGAAGATAAATATTTGGTATTGAAGAAAGCTTCTTGAAATGCTGTTGACTGGGAAGATAACAAAAAGGGTTACAAAATGTTATCAAATAGTAAAAGAAAATATTATATATAGGACTCATGCTTTGCGACATGCAGAGTTGCTGGTTTCTAATTAAAATGAGTTGCTTGAGAACGTCTATACGGAGGAGGTTGTTTATTACCTGGAACTTCAAAATCTACAGATTGGGTTTCCGGAAGTAAAGCTAAACTGAAAGAAATTAACGATTATGTTAAAGAGGTTGGTATAGAAGATGCAAAGATTATTATAACAGAAAATTTTGTTGGAGAAGATGAATAAGGTGTTTTGTACAATTGTGATCTTGAATATATGTTTGTTTATAGGATGTGAACAAGTAAAGAAGAATAAAAATAAATCCGAATATTCAGAAGGAACTACCAAAGATATTTCAAAAGCAGAGCAGCAAGTATCAGAAATTGATTCTTTGACATATTATTTTAAGAAGATTTCATCTGAAAAAGTTTCCGACGCTGATTTGACCAGATATGTATATGCCTTTCCTTCTACATTTCAGTCTTTTCAGGATTATTTTGGATTTGATGATGAAGAGGGTGAAATGCCTCTATATAAAGAAGCTAACGCATATATAGATATGTTGTTTCTAAGTTCAGAGATTTGTTGTAAAGATGAAGTTTTGAATAAGATAATAAATATTGCAAAGCAAGGTAAATGGGATGCAGATGCTGTAAATTACCTAAAGCACAAACTGCATGAAATGATAGAGGATAACCCTGATGACCTATTTGAAATCTTATCGCAGAAGGAGCAGCGAACACAAATAGGGTTTTGGTTTTTTCATTTTGATGGCCCCCATCCGGAAAAAGAAATTTCACAAAGATTGTTAGAGAAAATAACGAGAAGTAGGGCTGATGTAAATGCCTTAAAAAAGGGGTTTAACAAAGTGCTAAAACAAGGGGTAGATTGAGAGTTGTGGTTTTCCTTTATAATTGAATACTATATGAAATGCTCGGAGGATAATTGATCTTTGAAGAAAAAGTGATATAAATGGCGATAATCAATCAGAAGATGACAGACAACAAGAAGATGAAAAGGACAGAGGTAAGATCAAAGAAGTCAACGGACAGGAAAAATTACAGTATGGCAACATGGAAGGCTTTACCTCATAATTTATATATACTTTGTTTCCTGATTCTGTTTACTGCTTGTAAGTCTAAACGAGAAAAAAATCTTGCAACTGTCGCAGATACTGTTCTTGAAAGTAATGAGGTTTTTTTACAGGAATTACACCCGGGATCCAAAGTGGATCAAAACGGAGATATTGTCAGAATATCATATACACAACCTGATCTCGTGTTTTATTTATTCAAAAATGAAGAATTGGCATTTGTGGAATTCCCTCCGGAGTCTTTTAATAATGTGAATTTAGATTTTTTTTATAATGTATCCTTGGAACAAATACAGAAAGAGATTCACTTCTTTGGTAGAGAAGATGCAGAATGGGTTACCTTCCCTACCATGACAGAAGAGGTTTTTGCTTATGAATTGTATAAAATAAACCAAAATAAATTGGAGTCTTCGGGCTATTATTCACCAGTGGATTTTGACTTTGATTTTAATGACTTTGAGAGTAAGAAAATTTTGATAAGTGAGGATGAAAATCAACTTTTGATTTATTTAGTAGGTAACAAGGATACTATCGTTTGTAAAAAAACTTCTGAAATTGATTTTACCGGGATACCGGACCAGGAAGTAATCAATAAAATGAAAGATTTTAAGTCCGGCGGCAACAGTGAAAATAAATAAGTTCTATGAGTAACGAAGGCATATTGAATAGCCATGCCAGGTCGAAAATAAACAGCAATAGTGGAAAAAAAGGAAACCTGTTTTAGTTATGGGTGTGATTACAAAAGTAGCTTTGGGAAAATTTATCCGTATTGCCCGCGGTGATATCAGCAATTATGCTGATGTCATCACCCAGGCAGCCTCTACCGCAATTAACGAAACTGCGGAAGAAGGGATATGTTTCGGAGATCCCGAAGAGGCGCCCCCCGGTGACGTATTTATAAACAAAGCCTTTTTTGCGGAGAAAAAAGTAGAAGATGTCTACGACGAAACTACCGAAGAGTATACGGTAGTCTCCGGCGACAACCTCTCTGTAATAGCAGGCGAGTATGAAGGGGTATCCTACCAGGATATTATGGAGGAAAACGGATTGACGTCAACTGAAATAGATGTCGGGGATAAGCTTCATATCACCAGCAGGACCAAGGTAGGCGAGACAACCCGGTTCGAGCAAATAACCGCTGGAAATATTGGGGAAGAGGTCTATATTGTGGTGGAACATTTCGGTACTTTGAGCAGTCTCCGGGCAACCCTGAAAGAAAAGGAGCCCTTGCTAACGGACGGGGGAGCACTTGCGGTGATGCAGGACGACAGCGAAGTGACTGCCATAGAGCTCTGTGAGCCGGAGGAGGAAGAATTAAAAGGGATTTACTACTATGCTAAAATAAAGCTGCGTCCTGAAGAAGATGAAACCCTGGAAACCTGGCGGGAGAAATTACAGGACAAGGAGTTGGTAGGTTATAGCGATACGGAAAATCAAAGAACGGTCTCCCCCGAAGCCTTCGGGGCAATGACCCCTATAGGGATGGAACCCATATATGATACGGTAAAGAGTCTGCTTTCCATTGAAGTGGAAGCCCGGGCGGAAGAAGGGGACGTTGTGTATTGTGGAAGGGACAGGAGTAATGTGTTTTTGAATGAGGACGGGGAGTGGTTTGAGGTAGGAGGGGCTACTTGCTATTGTAAGTTACAAGGACTATTAAATACCTCATGTGGAGGAAAAGGTTCTTCAATTACGGATGAACTTTACGAACAGGAATCTGAAAGACTTGGAGTAGAATCTGCAATTATGCATGCCATAGCCAAACAAGAATCCAAAAGAAATAGTTTCTGGGAAGAAGAGCAGGCAACTATTTTATTTGAAAGACATAAAATGTGGAAATACCTAAAGGAAGATTTAGGAAAAACGGATGAGGAACTAAAAAAGTTGAAGGATCAATATCCGAATATTGTTAATAATAATTCAGGAGGATATGGTTCGTATGCAGATCAATATGAGAAATTAAGAATTGCAAAGGGGATTGATTACACCAGTGCATTAAAATCATGTTCATGGGGTAAATTTCAAGTAATGGGTTTTAATTATGATGTAGCTTTTGAAACTCCAGAAAAAATGGAGAAAGCTGTTAATACTTGTGAAGTACAACAATTTAAATTTTTTATTGGTTATCTGGAAAATACAAATGGTTTGATTCAGGCTATGAAAGATAAAGATTGGGAAAAAATAGCCGAAAAATATAATGGATCTTCCTGGCAAACTTTTAATCCAGAATATGCGGATAATTTAAAAGATTACTATGATGAATTCAAAGAGGATTAAAACAATTATATTGAGAATTGGCTTTGTTTGGCTTGGTATTGTTTTTGTTTTTTGTAAAGGAAAACCAGAAAGTCAGAATGATCAAAAAAGTCAGAAAGTAGAGAGGATCCAGACCGGATTGGCTGTAGATTCTTTGATGTTAGATATTAATGGGGATGGAATGACTGATAAAATAAAATTAATGACGGCCAATGAAAAAGCTAACCGAATATTGGAAGTAAAGTTAGGACAAGGAGCAGAAGAATATAAAACTATCGCAATTAATAATGAAATGATAACTTGTTCGGCATGTGGTTACCAGGGAGGGGACCCTTATATCTCCTTAAATGCTAACGAGGGAGGGTTTATGGTAAACCTGGAACACATTACCTTATATTTTGTTTATGAGTCGCCTGATAATATATATCTAAAAAAAATGAATATTCTCACGGTTAAGCAAACTCCTGAAAGTATTCAGGAAAAACATGAAGTATATACGGAAAAGGACTTCGGGAAAGTTGAGTTTTCAAAGGTTGGAAGTGACTTTAGAGCGTTATTAAACTAAGTGAAGACGATAATTTTAATAGCTAAAACAATACCTTTTCAGTACTGATCCTAATATGAAAAAGAACCTGGTATACGGAGTAAAATTTACATATAAACGAAAGGATAAGGGGAGGCCGGAAGGGGAAGAAGAGAAGACGATACAATATATAGTGGAGGTTACATACACGGAGGAAAGCGAAGGAAACCTGCGGTGTGTATTGAACCGTAAAGGGTTTGCGGTAAATGGCGGGCTTGTTCACAGGCTGATGGATGTCTTTGCGGAAAAATGTTCCGGAGTGCTATATCCGTTTGTTTTCAGGATAGGCCGGTCCGGGGTGTTGTTGGGGATTGATAATTTTGAGGAGATACGGGAGCGCTGGACAAATGCACTTCCGGGATTGCAAAGGGAGTATACCGGAGCGGAAGCGGAAAAATACCTGGACCGGATGTCCGGTAGCCTTGCGTCGGTAGAGACATTCCGGCAGGCGATCAGGAAAGACATGTTCTATTACCTGTTTTTTATGCAGGAGGCGATCGGACAAAAGGAAGAAAATATCATCAGGTTGCCGCTGGTTCCTGGGGAAAGGCCTGTTTCCTTTAAATGCGGACATCGGCTGAAACGTCAGGATACGGGGTATTTCCGGCTGGAATATACCGGAACATATGCCTCCGACCGGGTTCGCTACCGGACAAGGGTAAAGGATGGGAACTTGAATATGTCGTATACCTGGGAGAAAGACGGGGTTGTATTAAAAAAAATGGAGGGCGTCTGTCATCTGGTCACAGGTAAGGAAAGAGAGATTTCGTTTAAAATAACACGGATATGAGCAGTGGAAAAATAGTATGTCAGGGAGCATTATGCGAATGCCGGTACGGCGATTTTCCGGATACCCTGCAAGTGGTAAGCAAGCATAAGGAATACGTAAATGAGAGTGATGGCAGCGACAAGATGATCGCTACCCATATGGATGTGGGGCAGCCTTTTGAAAAAAAGACCTTCGGGCAGTGTAAACTGCAACCGACCCCGGGCGGATACAAACCCTGCCAGGTACAGGTTGCCGAATGGCAGGATTTTTACGAAAAGGTAACATTGAGCAATGGCGGTAAAGTACTGACTGAAAAGAGTAAGGCGACCTGTCCTGTTGCCGGGGCTCCGTGTATTACGGTCAGTTTTCACGGACAAACAGCCTCGCCTACCTCGCAGCAAATGGAGCAGGCCGACGAGGAAACCCATGTCATGCTCAACCCTTTTGCGGCCCCTTCGGAACAACGGGAAGATAAAGTAGAACATCTAATAAGTGCCGAATAATGAGTAAATGGATATCCTTGTCGGGCGCTTCTTCCGGGAATAAGGTGATGGAAACCTCGCGTCATAATTATGTGATCTTTGAGGTTCCGGTAGGGCAAAAAGCGACATTTCAGCTGGATACGGACCGTCTCAGGTCACTACAGTCGCGGAAGCACCGGATGTATTTTGTGGCTCAGGGGATGGATGCTTTCGGGGAAGAGAGCTGGCTGGAATGGAAAAGCGGCCCGGCTCCGATGGCTTTACACGAGTACTTTAACCACCTGAACGGAGGGAAGGCAGATTATACCCCGGAATCGGTGAAACAGGTCGCACATAATTATATCACGGTTTTTGAGACCGGTGAGAACGGGCAAACAGACTGGAGCCGCCCCAGGTATCCGTCGTATACGCCTGAACGGGCAGGGCAGGGCATATGGCTGGAAAGCCTGTATTACAGTCCGGACTGGGCCGGTATGGGAGCGTTTATCATAGGAGTAGACCAGCCGGGGGTACTTTCCCTTTTCGCTAAAAAAAGGGAGTTCCGGATGTATGACCCCGATGAGAATTTTATCCGGGAAGATATACAAAGCCTGGAAGGTATCAGGTACGGGGACACCGTAGACCTGCATATAGAAACCCACCGGATCATTCCGGGAAGATACGGGGCAGAGGTGGAGATCCTTTACCAGGGTACACGTATTTACAACGGGAAGAAGCGGTTGGACCTGGACCGGTATGCGAATTCCGATAATCCCGCTCTTGAGTATAACCTTCAGATGAAGGAAAGCCTTTTTGTAGACCCTGCCTGGAAAGAGGCTACAGGGCATCCGGACGGGACCACACAGGATTATACGGTGAGGTTTACCTTCAATCCGAAAGACGTATTGGAAAACCGTACAGATGGCGGATTCGCTCCGGGAAGCCCGGTGATCCGGGATTTTACCCTGAAGGTCAGTACGACCATTTTCGATTTTATCATGCCCAGGCTGGGTCTTACACCGCAAATAGTAAGTGTAAAGGAAGAAACCCTTACTCCTATTGATCATGAAGAATGCAGGTTTTCGGCGTTGAAAGTTATCGTAAAGGATCAGGAGCCGATAGAAATACTTAGGGAAAATAAGGAACAGGGCTTCCTGGCTACGAACCTGATCCACCCGGTGATTCCCGTAGTAGCGGGAAATGGTGATGACCAGGAAGTTACCATACAACTCGAAGGAGTACATACGGAAGAATGTGGGGAAAAGCCGTCTCACCATAATAATATATTTGTTTATGATGAAGCCGTCGGTACCTGGTCTCCGGAGGAAAGTGGAGATAAACTTGTGTTGAGGCCAAGGTATGAATATCCTGGGGGAGTGGTAGGAATGAATAATCCGATAGCTTTATTAAGCTATATTTGGCCTAAGAGACGGGAGTTGACTCAAAATTATTCGTGTGGAATATCCACGTGTAGATATTCGAGAGAGGTACGGTTCAATATACACCCGGATATAGAGTGGGAATTAGAATTTAAATGGAATCATGATGCCCCGTTTTATTATGGTTTTAGTAATGGTTTGACAAGTTATAGTATTGATAAAGACAAGGCAATAGGTTCGGCTGTTGATAGTGGATTTGCTTCGGATGGTGAAATGTTACAATCCTTTGAATGGTCATTGAAAGCTACCTGGAACAATGGTGAAGATGAGTTCGAAGTTGGAGACAAATTTTTGGAAGGTATTCGTAAAACCCTTAGCCTGTTTGCAAGAGTTAAAACCCTGATAGATAATATAACAACTCATTTAAGAGGGAACATGCCGATGAGTCTTGAGATTGAATCTCCAGCAATTGCAGCCTCGGCAAAATGGAAATTGGAAAAAACTGGTGATATTCCTGCCGATTCACCAGATCAGATTGCCACATTGGTAACCGTTGGTGCTTCTGCAAAACCGTTGGTCGGAGCAACATTTACTATTGATTTGATTTCTGCAGCGGCCACCACATTATCTCCGGGGGTAACTAAGGTTATAGAATTTGTTAGAACGAAGGCTAAGGATTATGTAGAAGTTGTTTTTGAAGTTAGATTCTCAGGTAATATAGAGGTAGATGGGAAGGTTGATATCAATACATTACTCCCTGAAAGAAGTGAAGGAGAAATTACGGTAACGGGAGAAATTAAGCTGGAAATTGAGTTGTCTGCTTCGGGAAGTACAGGGGAAGTGGCGGCAGGAAGTTTCGAGGCGGAGATAGAGGCCGGTATTACAGGAGAGGCCAGTGTTAAAGGAGGAGTGGAAGGTGGAGCCGATCGGGAAGGGGTATATATCGTGCCTGTAGCTGAATTCGGAGGAGTTATAGCTACTTTTGTATTGAAGGGGAGTGTGAGGTTCGGGATTATTAAGAGAACATTTGATAAAAGTCCTCCCGATGCGGAAATTGTACCTCCTGATAAAATTGAATTTGAGAAAAACTACTTAAATGAATAACAGAATGTATAATAAAATTGGTTTGTTTTTTCTTGCTATATTGGTTAGCTGTATGAGTGAAAATATGGATTTGTCAAAACTAAAATTTGATGAAAAAATAGAAAATTACCTGGAGTTTATCGAGGTTAAAGAAACCAGGGAGATAGATCTGGCTGATGATTACAGGTTTTATAAAATGGACGACGAGGGGGCAATTGAACGCAACGAATCTAATCTGATACGCGATTATCATATCTCCCCTGATAGCAAACAGGCCTCATATAACAATATTCCCTTTGACGAACTACTTATACGCACTGTCAACGGTATAATTATTGGTTATAAGTTTGAAACATATGATGCTGACCATACTGAAAATCTTCGCAAGGTACTAAAAGAACAATATGGAGAAGGTAAGCTTGTATTCGGTCCTGATAATGCGAATGAGAGCCAGGTGTTTTTATGGAAAAAAAATGGGATTATTATACAGTTTGGGACCATAAAATACTCTGAAAAGAAAGAAAATGGGGAGAGGACATACTGGTTGGGAAGTAACTTGATCCTTATTAAAGAGGAAAACCTTAAAAAAGGGCAGTGGCCTATATATAAAAAGTTTTTAAAGGAATTTGAATGAAAAAACCCTTCTACAGATTAAAATTCTCCAGCAGAGCCTGTAATTTTAATATCCGAATAAATGATATACCTGTCTTTAATTATCATGATACGGGTATGATATCCACACAATATCCAATAAATCATTTGATATTAAATTCTGGAGAACAGAAAATTTCGATGTACCTATATCCACAGGCAGGGCAGCAAGCTCTTAATGAACATTCTTCATTAAACATGGAAATTATTGTGGAGGATTTGGAAATGAATAAAGGAGAGCTGGTCAATGTATTTGAGTTTAAATCGCCTCAACTAAATGAATCAGTTCCCTTTTTTGAAAATATAGCGAGGTTTAAGGCAGAAGTTCCTCATATTGTTAAGGGATGGTCGCAATCAGAAGAATTAGAGTTGAATGACTCTCTTGAGAAAAGAGTGAAAGCTTTTTATCAAAATGTATACTCCCTGCTGGAACAAAAAAAATTTCAGGAGTATAGGAGTATATATGATACAAAAATTAATGAAATAGATCGGGCTCTATACACTTCATCAACGGACACCGAAAAGGAGTGGGACAATCTGATAAATACCTTGATAGAATCAAA
Organism: Sinomicrobium soli; assembly: GCF_003285545.1. Classification (GTDB taxonomy): domain Bacteria; phylum Bacteroidota; class Bacteroidia; order Flavobacteriales; family Flavobacteriaceae; genus Sinomicrobium. The sequence continues at coordinate 95,554 of NZ_QLNV01000001.1, read as the reverse complement.
AATGGAAGCTGCTAATAATATAGAAGATTCATTTCTTAAGTTTTATGGTGATAAAAGGGTGATTACGTTGGTCACTACTACCCACGAACCAGTTTTATTTTGTGAAAATAAAGAAGAAAAACTGGTTTATGAAATAGAACTTTATTTACATAAACCAATAGGTAGTGAGTTAGAGGTAATAAGGTAAATTTATGAATAATCTGATCATCGGTTCAGAGTTATAGGATGACAATGAATATCGATTATATGGTATAGTCGAAATATGTAGGTATATCCTGATAATAGCATCGTATAAATCTAAATTCCTGGCATTCACCTACCGTTTTCACGGTTACAAATTGTTTTATTCCGAAATATCACCATTGCATCTGAAGAGGATTATAATAAGATAGATGACTATATATTTGACAATATCTGCTTATGGCAAAGGTGAAAAATCATCGTGGAAAGAAGTGGAAATTGGCGTTGTCTCTTTTTGTGTTCTGGGGAGTGGCAATATACTTGGCCATCGATTATATGAGATATCGGGAAGTTATGGAAGATTTGCAAAAAAGTGCTGATGTCTTGTATGCCGATCTTACGGAGTTTGAAAATGTTTACTGGGATGCTTTACCGGAGAACAAAAAAGATGTGGAAAAGGTGATAAAATGGGGGAGTGCCATTTTTGATGAAGAGTATAGGGGAAAGTTCAGGGAAAGAGGTTTTGATGTTTTATTCGATTCCATAGAGAGAAGGAGTATTGTCTATTCCTATGGCTATGACGGAGAGGACGGAGCGCTGAGGCGAACTCCCTACAATTATAAACGTACTACGGATTCGGGAAACGAAACCGGAATCAGGACACCCGATTTTTGGGAGTATTTGAAAGACAGGTTCGGCACCGGTGAAAATACGGATGTTATTTTGCTGGAAGTGTCCGATGTGGATAAAACCAGGGGATGTACAGGTATTCTGGAAGAGAGATTGGGAAAACGTCCCTTTTTGCAACTTTTTAAAGAAAGCAAGAACCTTGTGGAAACCGGTGAAGAGCAACGGTTTCTTGATTTTGTAAAGCGCTTTTCAAAGGAATACTGGAAGCGCTATTCCATTCCGGTAGAAGAACAGCAAAATGTAAAAACCTTAAGGGTTTTGTTTAAATACAATAAAGGCGGGGTGCAAAACTTATGTCCTAATGGTATCGGGGAAGAACAGATAAAAGATCTCGAATCTTTGTTATCTGCCCGTTTTGTAAAAGAGAATGCAGATTATTTTGACTTTGCAGTTTTCAGTTTTCAGGTACCTGATGAAACCACATTAAATAATGATTAAAAACCACAGCTTATGCCCATTCGAGTAAAAACAAGGATTAGTATAGATGGACAGGAATTGCAAAAGTTTTCCGGGGTTTACTTAGGACAGAGTGTTTTGGAAGATCATAAGTTTGCTATTGAAGAATTTGCTGAAGACGAAGCAAATGACCGGAATGAGGTTTACCTGAAAAAACTTAAAGCAAATCAGCCACTATAGAATAGTATTAGGTCTTCGGTATGGTGGAATGAGGCAGTACTAATAATTACATGCTATAAACTAATTTCCAAAAGAGAAATGAATTATGATCTGAAATTTACATAGACTTTTGAATTGTTTAACCATGAACCTATAATTTCGGAGGGAAAACTTATAAAACCATGAAAAAAACCATGAGTTGTGCCCTGATCGTGTTAGCATTCAGTGCTTGCGGACAAAATAGGAAGCAAGAGATACAGGGCGATAATATGAATGTCATTACCATATACGAAATACCTGAAATTATGAGTGATACATTAAGATATGATCTGTCGACACCTTCGGAAAGCGAAAAAAACGATACTATTGTTGATAAATCTTATGATGTGCATTTGACTGCGGCTACAGGACAAATTGAATTTATGGTGGATAACGTTCCCCCGTCTTTAAACTTGTATTGGGGAGAAATAACAAAACCTGAAGGCAGAAGTATCAGTCCTACAGTCCCGTTAAATTCCTGTATTCTAAAGAGTGGCAGGTATGAAGTTACAGGGCGTATTTATCCGAGATATGGACAAACGGCTTTAGAGTTTTATTCCTATCTTATGTTGGAGGGGTATTACAGAGAAGCCGGTAATTGGGAAAAGAAATTCCCGATGTTTACTATTGAAACACCGGGCACAGAAGGAGCAGGGAATAAAGGTCTTGACGGTTATCCCTATTTTGAACTTCGTACTGAAATAGATGTAGAGGTACCTTATGAAGTGGAAGGCTGGAGTAATTCGGTAAATTTGAAGGAAGAAGACAAAGACGATCTTAAAAATGAATTATTGGAACGTTATAATACAATCAGGGAGATGGTCGCTGAAAATGATACTTCTGCATTTAAAAAGCTAATATGGGAAAGGGAAGAATTGTTGGCTACCGTATTTTACCTGGAAGAGTCGGAAAAAAAATCCCGCCTGCAAAAATTGACTGATGTAATAGGTGATGAAAATTATGAGTTGGCCCCTTATCCTGAGAACGTACAAATGTTCTTCTTTGCAGAAGGAAGAATGGTTACATTGGTAGATACGATAAATAGAGATGGAATTATCCGGTTAATAAATAAAAATAGTCCGAAAGATACGGTTTCCCTGGAGTTCAGATTTCATCGTAAAAATGAAACCCTGATCGTTATTTAGAAAAAAGAGGGTATAAACTGAACTCGGCTCACATCAAAGAAATGTATGATGCGGAAATCTCTCATGCGGTATTAAGCTAAATTAATTGGAGGTTAAAGCTTGGTAGAATCGTCTTTTAGAGCCCCTGTATTGCATTTTGTGGTTAGATGTCATGCACTGAAGTTTAAGGTAGATAGACGTATTGAGCACAGGCAATTGACGATACCCTTTTCTTGGATCAGCACAATGATAAGCATATAGATTAATGTAGCGTGAGTTTAGAAAGGGTGTGTGGGAAAAATATCTCACAAAATAACATATATGAAAATGCATAATTTTGAAAACCCCTTGTATTCAGTTTATTCTACAATTTATTGTTCGGGGAGTGTCTACGTTAATGATGTGCCTGTGGTTGATTGGTTTGGAGAGGAAACTGCTGGAGAAGGAGGATATGCAGGGGACAATTTGATCAACCATGTCTTACTTGAAAGTGGTAAATATAAAGTTGTGGGGAAAATGTTTCCACGAAAAGGGAAGGATTATATTACAGAAGAAGAGGTAATGATGATAGATTTTTTTTGTGCTGAGGCTGATCCCGATAAATGGAAAGACTCAAGGCATAAGTTCCACCCTCGGATAGAATCCCCATGGGACGGTTTAAGTGAAGGGGTAGAGCATAAATATTTTGAAATAATGACCGAAATAGAAGTTGATCTTCCCTTTGTTTTGGATGGGTGGCAAAATTCGGTAGATTTAACCAAAATGGATGAACAGGATTTGTTTAAGGAAGTAGTTTCATATTACAGACAAGTGTTATCAGTATTAGAAATCAAAGATGCTCCTAAATTTTTAGAGTTATCCATGGAGAAGATGAAACTCCAGGAACAGGCTTTCTATTTTTCGGAGGAGAGAAAAAAAGGTTTCAAAAATGGAATATCTGAATTATTTGGTCAAAATCTGGAAGTAGAGCCTTTCGATGAAAAAGAATTGAAACTTGAGATTATGGGAAATGGAAAATTGGTGCGATTACTGAAAAAGAACGGAACGCAACCTCTTCAGTTTAAAAGTCCGGATAAAGCAAAACAAAGTAACATTGAACTGGAGGTAAAGTTACATATGCGTTCAAAAAATCATGGGTTAACTATTATTTGATATTTATGAAACGTAGGAAGTTTTTTTTAAATATTGGTTTTGGTGCCATAGGAATCTTTTCTTCCGGTTTTCTCATACATTGTTCAAACGGAATATATACTTTGGTAAACATAATAGGTGAGAAATGGGATGGTCTTATTGACAACAATTTGAAAAAAGAGGGAAATGAATATTTTGCATTTTTCACTTTAAAAAAAGGTGATTTTGAACATCCTTATGTCGATGGGGACAAGGCGCTGGTTTATTGTCAATATGGAAAAGTAATTGGTTATAAGGTTCTGATTAAAAACGATACGGAAGTTGGTTCGGTTATAAAAAGAATAGATGAAATCGGTTCAGAAAAACAAAAGGTACTTGAAAATGAATTCGGAACGAAATTTCAGTGGAAATCTGGAAATAGAAATATATCTCTAAGCTTGGTTAACAATATTTCAAATGTTCCTACTTACATGATCTTTAGTGAGTTTTCGAGTGAGAGTAATTTGATGGTCCTATGAGTTTGGGAAGTTTATGTTTACATCTCTTTCAATGTTTGTTTTTTTAATTATGATATTCTGGTTATTGAAAAAAAGTCACTTTATAGTATTTTTATTGATAATGATGGCATCGTGCAGCTCTCAGGAAATAGATTTGGCCGAAATTAATCTGCCATATTCGGGCAATGACTTAATAAATAAATATCAAACAGAAAAACAGTCGGCTACATTTGAAAATTTAAGCCTGTATATTTCTATGGATCCCCGACTTTTAGTCTTCAATGATATTGACCTGAACGGACAGGTTTCGGAAAAACACGAAAGTCAAAACCGATTAGAGTTTTATGTTGAAGAAAATGAAGTGGTAATACCTTTTTTTAGAGTGAATGTTTTTACATCACAAGAAAGTGAAAAACTATACAGAACCTTATTGGCCAGATTAGGGGATCCTGTATTTTACAGCAAGAATAATGATTTTTTTTATGGAGCCTGGGAAAAAAACAATATAACATATCTATACGAATATAATTTTACCGGGAGTATTGGTGGGGTGAAAAGTGACACGGGAAGTTTGTATATCCTTGACAATACTAATGCCAAATTAACAGAATACTATTATAGTTCAGGCTTTCAGTATTTTGGAGATTTTGTTGAAATGAGAGAAAAAAAGAATAACCCCGATTATACCTATGAAGAATTTGCTGAAGACGAAGCAGATGACTGGAATGAGGTTTACCTGAAAAAACTTAAAACAAATCTGCCACTATAGCCGTTGGTTTTTCCATTCAGGAGAAAATTATATTTGAATATCCGTTTTTAGTCATAATCCAGTGATGTTGGCCACCACAAGCCTATCGAAGAGGCGTTCTCCAAAATATCTTCTATTGAGTTTGTACACAAACTCATTGAGATACAACTGTAAATATTTGCCCTTTATCTTGTGATAGTTGCCCAATAGGTTGCGTTTGGCATTACTGATGGCTATATGTACCCATTTCAGGGTTTCCTTCGTGGTTTCCTTGTTGGATTTTTCGGTGATGTGTAGTTCAACATAATCGGCAATGTCCACGTATGAGGTACTCTTGTCGCTAAAGACAATGGTCTTTTCGTCTAGTGATTTGCCCACAGCTTCGGATACCTCGCCTTTCTCGTGGGTATCCAGTACCTTGGCCTTAAAATACCTGACGTGCTTGTCCTTTTTACCAGTTTGTGGGTCTTCCAGCGGGGTGGACTCTGCCACGACCAGTACATTCTGCTTACCGGCAGCTCCACGTCCCCTAACGCCTTTATCCCGATCCACTTCGGAGGTTTCCACCGTAAAATAGCCCTCATCGAGCTCCAGCATCCCTTCCAGGGTGTAACGGGCATCCCTGTTACCCATGGCCTTTCGCAACTTGTGCACCATGGCCCACACAGGTTCATAGCGCTTTTGACCTAATTGCCGTTGCATTTCTTTAGCCGAAAACCCTTTTTTGGTCACACTCATTAAAAACATGGCCTTGTACCAGGTCAAAAACGAAAGGTTGGAACTCTCCATAATCGTTCCGCTCCTTAATGAAGTCCGGTGACGACAGCTTTTACATTCGTAGCTCCAACGGCTTTTTATCCAATAGTGTTCAGTATGGCCGCAACGGGCACAGGTGACCCCAATCTTATCCCGTTGTTCTTTAAAATGATGCCGACAGGCCTGTTCATCCCCGAAATGGGCTGTGAATGTGAATATGTTCATGGAACGCTCTATTTCAGTGAAATATACAAAATTATGAGTAATTACGGATATTCAAAAAATTATATAAAAAAACGGGAAAACCCATAAGCTCTCCCGTTTTTTTATATAATGACACCTCTTCCGGAGTTACGGATATTACAGCGCAAAAGCTTCCCTGATCCTGTCTACATAATCCAGTTTTTCCCAGGTAAAGAGTTCTACCTGTTTTTCGATACGTCCGTTGTAGGGCGATTCGAATACCTTGGTCACGGTTTGGGGTGTTTTACCCATATGGCCGTAGGCGGCGGTTTCGAGGTATATGGGATTGCGCAGTTTCAGCCGTTCCTCGATGGCGGCAGGGCGCATATCAAACAGTTTTTCCACGATTTGGGCAATTTCCCCGTCGGTCATGTCGATGTTCGATTTTCCATAGGTGTTTACGCTGATGGAGGTAGGTTCTACCACTCCGATGGCGTAGCTTACCTGTACCAGTACTTCATCGGCTACACCTGCGGCGACCAGGTTTTTGGCAATATGCCTTGCAGCATAGGCCGCACTGCGGTCTACCTTACTGGGGTCCTTGCCGGAAAAAGCCCCTCCGCCATGAGCACCTTTCCCGCCGTAGGTGTCAATAATGATCTTGCGCCCCGTCAGCCCGGTATCGCCATGAGGCCCTCCGATCACAAATTTTCCGGTGGGGTTGATGTGATACTGGATATCGTCTGTAAAAAGCTGCTGCAGGCCTTCCGGGAGTTGAGACTTGACACGGGGAATAAGGATTTCCCTGATATCTTTCTGGATCTTGTCCAGCATGGCCTTATCATCACTGTCGAACTGGTCGTGCTGGGTAGAGACCACAATGGTCACGATACGCTGGGGGATGTCATCATCGCTGTATTCTATGGTGACCTGTGCCTTGGCATCGGGGCGCAGGTAGGGAATTTCTTTTCCTTCCTTTCGCAACCCGGCCAGGGTATGCAATATTTTATGAGAGATATCCAGGGCCAGCGGCATATAGTTCTCCGTTTCTTTGGTGGCATAGCCGAACATCATTCCCTGGTCTCCCGCGCCCTGTTCTTCCTTGCTGGCCCGGTCTACCCCCTGGTTGATGTCCTGCGACTGTTCGTGTATGAGCGAGATCACTCCGCACGAATCCCCGCTGAACTGGTACTCCCCCTTTGTATAACCGATACGGTTGATCACCTCCCTGGCAATATTCTGCAGGTCGAGGTAGGTCTGTGATTTTACTTCTCCCGCAAGTACCACCTGCCCGGTAGTGACCAGTGTTTCGCATGCCACCTTGGATTCCGGGTCAAAGGCCAGGAAATGGTCCAGAAGCGCATCGGATATCTGGTCGGCAACCTTGTCCGGATGCCCTTCACTGACTGACTCGGACGTAAATAAATAAGCCATTATCTCAATTTGAATTTTTGTTTGTCTAATGGAGAAAGGAGCTACTGAAAGAAGTTGCTAAAGCGGTTTGTTCTGCGGTATTCACCGGCGCCGTTTTTAAGGGCGGAACCAACTGTTTTTAGCATTTTTTACCGAGGTTGCAATCAGTCAAATCCTTCCTCTTTCTTTAAATGTGCCGACAAAGGTATGAAACGGATTTGAATTGCAAAATGAATCCGTCACGAAATTATGATTTATATCTGTATCTCTTGAGCGGGGAAAATGGAAAGGTGTTTTTTATTATCTTGCCTTACCATAGTATCTGTATGAAAACATATTACCCGGGCTTTACCGGCAGGGTCTCATTGCGTGTGACCGGTCATGGGGGCATACAAGCTGTTAAATGAAATTCAAACAAGAACTGTTACAATCCCGAAATGAAGAAAACATTAACGGAAACCGAGATTCGCGAACTGGAAAAGCAATTGAGCTGTCCGAGCGGAAAAATGGGAGTTGCGGTAGGAGAAAATATGAATATGTCCAATATCGGGATGACGATCAATACGATAGGGTTGCTCGGGCTGGACGACGGAAATACAGTACTGGAACTGGGCCACGGCAATTGCGGGCATCTGGTGGAGTTGCTGGGCCGGGCATCGGGGCTCCGGTATTTTGGCCTGGAGGTTTCGGAAACCATGTGGAACGAGGCCCGGAATGCTCATATGGGGAAGCCGGCGGAATTTCAGCTTTATGACGGAGTGAACATACCGTTCGCCGACCGTTTTTTCGACCGGGTCATGACGGTGAATACCCTTTATTTCTGGTCAGATCCGGAAAAGTTGTTGCAGGAGATCGAAAGAACCTTAAAACCGGGAGGAATAGGTGTACTGACGTATGCAGACAGGGAATTTATGCGTAAACTGCCTTTTGTAGGAGTGCGGTTCAGGCTTTTTGACAAGCGTGATATTGAAGAGCTCATAGCAGTATCGGAGCTGAAAATCACTGGGTTTGAAGATAAAACCGAACGGGTGAAAAGTAAAACGGGCGACGCGGTGGAAAGGAAATATACTATGGTGAAAATAGCAAAGGGCTAAACCACAAAATCCGGATATATTGTGTTCCTCAGAAGGCCCCAAGTGAGAGCCACAGGGACAGGTATAACAGGTCCTCTTTGCTGACCTTTGACCTTAAAAAAACATAAGCCCTTTTTATCTGGGTTTTTACCGTATTTACAGAAATATTATAAGATTCCGCAATTTCAGAATAACTCAGGCCGTGTATCACGGAGGATATGAATATCTCTCTCCGGCTGCGCGGGAGATGGTTCAATACTTCCAGGATTTTAGTGTAACTGCCTGTTTTATCCCTCAGATCCCTTAAGTCCTCTTCCTCCGTATTTAAATCCCGGAGGAGCAGATGTTCCTTTCGCTGTTTTTGCAACGAAAGCAGGCTCAGGTTTTTCACGGCCCTGACGGCATAGGCCTGAAAAGAGACATTTATGGATATCGTATTCTTCTTTTGCCAGTAAAAAACAAAAAAATCCTGTACAATATCTCTTGCCGTATCCCTGTCTTTTAGTATCCTGAAAGAGACCAGGCACAGTACATCATAGTTCTCTTTAAAAAGTCGTTCTATTTCAACGGCATTGATGTCGGACTTTGCGTTCATAGAGCTTCATAGACAATTTGAGTGAGGGATTTTAGGGAAAATTAACAATTTCCAACTTAACTCAAAAAAATTATCACTTAAAAAACACTATATAAAGAAAAATTACAAAAAACATATTTTTTTGTCACCCTGTTTAACAAATTCTATAACATATTAATAGAAACATGTTTGTGATGTCGAAAAAAGAACGGATTAGCGCAATTCTGAAAAAACTTAAAAATTCCGGTACGATTGATGCCGAAGCTCTGAAAGACCTGACCGAAGATGAAAAAAGACTGATCCGGGACCTCCATCGCGAAAAACTTACGGATGAGTCGCTGGATTTCCTGAAGGAATTGGATGCCGACCGGGACTGGAAAAAGGTAAAAGACAGGATGCGCCCCGACAGGCACCGGGTTAAACCGATATACAAAAACGTACTGAAATATGCCGCTGTCTTTGCAGGCATGATCTCCCTGGTTTATTTGTTCCGGGTAATGCTCGTGTCTTCCCGGGAACCTGGTATTGCCGAAGACAGCATTCAGTTAAAAACGGGAGATGACAGGATAGAGGTCATCGACCAGGCAGGGCACCAGCAGATCGTCTCTGCTTCGGGTAAAGTGATCGCGGAACAACAGGGTAATAAGATCCGGTATGAGGCGGATGTGCAGGCAGACGAGCTTGTTTTTCACGAATTGCGGATCCCGTATGGGAAGATCTTTGAAATAGAACTGTCGGACGGTACATCCATTCACCTTAACTCGGGAACCCATATAAAGTACCCGGTCAGGTTCCCGGATGGTCATAAAAGAGAGATTTATATAGATGGTGAAGCCTACCTGAAAGTAGCCAAAGATAAAGAACATCCTTTTCTCGTGCATGCCGATGCGGTAACCGTAGAGGTGCTGGGAACGGAATTCAACATATCCTCCTACCGGGAAGATGCCGAGATAAAAACCGTGTTGATAGAAGGGTCTGTAGCCATGAGCAATACTTATAATACTGCTGATAATATCGTTCTGAAACCCGGGACCAAAGGAGCCTGGAACAGGGCCTCCCGTACCACCAGGACGGAAGATGTGAACGTCGAACTCTATACCAGCTGGACCAAGGGAGAACTCGTATTCCGGGATACGCCCTTCGGTGAAGCCCTGATAAAACTGGAACGCAAATACAATGTAACCATAAAAAACAACAATACGGAACTGGCCGGTAAAAAACTGAATGCGAGGTTTAGTGTGGAAGTGGAAAAAATAGAGGACGTTTTAAAATCTATTGAAGAGATCTTTCCCTATACCTATAACATAAAAGATGATCAGATAATCATTAACTAACCTCCGTAAAAAAATTGCCTATGACGTAACCCTTTCATCGTAAGAATTCACAAAAAATCGGGGAATGTTGGCGCCTTCCCCGATAGACTTAATAGTGAATTAAATATCGTATTCATCAACTATTTAAATCGATGTAAAATTATGAAAAAAAAATTAACCAGAGACCTCCCGTTCTGGAGATTTCCCTCATTTGACCGGAAGATAAGACTTATGGTTACCCTGCTTTTTATTTCGTTTTTTGCACTCCAGGTCAATGCCTCGGAGGCAGACGATAAACTGTCCCTGAACCTCGAAGATGTTACCGTCAAAGAAGTATTCGGCCGGATAGAAGCCCTTACGGAATACCGGTTTTTATACGAAAGCAATGTGATATCCCTTAAGCGGAAAATAACATTGAAAATTGATCAAAAAGAAATTTCGGAAATCCTGGGTGTGATATTCAGGGGGACGGAAGTGGATTACAAGATCAAAGGGCGGCAGATCATCCTCAGTAAACTTCATAAACCTGAACCTTCGGCAGAACGGCCTTTAAAAATTAGCGAAAAGGGCAGCGTACAAACTGTGGTAACCGGGGTGGTCACCGATGCCGGGGGACAGCCTCTGCCCGGTGCAAATGTTCTGGAAAAAGGCGGTGAAAGGGGGACGCAAACCGATTTTGACGGGAATTTTTCCCTGGAGGTCAGTGGAGACGCCATACTGGTAGTGTCTTACATCGGATTTAAGACACAGGAAATCCCGGTTAACAATCAGGCTTCCATTACGGTTATGCTTACAGAAGATTCTGCCAAGCTCGACGAAGTCGTGGTAACGGCCATGGGGATTTCCAGGGAAAAGAAATCGCTGGGATATGCAACACAGGAAGTAGATGGCGAAGATGTGAACCAGGTGCCTTCAGATAATGTGGTGAATTCCCTGTCGGGTAAAGTCGCCGGGGTACAGATACGCAATAATACCAATATGGGCGGATCGAGTAATGTAGTCATTCGCGGGAGTACTTCGCTTACCGGCGACAACCAGGCGTTGTTTGTCGTAGATGGCGTGCCCGTCAATAATTCCAATTTCAATTCTTCCGACCAGCAAACGGGTGCCGGAGGGTTTGATTACGGCAATCTCGCATCAGACATCAATCCCAACGATATCGAGTCCATAAACATTCTCAAGGGGGCCGCAGCAACAGCCCTGTATGGTTCCAGGGCTACGAACGGGGCGGTGATCATCACCACAAAATCCGGTAGCGGAGCCAAAAAAAAGCCGACAGTGACCATTAATTCCAGTGTTACCGTAGGATGGATAGACAAATCCACATGGCCTGATTTCCAGTATAAATACGGTACGGGATACGGGGCGTTATACGGTCCTGGCGGCAATGGTTTTTTCGAGGAAAGCGATGTCAACGGAGACGGGGTCCCTGACCTGGTAACACCATCTACCGCTTATGGCTCGTACGGGGCTCCCTTTGATCCTAACCTGTTGGTCTACCAGTGGGATTCTTTCTACCCGGAGTCTCCCAATTATATGCAGCCGACACCCTGGGAAGCTCCGAAAGACAAGCTGGTCACTTTCTTCGAAACACCGGTAACCACTTCCAACAGCATTTCTTTTGCTGGTAATGGTGATAAGGCAACCTACAGGCTGTCCTATACCAACTTTTACCAGGAAGGTATCATGCCCAACAGCGACCTCACCAGGAATAACGTATCCGTGAACACTTCTTTTGACATTTCGGAAAAACTCAGCGTGTCCGGAAGTGCCAATTACATCAAGACCGATGCCCTTGGCCGGAACCGTACCGGCAACGAAACCGGGGCCAATGCCGGAAATGTCGTGGCTTCCATGCGGAAGTACTGGGCGATGAACGTAGGTATAAAAGAACTTAAGGATGCCTACTTCACGACCGGGAGGAATATCGATCCCTTTATGGGCGGGACCATAGACAACCCGTACTGGGTGGTCTATGAAAACTATCAGAACGATACCAGGAGCCGGATTTTTGGCAATACATCGATCAAATACAAGTTTACCGACTGGTTGAACATAGAGGGCAAAGTATCCCTGGACACCTATTCCTTCCTGCAGGAAGAAAGAGTTAACGAAGGTACCGCAGGTGCTGTAGGGATGTATTCCAGAAAAAATATCAATTACAGTGAGATGAATTACGATCTCATGCTGAACTACAACAAATACGTCTCCGAAAAACTCAATGTCAGTGGCGTATTGGGAGTCAACATCCGCCGTAACAGCTTCAGTTCCATCAGTGCCATGACCAACGGGGGGCTGGTCATACCCGGTGTGTTTTCCCTGACCAATTCCGTAAATGTCCCGGAAGCCCCCGAAGAAGTCCTGGAGAAGATAGGAGTAGACGGATATTACGGTTTATTGTCGCTGGGCTATGATAACCTGTTGTACCTGGACCTCACGGGAAGGTTTGATCATTCCTCTACGCTCCCTCCTGAAAACAGTACGTATTTCTATCCTTCCGTATCTACGAGTTTTATATTCTCCAACCTCATCGACAGCGAGGTACTTTCCTTCGGGAAATTACGGCTGAACTATGCCGAGGTAGGAAGTTCGGCCCCTGCCAACAGTCTCAGGGACGTACTGAACAAGCCCACTCCCTTCGGTTCGGTGCCGCTGTACGGCACAAACCCCACCAAGAACAACGAAAACCTGTTGCCGGAAAGGACCGTAAGTATTGAGGGAGGGGTGGAAGTACGTCTTCTGGACAACAGGATACGGCTGGATCTGTCTGCATACAAGACGAATTCCAAAGACCAGATCATGCCCGTGGCCATCTCGACCACTACGGGGTATTCTTCCAAATTCGTAAATGCCGGTGAGATCGAGAACAAAGGGCTTGAGGTCGCTGTGTCCGGGACGGTGATCTCCACGGAAGACTTTTCGTGGGATGTCAACCTGAACTGGGCCAAAAACAAAAGTGTGGTTCTCACCCTCTTCGAAGGCGGAAGCAACCTGCAACTGGGCAGTGTTTCGGGCGTAACCATCAATGCTACCGTAGGAGAGCCGTACGGAACCATACAGGGAACAGATTTTATATATCTCGACGGAAAAAGGGTCATTGACCAGGAAACGGGGGAATTTGAACGGACAACCACATCAAACAATGTGATCGGGAATATTACCCCGGACTGGAACGGGGGGATGTCCAACAGTCTGAGATACAAAAATTTCAACCTGAGTTTCCTGGTCGACATGCAGAAAGGCGGCGATGTATTCTCCCAGGATATCGCTACCGGTAACAGGTCCGGGTTATACGATTATTCGGCCGGGTTGAACGACCTGGGCAACCCGGTGCGCAATACATTGGCAGACGGTGGCGGTATTGTACTTAAAGGTGTAGCTTCAGATGGTAGTGTCAATACCGTACGTACCTCCATGAATACCTACCAGAATGCAACCGGAAGTATCAAGGCGCCTGACGCCTACTATATTTATGATGCCTCCTATATCAAGCTCAGGGAGGTGGCCCTTACTTATACGCTGTCCAAAACAAGTTTCCTCGAAAAACTCCATATAGAGTCTATGAGAGTGGGGATCGTCGGTTCCAACTTGTGGATCATTCACAAAAACCTGCCTTTCTCCGACCCGGAAGCCAATCTGAGTTCCGGTAACCTGCAAGGCTTTCAGAACGGGGTACTGCCATCCACACGGAATATGGGGGTGAATGTGCAACTGCAATTCTAACTTTAAACTAAATGATGATGAAAAACTTTTTTATCCTGTTTTCCATATTCATAATACTGTTTTCATGCTCCGGAGATTTGGAAAAATTGAATGTGGATAAAAAAAATGTTTCCGATGCTCCTGCCGATACGTTCTTCAACCTGGCCATAAAAAACATGTCCGACCTGCTGAGCGGTATCACATACGGCGCAAATGGCAATCCTTTCAATACAACCCGGATACTCGCGCAGCAGATATCTTCGGTAACCTATAATGAAGGCGCAACCTATTATTCCAATTTCACCTGGAACGATGTGTATATGGGGGTCCTTATCAACCTGGAAAAAAGTTCCGGTATCATAGAGAGTAACCCGGAAGTAAACGGCGTTGAAAACGGGCCGGAAGAACTGAATATGCTGGCTACCCTGGAAATTATGAAGGTATTTACCTATGCAAAACTGGTGGAATCTTTCGGTGATATACCTTATTCCGAAGCTCTCGATGTCGAGAATATCTCACCACAGTACGACGATGCCCGGAACATTTATGAAGACCTGATCGGCAGGTTGAGGACGGCTATCGGCAATATCGACGAATCCGGGGCCTGTTGGGATAACGATATCCTTTATGACGGGGATGTTTCGGCCTGGAAAAAGCTGGGCAATTCCCTGTTGTTGCAAATGGGGATGCGTATTGCCGACTCAAACCCTTCACTGGCTGCCGAAATAATCACTGAGGCCCTTCCCGGTATTTTTACCTCCAATGCAGATATTGCACAGGTAGTGCACCAGTCTGCTCCGCCCAATACAAATGAACTGTGGACAGACCTTGCCGTAGGGAACCGCCGTGATTTTGTAGGAGCAAAACCTTTTGTAGACCTTATGAACGACCTGGACGACCCGAGGAGAAGTGTCTTTTTCCAGGATGTCGGCGGCGAGTTCATAGGCTCTGCTCCGGGCCTGGTAGTCTCTTATGCATCCTTTTCGCCTTTCGGGCTTTTGTTCTACGAACCCACCACCCCGGTGATCTTTATGGATTATTCCACGGTAGAATTTCTTCTTGCGGAAGCTGCAGAACGTGGCCTGGCAGGGGTTTCGGATGCCGAAATGCATTATAACCAGGCCATAAAGGCCTCCTTCGAATATTACGGGGTGGAAGGTGCGGATAACTATCTTCTGCAACCCGGGGTGGCTTATACCACTGCCACGGGAAATTGGAAACAAAAGATAGGAGAACAGAAATGGATCGCACTTTTTAACCAGGGACTGGAAGCCTGGACCGAATACCGGAGGCTGGATTACCCGGAACTTTCGGCTCCGCCCGAATCTTATGTGGATATCGTCCCCGTCAGGCTTATTTACCCTATTTCGGAACAGACACTGAACCGTGCCAATTACGAAAGTGCGGCTTCGGCCATAGGAGGAGACCTGTTGACAACCAAACTGTTCTGGGATATCAACTGAGCGGTTCCGGGTATTCACCGTTATCCGGGATACCCGGAAACCGTTTGTTTATTTGTTCAATTCTTTAATCAAACACATGATCATGAATAGGATTTACACATTTATCATAGCAGTCTTTGCCGTCGTAGCTGTCGGTGCACAGCAACTCAATACCAGTATGGATACCACTGTTGTTACCACCGGGCAGGTAACCATAAAAGGTGTCCCGGTAAAATATAAGGCTACCACCGGTAAATATCCCGTATGGGACGATAAAGGCAATATTATTGCCGGGTTGCATTTCACCTATTACGAGCGCTCGGATGTGAAAGACCGTTCCGGAAGGCCGCTTTTCATTTCCTTCAACGGTGGCCCCGGCACCGGTTCGGTATGGATGCATATGGCATATACCGGCCCGAAAACCCTGAATATCGATGCCGAAGGTTTTCCGTTACAGCCTTATACCGTAAAGGACAACCCCAACTCTATTATCGATGTTGCCGATATTGTATATGTCAACCCCGTAAATACGGGATATTCCAGGGCGGTTTCCACCATGAGCAAAGAAGAAATGCAAAAGGCATTCTTCGGGGTGAAACAGGATATCGAATACCTCGCAGCGTGGATCAATACCTTTGTGACCCGGCAGAACCGCTGGGAATCCCCCAAATACCTGATCGGTGAAAGTTACGGTACGCCACGGGTATCCGGACTGTCTCTCGAATTGCAGAACAGGCACTGGATGTACCTCAACGGGGTGGTCCTTGTATCGCCCACAACACTCGGGATGGACAGGGGCATGGCTGCCGATGCCGCCAATATATTGCCGTATTACTGTGCTGCTGCCTGGTATCATAAAAAATTACCGGCCGACCTGCAATCCAAAGACCTTACCGATGTACTGCCGGAAGTAGAGAAATTTACCATTGACGAACTGATCCCGGCCATTGCCAGAGGCGGGTTTTTGCCGGATGCCGAAAAGAAAGAGATGGCCGCCCGTATCTCCCGCTATTCCGGGTTGTCTGAAAAAGTTATCCTTCAGCATAATCTGCGGGTTCCGAAAAACTTTTTCTGGAAAGACCTGCTTCGGGACGAAGGGTATACCATAGGGCGACTGGATTCCAGGTATCTTGGTATTGATGCCATGGATGCCGGAGAACAGCCGGACTACGCTGCGGAACTCACTACCTGGCTGCACGAATTTACCCCTGCCATCAATTACTACATGAAAAATTACCTGAAATACGATACCGATCTCAAATATTATATGTTCGGGCCCGTACGTCCGTGGGACAGGAGCAATAATACCACCGGCCTCGACCTGCGCCAGGCCATGGCCCAGAATCCCTATTTGCATGTCATGGTACAGTCCGGTTACTACGACGGGGCCTGTGACTATTTTAACGCCCAGTACAACATGTGGCAGATGGACCCCAGCGGAAAACTGAAAGACCGGATGAGCTGGAAAGGGTATCGCAGCGGGCATATGATGTATCTCCGCAGCGAAGACGTAGTGACGGCCAACGACGACCTGCGCGAGTTTATAAAAAATACGTTGCCGGCCGGGGATGAGCCCGCACGGTATGCGAGGAGGTAAATTTATGTGCCGCCGGAAGCCAGGTCTGCCGGAACTTTCGGCAGACTTGCTTTACCCCTGTTTAATCTGTAAAAACATAATTCTCATGAAAACACTGAACATCATATGCCTGTCACTCACTTGCGTGGCCGTGTTTACATTTCAGGCCCATGCCCAGATAGAAAAAGCCCCTCCGCGGGAAGAGGGCGAGGGCCCGTGGCCGCAACTCATCATCCGGGGAGCTACTTTGATAAACGGCACCCTTGCACCCCCGACGGGCCCCGTAGATATTGTGGTGGAAAACAATCGCATTACCGATGTGAAAACCGTGGGCTATCCGGGGGTGGAGATCGACCCGGAAAGACGGCCCGAATTAAAACCGGGAGGCAAGGAACTCGATGCTACCGGAATGTATATTCTGCCCGGATTCGTGGATACCCATGCGCATATAGGAGGAATTTCTCAGGGAACTCCGGCCGAGTATGTATTTAAACTATGGATGGGGCACGGTGTTACAACGATCGCCGACCCGGGTTGTGGCAACGGGCTGGACTGGGTACTGGATGAAAAGAAAAAAAGCGAGCACAACGAGATCACGGCCCCTCGTATAAAAGCGTATACCGCTTTTGCCAGGAACAGCCCGACTCCCATAACCACTCCCGAACAGGCCAGGGAATGGGTACGCGAAAACGCCAAAAAAGGGGCCGATGGCATTAAGTTCTTCGGTTCTCCGCCCAGGATTATGGCCGCTGCCCTGGATGAAAATAAAAAACTGGGGCTCCGTTCCAAGATGCACCATGCACAGATTTACGTAGGCGAATGGAACGTATTGAACAGTGCCCGTGCGGGACTGACCTCCATGGAGCACTGGTACGGCCTTCCCGAAGCCCTTTTTGATGACAGGACGGTACAACATTATTCCCTTGATTACAATTACCAGAACGAACAGGACAGGTTCGGGGAAGCAGGACAGCTGTGGAAACAGGCTGCAAAGCCTTATTCGGAGAAGTGGAATGCGGTCATGAATGAGCTCATCTCCCTCGATTTTACCCTGTCTCCCACCATGGTAATCTACGACGCCAACCGGGATCTCACCAGGGCGAGGCGTGCGGAATGGCATGAGGAATACACCCTGCCTTCACTGTGGGATTTCTATTCGCCCAGCAGGCAGTCCCACGGATCGTACTGGCATTACTGGGGTACGGAACAGGAGATTGAATGGAAGGGGAACTACAAATTATGGATGGTCTTTCTCAATGAATACAAAAACCGCGGAGGTAGGGTCACCGTAGGTACGGATGCCGGGTTTATCTACGAACTGTACGGATTTGCATATCCGCGTGAAATGGAACTGCTCCGCGAAGCCGGTTTCCATCCTCTTGAGGTCATCAAGGCAGCCACATTAAGCGGTGCGGAATCTCTGGGTATGGACCAGGAGATCGGTACGGTGGAGCCCGGAAAGCTGGCTGATTTTGTTATCGTAGAGGAAAATCCGCTGGAGAATTTCCAGAGCCTGTACGGTACAGGTGCCATAAAACTTACCGAAGATAATAAGGTCGTTCGTGTAGGAGGCGTAAAATATACGGTAAAAGACGGCATTATTTACGATGCAAAACAACTGCTCGAAGATGTGAAGGATATAGTGGCGAATTCTAAAGTAAAGAAAAGTTATCACATAATGCAGCCCGGGATAAAAAGGAAATAACGGCCTCTCTCCTGATAAAAAAGGCCGGCTCCGGGACGAATGCCCGGGCCGGCCTTTTCATATTGAACTGATTATTTTTTGTGAGGCATGGATTTTCTGTGCTTAAACGCATAATGCCTTTTAAAGGAACGTTTGTGCTGATCCTTTTTCCACTGGTCGTACTGATCGTCGTTCAGTATGTCCTTCATACGGTTCTGAACTTCCAGTTGGGCATCGAGTTGTGTGTTCATAAAGGCAAACCGGTCTTCGGAAGACCATTCCTTTTTTACGCTTTTATCGGCCTTTTTAAAGGCTTCCATCCGGCTTTTCCTCTTTTCGGCAAGTTCGGTGTTGAGCTTCAGTACTTCCTCCTGCTGTGAGGCGTCGAGGTCCAGTTTCAGGGCCATGCGTTTGGTCTGAAGCGCTGCGAGCTGCCCGGGAGTGAGATCCTTAAAATGCGATATCCTTTCTTTTTTCTTTTCCATACCTCTTCTTTCCCCTTTTTCCTGCGCCATGATCCCGCTTACCAGCGTAAGAGCAATGGCTAAAGTCAATAACTTTTTCATATGTTTCTTTTTTTAGATTTTGTAGGTTAGACCGGAAGAAAGGCAGGAGGTTTAAACAGAATTGAGTTTTTTAATGTTTTTTAACAAAAAAAGTCCGGAACTGTCAAATCCCGGACTTTAATAATCTCATTCGAAGTCAAATCTATATGCTTTAGTACATCTCGTTTATGATTTGAGTTATCAGGTTGCTAAGTTACTGAGTTACTTAGTTAATGGGTTATTGAGTCGTTGTCTGAATAACTCAATAACCTAATAACCTAATAACCAGTAACCAAATAGTTAGTCATCTATAGTTTCGAAACTATTCCTGTTCCTGTAAGACAACGGTTTTGCTGTCGCCTTCCACAATGACATTGATAAGCCCCAGTTTGGAAAGGCCTTTCATGCCCTTGTCCCAGGCCTTATTGCTCAGTTCGGTTGCTGATTTGAGCGCATCAAGCGTCATGCTTTGCTGTTTTTGCAGGATCCCGAGGATCGCTTTTTCGTTGTCCTTGAGTTCCAGTGGCTTCTTCTCCGGTCGCATCTGGGGGAAGAAAAGGACTTCCTGTATAGACGCGTTGTTGGTAAGCAGCATCACCAGCCGGTCGATCCCGATCCCGATCCCGGACGTGGGCGGCATGCCGTATTCCAGGGCCCGTAAAAAGTCCTGGTCGATAAACATGGCCTCATCATCTCCTTTTTCCGACAACTTCAGCTGTTCCTCAAAACGTTGCCGCTGGTCTATGGGGTCGTTGAGCTCCGAATAGGCATTGGCCAGTTCCTTGCCGTTAACCATCAGTTCAAAGCGCTCCGTGAGATCGGGGTTGTCGCGGTGTTCCTTGGTAAGCGGGCTCATTTCCTTGGGATAATCGGTGATGAAGGTGGGTTGTATATAATGATGCTCGCATTTCTCTCCGAAGATCTCATCGATAAGCTTGCCTTTTCCCATGGTGTTATCGGCGGGAATGTCCAGTTTTTTACACACTTCCCGGAGGGCTTCTTCATCCATTCCGGCCACATCGTAACCGGTATGGTCTTTTATGGCCTGTAAGATGGGTACCCTCGGGTAGGGCGCCTTAAAGCTGATCTCGTTGTCCCCGACTTTGACCGTAGTGCTGCCATTGGCATCCACGGCTACTTTCTCCAGTAATTTTTCGGTGGTATCCATCATCCAGTGGTAGTCCTTGTAGGCAACATAGAGCTCCATTACCGTAAATTCGGGATTATGGGTGCGGTCCATTCCTTCATTGCGGAAATCCTTTGCAAATTCATAAACGCCGTCAAACCCGCCAACGATAAGCCTTTTCAGGTATAGCTCATTCGCTATCCGCAGGTAAAGCGGAATGTTGAGCGCGTTGTGATGCGTGATAAAAGGCCGGGCGGCCGCTCCTCCCGGAATGGGTTGCAGTATGGGGGTCTCCACCTCGAGATAACCGCGGCTGTTGAAGAATTCACGGATACTGTTGGTGATCCTGGTCCGTTTGATAAATGTCTCCTTGACCTGCGGGTTTACCACCAGGTCTATGTAGCGCTGACGATATCGCAGTTCCGGATCGTTGAATTCATCGTAGACCTTCCCCTCGTTATCCACCTTCGGAAGGGGAAGGGGGCGCAGCGATTTGTTCAGCACGGTAAACTCCCTGACCATAACCGTTTTTTCTCCTACCTGGGTAGTGAATAATTGTCCCCTGACACCAATGATATCCCCGATGTCCAGCAACTTCTTATATACTTCGTTGTAAAGTGTCTTGTCTTCCCCGGGACATATTTCGTCACGGTTAAAGTACACCTGTATCCTTCCTTCGCTGTCCTGTACTTCGGCAAAAGAGGCCTTGCCCTGTATCCTCCGGCTCATCAGGCGGCCGGCTATAACGACTTCCCTGCCTTCTTCATATTCTTCCCTGATCCGGCCGGAAGTATGGTCTACCGGGTATAAGGCCGCAGGATACGGGTCTATTCCCAGTGCCCTCAATTTTCCGAGTTTCTCCCTTCTTACGAGTTCCTGTTCTGAAAGCTGCATATCAAACGCTGTATGTTAAATTCCTTTTTTATTTTAAAGATGCAAAGATAGTTACAATTTATATTCTGCGGCCTATTAAGAAAAGTTTAAACGGGTTCCTTGTACATGGTGTATATCATCTTCCCGTGATAAAAGCGACACAAAAAGCGGTAGTTGAAAAATGATGATTTAATTTTGCAGGGGATGCAGCGGGCCGGTGTAACAAAACGGTGTTTTTGTCGTCTTACAGCGTGGATATTTACAATCAATAAGAAAACAGGATATTTTCCTGGGGTTAATATAAGTGTATAATGAGTATTTGGAGAGTTTTACTGGCTATTTTCTTCCCGCCGCTTGCGGTGCTGGACAAGGGATGTGGTTCTGTTGTGATCGTTATTTTGCTGACCCTGTGCGGCTGGGTTCCGGGAGTGATCGCCGCCCTGGTCATTCTCAATAACCCGAACCGGTAGCAATGCAGTACGGGAAGTAGTGGAAGTGGCTGTGCCGGGTTGTTTTTAATGGCTATCTTTGTACCATGAACAAACAGGTGGACATACAGGATCTCGGATTTCGCGATTACGGGGAGACCTGGGATTACCAGGAACAGTTATTCCGGGAAATACTGGATATCAAAATGAAGAACAGGAGGGAGAATGCCGGTCTTGAGACCCCCAATTACCTGCTGTTCGTAGAGCATCCGCATGTGTATACGCTGGGGAAGAGCGGGGATATGGCCCATATGCTGCTCAATGAAAAACAGCTGGAGGCCAGGGGAGCTGCCTTCTACAAGATCAACAGGGGAGGGGATATCACCTATCACGGCCCCGGGCAGATCGTAGGCTATCCCATTCTGGACCTGGACAACTTTTTTACCGATATTCACAAATACCTCCGTTTTCTGGAGGAGGTGATCATACTTACCCTGGCCGACTATGGGATCAGTGCCATGCGCAGTGAGGGGGAAACAGGGGTGTGGATCGATACGGGGACACCTTTTGCCCGTAAAATATGCGCTATGGGAGTAAGAGCTTCACGATGGGTGACTATGCACGGGTTTGCACTGAACGTCAATGCCGACCTGGGGTATTTCGATCATATCATTCCCTGTGGGATACGCGGAAAAGCAGTCACTTCGCTGAATGTGGAACTCGGCAGGGAAACGGTGGATATGGAGGAGGTCCGCCAAAGGATCAGGACTCATTTTCTACGTCTTTTTGAGGCGAAGGGCACAGGAGCCGAAAAGGTGTTGCCCTGACGCTGACCGATATCCGTTGCCATTATTACGGCCGGAGCGGTCAGGTCATTCCTTTAGCCTGTCAAGATATAGGTTTACCACGTTTTCAATGCCGAGATACAGCGATTCTGCAATAAGGGCATGCCCGATGGAAACTTCCAGAAGCCCGGGGATGTTCTGTCTGAAAAACCTGGTGTTTTCCAGGTTCAGGTCGTGCCCGGCGTTAATGCCCAGTCCCAGTGAATTTGCGGTTTTTGCGGCTTCGATATAAGGAAGGATCCCCTCCTTGTCGCCTTTTTCGAAAGCAGAGGCATAAGCTTCCGTATACAGCTCTATGCGGTCTGTTCCCGTTGTTGCCGCACCTTCCACCATCTTCGGATCGGGGTCGGTAAAGATCGAGGTCCGGATGCCGTTGCGTTTGAATTCGGCAATGACCTCCCTGAGGAAATCCCCGTGTTTTACGGTGTCCCATCCGGCATTGGAGGTAATGGCATCTTCCCCGTCGGGGACGAGGGTTACCTGGGTGGGCTTTACTTCGAGAACGAGATCCGTGAACTTTTTTATGGGATTGCCTTCAATATTGAATTCCGTATAAACCACATCTTTCAGGTCCCTGGCATCCTGGTAGCGGATATGCCGCTCATCCGGACGGGGGTGGATGGTGATGCCTTCAGCACCGAATTCCTGGATATCCGCGGCCATGCGCAGCAGATCGGGTACATTACCACCGCGCGAATTGCGAAGGGTGGCTATTTTGTTGATGTTTACACTTAACCGGGTCATGCCTGAGATAAAATAAGAGCAAAAATACAAACTTCATCCTGCTTTATTCTCACATAATTTAATTAATTTGCTGACCGAAAAGAAGGGTTTATGGTA
This sequence comes from Sinomicrobium soli, assembly GCF_003285545.1. Taxonomy (GTDB): domain Bacteria; phylum Bacteroidota; class Bacteroidia; order Flavobacteriales; family Flavobacteriaceae; genus Sinomicrobium. The sequence continues at coordinate 72,157 of NZ_QLNV01000001.1, read as the reverse complement.
AGCGATTGACTCGTAATGAGTTGTGATCCCGTAGGCCGAAACGGCCCGGAATAAGGGGAACGGTTGCCATTTTCCCGGTTTGTTTGAATCAAGAACCTCTGGGGCAAGCCCACGAGTATGCAATAGAAACCTGTTTTTACAATTTCGAGGCAGGCCTTGGAGTATTTAAATCTCGATTATCGAGTAAAGTTGCACTATGGAGATCAATACCTGTATAAACCACGATGTTCCTCCCCTGAGCCCGGATGATACCCTGGAAAAAGCCAGGGAATGCTTTCTTGAACTAACCAATACGCACCTTCCCGTGGTGAAAGACGGGCATTTGGTAGGGAATGTTTCTGAAGAAGATATGGCGGGATTTGACCTGGAAAAGAAGATCTCCGATTACGGTTATGCCCTCGACGCTTTTTTCGTGGGAGAGCATACCCACTGGCTGGAAGTACTGGAGGAATTTGCCGGGAACAATGCCAATATCATGCCGGTACTGGACAAGGAAGGAAAATACCTGGGGTATTACGAACTCACGGACATTATGGGGCTTTTCCGGGAGACCCCGTTCTTTAACGAGCCAGGTGGGATCCTCATTGTAGAAAAGGGCAGCACGGATTACACCTTTAGCGAGATCTCGCAAATCGTCGAAAGCAATAACGGAAAACTGCTCGGTGCTTTCATATCCTCCGGTCAGGGAGACCGGGCGCAGATAACGCTGAAAGTGGGAAACACGGGGCTGAATGCCATAATACAGTCGTTCCGGAGGTATGGCTACAGTATCGTTATGGGCAATGAAGATGACATGTACCTGGCCAGTCTCAGGGAAAGGTCGGACTATCTGAAAAAATTCCTCAATATATAAAAATCACGGTATCCGGTTATGAAGGTAGGTCTTTTTGGACAATTTTATCACAGCGACAGTGAGAAATACGTGCTTACGCTCCTCGAAGCCCTTGAAGAGCGGGAGGTGGAAATTGTGGTGGAAGTGAAATACCTGGAACACCTGCGGCGTTTTCTGAAAGTGGAGAAGAACTACGGGACCTTTGCGTCCTTTGAGGATCTCGATGAGGGGTATGACCTGTTCTTCAGTGTGGGAGGCGACGGGACCATACTCCGTACCGTCTTGTACATACGCGATCTAGGTATCCCGGTTCTGGGGATCAATACCGGGCGGCTGGGGTTCCTGGCTACCGTACAGAAAGAGCATATAAGAGAAGCCGTGGACAGCGTTTTCAGCGGAACATACGAAGTGGTAGGTCGTACGTTGCTCCAGATCAGTACGCGCCCCGAAAATGAAGCACTGGCCGAGATCAATTTTGCATTGAATGAAGTGGCCGTAAACCGCAAGGATACCGCATCCATGATCACCGTGGCTACATACCTGAACGACGAGTATCTCACTTCCTACTGGGCGGACGGGCTTATTATAGCGACCCCTACCGGTTCTACGGGATATTCCCTGAGTTGTGGCGGTCCGGTACTGACGCCGGATGCTACGGGACTGGTAATCACTCCTATAGCGCCTCATAATCTGAATGCGAGACCCCTGGTAATTCCCGATGATACCGAAATCAGGCTGAAGGTCTCCGGGCGGGAAAACAATTATCTCGTATCCCTGGATTCCAGGGTAGCCACCCTGCCCGAAGAAACGGAGATCATTATAAGAAAGGCGCCTTTCGCAATGCGTATGGTGGAACTCCGGTCGGAGAGTTTCCTCAAGACCCTGAGGAACAAACTGCTCTGGGGAGAAGATAAAAGAAATTGAAATGTTGCAAACACGAAGCATGAAGTTAGCAGGTTGAAGGTAACCTGTAACTTGAAACGAGTGTGTTTTTTTTAGCAATAGCAGGGTTGGGAATACGGTGGCACAGGGGTGCCGGGGCAGTTATTGAACAATAAAAAACCTTTAAATCTGTTGATTAAGCATACTAATTCAAAGGAAATTACCCATGAGCAATCATAATTATTATATTTGCAAACTTTTGAAAGCATGCGGAAAAGGGATTACGACGGTCTTTTTCCTGTTTTTATGCTGTGCCGGTACTGCCCAGATCCATGAACTGGGGGTGTTTCTCGGCGGGAGTAATTTTATAGGGGATGTGGGGAAGACCAATTACATCAACCCCAACGAACTGGCTTTGGGAGGTATATATAAATGGAATAAAAGTTCGCGGTATTCGTACAGGGCGATGCTGTCTTATACGAAATTGCATGCCGATGACACCGACTCCGGCGATCAGGCACGGGAAGCGAGAGGATATGCGTTCTCCAATAAAATACTGGAGGCATCCCTGGGGATAGAGTTTAATTTCTGGGAGTTCGACCTCCATTCCCTGCACAGGCCGTTTACCCCCTACATTTATGCGGGGGTAGCGGGGTTGAATTACCGGATGTGGTATCTGGAGCAGAGCACGGAGCAGTTGCGGCCCCAGAAAAGACGGACAACCCTGGCATTTCCTTTCGGACTGGGAGTCAAGGGTGAGGTGTTGCCCAACCTGATCCTCGGGGCTGAGGTTATAGTGAGGTATAGCCTGGCCAATGATATAGACGGGAGTTATCCCGAGAAGGAGCCGGAAGCGGGTGATTACAGGGTTTTCGGCAGTTATAACACCAACGACTGGTATGTGTTCAGCGGGATCACCCTGACGTATACTTTCGGAAAAAGGCCCTGTAATTATTGTTATGATTAAAGCGGGTTTGCCATACGTGACATCAAGAGGAAAGAGTTGTTTTTCCTTTGACGAAATAGATTAATGGATACTGTAAAAGACGAAATAGACAAGCAGCGATTGCCGGCACATATAGCCATTATCATGGACGGTAACGGACGATGGGCAAAGCAACGCGGGAAATTGCGGGTGTTCGGGCACGAAAAGGGCGCGAAATCTGTGCGGGAAGTTGTAGAAGGCTGCGCAGAACTGGGGGTGAAACACCTTACCCTGTATGCGTTTTCTACCGAGAACTGGAAACGCCCGAAGCTCGAAGTGGAGACTTTGATGAAACTGCTGATTACTTCACTGGGGAAAGAACTTAAAACCCTTAACAAAAATGATATCAGGCTCAATGCCATAGGGTGTATGGACCTTCTGCCCCGTACCGTATCCAAAAAGCTGGCAGAGGTGATCGAAAAGACCCGTAACAACAGCCGTATGACCCTCACCCTGGCACTGAGTTACGGTTCGAGGGACGAGATTGCCCATGCGGTAAAAGCCATAGGGACTAAAGTTAAAAATAATATAATTTCTGTAGAAGATATTGACGAATCAGTTATAAATGAGCATCTTTACACGCAGGATCTACCCGATGTAGACCTGTTGATACGTACCAGCGGGGAGCTGAGAATCAGCAATTTCATGCTCTGGCAGATAGCCTATGCCGAGCTTTATTTTACCGAAACCCTCTGGCCCGATTTTAATAAGGAAAAACTGTATGAAGCAATTCTAAACTATCAGAACAGGGAACGTAGATTTGGAAAAACAAGCGAACAACTTAACGAAATATAGCATGCGCAATATATATTTTGGAGCGATAACCATATTTTTTGTACTTCTTTCTAATAATACTGCACTCAGGGCGCAGGAGATCAAGTTCGACAAAGGGAAAAACTATATCCTCGGAGGCGTGGAAGTTACCGGGGTAAAAAGCTATAACAAGCAAACCGTGGTTACCTACAGCGGTCTGCGTGTAGGGCAGGAGATCACCATTCCCGGAGAGCAGGTCTCGGAAGTGATCAAGAAACTGTGGAAACTGGAGTTGTTCAGCGATGTGAATTTTTATATCGACCGCGTTGAGGGCGATCAGGTCTTTCTGATACTGGATATCAAGGAAGTGCCTACCCTCTCTTCGGTAAAGGTGGAAGGGATAAAGAAGAAAAAAGGGGAAGCCGTACTGAAGGAGGCCGATATCAAGAAAGGAAAACGGGTTACCGAAAGTTTTATCACCAATACCAGGAACTTTCTGGTTAACAAATACAAGAAACAGGGTTTTCTGCACGCGAAGGCCAATATTATAACCGCCCCCGATACCTCGGCAGTCAATGCAGTCAAAATGCAGGTGAATATAGACCGGGGAGAAAAGGTCAAGGTCAGGGATATCGTATTTGAGGGTAACGAAGCCCTGAAAGACAAGACCCTTCGCAAGGCCATGAAGAATACCAAGAGAAAGATGTTCGGGCGCTTCTGGAAAAAATCGAAATTTATTCCTGAAGATTACAAGACCGACCTCACCTCGGTTATAGATAAGTATAAGGAAAGAGGATACCGCGATGCCAGGATCATTCTGGATACGGTTATCGATGACAAATCGAAGAATATCAGTATCAATATCGACCTGGAGGAAGGGGATAAATACTATTTCGGAAGTATCGATTTTGTGGGGAATACGGTCTATTCCGATCGGCAGCTGGCTTCCCTGCTGGGTATACAGCCCGGGGACACCTATAACGGGGTGCTCCTGAGACAACGTATCCAGGACGAGACCAAACCCGATGGAGATGATATCACCAACCAGTATCAGAACAACGGTTACCTGTTCTCAACCATTACTCCCGTGGAAATATCGGCCAAGAACGATACTATTGATTTCGAGATCCGTATCCGTGAAGGAAAACTGGCGTATTTTAACGATGTCAGGGTTTCGGGGAACGATAAGACCAATGACCATGTGATCTACCGGGAGATCCGTACGCGGCCGGGAGAGAAGTACAGTAAGGAAAACGTGATCCGTACCATACGGGAACTCGGTGGTCTGGGGTATTTTGACCAGGAAGCGGTGGTCCCGGATATCAAGAATGCCGATCCTAATGCCGGTACGGTGGATATCGAATACGGCCTTACCGAAAAGGGATCGAGCCAGATCGAGTTACAGGGAGGATACGGCGGCGGCGGATTTATCGGTACGCTGGGGCTTTCGTTCAGCAATTTTGCCATCAAGGACCTGTTCAAGAAAGATGCATATAAACCCGTACCCATGGGAGACGGGCAGACGCTGGCACTGAGATTGCAGGCCAGCCGTTTCTACCAGACCTATAGTTTTTCGTTTGCCGAACCCTGGATGGGAGGAAAGAAACCGACACAGTTCTCGGCTTCCCTGTCGCATAGCCGGCAGTTCTACTACGACTGGAGAACCGGAAGGCCCGACAAGAGCCAGCGGTTTTATATCACCAGTTTTACACTGGGGCTGGCCAAGAGGCTCGAAGTGCCTGACGACTATTTCAGTCTTTCCCACTCACTGAGCTTCCAGTATTACGACCTGGAGAACTACCCGATCGGGCTTTTCAGGTTCGGAAGTACCGGGTTTGCCAGGAATATCGCATATACCATTGCGCTTTCGAGGGATAACAGGTTCCCGAAACTCATATATCCCCGTACCGGTTCGCGGTTTACCATCTCGGCGAGGCTGACCCCGCCGTATTCCCTGTTTGACGGAGTGGATTACGCAAACCTTGGCGATAAACCGGAATTCCAGACAGAAGATGAGGATGGAAATATAGTGCCCGATGATGAAAAAATAGAACAGGAAAAGATCAAGTGGCTGGAATTCTACAAGATCAAGTTCGACGGGGAATGGTACAACAGGCTGGTAGGAGACCTGGTGCTCAAAACATCGGCCAATTTCGGTTACCTCGGGGCGTACAACAGCGACAGGGGGGTAGTGCCTTTTGAACGGTTCTATCTCGGAGGCGACGGAATGGCAAACTATACGCTGGACAGCAGGGAAACCATACAATTGCGGGGATATCCCAACCAGTCATTATCTCCGAATATAGGATCTACGATCTATAACAAGTTCTCTCTTGAACTGAGATATCCGCTTACCCTGAAACCCGCAGCCTCCATTTACGGGCTTATATTTGCCGAGGGTGGTGCTGCCTATACCGATTTTAAGGAATACAATCCTTTCCAGCTCAAGCGGTCGGCAGGATTCGGACTGCGTATCTTTATGCCTGCATTTGGTCTGCTCGGAATAGATTTCGGTCACGGTTTCGATTCTGTGGACGGCACCGGACAGAAGAACGGATGGGAAACCCACTTTATTATAGGACAGCAATTCTGAGTTTGGCATGATATTTTCTGTGTAGTGTTTGCCGATGGAAGGGATGAAGTCCCGGTATGAAAGAGAAAAAGAAAAGATAACAGGGAAAATGCTTTTTCACAGGGAAAGTATGAGGATGATTGGCCGGGTAATTTTTGGACAATACCCGTTACCTGAAAAATATATATGGAAATAATGGCCGGGGTTTGCTGAAAAAATTGTTAATTTCAGGCGAAATTTTAAACAACAGCAACTCATGAAGGCTAAAGTTCTTTCGGTATTGTTTCTGGCCTCTTTATGGGCCGCATATGGTCAGAGAGGAGTGAGGATAGCATACGTGGACATGGAATATATCCTGGAGAACGTACAGGAATACCAGGAAGCCAGCTCGCAGCTTGAGGCACGGGTGGAAAAATGGAAGCTTGAGGTAGAACAGAAAAAAAATGCCATAGAAACCATGAAAAAGGAACTGGAAGCGGAAAAAGTACTGCTTACCAGGGAGCTGATAGAGGAACGGGAAGAAGAGATCAGGATATCTGAAGAAGAACTGTTGCAGTATCAGCAGGGCAGGTTCGGCCCGGAAGGTGATATGGTACGGCAGAAGCGGTTACTGGTAAAACCGGTACAGGACCGGGTTTTTAATGCCGTGCAGGATATCGCTTCGAGAAGGTCCTACGATTTTGTTTTTGACAGGTCTGCCGATGTGGTGATGTTGTATTCCGATAAAAAACACGATATTAGCGACCAGGTTTTGAGAAGCATAGACCGGACCAGGGTCACGGAAGAACACCGTACGGGAAGTGCGAAGAACAAGTTTGAAGACGTGAACAGGGAGGTAGACCCGGAGCGAAAAGCGCAGAGAGAAAGCGCGGAAACCGAAAGGGAAGAGCGCGCAAGGTTGATGGAAGAGAAACGGCAGCAGCGTATCAGGGAACGGGAAGAGCGCAAACGGGAGTTTGAAGAGCGCAGGCAGCAGATACTCGAAGAGCGGGAGGCCTACATGAAGGCCAGGGAAGAAGAACGGCAGCAAAAAAGGGAAGAACGCGAAAAGGAAAAGAACAATAACGATAACAATTAACACTTAAACATTTATTATTTTCGAAATTATGAAACAATTGAAAACGTTAGCCATTGCTTTTGTATTAGCTGTAGGAACGGTTAGTTTTGCGAATGCACAGAGCAAAGTTGCCCACATCAATGTGCAGCAATTAATGGAGGATATGCCGGAGATGAAAGCGGCTAGGGCAGAATTGGAAAAACTGGAAAAGCAGTATTCTTCAGACTTGCAGAGTTCCGGACAGGAATTGCAAAATAAAATCAAACTTTACGAAAGCGAAGCCGCAGGAAAAACAGAAGACGAGAACCAGAAGAGGGCTCAGGAGGTACAGACCATGCAGAACAATATCATGCAGGCCCGTCAGGCTGCCGAGCAGGAATTGCAGAAAAAACAGATGGAACTGATCCAGCCTATTCTTGAAAAGGCCCAGGCTGCTATCCAGAAAGTAGGAAAAGCACAGGGATTCCAGTATGTGCTGGATGCTTCCCCGGGATCGGGAATCCTGCTTGCAGATGGTAAGGATATCATGGCAGATGTCAAAACAGAGCTCGGATTTTAACAGGAGCAGAACCTGAAAATGTATAAAGGTTTAATTGGCCCGGAAGTTTTGCTTCCGGGTTTTTTATTTGGCCTTCGTTCGGAGTGCCTTTAGTTCTTAGTTCTTAGTTCTTAGTTCTTAGTTCTTAGTTGTTAGTTCTTAGTTCGTAGTTCGTTTGAATGAGTCATTGTCATTCTGAGCGAAGCCCGGCCTGCCGGCTGGAAGGGGAGAATCTCCTGCTAAATAAGCAAATAACCAACCAGATGTCAGGGTGCGAAAACGGCCTTGTTGTTGCTTATGAGTTCCCGTAATATTTCCGGGGCCTCTATCCTGAATTTCCGCTTCAGGTATTCGATATGCCTGCTGTTATGGGCATCGGTCCCGACAAAGTCAAGCAGGCCTTCCCGTAGCAGTTTCATCGCTGTTTTGTGTACTTCCCGCCCGTAGTAGGACGACAGCGATAAGAGGTTGAGCTGTAACAGGCATCCCGCCTTTTTCAGTTTGGCGTACATGTCGAAGTTCTCGTGATAGAAGAGATAGCGTTCCGGATGGGCCAGTACCGGGGTGTATCCCGCTACCTGCAGGTCGAAAAGAATGTCGAAAAGGGATATGGGCGGACTGATATACGACATCTCCACCAATACATATTTGTCTTTAAGGCAAAGGATGTCCCTTTCCCGGACCAGCTCCCTGAACGATTCATCCATAAGATATTCTGCTGCGGCCCTGAAAGAAGATACCTGTCTTTCGGCATGAGGACGGATTTCCTGTTCCTTCTCTCTGATGATACCGGAGGTATTGGGCCATACCCCCTGTATGATATGAGGGGTGGTAATGATGTGCCGGATACCGAGTTCTTTAAAACCATCGATAAGTTTCACGGTGTCTTCGGTGGTTTTGGCCCCGTCGTCAATTCCGGGTAAGAGATGCGAATGCATATCCACATGATCCTCTTCAAACAGATCTTTAAGGTAAACCGTTTTTTTTCGGGTAAAAATTAGCAAAGCGCAGGCATTAAGTGTTACATTATGCAAAGATAATAATAAAGGGGGCTATATCAAGGGAAGAAGCATGTGTTTGTCTTTGTTCGACCAATGGCAGGATAAAGGCGTTTACCAGCTTCCGCTGGCACCACCGCCACCTCCCATTCCGCCGCCGAAGCCCCCTCCGAAGCCTCCGCCGAAACCACCTCCTGAAGATCCGCCTCCTCCGAAGCCTCCCCGGCCCATGCTGCTCAGGATGATCATGTCCAGCAGGTCAGGCCCCCTGAACCTCCCGGTGCCGTTTCTTCCGCCACCGCCCCTCCTGGAGAGAATGACCACGAGAACAATAAACATGATGATAATAAAAAGTATACTTCCGGGGGATACGCTTTGCCGCCCGTCTTTCCGTTGTCCTTCATACGCCCCGGTAAGTACCCCGAAAATGGCATCTGTCCCCTTGTCCAGTCCGCCGTAATAATCCTCCCTGACAAAATAGGGCTTCATTACCTGTTCGATAATGCGCTTGCTCAATGCATCCGTCAGCAGGTGTTCTATGCCGTAACCGTTCTGGATACTTACCCTGCGGTCTTTTTCTGCCAGAAGGATCAGGATGCCATTATCTTTTCCTTTCTGTCCTATGCCCCATTCCGTCAGCCAGTTGGCCCCGAGGTAATTGAGGTCTTCTCCTTTCGCAGATCCTATGGCGATCACCACGATCTGCGTGGAAGTACTGTCGGAATACCTGACGAGCTTCTCTTCCAGTGCCTTCTTCTGGACAGGTGAAAAAAGGTTGCTGTAATCGTATACGCTGGTCTGTACTTCCGGAACGTCCGGGATCTGGTACTGCGCCTGTACAGATGCGGAAAATCCGGTGATCAGTAAAAAAGAAAAAAGAGTGAGGAACCTGTGAAATGCCATGGGCTGTCGTGCAATTTGTATTATTGTCAGGGGTTATCCTTTTGAGATTTCATCCGGAAGTTCATTGATATCGTCTTCCTGCCAGGGGAAGTGTTGTTTGAGCTGGTTTCCGGCCTTCAGGATGCCTTCTACGAGCCCCTGTTTGTAATGTCCGTCCTTAAAGCGGGAGGCCATGACCTCTTTGGTACTGTTCCAGAAATCATCAGGCACCACATCATTGATCCCTTTGCCCCCGTAAATGGCGAATGTCCTGTCTTCTACGGCGATATATACGATAACCCCGTTGGCCAGTTCGGTCCGGTCCATCCCCAATTCGTGAAATACGGCAATAGCCCTCTGGTAGGGCTCGGAATTTCCCGAGGTTCTTTCGATATGTACACGAATCTCCCCCGAAGTATTGCGTTCTGCTTCCTGTATGGCTTTTACGATCTCTTCTTCTTCGCGGGCAGTCAAAAATTTTTCTACTTCAGACATGGTAATAGTGCTGTGTTTTACTCACTGCGTGAGCATTAAGACGCTCCGAAATCAAATTCCACATCCGGGGCATTTTCCGATCCTGCATCAGCCTGGTACCGGGCCATTTCCTCAAAACCGAACATGCCGGCCAGGATCTTATTGGGAAAGGTTTTGATATGCTTGTTGTACGTGTTAACCCCGGCATTGAAACGGTCCCGTGCCACGTTGATCCGGTTTTCCGTGCCTTCCAGCTGTGCCTGTAGTTCCAGGAAGTTCTGGTTGGCCCTGAGTTCGGGATACCGCTCTACCGATACCAGCAGTCTGGACAATGCAGAAGAAAGTCCGGTCTGCGCCTGCTGGAATTCCGCCATTTTTTCCGGGCTCAGGTTGTCGGCGCTGATGGTGGTGGAGGTTGCCTTGGCCCGGGCTTCCACCACTTCCCTCAGGGTATTTCGTTCAAAATCGGCTGCACCCTGTACGGTTTTGACCAGGTTTCCTATCAGGTCATTTCTTCGCTGGTATGCACTTTCCACGTTAGACCAGGTGGTTTTTGCATCTTCCTGGTAGGTGACGGCAGTGTTGTTGAAACCTACTGCCCAGCTGTAAATGCCTACACCAATAACAACCAGGATGATAACCGGGATTAACCATTTTTTCATAGTGAGTGAATTTGATTTTTGTGATTTTTACTTATAAAATTATAATGCATCCTTGATCTTTAAAAGGGATGCTTTTATGTTTTCCAATTTACGAATAATCTCAAAATTGGAAAGGGTTTTGTGTTTTTCTTCTTTCAGGTGGGTCTTGGCACCTTCCAGGGTAAAGCCTCTTTCCTTGACCAGGTGGTAGATGAGTTGCAGGTTTTTGATGTCTTCCGGAGTGAACCTTCGGTTTCCCTTGGCATTCTTCTTGGGACGCAGTACGTCGAATTCCTTTTCCCAGAAGCGGATCAGGGAAGTGTTTACATTAAAGGCTCTGGCTACTTCGCCTATATTGTAATAGCGTTTTTCAGGAAGTTCTATGTGCATGATGTGGAACGTATTGCGTTATCGTAATGCTCAATCCTTTTGGTCTTGTGTCCGGCCTTCGTGCCGCTAATCGAGAGACTGGTTTTCCTGTGAGGCTACATGGATCAGTTCTTCGTATTCCGCAGGCGTTAAACTGCCGTAGTAAAAGTTCATCGGGTTGATCCGTTGTCCGTCCTTAAAGACCTCGTAATGGAGGTGTGGAGCCTGTGAACGCCCCGTACTGCCCACATACCCTATAAGGTCTCCGCGCTTCACTTTCTGTCCTTTTCTTACGTTGTATTTGCTCAGGTGTGCATAGAGGCTTTCATAACCGAATCCGTGCTCTACCCTGATGTGGTTGCCGTACCCTGCCGCACGGTTGTCTGACCGGGTTACCACCCCGTCGCCGGTAGCGTAGACCGGGGTGCCCTTCGGTGCGGAAAAATCCATCCCCCAGTGCATTTTACGCGCTTTGGTAAACGGGTCTGTCCGCCACCCGAATCCCGACGCCATCCGTTTCAGGTCTTTGTTGTTTACCGGTTGTATGGCCGGAATGGTAGCGAGCAGTTTCTCCTTGTCCTCCGCCAGTTTTGAGATCTCATCCAGCGACCTGGATTGTACGACAAGCTGTTTCTGAAGAATTTCCAGCCTCCTGGTGGTATTGACAACGATCCTGGAATTCTCAAACCCTTCCAGGCTCCGGTAGCGGTTAACCCCCCCGAATCCCGCGCGGCGCTGTTCATCCGGAATAGGACTGGCTTCAAAATAGAGGCGGTATATGTTGTTGTCCCTGTCCTCTATATCGGCGAGGACTTTTTCCATCTGTTCCATCTTTCTGTTCAGCAACTCGAACTGAAGCTCGTATTGTTTGAGTTCCCGTGTGGTGGATAATTCCTTCGGGGTATTGACCAGCCCGGTGTTGAGCAAGGTAAAAAGCCCCAGAAGCCCGAACAGGAACGAGGCCAGAAGAAAAACCAGAAAGTTACGTATCTTTTTTCCTCTCCTTACCTCAATTTTCCGATACGAAAGTGTCTCCTGGTCGTAATAATATTTTACCTTCGACATAAAATTAAAATATTCTATTTTTGCCCGGTAAACGACAATGGAATACAGGGGAAAGCCGTTTGTTTAAACCGAGCTAACGGACAAATATAAAAATTGTTTTCCAGTTACTGCAATTTTTAGAAAAGCTTAAGATTTACAGTCCGGGCCCTTGTCATTTGAAAAAAGCAAAACGCCAAACACATATTGATGAAGTCACAAGAAGTAAGAGAACGTTTTTTCAGGTTTTTCGAAGCGCGCAAACACACTGTAGTGCCATCGGCTCCCATGGTGGTCAAGGACGACCCGACACTGATGTTCACCAATGCGGGAATGAACCAGTTCAAGGAGTATTTCCTCGGAAACCGGAAGCCGGTATCCGCAAGGGTTACCGATACGCAGAAGTGCCTGAGAGTAAGCGGGAAGCACAACGACCTGGAAGAAGTGGGGAAAGACACCTATCACCATACCATGTTCGAAATGCTCGGGAACTGGAGTTTTGGCGACTATTTCAAGAAAGAGGCTATCGGATGGGCCTGGGAACTGCTTACGGAAGTATTCGGTATTGACCGTGAAAGGCTGTATGTCACCTATTTTGAAGGAGCTGCAGACGATAACCTTCCCGAAGACGGGGAAGCGAAAACGCTCTGGGAGGCCATAGTTCCGGCAGACAGGGTGCTTCCCGGCAATAAGAACGACAACTTCTGGGAAATGGGAGAGCAGGGGCCCTGTGGGCCCTGTTCGGAAATTCATATAGATATACGCACTGATGAAGAGCGGAAAAAGGTGCCCGGGAGCGCACTGGTGAACAAGGACCATCCGCAGGTAGTGGAGATATGGAACCTGGTCTTTATGGAGTTTAACCGCAAGGCTGACGGTTCTCTCGAAAAATTGCCGGCCAGGCATGTGGATACGGGTATGGGCTTCGAACGCCTGTGTATGGTGTTGCAGGGCGTGAAGAGCAATTATGATACGGATGTATTCACCCCGATCATCCGGGAGATCGAGGCGGTCACTACCAGCAAATACGGGAAGGATGAGAAGACGGATATTGCGATCAGGGTGGTTGCCGACCACCTCAGGGCGGTGGCTTTTGCCATTGCCGACGGACAATTGCCTTCCAATACCGGGGCGGGCTATGTGATACGGCGTATCCTCAGGAGGGCCATCCGCTACGGTTTCACTTTCCTCGGGCAGGACGAGCCGTTTATCTACAAGCTTGTAGATACGCTGAGCAGCCAGATGCACCACGCTTTCCCGGAAATAAAGGCACAGAAAAATCTCGTGGTCAATGTGATCAGGGAAGAAGAACAATCGTTCCTGAAAACCCTGGAACAGGGGCTGGTACTGCTGGACAGTATTATTTCCAATGCGAAAGACCATACCATATCCGGAAGCAAGGCTTTCGAACTCTACGATACCTATGGGTTTCCCATAGATCTCACGGCCCTGATCCTCGGAGAACGGGGATATGCACTGGACGAAGAGGGCTTCCGCAAAGAACTCCAGAAGCAGAAAGACCGCTCCAGGGCCGCTACGGCGGTGAGTACGGGAGACTGGGTAGTGCTGTCTGAAGATGACGAAGAGGAATTTGTGGGATATGATACCCTTGAAACCCGGGTGAGAATTACACGTTACCGCAAGGTGAACAGTAAAAAGGACGGTGAGATGTATCAGGTAGTATTCAACCTAACCCCCTTCTATCCCGAAGGAGGAGGCCAGGTGGGGGACAAGGGATATATCAAGGCCGCTAACGGCGATGTGGTATATATTACCGATACCAGAAAAGAGAACAATCTTATCATACATCTTACCAAAAACCTTCCCCGTAATACGGAAGGAAGCTTTACGGCGGTGGTGGATGCCAACCAGCGCAGGCGAACGTCTGCCAATCATTCGGCGACACACCTTCTGCACCAGGCACTCCGGGTGGTGCTCGGGGAGCATGTAGAGCAGAAAGGGTCTTCGGTACACAACAACCACCTGCGTTTCGATTTCTCCCATTTCAGCAGGATGACACAGGAAGAACTGCAACAGGTGGAAGATTTTGTAAATGCCCGTATCCGGGAACAGTTACCGCTGGAAGAGCACCGCAATACCCCTTACCAGCAAGCATTGGAGGCAGGGGCTATGGCTTTGTTCGGGGAAAAATACGGCGATACGGTCAGGACCGTGCGTTTCGGGGAGAGTATGGAACTCTGCGGAGGGACCCATGTAAAGAATACCGGGGATATATGGCACTTTATCATTACCGGGGAAGGCGCTGTTGCTGCCGGAATACGGCGTATTGAAGCCATTACCCTGGATGCGGCCAAGGAATATTTTACTTCCCAGGCGGAAATATTCGGGGAAGTGAAGGCAGCGCTCAGGAATACCAGCGATCCCGTAAAGGCGATCACGGCACTTCAGGAAGAGAACAGTGCCCTGAAAAAACAGCTTGAAGCCTTGATGAAAGACAAGGCCGGGAATCTTAAGAAGGAGCTTGCCGGCAGTTTTGAACATATCGGGAATGTGCGTTTTCTCGCGACTACGGTAGATCTCGATACCCCGGCGGTAAAAGACCTGGTATTCGAACTGGGAAGGGAGCATGAAAACCTTTTTGTACTGCTGGCCACAGAGCAGCAGGGCAAGGCCGTGCTCACCTGCTATATTTCAAAGGAACTGGCCTCCGAACGGGATCTCAATGCCGGGAAGGTGGTGCGGGAACTCGGGAAATATATCAACGGCGGCGGTGGCGGACAGCCCTTCTTTGCCACGGCGGGGGGGAAGCGGCCGGAAGGGATTCCGGAGGCCCTGGAGCATGCCAGGACATTTATTGCCTCAAAATAAATGACCCGGAACCTGTGACAGGCACAGGCCGGAAACATACAAATACCGGGAAAATTTGAAACTGCGAACTGAAATACCGGCTATACCTGGCGATCATAGTATTGATCATCATTCGAAACTGTTATTGCTGGGTTCGTGTTTTTCGGAGCATATGGCCGGCAAACTGGAGTATTTTCAGTTCCGCTGCCTGAGAAACCCCTTTGGTATCTTATACCACCCTGCTGCAATAGCCCGCTTTCTGGAAAAGGTTGTTTCGGGAGATAAGTATACCCGGGAAGCACTTTTCGGGCACCAGGGGCGCTGGCACTGTTTTGATGCACATTCAAGCCTGAGCAGCACCTCACGCGAACAGGCGTTGTCAAACATCAATACCGCGCTTGAAGAAACAGCAACCTTCCTCAAAACAGCCACGCATGTGCTCATCACCCTGGGGACGGCCTGGGGATATCGCTTAAAGGAAACGGGAGAACCGGTGGCCAACTGCCATAAAATACCACAAAAGCATTTTGAAAAAGAGCTGGCTTCCGCAGAATCGGTAACCGGTAATATTTCCGGAATGATCAGTGCCCTGAGGAAAATAAACCCGGAAGTGCAGATTATTTTTACCATATCCCCGGTACGCCATTTAAGAGACGGCTTTGTCGAAAACCAGCGAAGTAAGGCCCATCTCGTAACAGCAGTACACCAGGTGACGGACCCCCTGTCCTGTTTTTACTTTCCTTCTTATGAGATCGTGATGGACGAGCTCCGCGATTACCGGTTTTATACCGACGACATGATACATCCGTCAGATACGGCCATACAATATATCTGGGAAAAGTTTTCCGGGGCCTGGATATCCCCTGCAGCACATCAGGACATGAAGGAAGTGGATGCCATCCGGAAAGGGCTCTCCCATAAACCTTTTGCGCCGGACTCCCCGGAACACCGGGATTTCAGGTGCAGGCTGGAAGACCGCATCCGCCGGTTGAGATCGGAATGGCCACATATGGAGTTTTAGATACGGGAACACCTTCTTACAGTTTGTTCGAAAAAACAGTATTTATGTCTTCGTGTATTTCATTCGGAAATAAAAATAGGATTTCATTGTGTGTTTTTGTAACTATTTTTATTGTTTTGGTTTTTAAAGTGAAAGTTAAGGCTAATATTTGCAGGGTCATTAGAAACTAAAACCATTTTGAGTTATGTGTGGAATATTAGCAGTTATAAGCGCAACCTATACTCCCGAAGGGGCCCTGCAAGCCAGGAAGCCTGTAGCCGATACCGGGCTTATCGGGGAAATGTCGAAGAGAATGGCACACAGGGGGCCGGACGAAAGTGACCTGCACCTCACGGGAAATGGCCACGTGTTAAGCCACGAAAGATTATCCATTATAGACCTGAATACCGGGAAGCAACCGATACAGGGTACCGATACGGCCTGGATGGTGCACAACGGCGAAATATACAACCACGGGGAACTGAGGGAGACCGTGCTGAAAGATCACACCTTCCGCACTACCTCAGATTCGGAAGTTATCGTACATCTCTACGAGGAGTTCGGTTATGACTTCTGCAACAGACTCGACGGGGTTTTTGCCTTTGTAGTGGTAGACGGGGACGATTTTATTGCCGGGCGCGACCCGATCGGGGTGAAACCGCTTTACTACGGGACGGATGCCGAAGGGCGTATGTATTTTTCTTCCGAAATGAAGACCATAGCCGATCAGTGTGTGGAATTCGCTGCTTTTCCTCCCGGGCATTTCTATACTCCCCAAACCGGGTTTGTACGCTATTTTACCCCGGAGTGGTTCGACAGTGCAACGGCTACGGAAGACCTGGACCTGGATAAACTGCGGGAAAGCCTGATAGAGGCTACCCGGAAACGCCTGATGAGCGATGTGCCGCTGGGAGTATTGCTGTCGGGAGGGCTGGATTCTTCACTTACTTCTTCCATTGCCTGCAGGCTGCTGGAGGGAACGGGACAAAAGCTGCACTCTTTCTCCATAGGGCTGGATGCCGACGCGCCCGATCTTATTGCAGCCCGGAAGGTTGCGGAATATCTCGGTACGGAACACCATGAAATACACTTTACCATAGAAGAGGGGATAGAGATACTGGAGAAACTGGTATGGCACCTGGAAACCTACGATGTAACTTCCATCAGGGCCTCCACTCCCATGTATTTTATGAGTAAGGCGATTACCGACCTGGGCATAAAAGTGGTATTGAGCGGGGAAGGCGCCGACGAGATATTCGGAGGTTACCTCTACTTCAGGAACGCACCCTCTCCCCTGGATTTTCAGAAAGAGACCATAGACAGGGTACAGAAACTGTCTACGGCCGACTGCCTCCGGGCGGACAAGAGTACTATGGCCCACGGACTGGAAGCAAGGGTGCCTTTCCTGGATAAATCCTTCCTGCAGACCGCCATGGAGATCATGCCGGAGTTCAAGCAGCCCAAGACTTATGACGGCATAGAGAAATATATTCTGAGAAAAGCCTTTGATACCCCTGAACAGCCTTTCCTTCCGGATGAGGTGCTGTGGAGACAGAAAGAGCAGTTCTCCGACGGAGTGGGATACAACTGGATCGATACCCTGATAGCGCACTGTGCCTCACAGGTTACCGATGCACAAATGGCCACCGCGGCTGAAAAGTACCCGATAAACACCCCGGCGACGAAGGAAGCCTTTTTCTACCGTGAGATTTTCCACAAGCATTTCCCGCAGGAGAGTGCCGCCAGAACGGTAAAGAGATGGATCCCGAAATGGCAGGAGAACACCGACCCCAGCGGTCGTGCCAACGCTGCACACGTCAAGGCCGATACAACGATCGCCGTAGAAAAAGCCAGGGCTGCCATCTAAAGGAACAGCGCCGGCCCGATATACAATTGCCCGGGAGCCTGAACGGCTTTCCGGGCAATTGTATTGTTTAAACGGGCTCCAATGTTAAATAAATCAGTAATGTCCCTTCATGGAGTGAATTTCTATAACATCTTTTTCTTTTAAAACCTTATATAATATATAAGCCGGTGCTCTCTGTTGATCCTCCTTGACCAAAAACCGGATAATTCATATTTTAAGGCTTCGGGTTTGCCAATCCCTTCGTACGGATGATCTTCGATGGATTTGATTAGGTTGGTGATCTTTTTCTGAATTGCCTGGTCAGCTCTTTTTATCCAATAAGCACGATCTTTTAAAGCTTTTTCAGTATAAACTACTTCCACAGTTCATCTGTTTTAATGGCTTTGACCTTTCCTTCTCTGGCCTGTACCTCGCTTTCTTTGATCTTGGCGACAAATTCAGGGTCATACGGATTTTCTTCTGAAGATTGAAAAGGTATTTTCAGGGCCTTTAGAAAAGCCTTGATGATCCTGGATTGCTCCTTGTTCTTTGTATGTATTGTGAATGTCTCCATAATGACCTAATTTATACAAAATTAAGTATTCATTATCGAAAAATCGTCAAAACCTGTTCCTAAATAAAATTACTCGATAATCGAGATTTAAATGCTCCGAGGCTTGCCTCGGGATGTTTTTGTTTTCCTTCTAATGCCTCGTATGCTTGCATTGAGGTAGTTTACTGTTCTCTGTAAAGCAGGTACTTTTTACGGACTTCCCTGAATGTTCTCAGGCCTTCCTGCCAGCTTGCCCGGATCTCGTCTTCCGGTATTCCTGCCTCGATCTGTTGCCGGAGCTGTTTTGTGCCGGCCAGTTTGACGAAGAAATCAGTGAAAAAATCCTCTTTTCCGGCCGTGTTCCGGTAGGCGCGGACAAGCCATTTAAGTTCGATACGATACAGCCTTTCCGTACCGGAGAGGTCTTCGCCGTGGCACACCTTCCCGCGGTGCTGGGGGTTGCCGGAGCCGGAATTGGGTTCGGGGGTAAAGGTATAGGGATATTCGGCTTCCGGAAGGTAGGGAGAGCCGTAGACCTGGAACTGCTTGTCCGTGCCCCGTCCTTCACTCACATTGGTACCTTCGAAAAAGCAGAGGCTGGGATACAGGTTGACGGATTGGGCATTCGGCAGGTTGGGCGAAGGTTTTACGGGGAGTTCGTAAGGCATGTCTTTCGTATAATTGGCGCAGGTGATGACCTGCAGGGGGCATTGTACACCCCGGGCCAGCCACTTTTCACCGTTGATCATCCGGGCGTATTCTCCTATGGTCATCCCATGTGCTACGGGAATGGGGTGCATCCCGATAAAACTTTTAAACTGCGGTTCCAGGACCGGCCCGTCCGTAAAGTGGCCATTCGGGTTCGGACGGTCGAGAAGGAGTACGGGCTTCCCGAGTTCGGCACAGGCTTCCATTACATAGTGAAGCGTGGATATATAGGTGTAAAAACGCACTCCTACATCCTGGAGGTCAAAAACGAGGATGTCGATATCTTCCAGTTGTTCCGGCTCCGGTTTTTTGTTATTGCCGTAAAGAGAGATCACGGGGAGCCCCGTTTTCGGGTCTTTGCCGTCTTTCACGGTTTCCCCGGCTTCTGCGGTCCCGCGGAAACCGTGTTCGGGTGCAAACACTTTCTGTATGTTGACCCCTGTTTTCAGCAGGCTGTCTACCAGGTGGACGTACACGGTTTTTTCCCGGTTCCTGAAAATGACACTGGAAGGATTGGCTACGATGCCTACCCGTTTGCCTTTTAACAGGGGGAGGTATTCCGCGGTCCGGTCGGCCCCGGTCTCTATGTGTGCCACTTCCGCAACTGCCTGGTCCGTGCTGTGCGGTTTTTCCCCGGTCCCGGAGGAAGCACGGCTGCTGCATGCGGTTAAAAGAAAAGACAGAAAAAGTACCCGGAAGCCGGTCGTGGTGAGGCCTGCGTTTTTTTTGCAGCCGGTTTTTTGGAAAACGGGAGCGGACAGATGGGCACCCTTCCTTATAATTTCGAGGAAGAACCGTAATAAAAATGTATTTTTGGGGTTTGTAAAACAAACAGTCCCCTTGAATTTAGAGTTTTTCATAGCAAAACGCATTATAAGGTCCAAAGATTATAAAAGTAGTGTATCGGCACCAATTATAAAAATTGCCATAGCTGCCATAGCCATAGGACTGGTGGTCATGCTGGTTTCCGTTGCGGCGGGAGTAGGGCTGCAACAGAAGATCAGGGAAAAGGTCTCGGCCTTTAACGGGCATATCCAGATCTACAACTACGACAACAACCAGTCTGAAGTTTCTGTGCACCCGATATCGCTGAAGCAGGATTTTTACCCGGAATTCAGGGAGATCCCCGAAATCACCCATATTCAGGGAGTGGCTTCTAAAGCGGGGATCATCCGGCTTGAAGACACCTTTGAAGGGATCATAGCGAAAGGGGTGGGAAGCGATTACGACTGGAGGTACTTTTCAGAATACCTGGTATCGGGAAAATTACCTGACTTTAGAGGAAAGCTCAATAATGAGGTGCTGCTTTCCAGGTACCTGGCCAACAGGCTGAAACTGGAGGTGGGCGATACGTTTTACGCATTTTTCCTGAGAGATGAAGAGAGTTCCGTACCCAACCAGCGTATTTTCAGGATCACCGGGCTTTACGATAGCGGTTTTCAGGATTTTGATGCGAGATATGTGTTTACCGATCTTCGTCACATACAGCGCATGAACCGCTGGGAAGAAGACCAGGTAGGAAAGTTTGAGCTGTTTATTGCCGATTTCGACAGGCTGGAGGAGGTAGGCTACCGGGTTTACGGGCAGACGCTTTCCACGCTCGATTCGACCACTATCCTGGAGGAGTTTCCCTCCATATTCGAATGGCTCGGTATGTTCGATTTCAACACGGCACTTATTATCGGTATCCTGATCGTCGTGGGAGGGTTCAACATGATTACCGCATTGCTCGTGCTTATACTGGAACGCACCCCCATGATCGGTATTCTCAAGGCGCTGGGGAGTGCAAACTGGAGCGTGCGCAAGATCTTCCTTTACAATGCGGCCTATCTTATCCTGGTCGGACTGTTCTGGGGAAACCTGGTCGGGCTCGGATTGCTGTTTCTTCAGAAGTACACGGGATGGATAAAGCTGGACCCGAGTAACTATTACGTGGTCGAGGCTCCGGTATATATCAGTCCGGGCTATATTATACTGCTCAATTCCGGTATCCTGCTCCTGTGCCTGGCCATGCTGCTGCTGCCTTCCTATATCATTACCAGGATCGTACCGGCCAGGGCAATGCGGTTCGATTGATGTTGCACGGCTTTTTGCGGCAAGCCGGGAACCGACCGGAACAGTATTGTATATATTCCGGGAGACAAATGCGCGAAAATCCTTAAATTAGCACTCCTTATATATTAAAAATATATCTATGTCACGATTCCGGACCTTTTTCAGTACAGGATTGGTGCTGGCTGTAGTTGCAGGCCACGCCCAGAATCTTTCTAAAACCGAACGCCGGATCGCGGCTGCCGTAAGCCGGAATTTTGAAGACCAGCTGGAGTTTACCGAAAAGGTGGTCAATATCAACAGCGGAACGATGAACCATGCCGGTGTGCAGGAGGTAGGGCAGGTGTTTGCCGATGTGTTTGCCGGGATAGGGTTCGATACGCGATGGGTGGATATGCCGGCGGAAATGGACCGTGCGGGTCACCTTTTTGTAGAAACACGCGGAACAAAGGGTAAAAAAGTATTGCTTATAGGCCACCTGGACACGGTTTTCGAAGAGGACAGCCCGTTTCAGACCATGAAAAAAATAAATGACAGTACAGCTACCGGGCCCGGGGTCAATGATATGAAGGGGGGAAATGCCATTATTTTGTATGCTTTAAAGGCACTTCGTGAAAACGGACTTTTAAAGGGCAGGCAGGTTATTGTAGCACTGATGGGGGATGAAGAGTATACCGGGAAGCCACTGTCCGTAAGCAGGAAAGATCTGATCGATGCGGCAAAGCGGAGCGATGTGGCCCTGGGATTTGAGCCCTCTACCGGTTTTTCGGAAGCTACCATGGCACGACGCGGTTCTTCCGGGTGGAAAGTGGAAGTTACCGGCAGGCAGGCCCACTCTGCCGATATTTTCAGTGAGGGAGTAGGCGCCGGGGCCATCTTCGAGATTTCCCGTATCCTCCACGAATTTTATGAAGAAGTAAGGGGAGACGACCGTTACCTGACCTTTAATCCGGGAACCGTATTGGGAGGTACCGAGGTGTCGTATGACGATGCGTTGAGCAAGGGAAATACTTTCGGGAAGACTAATGTGGTGGCCCGGACGGCGGTAGTTGACGGGGGGCTCCGGTTTATATCGGAAGAACAGAAGGAAAAGGCAAGGGAGAAGATGAGGGAGATCACGGCCCGTAACCTGCCGGGTACCCGTGCGGAAATCACTTTTTTTGACAGCTATCCCGCCATGGAGCCTACCGAAGGTAACAGGAAGTTGCTGGAAAAACTGAGCCAGGTGAGTGTCGATATGGGGCTGGGTGAGGTAGAAGCGGTTGACCCGCTCGTGAAAGGAGCTGCAGATGTGTCTTTTGTGGGCGGATATGTAGACTGCCTGGATAGCCTCGGTGCCATGGGGGAAGGCGCACACTCCCCGGAAGAGAATATCAACCTGAATACTTTTGAAGCCCTTACGCAGAGGGCTGCCATACTGATATACAGGTTACTCGCGGAAAAGTAGCATGTTGCGGCATCTGTTGTTGTGACAAGAGAAATAAATTGAAAATTTTATGGTATCGGATGTAACTTTTTGTTTTTTTGAATGTCTAATACTAATATTGTTTGGCTGTGCCGGTGATTTTGCGCGGCATGACACCTCAAAGCTCCAGAAGGATGATCGTAATTAAGGACTTGCACAAATCTTATCGCATGGGGACTAATTCCCTTCACGTGCTCAAAGGGCTGAACCTGTCTGTAGAAGAGGGGGAACTCGTGGCCATCATGGGATCTTCCGGGTCGGGGAAATCCACCCTGCTCAATATTCTGGGAATGCTCGATGAGGCAGACTCCGGAGAATACATCCTGGACGGGGTGCCGATCAGGAACCTCAATGAGACCAAGGCGGCCAAATACAGGAACAAGTTTCTCGGCTTTATTTTCCAGTCTTTCAACCTGATCAATTATAAGACAGCCATAGAGAATGTGGCATTGCCGCTTTACTATCAGCGTGTAAACAGGAACGAGCGGCAGGAGAAGGCCATGAAATACCTGGAAAAGGTAGGGCTGAAGAACTGGGCACATCATCTTCCCAGCGAGTTGTCCGGAGGGCAGAAACAGCGTGTGGCCATAGCCCGTGCAATGGCTGCCGAACCCAAGGTGCTGCTGGCCGATGAGCTTACGGGGGCGCTGGACAGCAAGACCTCCTATGAGATCATGGACCTCATACAGGAGATCAATGATGAAGGCAAGACCATCCTGGTTGTAACCCACGAACCCGATATCGCGCAAATGTGTAAACGTATCATACACCTGAAAGACGGTGTTATCGTGGAAGATTCTTTTGTAGAACAGGTAAGGGCTTCATCGTATGTTCAGTAGGGACCGCTGGCAGGAAATATTCCAGACCATAGGTAAAAACAAGCTCAGGACATTCCTGTCGGGTTTTACCGTAGCGCTCGGGATATTTATCTTTACCGTGCTTTACGGTATGGGCAACGGGCTGAAGAATTCCTTCAACGAGTTTTTTATGGGAGAGGCGACCAATACCTTTTCCATAAATCCGGGACGGACCTCCGAGCCGTATAAAGGGTTTAAGAAGGGTAGGGCCATTGAATTCAGGAATGACGATATAGACGATATAAAAAAGGATTTTGCACTCTATCTCGACGAGATCACCCCGGTGATCTCCTTCAGTGCTACCGCCAGGTACAGGGGAGAGTCCAACAGTTACAGTATCAATGCCATAGCCCCGCCCTATGGAGATATGCAGAAGACCATTATCATGAAGGGGCGGTATGTCAATGCACATGATATGGCCGGTTTTGCCAAGAATATCGTTATCGGGAGACTTGTAGAGGTCGACCTGTTCGGACACTCGGAGAGCGCCGTGGGGAAATACCTGGATGTGGGAGGTGTCATGTACCGGGTTGTCGGGGTGTTCCAGGATGATGACGGGGATAACGAGGAGCGGATGATCTATATGCCCTATACGACGCGGCAGATGCTGGACCAGGGTACCGACAAGATCAATGAGATCATGCTGACCTATAATACCGATATCGGGTATGCAGGTGCCATGGCTTTCGACCTGAGCCTGCAAAAGTACCTGAAGGCCAAACACAATATAGCGCCCGATGACCAGAATGCCATCTATCTCCGGAATATGGCAGATATTGTGCAGCGCAACATGATGTTTGCCAACATACTGCAACTGGTCGTTGTTTTCGTGGGTATAGGCACCCTGATCGCCGGGGTTATAGGGATCAGTAATATCATGGTCTTTGTGGTGAAGGAACGCACGAAGGAACTGGGTATCCGGAAGGCCCTCGGGGCCACCCCGGCTTCGGTGATCGGGCTGGTGTTGCAGGAATCCATTTTTATAACGACCATAGCCGGTTATGTCGGCCTGGTGCTGGGAATGGGGATACTTTCCCTTATGGGAGACCGTTTCAAGGAAGACTATTTTATCAGTAACCCGGGGGTCGGGCTCAATATTGTCATTATGGCTACACTTATCCTCGTGTTTTTCGGAGTACTGGCAGGCTATGTTCCGGCCAGAAAAGCGGCGAATGTAAAACCGATTGTAGCACTCAGGGATGAATAATACCGGGAATATCATGGAAAATAACAAAACAGAAGACACCTAATGCGGTTTATTTTTGACAGGGATACATGGCAGGAAATTTTCGGGTCTATCCGGAAGAACAAGGTGCGTACCGTGATTACCATTATCGGGGTGCTCTGGGGGATATTTGTGTATATCGCCCTTTCCGGGGCCACCAAGGGGCTGGATAACGGTTTCGAAAAGGAATTTCAGGGCATCGCCAATAACAGCATGTTTATATGGACCCAGCGAACCAGTATTCCTTATGCGGGGTTTAAGATAGGAAGAACGATAAGGCTCAAGCTGGGGGATGTGGAGGACCTGAAGAACAAGTTGCCGGAGATCCAGTTTATCGCTCCGAGGAATGTGATGGGAGTATTCGGGGGCGCCCCGCCCACCGTTTCAAGAGGGACGAAATACGGTACCTACCCGGTTTTCGGGGATTATCCGGTAGTGGACAAGATCTCGAAGAAAAAAATATACGAAGGAGGCCGCTTTCTCAATGAAATGGATATTGTGAAAGAGCGGAGGGTATGTGTGATCGGCGAGCGGGTGAGAAACGATCTCTTCGACAAGGACGAAGACCCGGTAGGGAATTTTGTAAAGCTCAACAATGTATACCTGCAGGTGATCGGGGTGTATAAAAAATCGGAAAATGTGGATTTCGAAGGCGATAGTGCCCTCATGCTGCCTTACACGACCTACCGGAAGATATTCAATACGGGAGAGGATGTAGGGTGGATGGCCATTGCAGCCTATGAGGATGTCGACATTGTCGCCCTGGAAAAGGATGTGAAGAACCTGCTGAAGCGCAGGCATAAGGTGCATCCCGATGATGAAAGGGCCTTCGGAGGGTTTAACCTGGGAGAGGCTTTCTCAAAACTTTTCGGCTTTGCCCGTGGATTAAATTTTTTATCCCTCTTTGTGGGGATGGCCACCATCATCGCCGGGGTTATCGCCATAGGGAACATCCTGCTGATATCGGTAAAGGAGCGTACCCGGGAACTGGGAGTGAGAAGGGCGCTGGGAGCTACTCCCGCCGAGGTGAGGGGGCAGATACTGCTCGAATCTGTTTTTCTTACCCTGGTAGCCGGGATCATGGGGATCATACTGGGGGCCATGGTGCTCGCATTGATCAATATGATGACCCAGGGAGGAGGAGATTTCCCGTATACCAATCCCACAGTGCCCATACCCTATATTCTGGGAGCCCTGCTGATCATGATCGGCCTGGGAACCCTGATCGGGCTCATTCCGGCACAGCGGGCGGTGAATATCAAGCCTATCGATGCCCTCAGGGAAGAATAGTTACAGCATACGAACAGATAAAGAGAAAAGAATAACCAATTAGAGTGTCATAGATGAAAATTGTAAAGTATTTGGGAATCGGTGTCCTGATCGTAGGAGCACTTCTGGCTGCAGCCTATTTTGTAAAATCCAACAGCAAGTCGCCCATAACCTACGATACGGAAACCCCGTTTAAAACAACCATCCAGGAGAAATCGGTAGCTACTGGAAAGGTGATCCCCGAAGATGAGGTAGCCATAAAGCCGCAGATCTCCGGTATCATAGGAGAAATACTGGTGGAAGAGGGCGATGTGCTGGAAGCCGGCGATCTTATCGCCAAAATAACGGTAGTACCCAATGAACAAACGCTCAACACCGCAAGGGGAAGGGTGAGTAATGCCAGGATATCGCTGGGGAACGCGGAGATAGAATACAAGCGGAATAAGGAACTTTTCGACAAGGGGGTTATTTCTGCCCAGGAATTCAACAATATAGAACTCACCCATAACCAGGCGAAACAGGAACTGGCCAATGCCCAGAGCGATCTTCAGATCATCCGGGAAGGATCGGCCGGGGGGTCGAGCAGTGCCAATACCAATATCAAGGCTACTATTGCCGGAACCATACTGGAAATACCGGTTAAAGTAGGGGACCAGGTTATAGAGAGTAACAATTTTAACGACGGGACCACCATCGCCAGTATAGCCGATCTCTCGAAAATGATCTTTCAGGGATTGGTAGACGAGGCCGAAGTAGGGAAACTGGAAGTCGGCTCTCCGCTGAAAATAAGTTTCGGGGCCATTCCCGACAAGGAATTTGACGGGGAATTGAAGTTTGTGGCTCCCAAATGGAACGAAGAGGAAGAAACCTCCTCGGGAGTGATACAGTTCAGGATAGAAGCCAATGTCTTTATGGAAGAAGGGTATTTTATCAGGGCAGGGTACAGTGCCAATGCTTCCCTGGTGCTCGACAAGAAGGAAGACGTACTGGCTGTAAAGGAAGCCCTGCTCCAGTTCGACAAGGAAACGGAAGAGCCCTATGTGGAGGTGGAGACGGGAGAACAGGAATTTGAGCGGCGGGATGTGGAAACAGGGATCTCCGACGGTATCAATATCGAAATAGTATCCGGACTTTCGGAAAGTGACCGGGTAAAAGTGTGGAACAAAACGGAACCGCTTAAAAAACAATAAATAACCCTTATGAGAACAAGACTATTTTTTCTTACTTTTCTCCTCACAACCTTCCTGGCCCATTCCCAGGCCAAAAAATGGACCCTGAAGTCCTGTATTGAGTATGCCCTGAAACACAATATCAGCGTAAGACAGACCGAACTGGATTCCCGCGATGCGGAAGTCAATAAATCGGATGCGGTGGGGAATTTTCTCCCCAAGATCAATCTGGGAACCTCTCACTCCTGGAATATCGGGCTCAACCAGAATATTACCACGGGGTTGCTCGAAAACCAGACGACGCAGTTTACCTCTTTCCAGGGGTCGGTGAGCGTAGATGTATTTAAGGGGTTGCAGAATGTAAAGACCTTGAGAAGGGCCAACCTGAGCATTCTGGCCAACAGGTATAAACTGGCCGATATGAAAGATGATATAGCGCTTTCGGTAGCCAACGGATACCTGCAGGTGCTTTTCAGCAGGGAAAACCTGGAAGTGGCCAGGGCACAGTATGCGGTTACGGTACAGGACCTGAAAAAGACCAGGGAGCTGGTGACCTCAGGAGTGGTTCCCCGGGGCGACCTGCTGGAAATAGAAGCTACTGCGGCTACCCAGGAACAACAGATCGTGAATGCGGAAAATGAACTCAGGTTGTCCAGGATATCGCTGGCGCAGCTCCTGCTTATCGATGACTATGAGAACTTTGATGTGGCAGATGAAGATTTTGTAATGCCCGAATCCCGGATCCCGGATGAATCGCCCCGGACTATTTACGAAAAGGCCCTGACGTTCAGGAACGATATAAAATTTTCGGAAACCAATGTGGCGCTGGCCGAAAAAGATGTGGAAATAGCCAAGGGGGCACTGTTGCCGACCTTGTCTGCCTATTACGGATACGATACCAGGATATCGTACCAGGACAGGTCTGTAGGTACCGGAGAATTCGACCTGGTACCGATAGGGGTGGTCCCTTCTACCGAAGAAGCTGTGGTGACGCCGAGGGAGATCATGGGGGTGCGGGGGCCGATGCCTTTTTTCGACCAGTGGTCGCTGAATGACGGGCATTCGTATGGGTTGCAGCTCAGTATCCCGGTCTTTAACGGTTTTTCGGCGCGAAACAGTGTGAAGCGAAGTGAAGTAAACCTGGAGCGGACCAAAAACCAGCTGGAGCAGGACAAGCTGGACCTCGACAATGCCGTACACCAGGCGTGGAACGATACCCGGGCCGCTTACAAGAGTTATGAAGCAGCCGGAAAAGCCCTGGAGGCCCGGAAAGAAGCCTATAATTATGCCCGGGAACGCTATAATGTAGGGTTGATGAACGGTTTCGATTATGCCCAGGCACAGGCCAGGGTAGATAATGCGGAAGCGGAATTCGTCAGGACAAAATACGATTATGTGTTCAAGCTGAAGGTCCTGGAATTTTATTTCGGGATACCGCTGGACGAGTTATAGCATATCATTTTACAGTTCGGGGAAAAGGGCTTATCTTGCCCCCCTGTAACACGGTAACAAATCTGGCAGGATGGCTGTTATTCTCAACCTGGAAACTTCTACCACCAATTGTTCGGTATGCCTGGCTGTGGACGGGACATCCGTAGCGATCAGGGAACAGGACGATGCAAACTATTCACATTCCGAAAATCTTCATGTGTTTATACGGGAAGTACTCGAAGAAGCGGGGATTTCACCGGAAGGGGTAGATGCCTTTGCGGTAAGTATGGGCCCGGGGTCGTATACGGGACTGAGGATCGGCGTATCAGCCGTTAAAGGGCTGTGTTATGCCCTGGACAAGCCCCTGCTGGCCATACCGACGCTCCAGGTACTGGCATCGCGGTATCGCAGCGTTCAGGGTGTTATTCTGCCCCTGCTCGATGCGAGGAGAATGGAGGTCTATTCGGCAGTATATGACCCGGAACTCAGGCTCCTGAGGGAAACCCGTGCCGAGATTGTAGACGAAACCTCTTTTGCACTGTGGCTGGAGAGGGGAAAAGTCTGTTTTACGGGAAATGGCGCCGGGAAATGCAGAGAAGTCATCCGCCATCCCAATGCCGTATTTCCGGAGCACAGGGAGGTGCCTTCCGCGAGCGGGATGGTTTTGCTTTCCGAAGAAAAGTTCAAAACAGGCGGGTTTGAGGACGTCGCCTATTTTGAACCTTACTACCTGAAGGATTTTGTCGTAACCCGGCCTAAGCCCAGGCTGTAAAAGATGATCAGGCTTCTGTTCCCTCCTGGTGGTTGTATACATTATTCGTAACCTTTCAGGTTTTTAACGACTTCTTTGAGAATTCCGGTGGGGAGTGTACAGGTATTATTTTTACATAAATAAATAACAGTACTGTCTTCGTGATACCGCTGCCGCAAAAGGGGCAGGCCGGATCTTTCCGATGTACCGGTCACTGTTTTCAGGGGGAGATAGTGGCTGTTGAGGATTTTTGCGTATGCTGCGGCCTCCGGGCCGGAGATAACGACTTCCCGGAATCCGGAGGTGTGGTAAAGCATCAGGCTCAGCCAGTTGGCGTGAAAAGACGGGTGGCTTTGTATGTCGTCCAGCATCTGTTGTAGCATCAGGCTTGCGGTTTTCCCGTATTTTTCATCGTCAAAATGCCTGGATAGTACAAAGAGGTTCCCGGCCATGATGGAGTTGGAAGACGGGATCACATTGTCCTGTCTTTCCACACTTCGTGCAATCAGTGCCGCATCCAGGTCTGAAGTAAAAAAGAACATATGGCTCCGCGGATCGTGGAAATGCGTGAAAACATAGTCTGTGAGTGCCCTGGATACCTGTAACCACTGTTCGTCGAGGGTTGCTTCATGAAGCGCGATAAAAGCATCTGTAACCGCGGCATAATCTTCCAGGAACGCATTGATGCTGCTTTTGCCTCCCTTGTGATTGCGGAATAGTCTTCCGTTGCCGTCGTATTGCTTTTCCAGTATAAAACGGGCATTTTTCAGGGCGGCCTCCAGGAAGGATCTTTCGCCGAAAACCTTATAGGCATCCGTATAACCCTTTAGCATGAGGGCATTCCAGGAAGTCAGTATTTTGTCGTCCAGCCGCGGGCGGGGGCGCTGTTCCCTGTAGTCGAGGAGCAGGTGTTTCCAGGAATTCAGCTTGCCGGAAAGCAGGCCTTCCTCAATATGGTTCCGGGCGGCGATCTCCCTGTCCGGGGCACTTCGGATCAGGACATACCGGTCTTCTTCCCACAGGCCGTAACCATTGATGTTGTAATACGCTGCGAACAGGGGGAAATCATCGCCGAGGAGGGTTTTCAGCTCTTCTTCCTTCCAGGTGTAGTAGGCACCTTCCCGAAGCCGGCCCTCCGGGTCTGTACTGTCGGCATCGAGGGAGGAGTAAAAGGCGCCGTCATCGCCGGTCAGTTCCCGGCGGACGAATTCAAGGGTTTCAAAGACGACCGTTTTGTAGAGCTTGCTGCCTGTGGCTGCGTAGGCATTGGCATAGAGGCTTACGAGCTGTCCGTTGTCATAAAGCATTTTTTCAAAGTGCGGGACATGCCATTTACGGTCTGTCGAGTACCGTGAAAACCCTCCCCCGACCTGGTCGTAAATTCCGCCGTAAGCCATTTTGGTCAGTGTGAGTTCTACATATTGCATAAGGGCCTTGTCTCCGGCAACGGAGGCGTAGTCCAGCAGAAAAGCGATATTGCCCGGCATCATGAATTTCGGGGCCCTGTCGGGTCCGCCGTACTCGTAGTCGAATCCGGACCTCCACCGGGACACGGCCTGCCTGATCTGGCTGTCCGAAAAAGGAGAGATGTCGTGTTTCGGTACGATGCTTTCCATCCTCTGCAATCCCTGTTCCAGTCTTGTGGCGTATTCCTGCAGCTTACGGGGTTCCTGTTCATACAGATCGCGGATCTGCCACAGTGTTCCTGTCCACCGGTCTTTTGAAAGGTATGTGCCGCCCCATACCGGACGGCCGTCCGGGAGGGCCACTATATTCAGCGGCCATCCGCCCTGCCCGGTCATCACCTGTAAGGCGGTCATATATACCTGGTCTATATCAGGCCGCTCCTCCCGGTCTACCTTGATATTGATAAAGTGTGCATTCATGACCTCGGCCACTTCACTGTCCTCAAAACACTCCTGTTCCATGACGTGGCACCAGTGGC
The DNA here is from genome assembly GCF_003285545.1 of Sinomicrobium soli. Lineage (GTDB taxonomy): Bacteria > Bacteroidota > Bacteroidia > Flavobacteriales > Flavobacteriaceae > Sinomicrobium. Next base: position 41,054 of record NZ_QLNV01000001.1, on the reverse strand, counting down.
ATGAAGCGTATCCTATGCTTATCAGCAACAGCCGGTTGGAGGCAACGGCCTCTTCGAGGACTTCCGGTTTCCAGGGTTTCCACTGAACGGGATTGTGCGCGTGTTGCAGCAGGTACGGACTGCTTTCATGAATAAGGTCGTTGGTGTAGGGATCTGCCATTGGGAAACGTTTTTAATAGCGTTGTAAAATAAGACAAAAAAGCGCTTCAACAGTATTGAAACGCTTTTTTGGTTACATTTTTCCTGTCGTCTGTTTTTTTAATCCTGCACCTCAAAGGTGATCTTGAGGTTTACCCGGAATTCGCTGATGTCACTGCCCTGGACCACGGCACTCTGGTCCTGTACGTACACCGACCGGATGTTCTTCACGGTTTTTGAGGCCTGTGCAATAGCCTTTCTGGCGGCATCTTCCCAGCTTTGCGGGGAGCTTGCCAATACTTCGATTACTTTTAAAACTGCCATAATATCAATATTTTAAATGATTACCCTTATAATATAAGAAAAAAAAGGACGGTAATTATGACAAAATGCCTTAAATTGTAGATTAAGAAACTGTTATAAACATCTGCGTAATGTTTTCGTAACATTAAATTAACTTTACTTTAATTAAGTTGACAGACTTTTGCCTCTGTAAAGAATACGTATGGAACAGATATATATGGTAATGCTGATAGCCCTTGCGCTGTTGGCCATAACGGATCTGGTAGTAGGAGTGAGTAACGATGCCGTTAATTTTCTGAATTCGGCGATAGGGTCCAAAGCGGTTTCCATGAAGACCATCATGATCGTGGCAAGTGTGGGTATTGCCTGCGGTGCCCTGTTTTCCAGCGGGATGATGGAGATAGCCCGCAGTGGTATTTTTGTTCCGAGCATGTTTACCTTTAACGAGGTGATGATCATTTTTATGGCCGTGATGATCGCTGATATCCTGTTGCTGGATGTTTTCAATTCCATAGGTTTGCCGACTTCCACTACAGTGTCCATAGTGTTTGAACTGCTCGGGGCAGCAGTATGTCTCGCCGGATACAAGATCGTAGTGCAGAACGGCGATATGTCCAGCCTGGGAGAATATATCAATACGACGAAGGCCTCGCAGATCGTGATCAGTATATTGCTTTCCGTTGCCCTGTCATTTACCGTCGGGGCCCTGGTGCAATATATCTCGAGACTGGTTTTTACATTTCAGTTCGAAAAGAAGGTTAAGTATATAGGCGCTATTTTCGGGGGGCTTGCCATTACGGCGATCACCTTTTTTATCCTGATCAAGGGGATGAAGGGTGTTTCTTTTATCCCTGCTGAAACCTATGCGTGGATAACCACGCATCAGCTTATCATCCTCGGTATAAGCCTGGTGTTCTGGACTGTACTGTCGCAGGTGCTGATGAGCGTCTTCAGGATCAATATTCTCCGGCTTATCATTATTATCGGGACTTTCGCCCTGGCCATGGCATTTGCGGGGAATGACCTGGTGAATTTTATCGGGGTGCCCATAGCGGCTTTCCAGTCGTATGGTTTTTTTGTGGATTCCGGTATGTCTGCCAATACATATACTATGGGAGCACTGGCCAGCGAGGAAATTGTAGCACCTTTCTATTTCCTGCTGTTTGCGGGAATAGTGATGGTCATCACATTGTGGACCTCCAAAAAGGCACGCGATGTTATTGCCACCGGGGTAGACCTGTCCCGCCAGGGCGACGGGGCAGAAAAGTTCTCGCCCAATGCGCTTTCCCGTTTTATTGTAAGGGCTTCGGTATATGCCGGGGCGGGTATCAACTATTTTCTGCCCAAATCTGTACAGCTCAAGATAGATAAACAGTTTGAACAGCCCGAGACCAGGCGCAGGAAAAACAAGGATGCCCCGGCCTTCGATATGGTAAGGGCTTCCGTAAACCTTATGGTGGCCAGTATACTGATATCCATAGGGACCTCCCTTAAGCTTCCGCTGTCTACAACTTATGTGACCTTTATGGTGGCTATGGGAACTTCCTTTGCCGACCGCGCATGGGACAGGGAAAGTGCCGTATACCGCGTGGCAGGAGTGTTTAATGTTATAGGAGGATGGTTCCTCACGGCTATTGTAGCCTTTGTTGCCGCGGCTTCCATAGCCTATCTGCTTACCATAGGCGGGGTAGTGTCGTTTGTGGGACTGCTCATCGTAGTGGCCGTCCTGCTGTACCGGAGTGCCAGGATACACGCCCGGAAGAACCAGGAAAAAGAAGAACAGCGAAGGCTCAGGACGGAAGATATTATTACCATACACGAAATTGTAAACGACAGTTCGCACCATATTTCCAAGGTTATCGGAAAAACAAATAAGCTGTATACCGAGGTGGTAGATCACCTGGGGCTGCAGGATCTCAAAAAGCTTAAGAAAAACAAGAAGACCCTGAAAAAACTGGAGGATGAGGTCGATGAACTGAAAGGGGAACTGTTCTATTTCATAAAATCGCTGGACGAATCTTCGATAGAAGCCAGTAAGTTCTATATCCTGATGCTGGATAACCTGCAGGACATGGTGCAGTCGATAGGCTATATTGTGAAAAACAGTTATTCGCATGTCAATAACAATCACAAGAACCTCAAGTTTAACCAGATCAGGGACCTGAAGAAGATCGACAAGGACCTGCAGGTGCTGTTCGACAAGATACAGGAAACTTTTGACAAGGAATCCTTTAAGAAGATCGACGGTATCCTGGAAGAGAAACAGGAATTGTTCGACAGGGTATCCGATCTCATTCAGAAGCAGATAGACCGTATCCGCACCACGGAGACCAGTCCGAAAAACACCAAACTGTATTTTGGGCTGTTGCTGGAAACCAAAGACCTGATCTCTGCCAGTATGAATCTCCTGGAGCTCTTCAGGGACTTCTATTCGGATTATAAGGAGGTCAAGGAAAAAGCCTTTCCGGTACTGTAGTGCCGTCGTTAGTTTGCAAACGACGAAATGGCCGGAAGTCGGGAGTCGTTATCCTATGTTTGTAGTGGCTTTGTCATTCCGACGATAGAGCCTGTCCCGGCCTTTTCGGTCGGGAAGGAATCTCCGGGCTCTCCGTTATGCTGTTGAAGGTTTTTTGATCTTGGGTGGAGATTCCCTGCCTGCCGGCAGGCAGGTTCACTGCGTTCTGAATGACATTTTAAACAAACTAAACCTCCGGTAGCCGTTGAGCCGGCAGGTGTAATGTAATGCTCCGGTGCTTGTGTAGGTTTATGTTATCCGTTAATGGCCACTACTTCGTTTACCTTTCCGTGAAGCATTTCCTTAAGCATGGTCTCTATACCGTTCTTGAGGGTAAATGTGGAAGAAGGACAACCGCTGCAGGCCCCCTGTAATACGAGTTTTACCACTTTGCTCTCCTCGTCATACGATTCGAAGAGAATATTTCCCCCGTCACTGGCTACGGCCGGTTTGACATATTCTTCTATAATCCCGATAATCTCCCTGGAGGTCTCCCCGATATCGCTGTTATCCGCTTCCGGAGCAATGGCACTTTTATTGGTTTTCTGTGTCTGTATGGTATCGGAAACAACGGGTTTGCCTTCCTCGAGGTATACCCGTATATATTCGCGCAGTTCCATCGTAATATCGTTCCAGTCGGCGATGTCGTATTTGGTGATGGAAATATAATTCTCATCGATAAATACTTCCCTTACGAACGGAAAGTGGAAGAGCGACTGTGCCAGGGGAGCGTCTTTGGCCTCGTCGATATTCTTGAATTCGAAGGTCGAGCTCACCAGTTTCTTGTTGGCGACAAATTTGAGCACTGCCGGGTTCGGGGTGCTTTCCGCATAGATGGTATAAGGCAAGCGGGTTTCGGCTTCTGCCTCTTTCACTACGGGCCGGCCGCTTTCCAGGTAATTGGCGATCTGGGCAGCTACTTCTTCCCGGACATCTTCCCACGCCACAATATCGTATCGCTCTATGGCTACAAAATTTCCCGAGATAAACACGGTCTTGACAAACGGCAGGTAAAAGAGCTGTTGCGCCAGCGGGGAGTCCCGGGCTTCATCGATGTTCCGGTATTCGTAGCTCGTGTGTTCCGTCAGGAAACGGGAAGCTTCAAACTTTATAATGGCCGGATTGGAGGTCGGTTTTATTTTTACAGTGCTGTTTTCCATTTCAATTGCATTTTGGTGCAAAGTTACATATACTTTTCCGGATATTTTACCACAGTGGCCTGCGCTTGTTTATATTTGTGCCTGCGACCGTAAACACAAAGAGGTATGATTGTAAAAAAGATTAACGGAAAAGCGCCCGTAATGGGAAAAGACTGTTTTATAGCCGAGAATGCGGTGATCGTGGGTGAAGTCAGTATGGGAGACCAGTGCAGCGTATGGTTTCATGCGGTAATACGGGGGGATGTACACTATATCCGTATGGGCGACAGGGTCAACGTGCAGGACGGCGCCGTTATTCATGCCACCTATCAGAAGTCGCCCACGACGATCGGAAACAATGTTTCCATCGGGCACAATGCCATTGTACACGGTTGTACCATACACGATAATGTACTGATCGGGATGGGAAGTATTGTGATGGATGACTGTGTGGTGGAGCGCAACAGCATTATTGCTGCCGGAGCTGTCGTTACAAAGAACACCAGGGTAGAGGCAGGAAGTATCTATGCGGGAGTGCCTGCCAGGAAAGTCAGGGATATAAGCCAGGAACTGCTTTCCGGGGAGATCGAACGGATTGCGGCAAATTATGTAAAATATTCCGGCTGGTATGAGGAGTGAACAGGACCGGTACCCGGCGAAAGAGGACGGATTTTCAGAATATGCGAAAAGATGTCCGGCTGCCAGTAAACAATTTATTATTTTTGACCGGTGAATACGGTTAAGGGAGTCGGGAGTTGTCATTCCGACGATAGAGCCTGTCCCGGCCTTTTCGGTCGGGGAGGAATCTCCGGCGCTTCCGTATTTTTCATAAACTGAGAACTACAAACCAATAAACTATGAAAGCATATATATTCCCCGGTCAGGGAGCACAATTTTCAGGTATGGGAGCCGACCTGTACGAACAGTCGGAAACGGCACGGAAGCTTTTTGATACGGCCAATGAAATACTGGGGTTTGCCATTACCGATATTATGTTTAACGGATCGGATGAAGACCTCCGGCAGACAAAGGTTACCCAGCCTGCCGTATTTCTCCATTCGGTTGTACTGAGTAAAACACTGGGAGCAGCTTTTGCCCCCGATATGGTTGCCGGTCATTCCCTCGGGGAGTTTTCGGCACTGGTGGCCAATGGCGCACTGGGGTTTGAGGACGGACTGAAACTGGTCTTTCAGCGTGCCCTGGCGATGCAGAAAGCCTGCGAGTTGCAACCGAGTACCATGGCTGCGGTGCTGGGGCTCGAAGATACTGTGGTAGAGCAGGTATGTGAGGCTACCGGGGGCATAGTTGTTCCCGCTAATTACAACTGCCCCGGGCAGCTTGTGATATCGGGAGAGACAGATGCCGTAAACAGGGCCTGTGAGGCCCTTAAGGAGGCCGGTGCCAGAAGGGCGTTGGTGCTTCCTGTGGGGGGCGCTTTTCATTCTCCCTTGATGGAACCGGCGCGGGAAGAACTCGCTTCGGCCATAGAGCAGACCGTTTTTAATACCCCGGCCTGTCCCATATACCAGAATGTGACCACCACGGCTGTAACCAGCCCGGACGAGATCAGAAGGAACCTGATAGCACAGCTCACAGCCCCCGTAAAATGGACACAGAGCGTGCAGCAGATGATAGCCGACGGTGCCAGCCTGTTTACTGAAGTAGGTCCCGGGAAGGTATTGCAGGGGCTGGTAAAGAAAATAGACCGGAATGCCGAAGTCGCTTCGGCATGATGCTGTTGTAGAATAGCGCCTTCTTTAATATATTGCAGGCTGTATTCTGACTGATCTGATATTTTATTTTGTTAAATCTTATTTTGTACATATGTCATTCAAGGCGGTTTTAAGTGTTGGCGGTAAGAAGGTAAATATCTTAAGCGTCAATTACGACCTGGCACAGGAAGTTGATGCCACGGGTCGTCCTTCGTCCGTAACAAGAGGGGGGAGAATTAATATTACGGTAGAGTCTACGGGAGATTCTTTCTTTTTTGAATGGATGACCAACAATTTTGAGCGCAAGAACGGGACCATAACCTTTATAAAGCGCAACACGGATGCCAAGCTGAAAGAAGTGAATTTTACCGAAGGCTACCTGGTCAAATACCGGGAAAACTTTGAGTCTTCGGGATACAACCCTTTAACGGAAACATTTACCATTTCCTGCCGGGAATTGTCCTGCGGGGGCGGTGTTCATGAAAACCAGTGGGTATAAGCAGCCCTGTAGTTTCAGACATTCTTCTGTACCACTTCAAAGACCTTGCTGCCATCGCATTTCAGGGTCTTGGAGGGGAATTTGAGCAACAGGGCATAGTCGTGGGTGGCCATGAGTATGGTACGGCCATTCTGGTTGATCTCCTGTAACACCTTCATCACCTCGACACTGGTCTGGGGGTCCAGGTTTCCGGTAGGTTCGTCGGCGAGTATGAGCTCGGGGTCATTCAACAGGGCGCGGGCTATGGCTACACGTTGCTGTTCCCCTCCCGAGAGCTGATGCGGGAATTTGAACCCTTTGGTTTTCATGCCGACACGTCCGAGAACATCTTCTATACGCGCTACGATCTTGTCCTTGTCTTTCCAGCCGGTGGCGTGCAGTACGAACAGCAGGTTGTCGTTTACCGTGCGGTCCGGAAGCAGGTTGAAATCCTGAAAAACAATACCGAGCTTGCGACGGAGAAAGGGGATGTCCTTTTCTTTCAGTGTTCTCAGGTCGAAGTCGGTGACCATGCCTGAGCCCTGGGTCAGGGGAAGGTCGCCGTAAAGCGTTTTCATAAAACTGCTCTTACCGCTGCCGGTCTTTCCGATGAGGTAGACAAACTCTCCCTGGTTAATGCTTAGATTGATCTCACTTAAAACCAGGCTCTCTCTTTGATAAATGGCTACGTCGCGGAGTTCTACAATAGTGTTTGACATGTTCGGGCTTTTATACAAGGGTAAAAATAATAAAAGTTAGGGGTCCCTGCAGCAAAGCGGGGTGTTAAATTCTTTTGGCCTGCCGGGAAAGGCCGCAGGCGTGTTCCGGGAGCATTTTCGCGGTAAGACAGGGAGCTATGCCCTTTTTTATATCGTTAATCCCTTTGTGGATAATTATCATCCGAAAGCTGCGTTATAGGTTGTATATTGGGTTATCTTTGGTTGAAGAAAAAATTTGTTTTATGCGATATATAAGGGTTATTCCGCTTGTTGCCAGTTGCTGTTTTCTATGGACGGCCACAGCACAGCTGTCTGAAGTGTACACCTATACCGATAAGGATTATGAAAAAGCGCTGGAGCTTTACCACAACAAGCAGTACGGCGCCGCACAGCGTATCTTTGAAAAGGTCAGGCTGAGCACCCGTGACGAAGAGCTGGCCGCCAACAGTGCGTATTATACGGCCAGCAGTGCCATAAGGTTGCAACAGGCCGGGGCGGAAAAACTCATGGAGAATTTTGTAGAAGACTATCCGACCTCTACCAAGAGGAATACGGCATATATCGATGCGGGGGATTATTATTTTTCCCACGGAAAATATCCGCAGGCCCTCAAATGGTATGACAAGGCTGAAGCACAGGGCCTGGGCACGGGAGAAGAAGATGCCTTTACCTTTAAAAAGGGATATGCCCTGTTTGCCGTAAAACGGCCTGCCGATGCCAAAACCTATTTCAATCGCGTGGCTTCTTCGGAAGAATACGGGGACAGGGCCAAGTATTACCTGGGGTATATGGCTTATGAAGGTGATGATTACAATGAGGCGACGGCTTATTTTGACCAGGTTTCCGACAACAGGGAGCTCAACAGGAACCTGTCGTATTACCAGGCAGATATGAGTTTTAAGGCCGGAAAGTTTGAAGAAGCCATAGACCTTGCCAGGGAGCAGCTTCCCAAGTCGAAGCCTGCCGAGATATCGGAGCTCAACAAGATCATTGGGGAAAGCTATTTTAACCTCAGGGAGTATGAGGCAGCCATACCTTATCTGAAAGAATATAAAGGAAAAAAAGGCAAGTGGAACAATACCGATTTTTACCAGCTGGGCTATGCCTACTACAAGCAGGGTGATTACGAGAAAGCCATAGGGCAGTTCAACAGGATCATCGGGGGGAACGATTTTGTAGCGCAGAACGCCTATTATCACCTGGCGGAGTGCTACCTTAAGGGAAACAGGAAACAGCAGGCGCTCAATGCGTTCCGGAATGCCTCGGAAATGGATTTTAACGCAGAGATCAGGGAAGATGCATTACTCAATTATGCCAGGCTGAGCTATGATATCGGAAACCCGTATCAAAGTGTTCCCGAAGTGCTGCACTCCTTTGTAGAGAAATACCCGGAATCGGGATACCGCCAGGAGGTGGAAGCGCTTCTGGTCGACTCCTATGTGACGTCGAAGAATTACGATGCGGCCCTGGAGCTCCTTCAGAAGAACAACAGTTACGGCAACAGGGAAGTATACCAGAAAGTGGCTTTTTTCCGCGGGGTCGAATTGTTCCGGGATGGCAAGTTCGGGGAGAGCGCATCGTATTTTGACAAGGCCATAGCCGAACCGGAAGATGAAGAATATACGGCAAGGGCCATTTACTGGAGGGGAGAAACGGCATACCGCCAGCAACATTATGAAGAGGCCGCGGAGTATTTCGGGGATTTCCTGAGAGAGCCCAGGGCCTACAGGACCCCTGAATTCTACAAGGCGGATTATCAGCTGGGATATGCCGCTTTCAAGCAGAAGGATTACGGTAATGCCGTTGCGCATTTTAAAAAGTTTACCGATAGCGAGAGCAGTCTGGAAGACCGCGAAAGGCTGAACGATGCCTGGATAAGGCTGGGAGACAGTTATTTTGCGACTTCAAAATACTGGCCGGCGATGGAAGCGTATAACAATGCCATTGCGATGCGTGAGGGCCATGAGGATTATGCCTCGTTTCAGAAAGCCATCAGTTATGGTTTCGTAGACCGCGTTCCGCAGAAAGTGGAGGCGCTCAATGCCTTTATCCGGGAGTTCCCGGATTCCGGCCTTCGCGATGATGCGATGTACGAACTGGGGAATACTTATGTAGCGCAGAACAGGTCTGCCGATGCTACCGGGATGTACCAGCGCCTGGTCGGGGAATATCCCATGAGCCCGTTTGTGGCCAAGGCCATGTTACGTGAAGGGCTGGTGTATTACAATGCCGGAGAAAATGAAAAGGCCCTGGAAAAATTCCGCGGCGTAGCCGATTATTTCCCGGAGACTTCCGAGGCCATGCAGGCCGTATCTACAGCCAAATTGATCTATATGGATATGGGGCAGGTCGATGCGTATGCCAGTTGGGTGAAAGGACTGGATTTTGTGGAAGTAACCGATGCCGAACTGGACCATGCAACCTTCGAATCGGCAGAGCGGCAGTATGCACAGAACAACCCGGAGGAAGCCATAAAGGGATTTGAGGGCTACCTGGAGAAATTCCCCAGGGGAATACATGCGAACGAGGCCCATTTCTATACGGCGCAATCTTATGATGCCAGGGAAGAAACGGTTAAGGCGGTACCTCATTATGAAAAGGTCGCAGAGGGAGGGAGAAACGAATTTACGGAACAGGCCCTGGTGCGCCTCGGACAGCTGTACCTCGACGAAAAAAATGATGAGAAGGCCCTGCCGGTACTTTCCAGGCTGGAAAAAGAAGCGGGGTCTCCCCAGAATGTCCTCTTTGCCAAATCAAACCTGATGAAGGTAAACTACGAGCAGGGGAACCATATGGAAGCGGTCACTTATGCCAGGGAACTGCTGGAGCAGGAAAGTACCGACCAGAGGATCAGAAGGGATGCCAATACGATCATTGCCCGGTCTGCCGTCGCGGCGGGGGACGATGCTACTGCAAAATCGGCTTATGAAGCACTGGCCGGAACGGCGACCGGTGCGCTGGCTGCCGAAGCCCTCTATTACGATGCGTACTTTAAAAATAAGGAAGGGGATTATGAAGCCTCTAACGAGAGTGTACAGCAACTGGCCGGGGAGTATTCGGGGTATAAGGAATTCGGGGCGAAAGGGCTGCTGCTGATGGCCAGGAATTTTTATGCCATGGACGATGCCTTTCAGGCTACCTATATTCTCGATAACCTGATCAGCAGTTTCGGGGACTATCCCGAAGTGGTGGAAGAGGCGCGTAACGAACTCGCCCGCATCAAGGCTGAAGAGGCCAAGACGAATTCTTCAGTGAATCCGAATAATAACTAAAATCCCATACCTGAATAATGTATCATAAATCTGAAAATACCGGGAAACAATACAGAGATATCCTTGCCGCATTTATGCCTTTATGCCTTTTCGCGGCAATGATGTGTGTCACCGCGGGAATGTCTGCACAGGAAAAGGAAGATATAGGTACGGAAACGGTCAATGTCATAAAGCCTTACAAGGCCAGTATACCCGATGCCTTTAAGGTGAGGGAAGACCCTGTACTGGAAGACTCCGTGCTGTTGCAGAAAAAAGAGATAAACTACAGTATATTCTCGGTGCCCGTGGCATCGACTTTTGTTCCCGAAAAGGGGAAGGCCGCCGTAGTGGAAAAAAGAAAAAGGGAAATGCTGTACAACAGCTACGTATCCCTCGGACTGGGAAATTACAGCACCGCCCTGCTGGATTTCTATACCAGCCGGGAGATCAGCAGAGACCAGTCGTTCGATATAGGGCTGAACCATCACTCGTCCCTGGCACAGCTGGACGAGACCGAACTGGATACCAAATTCTTCGACACCCATCTGAAGGCATCGTATAACAATGCCGGTCGCTTTTACCGCTGGGGGATCAATGCCGGGTTTCACCACCAGATATACAACTGGTATGGCCTGCCGGAGCAAGCCGGATTTGATTTGCCTGTGATCAGGAGTATAGACGAACGCCTTACCTATTACACGGCGTCGGTAGGCGGACAGCTCGAAGCCGTAGAGGAATCGGTCTTTACCGGAGGGGAAGTGTCGTATAAGCGTTTCTGGGATGCCGAGAGCTCCGGGGAAAACCGCCTGGTATTCAAGCCTTCCTTCGAATTTCCCATCTCTGATGAACAGAGTGTGACCACTCATATTACCGCAGACTATGTGGGCGGGGAATTCAGGCATGAATACTACAGCGGGGAAAAAATGAAATACGGTAGCCTGTTACTGGGGATCAATCCCAATTTTGTACTTGGAGGAGATGATTATACCATTAATCTCGGGGCTTCCGTGTTCTACGGAATGGATATCGAGAACAGTGATAATGATGTCTATATCTACCCCCGGATCGATGCTTCTTACCGCCTGGTGGAAGAATACGTTACGGTTTACGGAGGGGTGAAGGGCGGACTCGACCAGAATTCGTACCACGACCTGGCGCAGGAGAACCTCTTTGTGGCTCCTTCACTTGGAATAACCCCTACAGACCGTCAATACGATGCCTTTCTGGGAATGAAGGGAAAGCTGTCCTCTACCGTGGGCTATAATGTAAAGGCATCTTATAGGGCCGAGAATAATAAACCCCTATACCTTGCAAACCCGGTGATTTCCGGTACGGCGGATAACGAGGGATATATGTACGGGAATTCGTTCGGGGTGGTATATGACGATGTGACTACCTTTTCCGCTTTCGGGGAACTGCATGCCGATATCAGCAGGGGCCTCACCCTCGGGGTCAATGCGGAAGTTTCGGGGTACGATACGGACGAACAGGAAGAAGCCTGGAACCTTCCCGTGGTAAGAGGGTCGTTTTTCGGGGATTACCAGATCGGGGAGCACTGGTCTGCCGGGGCCAATATGTTTTTCGTAGGGAAGCGAAAGGACCTGTATACGCACATGGGTGCCGGTACTACTCCCTTAACTTCGGAAATCGTGGACCTCGACAGTTATTTTGACATTAACCTCCGTCTGGGGTACAGGTTTAACGACCAGGTATCCCTGTTTGCCAAGGCCAATAATATAGCCAATAACCGGTACACACGCTGGATGAACTACCAGGTACAGGGCTTCCAGGTCCTTGGTGGGGTTACTTTTAAATTCGATATGTAGCCGGGGGAGTGGTCTATTCCAGGCCATCTATGGAAACAAGCACTGTTCCCTTGAGTTTTATCAGTGCTACCATGGCATTGGTGGCCAGTTGCATCCGGTCGAGTTCGATATCCCGGACCTCTCCGTTCACAAAAACGCCTTTTGCGGGAGAATAGTTGTCGAGGTACTGTGCTATCATTTCCCGGCCTTCGGCGAGATCGGGTGCTATGGAATACCGGCACTTTTCCTGTAACTGGCGGAGCACGTAATTCCCGGCCAGCCACTGGGCCGATTTCAATAAGGCATTCCGGGTATCCAGGACATAGTCCAGCTTGTCAAAATAGATCTCTTTGGTCACCTGGTTGTACTGCGGGTACCCGGCCAGGTAAATGGTGCCGTCAATACTTCCCGAGACTTCCAGCGCTACGATGATCTTTCCTTCCTTGTGCCAGATGTCGACGTTCTCTACCGATATTTTGCGTTTCCCTTCCCCGAACTCATAACCCCTGAAGTTTTTGGTGATGATCCTCGAAGCATCCTTGTACGACGATATCACGGCAATGCTGACACTTACCGATTCGGGGATCTCCTTTACCGGTTTCAGGGCGATGTGTTCCTTGTCGAATACCACCGGGGGCTGTTGCCCGATCACCGTTTCCATAATACATTTCATCCCCATTTTAAAGGAGATGGCCTGCTCTTTCAGGGTGGCATCGGTGATGTAGAGTTCCCGGGGAATGATGCGCATCCAGCTTTCATAGGTGTCGCTCATCCGGAAAGGGGTGCATACCTGTTGCAGGGCCTCCAGTACATTCGGCTTGAAATCGAGTGACTCCCTGATGGCCCCGTCTATACTTTCTTCGATCACCGACCGGAACAGGGCAACGGCCGGGTTTACCAGGCCGGTCACCGTAACTTTCTGTCCCATGACGTTCGTGGTGGGCTCTTCGTTCCACACCAGCGATTTCAACCTTGTATTGGTCCGGAGTTCCCAGTTGAAAAGGCCTACATCGCTTATGAGGGTAACGGTGCCGTTCAGGTATATATTCCTGATGTCTTCGAGGGGGAGCCCGAAATTCCGGGCGCTGAACTTATATTGTATCAGGGCCTTAAGCGGTAAAACGGTCTTGAGTTTTCCGTTTTCGTTGGTTATGGAAATATCCTGTTCCTTCCACACCTTCATTTTCAGGTCGTCTTCCTTAAAATCATCATCTTCGTAGATCAGCCCTTCAAAAGAACTGTTTGTTATGCGTTCTACATCCTTCAGTTTTATACTGACCGGGAGGTTGATAAACGAATGGGTGTTTTCATAGGTCGCAGGAGCAGCTTTATCGGGTTCGGGCTTCAGGGTCGCTATCTTTTTTGTGGATGAACACCCTGTCAGGATAAGACAGAGCAGGAGGTATAGCAGGAGAGTACCGGTGTATTCGTGGTTTTTCATGGGTAAGCATGATTAAAAAGTTTTTAAAGATAGCAAATCAATACGAAAGGGAGCTATTTACAGGCCATTGGATAAATATGGTGCGGGACGCATCATTGCTAAGGTATAATTACAGCTTTTTTATATCTTTGGGGCCGTGATGAAACCTGTGGCCAGAATAAAGCAACCTATCTATACCGAAATGGAACTTTTTGAGAAAAAGTTCCACGAGTCCATGTCTTCAAAGGTCTCGTTGCTTAACCGCATAACCTATTATATTGTAAACCGGAAGGGAAAGCAGATGCGCCCCATGTTTGTGTTCCTGGTGGCCAAAATGGTATCGGGAGGAAAGGTAAATGAGCGCACCTACCGGGGGGCGTCGGTTATAGAACTCATCCACACCGCCACCCTTGTACATGACGATGTGGTGGACGACAGCAATCGCCGGCGTGGCTTTTTCTCGCTCAATGCACTGTGGAAGAACAAGATCGCCGTACTGGTCGGGGATTACCTGCTCTCCAAAGGGTTGCTGCTCTCCATAGACAATGACGATTTCGATCTGCTGAAGATCATTTCCGTTGCAGTCAGGGAGATGAGCGAAGGAGAACTCCTGCAGATCGAGAAAGCCCGGAAGCTCGATATTACCGAAGAAGTGTATTACGAGATCATCCGGCAGAAGACTGCTACCCTGATTGCAGCGTGCTGCGCACTGGGAGCCTGTTCCGTAAAGCCCGGGTCGGAGGAAACCGAAAGGATGAGAAAGTTCGGTGAACTCATCGGAATGGCCTTTCAGATCAAGGACGACCTGTTCGATTACGGGGATGAACGCATCGGAAAGCCTACGGGAATAGATATCAAGGAACAGAAAATGACGCTTCCCCTGATCTATACCCTTAACCACTGTGACGAAAAGGACAAGCGCTGGCTTATCAATTCGGTGAAGAACCACAACAAGGACATGGCACGGGTTAAGGAGGTGATCGGTTTCGTAAAGGATAAGGGCGGACTGCAATATGCGGAGCGGAAGATGAAGGAGTTTCAGAAAAAAGCCCTGGAAATCCTGGATGCCTATCCTGCTTCGGAATATAAGGAGTCCCTGGAACTCATGGTCAATTATGTCATAGACCGTAAAAAATAATACCTCTTCAGAAAAAAACATACCTTCAGGCAACCTTTTTATAAAGCGGGACGTCTATAGAAATGAAAGCACCCGATGAAAAGACGACTTTTGAAGATCATACCACTATATAAGGACGAAAACCAGCTGTTGCGCAAGGCAGCTGCAAATCACCGCGGGGCCCAGCGGGAACTCTATGACAAGTACGCTTCCAAAATGCTGAGTGTATGCCGCAGTTATATCAGGGATACCCATTTTGCAGAAGATGTGATGATCCGGGGGTTTTACAAGGTGTTTGCGAATCTTAGTGCCTTTCGCCGTGAAGGTAGTTTTGAAGGCTGGGTAAGGCGGATTATGGTACGGGAATGTATTTCCTTTCTCCGCCGGGAAAAATCGCTGTCTTTTGTAGAGGTCAGTGAGTTGCCGGAAAACACCGCGGCGCATATCCCCGAAACGGACGCCCCGGATACGGAAGAAATACAAACGCTCATCGACCTGTTGCCGGAAGGGTATAAGGCTGTTTTCCTGATGTATGCCGTAGAGGGGTATTCGCACCGGGAAATAGCGGCAGCCCTGCACATATCGGAAAGCACGTCGAAATCACAACTGTTCAAAGCGAGGAAAATGCTGAAAGATCGCATCCTGGAATTAAAAGAGAAAGAAAATGGAACGAGATAGGCTGGAAAGGCAAATACGGGAGAAACTGGAACAAAGGAGAATAACACCTGCTGCATCTGCCTGGGACAGGCTGGAGCAGCAGCTGGAAAGTCGGCCGGCATCTTCTCCCCGGCACAAACGGGCGTCGCTTTTTGCGGTTGCTTCGGCAGTGGGCATAGTAGTGCTGGGGTTGCTGCTGTGGGAAAAACGGCCGGAAAGGGCAACGGTCCCGGCAGTAGTATCTGCCCCGGAAACCGGCGATACGGTTCCGGTAAATACGGAAAGTAAGGAGAGGCAGGTAAAAAACGGGAAAACGGAAACAGAAGTTGCAGCTGCGGAAAAGCCGGCCTCCGGGCGTCCGGAGCCTGTACGGGAACAGCATTTCGAAACCGGTTCCGTTCCCGTATATGACCCCGTGAAAGATACCGGGCAGCAGGCTGTTGTGCAGGCAGAAGAAACCGGAAAGAGGGAAAAGGAAGATGAGAAAGTTGCCGGGGTGGTTTCGAAGCTCCTGGAAATTAATAAAGAGCGGGAAGTGACCGACGAAGATATCGAAATGATGCTGGCACATGCACAGCGCGAAATTGCCGCAGAGCGGCTGCAGCTCAGCGATAGCGGCAGTGTTGATGCCATGGCGCTTCTGGACGAGGTGGAAGCCGAAATAGACCGGTCTTTCCGGGAAAAGGTACTGGAAGCGCTGAAGGACGGGCTGGCCAGGGTAGGCACCGCGCTTGCCGATAGGAATTAGTACAAAAATCATCCATAAAATCCATTGATCATGTTGCGAATTGTTATGTATGTCACCTTGGTGACAATGACTTTTATTGCCCAGAATTTAGGGGCGCAAACAGCGAAAGACAGCCTCGATATGCACCGTAAGGAACGGGTGCTCGAGGCTTTGAAAAAAGAAAGGGAGCGTGTGGTCCCGGAAGAAAAATCCAGGCTGAAAAAGGAAGTGGAGCGTATACAGGCCCTGCAGCGGGAAGGGAAGATCAGCGCCGGTGAAGCACAACGGCGGAAAGAGCAGGAAGCAAAGCGCTCGGCCCTGAATATCGAGAACAGGCTGGCTATCCTGGATAATAAGGAAGCGTTGGTGGAAAGGGGAGAGTACGCTAAGCTCGATCTGAATGCGATTGAAGGCAGTATGTTGAGAATAGACTTTGGGACAGAAAATGAGGAAGATGGAGATTTACTTTTTGGGATAGAGTTTAAAAGTGACAACAAGAAAAAAAAGTACGACAAAAGGACCACTTCCGATCTTATTATTGCCGTAGGGCTCAACAATGCGATTATTGAAGGACAATCGCTTAACGACAGCCCGTACAAGGCCTGGGGCAGCAGGTTCTTCGAGTTGGGGTGGCAATGGAAAACGAGACTGCTGAAAAACAGCAATGCCGTACGGGTGAGTTACGGGCTGTCTCTGCATTCTAACGGTTTAAAACCCAAGGACGACCGGTATTTTGTGAGCGAGGGGGAAACGACGTACCTGGAACCTTTTCCGCATAAGCTGAAAAAGGCCAAATTCAGGCAGGACCACCTTGTAGTGCCTTTGTTCCTTGAGTTCGGGCCGTCGGAAAAAAAGGAATACGATCGTTACTTCAGGTATTCCACCCGTAAGAAATTCAAGGTGGGCATAGGCGGGTATGCCGGGGTCAACCTGACTTCCAGGCAGAAGCTGAAGTACAGGGATGAAAGCGGGAGCCATACCAAAGAAAAGATCAAGGACAGTTATAATACCAATGATTTTGTCTATGGCCTGGCGGCTTATGTGGGAGCTGGAGATGTGTCGGTCTATCTGAAATACGACCTCAATCCCATATTCAGGGACCCCAACCCGGAACAGCGGAATATTTCCCTGGGGCTCCGCTTCGAATTATAAGGGAGCGTAAAAGATCCCGGTAAAAAAATAAAATTCCGTAATTTTGATCCCCGCCTCCGTGCGGGGATTTCGGTTATCAGGTTAATGGGTTATTCAGTTATTTAGTTGTTGCCTGAATAACTTAATACCCCGATAACTCATTAACTCAACTCCGGATAAAATCACTAAAAAGGATAACAGCTTGATCTCCAAGGACACGATAGATAAGGTTTTTGAGGCATCCCGGGTAGAGGAGGTGATCGGCGATTTTGTACAGCTGAAGAAGTCCGGCTCCAATTTTAAGGGACTGAGCCCGTTTACCGATGAACGTACGCCGAGTTTTATGGTATCTCCGGTAAAGCAGATATGGAAGGATTTCTCTTCGGGGAAGGGAGGTAATGTAGTGGCTTTTTTAATGGAACACGAGCATTTTACCTATCCCGAAGCCATAAAGTACCTGGCCCGGAAATACAATATTGAAGTCGAGGAGACCGAGCAGACCGACGAGCAGAAGCAGCAGGCCGATGAGCGGGAAAGCATGTACCTGGTGAGTGAGTTTGCCCGTGACTATTTTGAGGATGTACTGTGGAATACCGAACCCGGAAAGGCCATCGGGCTTACCTATTTTAAGGAACGCGGATTTACGGACGAGACCATACGCAAGTTCGGCCTGGGGTATTCCCCTGATGAATGGGAGGCCTTTACCAAAGAAGCGCTTTCCAAGGGGTATCAGCTGGAATTCCTGGAAAAGACCGGGTTGACCATTGTAAAGGAAGATGGCAGGGGAGGAGGAAGCAGGCAGTTCGACCGTTTCAAGGGCAGGGTGATGTTTCCCATACAGTCTATGAGCGGACGGGTACTGGGATTCGGGGGCAGGATACTGAAAAGTGATAAAAAGGCGGCAAAATACCTGAATTCCCCGGAAACGGAGATCTATCACAAGAGCAAGGTGCTGTATGGCATTTATCATGCGAGACAGGCTATAGCCCGGGAAGACAACTGTTTCCTGGTAGAGGGCTATACCGACGTGATCCAGTTTCACCAGCGGGGGATAGAAAATGTAGTGGCTTCCAGCGGAACGGCCCTTACCCCGGAGCAGATCAGGCTTATCCACCGGCTTACCAATAATATTACGGTGCTGTTCGACGGCGATGCTGCCGGTTTAAGGGCATCTTTGCGCGGGGTAGACCTGATCCTGGAGCAGGGGATGAATGTAAAGGTATGTGCCTTGCCCGACGGGGAAGACCCGGATAGTTTTGCACGGGAAAACACTTTGGAGGATATTGTCCTGTTCCTGCAGGAGAAAGCCACCGACTTTATCCGTTTTAAGGCTTCCGTACTGATGGAGGAGGCCAAGGACGACCCCATACGAAAGGCAGAGACCATACGGGATATTGTAAACAGCATAGGTAAAATACCCGACAGGATACAGCGCGAGGTCTATGTACAGGAATGCTCCCGTATTATGGATATTTCGGAAGAGGTCCTTTTCAACACCCTGGCGCAGATAGGGAGGAAGGAAGTCGCCGAGGCCGGCAGAAGGCAGCGCCAGCAGCGGAAGGAAACCGGTATGGAGGTGGTCCGGGAACGGGAAGAACCCGCGGTGCAGAAAGTGGACAAGCAATATGTGCTGGAGCGGAAGATCATCGAGTTGTTACTGGTTTACGGAAAGAAAACCGAAGAATTTGAGGACTATGTGCTGAAACAGGACGATGAGGGGGAATTGCAGCTGGAAAAAATGGTACATGGATGCAGGGTTTTTGAAAAAGTTTTTCTCGATCTGCAGGAAGACGAGGTAGAATTGAGCAATGAGGTGTTCAGGAAAGTGTTTCCCCGGCTTATAGAGAACCTGAACGGGGGCGAAGATTTTTCGGTAGACCGTTTTGTACAGGAACTCGAACCGGATGAGGCCAGGGAGGTGACCTCCATACTGATGGATGAAGAAAAATATATCCTGCACCGCTGGGAGGACCAGGATATCCTGGTCAAGGACAAGTCACAGACCGTGGCGCAGCTGGTCAGCGAAACCGTCCTCAACCTGCGTTGTTACCTTATCGAAAAAAGAGTGGGGGAGCTACAGCAGCAAACACTGGAAAAAAAAGATGGTAATCCGGATATCCTCGAGGAGATCATGAATTACCATCAATTAAAACGTCTGCTTGCCCGGAAACTCAACCGGGTGCTCTAAACTTTCAACAGGGTTAGTACAGCTCCAGTGCCTTGGCCTGTTGCAGCATATCTACCATATTGTCTACATTGAGTTTGCGCATCAGGCGGGCTTTATAGGTACTTACCGTTTTTTCGTTGAGCCCGAGTTCTTCGGCTACATATTTGTTACGCTTTCCTTCCGCCAGGAGCTTCAGTACCTCTACTTCCCTTGTGGAGAGTTTTCTGAAGAATTTTCTCGGTTTGTTGGTACTTTCGTCAAAAGCCAGCCGCTGTGCCAGCTCATTGGTGATGAAAAGTCCGCCATTGGCAATCTTGGTAATGGCTTCAGATAACAGTGCAGTGTCCGCATCTTTCGAAAGGTAGCCCGAAGCACCGGCCCGTAAGGTGCTCAGTGCATAAACATCTTCAGATTCTGAACTGAAGATAAGAACCCTGGTTTGGGAGTGCTCTTTTTTTAACTGCCGTAGCGCAGTAATCCCGTTAACTTCAGGAATATTCATTTCCAAAAGGATGATATCTGGTTTTAACTGGGGTAAAAGGTCAAAAAGTTCGGAAGTGGTCCGTACTTTACCTACCACTTCGATATCCTTATTGCTGCCCAGGGCAGCAATAATACCATCTTGTACTACCGGATGGTTGTCGGCAATCAATACTTTAATCATAATGATTTGTTTTTATTTAGGATCAGTTAGGTGCTTTTATAAAATAAACCAAACAGGTAAGTAGGGAAGTTAGTTTATATTGAAGATTTGGGGTTGATGGGGATAAATGTAGTTAAAAAAAGTATCTCATGCAAGATCGGGGGGAAATATTTCATTAAAAATGTAGTTAAAATCTTATGACTAAAGGTTAAGATTCTGTTAATGAAAAACAAATATCCTTACACTGCATATAGTCGGTTTAAAATGACGTTTCACCGGATTTTCGGAAATGGGCGTAACTCCGGTCTATTTAAGGGTTAACGGGATTTCGCATACCGGTATGGGGACCATTTTGTGCTTGTTGGCCCTGTTGAGTTTCAGGAATATTTCCAGGACCGTTTTTTGCCTGCCTTCGAAATCCCCGGGCTTTTTACCCTTTTCGTCCATAAGCATGGCCCATTCCAGTTCCGGGTAGGAGGCCCCTATCTGGTCTTCATCCGTGCGGTTGTCTCCCCACAGTCCGTCTGTAGGCGGGGCTTCCTGTATTTCCCGGATAACGCCCAGGTGGGCGGCAATTTCGTATACTTCGGTTTTCAGGAGGTCGGCAATCGGGCTCAGGTCTACCCCCCCGTCTCCGTACTTGGTGTAGAAGCCTACCCCGAAATCTTCTACCTTGTTGCCCGTACCTGCTACCAGGTAGCCGTTCAGCGCTGCAAAATAATAGAGGGTGGTCATTCGCAGCCTTGCCCTGGTATTCGCCAGCGACATAAAACGGTCTTCCTCCCTGTTTACGGAAGGCAGGCTGCCGATCAGGCTGTCGAATACCGGGGTCAGGTTTACCGATTGTTCCGACACATTTCCGTGATGGTCTTTCAGCCATTCGATATGCCTGATAGCCCTGCTGATCTGGCTTTCTGCCTGGTGGATAGGCATTTCAAGGCATAACAGGGGGAGGCCGGTACGGGCACAGAGGGCAGAAGTCACTGCCGAGTCTATACCGCCGGACACTCCGACCACAAATCCCTTTGTTCCGGATTTCTGTGTATAGTCCTTAAGCCATTGTACGATATGTTCTATTACTTTTTCGGTTTGCATGTGCTTGTAATTTATCTGTGTTAACTTTGCACGGGCCGGCATTTCGCCCCGTGCCGATAAAATTATTAAAAAGATCTGTCGTTTATACATATAATTTCCATACGTATGCGAAAAGTAGTGCTGTTTGTGGTATTTGTGGCTTTTGCCGCATCCTGTAAAAGGAATAACGCCCTGGAAGAAAAAATAAGCAATATCCATGTTGAAGTCCGCCTGGACAGGTTCGACAGGGATTTTTCCGAAGCGGAACCGGACGATCTGCCACAATTGAAAACCGCTTATCCTTTTCTTTTTCCCGAACAATATACGGATAGTGTCTGGATTGCGAAAATGAATGATACCTTGCAGGCCGGACTGTCTGAAGAAGCAGGGCGTATATTTCCCGACCTGTCTGCAGAACGGGAGCAATTGCGAGGGTTGTTTCAGCATATCAAATATTATTTTCCCCGCTTTGAGCCGCCGAGAGTGGTAACACTTACTTCCGATGTAGATTACCGGAACCGCGTGATCTGGGCAGATAGCCTGTTGCTGGTATCACTGGATTGCTACCTGGGCCCTGACCACCGTTTTTACAGGGGGATACCGGTCTATCTGAGTAAAAAATTCCGGAAGGAACATATGGTGCCGGAAGCAGCCATGTCATACGCCCGGCAGCAGGTGCCGCCGGAAAGGGGGCGAAGCTTTATGGAAGCCATGATCTACGAAGGCAGGCTCCTGTACCTGTGCGATCTTTTTCTTCCGGAGGTGCCCGATGCGCAAAAGATGGGGTATACCAAAGAGGAAATGGAGTGGGCGAAGGCCAATGAGCAGGAGATATGGCGTTATTTCGTAGAGCGCGACCTGTTGTTCTCTACCGATTCCAGGCTAAGGGACCGTTTTATTGTTCCGGCTCCCTTCTCCAAGTTTTACCTGGAACTCGACAATGAATCGCCGGGGGAACTCGGGCGTTTCGCAGGATGGCAGATCGTAAGGGCGTATATGAAAAACAATAATGTATCTTTGCAGCAAATGCTAAAGGTCCCGGCGGAACAACTCTTCCGGGAATCCCGGTATAAGCCCGGGAAGAAATAACCCGGGAAATCCGGGATCACAGGAAATATAAGCGAGTCAGGAGATTATTAAAAGGAAAAAATATAATGGCTAAAACACATACTTCGGATATAAAACTTACCGTAGAACTGGATGAGAACCGGGTGCCGGAAAAATTGAGGTGGACTGCCGAAGACGGGGGGGTACAGGAGGAAGAGGCCAAGGCCATGCTACTCTCGGTATGGGACAGCGAGCAACAGGAAACCCTCCGTATCGACCTTTGGACCAAGGATATGCCAGTCGATGAAATGAAGGTGTT
Organism: Sinomicrobium soli; assembly: GCF_003285545.1. Taxonomy (GTDB): domain Bacteria; phylum Bacteroidota; class Bacteroidia; order Flavobacteriales; family Flavobacteriaceae; genus Sinomicrobium. The sequence continues at coordinate 18,692 of NZ_QLNV01000001.1, read as the reverse complement.
TTTTCATCAGACCCTTGTGGCTATGGCCGATACTTTTCACAAGGCGACACAGGATGAAAAAATGACAGCTACCATGCGGGATTTTTGTGAGTATTTTGCGGAAAAACTGGAACTTAAAAAGTAGCCGCAATCAAATCAATTTAAACAAGCTCTTACAGCTTACAGTCCTCAGGGAAGAATACTATTTCAGCTGTTGGTTGATGTGTTCGATATATCCCAGCAATTCGTCTTTTCCCGTACCGTTCTGGGCAGAAGTAACGATATGGGGAGGAGCCTCTTCCCAGGCATCTTCGGTCAGTTTTTGCAGGTATTCTCCTGTTTTCCTGCTGACGGCAGCGGGTTTGAGCTTGTCTGCCTTGGTAAAGACAATGGTAAACGGGATACTGTTCGTGCCGAGCCAGTACATGAATTCCAGGTCTGTTTTCTGGGGTTCCAGCCGTAGGTCGATAAGTACAAAAGCACAGACCAGTTGCTTGCGTTTTTCAAAATAATCGGTAATCAGCTTCTGGAATCCCTTTCGCTGCTTTTTGGATACGCGGGCGTAACCATAGCCCGGAAGGTCTACCAGGAACCAGCGGTTATCCATACGGAAATGATTGATCAGCTGTGTTTTTCCCGGTGTTCCGGAAGTTTTGGCAAGCCCTTTCCTGTTGGTGATCATGTTGATCAGGGAAGATTTACCTACGTTAGACCGGCCGATAAAGGCGTATTCCGGGATCGGGTCTTTCGGACATTTGCCGACATCCGTATTGCTGATTACAAATTCTGCCGAATGGATTTGCATGGGCCCTGACTTAAATATTTCTTTTGTTCAGCCACTCTTCCAGCAGCCGGTTGAATTCCGCGGGATGTTCCATCATGGGGGCATGGCCGCATTTGTCTATCCAGTAAAGGTCGGAATCAGGTAACAGGGTGTGGAATTCTTCGGCTACGTTCGGGGGGGTTACCGTATCGTTTTTCCCCCATATGATACAGGTAGGCACATGCATGCCGGGCAGGTCCTTCGCCATATTGTGCCTGATGGCGCTTTTGGCAATAGCCAGTGTTTTTATAAGCTTCGAACGGTCGTTGACCGTGGCGTAGACTTCATCCACAATTTCCTTGGTAGCCACTTTCGGATCGTAAAATACGTCTTCACTCTTCTTTTTGATAAACTCGTAATTTCCCCTTTTCGGATATCCGTCCCCCATCGCACTCTCGTATAACCCTGAGCTTCCGGTTATTACAAGTGCCCTGACGTGTTCGGGAAACATTTTTGCGTGCAGCAGCCCGATATGGCCCCCGAGAGAATTTCCCAGCAGGATCACCTTGTCGAGTTCCTTGTACCGGATAAACTGGTCCAGGTATTTGGCAAAGCTCTTTACGTTGGTACGCAATAAAGGTTTTTTGTATATCGGTAATTCGGGAGCTATGATCCTGTATCCTTTTGTGGAGAAGTACCTGGAAACATCGTTGAAGTTGCTCAGCCCCCCCATAAGTCCGTGGAGAATAATGACGGGAGTCCCTTCTCCTACTTCCAGATAAGAATATTTTCCTTCTTTCTTTATGTTCTGTACCATTAATAGGTTAGTTGATATTCTAAGTTAGCAAATTTACATAAAAATGTTTCACTGCAAATCCCGGGGCATGTCTATGCACTTATTTTTTTGCCGGATAGCAGGTATATGAGGAATGAAACGAATTTTTTTTCAGGGATTTCAGTCTGGTATTTAAGAAATGAATACCGTTTTAATGTAGGATATATAGGATGGTCTGAAATGGTATGCGTACTATATCGGGGCATTTCCCCGCCGGTTCCCCGAGGGAATTTTATAGTGTAAATGGCAAAACTTATCAACAAAGTGGTAGAAAGTGGTAAAAAGTGGTAAATAATTCCATATATTTGAAAATGTAAACCCGGAGCGCTTAAGGCTTGATAATGAATAGTTTCATAGGTACATATGAGTGCAAGGCAGATGCCAAGGGCAGGGTAATGCTCCCTGTGGCCCTGAAAAATCAGCTTTCACCCCTGTTGCAGCAAGGCTTTGTCTTAAAGCGTGCCGTGTTCCAGTCCTGCCTGGAGCTGTACCCTATGGAAGAGTGGAACGTGCTGATGGCAAAGATGAACAAGCTGAACCGGTTTAAGAAAAAAAACAATGATTTTATCCGCAGGTTTACTGCCGGTGTACGAATGGTGGAGGTAGATACTACCGGGCGTTTGCTTATTCCGAAAGACCTGGTGGCTTTTGCCGGGATCGGTAAGGAAGTAGTGTTGTCGTCGGCCATTAACATTATTGAGATCTGGGATAAGGATAAGTATGAACAGGCTATAGACGATGCGGCACTGGATTTTGCCGAACTGGCCGAAGAAGTAATGGGAGACGATGATGAAGACGGAATATCATAAACCGGTTTTGCTGAAGGCATCTGTAGACGGGCTCCGGATCAGGGAAGACGGGGTGTATGTGGATGTGACCTTCGGTGGCGGCGGACATTCCCGTGAAATACTGAGCCGGTTGGGAGCCGGGGGCAGGCTTTATGCCTTTGACCAGGATGAAGATGCGCTTGCAAACAGGATCGATGACGACCGTTTTGTGCTTATTCATGAGAATTTCAGGCATGTACGGCGTTTTCTCCGGTTGCACGGCGTCCGGGAAGTGGACGGTGTTTTGGGTGATTTCGGAGTGTCTTCCCATCAGTTCGACGTGGCGGAAAGGGGGTTTTCCACCCGCTTCGAAGCTGCCCTTGATATGCGGATGAGCCGGCGGAGTGAACTTTCGGCCTATGAAGTGGTCAATGAATACAGCGAGGAGGCCTTGCGCCGGGTGTTGGCATTGTACGGGGAACTGAAAAATGCCCGGGCCATGGCCAGGACCATAGCAGAGGCGAGAAAAACCGCTCCCCTGGAAACCACCGAAGCCCTGAAAAGGGCATTGCGTCGTTTTCTGCCCGCGCATAGGGAGAACAAGGTGCTGGCCCAGGTATACCAGGCCTTTCGCATAGAAGTGAACAGTGAGATAGAGGCGTTGAAGGAATTCCTGCTGCAGATGCCCGGGGTAATCAGGAAAGGCGGGCGGCTCAGCCTGATAAGCTATCACTCGCTGGAAGACAGGCTGGTGAAGCGGTTTATCCGGAGCGGGATGTTCGAAGGTGAACCGGAAAAGGATTTTTACGGGAATGTGGATGTACCCTTTAAGAAATCCGGGGGGCTGATCGTGCCCGATGCCGCGGAGATTGAAGCAAACAGCAGGGCCAGGAGTGCCAGGCTGAGGGTTGCGGAACGTATTTGAAAAAAGTAGAACACCATATACAGAAGGTTATGAAGAGCAGGTTGATCGATATACTGAAAGGAAAGTTCCTGGTCAGTGAGGATGCAGTTAAAAACTGGCGGTTTATCCTTTTTGCCTCGGCATTGGCAGTGTTGATGATAGCCAGTTCTCACAGTGTGGACAAGAAGGTGCACCAGATTGCCCGGCTCAACGACGAAGTCAAGGAGCTGAAAAGTGAATATGTGGATACCAGGGCAACCATGCAGCAGATGAAACTGGAGTCGGCCATTATGGCCCGGCTGAAAGACCGGGGGGTAAAACAGTCTGAGACACCTCCGAGGAAAATCGTGATTGCAGGACGCAATTAGGGTAGGAAAGAAACAAAATTATCGCAAAAGTTTGAACGGTGTTATGCCAGTAACAGAGAAGAAAATATTGAACAGACTGTATTTCCTCGCCGGGTGTATGTTCCTGTTTGCATTAGGGGTTGCGGTAAAACTGGTGTATATCCAGGTAGACGGAGAAGAATACCGCCAGATGGCAGAGGAACGTACGATCCGGAATTTTACCATCCCTGCCAACAGGGGGAACCTGTATTCTGACGACGGGAGCCTGCTGGCGACCTCGGTGACCAAATACGACATCCGTTTCGACGCCCTGACCGTGTCTGCCCAGAATTTTGAAAAATACCTGAAGCCACTGTCGGACGAGCTCTCGGCAATGCTGGGGAAGCCTTCGTCCTATTACCAGAAAACCTTCCGCAAGGCAAGGGCCAATAAAAACAGGTACCTGCTCGTGACCAAAGACCTGGGCTATGCCGAATATATAAGGATCAAGAACTTTCCGCTTTTTGAACTCGGGCCCTATAAGGGAGGGATTATCGTAGAGCAGCATGTGGAACGCGAGCACCCCCTCGGGAAGATCGCCGAGCGCAGTATAGGGTATGAACGCCTGGATGGCAGTGGCCATGAACTGCGCGTAGGGCTCGAAGGGGCTTACGGGGAATACCTGGAGGGACAGGAAGGCAGGAGGCTGAAGCAGCGTATTGCCAAGGGGCAGTGGAAGCCCATCAGCGATAATAATGAAGTAGAGCCCAGGGATGGGTATGATGTGATCTCTACCATAGATATCAATATCCAGGATATCGCACACCACGCCCTGCTGGCCCAGCTGGAGAAATACAAGGCGGAGCACGGTACGGCTGTAGTGATGGAGACCAGGACGGGAGAGGTCAAGGCTATTTCCAACCTGGGGCGTACCTCCGACGGCAAGTATTACGAAAAACTGAATTATGCCATAGGAGAGTCGCACGAACCGGGGTCTACCTTCAAACTGATGGCCCTGGCCGTAGCCCTGGAAGACAAGGTGGTGGATACCAGTGATATTGTAGATACCGAGAAAGGGGTTATTACCTATTACCGCAGAAGGGTAAGGGATACCAAACACGGAGGGTACGGGAAAATAAGTGTGGGGCGTGCTTTTGAGGTGTCGTCTAATGTAGGGGTGGTCAAGACGATCCACGAACACTACAGCGAACATCCCGACAGGTTTGTGGACAGACTTTATGAGATGGGGCTCGACAAACCGCTGGGACTCTCTATCAAGGGAGAGGGGAAGCCCTATATACCTGACCCCCGCAATAAAAAACAATGGAGCGGAATTGCCCTGGAGTGGATGGCTTTCGGATACGGCGTGTCCATGACCCCGCTGCAAACGCTTACATTCTACAATGCCATAGCCAATAACGGCGAAATGGTAAAACCCAGGCTCATCAAGGAAGTGAAGGAGTGGAACAAGACCATCATGAAGTTTGACAAGGAAGTGATAAACCCCCGGGTGTGCTCGCCGGAAACTGTGAGCAAGTTACAGGGAATGTTAAAGAATGTGGTGCTGAAAGGTACCGGCAAGCGGTTGTATTCCCCCAATTTTTCCATGGCGGGAAAAACGGGGACGGCCCAGAAAAACTACGGGACGAAAAACAGGGAACGGTTGCAGTATATCTCGACGTTTGCAGGATATTTCCCGGCAGATGACCCCGAGTATTCCTGTATTGTGGTGATTCACGAACCCGACAGGAGCGTGGGGTATTACGGGGCAGATGTATCCGGGCCGGTCTTTAAGAGTATCGCACAGAAAATTTATACCAGTTCCCCGGTAGAAGATGTAGTGAAAGAGCTGGAGCAGACCCGGCCGGAGACCGAAGAGGACTACCAGTCCTATTACGCAAAAGCGCAGAAACACAGTGATGTGATGCCCGATGTAAAGGGAATGAGTGCCATGGATGCCATCCCGTTACTGGAAAACCTGGGGCTTAAAGTGAAGGCGGTAGGGAACGGAAAGGTGAGAAAACAGTCCCTCACCGTCGGAAATAAGATAAAACGTAACGAAACCGTAGTACTGGAACTTTCATAGATGAATATACTGAAAGACATATTGTATAAAGTGCAGATAGCCGCCGTGGCAGGAGATACTTCCGTGGCTGTCAATGCCCTGTGTTTCGATTCCAGGAAAGTAAGCCTGAACGATGTCTTTATCGCCATAAGGGGTGCGGAGGCCGACGGACATGCATTTATCGATGCCGCCCTCAGGCAGGGAGCCGTAGCCGTAGTCTGCGAAGAGATGCCTGGCAGCATGGTGAACGGGGTGACCTATGTGCAGGCGGAAGACACCCATGCCGCCCTGGCCGTCATGGCTTCCAATTACTACGGGAACCCTTCCGGGAATATAAAAATGGTAGGCGTTACCGGTACCAACGGTAAAACGACCATTGCTACCCTGCTGTACCAGCTGTTCCGCAAGGCGGGATATAAGACAGGCTTGCTGTCTACCGTCAGGATCATGGTGGATAATAAGGAATACGCCGCTACCCATACCACGCCGGACCCCCTGACCATCAACCGTTACCTCGACCTGATGACGCAGGAGGGGGTGGAGTTCTGCTTTATGGAGGTCAGTTCGCACGGGATAGCGCAGAAAAGGACAGAAGGGCTCCGGTTTGCCGGGGGGATATTTACCAATCTCACCCACGATCACCTGGACTATCACCACACCTTTGCGGAATACAGGGATGTAAAGAAACGCTTTTTTGACCTGTTGCCCAAAGAAGCCTTTGCCCTGACCAATGCGGATGACAGGAACGGTGCCGTGATGGTCCAGAATACGGCAGCGAGGAAATATACCTATGCCTTAAAGTCGTATGCCGATTTCAGGGCACGGATACTGGAGAACCAATTCGGGGGGCTGCTGCTCAAGATCGGGGAGAATGAGGTCTGGGTAAAGCTCATAGGCCAGTTCAATGCCTATAATATACTGGCCATATACGCCACGGCAGAGTTGCTGGGGCTGGAGACGATGGAAATACTCCGGCTGGTCAGTGAGCTGGAGAGTGTACAGGGGCGGTTCCAGTACTTTGTGTCGGAAGGAGGGGTTACCGCCATTGTCGATTATTCGCATACTCCCGACTCGCTTAAGAACGTATTACAGACCATCAACAGCATACGCACCGGTAACGAACAACTGATCACCGTAGTGGGCTGCGGGGGTGACCGCGACAAGGCCAAAAGGCCTGTCATGGGTGAAATTGCGGCGGAACTGAGCAACAAGGTGATCTTTACTTCCGACAACCCGAGAACGGAAGACCCGGAGGAGATCATCAGGGAGATGGAGCAGGGAGTAGCCCCCCAGTATTACAACAAGACGCTGTCTGTTACAGACCGGAAGCAGGCCATTAAGGCAGCATGCCAGATGGCCGGACAAAACGATATAATCCTCATTGCGGGAAAGGGGCATGAGACCTACCAGGAGATCAACGGGGAACGAAAGGATTTTGACGATTTTAAAATTGCAGGAGAGCTGATAAAGGCACTCGATAAGTAGACCAGTAACGCATAAAAAAGAAGAGGCTGAATGCTATACCACTTATTTGAATACCTGAGCCAACACTACCAGATCCCCGGGGCCGGACTTTTCCAGTTCCTCTCTTTCCGGGCGGCTATGGCTGTAATATGCTCCCTGCTTATATCCACCATTTTCGGGAAGTATATCATTAATCTTCTTCGCAGGCAGCAGGTGGGTGAAACCGTGAGAGACCTCGGGCTCGAAGGGCAAACGGAAAAGGCGGGTACGCCTACCATGGGGGGGATCATCATTATCCTGTCTACCCTGGTGCCAGTATTGCTCTTTGCCAAACTGGACAATATCTATATCATCGTACTGCTCATCACTACCATATGGATGGGAACCATCGGTTTTGTGGACGACTATATCAAGATATTCAAAAAGGACAAGGAAGGACTTAAAGGAAGGTTCAAGGTGCTGGGACAGGTAGGACTGGGGATTATCGTGGGAGCCACGTTTTATTTTCACCCGGAGGTCACCGTCAAGGAGGGGATCAGTGCCGATTATGCACAGGTTGTTTCTGCCGAAACACTGGCCGATACCGGGGAGGAAGAAAAATCGACGACGACCACTATTCCCTTTGTGAAGAACAACGAACTCGACTATTCGAGGATCATTGCCTGGGCTGGCGATAATTACAGGGATTATGCGTGGCTGATCTTTATCCCCATAGTCATCTTTATCGTTACGGCGGTGTCCAACGGGGCGAATCTGACCGACGGAATAGATGGCCTTGCAGCAGGGTCGTCTGCGATTATCGTCATTGCACTGGGGATTTTTGCCTGGGTTTCGGGAAACATCATATTTTCCGACTACCTGAACATCATGTATATCCCCAGGGTCGGGGAGATCTCGGTGTATATCGCCGCTTTTGCAGGGGCGCTTGTAGGTTTTCTGTGGTATAACACCTATCCGGCCCAGGTGTTTATGGGAGATACCGGAAGCCTGACCATAGGCGGCATTATCGCGGTAATAGCCATAGCAGTGCGCAAGGAACTGCTTATTCCGGTATTGTGCGGGATATTCCTGGCCGAAAACCTTTCGGTGGTACTGCAGGTGAGCTATTTTAAATATACCCGGAAAAAATACGGTGAAGGCAGGCGCATTTTCCTGATGTCGCCCCTGCATCACCACTATCAGAAAAAGGGATACCACGAGAGTAAGATCGTAACCCGTTTCTGGATTGTCGGTATTATGCTGGCGGTGATAACGATAGTGACCCTTAAGGTCAGATAGCCGGGTGTGCAAATGACAACAGTGAAAGTAAAAGAAGCCTCTGGAATGAAAAAATTAATAGTGCTGGGAGCGGGAGAAAGCGGGATAGGGACAGCGATCCTGGGGAAAAAGGAAGGCTTTGAAGTGTTTGTCTCAGACCGGGGAAAGATAGGCCCGGAGTACAGGAACGTTCTTGAACAGTATGAAATATCGTGGGAAGAAGGCAGCCATGATGCAGGCAGGATACTGGAAGCAGACCTGGTGATGAAAAGCCCCGGAATACCGGATGGCGTGCCATTGGTGCAGGAGTTGACGGGCAAGGGAATCCCGGTGATCTCGGAGATAGAATTCGCATCGCGGTATACCGGGGGGATGCTGATAGGGATCACGGGAAGCAACGGGAAGACCACAACCACCATGCTTACCCATCATTTGCTTCGCAATGGCGGACTGGATGTGGGGATGGCCGGGAATATAGGGAAAAGTTTTGCCGGTATGGTGGCCGAAGATGACAAGGAGTTCTTCGTGCTGGAGATCAGTAGCTTTCAACTGGACGGTATCAGGGAATTCCGTCCGCATATAGCCGTGATCACCAATATCACCCCGGATCACCTGGACCGGTATGACAATGATTTTGAACGTTATATCGCTTCCAAGTTCCGGATCGCGATGAACCAGACCGAAGACGATTACCTCATTTACGATGCGGATGATGAAGTGATTACGGACTGGCTGAAAAAACACCCGGTGCGATCGGTATTGCTGCCTTTTTCACTGGAAAAGGAAATCCCGCAGGGGGCCTTTGTAAAGAATGATAAAATAATATTAACCATAGATAACGAACAGAGCATTATGTCTACAGACACATTAGTATTGGAAGGGAAACACAACGTCAAGAATACCATGGCGGCTTCCCTGGTAGCCCACCTGGTAAAGGTGAGAAAACAGACCATCAGGGAGAGTCTTGAGAACTTTCAGGGGGTGGAACACCGGTTGGAAAAGGTGCTGAAAATACAGAATGTTCAGTATATCAATGATTCCAAGGCTACTAATGTCAACGCGGTTCACTATGCGCTGGACAGCATGTCGGCACCTACGATATGGATCGTAGGCGGGCAGGATAAAGGGAATGACTATACGGTACTGATGCCCCTGGTACGTGAAAAAGTAAAGGCTGTCATATGTCTGGGGATCGATAATTCCAAGATCATAGATGCTTTCGGCAGGGTGGTAGACCTGATGGTGGAAACACAGTCTATGGAAGAGGCGGTAAAGATAGCTTACAAGATAGCAGAGAAGGGGGATAATGTACTGTTGTCTCCTGCCTGTGCCAGTTTTGACCTGTTTGAGAATTACGAAGACCGGGGCAATCAGTTCAAGGAGGCTGTAAAACACCTGTAACCTTGTTTCGGGAGAGTACAGAAAAAGAGATACCATGCAGAGTCTGTTTAAAAATATCAAGGGAGACCGGGCCATCTGGGCTGTAGCCGCACTTTTGGCCATTCTGTCGTTCCTGCCTGTGTACAGTGCGAGTTCCAACCTGGTTTATGTGGTAGGATCGGGAACGACCGTAGGGCACCTGCTGAAGCACGCCATGCTTTTGCTGCTGGGCTTCGGTATTATTTTCGGTGTACACCGTATCCCGTACAGGTATTTCAAGGGGCTGTCCATTATTGTCATGCCGGTGGTGTTTTTGCTGCTGGTGTATACCCTTGCCCAGGGAACGACCATCGACGGGGCGAATGCCAGCCGGTGGGTAAGGATCCCCTTTGTGGGCGTGAGTTTTCAGACCTCGACCCTGGCAACGGTTGTGCTGCTGATCTATGTGGCCCGGTACCTGTCCAGGATAAAGGACCGGGAAGTTGCTTTCAAAGAAACCGTAGTCCCGCTGTGGGCACCGGTATTCCTGGTTATGGCCCTGATACTTCCGGCCAATTTTTCCACTACGGCCATACTCTTTTTTATCGTGCTGCTCCTGTGTTTTCTCGGAGGGTACCCGGTAAAATACCTGGGGGGCATAGTGGCTGCCGGGATATTCAGCCTTTTCCTGTTTATCCTGGTCAATAAGGCTTTCCCGGACCTGTTGCCCAACCGGATCGATACCTGGGTAAACCGGATCGAGAATTTTGCCAACGGAGAAGATACCGAGGCTGATTACCAGATCGAGAAGGCCAAGATCGCCATTGCCACCGGGGGGGTGCTGGGTGTAGGTGCCGGAAAAAGCGTAATGAAGAATTTTCTGCCCCAGAGCTCTTCCGATTTTATATATGCCATTATCGTGGAAGAATACGGCCTGGCAGGAGGCTTGCTGCTCCTGTTTTTGTATATGCTATTGCTGTTCCGGATTGTTATCGTAGCCTATAAGGCCGATACCGTTTTCGGAAAATTGCTGGTCATAGGTGTGGGGCTGCCCATCGTGTTCCAGGCGCTGATCAATATGGCGGTGGCGGTAGAGCTGTTTCCGGTTACCGGGCAGAACCTTCCGCTGATAAGTACGGGGGGTACGTCGATCTGGATGTCATGTCTGGCCATAGGCATTATTCTCAGTGTAAGCGCGAGGAGGGAAGAAGCGGCGACAGTAGCGGAAAGGGGAGCAGTAACAGAAGAAGAACAAAATCCGTTAGAGGTTTTAAGTGGACAACTATAGGTTTATCATATCAGGAGGAGGAACAGGCGGGCATATTTACCCGGCCATAGCCATAGCTAACGAGCTGAAAGCGCGTTATCCCGGGGCTGTTTTCCTGTTTGTCGGGGCAAAAGACCGTATGGAAATGGAGAAGGTGCCCAGGGCGGGTTACGATATCGAAGGCCTGTGGATATCCGGGATACAGCGGAAACTTTCGCTGAAGAACCTGTTGTTTCCCCTGAAGCTGATCAGCAGCCTGTGGAAAGCCCGCGGTATTGTCAGGAGGTTCCGTCCCGATGTGGTGGTGGGGACCGGCGGGTTTGCCAGTGGCCCCCTGCTCAGGGTAGCTTCTTCACGGGGAATTCCCTGTGTACTGCAGGAGCAGAATTCATACCCGGGCATTACCAATAAGCTGCTCGCTAAAAAAGCGCGGAAAATATGCGTGGCCTATGACGGACTGGAACGCTTTTTCCCAGCAGACAAGATCGTAAAGACCGGGAATCCTGTACGGCAGGACCTGCTGGATATTTCCGGGAAAAGGGAAGAAGCCATGAGGTTCTTCGGGCTGGACCCGCAGCGCAAGGTATTGCTGGTGCTGGGAGGCAGCCTCGGCGCCAGGGCGATCAACACATTGACACATGGCCACCTGGCCTTTTTCGACAGCCTGGGGATACAGCTCCTGTGGCAATGCGGCACCTTGTATTACGAAGAATTTAAGGGGTATGCGAGCAATACGGTTCACATACACCCGTTTATCAACGAAATGGCCCTGGCCTATGCAGCGGCCGATATGGTGATATCCAGGGCCGGGGCCGGGTCGGTCTCGGAACTGAGTATTGTGGGAAAACCGGTGATATTCGTACCGTCGCCACTCGTAGCCGAAGATCACCAGACCAAAAATGCACAGGCGGTAGCGAATGCCGATGCTGCCATCCTGATCAGGGAGAAGGACCTGGACAGGGATTTTGAAAAAGAATTCAGTACCCTGGCAGGATCGGAGGACAGGCAGCGGCAACTGGGAGAGAATATCAGGAAGCTGGCCCTGCCGGATGCCACTTCCGACATTGTTGACGAAATAGAACGATACCTGAAGAGACAGGATTAAAGCAGGACCGTAAATGGAGGTAAAAGACATACATAACGTTTATTTTATAGGGATCGGAGGCATAGGCATGTCGGCCCTGGCCAGGTATTTCCATTTTATCGGTAAGGAGGTGGCCGGTTATGACAGGGTCCCTTCCGATATTACGGCCGGGCTGGAGGAAACGGGGATAACGGTGGCTTATTCGGATGAAGAGCAGGAAATTCCGGATGCCTTTCGCAACCCGAAGCATACCCTTGTGGTCTATACCCCGGCAATACCGGAGAACAGTGTGTTGTTACACTATTTCAGGGCCGGCGGCTTTCGGGTAAGCAAGCGGGCGGAAGTACTCGGGTATATTACGGCGGATACCTTCTGCTATGCCGTGGCGGGAACGCACGGTAAAACCACCACTTCGTCCATTCTGGCCTATCTGCTGCGGGAAACCGGTACCCGCCTCACTGCTTTTCTGGGAGGGGTTTCGGAGAATTTCAACAGCAACTTCCTGATCGAGGGAGAAGAGGTCACCGTTACCGAAGCCGATGAGTTCGATCGCTCGTTCCTGCACCTGTCGCCCGATATAGCCTGTATCACCTCGGTAGATGCCGATCATCTCGATATTTACGGGAGCAAGGCCGAGATGGAAAAGAGCTTCCGTGATTTTTCCGGGAAGGTTAAACCCGGAGGAAAGCTGATCGTGCGTTACGGCCTGCCTTTCGAGGGGGTGACTTACGGATTTGAAACCGCTGCCGCTTATGGCCTGGAAAATATAAAGATCACCGGAGGACGCTATGTTTTTGACATCCGTATGCCCGAAGGAAAGGTAAGCGGAGTGACTTTCGGAAAACCGGGAAAACACAACCTGCTGAACGCACTGGCAGCATTTGCCATGGCCGTGGAAGGAGGTGCCTCTCCTGAAAAGACAGCAGAAGCCCTTGCCGGGTTTAAGGGAGTGAAACGGAGGTTTTCTTACCAGTTGAATACCCCGGAGGTGGTTTATGTGGATGACTATGCCCACCATCCGGCCGAAATAGAAGCCGTGCACCAGGCGGTAAGGGAAATGTACCCGGGAGAGAAGGTGCTGGCGATATTCCAGCCTCACCTGTACAGCCGTACCCGTGATTTTATGAAGGAATTCGGGAAAAGCCTGTCCGGGTTCGACCAGGTGGTCCTGCTGGATATCTACCCGGCGAGGGAACAACCTATAGAAGGGGTGACTTCGGAAAAGTTGTTGGGCGAAGTTTCGCATAACAATAAACAGCTTGTGAGCAAGGAAGCCCTGCTGGAAGTCCTCGAAAATACCGGTGCCCGGATTGTACTGACCATGGGAGCAGGGGATATCGGCGTAGAAGTGCCGCGGATAAGGCAGATACTGGTCCGCAGATACGGAATAGCACTATAAGAAAGACAATGATAAGATGAAACGAATACTAATATATCGGTTGTAATGCGAAAGGCAATCCACATCATAAAATTATTCCTGGTGATGGCAGTACTGGTATTTTTGTACTCCTTTGCCAATCACAGGTATGAGAGAAAACCCGTAAGCGGGATAGACATTGTATTTCTGGACGGAGACAACCTGTTCGTTACCCATCAGGCGGTTAATAAATTGTTAATACAAAATGCTGACACCGTACCGGATATACCTAAAGAAAAATTAGTTTTGAATAAGTTGGAGGGTATACTTAACTCCGACGAAATGATACAGGAAGCCCAGGTTTATATGACTGTAAACGGGCAACTTGGTGCGAGAATCAAGCAAAGGGAACCCATTGCCCGTGTTACGGGTAAGACCTCTTATTATATAGACAGGCAGGGGAAGCGCATGCCGTTGTCGCCGGTGCATGCGGTACGGGTACCGCTGGTTACGGGGACTGTTGATGAAGATGTGCTGGAGGAGGTGTATACCCTGGTGAAATATATAGACGGTGATGCTTTCCTGAACAGGAATATTACGGGCATTCACAGGGAGGTATCCGGGTATAAACTCCGGATGCGGGCGGACGACTTTACTGTGATCCTGGGAGAAACAGACCACCTGGAGCAGAAGGTCGTTAATTTTAAGGCGTTTTATCACAAAGCATTAAAGGATCATTCCCTGGATAAGTATAAGCAGATAGACCTGAGATTCAACAACCAGGTGGTGTGCACCAAAAAATAAGTTATGGGACAGGAGAAATACGGAATAGGACTGGATATAGGGACCACGAAGATCGTGGTTATGATAGGCCGTAAGAATGAGTACGGAAAGATAGAGATACTGGGTATTGGAAAAGCCAGGAGCCTGGGCGTACACCGCGGGGTGGTAAGCAATATTACCCAGACGATACAGTCTATCCAGCAGGCGGTACAGGAGGCAGAGAACAATTCGGGCAAGCGTGTGGACGAAGTAGTGGTAGGCATAGCCGGGCAGCATATCCGGAGCCTGCAGCACAGCGACTATATTACCCGTCCCAATTCTGATGAGGTGATCGATGAGCTCGATGTGGAGCGGCTTTGCAACCAGGTGTACAAACTGGTCATGCTCCCCGGCGAGGAAATCATACACGTGCTTCCGCAGGAGTTTAAACTGGACGGACAGTCGGAGATCAAGGAACCCGTAGGAATGTATGGCGGAAGGCTCGAGGCCAATTTTCACGTAGTGGTGGGGCAGGTTTCCTCCATTCGGAATATTGGCCGCTGTGTAAAGAGTTCCGGGCTGGAGCTGGCCGGGATCACACTGGAACCGCTGGCCTCGTCTAATGCGGTGCTCAGCCAGGAGGAAAAAGAAGCGGGAGTGGCCCTTATCGATATAGGGGGCGGAACCACAGACCTGGCCATTTTCAAGGATGGCATTATCCGTCACACAGCCGTAATCCCTTTCGGGGGTAATGTGATTACCGACGATATCAAGGAAGGCTGCTCCATTATAGAGAAACAGGCAGAACTGCTCAAGATCAAGTTCGGATCGGCCTGGCCCGGGGAAAACAAGGACAATGAGATCGTCTCCATTCCCGGATTACGCGGCAGGGAACCCAAGGAAATTACACTGAAGAACCTGTCCAAGATCATCCATGCCAGGGCCGTGGAGATCATAGAGCAGGTGTATATGGAGATCAAGAATTACGGCCATGAGGAACAAAAAAAGAAACTCATAGCCGGGATCGTGCTGACAGGAGGCGGCAGCCAGCTGAAACACCTGAAACAGCTGGTGGAGTACATCACCGGGATGGATACCAGGATCGGCTACCCCAATGAACACCTGGCCGGTGATTCAGACCCTGAAGTAGCCAGTCCCGTATATGCTACGGCAGTGGGGCTGGTGATGAATGCCCTCGACCGGCAGAGCAGATTTGTCGCCGAAGAGCAAAACACCGAAGAACACAACCAACAGGAAGAATTATCCCGTAAACCAACCGATGAGCCCGAAACGATATCGAAACCGAAGAAGGAACGCAAGTCTTTCCTCGAAAAATGGTCCGATAGAGTAAAAGATTTTTTAGACAATGCCGAATAGCAACGTATTGGCTGAAGAAAAAGTATTAAAACCTGTAAACAATTATTATGAGTAGCAACACAGATTTTGGAAACATCTCGTTCGACATGCCCAAGAACCAGAGCAATGTGATCAAGGTAATAGGCGTTGGTGGCGGAGGAAGCAATGCGATAAATCACATGTTTCAGCTGGGGATCAAAGGAGTCGATTTCGTAGTGTGTAATACGGATTCACAGGCACTGGACAACAGTTCCGTGCCCAATAAAATACAACTCGGGGTATCTCTCACAGAAGGGCTCGGAGCCGGTGCCAATCCCGATGTGGGGGAAAAAGCGGCCATAGAGAGCTTCGAAGAGATCAAGGGCATGCTGGACAGCAATACCAAAATGCTCTTTATCACTGCCGGGATGGGTGGTGGTACCGGTACGGGGGCAGCGCCCATCATTGCCAAGATGGCAAAGGAGCTGGATATCCTTACCGTGGGGATCGTCACCATTCCTTTCCAGTTCGAAGGAAAAACCCGTAACGAACAGGCCCGAAGGGGAGTGGATAACCTGAGGAGCCACGTAGACTCACTGATCGTGATCAATAACAACAAGCTTCGGGAGGTATATGGTAATCTGGGCTTCAAGGCAGGTTTTTCCAAGGCCGATGAAGTGCTGGCTACGGCTTCACGGGGTATTGCGGAGGTCATTACCCATCACTATACCCAGAATATCGACCTCAGGGATGCCAAGACCGTATTGTCTAACAGCGGTACTGCCATTATGGGATCGGCTGCGGCTACAGGAGGAAGCCGGGCCCAGGACGCCATTGTCAAAGCGCTCGATTCGCCCCTGCTGAACGACAATAAGATTACAGGTGCCAAGAACGTACTGCTACTTATCGTTTCTGGCGGCGAGGAAATCACTATTGACGAGATAGGCGAGATCAACGACCATATCCAGAACGAAGCCGGGCACGGTGCCAATATTATCATGGGTGTGGGAGAAGACGAATCTTTGGGCGATGCCATTTCAGTAACCATTATTGCTACGGGTTTTGATATAGAGCAACAACACGAGATCGTAAATACCGAGGCCAAGAAGATCATACATACCCTGGAGGACGAGCAAAGGGCCATTCAGGACCTTTCCCCGGACAAGACATCCATGACGATGAACTTTCCCGGAGAAACCGGCCCGGCCCGGAACCAGGAACAACCCGCGGTAAGGCATACCCTTACGGAAAATGACGGCCCGGACCTGGTATCTACTACCGATATCATCAGGAATATGGATGTGATATACGATGAAGTCTATGCCAGGGAAGAGGATTTTGTGATCATAGATACCACGGAACACATCAGGAATATTGAGGTTGAGGCTGAAGAGATCAGGTCGGCGCCGGGGGAACCCCAGCAGCAGACCACACTTTCTTTTGATATGCCTGTGAACAAACCGGCAAAAGAAGTTAACAGGCCGGCAACACCGGCAAAAAAGCAATCTGAACAATCCCAAACCAGGACTTTTGAGCTCAATACGGACGACGCCCGTAATTACGATGTCAAAGATCATGTAGAGGTAGTTCCGGTTACCGAAGTATCGGAAGAAGGAGTACGCCGTTACAGCCTGGACGATTATATGGAAGTGGAAAACAGGCTGTCTAATGCCAGCCCGAAATCTTCGCCCGGAAATGAGGTGACCGACCAGGAACTGGCCATGGAAAAAAAGGTGGTCAGTACCCCGGAAGAAAATGCGGCATCACAGGAAGTAGATCCCTTTAACACATCGATAGAGGAAAGCCTGAAATTAAGGGCCGAAGAGCGCCGGAGGAAACTCAAGGAGTTTAATTACAGGTTTAACAACAGTGTCTCGAAGATCGATGAAATAGAAAAACAGCCCGCATATAAAAGGCTGGGGGTAGATCTCAGTGAAAGGAGTTCAGGCGACGGTACCTCGAGGATTTCGGTAGGAAATGACAGCAATGAGGATATACAGTTGCGGACGAACAACTCCTTTCTTCACGATAATGTAGACTAAAATAATCCATAACCTTACCGGCCGGGTATAAGGCAGGGAGGTATCCGCAGTTAAACGCCATGTCTTTTACGGGATTATGGCGTTTAACTGTTTTATGGGGTAAAAATTCCGTATTTTTGCCCCCGGTATTGTAATTCTTTCTTATATTCGCACACCGGATTAAAAACGCAAGAGATGAGTCTGCAAAGCAAGGTCATGGAAGAGATGAAGACAGCGATGAAAGCCAAGGATACCGTGTCCCTGGAAGCATTGAGAGCTGTTAAATCGGCATTGTTGCTTGCACAGACCGAAAGCAGCGCAAAAGAGCTCACGGAGGAGGATGAGCTGAAGATGTTACAGAAGCTGGTAAAGCAGCGAAAAGACAGCGCAGCCATCTATACGGAACAGGGAAGAGCAGACCTGGCAGAGCCCGAACTGGCCCAGGCTGCCGTTATAGAGAAATTCCTGCCCGAACAGCTCAGTGAGGAAGATATTGCAAAAGTGGTGGAAAAAGTTATTGCTGACACCGGCGCCCAGGGTATGAAAGACATGGGAAAGGTAATGGGAACAGCCACCAGGGTGTTGGCCGGAAAAGCAGATGGCAAAGTGGTCTCTGCAATTGTAAAGCAGAAGCTTGCACAATAAAATGCCCGTAGAGAAAGTATCTGAAGTCGGGTGTTGGAAGAGAATTTATTAGTGAAATATTGAAACAAAAATAAACCTGTGATAAATGAGATTTCATTTTCCGGGTCATGGCTCCGTAGTTCAACTGGATAGAATATCAGATTTCGGCTCTGAGGGTTGGGGGTTCGAATCCCTCCGGGGTCACTATTAAGAATTCAGATTCTTTACAAAACCACGTAATTCCTATTGAATTGCGTGGTTTTCAAGTTTTTGGGCGTTCATTTAATATGATGTGATTTCGAACCATTCCCAATTGTTGTGTTTATGCAAAAATTGTGGTTAATCTGAATAAGAAGAATTCTACATTTCTAACCTCTCTAAACTGTGCCCTAAAACAACGGGCTTCAATAAAAGATAGGAGTTCATCGATGTTAGAGAGGAGAATCTTGGATATTTCGGAGTGACCATGCCACGGATTTCGGAGGCATAGTGCCACCTGGAAAGATACTACAATGATATAAAA